>JBEVTI010000012.1:0-143266 GCA_041156125.1 Candidatus Paraktedonobacter carboxidivorans
TTGTAATCGGGAGCAGTGACGTTTGTTTTCATCCTGCTATTTTAACACATTGCTCAGATCTGGTCCCAAGTTGACAATACCAACTATGATATAATGAAGCCAGCGGATAGGCATTCTTCGGTGACTGGCCGTTAGAAAAGAGGCAATCTATGGCAATACAACACAATATCCATGATGAACGGGTAAGCTTTGAAGAGTACTTTGCAACCTTAAAGAAAGACCCAGAACATAGGTATGAGTACCTTGATGGCCATGTTTACATGATGACTGGTGGAAGCCCTGACCATTCTATCATTGGTTCCAATGCTAATGGGATACTGAGAGAACTGGTCAGAGGGCGTGGTTGTATTGTCTATAATTCAGATGTCTATTTTCAAGTATCTGAAAAGTATCGTGTGTGTCCCGATGTGACAGTAAGCTGTGACCCACGAGACAGAGGCGCGCAAGATGCCATTCGCTATCCCTCTCTGGTTGTAGAGGTCCTTTCTCCTGCGACTGAAGCCCGTGATCGAGGCGAAAAGTCTTTACAGTATCGTTCCTGCCCAAGCATTCAAGAGATCCTGCTTGTCAGTGCTCAGTTTCCGATTATTGAACTGTTTCGTCGTGAAAAACACGGCTTCTGGACCCTCTATACACTCCGGTTAGGTGATACTGTAGAATTAACAAGCCTTGGAGTACGCTTCTCTGTTACGGATGTCTACCAGGACACCTCTTTGCTCGAAAAGCCAAATGAGTAGTTTTCCACAACTCACTACAGCAACGAGTACAGCAACCTCCACAAACATCCTGGGATAGCAGCAAATTTCTCTAAGGCATAAAGTCACTCCACAGGCTTATCGAGCCATCATAACAAACGTCGAAAAACAAGCTGTACCGAATCCCGTATGCGCTACCATTTGCCCTTTTCTGATCGTCTCAGCCCGCTCCTGGAGCGGATTGAGGCGATTTTGTTTGTGCCATGTTCCCCGTTTGACGACAAAACTCCTTTTAGCCCCGCAGCGCCGTATTCATCTTGTGCATCGCCTCCCTTTGCATGGTTGGCAAGACGTGAGAATAGATATCCATCGTCATGCTAATCTCCGTGTGTCCCAACATTTCCTGCACGATTTTTGGGTTGACTCCCAACGCTAAAAGCGTGGTTGCTGCGGTATGCCGCAAATCATGAAAGCGAATATTTGGCAATCCTGTAAACTGAATAGCGGCCAGTGAGCAAAAGATCGCGAGTGTTCTCGAAAGAGGCGTCAAAGGAACGCCTCTTTCGTGCAACATTGCGAAGGTTTACTATATCCACATCGCATCTAATCAAATAGGATAGATGCGATGTGGATATAGTAAACCACAAGGAACAACGTGTCAAGAGGAAGCCGAACGAGATACCTTTTCACCTGATTTCTTCTTGCTTCTACCCTACAGCGCTCACCCTTTTTGGCCCTCGAAACTGCAGGACTCTGTAGTGGTGTTTGCTCTGCTTCTCAGCCATACTTGTCTCTAGGAAAGGGGTCAGAGGCCAGAAGCATCGCACTATCGCTGCTGCTTTGTGCTCTGCCCCATCTCTGGCCTCTTTGAACAACACGAGAAGGAGAAGACCATAGACCTATAGAGAAGTGTTGTTGGCCAGATTTGGTGGATCTTCCGCATCTTCCATGCTCAACATTTGCTTGTTCACTGGCTCGTCGCGCCGCACAATTGACACTCCTTCTTATCGCTGGATACAATACATGAGAAAATCGTCATGGTAGCTCCTGGATTGGCAAGACAAGAAAGGGCAGGTTGAACGTGCATGCAAGCAGCACAACAAGATCAACACGTGATTCATCCCTGGGTACAAGAAGGACTTCAACAGCTTCGTGCGGGTGTCGGTTTCCTTGATACAGGTATTGACTGGCATCGGACGACCGAGTACGCGCAGGCGGCAGAAGAACTAGGATACGACTCAATCTGGGTACCCGATCACCCGCTCCTGATGCCTGATTGTTGGGCTCACCTGGCAGCTCTGGCTGCTGTCACTCACAAGATCCGCCTGGGTCCACTCGTCAATTGTATTTTCTATCGTTCACCCCTTGCCCTGGCCCGCTCCGCCAGTGATATTGATCGTTGGAGTCAGGGGCGACTGGTCCTTGGTCTAGGGATTGGGGATTTCGGCTTTGAATTCGCGCAGTTGGGCATTCCCTTTCGTCGAGTCCGCGAGCGTCAGGACGCTCTGGAAGAGGTCGTGCAGATCTTGAAAGGAGTCTGGAGCGGATCTCCTTTCGCGTTTGCTGGCAACTCTTTCCAGATCCAGCAGGTCGAGATCGCCTTTGGACCAGTTCAGCAGCCGCATATTCCTCTGCTCATTGCCGGAGGTGGCGAGCGCGTCACCCTGCGCCAGGTCGCTCAGTATGCTGACGCCTCCAACTTTGGGCCAGCAGCCGAGATCGGCAGTGCCTTCACTCTGGACGACGTGCTGCGGAAAAACGAGGTAATCGCGACGTACTGTCAGACTTTCGGACGCCCCTCAACCGCTATTCTGCGCACCCACAGCATGATTCCCCTGCTGCTGGGTAAAACCCAGGCAGAGGCTGCCGCTAAACTCGATCTACTGCCGCCTCCACTGCGCAGCATGATGGAACCTACTGCCATGATCGCAACGGTCGAGACAGCGATTGATGTCTATCGCGCCCTCGCCCGCTCTGGTATGCAATATTTTATCATCGTCCTCGTGCCGGGCGATATCGAAACCCTGCAGCTATTCAAAGAGCAGGTGTTACCAGCGGCTGCCACCTAATTTTCTCTCAACCAATTTGCTCTGACACTTTCGCCCGCGCGGTGTCATGAATAGCAGCAAACAGCAGAAGGGCTACATCACTGATCGATGAGCAGCCCTTCTGCTGTTTGCTGCTGGATGCATTCCTGATAAAAACGAGCGCTTTTATAATCCCAGAGATAGACCAGATACCTCTTGCCGACCGTTTCGTCCTCTTTCCTCTCTCACCTGGCCACCGCGTTCTTTACCCTGGTGGATGAACTTCTGGCATCAATCAGGATATCTGTTCTAAAAGTTTGCTTTGAGCTTTGAGTCGTGACCGATTTGTCGAACTACGGAAGACCAGAGGCGCGGGGCCTGGTTGCGAGCTTCGTCCTCAACTTACCGCTTTCTTCACAAGCACGCTAATCCTGGCTTCTTCTGCAGCGGTCAACTCCGTCAGCGCGAAGGAGGTCGGCCACATGCCGCCTTCATCGAGGTTCGCTGTGTCGCTGAAGCCGAGCGTCGCGTACCTCGTGTTAAACTTCTGCGCGCATTGGAAGAAGCAGACGACCTTGCCGTCTCTGGCATATGCGGGCATCCCATACCAGGTTTTCGGCGCGAGGATTGGCGCGCTGGCTTTGATGATCTCATGGAGCCGCATGGCCATGGAGCGCTCTGGTTCCGGCATCTCGGCGATCCTTGCGAGTACGTCGCCTTCCCCTTCTGCCTTGTTCTTGTTGGCGCGCTCTTCTGCCTTCAGTTCTTTGGCGCGCTCCTTCATCGCGGCTCGTTCCTCGTCTGTAAAGCTTCTGGATTTTTTGGTGATCACGGCGGTGCTTTTGGCAGATTCTGGCGTGCTCTTCTTTTCAGGTTGGCTCATAAAAACCTCCTCATATTGACTTGGGTTGGAAACCTCGCCGCAGTTCGACTGCGACCTCGTGCTCTGCTGAAATGCTTCGTCACTCCTATGACGAAACGAAATGAACATATGTGACCGGTAGATGAGTACGCGCGTCACGCTAGTGAGGGCAAGCACATGTTGGCTCCTCTGAGAGAGTGAACCGAAGGGATGACGAGGTCCTTTCTGAAAAGATGGCGATCCCTTTCATCGTTCAAATGCGGCTGGGCGCATTTGCATCGCGCGCAAGTGTGCCAGGTCGAACTTGGATCGGCGATCAAAGGTATAGATACCGTTCTGTTCCTGAAACACATCGGTGAGCTGCGTGTAGCAGTATCCAAACATATCGGGATGGTCCAGCAGAACCTGGCACAATCCCTCAAAGCGCTGATAGAATTCCTCAAGGGATTGGGGAGCGGCGCCATACCCCCAACTGGTTGTGCTATCGCCAGGATCGCGCTGGGCATTCCACCAGATGCCCCCAAACTCGCTCACCATGTAGGGCTGGTTGCGGTAGGCAAACGAGATCGGGCGTTGCTGATAGTCATTGATAAATGGTTTGCCGGCTGTCAGTGGGGCATGGTGAGAGGCAAACTGGAGCGGGTCCTGTTCATAATCATGGCTATCGTAGATATCGGTCTCTGGCACACGATGGCTGTAGCCGGACGCATCTAGCACCGGACGTGTGGGATCGAAGGCTTTGGTTGCCAGAAAGACCGCGCGGGTCACATCGTCGAGCACGGTCACGCGGTCGGTGATGGGCTGCCACGTCTCATTGAGCGGACACCAGCCGATGATCGAGGGGTGGGAGTAGTCGCGTTCCAGTGCCTCCAGCCATTGCGTGATATAGGTCGCGCCCGGTTGCTGATGAGCTTCAAGCGGTCCAAATCCACCGCAACCCCAATCGGCGAATTCGCTCCACACCAGATAGCCCAGGCGATCCGCGTGATAGAGGAAGCGTTCCTCAAAGATCTTCTGATGCAGGCGCGCGCCATTAAAGCCTGCAGCCATGCTGAGTTCGATATCGTGGCGCAAGGCTTCATCGCTGGGTGCAGTCATGATGCCATCAGGGTAGTAGCCCTGATCAAGCACCAGACGTTGGAAGAGCCGCTGCCTGTTCAACGTGACAGCTTTGCCCTCGATAGAAACGCTGCGCAAGCCAGCGTAGCTGCTGGCCTGATCGATGACTGCCTCCCCATCGAGGAGCTGGATATCCAGGTCATAGAGAAAGGGGTGTGCTGGCGACCAGAGAGAACGGCGGTCCTGTGGGATAGGCAAGTCGAGGTGAGGCGCGAGATCCCAGCCCGTCTCGCAACTCACGGTACAGATCACGCCGTGCTGGTCCCGCAGACTGGCTTGCAGACGCAGACCAGCACGATGGCCGCTGAGCGGTTGCACCAGGCGAATCAGGCTGTTGGCCACGTCGGGCGTTAGCCGCGGACGACACAGGGCAATCTCCGGCACGGGCTCCAGCCAGACCGTCTGCCAGATACCTGTCGTGCGTGTATACACACAACTTGCATTTGCATATGTCTGAGCCTGTTTCCCCCGCGCTTGCGGCACGTGATTGGGATCGCGCGCGCGCACGACAATGGTGATCTCGTGGCCGCTCAGGTGCGCGGGCAGTTCCATACAAAACGGCGTAAAACCTCCCCGATGACGGGCCAACTCCTGCCCATTGACCCAGACGGTTGCGTCGTGATCGACCGCTTGAAAGTGGAGGAAGACACGTTGCCCGGCCCAATCAACGGGGATAGTGACCAGACGGCGATACCAGACGACGTTGAGGAAATCAGTCTTGCCGATACCAGAGAGCGTTGATTCGGGACAGAACGGTACAAGAATGCGGTCGTGCAGCTCGCGCTCCACCAATCCTCGCTCCAGACCACTGTCGCCCGCATCGATCTCGAATTGCCATTCGCCGTTCAAACAGAGCCAGACCGGGCGCACAAATTGTGGTCGCGGGTATTCTGGTCGAGGGATCATCATATGGAGGTATTTCCTTGTAAAAAGAGAGAGAACACACTCATTTTGGTACAAAACGACAACAATTGCCGTAAAATTGCTCTATCCTTTCTCGCCAGACGAGGGGTGTAAGCGTCGTCTATACGCTGCCAGGAATGCCTCCATAGTACCCAGACCGTTTAGAGATCGAGCGCTACTACCTGCTGTCTCTCATGGGATGCTAAGGCCGCGGTGAAAAGCTGATGACTTATGTGCGTTTCCTCAGGAGTAACGCAGTAGAGCGGCTGTCGCATATCCGTACGATGGACCAGTTCGTCACAGAAGGCGGCCCACATTTGTAGGATCGAGTCAGAGAAGCCAAATTCAAAGATATCGCCCGTGATGCTCGGATACGCCGAATGATAAGGCATATCGATGCTCTGCCAGATCTGCTCAGCGCCGGGAGTGTAGGAGAGCCAGCGCAAGGCTTTAGGGTCTTTGGTACTAAACTCGACAGACAGCGAGGTACCAATGACACGTAAAAACCAGGTATTGGCATGCCCAGGAGCGATCCGCTTTATTGAAAGCGTCAGAGGGAAAGATTGCTTGTCGTTGACCACATCACAAGCCAGGATCGCATTATCCCATGTATCACAGGGCACCATCTTTCCCTCTGCATCGGGTCGCTCCGCCACAATATTGGAGAGGAAAGCACGCACTGTCTGTGGTTTCCAACCGAAGCGTAGGGGAAGGTGCAAAACATGCATGCCAAGATCACCCATGCATCCATAGATGCCATTTGAGCTGGTGCGGCGTTTCCAGTTGATTGGCTTGAGTGGATTGAGATCACTACTGTGCCAGAAGCCTGCCTCAACCTCAATAATGGTGCCAGGGCGTCCTTCGCGCACCCATTGAGCCAGGCGATAGGCCCCAGGGAAAAAAGGTATCTCCGAGGAACTACGCACTAAGAGTTCTGGCTGTTGTTTGATGGCCTCAAGAATGGACCTGTTTGCTGCCAGATCAATACCGAAGGGTTTTTCTCCAAGCAGATGTTTGCCCGCCTGAATGATGTCTCGATAGACTTGAGCGTGCAAGTTATGTGGAAGAGCACAATAGATGGCATCAACATCGGCATGCTCCAGCAAGTCATGATAATCGTTGGTGACGAGGCGCAAATCAGGGAGAGCACGCTCAAACCATTCGACAGCCTTTGGATTCACATCGCACACAGCCACAATCCTGGGTTGAACATCCATATCGAGCAAGTGGCACCAACGAGCAGCCGCGCTGGCAAACTCACGTCCCATCAATCCACACCCAATAATCCCAAAACGTATCTCTTGCATACTCACAAAATGACTCCTTTTTCCAGGGACTTTAGAGCCTTCTTCCGATGTAAATACATGATCATTGTTGATTAAAGCTGACTACTTTGTAAGTGTAGGTAATTTTGGCATACATGTCAAGAGTCTTTGCACAGTTTCTCTAGATTGAGTGTAAGGGCTTATACTCTGGTTGCCGTTTTTGCCTGGTTATGCGCCTTTCCATAGATGCGTTGGCCAGCATTTACTGGTCCAGCATCCTGATCTAAAAGCTTGAAAACTCTCTGAGAGAAGATTACAATTAAACACAATCAATTCTAATCAAATTAAATCGCACAGCGTAATGAGGCATACAATGCGTCCCAGGGAAGCAAAAACCGGCGTTAGTATTGTGCGCCGATGTCGCGAATATCTATCTATGAGCGTCCGAGCTTGAACCTGAGGTACTCCAAAACGGCCTTTTGCAGAGCGCAATCCGTTAGTTGTCCCCACTTATAAATAAAGAGTGCTAAAAAGCTTGCCAGAATTCTGCCTCTGTCTCTCTGGCCCTCGTTTCCCTCGCATTGCCTGCACGAACGGCGTTGTCCGTGGAGAGGAATGGCGGGCCAGTTCGCGCCAGAGCACGGGCAGCGCCTCTGTACCCAGCAGATCGAACTGCTCATAAATGATCTTCTTAAGCGAGGCAGGCCGTGCAAGAACTGATCGCTAGGAACGGAGTTGTGTTGTTAGCCCGTTTTAGTGAAAAAGAGACGATTCCACCAAACCGGGACAGCAACACTTTCCATGCGGCTATTCCTGAATTGCGGGCTTTTGTGAAAAAATTGGTAAGACCCCGTTAACTGGTGGATGACTTGAAAGTGTGACTGTTTTAGCTGAAGTGCCATAGAGGGCCGATGTATCGGCCCTCTATGGCACTTGCGTTATTTGCGGCAGCTAATTTGGATCTCACATTCCTCCACCAGATAATGTGGCTCTACCAAAAAGTTGCGTCTTCATGACTAACGCGATTTAGAATGTATTCCATAAAGACTGATTAGTCACTTCGTGGTGATAAACAATCTCAGATGTCTTAATCAGCGTTCCTAGATTTTTGGGACTGCGATCTGCTGCCGCCTGCTTAAAGAAAAGATATTTCTCTATGTTAGTCTCACCCAGGATTTTCTTCATTGCCTCGCTTGACTCGAAAAATCTAATCGCTTCCTGAATGCTCCCTGGCAGAAGTTGTACTTCCTTGCTCTCTTCCTGTTCAGCAGACAAGGGTTCTCCATTCAAACCAGTCTTGATCAGGGTATAGACAAGCAGATAAGGATTCGCATCAGCTCCAACGGAACGCACTTCGATACGTGCCGTTTTCTCGTTGCCCACTGGAATACGTACCATCGATCCCCGGTCAATCGATGAGACTTGAATCTGGTTAGGGGCCTCAAAGTGTGGGTCGAGTCGGCGATAGGAATTGACGCTTGCATTCAAGACCAGACACATGTCCTGAGCGTGATTGAGAATGCGAGAAATGAAATCGTGCGCTATTGACGACAGACCTTGTTTGCCATCTTTCTCGTAGAAAATATTTTTGCCATTTTTGGACAGAGAAAGATTGGCATGCATACCAGTCCCGTTGATACCCATACAGGGCTTCGGCAAGAATGTAGCAGTCAATCCCATGTTACTTGCAACCTGGCGGCAGACCAGCTTGTACAGTTGAATGAGATCTGCTGTGCGTAAAGCGTTGGCATAAGAAAAGTTTATTTCAAACTGTGATGGAGCTACTTCTGGATGAGCCTTTTCGTTTTTGAATCCCAGGGCGCGATGGACAGTAGCAGAAGCGTCAACAAATCGCCGCAATGGATCGAGTGGCAGCGCGTGGAAATAACCACCATTTGAGATAAGACGGAAGCCTTTTTTCTCATCAAAATGTTGTTCAGCATGAACGCCTTCCACAACAAATCCTTCAATTTCTGCTGAGAAATTCGCGGTCAAACCTTCTGTGCTTTTCAACTCGCGCAAGTATTTTTGTAACACACCTCGAAAATCAGCTGAAAATGGCTCTCCTTCCCGGTCGAGTACATTTGCAAACACGAGTACCTTTCCTGCCCCGAAAAGATCTGCGGGGAGCCATAAGAAACTCGTCCAGTCCACTTGTAAGCGCAGATCTGATTCGTGCTGCAAGGTAAATCCATGAATGGAAGATCCATCAAAGGTCAGATTATCCGCTGAAGCAAGGAGATAATCCTTATCAAAATCTAACGTATGGAACCGACCTTCCAGGTCAGAGAAACAAAGGGTCACCGCTTTAACGCGTTTCTCGCTTTCTAGATACGTTCGATACTCTTGCTCTTGCTCTTCAGGTGGGGATGTGTCGCGTTTGTCGCGCGCTATAATGTTTCGCTCTTCAAGCTCATCGTAGGTAAGTGTCAGAAAATTGGTAGTTGTCAATAGATCGTTCATCTATACCATTCTTTCGATCTCATACGAGCACCATCAAATGAGAGCAAGGGTGCTCTGTAGCAGTTAGGACAATAGAAGGGTGAGCGAGATGCTCTATGGCAAATTACTCATAGAAAAAAGTGTGAGAAACCAGAGATAGCTCTGGCCTACACTCAATCATGTGGAAACACTACCATATAGTATTATATTATACCTAATAAATAAGTTATAGTCTATATTAAAAACATGTAATTTAATGAAAGTGTCAATGATTCAGAAACGATATCTCCAATTCTCCAATTAAAATGATAGGCGAAACGGGTGAGAGTCGCTACCAGGACACCTCCCACTTCAATCGGGAGTACAAAAGCTTCTTTGGCGTTCCCCCGATGCGCGACGTACAACGCCTGCGAGAAGAAGCGCAGGATTCCGCTTCCCGATGAGAGATGAATGACGATATACAACTCTGGCCAGCCCGGCCAGATGATGCCGAAAGAGCATCCATGCTTCTCTCCTCTGTCTATCTCCATCATAAGGTGAATCATCCACCCTAATAATCCCAAAACGTATCTCTTGCATACTCACAAAATGCTCCTTTTCCCAGGGACTTGAGAGCCTTATGCTGATGTAAATGCATGATCGTTGTTGATTAAATCTGACTAATTTGTAAGTGCAGGTAATTTTGGCCTACTTGTTAAGAGTCCTTGCACAATCAATCTCTCTGGATTGAGTGTAATGCTCGTGCTCTGGTTGCTGTTTTTGCCTGGTTTTTAGCCTTTCCATAGATGCGCTGGAGTACATTTAATAGTCTCGCATCCCGCTCTAAAAGCTTGACAACTCTCTGAGAAAAGATTACAATCAAGCGCAATCAAGTTTACTCAAGTTAAATCGCACCGCGTGATGAAACATTTCCTGGTACAAAGGTATTCTAAAAAGGAGTGAGGTTATGTCTGTTACCGCGAGATTCAATCGTTTGTTTGGTCCTGATCGTAAATGCTTTGACGTTGCTATCGATCATGGTTTTTTTAACGAAGGTTCTTTCCTGGTCGGCATTGAAAATATCAAGCAGACGATTGAAACGATTGTGGCCGCGAATCCAGATGCGATTCAACTCAGTGCAGGTCAGGCTCCGCTTTTACAAGGTGTCCCAGGGAAGCAAAAACCGGCGTTGGTATTACGCGCCGATGCCGCGAATATCTATGGGCGTGTCCTGCCACGTTTTCTCTTTTCTCAGTTGATTCATGATCCTATCGAGCAAGCGTTGGCATTGGATGCTGCCTGTGTCGTCGTGAATTTGCTACTTTTGCCTGAGCAGCCAGAACTCTATCATCAATGTATCCAAAATGTTTGTCAACTGAAACCTGTGTGTGAACGTTATGGGATGCCATTGATGGTAGAGCCGTTAGTCATGCAAGCGAATGAGATCGCAGGAGGCTACATGGTAGATGGAAATAGTGAAAAAATCGTGCCTCTGGTCCGACAAGCGGTTGAGTTAGGAGCGGATATTATTAAAGCAGATCCTTGTGATCGCCTGGAGGAATACCCACGTATTATTGAGGCCGCCTCTGGGAAACCAGTTCTGCCACGTGGTGGAGGAAAAGTCTCAGATCGCGAGATCTTCGCGCGCACAGTTGCCATGATGCAAGCGGGAGCCTCTGGGATTGTCTATGGGCGCAATATTATTCAGCATCCCTCTCCGCGACAAGTGACACAGGCATTCATGGCTATTGTTCATGAATATGCGACTGTCGAGCAGGCGCTCGCTCTTCTCACAAAGGTGTAAATGGGAGTCTATCGAACGACCGGAAAGAGCGTGGCCTGACGAATGTGAACCCCTTTTGCCAGTCCCGGCGATTTTCTTCGCGAGTGTGGGACCGAGCACTCTTTGCAGAAGAAACATGTTTGTCTGGTTTACTTACCAGACACTTCTATAAAAAGCGGGCCGAGATAACGCCTCAGTAAAATAAAAGTGAAGCAGCGAAAACAGGTAGGGAATAAATAGATCCATTTTCTCGTTCGTTTACATCATAGCATCTCGATAAAATGCTTCTAGCAGAGACAGATCCTTCGTTTGAAGCCATTTCTGCTTTAGAATTGGTGGATCATTCCATTAAACGACCATCGTCTGCCCCATGGTTTTCTGTCCTTCTAAAAGACCGTTCTACAGACTGGAGATATTTTACTATGGCAACCGAACACCATATCCTGAGCTTGCAACAACAGATTGAAAATTTCCAAAGTAAACGTAACATACCAGCACCAGTTAAAGAAGCGTTTGCCACAGGCATCCAGGATCTCATTCAATCTGGTCTTGCTCATCAGAGTATTAAACAAGGCGACAAAGCTCCTGACTTTGTCTTACCAAACGTGAATGGCGAAAGCATACAACTCTCCCAATTGCTTCTAAAAGGTCCCGTTGTCCTGATCTTTTACCGAGGTGGCTGGTGTCCTTATTGCAATCTTGCGCTGCGTTCGTATCAAGCAATCCTCTCTGAGATTCACCTGGCAGGTGCTACTCTGGTCGCCGTATCTCCTCAGACGCCGGACAATTCGCTCTCTGCTAGCGAGAAAATGGAGCTGAGCTTTCCCGTGTTGAGTGACAGCGGCAACACAGTCGCACGAGCATATGGACTGGTCTTCACAGTTTCGTCAGAAGTGCAAGCTGTACAGCAAAGAATAGGTCTGGATCTCTCAAGGGTCAATGGGAGTGAGATGTGGGAGCTTCCCATGCCTGGAAGCTATGTGATCGCCCAGGACGGCACGATTGCTCTTGCTTTTATCGATCCCGATTATACCCATCGCCTGGAACCTGCTGCAATTCTCACTGCCCTTGACCAACTCACATAAGTGACACACGCCTCAAAGAAGGAGTTGATGTTTTGCTACCTATCTGCGTGTTTGATTCAATGAAACGCTGCTTGATTTACGTGCTTTAAACCCACTGTTTGCGGAGACCTTTGGTCTTGCTGCCTCCTAAAGCAGCCATATGGGGAAAACAAGCATGAAGGATATGAGTGCATATATGAATCTTGATGAACAGACCCCTTTATTGAAACGCAAAGCCTACGACCAACCCTCGGTTTTTACCGCCGAAAATCTCTTGCGTGAAGCTCGTCGCCAAAAAGGGTTGGCACAGGGACGTGTCCCTGCTTTATGCGTGTTGGACCCGGATGGAGATCTGCTTGATTATTTGCGCGAACACAACCATACCCAGATTCACTCCACCTGGGCTTGCTATCATACGAGGCTCTACACCGTGGTCTGGGATGGATGGGAATTTGGTCTGATTGGCCGTGTGGTAGGAGCGTCTTTTGCGGTGCTGATTGCCGAAGAACTATTCGCATCTGGCTGCCAGTTGCTTGTCAGTATTACGTCAGCAGGACAATTGCTTGAAGTCGATCACCCGCCATATGTCGTGCTGATTGAGCATGCCTTGCGTGATGAAGGTACCAGCTATCACTATTTGCCTCCCACCGCCTACAGTAGCTTGTCACCGGCTTTGCGCGCAATGATCCTGCAGCACTGGGATCAAACCCGGCTTCGACTTCACGCTGGCAGCAGTTGGACCACTGACGCCCCGTTTCGCGAAACAGAAGCTATGCTGGCCTGGGGACGCGAGCAGGGTCTGCTTGCTATTGAAATGGAAGCGGCGGCTCTTTATGCCCTCGCGGAGGCTAAACAGTATCCTATTCTCTGCTTTGCCTATGTCACTAATCAGATGGCGCAACACGAGGGCGATTTTGAAAAAGGAGCGGCAAATGGCAGCGAAAATGCGCTGACGATTATTCGCCAGGTGGCCTTGCTTGGTTTCCGCTAGCATAACGCGCGCCGAAGGAATGCGTTCGCTGACTTTGCAAACAGCTTGCTTAGAGGCAAGTGAGTGTTTATCCTAATGCTCAGCCATTGGCTCGGTCTCCTGTTCGTTGATAGTAGATGCTTCCCAGAGCAACTCCATAGACCAGCAACGGGACAAAGGTTAAAAGGAACCCGCCGAGATCGAGGAAGCCGTGATTTTTGAGCACTACTTCCAACAAAAACGGGATCAGCACCCAGAAGGCCACACCAGTGAGGAGACCGCAGAGCAGTGAGCGTCCAAGCCGTGTTGTGCCCTGACGCTGGGTCAGGCTAAACAGCGCTCCAAAGAGTGCGCCCAGCAAAAGCAAAATGCCCAGACCGATCCACTTGCCAGTGGTTGCATTATCCAGAGAGAGCCAGCGCGCCGGGGTGTGCAAGAGTCCCCCCGGACCTGCGTCAACAAAAAAGAGCACGCCGATCAAGGCCCCAGCCAGGAGCCCCGCGATGAGTCCATTGAAAAGTACTTTCATCTTTTTCCTCTGAGCGTTTCTTCTGCGCTAGACAAACCAGCCGAGAAAGCGTCGCGCACGGCTGGTATCTGCGCTCGCACGCAGGTGCGGGGCGAGCCACTGATCAATGCCCAGGCGCCGTCCTGTAGGAAGCGCGATCAGGATAATGCCTAGCAACACCAGCATGCCATAGGTCCAGATCCATTCTCCTGGTGCGACTGCCAGACCCACATAGAGTTGCACAGCGAGCAGCGTTGCCAGCACTGCCCCTGCGCGGCTGAACAGACCCAGCATCAGGCTAAGGGCCACCAGCAGTTCCGCGATCCAGACACTTGCACCGAGCACCAGGAAATGAGGCAAAAAGACCTGTTGCACAAAGGATGCATAACCAGGAAAAAAGGCATAGTGGCTTTCCTCAACCACATACTTGCGCAACCCCGCAAAGTCTGGAGGCATTTTCCAGAATAATTGTTGAAACCAGAGATAACCAACAAACAGGCGCACCAATGCGAGTACGATCAGGCTGCGTTCGCTTAATATGATCCCTGGTGTCTGTTCGGCACTTATAGCCTCGGAACGCGATCGTTTGAATGGAGATGACAAAACACTCATCCTTCTTTTCTCTTTCTGCCTTGCTGAAAATAAACAGGTTCTACCTGCTTACCTTTCCCCAGGCGGTCAGCAGACCCCCTGTAGCTGTGAAGTCTGGCTGCAGGGTCTCACTGAGCATCTGTTGGTAGATCTGCTCATAATCATCGGGCATCTGCATCCACTTCTGCAAGAAGGGTGTAATTGTCCGAAAGAGGAGATGCACATCCTTAATAAAATGTTCTCCTGCGGGAGTTCCAGCCTGATAGTACGAGATCGAGGCTCGCGTTTGCACTTCAGAGAGACCGGACTGCTGTAACATGTGGGTCAGCTTGCTTGTCAGCCCATCACTGCTCTCTGTAAAGAGATGGCCTGCTTTGAAGGAGGCTTGCAGGAACAACTCAAAGAGGTGCGTGAGGGCGGGGCTGCTACTGACGGGTATCCACTCGGGCTCGGTGATGCGAACGATGCCCTTTGGGCGGGCCACCCGCTGGTACTCTTGCAGGAGTTTGGTCCACTCCCAGGTTCGCATCCAGCCTGCTGCCAGGCGATGATTGACCAGATCGAAGAAACCCTTGGGGAATTCGAGCATCCGTAGCGCATCTGCGACGTGAAATTCCACCCGGTTACTGACTGTAGCGGCTACAGCCTGCGCGCGAGCATACTGGATATAGGTGAGGCTCGCGTCCACGCCGATGAGCAAGGTACAGGTCGGTATGGTTTTTGCTAGCTCAATTAACCAGCTCCCTGTGCCGCAACCGATATCGAGCACACGAAGGATTGCGGTCGGATCAGGCTGCTCTGGCAAGACCCCTCCCATGGCCGTGGTTAGCATGTGATCCTGGATGCGTAAGCGGTCTAGTTCTTCTTGATTGGAGCGATCTTCGACAAAATATGTACTGGGCTGCTCTTTTTTCGGTTCTGGTGGCAGAGGCATAATGGTGGTCTCCTTCTTGATTGCCTGGCGTGAGAGAAATGCTTGCATCACCAACGCTGGCATGGTGGCTTCCCTTAGTATACCTGGGTACAATGAGCTTGTCGAGGGCTATTTACTTCTCAGCCAGAGGCCCGATCTCCCAATGGTCTGGCTCTCGGACCAGGGCTTGTTCAGCGCATTGGGATTATCGCTGGCTGGCTCTAGATCTCGCTACTCGCAAGCGCGTTCTTGCGCAAAGGGTGCGCGCTGGAAGATTAGTAATTTTTACTGTTGGCAAGTAATTTTTATAGAGTGCAAAAATATTAGCGCGGCTTTGTCAAGGGTTTTGCATGCCGAAGTGGCTCAAGCTGCACCAGACTCTCAGCGGTTGCGCTAATAGAGTCTTCGTTCTATATTGCGGTCATTCAGATTAGACCAGTCTTCCTCAGAAAAGGGGCGATCCATGGGTTTGAGGCCGTAACCAATCGCAGCGAAAGAAGAGGTCATCACGACACGCTTGACGCCCGCGTCCCGCGCTACCCGCAGTACACGTAGCGCTCTTCCATGCAAACAGGAAGAAATACATTACGATTCTAGCATAGAAGTGCGCTAACCTTGTTTCCCGTTCTATTGATACTCAAGAGCCAATACCACAATGGCATAACCCACTACCTTAGCACTAGTGAACTGTGCCATTGTGGTATTGGACAATTCAGGATTTTCTCGGAAAATTCGCGGAGATGCGCTACGCTCCAGGGGCACGCGAGAGTGCTACACCTTGCTCCAGGTGCCGCAGTTCTTGCTCTGGAAGCCTTTATCCGACCCGGAGATTGTCACAATCGCGGGCGAATCCGTATTATTATTCGAGGCGATATCATCGATGCCTCCACTAAAGCCCTTGAGTCGCGCATAGTAGCAGCCAGTCTGCGCCTGACTCTTATAAGTGCCCGGCGTGATATCGGTACCAACAAAATATGTCCCGTCCTGGAATGTAGTCTTGCTAGCGGTGATCCTGGACAGATCTCTGGTCCAGGTGCCACAACTAGTGGATTGGAACCCTTTGTCGCTGCTCGCAATTGTGACAATCGCGGGATCATCCGTATTGTCGTTTGCCAGTATATCACCAATGTTACCGCTGAATCCTTTGAGCCTGGCGTAGTAACATCCCGGCGAGCCTTCCCTGGTGCGATACGTTCCCGACTTGATATCGCTTCCCACACGCCAGGTGCCATTGCCAAAGGTAGCGAAGCTCGGCTTCGGCGTTGGCTGGCTCGCGGTGCTGACAGTGGTCGCGGCCAGGCTTGCCTGAGTGCTGGCCTGCGTGGCGGTAACCTATGTGGTACCACTGCTGTCATTCCTGGCGCCGTTGGCGATCGCGCTGATCACAATCAAGGCAATAACGATTCCAATGACTATGGCAACCACGCGCCCGGCGCGCCGACGGCGTATTGGAGGCAGTGGCTGTGGTGGTGTGGCCTGCCAGGGCTGCTGCCCCTGCGCTGGTGGGTACGGCTGTGGTGGCATAGTCTGCCAGGATTGCTGATTAGGGGTCTGTGGTAGGTACGGTGGTTGCTGGGCTGGTTGACCGGATCGGTCTGGTGGATAGTACATACTACTTCCTCAATTTTTAAAAAAAAGATATTCAATCGAATAAGATATTCGTCATTTATTGTAACTTAACTATGTAATAGATCGAATAACACCTCTGCGCGTCTATGGCTCTTTGGACTATGTGTGGAGATCAGGGTAAGCGGCGACAGCATTGGGAGAATAGTCCTAATGCCTGGTACAATCGCATGGATTTGAACCTTAATCCAGTTCTTCCTACTTGGACCAGGCAGCCTGATTGGTCTCCAGGAGTGGACTTCTCTGAAGCCGATCTGCACACCAGAGGAGCATTTCTACAATGGAACACTCATGCGTCGTGAGATGGTAGTGGCCACGTTGAGGCTGAGTGAGCAGATGGACTCAATTGTTGGTAGAGATTTCCTCCACTCGTCCCACTGGCTTGCACTAACTCGCCCTGGTGCATTCTTCTCGCAGATATAAGACCAGAGTCCTGCTTCAAAGAGTAGGGAAGTCACGGTTTGCCTGGAGGAGGCGTAGGAGGCAGGGGCTGGCAAGATTCTCGAATAACGAGTCTGGTCGATAATTCAACCCGTTCGATCTCATCGAGGGGATTGGCAATATATTTGCAAAGCAGATTGACGGCACTGCGCCCCATTTCTTCCAGCGGCTGGCGCACGGTAGAAAGCGGGGGATGCATATGAGCTGCCTGCGAAATATCATCAAAACCGATGATTGAGAGATCAGCGGGGATGCGCAAGCCGAGTTCGCGCGCGGCTTCCATGGCGCCAAAAGCCATGACATCATTTGAGACAAAAAGGGCTGTAGGCGCATGTGGCAAACCGAGAAGCTGATAGGCACACTGGTAGCCCTGTGGTTGCAGGAAATTGCCCTCGCTCACAAGCTCAGGATCAAAAGCAATGTGATAATCTTCAAGCGCAGCTCGATAGCCAGCGAGGCGCTCGGATGCACATCCATACGCCATTTCTCCGGTGATAAAGCCAATGCGCTGGTGCCCTGTTTCAATTAGATATGCCGTCGCGTCATATCCCCCTTTTCTGTTTGTTGTGATAATTGAGGGAATATGTCGGTTATAGCCCTGATAATCGATGAGCACATAGGGAAATTTGCGTTGTTGCAACGTCTCCAGATAGGCCTTCTCGTTGCGAGGCACTATCAGAATAAGCCCATCGGCAAAGCCTTGCGTCATTGTCGCCACGTAAGCAGCTTCCCTGGTTTTCTGGCGATGTGTCGTGTACAGCATCAAGTTATAGCCATGGGCTTCTAGCGCCTCATCAATTCCCCGAAGAAGTTTATCCGTATAACCGGTATTGAGATGATCTACCAGTAGCCCAATGACGCGTGAGGAACCGCCAGCCAACCTGCGAGCATGAATGTTACCAACATACCCAAGCTGTTCCATGGTATACAGGACGCGTTCACGTGTTTTAGCACTGACATTGTTTTTATTATTGAGGACGCGGGAGACAGTGGAATGCGATACACCAGCTTTCTCCGCTACATCAAAAATGGTGATATCCTGGGCAAGATTAGTTTTGCGGTTCATTCCTCTCTGGCTCAAATCCGTTTCCTTTTCAATCTCGCTCACAAGCCGCAAGCGCGTGCATAGCTCATGGTTAATGAATACCATAGACTACTTCGCTATGTCAAGTTTTAGTGGCTGGGAGCGCTGGCAAAAAGATAGGCGGCGTAGAACTTGTCGAGTGGAAAGATCTGCATTGTAATATTTCCGAGCGTATTCTATACATGAAACAGACGTATAGGGCTTGACAGACACACAGAGAATCGGTTATATCTGTATTAAGTTTATGAAAGCGCTATCATAAAATGCCTTTGCTCAAGATGAGCGGAGGGAGGGCGTAGCTGAAACCGCTTGAGCTGAGGATCTGCATTCCAGCGCGCTGAGGTGCTTCCAATCGTGGAAGACAGAAAGGAAAACAAGGATGTTTAGTAGTCTCGGACGAAAAAGGTTTTTCGTCATTCCCCTGGCATTTCTCCTCCTGTCACTGTGTTTGAGCGCAGTGATGCTGCATTCGGCTTCGGCTGCTACGAGCCTGGCACAGGCTGGTGCGGCCAGCGGTAGGACCATTGGGGCCGCTGTTGAAAACAATCTTCTAGGCAATAACCCGTACACGACGATTCTCGATAGTCAATTTGATGGTGTAACTCCTGGCAACGAGATGAAGTGGCAAACGACGGAACCCTCGCAGGGGACCTTTAACTTTGCACCGGCTGATTCGATTGTGAGTCACGCCCAGAGTCATAGCATGAAGATTCGTGGCCATACGCTGGTCTGGCATAGCCAGCTTGCCGGCTGGGTCAACAACATTACCTCCAGCAGCGCCCTGCTCTCGGCCATGAATAACCATATTACGACCGAAGTGACCCATTTTAAAGGCGAAATCTGGTACTGGGATGTGGTCAATGAAGCTTTTAACGATGATGGCACCCGGCGCAGCGACGCCTTCCAGAATCTGATTGGGAACAATTATATTGCTGATGCGTTTACTACAGCCCGCGCAGCAGATCCCAACGCCAAGTTGTGCTACAACGACTACAACATTGAGGACATGAATAGCGCGAAAAGTCAGGCTGTGTTCGCGCTGGTGCAGAGCTTCAAGGCAAGTGGTGTGCCGATTGATTGTGTGGGCTTCCAGTCTCACTTTATTGTTGGGCAGGTTCCCGCTGACTTCCAGACCACCTTACAGAAATTCGCGAATCTAGGCATTGATGTGCAGATCACGGAACTCGACGACCGCATGCCCACACCAGCTAGCAGCGCCAACCTTAACCAACAGGCCACCGATTATGCTAACGTCGCCAAAGCTTGCCTGGCGGTTTCACGCTGCAATGATATTACCATCTGGGGCATCGGAGAGCCGGACTCCTGGGTTCCCAGCACGTTCTCTGGTCAGGGTCAGGCATTGCTCTACGATAGCAACTACCAGCCCAAAGCCGCTTATACGTCCTTCCTGAATGCCCTGGGAGGTACCGCCACCACCCCACCGCCTTCAACTCCAACGGCAACCCCCACGCGTGTGCCGACCACTCCAGTTGCCGCGACACCCACCAGTGTTCCCGTAACTCCGACGCCTACCAGCCCAACCGGAGGAGCAAACTGTAGCGTGCATTATACGATCACAAGCCAGTGGACGGGTGGTTTTGGCGCCAGCGTCACGATCACTAATACCAGCTCGAGCGCCATCAATGGCTGGACTCTGGCCTGGTCCTTTGCGAATGGGCAGACAATCACGCAAATCTGGAACGCCAGCGACATCCAATCGGGAGGGAATGTAAGTGCGACTAACCTCTCTTACAATGGGACACTGGCTCCTGGCGCCAATACCAACTTTGGCTTTAACGGAGCCTGGAGCGGGACCAATGCCGCTCCTACTTCGTTTAAGCTGAATGGCACGACCTGTAGCAACGTGTAGTCTCTCAGTTCTCTTATTAAGGAAATGGGACTGGATCATTTCTCTACGCCCATCCAGGTCCATTTCCTTGACGGAAACTGGCCACTTTACTCGATAGTCATCGCCTGGCGGACCAAAGGCGCCACTCCTGCCTCAACGCGCACGCTATTGGCGCGCAGGTAGTGGGCGAAGTTTTCGGCAGCCACGTGTAGCGCGTCCAGCAGGTCAGGAGTGGGCTTCACATCTGGCTCCCACCACCAGCGTGTAATCGTCCAGGTCCCTTGTTCCAGGCGACCATCCAACCGGGCCACAAAGCGATCCTCATAGAAAACCGGCAGCACATAGTAGCCCCAAAGGCGCTGTGGTTCGGGCTTGTAGACCTCCCAGACGTAATCAAAATCGAAAAGCTGCATCACGCCGCGCCGGTCCCACAGCAGGCTATCCAGTGGACCCAGAAAAATGACGCGTGGCGCCGGTGCGGGGGCTTCTAGCAGCGGCAGCGCGCTCGTTGGCAGATAGGCGGGCCAGCCCTTCGCACCGTTTTCGCCGATTTGCACAGGCGTTAGCGTGCCCCTCTCTACCAGTTCTTTGAACGCTGGCGCGCGCCGGGAAGTCGCGCCACAGCCAAACCAGATGCTGGGGTCCCCAGAAGGGCGGATGAGGCCCATGGTCTGACCACGCCGGGTCAGCATCCAGCGTGTTGACTCGTCCTCATCCTCCACTGGTGGAGCGTAAAAGTATGCGGGGGGAATGACGCGCTCGGCCCGGTCATAGTAATGGCGAGCACCCTGGCGGTGATGGGTCACAATCAGTCCGCGATCCCACAGTGCCCGCAAGATGTGCTTGATGCGCTTGGGACCATACCAGGCGTCGCGGTCGGTGAAGTGCGATTGATCTGCAAACTCCAATGAGGAAAGCGGCCCGCGCGCATCCAGTTCGGCCAGTGCCGCCGCGACCGCGTCGGCCTGTTCTTCCAGCAGCAGCGGATGTAGATTATAGGTGCGGGCGCGCAGGCGGGCGCGCATTGGCCAGTCGCTCATCGGTACCAGGCATGCCATCTTGTCCCAGGCGTCATAGACCAGCCGATCAATGTAAGCAGTCTTTTGCCAGTCATCCACCTGATAGCCTGGCACCCGCGCCTGCAAGACCAGATCAGGATTGCGCCCCACTGGATTGAGCGGGTCATATTGTACCGTGCCCAGACGCTCAAACACACCAGGCACATTGGTTGGCGTAAAATGATAGTTGGCCAGAAAGCGCCGGGCTTCAGCGCGCGAAAGGGTCAGCGTCATCTTTTGTCCTCCGGTCTGTACTTTGCTTGGGATTTATCATCAACCAGGCGGTACGCTTTGGCCAAAAATATGCCGCTTCACCTCTGATTATCTTTTGTCTGCTAGCGAAAGACGAGAATGTGAGCTGGCTCCATAACGCTCACTACCCGTTTCTCTGCCAGCCCCCTTTTTTCAGAAGCGGCACCCCGGTTGAGATACTTCTGTGAAGCCGCGTTTCTTTATCCCTCAAAACGCAGCATAGCAGCGAGCATTGGATTCTCGCGTCGTAATGCCTGGTAACGCTCTTCACCCAGTTCGTTGATGAGACTGCGTCCCATAATATCTTCTTTTACATACTCTGTGGCTAACAACGCAATAATCGTATTCCCTGTCCAGATGCCCTGACCGTTTCCCGCTGCGGTAAACTCAGCCACACAGGCTTCCTGATGATCTCTAATCAATACGGAGAGCCTACGTCCTCCAAGGCGTTCTTGCGCACTCTGGCCACAAAGGGTCAAATCATAGGTATGAGGAACTTCCAGGTGAAATGTACCATAGATAGCTATCTGCAATTCAACGCCTCGCTGGTGAGCCTGTGTTAATTCCTCTGCCAGCACAGCAAGCTCCTGATCCCAGAGGGCTGCGTACACGCACTGCGTGGCGCGCGAAATAATGCGTGTCATCACATCGATAATATTTACGGGGCCAGTCAACGACCACGTCAGACTATCATCGCTCTCCTTTCCCAATTGCCCAAGTTCTTGCGTGACTGCCTGGAAGGTTGCCTCTGTGTGCTGGTGTAAACTGGCGAGGAGATCCTTGTAGGGAACGGGAGCATAGAGCGTTGGTTCGGAATGATAGAGCAGAACCGCGCCCTTCTGGTGGAGACGCTGCAGTGTCTCGTAGATTTTCGATGGCGGAATCCCTGCAACTCGACTGACCTCGTGACCATTCATAGGCGATTTCCGCAGGAGCGCACAGTATGCGCGCGTTTCATATGGCGAAAAATTGAACATGCTCATATGTTCAATCAGTAATTCCATCTGATCCATCTGATTACTCCTCAAAGCATCTGTTTCAGCTATGAAGCATCACAGATCGTCTTCTCCGCGCTCTTTGTTTTCTTTAGAGCAGTCTGTGCCCGGACTTGCGCCTACAAGAAGCGAGTTCCCGTTTTTCAACAGCGGAAGGATTGACAATAGCGTGTATATTGTTTACTATACTACCATAGTCGTCAATATACTACGCAGAGGGTATGGTACACCGAGAAAAGGAAACATATGTTTAAACAACACATCGCGTCAGGTTCTCCTTGGGAGGCTGTTGTTGGCTATTCGCGCGCCGTTCGTGCTGGTCAATTTGTTTTTGTCTCTGGGACGACAGCTAGCGGACCAGATGGGAAGGCTCTCTATGCAGGAGATGCCTATGCTCAGGCCAAAGAAATTTTGCGACGGGTCGGGGTCGCCCTGCAAGAAGCTGGCGCTTCCCTACAAGATGTCGTGCTGACACGTCACTATGTGACAGATATTTCTCTCTGGGAAGCAGTGGGCCGCGCACACGGCGAAATTTTTCGTGAGATCCGACCGGCCACTGCTATGGTTGAAGTCCGCCAGTTGATCGATCCCAGCCTCCTGGTCGAAATCGAAGTTATAGCTGTGCTTTCTCCTACTCAGGAAAAGGAATAAGAAGCATGCCTGGAAGAGAGCGTACAGCGTTTCTTTCTGCAATAGGAGTGTTGCTCCTCGCTGTTCTCTGCTGGGGACTCGCTCCAGTCGCCAATCGTTATCTGCTCAGATCCCTCAGCCCGCCTCATCTCGTCGTGGGGCGCTTTGTCGTCGCGTCTCTGTTCTTTGTCCCGCTTATTCTGCGGATGCGCAAACAACACTGGAGCCGCGCCGATCTGCTACGTGCGATCTTTTGCGGTTTCGCAAGTATTCTGGGATACAATGTCGCCGTCACCTATGGACTTGAGTGGGTTTCTGCCGGTATGGGAGGCCTCCTGGTTGCTACAGCCCCCCTCTGGATTGCCTTATTCTCGCGCGTGGTCGAGCGCGAACCGCTACACTGGACAGGGCTGGTCGGTTTGGCACTGAGCCTGGGAGGAGTGGCTACCCTGATTGGCTGGACAGCATTGCTCCCTGAACATAAAGCAACACTCTTTTGGGGCATGGGACTCGTGCTTTTCGCATCCATGATGTGGGCCATGTACACCGTAGCGGTGCGTCCACTCAGTTCCAGGTATGGCGCGCCCGTCAGTACGGGGTTCACAACCATTGTAGGTACGCTTCCGCTGGTTTTTTTGTGGGACCCACATCTTCTCCCAGCTTTTGTGCAACTTCGTGAAGGAGATTGGTTTGCCTTTGCTCTGCTCGCGTTCGGTAGCACTGTGGTTGCTACGATGCTCTGGAATTATGGTGTTACCCGGCTTCCCAGCACTCAAGCTGGGATCTTCCTGAATCTTTTGCCTGTCGTGAGTATGGGAGGTGGAAGTCTCTTTTTGGGTGAACATATTTCTCTGAATATGCTTCTCAGTGGCGTCATCATTGTAGCTGGCGTGGTGGTAACCCAGGTGCCATCTTTTGCAGCATTCCAAAGACAGAAAGCATCCACGAGTGAGATGGATAAGGCTGAAACACACATCAGTCAGCATCTCAAAGGTAAGATCTCTTGAGGAACAGGCGAGAACCTCGTTGGCTGAGACTCGACTTTTGCTTACTCACCTACTTTGAAACTCGCCTCTCTTTTATGAAAGGACGATACATAGGTACATTGACATATTGGAAACATGGAGTAGCTCTTGTAATTTGTGCTGATGGCTGCTATACTTTAGTTACCTGTTCAGTGAACAAAGCCTTTATATTGTTTCAGGCTGAATGCTCATCCAGCCAATTAGGAAAGGAGATAAATTGTGTTAGCACATGTTTTAGAGCATGGGCAGCAAAACACGATGCGCCTCCTGGCCTTGCACACCCGGTAGGGTATCGTGTAACAGAGCCGCTCTTAATCTTCCTCTTTTGCTGCGCCACCTCTCTGTGCTCTTTCTGGTTGTTCTTCCTCTATGCGAGCCACCTCTCTTGTTCGGATCGAACAGACGCTTGAAGATGGTCTTCTTGCTCGATTTGAGGGGAGTGAGCGTGTTTTTTGCTCGCTCGTCTGGAGAGGAGTGACATTGCAAGCGAGCTGAATGGGACGGATTATCATGCGTATAACAAAGACACATTTGGAGGTAAATCAATTGGCGAATCAGCAACATCTTGACCTTCTCAGACAGAGTGTCCACACCTGGAATCAGTGGAGGCAAGAGCATCCAGATATTCGGCCCGATCTCAGCGGCTCCGATTTGGCCTGGGCTTGTTTGAGCAATGCCGACTTGAGCGGAGTGGACCTCAGCGATGTAGACTTCACCTGGGCCGATCTTTATCGGGCCAACTTGATCAGAGCTAATCTCAGCCAGGCTAATCTCAGCGGCGCTGACTTGAGCGGCACCCATCTTTGTCGAGCGAACCTGTGTGGGGCAAATCTCAATGGGACGTTGCTATATCGCGCAAACCTGCGCGACGCGGATCTCAGTGAGACCAATCTCCATAGGGCGGTTCTTGAAGAGACTGTGTTGAACTGAGTATGGTAAAGGAAGGATTGTATGGTAAAAGAGAGAGATGAAATTCTGGTCGTTGGGGAAGTACTTGAGGTCTTTCGCAACTCCACATTTAAAATCCAAATCGATGAGCAGCATCAGGTGATGGCAGTGCCTGCCGGACGTTTGCGGCTATCAAATATACGTCTTGTGGCGGGCGACAAGGTGCGGGTTGCGCTTTCGCCCTACGATCTGAAGCGAGGCCGGATCATCTGGCGCCTCAACGAAGGTCGCAATTCCCGCTAAAAGACAATGGTATTGTCAACTTAACGCAATGCCGGGCTTATTTTTCTGAAAAATGGGCAAGCAAGATGTTTTTGGGGCCTCTTTTTTGTAAAGCATTAGCAGAAAAATGCTCCGAAATCTTCCTGTGAAGGAAAAATTATCAGGGGAAACAGCCAGGTTGACAATACCTCTTACCAAGTTCTCTATACAAGCTACGCGCCGCTCAAGCGCCTCTCCGTAGCTCCGCTGAAAAATTACAACAGTGGTTGTTCTGCTGACAGAGGTGATGTATATTTACCGCATTCTCTGGCAGAGATTGTATAGAAATGATCGAAGGTGTTCAACTACAATATTCATCAGCCTCATCTTAGAGGCTTGAAAAATTGAGAAGGAAAAAGAAACATATCTCGAACAGCATACTATGATCGTATCGCGAAGCAGTGGCACCGCCTCACTGGCTATCACGGTGGCGCTTTCAAGCGGTACGTGCTCAACGACAGCATTCTCACGCAAATCGACAGCATTGCAGAAAACGCGCTTCTCGAATTAGGCGCAGGTAACGGCTACTTCGCCCCACTCCTCTTACGGCGCTTCTCTGGTCAACTTCCTACGCGTCTGGTAATCACTGACCAATCGCGGGAATTGCTCGCTATTGCCCAATCCACCTTCCAGATTGCTGGCGCGGAGTATTGCACCCTGGATGTGCAAGATCCTTTTCCATTCCCAGATGCCAGTTTCCATCTCGTCCTGGCCAGCATGCTCTTCAATGAATTGACAACCACTGGTCTGGAAAATGCCTTGCGTGAGTGTACTCGTATCTTGATTGAGGGTGGTCTCCTGCTTGCCGCGGTGCCACACCCGGATTTTGTCCATGCATTAGCAAAGAAAGGTGCTCTCACCGACTTTGGCCGTGGTTTATCCGCCATGCCCAGCGCGGAAGGATTGCGCCTGCCCGTCTCACGTCGTTCAGTGTCTGCTTACCAGAAAGTCATGGAAGAGAGTGGTTTCGCCGTGATGACGCAAAATATTCATGCTGACGCAAAAACCCTTCATGAGAAGCCGGGACTCAAAGTCTCCGCTGGAACACCGCTCGGATTGCTCTTTATTTGTCGTCGCGCCTGAAACCTGGCAGAACTGGCTCCTTTCCGCTGATGTACTTATTCTAATGCGCATGCAAGATTGGCAGAAACTGAGTCGGCATCCATTGTACTCTCTGAACTCTCTGAGCCTGATTGACGTGTGCGTACAAGCGGGCTCAGAGAGGGAGAACTGGCGAGGCTTGCCCACAGGTGCTGTGCTGCATAGGCACGCCAGGGACGCCATCCTTCAACTCGACTCTCGATACTCCGCAGATCGGTGCTGACCCCGTGTTGTGCGAAGGCCCGCCGTAAGCCCAGGTCAGTCGTAGGAAACGCGTCAGGATCGCCAAGCGTTCGCATCGCAATATAGGCTGCTGTCCACGGTCCTACTCCGGGAAGGCGCTGCAAGCGCGCGACAGTCTGCTCTCGCTCAGCGCTGCGATCGAGCACGAGTTCTTCCTCAACGACTGCGTGGGCAAGGGCCTGCAGCGCTTTGATGCGCCCATTTGTCAGTCCGAGCCCTCGCAGGTCCGCATTTGCTACGACGTGGGGCGGTGGAAAGAGGTGGGTGAGAGTTCCCTGCGGCTGTTCCAGTGGCGTGCCACAGGCGTTAACCAGCCGGCTGACAAGGGTTCGTGCGCCTGCCACTGAAACCTGTTGCCCGACAATGGCCCGCACTGCCAGCTCAAACCCATCAACGGTTCCTGGGACGCGTAGCCCGGGGCGCGCGGCGACAAGCGGTGCGAGTAGCGGGTCGCTTGTCAGGATTGTGGCAATGGCAGAGGGGCTCGCGTCCAGATCAAAGAGTTGCCGACAGCGTTGCACCATCAGATTGAGATCACTCAGGCCCGTCAACTGTAAGTGCAACAGGATGGCAGAGTTTCGCTCAAGTGGCTCCAATTCGATAATCCCCTGCGATTGCGGGAATGCAACGGTGCGTCGATACTGCTTCTTGCTTACCTCCTCGACCCCCGGAATGGCTCGCCTTGCCAGATATGAGAGGAGGTCCGCGACCGCGAGCGGAGGACGATACGGCAAGCGTAACGTTAGTTTACCCTCTCCTTGTTGTTCTGAGGGCGAACGTCGGCGAAAGGTAGAGGGAGCGCAGCCGAAAGCTGCCTGCATCGTATCATTAAACTGCCGCAGGCTGGCAAAACCGGCGGTAAAGGCGATAGCCGTGAGAGACAGGTCGGTTTGATCGATCAGGAGGCGAGCCGCCTGGGCGCGGCGTGTTCGTGCCAGTGCCAGTGGGCCGACTCCGACTTCAGCCACCAGTTCCCGGTGCAGGTGACGCCCGCTGACCGCGAGACGGCTCGCCAGGCCAGCGACACCCTCGGTATCCACAACACCGTTAGCAATCAACCGTAACGCGCGAGCTACCAGGTCGGCCCGCACATTCCACTCAGGAGAACCGGGGCTGGCTTCCGGGTGACAGCGGCGACAGGCGCGATAGCCAGCTGCCTCTGCCGCCGCTGCACATGCATAGAAGTAGACATGCTCGGCATAGGGAGTCGGTGCCGGGCAAATAGGACGACAATAGATCCCTGTCGTCGTGACGGCAGTAAAAAAGAGTCCATCGAAGCGAGCATCGCGACTGCAAATGGCACGATAGCACAGGTTGAAATCAGCGGTGATATGTTGTGTTTCCATAAGCCTATGATACCCAAAGTATAGCAAGAATGCTGGCGATTTTCGGACATGATCACTTGAATGGTCGTGTCCGAAAGCTGCCAGACATTGCAGCATGCCTGGTATAGAATAAGTGCGTGCCGCCTGCTACTTCGCAGGAGCAGGGCGGCTCTCGTCTCATTCAATGTATCGTCGTCTGCATGGATTGTGCACCCGATCTCGCGTGAGATGAGAGAAACGGTCCAATACGTATTTGATGATTTACGTCGGTTGTTATGAAAGGGCAAAGACAAATGAAAAAACTTTACTACGATTCTCTCGACTCTCCTCTTGGAATGATCGTGCTTGTCGTTGATGGCGAATATCTCTGTTCGCTGGATTACGCGGATTATGAAACGCGTATGATGACCTTGCTGCAGCGGCGCTACGGAACGGTCCATCTAACGCAGACAACAAATCCGTCTGGCATAAGCTACCGCATTCGTGCCTACCTTACGGGTGAGTATAGTTGCCTTGACGACATTGCCGTGAAGACTGGAGGCACCGTCTTTCAGCAACTGGTCTGGTCAGCATTACGCGCGATTCCAGTCGGAACGACGACGACCTACGGAGCTCTGGCGGCACAACTGGGCAAACCAACCGCGTTCCGGGCGGTCGGAGCGGCTAACGCGCTTAACCCGGTAGCGATTGTGCTTCCCTGCCATCGCGTGGTTGGAGCGGATGCCTCTTTGACTGGCTATGCGGGAGGGCTGGAGCGCAAACGCTGGTTGTTGTGGCACGAGAGCAGAGTCCTCGCATAGTGAAAAAAGAACGTGCCAGTGAAGGAACTCCAACCACAGGTACATCTCGCCAGGCGAACCGCGGTGTAAAGCATATTATGCGAGAAGCGCCCGCCGAATGCTGATCTCGAGGGGCGAGTAATTGCCATCGTCGCGCTGCGTTTGCATGCGCTCCGTGAGCGGTGTTGTACGATTGCACATAAAACGTGGGATGCCTGAGTGATTTTGCGAGGAACTGTGATAGAGAAAGGGGTGGCAGAGAAAAATATCTCCTGGCAGACCTGTCGTTTCAACAACGCGCAAGGTAGTCTTGCTCCCATCTTGATAGGGATTTTCCATGAAGTATTCAACCCGATGCTCCACCAGGGCTCCTGTAGAGCCAGTTAATGTCTCTAGCCAGGGATGGGAGCGATTGCACAGCTCTATAGCCGGGCGAAGTTCCAGCCCTGCGGCATACTGGTTAAGAAAACGCGCGACAATCTTATGAGAGCCTGTCGCGACAGTTGTTCCTCCTCCATATGGTTGGGTTTCTGAGAACAGGCAGAGCAGGAGCAGGCCTTGCTCAGGACTATCCACAAAATGGCGAAAGTAATTGCCATCCCAGTGCCAGCCTGTTGTGGGAACATCCCAGGGTTGCTGGCTACCCAGAGCAAAGTTTACCGGCCACCAGCCCCAACAGGTGCTTTTCTGAGCCTCCACGTACCGTCCCTGACCCACCAGGTCTTCAATCGCGCCAACAAGACGTGGGGTTGCACACGCCTGGAAAACAGCGTCATCGTATGTCTCGTTAATGCGTACCATTGGCTCTTGCCAGGTGGAGCGATCGTCTCTACGTATCCCACGTTCAGCCAGGCGTTCCCATAAAAAAGCCTGGGCCAACAGAGCCTGCTGGCGTGGAAATGCTTCCTCTAACCTGGTATAGCCTTCTTCAATAAATTGCTCGCTTTGCGTCTCAGTCAATACGTTCAAGGTTCTCATTGAAAATCCTCCTTGTGATTTTCTTTGCTACTGTCTCAGTAGAGCGAATACCTAAAGAACGATGGTCTGCTACTTTTAGAGAGAAAGAGAAGCGCACGATTCGCGTATGATCAGAGATGTGGTAAGTTCGGCGCGCATACTGTCCAGGGGTTCCTCAGCGATCTGGCGTAGCAACATAGTAGTGGCCATGCGTCCCATCTCGGCCAGTGGCTGGCGAATGGTTGTCAGCGTAGGAGTAACCATCGATGAGAGTTGTACATCATCGAAGCCAAGCACGCTCATCTGTTCAGGGATATGCAAGCCATGTACGCGCAAGGCGCTATAGACTCCCATTGCCTGCAAATCGCAGCCAGCAAAAATGGCTGTAGGTGGATCTGGCAGATCCAGCAATGCGCAGGTTTGTCCATAGCCTGTGGGTTGAGTATATTCACCAGGGCGGATCAGTTCTGGATCAACAGCTATCCCGTCAGCCTCCAGCGCGGCCCGATAGCCAGCGATACGATCAAGGCTACAGCGTAGTGACGCCGAGCCGCTGATGATGCCAATGCGGCGATGCTTGAGCGAGAGCAAGTATTCTGTCGCGGTACGCCCGCCCAGCCAGTTTGTCGCTCCCACAGATGGCACATCATTGCCTAACTCGCCGCGCTGATCGACCACCACAAAGGGGATATTTAGTCGCCGCAGTTCGTCAAGTTGACGGGATTGTCCTCGCGCAAGCAGTAGAATAACCCCATCAGTTGATCCCGCAATGATTTTCGCTAGCCATTCCTGCTCAAGCTGACGTGTATTGTGAGTAAAGGAAAGGGCCAGACGAAATGTGGTGCGTTGTACAGCTTCCGCGACTCCCCGTACAACCTCTACTGTATAGGGACTGTCCAGGTCTGGGACTACCAGATCGACCACGCCACTGCTTCCCTGGCCTAGAGCATGGGCCATCCGGCTGCGAACGAACCCGCTCTCCTGGATGACGCGCTCTACATGGACTCGCGTCTCGGGAGCAACATCTGGCCGGTTATTCAGCACGCGTGAGACTGTAGGGATAGAGACTCCCGCCCTGCTAGCAATTTCCGCAATGGTTGGACGCCTGGCGGTCTGTTGTTTCTTTTGATCCATTACCGGTATCCTTATCGGAATATATATCAAGTATGCCTGGGAAATCGCACTATGTCAACCTTTAGGGCGCGCGTAGCAAAACGAGGCAAACAAAGAGGTTAAATGAAAAGCGGCAATTTGTGCATCAGGGATAACTTTATAGCGCGGATCAGAAGAAGAGAGCCAGGAGAGAGTGCGCAATTGCGTCTCTTTCACCTGGCTCTCTTCTTCTGATCCAGACCAGAGAAACTTTTTAGAGATCGTCTTTTAGATCGCGGAAGACCGAGAGGTAGACGGTCTGTTGAGCGATTTGGACGCTTTGCCCGGTCCATTCCTGCGCGGCCATATGCATGATTTGCAGGTCCTTTTTGCTTTCCTCAGGCGTATACTGCCAGGGGTATTGCGCAAAGATTGTCAGTTCTTGCAGGCGGGTCGCGGCGTCCTGCTGACGGGCCTGGGCCAGGCGCTGAGCAAGATCATCCAGACCGGTCAGCGCGTTCAAGCTAAGCGGAGTGCGCGTTGGCTGCATCTGGTGGCGCTCGGCCTGCAAAGCAGCTGCGCCATAACAGTACATAGTCAGGATTGGTCCCATATCGGCCCAGCAGGCGGCGTTAGGCATGACCTCGACCCCCAGCAGGCGTCCGCTGACAAAGTAGGCCGCGCCTACCTGCCGTGGTAGCGTCTCAAAGGCGTGGCGCAGCGGGAGCAGACGGGGAAAGTTGGGGCGCAGGAAGCGCTCCAGGTGTCCACCGCGTTTAATCCCATAGCGTTGGTTAAAAGTCTCGATCTTATCCCACAGTCGGCTGAATGACTTTTCCTTGCGGCTTCCCAGCGCGGCGCGGCGCAGACCCAGCGGAAGCACGATAAAACGCTGTTGCGCTTCGATCAGGAAGCCGCCCTGTGACTGCTGGATACAGAAGCAGTCGTCAGCGATCAGTTTCTCATTGGGGTCCAGCAGTATGACGCGACTGGTGGCGTGATTCTGCGCGCCGCTCTGGAAGAAACCGATATGCATAGGCGCGATCAAGACGCCTGTGCTCGCTGTATTCTGCAACTCCAGCGTGCCATAAGTATGCACGCGCACCAGGTAGAGATATTGCAAAGGAGCAACGAACTGCTCGCTACCAGGTACCTGCTCAAGCGAGAGCAAGGGCACCACATCGAGTAGTCCCCAGGATTGTGGCTGCTCCATGGCCAGGCCAGCGAGTGGCCCTGAGAAGCCGCGTGGAGCGGTCGCCAGTTGTCCATTCATACTGGTCATGGTGTTACCTCCACAGATAGAATCTGTTGCAATTGTTGCAACTCTGCCACGCTCAACGCCTCGCCAGCTACGGCTAGCAGCACGTAGACTAGCAGCTCGCGGATATCCTGCTCGTGGCTGAGTTGTAGCACAGGAATGTTCGCGCCAAAGCGGCGCTGTTCCAGGTTCTCAGCTACAGTGAAGAGCGGAGCAACCTGGTAGATCGGCAGTTGGATCTCCAACTGGCGCAAGCCAGAGACGATCTGAGCAACATCGCCCTGGCGGATATTCTCATAACCGTCGCTGACAATCATCACAAGATGCGGCTCACTGCGCAGCGCCTCCAACAGTCCGCTGGCCAGATCGCTTGGCCCCTCAGGCGTTGGAGAGAAGTGCTGGAGCGCGGGTTCTGAGCCACCGACCTGCACAAGCACGAGTTCGCGCACAAGCTCACGCAACTGGCGGACCATTACCAGGGCCAGCGCGGCTGGATGATGCAGGCGTTCGCCCGATGAAGCCATTGAGGCCGAAAGATCGAGCACCACCGCCAGGCGTCCCTCGATCAGTGGCAGACCATTCGTAGCCAATTGCAGCCGCTCTGGGAAGCTCGCGTTCTTCTCGTCGAGATCTGGCTGGCCGTGCTTCAGCAGGTCCTTATAGGTGGTTGTCAGTTCGCCTTCGCTATGCAAGGAGCGCTGCACAGGCGTGCTGAGCTTGCGTACCTTCTCGGTTGAAGCTGCTTTATGATAAGTTCCGCGTAGACCCAGTAGCGTCTCCAGGGGCAGACTCTCGCCCAGTTCCAGATTGCGACGCGCGGCTTCACTAATCTTTAGCAGCGGCTCGTGTACCTCATCCGGCAGGGGGAGTCCCGCCAGGAAAAGCAAGGCCTCGCGTATCTCCAGTTCTTTGCCCGCTGGTGCGTAGCGCAGTACCTCGCGTGCGAGCAGCGTCTCGCCTTCCGGGCTGCTTGTGGCCAGCGCGCGCTTGACAGACGACCAGGTAGCCTCGCCCAGCGTATGCTTGAGAAGCCGGATCAGACGGCGTTTGCGCGTGGCTGCGAGTGGAGCGAATCGCGGGTGCCCAAGCAGGAACGCCAGCACCAGGGTATGGGCGCGATGGCCATTGAGGCGCAGGTCGCTGATCAACTCCAGCACGCGCAAAGCCTGCTCGATGGGCATGGTGTTGAGCAGAGCCAGCACTTGCGAGCGTTCGATCGGGCGCGCCTCAGCCTGAGTCAACCAGTTCCAGAGGATCTCACGTTTGTGCGAAACATCGGTAGCCCGGTCGGTTAGCAGACGCAGATAGAAGAGCGGCGCAGCCTCGCAGAGCGTGCTATGCAGGCGCGCTGCGCCATCGAGCTGGGCTACTGGACGACGGCGCCCCTCCAGATAAGCTAGAAGCAACTGTTTGTTGATGGTCATGGTGATCACGGCATCCGCTCTATTCCGCGCTCAATGCGCGAGCGGATGCCACCCTCCTCTGCATGTAGAATGGGATTAGCGCCAGGCGTCAATGCTAGCAAGCGTCAGGATGTGTCGGTTGTTGCCAGCCCAACAGATAGGCCAGCGATCTTCAAGGTGCCAACAAAGTAACGCCGGTTCAACGAAATAGAGTTTGCGTCGAGATCAGCCGCTGCCAGCCCGACAGGCCCACAATCTCCAGGTACCAGCAAAGCAATGCCAGTTTAGCGCCGCAATAGTTTTCTGTGTCGAAGTTATGTGAGGTTGAGGAGGATAGGGTTTTACATTAGAATACGATCATAATGCTAGAGCATGAGTGCCAAGAGAGTCATCTGAAGTTTTGTCGCTAATGTGCTGGTTGGCAACCAGAGCGTTTCAACTCTGCAAAAGGTCCAGAAAGTTCTTGACAAGAAAAATATAACATACTGTTTGCTTTTTGTCAAGTATTTTATGCCCAATTTTGAGTTTCTCAGAAGTTTTTCTCCCTGAACTGCCACCTGAGGATCAAGGAGTGTTCTTTTAGCTTGATTACTGCTCTTCGCGGACAGCAGGGATTGTCTCTTTCTCAGCCTGAGTTATTTGAGCAGGTTTTTTGCCTTCGATCAACAGCAGAGACATCAGGGCACTGGCCAGAGCGAGTCCTGCACAGGTTAGCATAACAACGCGAAAACCACTGATAAAGGACTGATCGATTGCTTGCTGGAGCAGCGCGTGAGTGGAACTGCTAATGCCTGGTGGTTGGACAATACCGGCCAGGCTATTGCTCTGAGCCTCAATAGCCTGGCGCAGGCTGGTGGGCAGAGGCAGGGTCGCGAGCCGCTCAGTGAGGCTGGTCTTGAACACACTGACCATAACTATACCCATGACAGCGATTGCCAGCAGACCGGCAGTGCGCGAGACCGCGTTATTAATACCAGAAGCAGTACCTGCGGCATGTTGAGCTACCGCGTTCATTACAGTAGTAGTTAGAGGTGCGACAGTCACAGCCATGCCCAGGCTCATCACAATCACAGCAGGAAAGAAAGTTGTCCAGTAGCTTCCACCGATATTCACTAGCGAGTAGAGCACAAAGCCCAGAGTCGTAATTATGGGACCAATCACCAGGGGAAGTTTAGAGCCAAAGCGCCGCACCAGACCACCGGTCAGGCGCGAAAGCAGAAACATAGTCACCGCGAAAGGAGTGAGAGCCGCGCCCGCCATCGCGGCAGTATAGCCCTGGACCTGAATCAGGTTAAAGGGGATAAAATAAGTAGCAGCGGCCAACGCACCATAGAGCAAGAAGGTTAGCAGATTCGCGCCAAGAAAAGAGTGGGAGCGAAATAGATTGAGCGGAACCATCGGCTGAGCAGTACGCGCTTCTACAAAGAAGAAAAGCACCAGCGCCAGGACGCCCAGAGCTAGCGCGCTCAGCACTGATAGCTGTCCTAAACCCGTCGCGCCTGCTTGGATCAGACCATAGACAATGCCCGCGAGGCCAAGTGTCACCAGGAGCGCGCCCGGCCAGTCCAGCTTACCATGTGCCTCCTCGTCGCGGCTTTCCGGTAAAGCCCGCCACGAAATCAGCAACACAATCAGTGCCAGCGGAATATTCAGGAAAAAGACCAGGCGCCACGAGGCATATTGTACCAGCCAGCCGCCCAACAAGGGACCAAGCACCGAAGTCACCGAGGTAAAACCTGACCACGTACCAATGGCGCGTCCGCGCTGATCGGCCTGGAAAAACGCGCTAATCAAAGCCAGACTACCCGGTACAAGCAGCGCCCCGCCAATACCCTGGAGCGCGCGTGCCACAATCAGCCAGATATTTGACTGCGCGGCCCCGCAGAGAATCGAGGCCAGCGCGAAAATCATTGTACCAATCATAAAGACACGCTTGCGTCCCAGACGGTCGCCCAGCGCGCCTCCCACCAGAAGCAGTGCCGCCAGAAAAAGCGCGTAAGCCTCTACCACCCATTGTAGCTCGCTGGAAGAGGCATGAAAATCCCGTTGGATAGCAGGGAGCGCCACATTCACAACCGAGCCATCAATAAAGGCCATGCTTGAGCCCAAAATAGTCGCAACAAGCACCCACCCGCCTTGTCCACCAGACCGGTGATGGGAAGGTTTCGCCTGCATAAGCGCTTCATCACATGGAGATTTGACTGAGTGGATCATTTTGCTGCTCCTTTTCCACCCATTGTATCACTTCTGATCCAGGCACGTTTCTATAAACACAACCTGACCATCGATCATGCCTGGCTTTCGCTATCGATTTAGTACTCGAGCGGCTCTCTAGCCGTTTAAGTGCAACGTTTGCGTCAGGAAAACACTGACCTGGCTATCGTAGATCTGGAGGTTGGTATTCCAGGCTTCGGTATGCTCGGTATTGGGTACGCGTATATAAGTAACAAAAGTAGGATGAGCCTGTGCAAAGGCGTCGCAAATCGCAGGCGGGGTTGTACTGTCATTTGTGCCTTGAAAGAGCAGAAGCGGGATTGCTGGTTGCGACTGGTCCAACTGGTCGAGCGCGTCAAAATTGATCCCGCTACGGATGCTTACGACGGTCTCGGCGACATTCGCGTAGAAGCTCGGTAGCGCGAGCCGCCGGGTCTGGTAGTCCAGAGTCGCGCGCCAGTTGAGAATAGGAGCATCGAGGATCAGGGCCTGAACGGCGTGGGCCAGTGTGGAACGATGGACAAAAGCCTCGACCACGGCTCCCCCTTGTGACCAGCCATAGATCACCAGGTGTTGCGCTCCATGAGCCATAGCGTAATGGGCGGCGGCATCCAGATCCTGCCACTCGCTATCGCCCAGGTGGTTGAAGCCATCAGGGCTGACCGGGGAGCCGATATCGTTGCGGTACGAGATAGCCAGCAGGGGCAGACCCAACTTCGCCAGCGGCGGGAAGACGCGCAGAGTCTCCTCGCGCGAAGATCCCCGACCGTGGACCAGGATAGCCCAGGTGTTGAGTTTGCCAGGCACAAACCAGGCAGGCATTGCGCCCAAAGAATCAGGTATCTCTACATCATTAATCTTCAGTCCCAGGCTGTCCCTGAGTTGGCCCGCATACACATTCCGGGTCCAGTAGACTGACGTGCCTGGCGTTAGAGGCGCTGTTGTTTGCAGGAGCTGGCGCGTGACCGTCCTGGCGTCGGCGGAGAGTACCGGACCCACAATGGCTTGTCCGGCAGGCCACTGGATTTCAAACTCGCCGGGACTCCGCGTGTCAGATGAGCGTTGTAATGTGATCGTATGAGCGCTTACAGCTGTCACTGGCGTAACATAACCTGGCAGATAATGGATCACTTCCAATACCTGATTCGAGAAATAGACACCAATCACCCCCAGCGTGATCCCTCCCAGCACAACAAACGCCAGTACCGCTCCAAGTATAATCCTGAGCCAGAGCCGCCGCGCGCGTTTTGAACGCGTCGGTGAAGCCCCTGGCGAACTCTCAACCTGGCTATTCATAAACATTCTTCCTCTGCTTTGCCTGTTTTAACTACTCTTCTCTGCAATACAGATATTCATCTCTGGTAACTCCTGTTTAATAGCTCCTGAAGACTATAGTTTCTAACGAAGAATAGCAGAGGATAGTCTTTATTATGCTATTCTGTTTTCCCCGCTGCAAAAGCTCTACCAGATCGGGATCAGTTGGGCCCCTTATCCTCCTCAAGCGCGTAAATCGCGTAGCAGGCGTAGCAAGGCGTTCTGGTAGGCGTTATCCTCTTGCCAGTGGCGGAAATCGCCGATGTAGCGCTGGCGGACAGAGAGGCCCCAGTATTTGTCGGTGCGAAAGATGGTATCGTCCAGGCGCAGAGGGAAGAGTAGGGAAGTGCCTTGCTGCTGGTGTTCACGGTCCAGAGCTACCTCGACCTCTTCCTCAACCCAGAGGCTCTCAATAGCATGCTGGGAAAGCACAAGCAGAAGCTTCCTCTGGCGGAAAATAGCCTGGTAGATCTCTGCGCGCACTCTATCGCCCTGCTTTAGATCGTGTTCTGCGAACCAACATACCACACCCCTGGCCTGAAGGTCGGCGTACAGTTTACGCACAAAATCCACGTCGGCGCTGGCATAGCTCAGCACACATGAATGGTACGCCACTAACTGGTTACGCGGCACGTGGCTAACAGCCAGTGCTGGCTTATCATCAGGTTGCCCGGCCCACTTTTGTGCGTCGTCGCTCTGTTCGGGATGCGCTGGCGTGAGAGTTAGCTCTGGCGGGACCGGATCATGGCTCTGCCCGACCAGGTTCGTGGATGCAGCAGACGTGAACTCGGCGAGTACCCTGGTAAGACCGTCCACGCAATTTTGCCAGGCGTCGTCGCGCCTGCTCCAGTTCATGACCGGGCGCTTATCGCTGGGCAGACTGGCTAGATGGCTCAACCCTGTCATCTCCCAGGCACAAGAGCGTAACAGCAGAGGTACCACGCTGGCCTGGCCTTTCAGGGAATATTGGAGGGCTTGCTCTATGAGTGTGCGACACTTGTGATGTACCAGGAAATCTGCGCTCAGTAGCAAGACGATAATCCTGGCTTGCTCAAGGTATTTGACAACCTGCTCGTCGTGCGCCTTGCCTGCTAGCAGGTATGCCTCGGACCAGATGACAATCAGCCCATTTTCTTGTAGTGGCAACAAGTGTCTTTCCCATAACACTAGCAACGCGCTATCCTGAGGCGCGGCAGCGCAAAAAACGGTAACAGGTTCTGCCATCCGTTCCTATTCTCCTTCCATCGGCGCTTGAATTGATCCATAGTATAATCTGAATATGCTGAATACGCAACGGGATAGGCAGGAAAGCTCTTTTTGTGAGATTTGTCTGGTCTGGCTTTTGCGGCCATCTCGACAGCTAATAGTGTAGCAAACGGCGCGTGCTCTATTATGCAAGGATCGCCACATCTTCGTGAAGCATTTCCAGTTGACGCCACATATATTGATCTGGAGGGCGTGATTGGAAGGCACGGACAAGAGCGCGCAGATTGATAATCAGGCTGGTCAGGCGCAAATTCAGCTCGTAGTCCGGGGGTAGCGGCATGATTTCCGCGTAGCCGCGTTCGAGTGCCTGAAAAAGCGTAAACGGTGGGCGGGCGCTATCGCGGATACGAAAATGGGCCAGATCATACCAGCGATTAGTGCCACGCACCTCGCCAAAGTCGATAATACCTGTGTAGTGCCCATGATGCTGGAAAATGTGCGTGCTATCAAAGTCGCCATGCGCGAGATAGCCCTGCTGGATACTGTCCAGCCAGGAGTCATAGCGTGCGAAGACATGTTCCAGGCGTCTACATTCCTCTGGCTTGAGCACATGTGTGCGCAAATAGGTCAGATCAACTGCGCGGAAAGCCAGGGCAAAGGCGCGAAAGGTCGGCCACTGCGCGCGCAGGCGAGTAGGTTGCGCGCGCCTGACACTTACCCATCCGAAGCCTTCCACGGTCAGACCATTGAGGCGCGCCAGATCACGCCCGGCCTCTACCGTAACCTTTTCGAGGATCTCCCTGGGTAAAGAGGACTGGCTTAGCGCCAGCCCCGTGATTTCCGTCTCAACCATAATGGATCGGCCCAGCAACTTGTTATGATCTTCATAATGGATAATCTCTGGCACTGTGATTTGTTGCTGGCGCAGGTGGGTTAGCACGGCGATTTCAGGCGTAAAGCTCGCCTCCGCATCCGGCAAAATCCGCATATAATAGATTTGGTCTTGCGAGTAAATACGGTAGACATAGGTGGAAATCCCTGACAGGACTCGTTCTACTTGTGTATCCCTGGCTGGGAAGAGACGCTTCACAACAGCCTCCACACGTTGCAGATCTACGTGCGTGCGCGGCAACTGATTCATCGCGCGCGTTCCTCGCTTTTTCTCATACTACAGGAAAGATACCGCCTTTTCAGAAAGTGTGTAAAAAGTAAGTTACAAAAGCGTTAAGTGGTGAACATGCTCAAACTGAGAGACAATTTTGAGCCTGCATCCACCAGGTGCCACCTTAGTATAGTTCTACCACAACTAATGTGATCTGTATTATAGAGAAATTTTCGCACTTGCGGAAGTGGTCAGAATGTCAGAAAAAGTATCAGGCATGCTGGCTGATGGCCTCTTGTCTCTCTCGTTTGCTTTCTGATACCATAGAGAAGATGCTATTCAACTGGCGAGTGGTTTTTTGATCAGGGAGTCTAGAGCAATGGAGCAGTACAACGAACCGCCATTTCCCATGCACAGCGAACCGCTGCCAGTGGAATACGCCCCGCGCGACTTTGACGCGGCCTCTCTGTTTGATCCCCTGGATAAAAGCGGTGCGCGCGAAAAGGTCACTTTCTGGCGTGATGCAACCCTGGACAATCTTGAGCTATTGCGTGCTACCTTTATTACCCATGCTTTCGTCCCCCACCTGCACGAGGGCTACGCGATCGGGATTGTCGATAAAGGAGGTGAGCGTTTTAAATATCGCAAAAACATGCATGTGGCGCCACAGGGTAGTATTGTGGTGATTCATCCAGGAGAAATGCATACAGGCGAGGGCCTGAACAGGGAAGGGTGGAGTTATCGGATGTTCTATCCAGAAATCTCACTCTTGCAGCGCGCGGCCTTTGATGTTGTAGAGAAACAGCCCGGCATCCCATTTTTCCCCAATCCTGTGATCGACGATCCGGCCATGGCTCGCATGCTTTCTCAACTTCACGTGGCCCTGGCAAACTCGCGCTCTGAGTTGGAACGGGAATCCATGTTTACCTGGACCCTTGCACACCTCATCAGACGGCATGCTACCCTCCCTCCGGTCTTGCTCGGCTTTTCCAAGGAACGCGAGCACATTCTCAGAGTGCGCGCTTATCTAGAAGAGCACGCTACAGAGAATGTTTCGCTACAAGAGCTTGCCGCGCTAGTCAATTTCAGCCCTTTCTATCTTCTGCGCGCCTTTCGTGAGACTGTGGGCCTGCCTCCGCACAGCTATCTGACCCAGATTCGCGTCTCACGCGCCAAACATCTGATTCGCGCTTCAGTACCTCTGGCAGAGGTCGCGACCGCGGTAGGTTTCACCGACCAGAGCCACCTGAATCGCCACTTCAAAGCTGTGCTGGGCGTCACGCCTGGCCAATATGCTCGTGGCTGTCGTTAGGGGATACAACGGGCATATTGGCCAGGCGATGCACTGTCTTCCTGAAGTATTTCTGCCGCTGGTCAGGTAGATTTGAACTCGTTCCAATTCTGCTCTTTTCTCGAAAACCTTAACAATCTTTCGTCGGATAAAAATAACAGAAAGGGCAAGAACGTACAAGACAGCGCGTCCAGTGTAACCGTATACTGGCGGCATGACAACACGACGTTCTGAATTTTTTAACGGCATTAAAGCCGAATTACCAATTCTGCTGGGCGTGATACCCTTCGGGCTGATTTATGGCGTATCGGCGCGCGGTTTTGGACTTCCACCCGTGCTCACACAGGCCATGTCATTGATCATCTTCGCGGGCTCGGCTCAGTTTGTGGTTATCCAGTTGCTGAAGGTCAGCGTGCCAGCGGGCGTGATTCTATTGACCGTCTGTATTATCAATTTGCGCCATGCCCTTTACAGCGCGTCGCTCGCGCCGTATCTCAGGGGGCGTAGACTCCTCTGGAGTCTGCTACTACCGTATCTGCTGACCGACGAGGTATATGCTGTGGTTATCATCCACTATCAGCAGTCCGGCCAGAACCCAGCCAGGCACTGGTATCTCCTGGGTGCGGGCACGACGCTCTGGTTTATCTGGCAACTCAGTACTGCGGCTGGTTTGCTATTGGGTGCGCATATCCCAGCAAGCTGGTCGCTGGACTTCACCCTGCCGTTGACCTTTATTGCGATAGTCGTTCCTGCTCTTAAGACCCGCGTTGATCTCGGTGTCGCCAGTGTGGCTGGCCTGAGCGCGCTGCTGGCCACACGCCTGCCCTTCAATTCTGGCTTGCTGGTGGCCACTTCCCTTGGCATTGCCTCTGGTCTGCTGGCCGAGATAAAAAGCGCGCGCACTCAGGAAACTCAGCCCGTTACATCCACCAGCACAGCGGATTCTGACGCGCCATTAGCCAGCATTCCCGACATCCTACTATCCGCTCAGGAGCCGGGGGCAAGCTCTCCCATTCCCCAGAACGATGCGCAAGAGGAGGAGCAACCATGAATACCTGGCTATTAATCCTGGGCTGCGGCGCGGCCACCTACCTCATTCGCCTCTCGTTCATCGCTTTCTTTGGCAAAAGAGAGATTCATCCCTTGCTCCTACGCGTGCTGCGCCTGGTGCCTATCGCTGTGCTCTCGGCTATCATCTGGCCGCAGCTGTTCCTGCTCAATAACACCCTTGATCTCTCCCTCGTCAATCCTCGCTGGCTGGCCGGACTTATCGCTGGCCTGATTGCCTGGCGGACTCGCAATGTGCTGCTGACAATCTCGGTAGGCATGGTGGCGCTGTGGATCTTACAATGGCTCGCGCTCCCATAGGAAAATCGCGATGCCCACGACGGGGTCCACACGTAATCTCTAGCTATCCAGCCGACTTATTGAACCGGATGGATACTCATGTACCTTTGTAATCGAAGATCTCTTCATCGCCAGGCTACAAAAGCGCTTCCTTGTATTCCATTGAGGGCAGTCCTCTCGATCAGCAAGGTCATCTCACTGAGATATTTATTTTACCTGGTCTGCTGTTGCTGGGTGGAGAGATCCAGTACATTCATCTTCATTGTAGAAGGCCAGGCTCCACTCCTCTGAGCCACCCTGCGCTTTTGTCAATCTCATCTCAGTACCGCTGCGTCCTCTGGCGAAGAAACGTTTCAGGAAACGCTTAATAAAGAGCCTGGTAAATGGTTCTGGCCACATTCACAAGCACTTCTTCTTGTTCCGCGAAAGAGAGCTGTGCCAGGGATAGGTCGGGATTGCATGGTTGATAGTTTCCCAGCGGACTCTCTTTATACAGACACGGAGAGAGCAGCAAAGGCAGGAGAGTAAGCTGTTCTTGAGCAACACGCTGGTGGATCAGTGGGAGCTGGTAAGAGGCAATCAATGGCGAGGCCAGAAAGTTCGCGCTGACCAGCAGGAGGGCGAAGCGCGAGTGTGCTATAGAATATGCCATGGCATTTTGCCAGTCAGCTCCAGCCGCAATCTGACTATCATCCCAGAGTGCGATCAGTCCTTGCTGCGCCAGCAGGGCCAGGTGAGTCCTGAGTCGATCCAGCCAGGGGCGATCCTGGTGACTAAAGAGCATAATAAGTGGCCTGGCTCCTGACGGGCTGGAGGAAAGCGGAGAGGATTGTGCTTCTGAGGACAAGGGTCCTGGCTGGCTCGGAGGTACTGCGCGCGGCTCGAATAAGCCGCCAACTTGCGCACCCCGACCGACCGCGATACCGCTGGAATTGTTGAACGCATTCTCAATATGTATGCCTTCAGAGCCTGATTGTTGCTTCATAGCCTTTATCTTTGTCTCTCCTGTTACAATACGAGGTCGCGCTGTTTACGGTCGCCCGAATGGATTGGTAGGCCTGGATGGGTAGTTCTGAGTGGGAGGATAGCCAGGCATTCCGGTGTTGAATGGAGCATTGGGCTGTGGCGGTCGTGTGACCTGCGCCTGGTTGCCGACCGCAATGTCTCTGGCGTCATTAAATGCGCCACTGATCAGATTATTGTTGAAAACCGGGGTATTCGTATTCGACAGTGTATTATTGATAATTACAGGTGCGTGTCCGCCCCTCTGGGCTGCCTGCTGCACCGCTTGTTGCAGAGCCATGGCTATCTTTTCAATGTACTGACGATTCCTGCTTTGAATGGGGTGCGCGGAACCAAATGTCCCTCGTAACAGGACCACGTAGACGGGAAAAATCAGCTGGAAAATGCTACGTATGACAGCCAACAAGAGCAATGCAGCACCTGCTACCTGGTAAGGAAAAGGATTCTCGATAGGAAGAACTACTCCCTCTCTCACCAATGTTGGTTCAAAAGAACCGGTCAACCAGCTTATAATCAGGAGTAGGCATCCGAAAAATACCATTACACTTGTCCAGAAACGTTTGGAAGCAATTCGTGCAAACGTGATTTGAGTCAGGCTTGCGATAGGATAGACTACGCCCGTGCGCAAAATAAGGGCAATATTTGTAACACGGACGGAACCATTATCGAAAAACACATGCTCTTGTTGACTCATAACTACTCTCCTGTGGCCTATTCTTTCCTGGTATTCTTTTCTATTGCAAGAAAGACCCCGATCATTTCGGAAAAAAACAAATTCCAAAGGAACCCGTAAGCCCCTCCAAGGAGCAGGAAGATGCCATAGACAAAGCCAAGACCGGCACCAGCACCGCCGATATAGGGATTAGCGGCGGCTGAGAAGCCAACAACAAGGGAGATTAGGAAACCGATCGCACCACCGACAAGCGAAATCCAGGCAAGAATTTTGAACCAGAAGCTAATGACTGGCAAAGCTGTCCACTTCGCGGTTTTCTGAATCACAGATGCCGCCAGGCCAGGCTGCATGCTCCCGCTATATGTTGGTGCCCCATAACCCGATGACGGATTCGGCCAACCTTGTGCTGGAGGACCTCCAGCCGGGGTCTGGCCCATTTGCCAGCCTGGAGGAGTCTGACCTTGCATGCCGGGCATTTGAGGATTCCTATTAGGTTCCATATTTCACCTTCCTTTACTCATTATATGCAAAGGAAGATCTCGCGCCTTTTGCTCTTCTTAATCTTAGAATTGCAATATATCGCAGAGATCTGTATATGTAATGAGCAAAAACATTCGACTTACTTCGGGAGAGAACAATCAGATATTTTGAATAACTGACATGCTATAAATATAACATATAAAGACTATGAATGCAATATTTACAATATTACTCTGACTTTTTAATACAAGAAGAGTTGGAGAGAGGTGTGAAAGTGGCAAGTGGAAGAAAAAGTGAGTAGAGAAACACGCTCTTTTCTGCTCTCGTTCTTTGCTTTGCGTGTCTCTCTATTTATTGCCGTGGGGAAAGAAAAGATGCTTTTAACTCAGCACTTGATGGGGGAGAACTGCATGCACGCCCAGCACGCCGTTAGCGATTTGCGTCACACGTAAATCTACGACCAGACTGGCCAGGGCAAGAGCCTGGGTTCGTGGTAAATGGTGGTATTCTCCCAGCAGGTCGAGCATGGCTTCTAAGGCGATCAGACAAGCCTCGTGCAGGTTTTCATGGAAACCCAAAGTGATCCACGCATTGGCGGTCTGAGCGCGAGGTGTGGTCAGATGCAGGTCCTCGCGCAGGGCAAAGGTCAGGCTAACGCGCTCCATGGGACACTCGATAGCTACCCCAGAGACTTCGCCATCGCCCTGGAGTGCGTGACCATCACCTGTGGAAAAGAGCGCTTCGGGAACGGTAATAGGCAGATAAAGAGTGCTGCCTGCCACCAACTCCTTGCAATCGAGATTGCCTCCGCAAATGCGTGGTGGGATCGTAGAATGGATGCCCGGCTCCGCGGGCGGCATGCCCATTACGCCCATAAAGGGATGGAGCGCCAGCGTATGCCCATACTGATCTTTGCCAAGCAGACTGTCAGGGTCAAGTTCCCAGATGAGTTCAACTCCCTGGTCCAGCAGACCAAGCCGTCGATTGATCTCATTTTCCCATCCACCGCCACCTGTCCAGCCCCAGGTTCCTGGGCGTATCTCATTAATGCGAACCTCAAGAGTCATGCCTGGCTGTGCTCCGCGGATGGCTATTGGCCCGCAGAGCGCGTGGCCCTTGTCACGTTCTTCTTTATCGCGTGGCTCAAAGGCCTTTACCAGGCCTTTTTGAAACAACGGTGGCTCCAGGGCCCAACCCGAATTCAAGGTACGAAAAAGCACTGTATCGCCAGCATCGATTGTCAGCACTGGCGGGTAGTCACGAGAAAAGCTACCGTGTAGCGTCTCTCGTGCAGGCTCGATAGAGTATGTGACCATATATATTCCTCCTGCTCTATTATACCTTTTTTACTTCTCCGAGTGAGCCTTATATCAACCTGTTGGCGGTGAATTTGCCTGAATATCTTGAGCGCAATGAGTGATGCATAGTTAAAGAGCACGCTCCGGCTTATTCCTCTGCTGGCTAAGATTGCTACTGTAATCTTTTGCCCCATGCAAAAGATTTTAGAGTTGTTTGCCAGCCTGGATAGCCTATTGCTTGAATTTACTATTTATGCTAGAATATATTCAATGAGAATGTTAATGCTATTTTTCACGACTTTCTAGTGTTTGCTATATTTTTGAGTCAGGCAAACAGCATATTTCGTTAATTGGTGCAAGGAGGTCAACCTTGGCAACACCAGTGTATTGCCGCAAAGGTGGAGCGCGTTTACCCGGTGGTAGTGCATTTTGTCCGACGTGTGGCGCGGCCCAGGCTGAAGACGAGCAAGCGTTCACACATGGCTCACTTGCTGAGCCTGTCCATGCCGGAACTGGCAGGCAGCCCGCGGGGCAGATGCTTCATCAGCGCTATCGCCTGTTGCAAGCGGTTGGGCAGGGAGGGATGGGAGCGGTCTATGTGGCCCAGGATGCGCAGTTGGGGGATCGCCTGGTAGCAGTCAAAGAGATGAGCATGAGTCGGCTAACGGCCCAGGAATTGCCCCTCGCAGTTGAGCAGTTTCGCAGAGAAGCGCATCTATTAGCAAGCCTGCATCATTCTTATCTACCCGTCATCCATGAGTATTTTCGCGAAAGTGATCGCTGGTACCTGGTCATGAGTTTTATTGAAGGCCAGAACCTCCAGGCGGCGTTGAGTGCCGCACCAGGGAATAGGTTGTCAGTCAAGGAAGTCGTGAGAATTGGGATTGAACTGTGTGAAGTATTGGAATATCTGCACGCATATGAGCCACAAATTATCTTTCGCGACCTCAAACCATTGAACATTATGCTCACACCCAAAGGGCATATCTGTCTGATTGACTTTGGCATTGCGCGCCATTTTAAGCAAGAGCAGACAAAAGATACCTCCTATTACTATTCTGTAGGTTACGCACCGCCTGAACAATATGGCCAATCGCAGACTGGCCCGCGCTCCGACATCTATAGCCTGGGAGTGACTCTGCATCAGATGCTTTCCGGGCATAATCCCGCCAGTAAGCCTTTTCAGTTTCCCAATCTCCAATTGGTCGATCCAACTCTCCCGGTACCGCTTGTTAAAATCATTACCCAGATGCTTGAAATGAGCGAAAACGCGCGGCCAGCGAGTATAACGGCGGTAAAAGAGCAACTAGAAAAGGTCTTCGCGCCTTTGGAGATCGCAGAGACAAAAAAAGCTAGTTCGGAGATCGCGGAAACAAGAAAAGCTGGTGAAGAGAAAAAGAAAAAGGAGAAAGCAAAGCATGCACGTTTAGCGCAAAATGTTTCTGTAGAACATCAGGAAGAAGAAAGAGTACCTGCTCAGCCATCTCAGCCGGAGTTGGAGTCAGTGACCTTTGCTCCAGTCGGTATTCAACTTCCAGAGACAACTACAAAAGATTCCAGAGGTTTAGCGGTCCTGAGTTATGTTTTATTCTCGGTTACTGGGACCATTATTCTGTGCTTTAAAAAAAATCAGAGCCGCTTTCAGCGTTTCCATGCCTGGCAGGCTATCTTCCTGACTTTTTTAGTGGGCGCTCTGGTAGCCGCCAGTTTACTGATTATTCTTGGTACAGATCTGACTCAGTCCTACTATACGGAATATGATTACACTTCCCAATCTTATGATTACTACTACTATTTTGATACAGTAAAGTTCCTTCTTTTTGCTTTACCTCTTCTTGCCATCGGGTTTCTTTACTGGCTCTTAGGAATGATACAGGCAGCAAGAGGAAAAATGACGAAGTTATTTCCTGTTGGGTATATTGCTGCACGCCTGGTACGCAAAAAAGAGAGGTATAATGTTGATCTCTCGCCCCTGTACTTTGATCTTCGTCGTGCCAGATGGTGGGAGCGTGTTCTAGCCTTTTTATCCTACTTATTTCTAGGTATCCCCGGGCTTCTTATTATACTCCTTAACGCACTGTTGCGTAACGGGTTCTTTAAAAGAGAAGAGAATACCTTTATCACCAGGAAAAGCCGCTTTCTGCGCTTTCACACGCTTCAAGCTGCGCTCTTTTTTCTTCCTTTGAGCGTACTGAGCGGCGCGAGCGCTGGTTTCGCTCTTTTCTTGATAGGCCCTGTATTCGTGATAGCGTGGATTATGAGCATGGGTCTTTCTCTAAGTGGCAAGTATTTTAAGTTGCCGTTCGTAGGAGATTTTGTCGAGAGGTGTATCAGTAAAAGCCACGATCTTGAGTAATACCGATGCCTTCGGCAGAGGGATATAAAAGGTCTCTGGCTCACCGGGTCTGTTATTGCGTCGCGGTTGTCTGTATGGCGATGGGGATAGGTGTGTCCTGGCGTAGCTTATGGAGGCCCCAGAAGAACAGGAAGAGACCGGTGCTCGCGAGCACGATAGCCTATATATCTGTGAAGTATGCCATTTCACGGTGCCCACAGTGATCATCAATTGATGAGCAATTTCCTGATTCGAGAGGCCGGAGGCGATCAGTTGAAGAATTTCCAGTTCTCGTTCGCTCAGGGAGGTTGGAGGCGAACCAGTATCTGGCTCGGAAGCGCTTTTAAAGGACAATACACTATCTGCGCTGTCCTCTGATTGTCTTGAACAAGTGGCAGGCATAGGGTAGCGGGACATGGAGTGCTGCCTGAGCGCGCTGGCGGGTCTCCAGCAGACTTTCCAGCAGCGCGGCCATCGGGGCGCCTTCCTCCACGAAAGTTCGTACATATCCCTCTGGTTCAGCCAGCGCGAGGGCTATGCTCAGGGTATGTAGCGCGCTGGCCAGGTGGCCCTGCTCCCTATCGAACAGAGCCTGAACTGCCATCAGCTTGATTATGCTGCGCGCGCGTTCATCTTTCTCGGCTCGCTGGCGTAAGCGTCCCAGCAGAGCCAGGGCCTCCTTCTGGCGGTCTTGCAGAAAATAGACGCGGGCCAGCAGAAGGTAATCGCGTTCACGCGCGTGATCCAGAACCATTTCAACTTGCTCGAGCGTCTGGCTCCAGCGCAGGACGCTTGTAATATTGCCGCGTGCCAGTTCCAGTTGGGCCCGGGCAGTTCCTGAGGTAATCATAGGATAGATCACATGCTGACTTTGGATAAATTGCTCAGCTTCATAGATCAGAGCGAATGCCTCAGCGTTCGCGCCCTGAGCCTGCTTCATCAGCGCAAGAATCACGTGGATGCGTCCCAGCCATGTACCAGGAATGGCCCACTGGCGCGCCAGCTTGAGTTCTTCCTCCAGGTAGCGCGTGGCTTGCTCCAGGGTATTCCACTCGCGCGCATATTTAGCAGGGGATGCCGGGGGACGGATTCCCAAAGTCCAGGCCAAGGGCTGCCCTTGATAATCCTGCTGATGGCGAGATGCCAAAAATGTGTCTACTTGCCAGAGGATGTAAGAGAGTTGAGGGTACGGGAACCGCGATGCCCGCACCCTCAACTCTCTCACAAGCCGGTGAGGCGAGCTTTAAAGCTCGCTTTTTAGAGAGTGATAGGGACAGCCAGTTGCCAGATCCTGGGGTTGCGCGATGCCTGCCAGGGCGCGTGACTTGCGTTGATAGCGTATGAGTGTTTTAGCGGGTCGGCTGGCGCCCATCTCGTTAGTTTTCTGGGGATTTTGTGTCAGGAGTTCCAGGTCAAATTGCTGCAGGAGAAGCGCGGTAATCATCATCATCTCGTTATTAGCAAAGTTCATACCCGCGCATTTATGGATACCTCCGCCAAAGCCGATAAGCGCGAAGCGATGTTGGTGATCCTCTTTGCGATCCGGCGCGAAGCGCAGTGGATCAAATTGCTCTGGCTCAGCAAACAGTTCAGGGAGACGTTGTGCCAGACTCGCGCTGACCATCAGATTCCAATCTTTAGGAATGAGGTAATCCCCGATATCGATATCTTCCTCCGCGCGCCGCCAGAGCATATCGGCAGAGGGATGTGTGCGCGTAGTTTCCTGCACAGCCCAGAAGAGATGCTCAAGGGAGAGCAGCGCTTTTGCATCTATCTGCTGATCAGGGGCTAGATAAGAGTCGATCTCACGTTGAACTGTTGCCAGGTAAGCGGGGTGTTGTAAGAGTTCGATGAGCGTCCAGGCAGCCTGTCCAGCAGTCGTCTCGTGTCCAGCAAACATCAGGCTCAGGATCAGCGAGAGAATAGTCTCATTATCGACCAGGGTACCATCTTTGTAACGCGCATTGGCAAAATCTTGCAGGAAATCGTCGTATTGTTCAGGGTGTGCGCGGCGCTCAAGCAGGATGGGGCGTAGCATAGCTCGCAGCTTGTTCTTTGCCTGGTCACGGCGGATAAACTTGGGCAAGGGCAGATAGGGGGGCAGTATCGGATCAAGCGATTGGCCCAGGCTCAGATAAAGCTCCCAAAATTCGCGACCAAACTGCTTGCGAAAGGCATGACCCATGATCGCGTGGGCAGCGACATTTTGTACTAATGTACCGATCTCCCCAGTCAGTTCCATTTCTCCCTGCTCGTCCAGAGTATCAAGCCATTGTTGGATCTCAATTTGCATCACCTCAATGGATTTGACCATCTTCTCGCCTTTGAACGGGCTATGCAAAATAGAACGTTGCGCATTATACACTTCTGGAGGTGCGGTAATAGCCGCTTTGCCAAAGGCAGCCGCCAGAAACTTGTAGGATTTATGCATGCTCAGTTTTTTATCTGTTTCAGTAAAAAACATTTGCTGATACTCTGGTCCAATCAGCACGACCGCGTTTTTACCCGCTAACTTGAGCGAAAAGACTGGTCCAAGCGTGTCAAACCCGCGTTGCAGCAGCTCATCCCGGTCTTTCATGAATTGTAATGTATGTCCCAGGATGGGCGCGCCTGGTAAAGCCGGAGGCGTTGGTTTCATGGTTATATCTCTTTCTGTGTTGTGCTCGCTGCTCACTACAGCGTAAAAGAAGGAAAAGGTGGTTTACTGCTCTACAAGCAGGTAAAAGAACTGCTTGCCTTTCACCGATCCCCATGATGTTACATTCCTAAAATAGGATACTATGTGTGTCTTATGTAACACATAGTAACTTATAATACACATTATATCATTACTTTGTGATGAGAAAGAAGGAGTGGGACGATCTTCGCGACGGCGAGATCGTCTCACTCCTTCTTTCTCATAGTAAAAACATCTTTTGCGCGGCGCTCATAGCGCCGCACAGTCAGCATTTAGCTATTTTTGCGTACGAGTTCGATCACCGGAATTTTCCTGGTCGTTTTTGTCTCATAATCTCCAAAGCCAGGCATGCGTTGCACCTGTTTGGCATAGATCTGGTTACGCTCTTCACCTTCTATCACGACCGCGGTAGCCTGGAATTTTTCCACGCCTGCCTCGATAGTGACTGTAGGATGGGCCAGCAGGTTATGATACCAATCAGGATTTGTCGGTGCGCCAGCTTTCGAGGCAAAGATAAACATGCGGTCGCCGTCAGGAAGATAGGCAAGTGGAGAGATGCGCTCTTGCCCACTTTTTGCGCCCGTTGTAGTCAACAGAAGCAATGAAGCCCCCTCAAAAGGGCCACCGACCTTGCCTTCATGGGTGCGAAATTCCTCAATAATCTTCTGATTCCAGTTATTGGTACTATGTGTTGTCATATATACTCCCTCTTACTTTTTGCTGTAGAGAAAAAGCTTATGCTCCGCGCGATTTTTTCTGTCGCTTGTGCCAGGAGGATTAGCAAGAGACGGCAGGGACAATGCCCGAACAACGTTCAAGCCAGTATACCTACCTGTACAGAATCTTTCTTCTCTATCACATTATGAATGGTATTACTATTTTGTTGAAACACCTCTCTCTTTATAATTATTCCCATAAGGAAGTTTATTACATAAAGATAGTTTTATATAGTGTATGTAGAGCAGAGAATTTTTGAGGTTTTTCAAGCAAGGCTTGTCTCGAAGCAAAATGATCTACTCGTACAATGTGGATATGATAATATACTCTATGTACCACACCAGGACTAATACTCTTGCTGGCGGCTTTAGTGATCAGCGTATTGCACCAGATTTTTGCCGGGATCAATCTCAAAGGAGAATTTATGGGCATGACCGAAGGTGGCCTATCCTACTGGCAGGCCGAGAGTGAAGGGACTACTTTGCTTGATACCACGCTTGGCGATCTTGTTGACAGCAGGGCTGAGGAGGTGCCAGAGCGCGAGGCCGTCGTCTACTCTTGTTATCCTGAGTTTGGGGGAGCACTGGATATTCGTTGGACATACGCCGAATATCGCGCGCGCCTGGACACCGTGGCGCGTGGGCTAATGGCGTTGGGCCTGCAAAAGGGGGATCATATCGCGGTCTGGGCGGCTAATCTGCCAGAATGGCTGCTGCTTGAGTTTGCCAGCGCCAAAGCCGGGCTGGTACTGGTCACGGTTAACCCCGTCTACCGAGCCGCAGAGTTGGAATACGTGCTCAAACAGGGGGATGTAAAGGCTCTCTTCTTTATGGCGCAGGTACGCGATCACAATTGCCTGGCGACTGTACGCGCTCTGGTCACACCGGGCGCGGAGAATGGTGTGGTCAGCAGCACACGCCTGCCCATGTTGCGCTCGCTTTGCCTGGTAGGTATGCCTCCCAGAGGCTTGTTGGAGGAGTCGGGCTGGCGACCCCGCCTCTTTAGCGAAATGGTCGCGACAGGCGCGACAGTCAGTGCAGCGGATCTGCGTGTACGCCAGGCATCGGTTACATCCTCTGATCCCGCCTTGATTCTCTACACTTCTGGCACAACTGGCTTTCCCAAAGGCGCCATGTTGACCCACTCGAACATCGTCAATGCTTTGCAAATGGGCCTCTATCGTTCCGGCGCGCTCGCCGAGCAGGGTACGCGCTATTGTCTGCCTCTGCCGTTTTTCCATATTGCGGGCGCGGGTATCGCGGCAGGCGCGATTGTAGGCAAGCTTACGCTGCATCCCTTGCTGGCCTTTGACGCGCTCAAAACCTTACAGATCATCCAGCAGGAGGGTTGCGAATACATTTTCGCCGTTCCCACTATGCTGATAGCTATGCTCCAGCATCCTGACTTCGCGCGCCACACCCCGACTACCTTGAAAGTCGTGCTGAGTGGAGGCGCGCCTGTGCCAGTAGCTCTTATGGAACAGGTCAAAGAGCGTATGAACGCCGATGTCGCCATTACCTTTGGCCTGACCGAATCTACTGGCGGAGTCACCTACACCCCGCCTGGCGATTCATTTGAACTCAAATCTGCCACAGTGGGTATTCCCCATCCGCACATAGCCGTCAAAATCATCAACCCTGCCACCGGTGAGATCCTACCCTGTGGGGAGCGAGGCGAATTTTGTTGCCAGGGCTTTGCCGTTATGGCAGGCTACTACAATATGGCGCAGAAGACCAGCGAAACCATCGACGCCGAGGGCTGGCTGCACAGCGGCGACCTTGCTACCATGAATGAGCGCGGCTATATCAACATTGTTGGTCGTCTCAAAGAGATGGTCATTCGCGGCGGCGAGAACATTTTCCCACGCGAAATCGAAGAACTACTGCTGCGCCACCCCAAAATCGCCGATGCCCAGGTGCTCGGTGTACCCGACGCCTTTTTTGGCGAAGAGCTACTGGTGGTAATTCTGCCCAAAGAGGGTCTGGAGATTAGCGAGCAAGAAATACGCGACTTCTGCAAAGAGCGTATCAGCCACCAGAAAATACCGCGCTATATTCAATTTGTTCGCACATATCCCATGACCGCCAGTGGCAAAGTGCAGAAATTCGTCCTGCGCCAGCAAGCCATCGAAACCCTGGGCCTGCAAAAGATCGCGCAGACCAGGACAGCGTAGTGTCTATTCTCGAAGAGTAAATGCAGCCGCATTTACTCTTCGAGAAATAATTGAGGCCAGCCGCTGGATTCATATTTACCGTAAATGATTGTGCCGCGGCAAATGTGACATTACTCGCCCCATTCAACAATGGTATAACATTTACAGCTTCCCAAGGATACGACAATAACGCGGGTATTTGTAAAATTGGGATGCCTCCTGATCACTGTGATAACCAGCTTTTCGGACTAGACCTCGTGCCCGACTCAAGTGATACTGGACAGGTATTGGCACCAGTTGGAGGAACGGTAACCTGGGCTGACGTGGGAAAAAAGAATTCAACGGGTTGCATAGGAATTACCATTGATGATGGTCTTAATCTTACTATCTGTCACTTCTCAACCTTAAATGTTGTAGTTGGCGTTAACGTACCGAGGGGAAAGATATTAGGAACTCGAAGCACCTCTCACGTTCACATCAGTTTGGATGATCGGAGGTATGGAAAGCCGTTTATTCCTGTCACATTTAATGGAACCCATACTCTTGAGGGAATGCCACTTGGCTCTGATCATGATAACAATGGGGTAGCGTACTCCTTTTCAAACCATTACTTCATGGTAGAGCCTGAAGAATGGCAGGGATTAACAGGAAGATCAAGTAACATGGCTATTCTTTAAATACTTATCAATTCATGTTCTCGAAAACCAGTTACTACTATGGTTTTTGAGGTGTCCAAATTGTGAAAGTGGAGAGCATCTTTTGAAATAGCTGCTCTCCATTACTTATTATTGCTCTGGAATGCTGCCTGACTTATACGCTTCTGCTCATCATGGCCGATTTGATACCGGGCAGCACTGGTCCTTTATTACCTCTCTGGACTGTCTTTCTGCTCTTTTTTAGCTTTTATGGACTCTCAACCGGGCTGGATAGTTTGTTAAGCGTGAGCCGCCTGCCTATGGGATTGTGCAGGGCCTTGATTGGGCTGGGACTGGGCTGTAGAGTGGTGAGCGGGCTGATTTTTGGCGTCTGGCTGCACTTTTACGCGCAGCGTTTTGCACTCTTTGAGCCTGCCTGGTTCTACGCGCTGGGCAACGATCTGGGCCAGAGCGACGAGGATATGCAGATAGTCGTACTGATCTGCTTGCTCTGCATGCTGGCCTGGTTAAGTTATCGAACCATTGGAGAAAAGACCAGGGCTGCTCTATTGTTGAGTAAGGGCACACCCTTGATGGTGATTCTTACTGTGATCGGCCTGCTCGAAGGTTTGCTAAGAAGCAACTCGTATACCTGGCAAGTGGCGTTGCTTCTACCGCTTTTCTACTGGCTGGGTCTGGGGGCTCAGGCTTTGCAAAAGGCCAGTACGAAAAGGCGTCATCACGCTGGTGAGGCTCTGGAAAGCGCCAGTAGTCCTGAGCGGATTATCTTGCAGATTATGGGCTTGCTTGCCCTGGTACTGATCTGCGCGGCTCTGTTTGCCCTGGTAGTTCATGGTGATCTGACAATTCATATACCACAGATCCATCCATTTGAATTGCTCGCGCCAGCTAATGGGTCTTCTGACAAAGCGAAAGCGCTTTCGCCGCCTCGGCTATCTCACACATCGCCTGGATTGCCAGCATTATTTGGGGCTATCTGGATCATTATTATCCTGATATTCCTGAGCGCGGGGCTTTTGATCTACCTGTCCCTGAGTCTCTGGCAAAAGCGTAAACGCAGAGTGCGCCGTAAGCGCGAGCATCGCGACGAAAGGAAGAGTCTGTAGAGTTGGGCGCTTTTTCTGGCACAAGTCAGAGCGTTGCTTCTCGCGCTACTAACGCGGCTCGGACTTGGGCGCCGCAAGTTGGAGCGTGGAGAAACTGAGGCCAGAGAAGATATCTGGCAGGCGCCAGCAATTCGCGATATACGCGAGATCTATCAGACCTTCCTGCGCAAGGCCACGCGCCACGGCTACGAGCGCGAGCAGAACGAGACACCCTACGAATTCCGTCAGCGCCTGGGCCAGCAGAAGTCTTTGCTAGAGCCAGAATTACAGGTGATTACCGAAGCTTATGCGCTTGCTCGCTACGGTGGCTACATTCCGCCTCAGCACGAGATCGTTCGCATTCAGACGGCCTGGAACGAGTTGGAGCGTAAATGGCCTGAAGAAGCTCAGTCGCCAGACTGAGCTCAGACAACAGTGGTGGCCATCCTGGCGCACCTGGGTCATCCCTGATTTGCTAAAATCAGGACAAATCTGTGTTTCCTATATTCTGCAAATCGGGGATAACTCATTATATAAGCTCTTCATGAGATGCTCATATTTAAGTGCTGCGGGCGGGCTTTAGTTTACCTCGTACCAGGGAGCAAGTATAGCCCGGCCCACAGTATGGCTAAACATATAGAAACCCAGAAAGGCTGGTGTGGCATTTGCGCCAAGGCCGAGGGTTTCGACATCGAGAGCGTGAACAACCGTGAAATAGCGATGTTTACCATGGCTAGCGGGAGGAGCGGCGCCGACATATTGCGCGATACTGGCATCATTTTGCAACTGAAACGCGCCGGCTGGCAGTCCTGAACCTTCTTTGTCTCCAGCCCCGGTGGGAAGTTCAGTCACACTGAGCGAGATATCCACCACAGCCCAATGCCAGAAGCCGCTGGCCGTGGGAGCATCGGGATCATAGATCGTCACGGCGAAGCTTTTTGTGTCCGAGGGGAAGTCACGCCATGCGAGTTGAGGGGAGACATCCTGGCCTCCCGCGCCAAAGATACCGCTGACTTGTGCCAGGGAGAGCTTCTCACCGTCGCGTATGTCATTGCTGGTCACCACAAATGTCGCCACTTTGGGCAGGCTTTCATAGGGATTATGACTCATTGAGGGCTAGCGTCCTTTCTACGTGTAGCTAATTAACAACTATCAGTATATACTTATCTCGCATCCGCGGCCTCTCCTGGAGATTAGTGAGTGGTCTGGCCTCTGCTTAACGTAACAGCAATAGCCGGGCACCAGGCGACTCAATACCAATACCAGGCGGGAGTTTGCCAACACTAGCATTTTTTTCTTGAGGTCAGGACAGACTGGCAGGTATAGTAAAGCCAAGTAGTTAGACTCAGTGTATGCTATTTCAGATGTCCTCGCAACTCGGGATGGAACGTCGCGCAGTTCTCAGTGTAGCTGAGCGGGAGATTTGCTCGTGCAGGTAATAGACGTTTTATGTAAGTGCAGGACTCATCTGCCTGGCAACTGGTTTTGTTTGTAATGTATGGATAGCTTAAAGGATGGCATGATACAAATGCAGATGCAAATGAACACGAAAAAGCTGGAGGTTTCGCTGAGCAATGAATTGCTGGCAGGAGAGGAGGTGATTTGGTCAGGGCGTCCACTTACGCATAGCAAAAGCTTCTCTCCTACCGCGCGTGGACTCTTCATTACGGGTCTGATTTATACTATTGTTGGTCTGATCTCGTGTTTTCTGGGATTGTTATTCTTGCTGAATATTCTTCCGCTGGCGGGAGATCCAGGAAGGTTTGTAATTTTTCTCGTCCTGGGCGGGCTATTTGTCATATTGGGAGTTGTTTTTCTGCTTGTGGTCAGATTGGCCAATTTTGCTCCAAGATCTTCCCTCTATGCAATCACCAATCGGCGTGCCATGATTATCCATAGTGGCCGTTACCTGCGCGTCACATCTTACAATGTGCGAGAGATCAGTCAGGTGCAGCGCCTGGAGCGTCCAGACGGTTCAGGAGATCTCATTTTCGCGGGCACCGCTTTCGCGTCTCCAGGTATATATATTGCTAAAACGCCTGCTGGTCGCCAGGGGATATTTAGTGCGCTCGCGGATGTGCGTCAGGTAGAGCAGAAGCTACTGAATGTTAGCGGAAAAGATTAAGCAATATCCTGTAAAGAGGACTGGTCCGAGACCTGGACCAGTCCTCTTTACGGGATATTGCTCAAATGAAAGCTAAAGACGGCCTAGCACAACCTCAAAGGTGAAGTGCTCCAGCTTTTTGGCTTCATCGGGTGCCACTTTTTCGCGGTAAGTTTCCTGAAGGGTCAGGAGCTGCGCCGCGTCGGTGACGATGGCCAGGCTATCGGCCAGAGTTTCAGTTTGCAGCGTGGCTGTATGGTGCTCCAGGACCGTGGCCAGCTCCTGGTCAGTTAGCAAAGCCAGCGCGATATGATCCTCGATATTAAAGCCAGCCTTCTTGCGCATATCCTGGATATAGCGTGTCAGTTCGCGTACCAGGCCCTCTTCGCGCAGTTCAGGCGTAATCACAGTATCCAGGGCCACCACATAGCCGTGCTCTTCCGCACCGACAAAGCCGGGGCGGGCCGTTGAGGCAACCTCGACTTCCTCTGCGTTGAGTTCGACGTGCTGACCCTCAAAGGTAAAGCTCAGCTTGCCAGTGGTCTGGAGTTGGCGAGCGGCTTCGTTAGCGCCGTGGGAGTCCAGGGCTTTGAAGCGTACCAGGATCTTTTGCACCAGTGGGCCATACTTCGGACCCAGGATTTTCACCTGTGGCTTGAGCGTATAGGCTAGCATATTGTTGTCCCCACTCAGCAGGTTAAGCTGTTTGATATTTAGCTCTTCCAGTACCAGAGCCTGGAGACGTGTTAGCGTCTCTTCCTCTTCCTGGCTGGTCACGCGCACATACAGCGCATTGAGCGGCTGGCGGACCTTGATCTGTGCCTTCGTGCGCGCAGCGTGACCCAGGCTGACTGCTAGCAGCACCAGGCGTGTCTCGTGGGCCAGCTTTTCGTCGATCAATCCCTCGTCGGCCTGAGGCCAGTCGTTGAGATGGACACTCAACGGCGCTTGCGGATTCACGCTGCGCACCAGGTTCTGGTACAGTTCCTCCGTGATAAACGGCACGAAAGGTGCCAGCAGAGTGAGCAGCATCGTCAGGCACTCGTAAAGCGTCAGGTAAGCAGCTACCTTATCGTTATCCATGCCAGAGGTATAGAAGCGCTTGCGATTGCGTCGTACGTACCAGTTCGAGAGATGCTCCAGGAAGTCCTGAATGGCTGCCGTGGGTCGCAGAGTATCATAGACCTCCAGGCCCTCGGTCACCGCGCGAATCGTCAGGTGCAGTTCCGAGATGATCCAGCGGTCGATCTCGTTGCGCTCAGCCACTGGCAGCGTGTACTGCGTCGGGTCGAAGCCATCGATATTCGCGTAGTTCACGAAAAACGTGTAGATGTTCCAGACCTTATCCAGTGTACGGCGCATCAACATCCATTTGTCGCTCAGGCGCACCGGTCTGCCCGTCAGATTTGACGCCTCCATATCTTCGGGCGTCGGAATGCGCGGGAAGTTCAGATTTTGTTCAGGTACATGATTAGAGAAGAGCCAGCGCATCGTATCCGAGCCAACGCGCTCAGCCGCGTCATCGAAAGCGACAAAGTTCTTGCCGGTTTTGTGCATGGGCCTGCCGTCCTCGCCCATCAGCGTGCCATAGCCGAAGAGCGTCTGAAAGGGCGCCGCATTCTCAAGCACAGTGCTCATGACCAGCATCGAATAGAACCAGTTTTTGAACTGACCCGGGAAGGACTCGGTGACAAAATCAGCCGGGAACCACTTGCGCCAGTATTCTGGATCGCTGCGATAGCCCAGCGTTGAGAACGGTACGATGCCAGCGTCGAGCCAGGGATTGCCCACATCCTTGATACGTGCCACCTCCACGCCGCAGCCTTTACAGACAATCTTCACGTTATCGATCCAGGGTCGATGCGGTGAGTGGCCTTCGAGCTCCTCCCAACCAGAGACCGCGCGCGCTTTAAGTTCCTCCTTGCTGCCAATCACCTCGAAGGTGCCACACTCAGGACAATCGAAAATCGGCAGAGCCAGGCCCCAGTAGCGTTTCTTCGAGATCATCCAGTCATCCATATTGGCCAGCCAGTCCATCTCGCGCTCAAAGCCAAAGGCAGGAATCCAGGTGATCTGCCTGGCCACCTCCATGATCTGGTAGCGCAGCTTCTCCATCGAGATAAACCACTCATCGACCAGGCGGAAGATCAGTTCCGTTTTACAGCGCCAGCAGACGGGATAGCGGTGCTTAAAGTTCTGCGGACGATAGAGCAGACCCTTCTGTACCAGGTTTTCCGCCACCTGTTTACCCACATCAGAGGCGATCTGGCCCGTCAGCCAGTCATAGCCAGCCAGGTACACGCCGAAATCGTCCACAGGCGCGAGCACAGCCAGGTTAAACTCCTTGCCCAGGCCAAAGTCCTCGCGTCCACAGCCAGGAGCGATATGTACGATACCAGTACCGTCCTCCGAACTAACCTCTTTCCAGGGCACCACGCGATGTTCGACACCCTGTGTCACAGGCAACTCATCAAAGGGTCCGCGATACTGCCAGCCAACCAGGTCATGACCCTGCAGCGTTTGCACCACGTGGTAGTCGCCCTTATCGCGTCCCTTAAGTTGTTTGAGGACCGGCAGCAGTTTCTCTGCCAGGTAGTAATACTCGCCATCCTGCTCCACCTTGACATAAGCCAACTCAGGGTGAACAGCCGCGGCCACATTCGCGGCCAGAGTCCAGGGAGTCGTTGTCCAGACCAGCAGATATTCGCCGGGTCGATTGACCAGCGGCAGGCGTACGTACAGGCTGAGGTGTTCGATCTCTTTATAATCCTCAGTCAGCGTCTCCATATTGGAGATGCCCGTAGCGCAGCGTGGACACCACGTCATCACATCATGGCCTTTGTAGAGTAGCCCCTTCTCCTGGCATTTCTGCAAGAACGACCAGATTGTATAGTTATTCTCGTCCGAGAGGGTATAGTAATCGTTGCCCCAATCGGCCCAATGGCCCAGGCGTATAGACTGTCCGATGATGCGTTTGGCAAAGGTCAGCACGCGTTCTTTACATAATTCGACGAAATTTGCGATGCCGTGCTCTTCGATTTGTTGTTTATTGGTAAAGCCCAGTTGCTTTTCTACCTCGACCTCGACCCAGAGTCCCTGGCAGTCAAAGCCATTCTGGTAACGTTGTTGGTAGCCCTGCATGGTTTTGAAGCGCTGGTAGAGATCTTTGTAGGTGCGGCCCCAGGCATGATGGACGCCCATGGGGTTATTCGCGGTTATAGGGCCATCCAGAAACGCATAGCGCTTTGTGCTCTGCGCGTTGCGCTGCAAGTACGCCTGGAGGACGCCATTTTCGTCCCACCATTGTTGGATTGTACGATCCAACTGGGGATAATCCACTTGATCTGCCTGCTTCACGGGGCGAAAGACGCTCGATTTTACGGACACAATGGCCCTCCCTCCTGGATTTCAGGGGTTATTAAAAAATTCTATAACAATATGAGAACGACCAATGAGTTAATCGATCAGTTTGATTTCCAGGCGTTTATTAATTTTGCCTTTGTTCTCTGATTTTGTGATTTGAATACCACCTACCTCTTTTGTGTGGTTGACATGCGTGCCGCCATCTGCCTGGAGGTCCAGGCCAACAATTTCCACGATCCGCACCTCCTGAATTTCTGGAGGCAGCAGATTAATTTTAGTGCGGATCAGGTCCGGGATCGCGAAAGCTTTATCGCGCGGCAGAGTATAGACACGCAGTGGATAATCGGCCTGCACGGCTTCATTGATTTTTGTCTCGATAAAGGCCAGGCGTTCTTTATTGAGATCCTCCATCGCGAAATCCATGCGCGCGCGGTCAGGATACATCTGGCCACCAGTTACCTGGACGCCGAACTCGCGCCAGATGGTGCCGCAGAGGATATGTAGCGCTGTATGGGTGCGCATCATGCGATAGCGGAAATCCCAATCGATTGTGCAAACGACCTCGCTTCCCACGGCTGGCGACAAGCTATCCAGGGTATGCCAGACCATATCATTGCGTTTATTAAGAGCGATGACATTGCCTGATTGCCGGCCATTTTCCCAACTCAGTATGCCGTGGTCGGGCAACTGACCGCCGCCGCCGGGATAGAAGACCGTGGCATCCAGCGCTATTTCGTCGCCTTCAATGGCCACGACCGTTGCGGTAGACTCGAACATAAAGCTATTCTCATGATACAGCAGTTTGGTTTTCATCAGTACGCTCCTTTGCAAAGTGCTTCTGGGATAGGGATTTTCAACGATCTATCTCAAAAAAAAATCCTCTATCCGCGAAGGGACGAGAGGAGATCCCGTGGTACCACCCTGATTAGCCAGAAGAAAGCGTGCATTTCTTCGCTCAGCAGGGAACGAAGAGCAGACGCGAGTTGGCTCGCTCATCTTACACGAACGGGGAACAGAACTGGCCCGGCCCGGTTGATGTAAGCCTCTCTGGTAACGGGGAGGTTCCGGCTGGCTCTACTGTTTCTCTTCTGCCAGCGGCTCAGGAGTGATCTTCGACCACCATTTTATGTTCGGTTTCACCAGCCCCGAACTCTCTTTACCAGCCAGTATGGTCTACTTGCTCCATCGTTGCCTACATGTTTTCTTCTATGATAACAGAGAAAAACGATTTTGACAATATGCTGAATTTTTAAATTTTTACCGGGTAGATTTTTGGCACGAGTTTGCAATACAATGGAGAGGTAAATCTGTGAGTGGTCGGCGAGGACTGGTAAAGAGGCAGATTTTTATGAGGAAACTTGATGGACGACAATTTGCAACTATTTCATGGACCTAACGCAGGATATGTACTGGAATTGTACGATCGGTATCTGAATGATCCCATGACGGTTGACGCGCTGACGCGCGCGCTGTTTGAGCAATGGGTGCCAGAGCAAAGCATGGACGAGGTACATGTCGGCACGCTAACTGTAAGTGGGGATAGAGCCGGTAGCCCGTCTTTACGGGTGGAGGATGTAGCGGCAGCGGCGGCACTGGCACATGGGATTCGCTCACGTGGTCACCTGGGCGCTCACCTGGACCCGCTGGAGAGTGAGCCGCTGGGCGATCCCGCGCTTTTGCTAGAGACATACGCGCTGAGTGAGACCAGGCTGGCGCAACTGCCGCCAGATGTAGTGGGTGGCCACGCAGCTGAGGGCGCCAGCAACGCTTTGGAGGCGATCAACACGCTACGTACGATGTATTCCGGTAATATCAGCTATGAGTTTGACCAGGTGAAAAGCCCGGTCGAGCGCGGATGGCTGCGCGACGCAGTTGGCTTGCATCTCTACCGCGAGTTGCTGAACATGCAGGCGAAACGCAATCTGCTGCTGCGTTTGACACAGGTGGAGGCATTTGAGCGCTTTTTACAACAGACCTTTCCCGGCCAGAAGCGTTTTTCGTTAGAGGGAACGGATGTGCTGATACCCATGCTCGACGAAGTAATCGGCGGAGCCATCGAGTCGGGCGTAGAGGAAGTGATCATTGGCATGGCTCATAGAGGGCGTCTGAATGTGCTGGCGCACGTTTTGCAGAAGCCATATGGAGCGATCCTCAGCGAATTCATGCATATGAAGCACGAAGAGGGTGTGCCGCTGACCGATAGCTTTGGTTTTGGTTGGACAGGCGATGTGAAATATCATCTGGGAGCCGAGCATATTCTCTCCGAGGAAGAGAAAGAGAGGGATCGTAGTCTGCTCAGCCTGAGGCTGAATCCTGAACACCTGACGAACAGTCTAAAGGTCACGCTGGTGCCAAATCCCAGCCACCTGGAGTTTGTCAACGCGGTCGTGGATGGAATGGCGCGAGCGGGGCAGGAGACGCGCACACAGGCGGGTTTGCCGCAGCGTGACCTTGAGCGCGCTTTGCCAGTGGTGATTCATGGCGACGCGGCTTTCTCTGGCGAGGGTATTGTCGCGGAGACCATGAATCTATGGAATTTGCGCGGTTATGGCTCTGGCGGCACAATTCATATTATCGCTAATAATCAGTTGGGTTTTACAACGGAGCCGCAGGACAGTCGCTCGACCCATTTCGCGAGCGACCTGGCGAAAGGCTTTGAGATTCCTGTCATCCATGTGAATGCCGACGATCCCGATGCCGCATTGACGGCCATGCGTATGGCTTTTGCTTATCAGGATCATTTTCACAAAGATGTCCTGGTGGACCTTGTAGGCTACCGCCGCTGGGGTCATAACGAAGGAGACGAACCCGCTTTCACACAGCCAGCAATGTATGAGTTTATTCGCACGCACGAGACAGTGCGTCAGATCTATGCCCGCCAACTGGAGGAAGAGGGGGTCATCACGGAAAAGGCTGCTGAACAGATGCTAGCGGATGTGTTGGGAGAGTTAGAGCAGTCCCGGCGAGCTGCTGAGGGTGGTTTGTATCCGGTTTTGCCGGAAGAGGTACAGAATGGTAATGGCCATCATAGCGAGTTGCTGCCAGCGCTAACGGTTTCTGAGGAGCAACTGCGCACATATAATGCAGAGCTTCTGGCCTGGCCTGCCGATTTTGTGCCTAATCCCAAACTGGCTCGCCTCTTGCAGAGACGTGCGAGTACCCTGGGAGCCGAAGGAGGCATCGATTGGGGTCAGGCTGAAGCGCTGGCCTATGCCTCGATCCTGGCTGACGGGACGCCGATTCGCCTCTCCGGGCAGGACAGCGAGCGCGGCACCTTCAGTCACCGTCATGCCGTTCTGCATGATCAGCGCAATGGCGAGAGCTATATTCCCTTGCAGCATCTCGCGCAAGCACGTACCTCGTTCGCTGTCTACAACAGTCCCTTGAGCGAGGTTGCGGTGTTGGGCTTTGAATATGGATATAGCATCCATGCCCCGGAAACGCTGGTGCTGTGGGAGGCGCAGTTTGGCGACTTTGCCAACGTGGCGCAGGTGATGATCGATCTTTTCCTGGCTTCCGGGCGCGCCAAGTGGAAGCAGGATTCGTCGCTGGTGCTCTTATTGCCACATGGCTACGAAGGTCAGGGGCCGGACCATTCCAGTGCTCGCCTCGAACGCTATCTGGAGCTTTCAGCCCAGGATAACTGGCGTGTAGTCAACTGCTCGACTGCTGGACAATTTTATCATGTCTTGCGACGCCAGGCGGCTAATCTCACCCACGCGCCACGCCCGCTGGTCGTCATGACGCCCAAGAGTCTGCTACGTCATCCGCTGGCCGCGACGAGTTTGCGTGAACTGACCGCAGGACATTTTCAGCCCATCCTGGATGATCAGCAAGCAAGTGAGCGAGCCGAGACGATTCGTCGCATTGTACTCTGTTCAGGGAAGATCGCAATTGATCTGTTAGGGAGCGAGCGGCGCAAACTGGCGGATGATGTTGCGCTTGTGCGAGTGGAAGAATACTATCCTTTTCCTCAGGCCGAACTCCAGCGAGTGCTGGCGGGCTATCCGCGAGCCAAAGAGGTTGTGTGGGTGCAAGAGGAGCCGCGTAACATGGGTGCCTGGACCTACATGGCTCCACGTGTAAGCGCGTTGCTCGACGCGAAGATCAAATTTCAGGCCGTCGCGCGCCCGGAACGGACGAGTCCCGCTACAGGCTTCTCAGATCTATACCAATCAGAGCAGGATTGGATTATCGAGAATGCATTGCGTTCTACAATTAGAGAACTTGGAGGCAGCAAACATGGCCGTTAAAATAAAAGTCCCGGCATTAGGCGAATCGATCGTTGACGCAGTGGTGGCGAACTGGTTAAAACATGAGGGAGACACAGTTAACCAGGGAGAGTCATTGGTGGAGTTGGAGACGGATAAAATTAACGTCGATGTACCAGCCGAGCAGAGCGGCATTTTGCAAAAGATTGAGAAGCGCGAAGGAGATGTCGTCTCTGTTGGCGATGTACTCTGTCTGATTGGTGAGAGTGCCTCCGCGCCAACCTCTGCCGAGACGCCAGTGAGCGCTGTAACGCCAGCGCTCACGGCAACTGCTGCGACTCCGGCAACGGCAGTGAGCGCGTCTGCCGCGCAGTCGGAAGAGTCGCCTGAAATCACTTATACGAGCGGACCGTTGTCAGCGTCAGAGAGCCATCGCCCTCCTTCGCCGCTGGCCCGGCGGATTGCCGCTGAGCATAACGTGGATCTGTCGCAGATCAAGGGGAACAGCGCGCATGGGCGTGTGACTAAAGATGATGTGATTAACTATCTGGAACTTAGCAAGTCAGGGCAATTGCCTGCGCTCACGCCCCCGCCTGTCGCGACTCCGCGCCCATCCGCGCCCGCGCAACAGCCGTTGTTGGTGAATAACGCGCCGCGTGAAGAGCGTGTGCGTCTTTCGCGTAGGCGTCAGACGATCGCGCAACGCCTGGTGGAAGTCCAGCAGACCGCGGCCATGCTGACGACCTTCAACGAGATCGACATGAGTGCCGTGCTGGAGGTACGCAAGCGTCGCAAGGACGCTTTCAAAGAGCGTCATCAGGTTTCACTGGGCTTTATGTCCTTTTTCACCAAAGCAGTCGTCGGAGCCCTCAAAGCCTTTCCCCGGCTTAACGCCGAGATTCAGGGCGTCGAAATGGTGCTCAAGCACTATTACGATATCGGCATCGCTGTCTCTACGGAAGAGGGCCTGGTCGTGCCAGTTGTGCGCGACGCTGATAGCAAAGGCTTTGCTGAGATCGAAAGTACTATCGGTGAGCTAGCGAAGCGCGCGCGCGAGAACAAGTTGGGCCTGGCCGATTTGCAAGGTGGTACCTTTACTATTACCAACGGCGGCATCTTTGGTTCACTGATGTCCACGCCCATCCTCAATGGACCACAGGTAGGTATTCTGGGCATGCACGCCATTCAGGAGCGTCCGGTCGTTGTCGAGGGCCAGATCGTCATCCGGCCTATGATGTACGTCGCGCTCTCCTATGATCATCGCATCGTCGATGGCAGCGAGGCCGTCCGTTTTCTCGTACGTATAAAAGAATTGGTCGAAGACCCCGAATCTCTGCTTTTGGAAGGCTAAAGATGGGCGAATACTCCTGGTGAGCAGTCAAACCACAGAGGGCTATTTTGGTGTAAGAGGTATTCTCAAAGGATAGGAGAGTGGAAGGCATAGACGGCTCCTGGCCACTGGATTACCGTGTTGAGAGCAATGCGTATAGAGATAGGTAATTTTCGCAGGCACTTTTCGCACGGAATGGACGTTTTTCTCAATGAGATAAGAGAAAAAGCGCAGGTGGGTAGGGGTCTCTCGACATCGGCTGTTACAACCTGTATAATTTAGAAGCGAAAAGGGTTTGGCATCATAAGACCTGACCTTTTTGGTATTCCCATGACACTCTCTCAAGAGACTGACAATCTGGCGCAGGCTGGATAACGGACCACTTGAGGAAACCACAATGGTAAAGGGACGGAACGATAGGAAGATTCCTGCGCCTCTTCCCAGACGCGATCTCGCTTTTGTGACCGACGCATGTTCAAGCGAGCGGCAGGAATAGAGGGGGCATTGTATTATGCAACAAATGGGAACAAGCGATGATATGAATTCACTGGTGGGCAAGACGCTCGGCCAGTTTCGTATCGTTGAGCGGATTGGCGCCGGGGGGATGGCGACTGTCTTTAAAGCATACCAACCAGTGTTAGATCGTTTTGTTGCCGTCAAGGTTTTACCCGATTATCACGCTCGCGACCCCATTTTTAGGGAGCGCTTCCTGCGTGAAGCGCGCGCAGTGGCTCGCTTGGATCATCCGAATATTGTGCAGATCTATCTGTTTGGGGAAGAAGAGAATATTACATATATTGTGATGCAGTATGTTGATGGGGGAACACTAAAAGATAAACTCCGGCAGAGTGGAGCATTGGGACCCGCGGACGCGATCAAATTTGTGATTCAGGCTGCGGAAGGCTTAGGAGCAGCCCATGAGCATGGGATTATTCACCGCGATGTCAAACCGGCGAATATGTTGTTGCGCAAGGATGGGCATCTGCTGCTCTCTGATTTTGGCATTGTGAAAATTCTGGAAGGCACGACCAACCTGACACGTGTCGGTACAGGCATTGGTACCCCTCAGTATATGTCACCTGAGCAGGGTACTGGTCAGGCAGTTGACGCTAGCAGTGATATTTACTCGCTAGGTATTGTCTTCTTTCATTGTCTGACTGGTCGCGTGCCGTTCAATGCGGACAGCCCACTTACGATTACGGTGAAGCATTTAAACGAGCCACTGCCAGTAGCTTTGTTGCGCCAGGTGAATGTGCCGCAGCCCCTTGAGCAGGTCATCGTCAAGATGACTGCGAAAGTGCCTGCTGAGCGCTATCAGTCAACGGCGTCTTTCATTAGTGAACTCGTACGTGCTGCTGCCGCGGCACGCATTTCTTTGCCCTGGCCATTGCTGCCGCCGCCAGGAGCTGATCCGCTGCCATCAGTGCAACCGCCAGTGCAGCCACAAATGCAACCGCAAATCCAGGGGCCAGGTGGCCAGAGTGGTAGTATCATTGGTCGCAATGCAGCGCCGGGTGGGCAGTCGATGATCACGGTCTCATGTTTTCGCTGCCTGGCGCAGAATCCCAGCGATCGGCTTTTCTGCACCTCCTGTGGCTATGAACTGGCGGATCGCAAGGCCGCGGCAGATCGCGTGATGGGTCCCAATGGGCGACCTATTCTGGCGCGTTTCCAGGTGCAAAATGGCCCACTGGCCGGGCGAGCATTCCGTTTTCACCAGGATCTTACGACTATCGGACGCACAAACGGTAACGACCTGATTATTTCCGGGCGCACCGTTTCGCGGCGCCATGCCAAACTATGGTTTGACGGCGCTAGCGGCCACTGGTACCTGGCTGATACCCAGAGCGCGAATGGTACATTTGTGAACAATGGGCGTTTGCAGCCGAATCAGACTGTCGCTTTGAATGATGGTGATATTCTCAATTTTGGGGATGAGATTGTGCTGTTTAATATCATTTATTGAAGAGGCCCGCTTTTCCTGTAGCTCAGGGAAGCAGCAGTTCGCGTGTCTGCTGCAACGGTGCCAGATCGGCGCGGCCCTTGCAAACAAACTGAGCAAGACGCTACGGCGCGTCCATCTCCATTTGAGTTGTTTTGTAGCAGGCCGGTCAAACATAAGAGAGTGCGTGGCCCGTTTTGGCCAGCAATTGTGTTATCTAGAGATCCTTGAGGAGGAAGCAGGCTTATGAGTTCGATCAATCCGCTGGTGCAAGTGGCGCAACAGATGCTTCTGGGTGGGGCAGTGAAACAAAATCATGCGCTGGAGCATGCGACGATTGTTCTGCTCAGTCGCCAATTCCCGGAGGTGCGTCTGGCAGGTATTTCCTTTGCGGCAGGCTTTTTTGTTTTTGGGGAACTGCCGACCGATGCTATTCTGCCCGTAGCTGCGGAAGCTTTACAGCTTTTACGCACTACATCGCCAGAGATGGCTATTCACGAGCGTTGCGGCACTAATCTGGCCGTCACAGGCATTCTCACCGGGACCGCCGCCCTGGCCGTAGCAAGAATGCGCCGACCCTTTAATTCGCTGAACAATGTCATCATGGCTACAACCGTGGCTCTGATTGTGGCGCGTCCCCTTGGTCTGACCGTGCAACGCTACGTCACCACTCAGACGCCTAATACCTCAATGAGTATTACTGGTGTCAGGCTTTTCAACCTTTTTGGCACTCCCGCGCACTTTGTCAGCACTGATAACCCGGATGCGGCAGGCTTGTTTTCGTAAGCCTGTATATATATTACTACTAGTTGTGGCAAAGGCCAGCCATACATAGCACAGGTGCAGCTTCATACCTGTGCATTCTTTGTTATTATTTTGGACATCTTTCCTATTCAGCAAAGCGCTTTTCATGAAATGCATGTACGTGTGCGTATAAAGTTTGTAGCCAATGGTGGCCTAAAAAGTGAGTTCTAGAGCGTCTTTGTGAGAAAGAATGCTTTATATTCATGTTGATTGATGATATATGCTGCAGCCAGAAGGAAGATTGATTATGAATTGTCGTGTTTGTAAAGCGCCACTTTCGCCAGGAGTGGCGTACTGTCCTCAGTGTGGCTCGGCGACAGAGCCAACTTATGCGGCTCCAACATGGATCGCGCCTGAAGGCACTACGGTGGCGGGAAAAACTGATGCAACTGTACCGCCGCCGCCGCCACCGACAAGTTACGGACCTTCTCGTGTACCCAATCCCTATGATCCCTATCCCATACCTCGCCGTGGCAGAGGCAGGCGTGTCAGCCTCATCGTGGGTATCCTCCTGCTCGTGCTGCTGCTGATCGGCGGTGGCATCTATGTATGGCTTGCGCCCGCATTGCTTGGACACACCTCGAATAGAGTGGCTACCTCGACGCCAACGACGCAAGCGCATGCTAGTGTGACGGCCAGCGCGCAGCCCTTCGCAGCGCAAGGAACCTTTACAATCGCCAAGGTAACGACAACGGACTCTCATCCAGATGGCACCAACCAGATCGCAAATTCAATGCAGCAACTTGTCTTCTCCGGGAGCATCATAGGATCGACTGAGCAGCAGGAGACATCTGTTATTCATGCTGACAAGACAACAACCTTTTCTGGCACGAGTCGTTGCGTCTGTACAGTAGCTGGCAAATCAGGCGTCCTTACGTGGTCCTATAGTGGTGCGAGCGCGGCTGACGGAAGCTTCCAGGGCCAATTTTTTGACATTCAGGGAACTGGTGATCTTGCCAAGCTTCAGGGGAAAGGTACATTTCAGGGACAGGTATCTAATGGAACCTATGTTGCACAGTTGTCCGACGCTGCTTGATGCGGCGGGCAAGCTCGTTTAAACTCCTCGACTCCTCGCGAAATTTTTTGGGAGGTGAGCGGTAGCAGGGAGGTTGGTCCCTGGCTCACTCCACAGCTACCGCTCACCAGGAACTAACAAGGACTTTGCCAGACCAGTGAATTGTGGCGCACTTCTGGCACGTTGAGGCGGACGCGTGATATGCTTACTGTGGCTGATAAGCCTGAGAAAAGCATGCATCCGTTGCTGGATACGCGTTTATTTCGCGAGATATTATGAGGAGAGATATAGAGTGGAACGTACAGATTTTCTGGTAGAGACTGCCTGGCTGGCCGAGCATTTGCGAGATCCGCGGGTGCGGATTGTCGATATGCGCGGTTATGTGCGCCTGGAGACAGTGCGGCCTGGTTTGCAGAAGGCGACCTATGTTGGTGCGCCCGATGAGTATGCGCGGGAACATATTCCCGGCGCGGTTTATATCGATTGGACGCGCGATATTGTGGATTTGGCAGACCCTGTGGAGGCGCAGGTCGCCTCGGCTGAACAACTCGCGCGGACGCTGGGACAACTGGGGATTGGCGATGAGCACCTGATAGTAGCTTACGATGCTCATCCAGCTTCGCAGTTCGCGACGCGCCTGTGGTGGGCGCTGAACTACTACGGTCATCGTCAGGTGGTGGTGCTCAATGGAGGACTGGCCAAATGGCGGCGTGAGGGCTTGCCCTTAACGGCTGAGGTGCCGAAATATACGCCCGCGAATTTCACTGCCAGTGTGCAGCCAGTACTGCGTGCGACCGCGCAGGATGTGTTGGCAGCGCTTAATCAGTCAGGGACGCTGCTCATTGACGCGCGTGATACAGGACAGTATAGTGGGACTCTGGCGCGTGGTCATGGGCGAGCGGGCCATATTCCCGGTGCCATCAGTTTGCCGCGCGAAGAGTTGATCGCGTCCGATGGGACATTCCGCCCCAATGAGGAACTGCGCGCAATTTTCACTGGCGCCGCGGTGAAGCCCGACGAGCATATCATTGCTTATTGTAATGGCGGAGTAGCTGCAACCACGGTACTTTTTAGCCTGGCAATGCTGGGCTATCCTACGTTGACCAACTACGATGGCTCCTGGAATGAATGGGGCAGTCGCGTCGATCTACCAGTTGAGCTGAGCAACTAGCCTGTAAGAGGTTCTGCTGGCGCGTATGGCGTAAGAGGACACTGCTCTCCTCATGTCATGCACGGCGACTTTTACAGGAAATGTGGAGAACAATGCACGAGCACCAGAACGATGAGGATCAGCAGAGCCTGCTTGACCTGGATGAGGTCATGCGGGCTTTTGGGGTAGAGAGATGGGAGAATCCAGGACCACTGCCAGGTGGGAGCGCCAGTGAGACCTTTCAACTGTTGGTAGAGATTGAGGGCAGACGCTACGTATTAAGGGAACGACCAGAGGGCCTGGTAGAACAGGCAGATGGTCACCAATATGCTTTTCAGCGCTATTTGCGTGGTCAGGGTATTCCCATTGCTCCGCTGTGGGAGACGCCAGGGGGAGAAGCATATGTCATGCTTGGCGAGGACGCATTCGAGTTGCAGGAGTGGGTTGATGGCGAACCGTTCATGAGCTCTGATGCCCGTGCATCCAGTTGGATAAGCGCGGCAGGTGAGATGCTTGGGCGTCTGCACCAGGCGTCTCTGCGTTACCCTGGTCCTCAGCATCGCTGGCCCTCAGAAGCCCAGGCCGGTGGACTGACGCAGGGCTGGTTGAATTTCGCGCGTGGGCAGAGCGAGCAATGCGAGATCTATGCCATAGCAGCCGCTCTGGATAATCTGGTAGAGGCGTGGGAAGCGGTTTTGCCAGCCGCGATGATGACGATTGGTACCGGGCGCGGTCTGCCGGAACTGCATATCCACGGGGATTACTCCGCGCTCAACTTGCGTTTTACTGCGCCAGGAGTGAACCAGGTGCTGGGTCTGGAAGCCTCACGTTGGGAGAAGCGCCTGCTAGAAGTGGCCTATGGAGTCTTCTATTTCGCTGGTTTACGTTGGGAGCGGGCAGAGGATCTGACGCGTCCGCTGGTCAGACGCGGGCTTGATCCTGTCAATGCTAGCCTGTTCCTCAAGAGCTATAGCGCGATTTTTCCACCTGTGCCAGGTGAGGCCGAGTTGCTGGTGGATGCCCTGACTCTGATCGCTCCGATTATCACCGCCAATGGTCCCCTGGAAGACCTCTTTTATACCAGCGAACACCTGGCAGATCTACCTCTGGAAGACGTGTTAGAGCGTCTGGCCTGGGCGGCAGCGCTTCCCAGCTGGCTGATGAAAGTGCGGCGCTCATTCACCGATATGTGGCGCGTCTGACACAGGAATAGCCTATCTTACGGGGGTTATATACGCTGTTCTCGCAGGGAGTCAAGCGCTTTAGCGATGCGCCGTAGCTTGGTATCAGCTGTCTTTGCATCCTCGATCGAAAGCACGATCCGCAGTTTGTTACTGTAAGACAGACTATCGAAAAAGCGTCTGGCGTCTGCGTCATGCTCAAGCGCCTGCAGAAAGTCGGGCGGCACATGTACCTCGCGAGGCTGCGTGTCGAGTTCGACCTCCACCTCCACCTTGTCACCAGCATTAACCCCGGCAAGCGAGCGGTTTTCTCCGCTGAGTGGCAACATGAATACTCCACCCAGCGGGGCCACCGTACTGCGATAACTGTGGCCATTGATCGTGACAAGAACTGCTGGCCGCTTGCTCGCTCCAAGTTGAGTGAGTACCTCTGCTGGTACCTGAATGCCAGTTGCGGTCTTACGATGTAACTGGATGATGGCCCGAAATTTCATAGTATTCTCTTTCATATGAGCGTAGAGGCCCCTTTGGGCTTGTTTGAAGCTTACTCTTACTGGCTCTGGAGAAAGGCGAGTAGGGCCGCGTTGGTCTCCTGGGCGCGTTCCTGCTGTACCCAGTGACCACAGCCGGGTAGCATGTGTTTGCGTAGATTGGGGACCACCTGCTCCATGATCTCGAAGCGCCTGGTGGTGTTGGGAAGTGTAAAGGTAGGATCACGATCGCCCCAGAGAAAAAGCGTGGGCTGTGTAATTGGAGCACCGCTGTAGGCCGCGAGCAGTTCCCAGTTACGATCGATATTGCGATACCAGTTCAAGCCACCACTGAAGCCAGTGCGGGTAAACTCGGCAGTGTAGTAGTCAAGGTCTGCCGCGCTAAGCCAGGACGGTAGTTCGCTGGGTAGAGCGATCTGAGCGATAGTTGTGTCTTGAGTCAGGGGACTCACTGGCAGCCAGCTTTGGGCTTCAGGAATGTCGCCGGAAGCACCATAGAGAAAGCGCAGCATTGTGCCACGCACATCGCTTGCAAATTCGGCCTCGGCCACGCCTGGTTCCTGGAAATACAACTGGTAGAAGTTCTGATCTTTAAAAGTGCGTTTCCAGGATTGGGTGGGCGCGACTGTGGACCATTGTCCGTGGAGGGGAGCACGAGGTGTATAGGGGGCGCTCATCACTACCAGAGCGGGGAAGCGGTCAGGGCGGAGAAGCGCGGCATGCCAGGCAAGCACACTGCCCCAGTCATGGCTGATCAGAATTGCCTGGCGTTCACCCAGTACATCGAGCAGGCCAACCAGATCGCCCACTAGATGGAGCAGTGTATAAGCCGTAATATCCGCTGGCTGAGCTGTCTGACCGTAGCCGCGCAAATCAGGTGCAACAGCACGATAGCCGGCCTGCGCCAACGTAGGCAATTGGTAGCGCCAGGAATACCAGAGTTCAGGAAAGCCATGGCAGAGCAACACCAGAGGGCCGCTACCCATTTCAGCGATATGCATACTCAGGCCATTGGCTTCTATAAAACGGTGGTTAACGCTTTCTGCCGTGGCTGCGGGTGGATTCTGCGTGCCTACCATACTGTGTTCCTTTCGAGTAATATGACCGGCGTGGCTCAAGCCTACCAGGAGGGGACGGATAAATAGCATACAAGCAGGTCATAATACGCAGCGAACTTGCCCGTCTGGTGTATTGGCATGAGTCAGACGGGTTATCTTGAAGTATGCCGATAAATAGCTATGTTTGCTGCCGCCGTATAGTCGAGCCAACGGGCGCGCTAAAGACAACGTGGCCTCGACTGGCCGGGCGGCTCACATATTGTGAGTATGGCTGAGGCCAGATAGAGACCAGGTTTAATTTTCCCGATTGTTGCGTTTGCGATAGCGCAATTTTAACATCAGGAGATGCCAGCGCGTGCTCAGGCTGCGCAACGGATTCCTCCGTAAGGGTGTCACGTTATTGAAGCGCGTGGGCGTCTGATAACGTGGCCTTCTGACAAAATTAGAGAACGCGACCACTCCGACACAGAGCGCGCCCAGTAGGGCGATTGAGCCTGTGATCAGATCACCTTGCCCATGCGCTTGCGCCCAGCCGCCGGCTGCCAGGGCAGCCACGAGGGCGAGCACCAGGCACCACTCAGGAAAGCTGAGTTGGGGCAGAGAGATAGTGCGGCGCGGACCGGGTTTACGGTGCAAGCGCCTGTTAACTCGCTGGCCAAGGCTGGCTTTTGGTTCGGTGCGCTCTAAATTGCGCAGAATTTCTTCTATTTCTCGCTCATATTTATTCGGCATACTCGTTCTTTTCCTTGAACTCGCCAGAACGTTCTTCGCTTTAATGATACCAACTTCTCAACGGAGAGACAAGGGTTTCAGGCTCCAATTTCATTATGCACTTGCCTGCCAGAGATTTACCAGTTAAAGCACTTCTTTCTTCTCGTCCACCCCTTAGCTGGAAAAAGAAAGGGGCATTGAAAACAAGAGATTTTCTTGTCAGTGTAGCATAACTGAAGAAGGATATTTCCTTTTTGCTGAACAGAAAAACATGTTTGCCTTGCAGCCTGAATGGTCGGTGGCCTGTTTTTGCTGGAAGCACCCTGAATAGGTAAAAAGAAAGACGGAAGAGTTATGCAACATAACACCCCTGATCGAGATCGAGCGGAGATGTCTGTGCCCAATCTGGGCCAGAAAATGCCGAGTGATAGCCCCTATACACAAGACGAGTGGTTGGCGCTGGTGGAAGCGCCAGTCAAGCTTGGCCGCGCAATGATGGCGGTTTCTCCTTCAGGCTTGATCGGTACAACCCAGGAGCTTATGGCCTTACGTAAATCTTATCAGAACGCCTTCGACAAGACCCAGAATCAAATCCTGCTGAATATGCGTCAGCATTTGCAGGATCAACATACGCTGGAGACCATGTGGGAAGACGCCGGGCACGCGCTTAGCGATCGGCGGGATACAGCCAATGTGCGTCAGGCTGCCCTGACAGCTTGTCAGGAGGCAGTGGTTCTTTTGAAGAAAGTGCCAGCGCAAGATGCCCAGGCATACAAAGACTTTCTCTATGCTACGGCGCTCCAGGTTGCGCAGGCAGCCAAAGAAGGCGGAAGCATGGGAGTCGGCGGGGTTGCTGTCTCGGCGGAAGAGAAGTCGTTACTGACCGATATTTCGCGAGTGCTGGGACTACGGCAGTCCTGAGCTTGAGGGGAAGAGAAACGAGCCGTGAACGAGGTAAACGCGTTCGCGGCTCGTTTTTATGTTTAAGCACTTTAGTGGAGATGAGGTTGAGCGGAGCAGACAGGCTCGTCTTCAAGCCAGGGAAGGGAGTCTGGATCGTGTTTCAGGAAGACCCCTGCTTCGGCCAGAGTCAGCGCGAATCTAGTGATATGCCAGTTCTGAAACATATAGAGATGGACCCACCAGCCTCTGGGACCAAACCATCCCCAGCGTCGTCCACGGCGTGCCTCGATTTGAATAGCCGTGTGAATATCAACAGTGAGTATGCGCCCGTCATAATGAATAATATTGTCGCCAGGAGCAGGCAATTGCTTTTCCTTTCTACCACGCCTTCCCAGGTTATGGGTATAGACATACGCGGTCTCTTATTTACCTTCTCGCCAGGAGGGTACCTGGCACTGAGGTTCTCTCTTTCTATTATTGTCCCCCCTCGCCAAATAAAGATTCGGTGATATGATAGGCATGCTAGCAATGCTGTCAAACTGGAGAGGCAGAGATATAATATTTCAAGTTTTCGCCCCCGACTAGGAAAAACAGGTATATTTTTTCTACAAAGTTACAAATGCTGATAAACTAAGTCTAATTAGGCTGATGGTGATTTCTAAGTGCAAGTTTTGGTTTTCTGTCAGGTGACATATTTGTATATATAAGTTAACTCTGGAATATATACACATCATCGTCGGGAGCCTGCGGCAGAGAAAAAAGGAGGACTGGTATGCTGAGATGGCATATCGAACATAGCAAAGGAATAGTCTCAATTCTGGCATGTCTTATGATGATAGTTGCCAGTTTGAGCGCTTGTGCTCAGGGGATGAGTTCAGGGAATACCTTTGCAAACCCGAACCACCCGATTACGATAGGATTCTCGATTTCTACCACGGGCGATTTTAAAGACGATTCAACTGCGACCGAGCAAGGGTACCAACTCTGGGCGAATTCGGTAAATAGTACTGGAGGCTTGCTGGGGCGGCAGGTTGTCTTAAAAATTTTGCACGATAATAGCACAGAGGTAGCAGTTCGTGCGAACTATGAGCAGTTGATCTCCAAAGATCGTGTCGATCTGGTGTTTGGGCCATTTTCATCGTTGCTAACCGCGCAGGCAGAACCTGTGGCGCTGCAGTACCACTATGCGTTTCTCGAGGGCTCTGGTGGAGCGCCATCGATCTTTGATAATCGTTGGCCTAATCTTTTTGATGTATCTTTGCCAGTGGCCAATAACCTGATCACCTTTGCTTACTATATTCTTTCATTGCCTCCCGACCAGCGCCCCAAACGCGCGGCATATTTATCTTCCGACGATCCATTCACATTCCCTCAAGTAGACGTGGTGCGCACTTTGCTGAGTAAGGCTGGTGTAGAAACAGTCTATCCAACGGCAGCGAAAGCTGTATTGCCGCAAGATGATAAGACGTTAAACAACTTGCCGCCTGGCTATCAGATGTTTAACGAAGGCATTAACAGTACGAACAGTACGATTGCAGCAGATGCGGACCTTGTAGCGCGTTCGGGCGCAGATGTTGCCATTCTGGGTACAATTTTGCCAGACATTACCGCAGAAATAGCGGAATTCAAGAAGTTGAAGTACAATCCGAAAGCGATAATCTTCACTGCTGGCCCTGACTCTGGCCAGGCTTTTATTAAAGAGGTGGGTGGTATTCACTATACCGAAGGCTTCTTTGTACCTAATGGTTGGTATCCGCAGGCCACGACCTATCAAAATGCTGAGATGGTCCAGGCATACCTGGCGCAGTATGGTGGCACGGAAGATCAGATCAACGCGAATGCAGCGGAAGCATTTTCCGTTGGCCAGGTGCTTCAGCAGGCGGCTGAGAAGATCAATAGTATCGATAATGCGAAATTGATCACCGAGCTTCAGTCCGGCGATGTTTTCAACACTGTGCAGGGTACCGCACAATTTAGCGCAGCTGGTTCCTTAGATATGGGTCAGAATCGCCAGGCAGTAGCGTATCTGTTTCAATGGCAGGGTGGGCAGTTTTTACCAGTGTTTCCTTATTCCAATGCGGCGGAGAATCCTGAGTACCCAAGACCCAAGTATTTCTAATGCAGCTTGCGTCCCCAATATAGGACGAGAGAAAGGGAGGTAGCTGATTATGATTCGGTTTATGAGCAACATGCCCATTTTCCGCCGCATGATCATGGCGTTTATCTTCGCGACGCTGATACCTGGTGTGGTTATCGCGTTGCTGGGTGTTTTCTATATTAATTCTTTCCAGAACCAGGGCCAGGCTGTGCGTACAAGCTTTGACGCTCAGAGCCTGGCATCGAGTGAAGATGCCAACTTGCAGCGTATGAACGCGCTGCTCCAGGCCAAGTTTTATCAGATCTTTGCCAGCGAGAGTGGTAGTGCGAGCAAGACGCTGACCGATCCATCGTTGTTTGCCTCTGGCGGCCTGGTGGGTGGTGAAATTCGCGCACTCGAAGCCGATTTCGACCGTAATTTGCCGCTTTATCAAGCACAATATGAGCTGGCAACTTCGACGAACATGGCTACAGTGCGTACGATTCTCCAGAGCAATGATACTCAAAATGCTCAGGGTATCATTGACGATCAGAGACAGGCGCTTAGCTCAGTCTTGAGCAAAGACGGTTGGACTCAGTACAAGTCCTACCAGGATGCACTGACGAATCAGTTGGATAGCCTGCAAAAAGACCTCCAGAACGGGAACTATAAGCCTTCCCAGCTCCTGGCAAGTGAGTACAAGAACGATTACCCACTACTCCATCAAGCGATTCTGTCCTTTACCAATCTTAGAAATAACTGGCAACAGGTAGAACAAGCTTCGGTGAAGATGGGTAAAGACGTGACAACGGTTGGTACCGCCCAGGTGCTACCGATCTTTATTGCGACCCTTGGTGCTCTTGTGCTGATTATTCTGGTTATCTTTCTGACTAGCTCCATTGTAAACCGAACCATTACGCGCCCGCTCAGTGAACTGGCGACGATTACCGCGCGTATTAACGAAGGCAAGACCGAGACGCGCGCGCCTGTCAGAGGGCGCGATGAAATTTCTGTCGTAGCTACCGCGCTGAACAGTATGTTAAACAATATTGTGCATCTGATGCAGGATGCTCAGACACAGCGTGATCGTTTGCAGGCGCGTGTAGAGAAGCTGGTGAGTGAAGTTTGTAATGTAGGTGAAGGAGACTTGCAGGTCCAGGCCGAGGTGACATCCGACGCGCTGGGTGTGCTGGCTGATTCCTTTAACTATATGATTGAGGAGTTAAGTAGCCTGGTTGTGCGGGTGAAGATGATGGCGCACGAGGTAGAGAATTCGACCACCATGACCTTCCAGAGCATGGTACAACTGGTAGGGAACGGGGATATGCAGATCCAGCAAATTGGTCGGGCCGCGCAAGAGGTCGAGACCATGGCTGATGTGAACCGCCAGGTGGCGGAACGCACGCAGTTGCTGCATGAGATCGCCGACGAAGCGTTGCTAACGGCGCAAGCGGGCCGTCAATCGGTGCGTCAGACCCTTGAAGGCATGGAGCGTGTGCAGGAATATGTACATGATACCTCCTCGAAGGTGCAGGCACTGGGCGATAGCTCGCGTGAGATTGACAATATCGTAGGTGTTATTTCCACTATTGCTCAGCAGACGAACCGTCTGGCACTGGACGCCGCGGTCCAGGCAGCGACGGCTGGTGAAAATGGCAAGGGCTTTGGAGCTGTCGCGGTTGACATTCGACGCCTGGCGGAGCGCGCGAAGGATCAGACGAACATCATTGCTCGTATTGTGCGCGGGGTTAGCGAGGAGATTGACGCGGCAGCTATCTCGATGAAAGACACGGAGCGCGAGACGGCGATTGGCGCGCAGTTGGCTGAACAGACCGGCCTGGCACTTGAATCGATTTTTGGTGTTGTTGAACGCCAGGGTGGCGAGATCGACATCATTAATCAGATGGCGAATCGCCAGTTGCAATCGTCGAACTCGGTGGTACGTATTATGCAAAGCGTATCTGAGACAACGCAGCAGAACAGTACGAATACGCGTGGAGCGGCTCGCAATATGGAGCATCTGGCGCGGCTGGCCGAGCAGTTGCTGGGTTCAGTAGAGGCCTTTAAGTTGCGTGAGAATATCGATTACTCGCCTAATGCCCACGCGCTTTTACCCCAGCATGCTCAGGAGCGTAGGCGCGCTCTGAACACGAATACAAGTTCTGGCGCTGTCGCGATGCAGCCCGTTGGAGCAGGCCAGGGAGGTGTGCAGTTTTCGCAGCGCCGGGGCGGTACCAGCGGTCCACTCGCGCCAGGTTTCCCGACGTTTAACCCGTCTGGACCGATCACACCACCAGCATTCCCAAGAGGTACCAGTAGTGGTCTGCCCTCTCTAGGGCAACCAGGCAGTGGTCCGATTATGTCTGGTGGTCCAGGGTATCCACGTCAACCTGGCAGCGGCCCTATCGGTCAGCCACCCAGTGGCCCCATGGGCCATGTGAACACGGATCAGCCAGGAGGTGGCAGCGGTCGCGTGAACACAGATCGACCGGTCAGTGGTCCTATCGGTCGGCAGAATACGGGACAGCCAGGCGATGGTTCTCATGGCGGACAATTGAACACGGGGCAGCCAGGCGGCAATCCGGGGTATCCGCGTACTCCTAACGGCACTCCCATAGGTCAGCCGAGCAATGGTCCCGGCGGTCCTATATATCCCCGCAGGAATGGGAGCGAACCATTAGGTGACGCAAACCAGGACCCGAATAAGCAAAGTAGGTTGAAGCAGATGCGCCTGCAGCGACCCCCAGTGCCCCCTGAGAAATAGGCTAGCCATTGGGGCAATAGCGAGTTTTGTCGCGCTTCCAAGAAAGAGCCTGGGTCGCTGCGTTATGGCGATCCAGGCTCTCTCTTTTAGGAAGTTTAGAGAGAAGGACATTTGGGGTCAGTGCTTGACTTTGGATTATAATCTTGGTATGATAATTATACAATTGTGGCTCGATTGACTGGAGAGTAAGAAAACGCTTGGACAAACAGACATACACACCGATTCAATCGCTAAAGGTTTTTGAGCGAGTTGCGGTGCAGATAGAGCAGCGCATTCTCGCGGGGGAATTACACAGTGGAGACCGATTGCCGACTGAACGAGAATTAGCGGAGCAGTTTCAAGTCAGTCGTACCGCAGTGCGTGAGGCGCTCAAGATTCTGGCGCAGAAGGGTCTGGTTGACATGCGGCCAGGGCGGGGGACGATGGTGATAGACGGGGCGAATGAGGCATTGCGGCACTCACTGGGATTAGTGATGCGTTTAAAGCTGGGAGAGGTTGGAGGCTCAAACATGTTGGTAGAGGTGCGCGAGATCTTAGAGGTTGAGATTGCCGGTCTGGCGGCAGCGCGTGCCACACTTATTGAGATTAGCGCGTTGCATGAGGCTGTGCAGGAGATGGATGCGAACCTATGTGACGCGGACGGATTTATCGCGGCGGACAATCAGTTTCACGAAGCACTGGCGCGTGCCACGCAGAATCCATTGGTGCTGGCCCTGATCAATTCAATTGTAAGCTTATTGAGCGAGCAGCGCAAGCAAGTTTTTGGTACAGATGGTGGTCCCCAGCGTGGTCAGGTTCACCATAAAAATATTCTGGATTGTGTGATACGGCGCGATGTCGAGTCCGCGCGCATCGCGATGCGCGCCCATTTGCTCCAGGTGCGTATTGATATTGGTGTGCCAGAGTAATAAACAGCGTTGTTGTCTTTTTTATTTTAATCTTGTCGGAGGTAATGCATGGCGAAGCTTGGATATATTGGTCTGGGAGCCATGGGGAGTCGTGTAGCGAAGCGGTTGCTGGACGCGGGACATGTCGTGATTGGCTATAACCGCACGAGAGAGAAGGCGCAGTGGTTGCTGGACGCGGGCATGAGTTGGGGAGAGACTCCGCGAGCAGTCGCGGAAGAGGCGGATATCGTCCTGAGCATGGTCACTGATACAAAAGCCTTATCAAGTATTTTTGAGGGTGAGAATGGTATTCTGGCTGGTTTGAGCGCGGGTAAAATATATATAGATATGAGCACAGTTAGCCCCACAGTATCCAGGCAACTGGCTGCACGTGTAGCTGAGCGTGGCGCGAGTATGTTGGATGCGCCCGTCTCTGGCAGCGTCATCACTCTGGAGCAGGGTAATCTCTCGCTCATGGTGGGTGGTGAAAGGGCCGTATATGAGCAGGTCAAGCCGATTCTGCTGACCATTGGCCCTAAAATCACCTATATGGGTGATAACGGCCAGGCTGTCCTCATGAAAGTAGCCATCAACCTCAATTTACAAGTGCAGATCATGGGTTTTTATGAAGGGCTGGTCATCGCGGAGAAGGCTGGTATTCCGCGCGAAGTAGCCATGGAAGCGCTACTTAACAGCGTCATTGCTTCTCCATCGTTGAAATATCGTACCCCATTTCTTCTACAAAAGCCTGATGAAGTCTGGTTCAACGTCAACATGATGCAGAAAGACATGTTGCTGGCGCTGGAACTTGGCCGCGAGTTGGGTGTGCCGCTGCCTATGGTTTCTACAAGCAATGAGTATTTAACAGCCGCCCGGGCCCTGGGTCTGGAGCGCGAGGATTTCGCGATTGTTTACGAAGTACTGGCGAGAATGGCTGGTTTAGAGAAGTAATTGTATAGCTTTTACCATTTTTTTCATCGAGTTGATGGAGCAACAGCATGTCGCAAGCAAAGGCGTCAAAGGTAGACAAAGAGGCAGGCGTGGAACTTTCTCAGGAAGAAGCGAAGCACTGGCTGGCTTTGTATGAGCAGATGCTCACCATTCGTATTTTTGAAGAGCATGTCAATCAGCTATATATCACAGCAAAGATGCCGGGCCTTGCTCACCTGTATATTGGTGAGGAGGCCATAGCCGTAGGGGTTTGCGCGACTCTGCGTCGTGACGACTATATTACCAGCACACACCGTGGGCATGGACACTGTCTGGCCAAAGGGGCATCTGTGGATCGCATGTTTGCCGAGTTGCTGGGCAAAGCGGCTGGTTACTGCAAAGGCAAAGGCGGTTCGATGCACATCGCGGACCAGGATACCGGCAATCTGGGCGCTAATGCTATTGTTGGTGGAGGAGCGGGTCTGGCGACTGGAGCTGCGATGTCGAGCAAGATGCGCGGGAGCGATCAGGTCGCGGTCTGTTTCTTCGGTGATGGAGCGCTTGGACAAGGAGTGCTCTATGAATTGATGAACATGGCTGCACTGTGGAAATATCCTGTGATCTATGTCTGTGAGAACAACTACTACAACGAGTACACGCATAACTCCGAGACCACGGCTGGCAGCATGAGTGGCAGGGCTGAAGCCTTTGGAGTCCACAGTGAGACCGTAGATGGCCAGGATGTGCGCGCGGTTGAAGCCGCGGCGCGACGCCTGGTTGAGCGCGCGCGCGCGGGTGAAGGGCCGGGATTCCTGCTCTGCGACACCTATCGTTACCATGGACACCATGTGGGCGACATATCGCGTTCCTACTATCGTTCCAAAGAAGAAGAAGAACACTGGAAGACCAACCGCGATCCCCTCAAGCTTCTCAAGGGCTGGCTAAGCGAACAAGGAACAGTCAGCGTACAAGCATTCACGCAGATCGAGCAGCGTATTGAGGCCGAAGTTTCCGCCGGCGAGCAATTTGCGCTCGACGCGCCCTATCCAGATCCCAGCGAGGTGACGCAAGATGTCTATGCCTAGTACCATACTGAGCCAGCAGAGTAGCCAGAGCGTGCGCGAAATGACGTTTGGTAAAGCGATTAACGAGGCACTGGCGGAAGAATTGAGGCGCGATCCGCGTGTGTTTATCATGGGTGAGGATGTAGCAGAGGCCGGCACGCCCTTCAAAGTACTTTCCGGGTTGGTCGAAGAATTTGGGACTGCGCGTATTATCGATAGTCCTATCTCTGAGGCAGGTATAACCGGCCTGGGAGTTGGTAGCGCGATGACCGGCATGCGGCCCATTATTGACCTGATGTTTGGCGACTTTATTGCCCTGGCCATGGATCAGATCGTTAACCAGGCGGCGAAGATCCACTATATGTCTGGCGGCAAGCTCAGAGTGCCACTGGTTGTGCGTACCACGATGGGAGCTACGCGCCGCACCGCCGCGCAGCATAGTCAGAGCCTGCATGCCTGGGTCAGTCATGTGCCCGGCCTGAAGGTCGTGTTGCCCTCCACACCCTACGATGCCAAGGGTCTGCTCAAGACAGCAATTCGCGACGACAATCCAGTAGTCTTTTTTGAGGACAAGATGATGTACCAGTTGAAGGGACCGGTGCCGGAAGGCGATTATACCATTCCCTTTGGCGTAGCCGATATCAAACGTGTTGGCAGCGATATCACGTTGGTAGCGACCAGCAGCATGGTGCAGATTGCGCTGGCAGCGGCTGAAATACTGGAGACACTCGGTATCAGCGCGGAGGTTGTTGATCCGCGTACAATGTACCCATTGGACAAAGAGACCCTGGTTGCCTCGGCGAAGAAGACCAGCCGGGCGATAGTCATAGACGAGGGTTACGAGCGCTATGGCGTCACCGCTGAGCTAGCCGCGGATATCGCGGAGGGCGCGTTTTACTATCTGGACGCTCCGGTAAAGCGGATGGGCGCGCTGGATGTGCCAGTGCCGTTCTCCCCAGTGCTGGAAGATCTGACTGTACCTACCCCCGCCTCGGTCGTCGAGGTCGCGAAGACCCTGTGTGGCAGGGTATAAGAAGGAGGATATCAATGGCGATCAAAACATATGGTTTGATGGGCGTTGATTGGGAAGAGCGCGTCAATTTTGAGCGCTTGCGCAACGAACGCCTGGCTCGCATCAAGCAACTATTGAAAGAGTCGGAGATAGGGGCCTTACTCTGCTTCGACATGAATAATATTCGTTACATCACAGCCACGCATATTGGCACCTGGGCAATGGATAAGATCGCGCGTTTCTCGCTATTGCCCCAGGATGACGAGCCGATTATGTGGGACTTTGGTTCAGCGGCCAGGCACCACCAGATCTACAGTCCCTGGCTTGGTGAGCGTTCGCGTGCGGGCATCTCTACCCAGCGCGGCGCCATGTTGCCAGAGGCTGGACGGGCGGAGGACGTAGCGCGTAAGATTCGCGTTGAACTGGAGGAGCGCGGTCTTTTACACGAGCCGCTGGGCGTCGATGTCATTGAACTACCTGTGCTCTTTGCCTTGCAGGCAGAAGGTATCAAGGTAGTCGATGGCCAGCAATTGATGCAGCAGGCGCGTGTCTTAAAGACGCAGGATGAGATCACTCTGCTCGCCACAGCTTGTATGATGGTTGACGCGGCCTATGACGAGCTCTACCGCAACCTGCGTCCCGGCCTGCGCGAGAACGAGTGCGTTGGTCTTGTCAGTAAGGTGCTTTACGACCTGGGATCAGAGCATGTAGAGGGAGTCAATGCAATTTCAGGTGAGCGCTGTAGCCCCCACCCGCATGTTTTCTCCGATCGAGCGCTACGCCCTGGTGATCCCGCCTATTTCGATATTTTGCACAGCTATAATGGTTACCGCACCTGCTACTATCGCACCTTTGCTGTAGGTAGCGCCTCCCAGGCTCAGGTGGACGCCTACAAGCGTGCGCGCGAAATCCTCGATCGCGCAATCTACGCCATCAAGCCAGGCGTCACCACTGCTGACGTAGTGAAACTCTGGCCGAAAGCTGAGGAGTTCGGGTTTCCCAACGAAGAGGCTGCCTTTGCCCTGCAATATGGTCACGGTGTAGGACTCTCCATCTGGGAAAAGCCCATCTTCAGCCGCCTGGTCTCATTGGATCATCCAGAAGTCATCAAAGAAGGCATGGTCTTCGCACTGGAGACCTTCTGGCCAGCCTCCGATGGCTGGTCGGCGGCTCGTATTGAAGAGCAGTTGGTGGTGACGAAAGATGGTTGCGAGGTAATCACGCGCTTTCCCGCCGAAGAATTACTGGTCGCAGGTGTGCGCTATTACAGCGCCACTGGTCCACTCTCCACCACGCGTGACACGCAGTCGCATCTAAACGTCCAGGCTAATGGGCATAACCCCTTGATCCAGTCCGCGAGCGCGTTCGACGGCAGCGCGCGGCAATAGATCTACTAGGAGACAAGCATGGCTACAAATGTCATTCTCCCGGCGCTGGGGATGTCTCAGGACACCGGGAAGATTGTGCATTGGCTTAAAGCCGAAGGCGAGCAGGTTGCGCAGGGAGAGCCACTGGTTGAAATAGAGACCGATAAAGCAACGGTTGAACTTGAAGCGCCCGCCAGCGGTTTACTGACACATATAAGCGCCGCTGCTGGTGATGACGTACCCGTAGGGCAGGTTATTGCCATCGTGCTTACGGCAGCGGAAGCCGCGGAAACAGCGGGGCAGCGTAAGCAGTCAGTGGTGCCTCCAGCGGAACCAACACCCTTGCCCGATGCTAGCCAGAATGGGCAGAAGAGGGGTGGCCAGCCGCGCCCGCTCAGCACATCCGCTGGGGCGGAGTTAAATGGCTCTGGAACGTCGGTGGCGAGCGCTCGTCCATCCGCCGTCGCGGCCAGCTTGCTGGCCTCGCGCATCGCTGCTGAGCACCGTATCGATCTGAGCCAGGTCAAGGCGACAGGCCAGCGCGTGCAGAAAGCCGATGTACTGGCGTATCTGCGGCACCAGCCAGCGGTTGAGGAGGGACAGCTACTGCCCGCCTCGCCTAAAGCGCGCCGTCTCGCGCGCGAACAAGGACAGGACCTCGCGATCATCGCTGGCTCAGGACCCGGTGGCGCGGTTCTCAGTGCGGATATCCTGGCCGCGGTAGAAGCGGAAAAAGCAGTGCCTCCTGCCCGCATACAAGCTATCCCAGCGCCCACGCCCGCCACTGGTGAGGCCAGCAATCTGGCTGTGAGCAACATCTGGCGTATCATGGCCGAGCGCACCACGCAGAGCTGGCAAGAGGTACCACACTTTTACCTGGCGCGTGAGGTCCATGTAAGCCGTATGATCGCCTGGCGAGAACACCTGAAGTCAGAACGAGGTGCGCAAGAGGTAACTTATACTGATCTTTTGGTCAAGATTGTCGCGCTGGCCCTGCGCCGTCATCCACGTGTAAATGCTATCTGGGATGCTGGTAAGATTGCCTTACTGACAGGTATACATGTTGGCCTGGCTGTGGCAGTGGAAGAGGGTCTGGTTGTGCCGGTCATTCACGATGCGGATAAACTTGGCCTGCGAGAAATTGCCCGCGAGCGCAAAGAACTGGTGGACCGAGCGCGTGGAGGAAAATTGCGTCCGCAGGACATCAGTGGGGGAACCTTCACTGTCAGCAATCTAGGGATGTTTGGGGTTGACGCCTTCAATGCTATCATCAACCAGCCCCAGGCCGCGATTCTGGCGGTCGGGCGCATCGCCGAGCGGGTCGTTCCTGTCAATGGCCAGCCCGCAGTGCGTCCGATGATGGCATTGACGCTTTCCTGTGATCACCGCGCAGTTGATGGCGCGCGGGGTGCGCGCTTTCTGGAGACCATTGCGGACTCTATTGAAGAGCCGTTAGGGCTATTGAACGGCGCGTAAAGGGCAGAGTTACCAGGGCAAATGGGCGCATGTGGTAAGGGTTTAGCCAGATGGGCTAGTGGCAAGGGATATCAGCGGGAAAAGGGTGGCAAGTGTTGAGCATGGACGTGCTGGGAGGGAAGTGTGGACTGTGAAAGAATAGTGATAGTGGAGCAGGCATCGCCAGTAACCATTTTGGGTGGGTAGCGGTTGCGTTTTTGGCGAGTTGCCTGATCTGGAATATACTAAGCGCAGCACCAGGGTGGGAGGATATGCTGAAAAGAGCACTGAAGCCGGGCGATCGGTTTGGGTCGCATAGATACATTTATATCGACGAAGATAGGAAATGCAATCTTTCAGCCAGATCGAGCGCATTGTAACGCGACAGAAAAACGGAAAGCCAGAAGAGAGGGTTTTCCTCTGCTTGACAGCATATTCTACGTGTGCTAAACTCCGTGTGTTTTAAGCGTTTAAAGGCCATAATCTCTTTTATTCGTGATTTGGTGGAAAAGACGCTTCTCCCCACCCATCCTTACCCAAGACGGAACTTTTTGGAAATGGTCAAATTTCAGGTGATCTAACAGGAAAAACAAGGAGGAAAGCCATGAAAGGACTCCGTGCCTTATGGCGTAAGCCAGGCATGAGGAACATTGGCATGTTACTGATAGCACTATTCGTGCTCAGCGCATGCGGTGGCTCAAACACCGGGAGCAGCAATGCTACGCCCACGACCCCTATTAAGATAGGTATATCTGTCTCGTTATCAGGCGATTTTTCTGCGGATGGTAAGGCTATGCAGCAGGGATATCAGCTCTGGGCAGACAACGTCAACAAGAATGGTGGTTTACTAGGGCGCCAGGTTCAACTTGATTTCGCGAATGATGCCACTGACACGAACCAGGTCGTTACCAACTATCAGAAGTTTATTACAGTCAACCATGACGATCTGATTCTGGGTCCCTACTCGACATTGTTGACAAAACCGGCCTCTAAAGCGGCGGCTCGTTACAATTATGCTATGTTAGAAGGCGCTGGCGGTGGTCCTTCGGTCTTTCAGCAAGGGCTGAACAATATTTTCGACGTATCTCCACCGATTGCCGGTCAGATGAATGGTTTTGTCACATATATCCTCTCCTTACCGGCAGCGCAACGCCCGGCCAGCGTAGCTTACGCCACATCAGATGATCCTTTCACCCAGCCGATGGTTGACACCGCGAAGGCGCAACTAGAGGCAGCCGGCATCAAGACAGCCAACTATCAGGTCTACGCGGCTGAGACCACCGACTTCAACCCCATTGTTCAGAAGATCATCAACTCTAAAGCTGATCTGGTAGTGCTTGGATCGATGTTGAACGATGTTATTGCCGAGACCAAAGCGTTCCGGCAGCAGCATTACAATCCCAAGGCTGTCATAGCTTCATCGGGTCCTGACCAGGGATCTCAATTCACCGGGCCGATAGGGGGGACCAACATTGCGGAAGGCTATTTCTTCCCCAATGGTTGGGCGCCAACGATTAACGTACCGGCGGTTTCTGGTGTACCAGGCTCGATCAGCAACGCAGATTTTGTCAAGGACTTCACTGCCAAGTTCGGTGGTGCGGCAGGTGACATCAGCGCGGACAGCCCGGAGGCGTTTTCAGCAGGCCAGGTATTGCAGCAAGTGGTAGAGAAGATCCATAGCATCGATAATGCGAAATTGATCACTGCGCTGCATGGTGGCGACACCTTCCAGACAGTTCAGGGTACGGTGAAGTTTGACCCCACCGGCCAGAACACCTCTGGTGTCGTCTATGTCTTCCAATGGCAGAAAGGTCAGGTCACACTCGTCTATCCGACGAGCGCGGCGACGGCAGCTCCTGAGTATCCCAAGCCAGGCTGGCCGTAGTATCTGGTTATTGATCTTTTAGGAAAAGGGGGAAAAGAAGCAGGGATGCCCCCTTTTCCGCTCTGGTCGCAGGAGTCTGGCCTGATTTCTGTGGCTCAGAGCGGAAGGGAGGGTAGTTTTCCAACTCCTGGGAGGATTTCCCCTTTTCTCTTCTCCTAACAATTCAACACCTGACATTTCCAAAGAGAGGGCTTATCGTGGGACAGCTCATTATTGAAGGGATCATTCTCGGCATTTTGGCTGGGGGGGTCTATGCATTGATGTCCTCAGGGTTATCGCTGGTATTCGGCGTGATGGATATCATCAACATAGGGCAGGGGGCCCTGGTGATTCTAGGCGCTTACCTCAGCTATGTTTTAGAGCATTATTTACACATTGACCTGTTTCTGGGTCTGCTCATCACCATGCCAGTCATGTTTCTTTTCGGCTTGTTGATAGCGCTCATTTTTCGCCCAATCAAGCGTGATCGTACGATTCTCTCTGTGCTGGTAACTTTTGGGGTGGCCCTGATCATTGAGGGGGCACTGAACCTCATTTTCTCAGCCAGCACGGTTGGTCTGCAAGGGGCAGCGTATCTCAACGCCTCGATTCCTTTGACCATTTTCTCGCCGGTTTTCTATCTGCCCGCGATCTATGTTTATGGGTTTATTCTGGCTGTAGTACTGCTTGGCGCGCTCTATCTCCTGCTCTATCAGACCAAATTTGGGCATAGTCTGCGTGCTTCAATGCAAAATCGTACGGCTGCCGAGTTGGTGGGAATCAATGTTGACCGCGTTTCCATGATCACACTGGGTATAGGGGTAGCACTTGCTGCGTCTGCTGGGATGGTTTTTGGCGTAACAACTGGCGGCTTTAACGCGAATAGCGCGTATGACCTGATATCGCGCTTGCTGGCGATTGTGGTCTTTGGTGGGATGGGTAGTCTCTCAGGGGCGCTGGTGGCTTCGGTGAGCATGCTAGTCGTTGAAAGTATCTCAGACCAGTTTATAGACGCGCGTTGGGCGACGATAGTCTTTTTTGTATTGCTGGTCATTATCCTGGTATTTCGTCCGCAGGGATTGCTCGGCCAGAAGGAAGGCAGAAAGCAATGAAGATAGTCAAATGGGTCGGATTGCTGGTGTTGCTCGTAGTGGCCCTGATTTTCCCGCAGATTTTTTCCAACGGCGAAATCACCACAATCGCGTTTTTTACGCTACTTTTCGCGGCGATGGTAACGGGTTGGAATATTCTGGCCGGCTATAGTGGCTATATCGCGTTGGGGCATGCCGTCTACTTTGGCCTGGGCGCGTACGCAATGGCTTTGATCTGTGAGCACTGGAACCTGACAGCAGGCTATAGCCTGTTCCTGATCGTGCCGGTTGCTGGGATCATCGCGGCGTTGATCGCTATTCCGGTCGGCTGGGTAGCACTGCGTGTGCGCAGGCATGCCTTTATTATCATCACTGTAGCTATGTTCTTTATTGGACAATTGCTCGCGTACAACCTTTACCAGTTTACCAAAGGCTCAGCTGGTTTTGACCTGCCTTTCCCCCTGGACTGGGGTGGCAACTTTTTTAACATCCCCTTCTACTACGCTGTCCTGATATTGCTCTTGCTGGCCATTCTGATCTCGTGGGCAGTGCGCAATTCCAAGTATGGCCTGGGCCTGCTGGCCATTCGCGACGATGAGGATCGCGCGAAGGGTCTGGGTGTCAAGACAGAGTTTTCCAAGTTGACTGCATTTGTGCTCAGCGCCTTGATTATCGGTACAGCGGGCGCGCTCTGGGCCTACTTTGTAGGCACGATCTATCCAAACAGTGCTTTTGACCCTACCTTTGATCTGGCGCTGGCTTTGATGAGTTTTCTAGGGGGACTGGGCACGCTCTCCGGGCCGGTTCTGGGAGCTCTGCTTCTAGTACCGTTGCGCCAATACCTGGCTTCGAGCTATCCCGACTGGTATCTCATCATCTATGGCGCGCTTTTCCTGGTAGTCTTGCTCGCACTACCGCGCGGACTGGTGCCCACGGTGCGGGATCGTTGGCAGAAATATCGTGCGCAGCGTATGGATCAGCAGCGTGAGGATGGCGTTGTGGTCTCGCGTTTACCTGAGCAAGGAGAGGTGGCAGTTGTCAAAAGAGAGGGAGTCAACCTGTGAAGCTGTTAGAAGCACAGAACATCTCGAAGTCGTTCGGCGGTATTCGTGCCCTGGACCTCTGCTCGATCAGCGTCGAGGAGGGCAGTATTACCGGCCTGATCGGCCCCAACGGGTCGGGCAAGACCACGCTGTTTAATGTGATTACTGGTTATGAGGGCGTCGATAGCGGGCAAGTAACTTTCCAGGGGCAGATGATCACCAATTACGCACCGGATAAAGTTTTCCGGCGTGGCATCGGGCGCACTTTCCAGTTGACGCGCATTTTTCCGCGTCTGACGGTGATGGAGAACATGCACGTGGCCGCGCAACGCAATACTCTGCTTGGCTTGCTGGGGCGCTGGAGTTCGGGTCATGAGCAGAAACGCGCGTTAGAGTTGCTCGATTTTGTCGGCTTAACCCGTCTTAAAGACCTCCTGGCGGGCAACCTCTCCTATGGTCAGAAAAAGCTACTGGAATTTGCCTTTGTCTTGATTGCTGAGCCGCGGGTAATTTTGCTGGACGAGCCTGCAGGTGGGGTCAATCCCACTATGATCAACTATCTGGCTGACCGTATTCGCACGCTAAACGGGCAAGGCGTAACTTTTCTAGTAGTTGAACACAACATGGAATTTGTCATGGGATTGTGTGATAACGTCATGGTAATGCATCGTGGAACCAGGATTGCCGAGGGCGCGCCAGCAGAAGTGCGCGCGAACCCGGTGGTGCTAGAAGCGTATTTGGGAGACTAACAAGATGTTGCTGAGAATAGAGAACATCTACGCGGGCTATGATGGAGGAGACATCCTTAAAGGTGTCAACATCGACATTGCAGCCGGGACGACGACCTGTGTTGTTGGGCCGAATGGCGCTGGCAAATCGACAGTTTTACGTGTAATCAGCGGTCTTTTGAAGCCGCGCCAGGGTAAGATCATCTTTGACGAGCAATCGATTGGTGGTTTGACTCCGCGCCAGGTGCTGGATCTGGGAATTGTGCAGGTACCGCAGAATCATAGCCTGTTTCCCCTGATGACAGTTGAACAGAATGTGCGCCTGGGAGCTTATATTCTCAACGATCAGCGCCTGGTAGATCGGCGCCTGGAGCAGGTGCGGGAGATGTTCCCCATCGTCAAAGAGCGCGCGAAAGAGAAGGCTTCGAGTCTTTCGGGTGGTCAGCAGCGCCTGGTTGAATTCGCGCGCTGTCTGATGCTAGAGCCTCGTGTGATCTTGCTGGACGAGCCTTCAATGGGTCTGGACCCGCGCACCTTTAAGTATGTGATAGACACTATTCAGGTGATGAAGAATAGTGGTAGAACAATTCTACTGATCGAGCAGAATGCGCGTACCGGGTTGAGTATTGCCGATCAAGGTGTTGTCCTGGAGAGTGGGCGTGTCAGGCTGAGCGGTACGCACACTGAGGTGCTCAACAATCCTGAAATCGGTCACCTCTATTTAGGGGGTTCGCTTTCAAAGAGTGAAGATCCAGAGTAGTAGGATATGTCAGGTGGTAGACGAGCTGCTTCGCGTGCCACCTCATATTATATATTGCAGTAGTGGTCTGAAATCTTCATGTACAAAGCAGAGATACAAAAGTGAAGTGTTGTATTCCATGACGGGGTCTGGGGCAGTGCTCCAGACTCTTCCTCCTTCTAGAGTCGTCGCAGACTCTGCTTGCAAGAGAAGTAGGCCAGACCAGTAGTCTGAAAGTGCAAGACTTATCGCAAAGGAGAGAGTAATGGCAAGAGACGAGCGAGTGCAGAGCGCAATTGATAATTGGGCCCCGCGTTTTATCGCCAATGGCATCGACTACAACGATTTTCAGTATGTGACCACACATGTAGAGCGTTGGGAGGACTGGTGCCGCGCCTGGTCCGAGCGCGGCGCCTTTTACGAGCGCATGGGTGAGCAGGCCGAGGCAGCGGGCAACGGAGTCTCAATTGCTTACCACTATCTGCATGCCTCCATGGCCTACCATTTTGGCAAATTTTTGTTTGTCAGCAGCCCGGATGAACTGAGGGAAGCACACGAGCATGTGGTTTCTACCTACAAACGAGCGTTGCCTCATTGTGACTTTCCTGGCGAGCGTGTAGAGATTCCCTATGAGAATGGTGCCAGTATGTACGGCATTCTGCGCAGACCCTCGGGTACTGCCACCGTGCCAGTTGTAATCATAGTGCCGGGCCTGGACTCAGTCAAAGAGGAGATGCACAACTATGGCGACGACCTTTTGCGTCGCGGAATGGCTGTGCTTGCTCTGGATGGACCGGGCCAGGGCGAAATGGAATTCAACTTTGCTATGCGCTACGATTACGAGGTGCCAGTCAAATATGCTGTTGACTATCTGGAGAATTGTCAGGGTATAGACCCCAGCCGCATTGGTCTAATGGGAGTCAGCCTTGGTGGCTACTATGCCTCGCGCGCGGCATCTTTTGAGCCGCGTTTGCGCGCGGTCATCGAGAACTGTGGTGGTTATGATATCGCCAGGCATTTCTCGAAGCGCCCCTTCATCACCCGCGCCGCGTTCGTGGCCCGCTCGAGGTCCGCAAACGAAGCGGAGGCAATGGAGACGCTCAAGAACTTTAATCTGTCAGGTGTGCTGAAAAACATTACCTGTCCACTACTAGTCATTCAAGGACGCCTGGATAGGCTTGTGCCAGCCGAGGACGGCGAGCGCATCGCCGCCGACACCAAATCTGTCTCTGAACTCTGGATGTTTGAAGACGGCAATCATGTCTGCAATAACATCCCCTTCAAGCATCGTCCCCAGCAGTCCGACTGGATGCGCACCAAACTGGGCGCGTAGATTGTGCAGTTCCCTGTTAGAAGCGTTTGCGCGGAGCGTGTGCCAGGCATACGCTCCGCGCAAACGCTTCTAGAAGATCATGCTCTCAATCTGGTGGCCGAGTGAGATAGCATCGAGTGTAGTCAGATTGCTAAGGATAATTACAGTCACATCATCGTCAACGGAGCGTCCGAAATAATTGCGGAAACCATCGATAACTCCATCGTGCCAGATCAGGCGGTGATCCTGTATGGGGGCCTGAGTGATAAACCAGCCGTAGCCGTAAGAAGAGCCGGGGAAAAGTGGGCTGGCATTGGCATATGGCGTAAAGAGCTGGTTGAGCGTGACCTGTGAGACCAGCCTGCTCGTATACAGAGCCTGGTCCCAGCGATACAGATCGTTGACGCTTGAATAGAGGAGGCCTGAGCCGTCGAGGAAAGACCATGGTGGATCGAGTTGGAAACCGCTGGGCAAAGCCTTGATGCGCCAGCTTTCGTAGCCTTGCGCGCCGACTGAGAGAGCATAGTAAGCATTAACATCGAAGCCGGTTTCGCCCATCTGTAAGGGATCGAGAATCATCTGCTGTATAAATTGTGTATAGGGTACGCCTGAGACTTGCTGAACCACGTAGCCCAGGATCTGATAGCAGATGCTGCAGTATTGAAACTCGCCGCCAGACGTAAATTGCAGAGGCGCCTGGTTAAAGCTAGCGATCCAGGCGGCTGGAGAGGCGCCAGAGAGCTGTGTATCATTCAATTGCGGAATGCCAGAAGTATGAGTCAGTAACTGTTGTACGCTCAATGGCTGCCAGGGTGCCGGGCAGTTCGGGATATAGGTGCAGAGCGGCGCTTGCACTTGCAATTTGCCCTGTTCTTGCAACATCAAAATAGCCAGGGCAGTAAAAGCTTTAGTCAGTGAACCGAGATAGAAGCGTGTATCGGGCAGATTGTAGGTCTGAGTATCCCAGTTAGTCAGGCTGTATCCCTTGTCTACCAATAAACGTCCGCCTTGCGCTACCAGTACTGAGCCGCTAAATTGCTGGTTATTCGCCAGTTCACTCAGCAATGCATCGATACGCACTGCGAGCGGTGCTGAGGTGTGACGATGATCAGCCCGCTGTGAGACCGCGCGTGCTTGAGTTGTTCGCGCCAGCCCCCAGACCATAGCAGGCGTAGCCAGTCTCGTGCCCAGTCCCACTAAGAGCAAAAACGCGCAGACACCCGCGTACAAGCTATGGACACGCTGGTTCCGATAAAGTAGATCTCCATGGAGATGCTGTTGTCGTTGAGGCATGGCTGATCCACCTTCTTAAACTAAGAAACTCATAAATACAGAAGCTAGCCCTATGTTTATCTTTGCAAAAGTAGACAAGCAAAGGGTACTTTCACTAGAAAGCATAAGAGAGATACAATGATATGAGTCTAAATTTATGGATATTTCCAGCTAAAGCTGAGACCAGACGAGGGGCTTCCACGCTTGTGCAACGCGGGCTTGCAAAGAATAGTAATTCAGATGAACAGCGTATAAAACGAATATATTTAAGAAAAATATGGTATACTCTGTGATAAGATAGGTCTTTGTAGCAAGTTGTGTCTTTGACTCAGGAAATCCGGTATGACACACTCTGAGGCTATTCTCAGAAGCTGGGGTCTCATTAGATCCTATCAGAACCATAAAGACGAGTTACACGATCTCGCGTTGCGGCACTATTTAACCATGTTCCACATGAATAGAAAGCTGCGCGCAATTCCACGCGAGAAGTATGAGGAACATTTTGGCTTTTTTTTAGGTAAACACGACGTATTTAAAGTAAAAATCATGGAGCGAGAGAGGCCGCATATCCCGACCCATATGTACCAGGCCCTAAGTAAACATTTAGCATGTTACGTGATAGATCAGCTTTGGAGCACCATTGCGGGCTACCCCTGTTAGGGAGAGGAGACTACCCATGCCCCGTTTTAATGAACCAGCCATAGAAGAAGATTCCTGTGTGTTAACGTATGAAGAAGCGTATCAGCGGGCCTGGGAAGCTGCGGAGCAGCTAGAGGAGTTGATGGGACAATATAGCGACGAACCATATGTACGTGACGAGGCCCGAGTGGCCTCTTTTGCTTCAGATTGTCTTTCGTTGCTCTCCAATCAGGCTATGATTATATGTGATAAGAACGAATAATAGATACTATTAACAGCTATAAAAACAAAAACGCATTGCTTTTCATAGAGCGCATATATGCGAGGCAAGGAGATTGAGCGCGTGGGCGAAATCTTTCCTGGGGCGCTACAAACTTCTTTGACGATGGAAGGGCTGCTTTTTGCTGCATTTGGTTTTTTATATAGTGCCTATTGTCATTATTCCACGCTGGCGACGCCAGAAAATCCTCTACGAGCGCCGATTGTGCATAAGCTAGCCAGGGCCTGCCTCTTTATCTGCATTGCCGTCACACTTGATGGTCTGCTCGCGGTAGTTATTATCATAGGGACCATTTTCCCGGGCAGCGTAGTCGGGATGCTGCTTGGCCTGGGTTTTGTGGCCACAATCATACTGGTTGCTGTGATTAACTGGTATCTAGCTTTATCGATGTAAGCAGAGGAAGCTTCCTTTCCTGCTTACGGACCACTATTGCGCAGTTTATATACCTTAATCGCTACCTGCAAAGTTAGCCAGTTACTGCGTTCTTGCAGGTCGATTTCACAGAGGGACTGTAAGCGTTCGAGACGTTGGATAAGTGTATTTCGATGAACAAAGAGGCGGTTAGAGGTGCGTGTCAGATTACCAGCGCACTCCAGGTAGGTTTCCAGGGTATCGAGCAGATCAGTGCCTTTGCGATGATCGTAGGAAGCGATGTGCCCCACCTGGTCCTGGTACATATCGCGCAGGTCGTCCATACGCGCGATTTTATAGAGATAACGATAGACGCCAAGATCATTGAAGTGAGTCACGCCGCCTTCGCGACTGAGATGCTGGCCCATCTGTTGAGCCTCGTTGGCCTCGGCGAAACCGCGACGATAGTCGCTGATCGTCGTGCAGGGATTGCCGATGCCAACGGCCAGGCAGACATGGTTTTCGCTGCGCATTTGGCGAGCGATATCGCGCAGCCAGTTTTTCAGGCGCGTGCCAGTGGGATCTTTACTCAAGTGGACAATACAGGTCAGCATATTCTCGTGCTCATAAAGTAGAGAGCCAGGGAATGTATCCTGAATGCGGCGGCGCACCTGCGCGCTGATACGTTTGTGGATGGCTAGACGCTCGTCCTCGCTGAGCGGTTCACCACTACCGTTTTCATCTTCCAGGTAAGAGATCTCAATCATTGCCACCGTATGCACCCGGCTCAGGTCGCAACCCAGGAAATTCGCGCGCTGGCGCACCGTATCTTCAGAATCATAGTTGCCATACATGAGATCCTCGAAGAAACCTTTGACCAGATTTTTCTGAGCCAGCATATCAACCAGATGGCTATTCTTAATCGCAATCGCCACTTGATTAGCAATAGTTGTCAGCAGCGTTTGCTCTTCGGTGGTATAGCGGCGGGCCTGGCTAGAATAACAATTAAGCAGTCCGAGTTGTTCTGTACCGGATATCAGTGGCGCGGAGAGCAGAACTTTGTATTGCGAGTCCTTGGGCGAGTTGAGACGTTCCAGGGTAGATGTACCACCCTCTGGTGTATTAGATGCACGCAACTTTTCCCAATTCTGGTGGTCCAGGTCCAGTGCTTGTAGATTGAGCGCGCGCCCATTGAGCTGGGAAGAAGATGCGCGCACGACCAGGCGTCCGCGTCCCTGGTCCATCAGCATAATCACACACAGGTCGGCCTCCATAATCTGCGCAGCCAGCGTTGAGAGTGAGCGCAGCATATCGTCGAGATAGAGGCCAGAAGTGATGGTCTGGCTAAGCAGTGAGAGAGAGGTCAGGGTATTAAGTTTACGCTGCGTATTTTCATAGAGGCGAGCGTTCTCGATCGCACTTCCGACCAGAGCGGCAGTGTTCATGGCAAAGGTCTGATGCTGTTCAGTAAATTCGTAGGGCGCGATTGTATGCACTGTAATTACGCCGATCAGCTGGCGCTCTTTTGAGAGAATAGGCACCGACATCAACGATTGAAATTTCTCTTCTTCGAGTTCAGGATACGGGCGGAAGCGCGGATCATTAAGCGAGCCTTCGCGGATAGTTACCGGCTGTTGATGTTTGCCTACCCAGCCCGCGACACCCTCGCCAAGGGCCAGGGAGATTTTTTTGATATGATGGCGATAGGCTTCTCCAGTGCTGGCCAGCACCAGGTGTTCTTTGTCCTGATCGTAGAGATAGAGGAAAGCTGCCTGGCAGGAGGTCGCCCGAGTGATAGTATCCACAACGTGGCTTAATACTTCATCCAGCTTAAGAGTCGAGCCAATAGTAGAAATTACCTCATTCAGTAAAATATTCTCGTTTGTACGCGACTCAAGCTCTTGGGCGAGCCGGGCATTCTCTTGCCAGAGTTGCTCAAGTGTGCGCTCAGTGCGAGAAGGTATCTCGGATTGCGCCTTCTCGCCTTTTTGCCCACCCTGAGCTGCGCCAGACCGCTCACTTTGAGTAGCCCCGGTTTTCCCCGATCCTATTTTTGCGGACATAGCCAACCTCCTGAACAACATCGTAACCAATCAACAAGCTACAGCGTGGTGCCTGAAATTCCGAGCGTGATTCCATCCTACGCCAGTGTCCCTGGCCAGACATGCTTTACTCTGGCCAGCAGCACCAGACAAGAGTACTTATATGACTCTTCAACATATATAAAAGCGATCAAATATTAAAATAAATAGATTTGAATGCGATCAGCTAAAGTAAAAATCTCTATTCTGGTAGCAATAGAATAATAATATGTACATTATAACCATTATACTTCTTTTTTCAGGTCACGTCTAGAGGGTAAACAATAAATTTGCTAATAGGCTCGTTTTATCAAAAAATACGTGCGAAACCGGCAGAAAATCCTGTGAAAAGCAACGAATTCGAGTATTTTTGAGCAAGAACCCATACGAAATTGAGTAAAGCAAACAAGCAGGGGAAGAGTTTACGGATATAGACAATGTTTCTATAGCTTTTAGAGGAGAGTTTTTTATTCCAGGGCAAAATCAAGAAAAATCTATACAAATCCTGGGTGCAGCGTGAAAAAACTGGCATAGCAGCTAGATAAATGCTATACTGGTGAATAGCAAAGTGCTTTTCACCAGTCCACAGGCGTATTGGCGTAGTTTTCAATCCTTTTATTAAGCGCCCTTACCTCATGTCAGGTGGAGAGCGTAGATTTTGTAAATACCTCAGAGACCCTGGAGCATCTCGGAGGGAGACTGGCATCTTCGCGCGGGTGAAGTGAATAGTGGGTCGCATGGAGAGGCCTGCCGCCTTGTTGAGAAGATGTGGTTCGACCAGTGGGCTGCGCGAAATAGCCCAAAGCTTTCGGAGCATATAAACGTTCTTTACACGTCTTGCAAAGGAGATACATATGGCTACCGATATGGCGGATACCGTTGCCATCCCTGAAGAACAGGGTCTGGAGAGGCACGGCATTGAACGTGTTTCGCCTGAGACTCGCACTCATGTTCGTATTTTTGATAATTTTACCATGTGGCTCTCGGCCAATCTGGTGATTTCGACAGTAGCGCTGGGAGCGCTGGGATCAGTGATTTTCGCGCTGGGCTTCTGGGAAAGCCTGCTGGTAATCGTCGTCTTTAACATCCTGGGAGTGACGGCGCCCGCGCTTCTCTCGACGTTAGGGCCGCGCCTGGGTTTGCGCCAGATGACCATTTCGCGTTTTGCCTTTGGTTGGGTAGGCGGCATCATCATGGCTATTTTTAATGTCGCAGCCTGCATTGGCTGGTCAGCATTTAACGTAGTGATCGGTGGGCAACTGATCGCGGCCCTGGCCTGCGGTCCCCAGCCGCTTGCCGCGTGTAATGCTACCGTTCTAGGTCTGACCTTGAGTGGCACGCTCTGGCAGGCGCTGGGGATTATCCTGATCGCCATTCTTACTACTTTAGTCAGCATCTATGGATATCGCTACGTTCACAGCTATGAGCGCTGGTCCTGGATTCCCATGGCGCTCATCTTCCTCACACTGACCGTTCTGCTAGGCACCAGCAGCAAGCACTTTGTGATTGTGCCGACGCCAGCGTTAAATGCGGTAGAGATTGCCAGCATTGTCTCGTTTGGAGGCGCAGTCTTTGGTTTCGCCACCGGCTGGTCTTCATACGCGGCTGATTACAACGTCAATCAGCCAGAGGGAGTCAGACCAGCGCGCGTCTTCTGGCTGACCTTTCTGGGAATTTTTATTCCCTGTGTGCTGCTGGAAACGCTCGGCTACCTGCTAGCCTCGGCATTTGGCACGCCTTTCTCCACTGATCTTGGACCCGTCTTCAATCACGCGCTCTCGCCCCTGGGCGCGTTTGGCTCGTTTTTAGTCTTCTTGCTCGCTCTCAGTATTATCGCGAACAACATTCCGAACGACTATAGCCTGGGTCTGACGGTTCAAGTGTTCGGGCGCGCCTGGCAACGGGTTCCGCGTTATGTTTGGACACTGGCGGGCGCGGTCATTTATGTGATACTTTCTCTGATTGTCGCGCGCAACTTTTACGAGACGCTGAGCAGTTTCCTGCTGCTAGTTGCCTACTGGCTTGGTCCCTGGTCGATTATTCTGCTTACTGAGCATTTCGTCATTCGCAAAGGCTACTATAACGTTAAAGACTGGAATACTCCTGGCAGGTTGCCCCTTGGCTGGTCCGCGCTGGTAGCCATGGCTGTTGGCCTCTTTGGCGCCTGGTTGGGCTTCGCGCAGACCTGGCTCATCAATGGCAACGCCATTTTGCTCAAGGGTCCGATTGGCAACCTGGTCAATGGTGGCCCTACTGGTAGCGGCATGGATGTTGGCTTTGAGATTGGCGTGGTCTTAGCATTGGTCACATATCTGATTTTGCGTCCCATCGAGACACGTATGAATCGCGCTCGTACTTTTGGCAGTGAAGCCTAGAGGTTTTTGAGCGAGGGACAGACAAAAAGGGCGTGCAAGCCATGCCCTTTTTGTCTGTCCCTCGCTCAAAAACTAAACTGCGAGGATTTTCTGCTCCGCTGAGTGGTCAGAGGCCCTGATACTGAATATACTGATGAGTAGAAGGAGCGGCCAGGCTATGGTGCATAGAGATCGAGTAGAAGAGAAGGGGAGCCCGGAAGGTGGGGGACGTGAGGGGGGAAGTTCGCTGGCACCGGTAACGGCGCGTGGGGAAGCGACGAGACGCAAGATTCTGGATGCGGCGGAGGAGGTTTTCGGCGAGATGGGCTATTATGAAGCAAGCATCGCAGAGATTACGCGCCGCACTGGTGTGGCGCAGGGTACATACTATATCTACTTTCACAGTAAACGCGAGATTTTCGTGGAATTGATAGGAGATATCGGCGAGCGTTTGCGGGGCGAAATGCGCGTGGCCATCACGGGCACGCTCAATCGTGTAGAGATTGAGCGGCAGGGCTTTCGGGCCTTTTTTCAATTTGTCGCGCGCCATCGGAGGATTTATAGCATCGTCCAGGAGGCCGAGCGGGTCGCACCAGAAGCTTACTACGCGTATTATCACAAAATCAGCCAGGGCTATATGCGCGGCTTGCAGGAATCTATCGACGAGGGTAGTATCAGGAAGCTCGATGCCCAGGCAATCGCATACACGCTAATGGGCATTGGGCATTTTGTGGCTATGCGCTGGCTGGTCTGGCCGCAGGAAACTGAACAGGAGCATGAAGAACTGCCCGAAGCGGTCTTTAACTCGATGATGGACTTTATCGCCCACGGTTTAGCGCTTCACCCACCTGAAAAAGCGTAACCTGGAAGTGCTGGCAAGCGCTCGACGTTGCAAGGGCTTCATTTTTACAGAATCCTTCATTCTGGTACTTACAGGTAGTAACCTGGTAAAGCATTCTTAACCGGCAAGGCGTCTGAATTAGTACTTTTATGTAATGTGTCAATTTGTTCCGTTAGAGCGGAAATAGTGCATGGTATTGTCTTTAAGAGAAATTGCCCTGGAGGTTTGTCGCGCTAGGGGTTGCGATATACGCGACCTGAAGGGAGAAGACAATGCTCTTGAAGACACGGTATCGGCGTAACAGGCGGCGCATGCTTTCCTTACTCCTGTGTATAAGTGCGATTGGAGTGATTCTGCTGGGTTTGCTGGTTGGAGTAAATCTGCTGGTTGCGCGCTCAGCGGGCGCCAGGAGTGTGGCCAGGCTGGGTTCGCACCCGTTGAAGATGACGCCACAAGAGATGCTGGCTAGTATTTTGCCACTGCATCCTCAGTATCAACTCGCGATCACAATGGGAACTACGGCGGCTGCTCAGATGTCCTGCGCGCAAAGCAAGGCTGCGCCGTTCTGCTATAGTCCGCAGCAGGTGCGCCAGGCATATGATATTCAGTCTTTGCTCAACAAAGGAATTAGCGGAAAGAACCGCACGATCACGATCATTGATGCATTTCAAGATCCGACTGTGAAGACTGATCTGCATTTGTTTGATAAGATGTTTGGCTTGCCCGATCCTCAACTCAATGTACTGGCTCCTTTTGGTTTGACGCCTTTTAATCCTAAAGATCCCGCCCAGGTTGGCTTTGCTGGCGAGATTGGGCTGGACGTAGAATGGGCGCACGCGATTGCGCCGCAGGCAACCATTGACCTGGTTCTTGCGAATGTAAAAGTGGAGACATTGCAGGGGCAGTTGACTGCCCTTTTGCAAGCGACCGGCTTCGCCGTCGCGCAGAATCTAGGGAGTGTGATTTCGCAGAGTTTTGGAGTAAGCGAGTCATGCGCGGGCACGGCCTTTATTCAGCAAGAGCATAAGCTTTTCCAGCAGGCTGCGCGCCAGCATCAGACCGTCTTTGCTTCAGCGGGTGACAGCGGTTCGGCGGCGGTACAATGCAATGCGCAGGGGCAACCGGTAGCGATCGCGCAGGGCGTGAACTATCCCGCCAGTGATCCTCTGGTATCTAGCGTGGGGGGAACGACCCTGATAGCAGGCACGAATGGTCAGTACATAGGCGAGGTAGCCTGGAACGAGTCGCCACTTGGCGCGGGTGCGACCGGTGGTGGTTCCAGTCGTGTCTTTGCTTTACCAGCATTTCAGAAGCAGAGCGTGCGTGGTACTCACCGCTTTGTCGGCGATCTTGCGCTGGATGGTGATCCGCTGACTGGCGTGCTAATAGTCAGTAGCCAGATCATGCCGGGGAAGACCGTCTTGATCCCGATTGGCGGTACAAGCGTAGGCTCACCGGTGGCCGCAGGCCTGGTAGCGCTATTCGATCAGGCAGCCGGGACCCGTCTGGGCTTTCTGAATAGCGCGCTCTATCGCCTCAGCCTTACCCAGGCAGCCGGCCAGAGCTTTCACGATATCATAGCCGGGAATAATGCTTTTGTCTTTCAAAATATGCAGGGTCAGGCGAAAATTATCCCTGGCTTTAGTGCCGCGCGTGGCTGGGATGCGCTCAGTGGCGTCGGCACACCCGATGCCGCCAATCTGGCTCGCTTGCTACCAATGTTTGTCAAAGCCAACGATGGGGCTGGTCTGTAAGTGACAGAAATATCCCTCTTTCTCAGGTCCGGTCGTATTCGAGCAGCGGCGAGACCAGCTGCGCGGCTTGGCCGGAGAGATGCGCGACACTGGCCCAGGAGAGCAATGTACCATCGATGATCGCGTCAGAGCTGGTCTCAAGCTTAATCTGAGTAATGGCGCAATTGTCTATGATATGCGTAATCAGATGGTGCTCGCGTGGACAGAAAGCGTAAACCAGCGCGGCCAGGACGCCACCATGGGCAGCAATGAGAATATGCTTTCTGTCGCGCCCGTGCGCGGCCTCTAGCAGGCCGCGCCGCGCGCGCTCTAGCAGTTGCAGAAAGTTTTCGCCGCCGGGAAAGGAAATCGCCGGTTGGCCTTTGAACCACTGGCCGATAATCTGATCGTGTTCGCGCCAGTTTTCTTCGGTCGGAGGCCGTTGCTCCATCTCACCAACGTTAATCTCGCGGAATTCTTCCAGCACTGTTACCGGCAGTTGTTGCGCGTGCGCGATAATCTCACCCGTCTCTCTGGCGCGTCTGAGCGGCGAGGCGTACGCGACTGTTAGAGGGGGAAGAGAACTCTGGAAAAACGCGGCGGTCTGTTCAGCTTGAAGTACGCCTTTGGCGGTTAGAGGATAGTCAACGAGTTTATACGAAAATTCTTTAGTAAGATTCGCAGGATTCTCACCATGTCTGACCAGATAGAAGGTATTGCTATTTTGGGTGCTCATATAAACCTTTCAAGCAAAAGTTCGCTGAGGTGGACGCTAAGCAAGCTCGGACTGATTAGTGAAAGAGCGATCCGGTGCGCGCAAGGGATCGCTGTCCTGCTCACTCGCTGGGACTGACTACTACGGTCACTCCATTGGGGTCTTCATAGGTGCCTGTTGGCAGGTCTGAACGCGAGAACTCAAAAAATTCGATACCGCTGACGGTGCGTTCGTGACGCGTGGCGTTGGGACCCGTCCAGGTGTTGAGGCCGAGATGGTGATGATAGCCGTCCCAGGAGACAAAACCGGCCTGGTCATAGATCTTAGCCATCAGATTCAGGCCAAAGGTTTGTTCATAAAAAGCGAGACTCTCAGCCAGGTTGCTGACATTGAGATGCATATGGCCGAGGATTGTGCCCTCTGGGAAGCCGTGGAAATCCTTCGCCCGGGCCAGCAATTCATCGGCTTTCAGACGATCGGTGGCCATTGAAACCTGGCCGTCAGGCTTGTAGAACCACTCTGAGCGCGGACGATCAGCGTAGACCTCGATACCGTTTTCTTCGGGATCATTAAGATAAAGCGCCTGGCTGACCAGGTGATCGGAGGCGCCATCGATGCGCGCGCCAGCACCTGTCAAACAATGCTGCAGGAAAGAGGCTAGATCAGTTTCAGAAGGCAGAAGAAACGCGAAATGATAGAGACCAGCCGTATGCGGCTTGCGCACTGGCGCAGCCGGCGTGTGGCGCAAAGTGAGCAACTCCACTTCACCCGCTCCCAGACCAATGATACCTTCCGCGCGCTGATCTCGCACGATTGCGAGTCCCAGACGTTGATAATAGGCCAGCGTGCTCTCCAGGTTGCGTACCCGCAGTCCTACACGTTTAAGTGGCCATGCTTGTGACATTTTTTCCTCCTTTACGAGTGAAAACACTATCGTAAGTTGTGTACTTTTTATAAGTATACAAGCAATAAGAACATCTTTATGATACGAGATATTCCCCAGGAAGGCCAGTTTTCACACGCGGGTCTCTATTATAACTGAATGATTATGGATAGTATCCAAAATCTGTATCACTGCCTCTAGCTATTTGTGCGTCTTATTGATTAGACTTAAACTGCTACCTCATGGGGAGCGCTGTGAGAAGAATGGAGCCGCGTAGGTGTGAACGTATAATCAGGTGCTGCTTGCCAGGCCAGAGACTTCTTATAATAGCCCTGTACTCTCTAAAAGCAGTGAGATGAAAGGATAGTCCAGTAGTTCATGAATCAACCCTTATTCGATCTGAATGTCCGTGATAATAGCAGTGTAGCCCATAGGATATTCAAGGAGGAGACCATGAATATCGTGTTGATAGGTGCTCAGGGATCAGGAAAAGGTACGCAGGCGACCTTGCTTACCCAGGCATTGGGTTTGCGCCATCTTTCCAGTGGGGACCTTTTTCGTCAGGCATTTGAGGAGCGGACGCAGCTTGGAGAGAGAGCCAGAGCTTATATTGATCGAGGTGATTTAGTCCCGGACGAAATTACCGTTGCAATGGTATTGCGGCGCCTCGCGGAGCCGGCATACAGTTCTGGGGCAGTACTCGATGGCTTTCCGCGTACAATCCCGCAGGCGCAAGCGCTCGATCGCGGCTTGTATCGGCTGGGTCGCCGCATTGACATCGCGGCTTATCTGGAGGTACCGCGCGCTGAACTGTTAGCCAGGCTTTCTGGGAGATATATCTGTCGGGCCTCTCAGCATGTTTATCACCAGTCCGCGCACCCGCCGAAAGTTAGTGGGATCTGCGATGTAGATGGCAGCGAACTCTATCAGCGCTCCGACGACGCGGGAGAGGCTGTGCAAAAGCGTCTGGCCATCTTTTTTGGCGAGACAATTCACCTCCTGGACTACTATAAAAATCAGCATAAGTTGATCGAGACCAACGGCAACCAGCGTGTCGATGAGGTTCATATCGAACTGCTCAACGAATTTCAACACCACATGGTCGGCAGCAGACATAGTCGTTATTGGCCAGGTTTTAATCCGCAAAGCAATTGTGGCTAAGTCTCTCCTTAGAACCACTAATTTGAACTGTAACGGTGGATTAAATGATACTTTGTGTAATTATTGAATTCTTCTCTTGCCAGAAAAACATTCTGGAGAAGAATTCAATAATTACACATTAAATAGGCCAACCTGGCGAGTATTGGCATGGGCGGCGTGTGACAGGTGCCACTTCAGGAATGTGAAATCCTTTCCTACTTATCTATGACTGTTAGACGTTCTATATACAGGGATGATAAGATGAACCCGGATGTATCTCTAGCTAAAAGGGACACTTGTCGATGTAGGAAGAAGGCTTTTCTGGAGATTGAGCACAAGGTAGAACAGTCATGGAACAGCAATTGCATAAACAGCGTGGACGGCAGCAGACGCTGCTGGTTTTGCTTACCTGGACATTTCTGGGCGCGCTCCTCTTAAGTGCGTGTAGCAGTTCGTCAACAGGTGGGACAACAAATCCTTCTTCTAGCAATACCCCGTCCGCGTTGAGCCAGACATTGCGCAGTGAAGGGGATCAACAGCTTCAGTCCTTTCAGCAATGGATTGCGCTGATGCGCCAGTACGGCGGCGATGTAACGACCTATCAGCAACAGTACGCCAGCGCTCAGCGAGCTCTGCAAAGCGCAAGTACAGCTACGGTATATAATCAGGCGCTTGGCGCGCTACAAGGTCATGTCAAGGCCATCAAAATTCCCGCTTTCAAGCAAGAGGTCGTCTCTCTTCAACAGCAGCTAGCTCTGGATGTGAAAACCTGGGGTGATCAGCACACTTATAGTGATACCTTCGATGGGCGGACCTATAAGCAGGGGTATGAGTATGACGACACGACCGGCGTGGGCGGCTCGCTCTGGCTGCAAGGGGATTTGAGTACCGCTCAGACCCTCACGGACTATCAGCAGATCGTCGAAAATCTCAACATGTGGACTTACCTGTTTCAGCAAATGAAGGCAAATTTCAGCGATAAGACGCCATCTAATCAGGTTCACCAGACCGATCTAACATTGATGCAGCATTACAGCTATACCAGTGGGCAAGTTATTGTGGTTTCGCTGCGTGAGCAGGCTCTGCGCGCTTATAAGGATGGTAAGTTGGTCAAGTCCTTCCTGGTCACGACTGGTCAGCCAGAACTGCCTTCTCCTCCAGGCACGTGGTGGATTGAGGGCAAGAAGCATCCAACGGTCTTTAAATCGACTGCGCCGAAAAATTCGCCCGATTGGTATCCTGATACGCCTATTAACTATGCCATGCAGTACCATAGCAATGGTTACTTCTTTCATGATGCCTGGTGGCGTACCGAATTTGGACCCGGCACTAATTTCCCGCATCAAGATCCCAATGGCGATCCGTTCGCCGGTCATGGCTCACATGGCTGCGTGAACATGTCCACGAGTGATTCTGCCTGGTTATATGGTTTTGTCTCGCTTTATACGCCTATCATCATTTATTAGGGCATAATTAGCCGGGTTGTAAAGAACTGCTCGGCGTCTGTGGCGCTTCGCACAATTTTTTGGTGAGCCGCTCGCTCTGCCACGGCTCATCAGGAGGAATGAGGGCGCTATTACGCGGCGAGGAGGATCACTTTGAGGGGAGAAATTGATGCGTGGTGAGCAGGATTGCCTGGAGGTCGGGGAGCAACTCGATGCTTGTAGCCTGGTAAAATAGGGTTGATGAGCGCGAAACGAATGGAGCGTTGAGCAATGCAGCAACGACTCGACGAAGAGTACTGGCCAGCCTGGCGACAATTTGTGCTCCAGGGCACACTGGAAGAAGAGCGTTTACCTCCGCTGTTAGCGCAGTCCTGGCGGCGTTGTGCCGCGTTGGGACTGAACCCATACGCCAGTCGGGGGCAAACGGAACTAGCGGCTAAGGAGCAAGCGAGGATCTCTCAGGATTTATTGAGCCTGGCACGCCCAGCGATGGAAGATCTCTACCAGTTCGCCGAGCAAGCGGAATGCGTGGTCGTATTCGCGGATGCTGGAGGGCGCATAGCTGATCTGGTCGGCAGTTCGCGGATATGCCGAGAGTTAGATCTAGCGGGTTTGTGCGTAGGAGCTTTGTGGAATGAGGAAGAACAGGGAGCTAACGCGCTGGATCTTGCTTTGCGAGAATCATTCCCCACATATCTGGCGGGTGCTATGCACTATCTGGCCGCGCTTCACCCCTTTTATACTGCCGCCGCGCCCGTCCACGATCTGCTAGGCCAGGCTGTTGGTGTGCTGGGAGTGATCGGGCATTATGAAGACTACCATCCCCATACGTTGGGTATGATCAGCGCCGCGGCTCTGGCTCTCAGCAATCAGATTCAGGTCCAGGCCTGGTTGAGCAACGCCAACGATCTGCTGGCCGAACTGAAAACAATCGCGCAGGCTCTTCCCGAGGGCGTCCTGCTCTTGCGCCGCGACGGCATCATCTCGCAGATGAACGCTCCCGCGGGCGCGATGCTGGGTCTCGTGCAGGAGCGTGTAACCGGGCGGCGTCTACGCGACGTGCTCCCGCTGCCTGCCCTGTTGGGCCGCGCGCTGGAGCGCCTGGAAACCTTCACCGACGAAGAACTGCTCTTTGAGACTCCCCAGGGACGTGTCATCTGTCTCTGTTCGCTGAAACCAATCGCGGGCAGCACACCCAGGACAGGGCTGGAAGATTTGTTTAACTCGTCTGGCCTCCTGCTTTCTACCCAGGTCACGTCGGATGGTTTTGTGCTAATCTTGCGCAGCATTGAACGTGTGCGCAAGCTTGTCCATCGTATGACCGGGGCGCGTGCTCGTCTGACCTTTGCTAGCGTCATCGGCGAAAGTGCCTCGTTGCGCGAGGCCTTACGCCTGGCTCAACGCGCTGCCCAGAGTAATGCGACGGTACTTTTGCGTGGTGAAACCGGCACAGGCAAAGAGATCTTCGCGCAGAGTATCCACAATCACAGTCAACGCGCTGGTGGTCCCTTTATCGCCATCAACTGCGCCGCCATCCCGCGCGAACTGATCAACACTGAACTCTTTGGCTACGAAGGTGGCTCGTTCACTGGTGCGGACCGTCAGGGACGTCCCGGTAAATTTGAGCAAGCCAATAGCGGTACGCTCTTTCTTGATGAAATTGGCGATATGCCGCTGGATTTGCAAACGTCGCTGTTGCGCGCCATCGAGACACGAACAATCACGCGCATTGGTGGTCAGCGCACGATTACCGTTGATGTACGTATCATTGCCGCCACACATAAAAATCTGCAAGAGGACACGCGCCGCGGTACATTTCGCTCCGACCTTTACTATCGCCTGAATGTGCTCGCGATCACGATTCCGCCTTTGCGCCAGCGCGCTGACGACATTGCGCTATTGGTGCGGCATTTCCTGGAACGCCAGAGTCAAGCGCAGGGACGAACTTTGCTAATCACTCCTGAAGCGCTCCAGGCCCTCCAGAACTTCCCCTGGCCCGGTAATGTGCGCGAACTGGAGAATCTGCTTGAGCGTGTCACTTACCTTGTCCGTAGCACCACCATCGCGCTCGACGATCTACCACCTGAGATCAGCACCAGCGTCAGACTAGCAACAGTTGATGAGCCATCGGCGCCAGATGCGCAGCCTGTGCCTGAGTTGCCTGGTAGCGTTGCCGAAGAGTTAGTGGTCGAGAGAGACCTCAAACAGCAGAGCCAGCGGGCTGAATTGGCAGCCATCATGCGTGCCCACCGCCAGGCCAACGGTCATATGACGCACGCGGCAGCCCTGCTGGGTATCAGCCGCACAACCCTCTGGCGCAAAATGGTACGCTATGGTCTGCTGGATGGCCACAAAACTGGTTAGAAATGTTTTTGCCAGTTCTCACGTGCTAGCATGTGAAATCTTCTTACCATACTAGAAGGCTTGCGCATAAAAGATATCTACTCGTCAGAGAGCGTTGCGTTTTTGCAACATAAGAAGGAGACGTTGCAAGTTTGCAACATACTATATGTTGCAAACTTGCAACGTCTCCTCTCTATCATCGGCATCTAGAGCGTGCTCATGGATTTGGCATAGAAATTGCCAGTAAGAAAGTAAGAAGTTCATATTTCAGACCCTCATTGAGTGTTTTAAGCAAGCGGCTAAAGAGAGGAGGGGGGTAGTAGTATACTTTGGGGTTAACTGTTGGATGCTGTCCTGAGTGTAATCACCTGCAACTTTGTAATTCGAGCGTGAAAAGTCAGCAAAAGGGCGACATCTAGCACTGCTAAGGTAGAAGTTCTCTTGTAGTAGAAGTCCTCTCGTAATAGCAAGGGGAGCGGCGCTATGGTGCGCAGTTCTTTCAAACACCAGAAAGAGAGACAGGTAAGAGATGAAAAAACTGATTAACAAGCCGGAAGATGTAGTCATAGAGGCGTTGCGCGGTATGGCAGCGCTTCATTCTGACCTGCTGCGCGTCGATGAAGCGGCGCAGATCATCGTGCGCGCGGGTGCGCCTGTGCAAGGGAAAGTTGGGATTATCTCTGGCGGTGGGAGTGGTCATGAGCCGATGCACGGTGGCTTTGTTGGGCATGGCATGCTTGACGCCGCCTGTCCAGGAGCTGTTTTCACCTCACCCGTGCCTGACCAGATGCTCGCGGCAACCAAAGCCGTTAACGGTGGAGCGGGCGTGCTACATATTGTCAAGAACTACACTGGTGACGTGCTGAATTTTGAGATGGCAGCCGAATTAGCCGAACCTGAGGGCATCGAGGTCGCGAGTATAGTCACGAACGACGATGTAGCTGTACAGGATAGTCTGTATACCGCGGGTCGGCGTGGTGTGGGAGTCACGGTGCTACTGGAGAAGATTGTCGGTGGTCTGGCTGAAACCGGTGCGCCCTTAGCGGCGGTAGCGGAAATGGCTAGCCGGGTCAACGCGCAAGGGCGCAGCATGGGTATGGCACTGACCTCCTGCACAGTTCCCGCAGCAGGCAAGCCGACCTTTGAACTGGGTGAGGACGAGATGGAGATCGGCATCGGCATCCACGGCGAACCTGGGCGGCGCCGCGTCAAGCTGGCCTCAGCGGCAGAGGTCGTCGAGATGCTGGCCACGCCGATTATCGACGATCTGGGCTTGCGTAGTGGCGAACGCGTACTGGCCTTCATCAACGGTATGGGTGGTACGCCGTTGATCGAACTCTACGTCGTCGCCAACGAATTGCATAAGATCTTGCGCGGACGCGATATCACCATCTCGCGTTCATTGATCGGCAGCTATATTACCTCCCTGGAGATGGCAGGCTGTTCGCTAACCTTGTTGCGTCTGGATGATGACATGGTGCGTTACTGGGATGCGCCAGTGCATACTCCCGGCTTGCGCTGGGGCATGTAGGACGAAGCGACTCTAACCAGAGAGATGAGTCTGGGGCAGAGGTGTCTATCTTCCCCAGCCTCTGTGCGTGCGAGCCAGAGTTGGGGAAGAGGCGCCGGGGATGGCCCATTGTTCCATGCTATGCTTATTATAACGAGAAAAAAGAGCGCTCCCTTGCGGCTCTGGTCAATAAGCAACAGCCTGGAGGTCACGCTTCATCTCCACGCTTGAGTGGAGGCGAGGTCATCCTCAAGCTTACTACTGTGCGGGGAGAAGTTCGCCTTTTTGCGTAGGATTGGAGCGAGTGAGAAGCTCACAGGCTTCGTCTCTTTTAATCATAAGCGGAGGAGTTTATGCCGATTACAACTGAAGATACTCTGCGCTGGCTCCAGGATCTAGCTCGGATCTTGCAGAAGAATCGCGACTATTTAACACAACTGGACTCAGCTATTGGGGATGCGGACCATGGAATCAATATGGATCGCGGCTTCAGAGCCGTGATGGAGAAGCTCCAGACGCAATCCGAGATGGACATCGGTTCGTTACTCAAACTGGTTGGCACGACCCTGGTTTCCACCGTAGGAGGTGCCAGTGGGCCGCTCTACGGCACAGCATTCTTACGAGCTGGTATAGCTATGGCTGGCAAACGAGAACTCTACGAGGCTGACTATATAGCCTTGCTCGAAGCTGCTGTGGGTGGTATTCAAGCGCGTGGCAAGGCCCAGGCAGGCGAGAAGACCATGCTGGACGCACTGCTACCGGCTCTGGCTAGCGCGAAAGAGGCCGAAGCCGCCCATCTGGACATAATTGAGGTCACACGCCGTGCCAGTGAGGCAGCGGAGCAGGGAATGCTGGCTACGATTCCGCTACTAGCCACTAAAGGTCGTGCTAGCTATCTCGGAGAGCGCAGCGTCGGGCATCAAGATCCAGGCGCAACCTCAAGCTGGCTAATACTAAAAACGCTGGCGGATACTTGCGCGGCGAGGAGTAACACATGACGGTAAGCTTAGTAGTGGTTTCTCACAGCGCCAGGCTGGCGGAAGGTGTAGTCGAACTGGCCGGCCAGATGGCTCATGGGAAAGTGGCCATCGCTGCGGCAGGCGGGACTGGCGCTGGAGAACTGGGCACGTCAGTTGATCGTATTCTCGCCGCGCTTGAGCAGGTGGCTGGTCCAGACGGCACGCTCATTCTGCTGGATCTGGGCAGCGCGGTTATGGCGACCGAGATCGCAGTTGAGCAATTCACACAGAATGGAGGCTATCGTGTCACCATCAGTCCTGCGCCACTGGTTGAAGGCGCGGTTATCGCTGCTGTAGAAGCCTCGATCGGTAGCACCCTGACAGAGGTTGCGGATGCCGCGCTCGGCGCACAGAGCTTGCCGAAAATTCATGGATAATCAGACAAAGGATCAAACTATGCCTGTGGTAGAGAACACGGTGATCATCACTAACAAAGTCGGCTTGCACGCCCGTCCAGCCACGCTTTTCGTGCAAGAGGCGGCGAATTTTCAAGCGCAGATTCAGGTAAAGAACGGCGAAACAAGTGCGAATGCCAAAAGCATCCTGGGTGTGCTCAAACTGGGTGCTAGCCAGGGTGCGACACTGTTGCTGCGGGCTGAAGGCGAGGATGCTGCGGAGGCTATTCAGGCGCTAGTCTCCCTGGTCGAGCGCAAATTTGGCGAAGAGTGAGGTCGAGCATGCTAGACGCAACTTCCTCAGATCAGCAGCCGCTGCGCGTTTTGCCAATCTCTCCAGGGATCGCTCTCGGTCCTATTCGCCTGCTAGATCGCATCGAAGAGTCGCGTGTACCGCAGCCTGAGCGCTCTCATATTCAAGCTGAGCAACTGACAGGCGAACGCCAGATACTCCAGCAAGCTCTGGCGACCGCGGAGGTGGAGTTAAACGATCTTTACGAGCGCGTCACGGATACTGTAGGGCAGGCTGAAGCGGAGATTTTCACGGCGCAAAAGTTTATGTTGCGCGATCCCGATCTGCTTGATGAGGTAGAGGCTTTGATGGCCAGGCAGTTTTTCTCCGCGACCAGCGCCTGGCGCCTGGCTATCGAGCAGCAGAGTGAGTTGCTAGCTGCGTTGCCCGACGCTACTCTATCCGCGCGCGCTGCGGATGTGCGCGATATGGGTACCAGGGTATTGAGCCATCTCCAGGCTATAGTAAGCGGAACCAGCAGTTCTAAGCAGAGTGCATCTGTGCGCCAGGTGCCAGCCCTGATCGTGGCCCGCGACCTGACCCCTTCGCAAACTGCTCGACTTGATCCCGCCAGCATTCTGGGTATTTGCACTGTTGAAGGTGGTCCGACCACGCACGCGGCTATTATTGCCCGCGCGTTAGAGATACCTGCTATCGCTGGTCTGGACGCTCAAGTGCTGGCTAGCCTACGCGAGGGCCAACAACTGGCTATCGATGGTGGACGCGGGCTGGTCTATCTTCATTTCGACGACATGCAGCGCTCTCAACTTGCCGCGGCCATGGCTGAACAGCAGAGCAAGAAAAATGCTCGCGACATTGCCTACTGGCGCACACGCCCTGGCGAGACCGCGGACGGCCATACAGTGCCGATCTATGCTAATGTCGGTGATGTCGCGGGCGCGCGTGAGGCCGCGGAACAGGGTGCTCAGGGTATCGGTCTGCTGCGCACCGAATTTCTCCTGGCGCAGTATCCTTCAATGCCTGAGGATGGCGTTCGTTTCAGCGGAGAAATCTCGACCCAATCCATGGATTTGCTAGCCGGGCAACGCATTACCTTTCCTGATGAGCAGGAGCAGTTCGCGAGCTATCGCGAGCTTTTCCAGAATTTTGCCAGCCAGGCGCTTTTTCACAAAACCATTGTGGCTCGTACCCTGGATGTTGGCGCTGACAAGCCGTTTCCCGCGCTGGAGCGTATGCTGGGGGAGTGGAAAGAGACGAATCCTGCGCTGGGTCTGCGTGGCGCGCGCATTCATCTATTGCATACTGAGCTTCTGCGCCAGCAAATTCGTGCTCTGCTACGCGCAGCTGGCGAGACTGCGATCGACTTGCGCATCATGTTTCCCATGATTGCTACTGTAGAAGAGACGCGTCGCATGAAACAGGTGCTGGAGGAGGCGCGTGCCGAATTAAGCCAGGCAGGGGTAGCTCAGCCTCAGAATGTAGCGGTGGGTATTATGATCGAGACGCCAGCGGCGGTCTGGTTGGCCGACGCCCTCGCCCGCGAAGTCGATTTCTTCAGCATTGGCGCCAACGACCTCTTTCAGTATACCCTGGCTGCCGATCGCACTAATAGCCGCGTTATGGGCATGTTTGCTGGTCTCGAACCAGCTCTCTGGCGCTCAATCAATCATGTATTGCAAGCCGCGCGTATCCACGAGATACCCGTTGCTGTCTGTGGAGAGATCGCCGCTGACCCGCGCTACGGCCCTCTGCTTGTTGGTCTGGGCATCGACGAACTCAGCGTCAGCCCACCCGCCCTGGCCCGCGTCAAAGAGGCCCTGCACCAGCACGACCTGAGCTACTGGCAAAGCAAAGCTCAAGCCCTGCTCCAGGCCGAAACCGCCGCGGAAATAGAGGAGCTTTTGTGATGCATGAGAAGCGGTTAGTAACGCAGCCTCTTCCCGCATATCATACGTAGAAACGAAGTATTTGGTGGCATGATTATAATAAATAGAGGTGGTGGGATGTATCGTGGTTAGTAGGGTCTTATAGTAGGGGAAATTACTTTCATGCCTAATAATCGCCGTCTGGTTCTGCGTTTCTTGATTGCGGGAGCTGTTCTGCTGCTCTTGCTTTTGCTTGTTATCCCCCGGCTGTTGTCGCTTCACCCCTCAGGCATTTCTGTGACGGGGAGCATGTCTGTGGCAACCATTGCCAGCACTGGCGCAACTGGTACGCCCGCGTCAACAGTGATAAACAATAGCGCATTGCCTGATTTTCAGCATATCTTCTTGATCGTCATGGAAAACAATAGCTATAGCAACTTAATAGGCAATGCTGATGCTCCATGGATTAACAGTGCCGCGCACAATTATATAGTCGCGACTAATTACTACGGCGTGGGACATCCCAGCGAGCCTGATTATATCGCACTCACATCAGGTTCTGTGCAGGGTGTGACCTCTGACGCTGATGTCACGCTTAACGCGCCAAATATTGTTGACCAGTTGGAGAAGCATGGCAGATCCTGGACGGCGTATATGCAGGGGCTTTTCTCTGCTGGGAATACCAATAAACTGGCCTCAACTGCGGGTGACTACGCGCGTAAGCATAACCCCTTTGTCTCATACGCTGATATTCAGCAAAATCCTGCGCGGCTGGCCCGGATTGTCGATTTCAGCCAGTTTGCCAGCAATCTGGCCGGCAATGCCATGCCCGCTTTTGTCTGGATTACCCCCGATCTTTGCCACGATATGCATGGAGCGGGCGCATGTAGCGATACACGGGGCCTGATTCAGGTCGGTGATGCCTTTCTACGCGCGACGGTCAACCAGATCATGCACTCGTCTGCCTGGACAGGCCACTCCGCGATTTTTATCACCTGGGACGAGAGCGAGGCTGACGATAACAGCGGCTGCTGTGGCGCCAATCCCGGTGGTGGGCATATCCTGACGCTGATTATTCCCTATGCGACCTCGCCTCCGCAGACCCTAACTAGACCCTATAACCACTACTCGCTACTTGCCACTATCGAGGATGCCTGGAGTCTTGGTTGCCTGGCAACAACCTGCGATGTTGGGAGTGTACGACCAATGGCCGGGGTGTTTTAGTGGATAAAACGTGTGGCCGATGGTTGGGATGTTTGCGTGGATACTTCAGAAGGCCTGTACTCAACATATGTTGTCTGGCATGCTAAGGCAGGAGAAGCGTTGCTGACATATAACGGTCATGCCCCGACTTTAGATATAGGGTCTTCTGTCATCTCTGTGGTCTGGTCGCCAGATAGCAAGCGTGTAGCCAGCGGCTGCATTGACGCGAGCGCGCAAATCTGGGGCGCCCTTGATTGACAACAATATTATAAATATCGCGGCCACAGTGGCGCTGTGTACGCGGCTGTCTGGTCGCCCAATGGGCAGTATATTGCTTCTAGAGGCGATGATAAAACAGTCAAGGTCTGGCAAGCAGTATAGTCGGGTTTACTCGGCTGGCTGGCGCGTTTCGGCTTGCCCGGCCCGAGCCAGGGGAGTCGCGCTAAAAGCCAGGGTCATACCAATGCTCAGCAGACCGATGATAGCGTAGATCAGGGCAATATTGCCTGTTCGTTCAATCGCGATGCCGCCGAGTAGGGCGCCCAGCGAAGCTGAGGGCCAGGTCAGGAGGCGGATAAAGGTGATCACGCGACCCAGTAACTGACTGGGCACTTCGCGCTGTGTCAAACTGTAGGAACTAATAGAGAACAATACGTCCGCGCCGCCGCGTAGGCACCAGAAGAAGAGCAAGACCCAGTACCAGTGCGTCAGAACTGCCAGGAGTGTGAATAGCCCATCCAGCAGGATCGAGGCCAGAATAAGCGTGCCTGCCGACCAGCGCCTCCCTATACGCTCCGCTAGCAGGGAACAGAGCACAGTGCCCAGACTACTGGCCGCATAGAGCAGGCCAATCTGTGTATCGCTGGCCGCGAACCACTCTCTGGCGAGTGGCACCAATTGTATAGCCGTTGTGGGCAGAATAAAGTTGGCTAGCAGCAGAAGTAGTGTAATCCAGGACAAGAAACGGTGACTTAGTACGTAACGCAGGCCTTCTTTGATACTGGTGAACAAGTTGCTAGCTTGAGAGTTCTCAAGCGAGTTGGCGAAAGGCCCTGCCTGGATTTGCTCCCCATCAGAAGAGGCGGCTTCTTGTTTAGCAGGTCCAGGTGCGAAGGCAAGAGGGTCAGATTTTTGCGCAGAAGGTTGGAAGCTCGTTCTAACCAGAGCGAGCGAGGCGGCTGAGGCTAGGAATGAAACTGCGTCAACCAGAAAGAGCACTGGCAGAGGGACAACTGCGATCAATGCCCCAGCGATCAAGGGACCGATCACGTTCGCGGTTGAGTTTCCGGCAAGGATACGTCCATTAGCTGCGAGCAATTTGTCCTGGCTGACCAGGCTGGGGATGGCCGCGAAATTAGCTGCGTCAAAACCGATGCCCAGCGCGGCGTTGAGAAATGCCACGGCGAAAATCCACCAGACCGAGAGAATACCGGTTTGTGCGGCAAAAAATAGCGAGGCAATGATTAGAGCACGTGCTAGATCGGTGAACAGCATCAAGCGCTTGCGATTGATATGGTCCACCCACGCGCCAATCACCAGACCAAGGAAGAAGTAGGGCAGAACGGCAGCACTTACCGACAGGGCCAGGTCTAGAGAAGAACCGGTCAGCTTGAAAATCAGTAGTGGTATCGCGAAACTCGAAAAAGAGCCGCCACAGGCCGAGATAGTCTGGCCAAGCCAGAATTTCCAGAAATCGCTACTGAACGGCACCTTCCGCGTGTTTGAAGAATACGCAGGCATAGGCATCCTCTATATAGATTAGGATGGTTCTTGCTAATTTCGAGCAATAGATACTTCTAAGAGCACCTTTCAAGAACATCCCCTCTATGCAGATTACCTTGCTTGAAGCATATTACTAAAGGTTTTTTCTATGCTCATGGCATAGCTGCTGTCAGGAGTTATGCCATGAGCATAGGTGAGTTGATCAGTGGAGGAAGAAATTGTAAATGATCATCACAATAGTCATCACCAGGAGCAGGTGGATAAAACGCTTTCTGCCGCTACCGACCATGCCCAGGAACCAGATGACGGACGTAATGACGATCAAACCCCAGATAATAGTGTGCAGGTCGAATATAGAAGTCATTTCGTGCATCCTTTCGCACTCTACCTTGAAGATGCCGTAGCATCTCTGGTCTGGTACTACCTTGCAATGGTGCGTATTACGAGGTAACACGCGTGCTAAGACTTTTAATTAGTCAGGTTTGATTTTCGTTTGCAAAGATGCCGCGGCTGAATACACGCCGCCGCGTGTTCTGCTCGCGGCATCAGTGGTGTAGTGCTACCTTGCAATTGTGTATATTACAGGGTAACGTGCGTTATGAAAATTTTAATTCGCCAAGTTTGACTCTCGCTTGTTGCTGCTGTGTCCCACGTATATAGTTTACACTGACCGTTGAGCCGGGATCATGGGAGAGCAGTGAGTCGCTCAGGTCCGAGACATTATTGATAGTCCGGTTGTTAACCTGGATGATCGCATCCCCTGCTTTTAGTCCGGCATTAGCGGCAGCACCGCCAGGCATGGTGCTGACAACAAGCGCGCCATGATCGACCTGTAGTCTGTCCCGAGCTGCGACCAGTGGATCAACCGTGATAACGCTGGCTTGAAGGGCTGCACGCCCACTATGTAATACTTTACCATATTGAATGAGTTGTGGCGCAATGAATTTAACGCGATTGGAGGGGATAGCGAAACCAACCCCATTAGCAGGAGTTTTAAATTCAGGATCGATGGCCACCAGAGTCGGGATGCCGATCAGATTGCCGTTCAGATCGACCAGAGCGCCGCCGCTATTGCCGGGATTGATAGGGGCATCGGTCTGGACGGCGTCAAGGATTGTGCCGCCGCCGCGCCCCTCGCTTACTGTGCGGCCCAACGCGCTGACGATGCCCTGTGTGACCGTCTGGGTGATGCCTAGAGGATTGCCTATAGCCAGCACCGTATTGCCCACCTCCAGCCTGGAGGAATCGCCAACAGGCATGACATACATTTTGTCAGGTGGGTTGATTTTCACCACTGCCAGGTCATCGGCGGTGTCAGCGCCTACCAGGCTAGCGGGTACCGAAGTACCGTCAAAGAGCACAACATTAAACTTCTGGCCTCCTGTAACCACATGATCGTTGGTGATAATATGGCCCTGCGGATCGATAATTACACCCGATCCCACGCTCGCACCCTGAGTCGTTTTCACATTGATCTGAACTACAGCCTGCCGATCTTGCGCGATGATCTGCTCGGGCGTCATGGCCCCATTCTTATAGCCAATGGGAACTGTATTTTGCGAAGCTGCGTTTTGTTTGCCAATCTGCCAGCCAACCAATCCACCCAGCAGCAGGAAAAGCATAGTCCCGATGATCGAGCCTGCCAGGATGTTTGAGATCAGTTTGCGGCGTGCCGGGGCCATTGGTTGCAGTCTACCACCTGGCTGATAGATTGGTTGCACCGTGCCTTCGATCTCGGGTTGAGATCTGATATCCCAATCGGACTCCGTTGCCTGCTTATGGGGTATCTCGTTGGGCGAGTGTGGCTCAGTGCCCGCGTCTGGTTGCTCTGGCGTAGCAGGCCATCGTTCATCGCGGCGGTGTGCCGAGGACGATCTCATGCGCGGAGTCGGATACTGCTCCTCCCCGCTGTAGCGCATTTCCGCTGCCTCTGCCGAGTCCTGGGAGCCAGCGGGGTCAAAATATGCTCCCTCATCTGGCGAAGAATACGCGCCAGCCTGAGCGTTCCCATCCTGCTCCCCGTTTTTCCGGCGCCTCGATGGTCGCCTCGGCTGTTGAGCATCCTGCTCCTCCAATGGTTGCCTGGCATCCCCGGCGCCTTGCTCAGGCTGCTCTGGATACCTCTGGTCGTTTTCAGAATTTGACATCACCTTCAACCTCAAAATAAGAATAAGCGTGTGCATGCTATGTATCTACGACCAGTATGAGACAGTCTGCCAAAAAAGGGAGCAGCGAGAGTTCTCCGCATGTGTGGCGTACAACTCCAAAGGAGTAAAGCTCGTATTAATGATAATGTATCTGGTAGTAATTCCAGTGTATGAGAAAGAGAAGCGGCTATTATGCGACAAGAAATGCAAAATCAATCACAGCCCTCTTATGGTTATGAGGGGGAGCGAACGCCTGATGCCCCGAGCTATTATGTTCCCGGACAGAAGCTTTTAGTACCGGTAAGCGGTCACGCACCCAGTCCAGGCCAGCGCCTGGCCCTTGCGATTGTCTCGCTTTCTCTCCTTATCTTCCTCATCTTTGGCCTGATCTCCCTGGCTTCTGCGGAAAATGCTCCTAACTGGGCTGTTATTCCCATCCTTTTCGTTATGCTCTTATTCTCAGCCGTCGCTACAGCAATCAATTTTATGTTTAACCGTAGAGTTTGAGTGTTTTGTGCAAAGTGGGAGAAAGGCAAAGCAATGCGCCTCGCGCTTATTTCGGACATTCACGGCAATTGTTTCGCATTTGACTCGGTTTTGCGGGACATTCGCCAGCAGGGAATTGAGCAAATTGTTTGCCTGGGAGATGCGATTCAAGGAGGCGCACAGCCTGCGGAGACCCTTCAGCGTCTGCGCGAGTTGAATTGTCCAGTTGTGATGGGCAATGCTGATGCTTTTGTGCTCTACAACGATCTTGAGGAGCCACCCAGCGCGCGGCAACTGGCTGTTAGGGACTGGACATTGGCTCAGCTTTCCAGTGCGGATAAAAGCTTTATGGAGCAGTTTCAACCGACGATTGAGGTCAAGCTGGAAGGTGGGAAGAGCCTGCTGTGCTTTCATGGCTCGCCGCATTCGTTTAACGATATCATCCTGCCGCAGACTCCAGACGAGGTTGTGAAGCGCTATCTAGGCGGTTTCGCGGCAACTTTCCTGACTGGTGGGCATACGCATACACAGCAGATGCGGCGTCTGAGCGCGAACGTGAGTTGGTACTTCAATCCTGGTAGTGTCAGCCTGGCGTATAACTGGGGGCGTGCTCCCGATGGCACGAAAGTTGATCCCTGGTCTGACTACGCTATTCTCACCTCCGAGGGAGATGCCACTGGCATTACTTTCCGTCACGTACCTTTTGATGTTGCTGAGCTTGCCAGAGTGATTCGCTCTAGCGGGCTGCCTGATGCTGAAACAAGCATCGAAATGTACCAGGCATAGAGTGATACCTTTTTATGAGCCAGTTCTGATTTTATAAAATCAGGCCTCAACCACTTTTATCTTCCCATCCTCAGGAAGTGGCAGGAGTTTGTCGGGGCAAGGCACTGCACCTTGCCCCGACAAACCTCAGGCAAGAGGGTTTTGCCTGCGGCGCGCGCGCAAAGCATACCCCTGCGTTTCCCCATTTCCCAACAAGCAGAGATGGCTCCCAATGGTTAGGATTGGTGCCAGACGCGAATATAGTCGATCTGATAGAGAGCGGGGAAAGGGGTAGTGGCGTCTGGATCGCCAGGCCAATTGCCTCCAACAGCCAGGTTAGCAAGCAGATACATTTGTTTGTCCGAGATATGGCTGGCATTGGTATAGCTAGCGCGAGCTACACCATCGACGTACCACGTGATGGCATCCGGTTGCCAGTTCAGCGCATAAGTATGCCAGCCAGAGGAGAAATTGGGGCCGGCCCAGCTTGAGCCGGTATCGATATGTTTGCCAGTGGCATCGGGATAGTGGTAGTGCATATTGATGATATTGGGTTCGTGACCAAGGATCTCGAACACATCAATCTCCGGTGGCCAGCTTAAATCGGTAGGCAGAGTCCAGAATGCAGGCCAGAGGCCGCGCCCAGCGGGAATATTGGCACGCATCTCTATATAGCCATATTTGAAGGAGAAACGCGTATCGTATGACGAACTGGAGGTTGGTCCAGTGGTAATCATGCCAGAGGTATAGTGGTAAGTGTGCCCATTTGCGGCAGTAACCAGTTTTTTCTGAGCCCGCAATGTGAGAAGTCCATTGCCGACCGTAACGTTAGCGGGCTGATAGAGTTGCAGTTCGTCTTGAGTATGGCTGCAGTCATCGTTGCCGACCTTGAAGTTAAAATAGCAGGTAGTCCATTTACTGGTATCAAGTGAGTTCCCGTCAAACTCATCGTGGAAGATCAGGGTCCATAGACCTTTTTGTCCTACAGGCAGCGGATTAAAGCTTGAACTGGCAGCAGCATCTGCCTGACAGGCAGAGAGCAGTAAGGAGAGAGGGACAGTAAGTAGAAACAGGCGCCAGAACTGTCTCACCGGTATGTGAGCAGGCTGGTGGCGCTTGTGTATTTTTGCTGAGCGAGAGTGATGGCTGGCGAACATGCTATTTTCCCCTGTCTATGTGTGTACAAGAAAAAGTCCAGGCCATCTGTGCCGCTCCAAGCGGAATTGTAGGCAAACCGGGCTGATTGCTTGCCAGTGTATATGTTTATTTTCCCATATTTCCCGCGAAAAATCCATCATCCTGGTACTCTGGTCGAGGGCGGTGATAAAACTCTCATTTTTGACGACAAAGCCGCCGAAATATCCAGGTCGCTGCTGAGCCTGTAGACACGAAACCTTCTACAGGCTCAGCAACTTATCCTAAAAATCTGGGATGGGGCCTCAGGCGCGAGACTGGTGGCATGCCTGGCCGGGAGTTTTACTGCGCGGTTTAAATGGCCTTGCGGAAAATACTGCCTCGTGTTTTTTAACTATATGTCAGATATAATAGATCATGGTTCACATGCATATAAATGTGCAGCCACTATTTATTCTACCGCGAGGTGCTTCATTGAAATATGCGCTTTTTGTTGGCGAGATGTTGATTGACTTTATTCCCGCGCCGCTGGGACCGGAGGGTACACTGGCTTATCAGCCGCATCCAGGTGGCGCTGTGGCTAATGCCGCAGTTGCGCTGGCCCGCCTGGGAGGTGCGGCCCGTTTTGTAGGAAAATTGGGCGAGGATAGCTTTGGCCGTTTACTCTTACGTGTCTTGCGGGATAATCGGGTAGATACGCGCTTTGTTCCCACAAGCACGCGCGGTAATACGACCATGGTGCTGGTCACGTTGCGCGAGGAGGGGCAGCGCGAATTCGCGTTTTATCGCCAGGGAACGGCGGATACGCTGCTAGAGGCGCGTGAGATCTCACGTCCAGCCTGGGAGGATGTTGTGCTCTGTCACGCCGGTTCGGTGCTGCTGGCTAGCGAACCAGCGTGTTCCGCTACGCTGGCAGCGTTGGATAAGGCGCGGCAGTTGGGGCTGACCACCTCTTTTGATGTTAACGCGCGCCCGGCGCTCTGGGACTCTGAGGAGGCATTGCGCATCTTGCTGGGACAGGTGGTGGGGCGAATAGATCTGCTCAAGTGCAGCGCTGAAGAAGCTCACTATCTAGCTACCACTGCGCGGGAGCCATTTGAGGCAGCGGATACACAGGTTTTACGCACTTTTGCCGAGAGCCTGCTCGCGCGGGGAGTAGCACTGGTAATCATCACGCGTGGTGCGCTGGGAACCCTGTTAGTCAATCAGCGAGCTTATGTTGAGGTGCCAGCTTTGTCTGTTCAGGCTCTCGATACTACGGGCGCGGGCGACGCGTTTATAGGCGCCGCCCTCTACCAACTCCTGCTCAACGAACGCGGCTCCGCGTCGCAACTGGGCGCGTTAGAGGCCGAAGAATTACGCGCGTTGGGGATCTTCGCCAATCGCGCGGCGGGTTTGAGCTGTACCCGCTACGGTGGGATCGCCTCTCTGCCACTGCTAGCTGAGGTCGAACAGGAGTAAGTTGCCGCTGCTCGCGTGTCTACTGAAGAAATCCTGGATCATGGTGTGGCAGACGCGCTTTTTGTCCCAGAGCGCGGAAGTGGAAAGAGCGCCCGATCAGCATAAAGCCATCGACCAGCGCGTAGCAACCGATGATCCAGACCATAGCCAGCAGAGCCACTACCGGGCTAGAGGCTAATAGGACAATACCCAGGAGAAGCGAGGCGATGCCAGCTATGGCGAGAAACACAGGTGAATGGGTGGCAATGCCGCTAAAAGCTGAGGCCAATTGAAGCACGCCAGTCATAATCGCCCAGATAGCGATCACATAAAGTATCACAAGCATGCTCACTCCTGGCCAGAACATCACAGCAAGACCGGCGAGCAGGCTCAAGATGCCCGTGAACAACTCTGTACCCCAGTAAGGAATCTGATGGCGCTCCTGGATGGCCATCGCGATGCTCAGAATACCATTGACCAGGGCAAAAGCCCCAAACAGGAAGATCAAACTTAGCAGGGTGATATGTGGCCAGAAGATGGCGCACACCCCAAACAGGGCCACCAGAATACCCCAGGTCAGCATGAGCCACCAGTACTGGCTCGCCAGGCGGGTTGGTGAGTACGTTTGCATCATAGATCTCCTCTTAAAGCTCCGGTGTCGGGCGGAACCTCTCATTTTAGCATAGCAAGTTCCACCAAGCGCGAGTGTTTTGTAGTGACGGGTTCTTTGTTTCAGATGCGCCAGGTTACAGTAGTGACTGGTAATGGCATGCTGCACAATCCTGGCTTTCTGGTGATCTTCACTCTACTCGTGTTTGTGTTCTTCCTCGGTTGGTATCGCCTCTCGAAAGAAGAAGTAAAAGCGGAATGCCAGCCTTTTGAGCAGTTCCTATTTGTGGAGAAAGCACTCAAGCAAACGGAACCAGCAGACCAGGAGGGTTTTGCGCTCAGCAGCATACTAAGAGCAGCAAACTACTTATCGATGGCAGGATCAGTTTATGATACAGAAAATACTGGAGAACAGCCGCTATTTAATACTTATCGCGGTGATTGGTGCTTACTTAATCGCGGCGATGGTGATTATCTATGATGCTTTGCTGGTGATTCACACGGGTATAGATCTTTTCACGACGCTGGATCTGAGTGTCCACTCCGGGCGGCAACTGGTGCTGGAGGGCATAGAGGGGCTGGACATCTTTTTACTGGGCACAGCCTTTTTCATTGTCGCGCTTGGGCTGTATGAACTCTTTATCAAGCGTTCTACCGGCTCGCCTGTCTGGCTGCATGTGCGCGACCTGGATGATCTTAAGGCCCGACTGCTGGGAGTAGTGATCGTAGTGATGAGCGTCTTTTTTCTAGAGCAGGTCATCAATTGGGACGGTAAAAGCGCAATTCTGAATCTGGGGATCGCGGAGGCGTTGATGATTGGCGCGATTACTCTGGCAATTACCGTCCATCAGCGCGCTAATGGCAGGCAAAGGCAAAACTTGTCCTCTGAGGAGCAAGATACAGATACTGATGGCTAAATACTGTCCTGGTATTGATGACGCTTGTGGGCGCGGAACTGCCAGCTTTAGCCAGGGTAAAGGAGCAGAGAGATGTTTTTGCAACCGCGAGAGCGGTAACGAACATCTCTCCTGTGTCTGTTAACTTGAAGTCAGGCTTTGTAGTCGCAGAACATCTATCCTGTTCAGCAGCTTGAGTTGCTCGCGCCGCACGTGCTCTCCCGCGCCTGTGATGCGATATGGGCGCCGACGCTCCAGGGTGTCCAGTGCCTCAATCCAGCCACGCCGCTCCATGCGAGTCAGGGCTGCGTAAAGCGTGCCAGGTTCAAGCCTGGTTCCACATATCTCAGCAATGTCTTCAATTATAGCGTGACCATGTCTGGGACCGTTCGCCAGGCTGAGCAAAATTGATAACGACAGGTCGAAGAAGCGCCCCAGATCAAAGTTCCTATTGTCCATTTGGTGAAGCTCCTTTCTACTATTCTGTTTCGCACTACACAGTATCACTTAGTATGTGAAACATAGTAACACGCAGGAAGGCAGGCGTCAAGGCTGGATATGTAATGGATGCAAGATTCTTTTTAGGGGATTAACGGGTGAAGTTATAGATTTGCTTTATGAGCATTTATCCGCGAGGATTCTATTCAGATCGTTATCAGGTCAATCCAGGGTCGTATCCGTGAGTAAATAGGGAGAGAAGCAGAGAGTCTGGAGGTATTGGACATTTCTCCAGGCTCTCCCTTCTCTCTTCCTGTATGGGAAAGATTGCTCATATGCAACAACTTGTATTACGGGGTAGCTGTAATCTTGACTTCGCCGGGCAGGCTCTCTTCCAGACCCAGAAGATCTGTGCCGCCATCCACGATCTCTTCGCGCGGTTGCAGGCGTTTGCCGCGGATCGTTGAGGCGACTGCGGCGATGACGCAGACTACAGTGGCCATGTAGAAGGCCAGGCGCATGCCATCCATAAAGGGTAATGAGATCAAGTTGGGGAAGTATGTATGCCCCAGCAGGGTGCTCTGCGCGCTGGCCGGTAGTTGTTGGATGACCGCTGGCGGGAGCAGGGATTGCATCGGGTTGTAGCCCAGGAACGCGGCGAAGAGCGCGGCGATGGGTGGCAGCTTCGCGACCCCATTAGCGATGGTCGCGGGCAGGCCGACGTTGAGCAGTCCGCGAGAGAGCGTGGTGGGCAGCGAACTGGCTAGACCCGCCGTCACGATGCTGAAGAACATCGTCATACTGATGACCGAGGCCGCGTTCATGAAGGTTGCGCGCATGCCAGAGCCGACGCCGCGCTGATCCGGCGGGATGTCGTTCATTGAGAGCGTCGTGTTTGGCGCGGAGAACATGCCCTGGCCGACGCCCATGATAACCAGAATGACCGCGAACCATAGGTAGTCAAAGTTAGCTGGTAGGAAGGTCAGCAAGACAAAGCAGATGCCTTGCACAATCATACCGCTTGTCGCGAAGAGGCGCTGACCAAACTTATCCGAGAGAAAACCGCTCAGGGGTCCCATGATCGTAAAGCCAGCCATCAGCGGCAGCATATAGATACCGGCCCACAGGGGAGTATCGGCAAAGCTATAGCCGTGTAGAGGCAGCCAGATGCCCTGGAGCCAGATAATCAACATAAATTGTAGTCCACCGCGTACCAGGCCAGCGCACAGGTTCGCGACATTGCCAGCGGCAAACGAGACGATCTTGAACAGCTTCAGATTAAACATGGGAGCGCTGACGCGCATCTCAATCCAGACAAAGCCAATCAGCAAGAGCACGCCAATGATCAGGCAGCTAATCACGAAAGGATTGCCCCAGCCCAGCGCGCTATCCCCATAGGGCTGTAGACCATAGGTCATGCCGATCAGGGCGATAGTCAGGCCCAGGAAGAAAGTGATGTTGCCAAACCAGTCCATCTTCTGGCGTGGTCCGCTCTGCGAGGTTTCGCGCAGCATCAGGTAAGCCCAGATAGTGCCAGCCACGCCCACGGGGACACTTACCAGGAAGACCAGACGCCAGTCAACTGAGGCAAGTATGCCGCCGACGATCAGACCAATGATCGAGCCAAGGATAGCCGCCATCTGGTTGATGCCAAGCGCTGTGCCGCGCTCTTTCACCGGAAAGGCGTCCAGCAGAATGGCCGTACTGTTGGCCATCAAGAAACTGCCACCGACTGCCTGCACCAGGCGAAAGGCAATCATCAGAGTCGCCGCTCCGTTGCCACGGCCAGGCGTAAGATAGAGCAGGATACTGCCCACACTGAAGATCGCGAAACCCAGATTATACATACGCACGCGGCCAAACATGTCTGAGATGCGTCCCAGCGAGACCACCAGCGTGGCGGTCAGCAGCATATAGCCCAGCAGCATCCAGAGCAGATAATTTGTTTCGCCCGCGCCCAAAGGGTTAATGCCGATGCCGTTAAAGATCGCGGGCAACGAGATCAGCACAATGCTGGCATTGATGGTAGCCATCAAAATACCCAGCGTCGTATTGGAAAGCACTATCCATTTGTAGTGTGGTCCAGGCTCTTGCAATCTTCGTGGGATTCTTTTTGGGGTGGTCGTGAGTCGAGCTTGCAACACGCAGTAATACTCCTTTCAGAACGTCAGCATCGTTTTCTCGCGGCCTTGCTGGCTGGTTGCTCTTGAGCAAGCCGGAAGCTGGAATTAGCGATAAAAACAGCTTTACGTCATACAACAACTGAGGAAGCTGGCTGTATTTCCTGGCAAAAAAACAGGAAACGCCTTTGCTTCCAAAGGCGGCGTGAGGATGTTGTAAATCCAGGCGAGCAGCATGGCGTGTATAGCTCGGCATTGAGCACATTTTTCGGCGACCTGATAAACCCAAGAATTGATAAAATCTCCCCACCCTCCGCAACGCTATTTCTATTGTATCCACTTCATTTTGATTATGTCAAATAGATAATTTGCTATAATTTCATAGGCTACAGCCTATCAATTATTGGCTTCAAGGCAGGGGAGGCTCACACCAATCGAGTCGAGGCTAAGGAATTGCTGAGCGGTCGTTGCCCCGCCGCCTATCACAATGTGCCTGTCACCTGCGACTGCTCTTGCTTGTCGCAGGGCGCTTGCGGGACCATCAGCGACGAAGGTAAAAGCCGTCTCTCCTTTGGCCAGCTTTGTGGGGATCGTGTATGAGAGGACAAAATGAGGCACTTGATAAGGGTTGTTTAATCATAACATACGAAAAAGCAAAAGGCTTCTCCGATATTGCTTTGATGAAGAAGCGGCGAGAAAGTATACTAGATCACAGTATTTTTACTTAACAGTTCATTGTTTTTCATCTTTGCTTCTGGTATGCTTGCAGCAACTATCACACAACTTTTTAGGCGGGCAGAGGTCATTTTCTGCTCAAGCGGGTATTTGTATGTCGAGAAATGCCCGTTGGGAGCAAAAAAGTTCATTGTGCTCGGATGTACACGGTCAACCACAGCAAATGTTTTCGTTTGAAGCGTTGCCTTCTGGTACCGTAAATTGCACAGTTTGAACAACATTTTGACAGAGGTATGGATGAAGTATGACAACATTTCTCTTTCGCTTTCTCTACCGCCATATGAAAGGCCTGGTCCGTCTGGTAATCGTAGCCATTTGGGTCTCATTCGCGAATGTGGCCGTGGATATTCTTGCCGCGCTGCCATTAAAGTACATTCCTGCCAAGCTCCAGAACTGCGCGAACGATCCTGATGGGATTTGGAATGGCCTGGTTAGTCTCTTCGACCATGTTGGTCCGACCATTGAAAACGTCACCTGCAAGGGTCTGCCAGCGACAACTCACCCGATTCTGGGAGTGTTGCTATTTTCCGTCGTTTTGCTGATCATCGCGACGATTCTAGATGCGGTGCTTGGCTATCTTCAGTTGTTTCTGGCCGCGTATCTGGGTCAGCATCTGACCGCGCGTTTACGCAAAACGCTTTTCCAACAGATTCAGCGTCTTTCGTTGGACTGGCATGGGAAGCAGAAGAAGGGTGATATTGTCCAGCGTGTAACCGGTAATATTACTGATATCGAGAAGTTTATTACCGATGGCCTGGTAGATTTGCTGACTGGCGCTCTGACGATTGTTGGCGTGGCGACGGTCATGTTTTTGAATAGTGTCACGTATAGCGCGCTATGTATTGTAATTGTGCCCGCGCTCGCGCTGGTCGTGTTTAGCTATACCGCCTCCATCAAGGCTGCTACGAAAAAGACCGCCAAAGCCAATGCCGAGGTGGCCGATGTCGCGGTGGAGGATGTAGGAGCGATCACGGTAATCAAAGCCTTTGATCTGGGTGATCGGGAGACGGAGCGTTTCAACAAATATGTTGATAAGACGCGCAAAGCTGGTTTACGCGCGGGTGGTCTCCAGGCCCAATTCACGCCGCTGGTCACAGTGATGGTAGGTATCGGTACCGCGGTGATTGTAGGGATCGGCGCGTATGTGGCTGCCGGGCAGAATTTTCTCTTTATTAGCGCGCACAACACTGATGGAACAGCGAGCATTACCATCGGTACAGTTATTCTCTTTATCACTCTGCTAGGCAAGCTTTTCCAGCCCATGAAAGACCTCTCCAAACTGATGAATATCGGAGCCAGTGCCTCAGCCGGGGCGGAGCGCATTCAGGATATTTTTGATCAGTCGCCAGAGGTAGTAGAGACGGCAGTGCCGTATTATGGTCCACAAACTCTAAGTGGGGACATTGTTTTTGAGCAGGTCACTTTTGGTTATATTCCTGAGAAGATGATTCTCAGGGGGATCAACCTGCACATTCCCGCGGGCAAGAAGGTGGCCCTGGTTGGTCTTTCAGGTGGTGGCAAGACCACGCTAGTGAAACTGATCCCGCGTTTTTACGACGTGAGCAGTGGTCACGTGAAGCTTGATGGCAAGGACACGCGCGAGTATCCGCTGTCGATGTTGCGCCAGAATGTGGGCATGGTCTTGCAGGAATCTGTCCTGTTCGAGGGCACGGTGCTGGACAATCTGAAGATAGCGCGTCCACATGCGACGATGGATGAGGTGATACATGCCACCAAAGAAGCCCACATCCACGACACGATTATGGGCTGGCCGGAGGGTTATGGCACGTCAGTGCGCAACCAGGGCAAGAACTTCTCCGGGGGTCAGAGACAGCGCCTGGCAATCGCGCGCGCCTTGCTGAGCGACGCACATATCCTGGTATTGGATGAGCCGACCGCGGCCTTAGATGTTGAAGCGGAACTGGAGGTAATGCAGGCACTGGAGAAGCTGGTAGTCGGGCGCACAGTGCTGATGATTTCTCACCGTCTGGGCACACTGGGTAAAGTGGATGAGATCATTGTCCTTAAAGATGGTCAAATTGTCGAGCAGGGCACGTATAAAGACCTCAAGAGCCGTCCCAACGGAGTCTTCGCCAATCTGCTTGGCAAGCAGAAGCAATACGACGCGGATTACGCTGGGGGTTCGATGATTGTGCCCCAGGCTGAAATTGTTAAAATGATTCAGCAGCATGGGCAGACCCAGGCACCCGGTTTCCACAACCCGGCTGCCATCAATGGCTACGCTAATGGTCAGGCGCCCATGCGCAAGGGCAGAGTGATGGTCGAAGTTGATGGCAAAACAACCGGTGAGTTTGTCCTCAACAAGCCCGAAATGCGTGTAGGTCGTCTTCCAGCCAATGACGTGCATATTCCCTCGGGTCGTGTCTCACGCCTACATGCTCGAATTCGCTGGGCCAATGGCGCGTGGTCTATTGAGGATCTCCAGAGCCTCAACGGCCTGAACTATCAGGGCAATCTTACGGATCATCATGTCTTCGCGCAAGGCGATCGTGTTTACCTGGCGCCGAGGATCAAGCTGACCTACTGGGAAGAGACGGCTCAGGCAATCGCGCCAGCCGCAGGTGGGGTACCCACACCCGCCATGCCTCCCGCGCCACTGCCACCCATGCCTAATTCACAGCCAGTCTTCTCACCGCTGCAGACAGGTGCAGTGCCAGTGGTGCAATCCTCCAGACCTGTTGCTCCGGTTTTAGCGCCAGTTGCGTCTCCCCAGGCAAGTAGAGCGCGCATCGTGGTAGAAGTAGAGCAACAGGTAACCGGTATTTATCCGCTCGATAAGGATATGCTCACCATTGGTCGTCAGAAGGGCAATGATGTACATATCGAGTTACCGGTTGTTTCATCCCATCACGCGATGCTGATCTTACGCGAGGGCCAATGGGTGATTATCGACCGCAACAGTCGCAACGGCCTGACCTATCAGAGCACGAAGGTGGATAATCACCATCTTAAGAATGGCGATAGTATCTATCTTGCTCCCAAGGTGAAGTTGCGCTTTGAGCAACTGTAGCAAAAGTAGGCGTTTCTATGACGTTGATGAGTTCTATCTGATTTTGTAGCATCAGGCTAAAAAGGCCTTTGTCTAGAGTTTTGTCAGCACAGCCCGTAGCAGCTTGCTGACAAAACTCTAGACAAAGGCCTTTGCTTGCGGCATAAGTCAGGAACAAGCTTGAGTTTCCCATTTCCAGGCATCAGACATGGTTTATGAAACAAGATATGGGAGAGCTTACTTTTGCTAACGCTTGAGAAACTCTGTTGTCTTGTCAGACTGGAAGAGATTTTCGGGGCAGGGTATGATACAATATCGATCACTATTCTCGCGCTGAGCATAGTGAAAATGTGCCGGGAGGGTCTCAATATGGATTTTGATCTCGATACCTATCGTCCGCTCATTCTGGATGCGCTGCTGAAGGGAGATCTGGAGGCGGTGGAGATCACGAAACTGGGTGCGGGTGAGAGTAATTTGATATTATATATTGCGCTGGACGAGCAGGAGCCTTTGACGATCCGTCTGGCCTGGCGCGAAGATACCGCGGATCAATTGCTGCCGAGCGAATTTCACCTGTTGCAGCGCTTGCCAGAGGGTCTGGGACCGCGCGTTTGTGCTGGATATGTCGCTTAAATTTTTTGATCACCTGGGACATTGGAGCAGTTCTCAATACCCCAGAGTCATTCAGGCGTTTTCCTGCGCGTACTATGCGGAAGCCTCGCGACGCTTGCTGACCTCGCTGGTGCGCCAGTTCCTCTCGCGGGTTGCGAGAACAATGCCCATTTAAGTGAGGAGAGTATCGTTCATGACCGATCTGGTGCAGGCGCTTCAGCAGACGCTGGAACACGAAATACCGCTGACCCGCCACTTCGGATTGCGCGTCCTGGCTTACGATGAGCGGGGCCTGACGCTGGGGGCGCCGCTGGCCCCGAACATCAACCATAAGCGCACAGCTTTCGCTGGCAGTCTGAACTCCGTCGTTACGCTGACTGGCTGGGGGTTGCTCTGGCTGATTCTGCGTGAGCAGGAGATCAGCGCCCACGTGGTCATTCAGGATAGCTCGTGCAGCTACCTGCGCCCGGTCAGCGACGACTTTAGCGCCTTCTGTCCAAAGCCCGCCTTTGAGGAGATCACGAAGCTTGTTGAGTCTCTGCGCAAACGGGGCCGAGCCAGGATCGAACTGAGTGCAGAGGTACACAATGCCTCTGACGTGGCGGTCTTATTTACTGGTCGTTATGTCATCATGCGCGATGCGTAGGCTAGTGTCTTTACTTATCGATTATGCTGTCATAGATGTGTTCGTGGCTGTTTCTATGACTGCGTTGTTCCTGATAGTCGCAAAATAGCATCTGCCCCTCTGGCTTTTTCAGACCTTCCACACCTGAACGTGACTGAATGCCACGTCGGCTGGAGCCTGCGTAGAGTCTCCACCAAATACCCCTATTTGCCCATCATGATAGGTGCTATCATTTGCGCTCGTGATGTACTGCTGATTGATGTACAGGTAGATATTACTCCCGCGTGCTACAATCGCTAGCAGATTTGTCTGGTTTAAGCCTGTTTTGATGGATGCAGAGGTGCCTTTGTGTAACACATAATCCCGCGTTCCAGTGTTATCGACCGACGTAACGAGTGTATAGTTTCCAGAAGAGTCGATGAAGAAAGAATAATATTTCGACTGCGAAGAATCCGTGCGGAACACTATTCCACCAAATTCGCCCTTAACAATGGTCATCTGAACCTGGTAAGCAAGGTCGCTAAAGTTTGTCGCTTGAGCCACGCAGAGCATATATCCATTCTTTTGCTGCGCGCGAGCATGATAGGCTCCCCCGGTGAACGCACAGCTTCCATCTGCGGCGCTACTCTCAGCCCAATTATTGGCATCATTCGTAGACAAGGGATCATTGAGAGTGGGGGGAGTTCCCGTAATCTGCGTATAAAGTCCTTGTGGCGTAACGGGAGTAGGGAGAGCAGTTGCCTGGAGGGTCGGTGCCGGGGTGATAGTAACCTGCCGGGCTTGCGTTGTGGGGGAGGCCTGCGAGGATGGTTGGTTAATGGGAGATCCCTGATGTAAAGCGAGAAAGCCACCACCTCCGATGAGCAGCAACAAGATAACGATCAGCAGGGCAATATTGAAGCCTGAAAACCGGCGCTGGCGAGGTGGTGGAGGTGGTGGTGGTACGAATGGAGGAGTGTCGTAAGGATTAGGCAGTGGATAGGAGTAGGGTGCTGATTGGGTAGAGGAAGAGATCATCGTCGCGTCAGAAGGGGATATTTCGGAGGAAGAAAGTTGATAGGGCGTCGTGCTTCCGCAAGTGGGGCAATAGGCAGCCCCCTGTGGGAGCTGCGTTCCACATGTGCTACATTGCATTAGGGGCTCCTTCTCATTGTATAAACTGTCCAGGCTTATAGGCAGATGTCTTGCGGACATTGCCATAGGGGCCAGGAAACATACAAATACGCAAATAGTGCGTTGTTACTCACCGAACGTACCAGTATTTTTCTCACTAATATACAACATTGCTAACCTGATCTCAATCCGTTCTCATAGAAACACAGTAAGAAAAAATAATGTCCAGGTGCTTGGTCCCTTTGATTCAAAACAGGAGCCACAAGCTAATTTTAATGCCTGGAGCAGCTTGATTAAAGCGCATCCAAACGCACTGGCCTATCTGGGTGTGGGTGTTTCCCACCGACCCGTAGCGAGTCAGCGCGCTCTACGTTTTGAGCATATCAGCGTAGCCGGCGTCTGGAGGATGTCACGCTGGAAGCGCGCGCGGGTATGATCGTAGGGGTAGCGGGCCTCTCAGGTTCAGGTCACCAGGACGCGCTTGCTGTCGCTGCCGGGGCGCTGCGACCAGAGCGGGGGCGTGTGATGTTGCCGGACGGAACGCAGTTGCGTCCGGGGCTGCGCAATGCTATTCGCCAGGGCATCGCGCTGGTGCCAGGAGATCGCCAGCGCATTGGCCTGATGCTTGATAAATCGCTGTGGGAGAATGTGGCGCAGGTGCGGGCGGTGGCTTTGCGGCGCTCAGGCTCATTCCTGCGCGCCAGCCAGTTGCGCGCTCGTGCTCGAGTGCATGTTGAGCGCCTGGGCATCAGAACATCCTCAGTTGACCAGGAAGTACGCTATCTTTCAGGTGGTAATCAGCAGAAAGTCGTTTTTGCCAGGTGGCTTGAGGCTGAACCCTCGGTTCTACTGCTGGATGATCCCACACGCGGCATTGATGTGGGCGCGCGGGCAGAAATTTATGCTTTGATGCGCAATCTGGCTGAGCAGGGCATGACCCTCGCGGAACGTAGGCGGGCGGCGGTCTGGGCCAGTCCCATGTCTGGTCGCTGCAGCTTTCCAGAGGATCACGCGCAGTTCGCCGGTTTTTTACCGCCAGTGCGCAGTTTGCTAGCCGCGAAACTCGCCGCTTACGATGTAGTCCTCGTGCTTGGCGCGCCCATCTTCACCTATCATGTGCAGAGTGTCGGACCCATTGTTCCGGCAGGCGTGCAACTCTACCAGATCATCGACGACCCGGAGGCAGCGGCCTGGTCTCCCGTTGGCACCAGCCTGCTCGCCACCCTGCGCCTGGGTCTGAGCCATCTGCTTGAGCTTGTTCCACCTGCATCTCGTCCCGTGCCCGTTCCTCTGAAGCGTCTGGCTGTACCGGAAAAGCTTGATCCCATACCACCAGCATTTGTTATGCATAGCATCGCGCAGTTGATGCCAGCGGACGCAGTGATCGTCGAGGAAGCGCCCTCACATCGCAACGATCTGCACGACTACTTACCTATTCGCCAGCGCGACGGCTTCTACACAGGAGCTAGCGGAGGGCTTGGCTACAGCCTGCCCGCAGCAGTGGGCATCGCGCTGGCCGAGCCTGCGCGCCGTATCATCTGCGTGCTCGGCGACGGCTCAAGCATGTACTCGATCCAGGCACTGTGGAACGCCGTTCAGCATCACCTGCCGATTACCTTTGTTATCCTGAACAATCAGGAGTACGCTGCGCTGAAATCCTTCGGGCGTGTCTTCAACACCCCCAATTTTCCCGGCGCCGACCTGCCCGGCATCGACATTCCCGCAATCGCTCGCGGCTACGGCTGTCCCGCTGTCTGCATCGAGCGCTCCAGCGACCTCGCTGCTGCCCTGAGCGAAGCTTTTGCCAGCGCTGGCCCGGTCGTCGTCGATGTCATAGTCGATCGCGCGCCGATTATACTGTATTGAGAGAACTCACACCAGGCAAGATGAGCGGGAGGCACAGAGATAACTGGGGCTTTTGCCCGGCTTGCTTTTATTCAGCTTGCCTGATTCAGGTAATGCACTTCCCTCCAGGGCGGTCTGAATAATCTCAAAGCAGCGTTGTGCCTACGCGGAAGCATCGCCGCGCGCGACAGTTTTGCCATCTGGCCCTAATGGGGCTGTTCCTTCGATAGAAATGAGAGGTCCAATGCGCACGGCGCGAGCAAAGCCAGGGCGAGGCTCATAGGGAAATCTCGATGAGACGTGCTTGCGGTATGGATTGACCATATATATGCTTTCCTCTTTTTAAGCTGGGCCGACTTTAAGCTGGGCAAACGTACTCACGCAGTTTAGCGCGTCTGCTTTAACGCGGGCAGCGCCTGGTGCATCAGCCAGTCTTGCAGAGTAATCCAGAGCACACGCAGGCCAAAATAGCCGAGTGCGAGACCGCATAAGATGTTGATCCAGCGAAACAAGTTTGGATGAATCCAGCGGCGTCCCCAGCGCATGGCGATACTGATGGCAAGGCACCAGAGCACCGCGCCGAGAAAGAAACCCGCGCAGAAAAAGACAAATTGCCAACCAGTCACGCCTTCAGCAACCACGCTGCTCCCCAGACCTGACCAGAAGGCCAGCCCTACAGGATTGGCCAGCCCGAAGACGATGCCAGTCGCGAAATCTCCGTGTGTTGTGGAGGCAGTTTCAGAAGGAGATCGCTGACGCGCGAAAGCCTCGGAGAGTGCCAGCCAGGCCAGGCGCAGCAAGAAGAAACCGCCAGCGATCCCTAGCACGATCTGAAAAGCCAGGTAGCGCGTCAGCAGCGTCACCCCTGTTAGGCCCAGGATAGCCCACACAGAGTCTCCAATCAGCGAGCCGGTTTCAACCAGCAAAGTCGAACGCGCGCCGCGCGCGACGCCTCGGCGAATAGCCTCTGTATTGACCGCGCCTGGAGAGGCGGAATAAGCAATGCCCAGCCCTATAGCTGTGCCTATCAGAGAGATTGGTAGCATCGTTTTCTCTTCCTGCCTGGAATGAATAGTATCATACCGCGAGTTTTGCGCGAGGGCCTGGGAATTCCAGCGCAGGCATAGGCACAGGTATCATAGATGTTTACCTTCCCGCGCATCAATAATTCCCCATTGATGGCTAAGCAAATTATAACATAAGCTGCTTTTACGGGTTATGAGTGAGAACGTTAGATCACCATTCCAGGAGGCGGCGGGTGAGCAGGGACTGTTCCGCGCTGTTTTGCGTGAGTTCCAGTGCTCGCAGGGCTGATGCTCGCGCCTGTTGCCGCTCGCTTAGCTCTAGAAGTAACTCACTACGCACAGCATGGAAGAGGTGATAGTGATCGAGATCTTGCGCCAGCGCGTTTACCTCTGCCAGAGCTGCTTCGGGTCCCAGGACCTGACGTAGTGCTACGGCTCGGTTGAGGTACACAACAGGTGAGGGTGTTAACTGGAGAAGTAGGTCGTAGAGGAGCACAATCTGCCGCCAGTCGGTAGCGGCCCAGGACTCCGACTCGGCATGGCAGGCCACAAGCGCAGCCTGCAACTGATAGGGTCCAGGTCGTTGCCGCGCCGCCGCTTGCTCGATCAGGATCACTGCCTCGGCGATCATCGACCTGTCCCACAGCTCGCGGCCCTGATCACGGAGCAGGACCAGTTCCCCGGCGTCGGTGAAGCGCGCCCTGCTGCGAGCCAGGTGCAGACGCATCAGTGCGAGCAACCCTAGCGGCTCAGGCTCTCCTGGCATGAGCTGTACAACCAATGTCGCCAGCCACGCGGCATCTTCAGCCAGTTCGCGCCGTGCCGGAGCCGTGCCGCTACTGGCAAGATAGCCCTCATTGAACATCAGGTAGAGCACAGCCAGCACCTCACCAAGTCGCTCGTCAAGCTCTTCAGGAGTGGGGATGCGGTAAGGGATGTGAGCGGTGACGATCTTGCGCCGCGCTCGTACCAGGCGCTGAGCTACCGTCGCTTCCGAGACCAGGAAGGCGTGTGCGATCTCAGCGGTGGTGAAGCCGCAGATTGCCCGCAGAGTCAACGCTACCTGGGCTGAACGAGAAAGTGCCGGGTGACAACAGGTGAACATCAAGCGTAGTCGGTCGTCAGGCTCGCGTTGAACTGGCTGCTCAAGCTGTGCCAGCTTTGCGCGATAACGAGCATCGCGACTCAACTGATTGAAGGCGCGGCGCCTGGCGACAGTTAGTAGCCAGGCACCTGGCCGCTCGGGTATACCATCGAGCGGCCAGCGCTCAAGCGCGACCAGTAACGCATCCTGGACGATCTCCTCCGCGACATCGAAGTCGCCCAGGATGTTGACCAGCGCGGCAGTCAGTCGTCCCGCTTCCTCGCGGAAAACAGCGGTCAGGGCCGCGTGCGTGGCGCCTGTAGGGTGGGTAGGGTAAGTCTCGTCCGTAGCTATTGAGCAACCTCCATGGCTGGACGAATTTCGACCATGCCTCCACCTGGCCAGGTTTTGGCCATGCGTAGCGCCTCATCGAGGTCGGCCACATTGACCTCAATGTAACCTCCGATGACCTCATTGCCCTCAATGAAGGGACCATCGTGGATGGTTGGCTCTCCCTTGTCCTGGAAGCGCACGGTAGTCGCGGTAAAAGGCGGTTGGAGCTGGTTACCGGGGCCGAGCCTGGCGCCATTCTCCGCAAACCAGCGGCCTACCTCGGCGTATTGCGCGCTTTTTGCCTCCTCCGTCAGGTTTATCCATGCCTGTTGTAGCTCGCGGGTTGCACAGAATAAAAGCACAAACTTCATTACTCTTTCCTTCTCTTTATGATGCCTTCTCCGCGAACGCTTTAAGCCCGGCTGCAAAATCCTCAAACGTTTGTGTCTGGTTCGGGATCGAACTGGCAATCAGTGGCAGTAGCGGACCGCTAAACTCCTCGCGGAGGGTGAATTCAATACGATTATTGGCCTGTGGCGTCAGGGTAAAGGTACGTACTCCTTTGAATAGACCGAGAGGCATTCCTCCTGTCCAGGCCATCTTCTGTCGAGGTACGAATTCCGACACTTTGGCGGGAAATGCGCGCTTTGGGTCACGCTTTGTGAAGGCTGTCACCTTGTTGCCATAAGCAATAGTGCCTTCAATTCTGAGAACCCCTGGGTCCCACGTAGGGTAGCCTGGGGCGTCCGTCAGAATCCCCCATATGGTATCCTGGGAGGCATTGATGATGGTAGTAGCACTGTAACTTAGCATAACATAATCTCCTCGATCTAGAAACCTGTCTGTTTCTCGCGGCAAATGGGGTGACAACACATTAAAAACAATCAGGTTCGTCACTCCTATTATTAACGACAAACAAGAGTGTCTGCAAATCGACAACTATCAGACGGATTATCGAAGCAAATAATTTACATCTCGCTCTTTTTTCTCGGTTCTTTCCACAAAAGTAGGGCTTTGCAAGAATAGATGAGCAAAGAATAAGCCATGGCGAGCATCGGTTCCGCAATTGGATAGCATGAGAATTGGCCTTTATGCTGCCCGGATTGCTAGTAAAAGCGATGCAGTGAGGGTAAAACTCCTGTACCTGGCAGGTTTGCCGCCGCATCATTTGGTAAGTGGCTGATTTTGGAGCAACTTTGCCACTTACCAAACGATGCCATTTACCCCAAAATCAGGGGTAGGGTTTCTGCGCCAAAGGCTGGCGGCGTGTCTGTAAGGGAGTCCTGTCCCCATAGAGCGATGGATCTGCCTGGCAGAGAAAACAGGGGGTATAGTATGACTCGGCAAACGACAAAGCCAACCTTAGAAACAATCCAGACTGAACTGGCTGATCCTGATTATAAGGTGCGCAAGGAAGCCATTAAACAGCTCATGCGCTATCATCGTAAGCAGGCTTTTGAGCCGCTGTCAGGCATGTTGCAGGATGCACGGGGGGATGTGCGAGCAAAGGTGGTGCAGGCTTTGGGGAAACTCAAGGATGCGCGAGCGCTGCTGCCTGTGCTGGGTTTGCTTGGCGATAAACATAGTGGGACACGCGCTCAGGTGGTCAGAGCGCTGGGCAATTGTGGCGATCGCAGCGTGGTGCCCCTGCTGCTTGATCTGCTCAATGATCCAAAGCCCCAGATGCGCATGTACGCGGCGCGCTCGTTGGGCCAGTTGCGCGATCTCAACGCGCTACCAGCGGTGCTGGCCTATCTTGAGTGCGTGAAAAGCACTGACGATAGCGCAGAACTCTATCATGTGGCCTGTGCCGTGAGAGACTTTGATGTACCCGGCGTGATCGAACCGCTGCTGGCTTTGTACCAGCCCACAGTAATTGGGCATCCTGTCCTCATGCCCAATTACTGGCTGGTCACGGAAGTTTTGAGCAAGCAAGGTGAGCATACGTGGCCAATCTTATTGGAGATTCTCGTTGACCAGACGCGCCCTGCAGAGGTGCGTGCTTGTGTTGCGGATGCCCTGAGCAGAAGACCACGCCCGGAGTATTTACAGCCGCTGCTTGCAGCCCTGACTGACGATAAGTCTTATGTGTGCGTTAACGCGGCTGCGGCCCTGAAAAAGTTGCGAGATCCGCTTGCGATTGAGCCACTGGCGCGCCTGCTTGATGATGCAAGGGAAAATGTACTTATTGCCGCTATTGAGGCATTGAGTGCCCTCCATGCCACTATTATCGTCAACAGACTGGTTGCGATGCTTTCTGTAACGTCTTTTACTCGCCCTGAGGTCTATACTGTTTTGGCAGCAGTGATAAAAGCGTTGGGGCAATTGGGGGACGCACAGGTGGTCAGACCACTGCTCGACGCCTTCTGTCAGCCTCTTCATTTTTCGTGTCTAAGTGAAATAGCGACAACGCTCTGTAAATTGAACGATCGGATGGTCGTAGAGCCATTGCTCAAGCATCTACAAGCATTCGATCTTAACCACCAGTGGTATACATTCCAGATATTGGAGCACTTCCGCGATCCACGTGCTGTAGAGCCATTGCTAGCTCTGCTCGATCCGCATGCCAGTAGTTGGCATGAAATCAACCATCAGAAACGCATTATTGGCTTACTGGCAATCCTCGGCGATTCACGCGCTATGGAGCAGCTACGTGTGTATGCGCAGCAGACGATAGACGAACTACACTTCGCGGGCATAAGCGCGCGCTCTATATTAGAGGCGGCCAGGCGCCAGTCAGCTCGCAAGCGTTAATCACCTCTTATATGCAGTCACATTCAAAGTTGCCAGGCTCTGGATTTGCAGAGCGATACTTTGCGCGCCAGGGTTTTGCGCGCCAGTACTGATGTTGATGCCGCCGCTCAAGGTTTCTTAAGAGGTCTCTTCTTGTTATGTATTGCTTACTAAAAAGTATACATCCATTTGGCGGGGATATCTAGAGGTCCGAGTAAATTTTTCAGTAGCGCATTCGCCAAATACGTCATAGATTTTAAATTCCCTTGAAACGCTAGATCTTTCAGCCTTATTTCAGGAAGGGCGGGTATATCTTCTTTAAAGAGAAATGTTTTCATATGAGAGGAGTATAGATTGATGATTTCACGTCGCTTCATGTGTCGATTGCTCATTTGTTGCTGTCTGTGGGTGGCACTCGCTGCCTGTGCCAGTGCTGCTTCTGATCCCACAAAAACTACAGTTATTACGCCGAATCCATCAGTGGTACACCTGAGTTGGCACAGCGACCTCTGCATTTTCCGACGTTATCGCCAGGGGCCGCCTGTCCGACCTCGCCAGAGGAAAGCGTAGAAGCCAGTTTTGGCATAGCCCAGGGGAATGGTCCTGTTTATGTAATTAGTGCAACGGAACACTCGCCTGCCCGTCTGGGTTATGCTGATGCGCAGCATTTTGGTGGTGTGAGAACAGATAAGGATCAAGGCTGGGGGGGTCAGAAGGTGTTGTGGTTTGCCAATCCGAACTATCAGGGGCAAGTCCTGGTGCGTGGACAGCAGCTAGATGGCTCTCATAAGATGCGCTTCGATGGTGGTCTGGGTGATCTGTCATTCACTCCGCAACTTGTGCTGGATACAACTCTGGGAGGCTCTCCCTGGCCGAGTTTTCCCTCATTTACTCGCTTGGAAGCTCCTGGCTGTTATGCCTATCAGGTAGATGGGAAAACGTTCAGCTACACTATTGTCTTTGAGGCTTTTGTACAGAATTGAGTGCCATAATCTCATTCAAGCATATTGTTAGCCTTTTATACTAAAGTCCCACCTCGGTTGTACAAAATAAGTTGGTGAGTTTGTAGATGACAAAGCTCTTTACAAACTTACCAACCTATCTGATAGTTCGGTGGCTTCGCCGTCAGAAACGGAGTTTTGCTCCTACAGTTTAAAAGACCTTTCAGGAATATGTTGTAGCAGAAGGGTTGAATGAAATGGATACTGGCCTGATCGGGAGGGAAAATAGAAACAATAGTTAAAAGGCTTGCCATATCTGTATGTTCGGGTCAGGACCGTCACTCGACGCAGAAGCGATAAGGTTATTATGGGGAGAGTTCGATCTTGTCCGGTCGAGGCAATATACTTTCCCGTGTGTGGCCATGCTAAAGCAAATATCCCGCCTATATGATAGGTGTAGATATAAGTAACTTCATGAAGAGGATTTGATTTAGGTGTAGCTAGTACTGGAGGATGAACAGGTAATGTCATCTGAAAGTATTTCAACCCTGCAATACTCCCAATTGTCAAACCTCCTAAGAAGCCCAAGCTACCTATTATTATTTCTCGGCGCAATCGATTAGGCGGAGGGTGTGGTGGCAAATAAGGTGGAAGAGTGGCTGCCACAGAAATATGTAGCTTTTTTTCAACTTCTTTTGCAATATCTGTAGCAATATTAAAAAATGCATCATCTTTGTCTGGCCAGAGTGTAACAGGTTTTCCATTTCTAGGAAGTGCTTGTAATTTGCTAAATGGTGTTCCTTGCCAAAGGGTAGGGCGGATAATAAGAGGAATAACAAGTGCCTCTTTTTGCTCATGGCGTTCCATAGCGTGAGTCATCTCATTGCCGTAACAATACTCAGAATTTGTGAAATCGGAACTTACTATTGACCTCGCGTAAGAGAGCTAAAGTCAGAGTGCTTTGAGCCGATATCAAGAAGTATGGGAGCAGCAAAGAAAGCCGATTGGCGAGAAGAGAGGCGCAAACGCGCATGGAACTTGAAAGAGCAGGGATGGAAGCAAAAAGAGATAGCCGTGGCACTGGGAGTCACGGAAGGGGCAGTGAGCCAGTGGATCAAACGGAGCAGAGACAAGGGAGAAGAAGCCCTCAAAGCCAGTCCTGCACCGGGCGTGCAGCCGCGTTTGAGCGCAGAGCAGAAGGCCCAATTGCCGGCGCTGCTGGCGAAAGGAGCGCCGGCCTATGGATTTCGTGGGGAAGTCTGGACGGCCTCGCGAGTGGCAAAGGTCATCGAGCAGTGTTTTGGGGTGCATTACTCGCGCGACCATGCCGGAGCTATCATGCGTAAGATGGGCTGGAGTCCACAAAAGCCGGAGGAGAAGGCCAGCCAACGCGATGAAGAAGCGATTGCGGCTTGGAAAAGCGAACGCTGGGAAGCCCTAAAAAAAAGCCTTGGAGGAGAAACGGACGATTGTCTGGGTGGATGAGTCAGCGTTTTATCTGCTGCCAATAGCAGTAC
>JBEVTI010000013.1:0-138323 GCA_041156125.1 Candidatus Paraktedonobacter carboxidivorans
ATTGTGTGGCGTCTGTGAGCGAGACCGGCGCGCCGGTCTCGCTCACAGACGCCACACAATAATTTCAAAATCAGGGATGACTTATAGCCCACAAGCGAATAACTTCTAGCAAATCGCGCACGTGGAAAGGTTTCGTGATGATTTGTTTTACAGCAGCGGGGAAAGCGAGCGCCGCAGTTTCAATGTGGCCAGCGGTAATCACAATAATCGAAGGAATAGGATAGCGGCCTGTCCAGGAGGATTGCAGCCAGGCCAGGAAGGTATTGCCATCCATGCCAGGCATAGTGAGATCGAGCAGGATAACTGCAGAGAAACGCTGCTCGCCAGCCGCCTGTTCCATCCATTTCACGGCCTCCAGGCCATTCGCGGCCTCGATAGGTTGGAAGCCACCGAATTGCAGCGACCAGGCAACAACGTTGCGTATAGCGGGGTTATCATCAACAATCAGCACAATTGGCTTTTTAGCATGTTTTTCATGCGATTGTTCCATATGTATCCTCCGATACTCTTTTGCGACTTCTTTCTCCCTATGCTTGTGCTGTGAGCCAGAATGATGCGATCAGGAAAGGGTCTGGAGAAACTGGCGCATGGTTTGAATAAAGGCCAGGGGTTGTTCCAGGTTTGACAGGTGTCCCGCGTGTGGGATAACGATAAGCTGTGCTCCAGGGATATGGTCCGCGTAGTCGCGCGCGTTGGAGGGTGGTATCAGGGCATCTTCCGCGCCGACGATGACTAGCGTAGGACAGGCGATCTTTGCCAGCAAAGCGCTGGAGTCCGCGCGCGCGGCCATGCCGCGCGAAGCAGCAGCGATGCCTTGAGGAGTGGCCACCTCTATCAACTGGCGCACACGAGTCTCGACTTCAGGATGCTGCTGGCGGGTGTAATCGGAGATCAGGCGTGGGAGTTGGAGATCAGCCACCGCGCCTGGTCCCTGAGTTTCGGCCAGGCGAGCCACATTCTCGCGGTTAGCGCGAGCTTCAGGAGTATCGGCGGTGGGCCGGGTATCGGCCAGGATCAGTCCAAGCAGGCGCTGAGGATAGGCGCGTGCGAAAGCGAAGGCCGCGTAGCCGCCCAGCGAGAGTCCGCAGAGCACCGCTTGTTGAATACCCAACGCGTCCATCAGGCCAGCTACATCGTCAGCAAGCATATCCATCGTTGAGATAGCCGGTGTAGTGGACGCTGGAGAGATCTCGCTATCGCCAAAGCCACGCCAGTCCAGCGCGACCAGGCGATAGCGCTGATCCGTCAGGAGAGCCTGAATTTCGCCTTCCCACATCGCTCTGTTGAGCGGAAAAGCATGCAAAAAGATGACTGGCAGGCCGATGCCATGGTCGGTATAAGCCAGAGCCAGAGAGTTGATATGTGTTTTCACAGTTATGCGCTCCCTACTACCTCTAAACTATGACGTAGTATATCACAGATGACATATACCTGTATACGTTAAAGGCAAGCGGCACGCGTCAAGAGTGATGTCACCCCTGCAAAACGTATTCCATGCACTTTTACCGTATGGTTGCCAGACAAGTCTGACGCTCCTGACGCATGTCTTTTCCTGCTAAGCGAGACGCTATGCCTGTGCTGCTCCATCCGCTTGCTCATGGGCGTGATAAGAGCTGCGCACAAAGGGGCCGGCTTCGACATGGCGGAAACCCATCTCTTTGCCCGCGGCTTTCAACTCCGTGTACTCCTCTAGCGGCACATAGCGCTGAATGGGCAGATGTTGGAACGAGGGGCGCAGATATTGGCCGATAGTCAGGATATCAACGTCATGCTCACGTAGATCGCGCATAACCTGTAGGATCTCGTTCTGAGTTTCGCCAAGGCCAAGCATAAAGCCAGACTTCGTAGGGGCTATGGGATGCAATTCTTTAGCCCAGCGCAAGACCTGGAGGGAACGCTCGTAGATTGCCTGAGGGCGAACCTGCTTGTAGAGCCTGGGAATAGTTTCAACATTATGGTTGTAGACATCAGGTTTCGCCTCGATGACCACGCGTAGCGCATCGTACACGCCTTTAAAGTCAGGAGTCAGCACCTCGACCCTGCATGCAGGATTCAAGCGCCGAATCCAGCGAATGGTCGAGGCAAAGATGCCCGCGCCACCATCGTGCAGTTCGTCGCGGTTAACCGAAGTGACGACTGCGTGGCGCAAGCCCATATTCTGCACAGCCTCAGCCACGCGTTTCGGCTCCTCCCAGTCCAATCCCTGTGGACGCCCTGTCGCCACCGCGCAGAAGCCGCAACTGCGCGTGCAGACGCTCCCCAGTATCATAAAGGTCGCGGTTTTATGGCCCCAGCATTCGCCAATATTGGGACAGCGCGCTTCCTCGCATACAGTATGCAGCGTCTTGCCGCGCATCAACTGCTTCAGGTTATCGTAGTTCTCACCCTTGGGTGGATGCACTCGGAGCCATTCCGGGCGGCGTTCAGGGATCGTGGTCGCCATGTCGTTTCCTTTTGCTAGCTGGCTATTTAATATACGTCTATTTCGCGGCTATAGCTCTCTAATTTCTCGCATACCGTTTTCAGGAAGCCACCGGAACCAGCTCCATCCAGGATACGATGATCGAACGAAAGGCAGAGATACATCATTGAGCGCACCGCGATCGCGTCATCTTCGATTACCACTGGTCGCTTAACGACGGCATTCATGCTCAGGATGCCTGCGTGCGGCTGATTGATAATCGGTATAGAGATTATTGTACCAAATGTGCCGGTATTATTCACGACGAAGGTGCTACCTTGCAAATCTTGCAGGGTCAGTTTGTTAGCGCGGGCGCGTTGAGAGACCTCAGCAAGCTTGTTTGCCAGGCCAGCCACAGTGAATTGATCGGCATTGTAAATTGTTGGGACAACCAGTCCCTGTTCGGTAGCGACAGCCACGCCCATGTTGATACGCTTTTTGAGCACAATCTTATTATCAGGCGTCCAGGTTGAGTTAAGGATAGGGAACTGGCGCAGGCCATCGCAGACAGCTTTAATCACAAAGGGTACAAAGCTGATGCTATAGCCGTTGCGTTGCTTAAACGCCTCTTTATGTTTTTCCAGCCATTTAGCGATACTGGTCATATCGACCTCAACCATGGCGGTGGCGTGTGGGGAAGTGTGCTTGCTGCGCACCATATGCTCAGCGATGGCCAGCCGCATGCGGCTGGGGGTCTGGACCTCTTCATCTTCGCCCGCCACATAAGGCGCGACGGGTGCGGGAGTGAGCGCGGCAGGCATAGCGGGTGTGCTCTGGCGCTGTGAGAGGTAAGCCAGGATATCCTCTTTGCGTACGCGCCCACCAGTACCAGTGCCTGGAATGATGCTCAGGTCGAGATCGTGTTCGCGGGCCAGGCGGCGGGCCAGCGGAGAGATGCGCTGCCCTCCCGCCTCGCGTTTGGGTACCACATGCCCATTGGCGTAATGCGCGGGTGCGGAACTCTGAGCGACAGGGGCCGGCTCCAACTCTGGCTCCGCCTCTGTCGTGGACTCGGCAGAGGCACTGACGTTAGCCTCAATCAGAGCAATCTCAGCGCCGACAGGCACGGTCTCATCGACCTGGACCAGGATCTTGATCAGGCGTCCTTCCACGGGTGAGGGCAGTTCAGCATTAATTTTATCGGTGATAATCTCGGCCAATGATTCATCGCGTTCCACCCAATCGCCCTCTTTTTTCAGCCAGCCTCCGATAGTGCCCTCGGCTACTGATTCGCCCAGACGCGGCATTTTTACTGGCGTTGGCATTCTTTTCGACTCCTTTGGCTTCTTGCTAATGCAAGGGTTTTTCTAGCCCATCCCATCCATTTGCCCACTAGAGCGGGGTGGACCCTGTTACCTTTTCCCCAGACAGGAAGCCAGGCAAAGGGCTATGCCCCGGCGCTCATCTTCTCTCACATACCTCAAATCAGACCTGACAGAGCAATAGGTATCAACTGAACGCTTGTGGCGCTAGTCGCTGCTCACCCTCTTTTCCGCTGTTTTTGGATTAGCAACCGCGCTAGTACGCGGCAAGTTTGCGGGCCGCGTTTAGAATCTTTTCAGCATTTGGTAGAAAGGCCGCTTCTAGAGCAGGAGCATACGGGAAAGGAGCATCGGGCGCGGCCACACGGGTGATCGGGCCATCCAGATACTCAAACAGCTCCTCGGCAAGAATTGCTGCCAGTTCCGCGCCGATACCACCAGTCAGGGCGTCTTCATGCACAATTAACACCTTATTGGTATGTTTGACCGATTCCATGATAGTTTCACGGTCCAGCGGGGTCAGGCTACGCAGATCCACCACTTCGACCTCCAGATCGTCCTCTTTCTCCAATACAGTCGCGGCCTTCATACACTGGTAGACCATCGCGCCATAAGTGAGCATGGTCATATCCTCGCCTTCGCGGCGTACCACAGCTTTGCCCAGCGGAACTGTATAGTCATCTTCCGGCAACTCCGCGCGCAACTCTGGCTGGCGGTAGAGCAGTTTGTGTTCCAGGAAAAGGACCGGATTATTATCGCGAATAGCCGCCTTCAGCAAGCCTTTCGCGTCATAGGTCGTCGAAGGGACCACAACCTTGATGCCAGGCGTATGGAAAAACCAGGCTTCCGGGCTCGCCGAATGGAAAGGGCCACCTTTAGTGCCGCCGCCAGAGGGTCCGCGAATCACCATAGGCACAGGCATACCGGAGCGCCAGTACATCTTGCTGGCCATATTGATAATCTGGTCGAAGCCGCAAGTGATGAAGTCGATATACTGCATCTCCGCGATCGGGCGCATACCCATCAGCGCGGCCCCTACAGCCGAGCCAATGATAGCCGTCTCGGACATCGGCGTATCAATGACGCGCTCTGGTCCGAATTCTTCTAACAGGCCGGCGCTGACCTTAAAAGCACCACCATAGGCTCCTACATCTTCGCCCAGCAGGAACACGGCCTCGTCGCGCCGCATCTCCTCGCGAATAGCCTGGCTAATCGCATCTAAATAGGTAATTGCAGTCATCGCTTTCCCACCTCCTCAGGCAGGGTTAGGGGAGTATCGTTAATTGTATTAAATGGTCGGCCAGTGCGCCGATCCAGGGCGTTAACGTAACGCGGGTCTCGAGCCTGTGGGCTGCCGATCAGCGCGATGGGACCATCAGGGGCGAAAACAAAATCCGCCACGGTCGCGGGATCGGCCTCAGGGCTGCTTTCAGCAAAAGCAACGGCATCGTCGATAATCTCTTTGATCCTGCTTTCGATCTCGCTTTTACGTGTGCTGTTCAGGATCTTCTTTTTTTGCAAGTACTCTTCAAAGCGCTTGAGCGGATCTTTCTTCAACCATTCCTCAAGCAGTTCCTGGGGTACATAATCAGCTTTATCGGACTCAGAGTGTCCGCGCACGCGAAAGGTCTTGCACTCGATCAGGGCCGGTCCCTGGCCCGCGCGCGCGTTATCCACAGCGCTGCCTACCGCGGCCAGCACCGCCAGCACATCGTTGCCATCCACGCTTGTACCAGGCATAGCGTAAGCTTTAGCGCGCTCGGCCAGGTTTTTAACGGCGAACTGTTTGTGAGAAGGCGTTGAGTAGGCATAGCCATTGTTCTCAATCACGAAGACAAGCGGCAATTTCTGGACTGAGGCGAAATTTAGCGCCTCGTGGAACTGTCCAGTATTGGTTGCACCGTCCCCACAGGAGGCCAGAACTACACCTGGACGTTTGAGGTTTTTAAATGTCAGCGCTACGCCGCAGCCAACCGAGAGCGATTCGCCTAGCAAGCTGATCATCGGAACAATGCCGTGGTGCATATCGCCAATATGCGTCTGTCCATCCCGTCCCAATGTTGGGGAATTGCCGCGTGCTAACCATTGGCACATCACAGCGCGCGCCGAGCCGCCTCGCACCAGATGCATGCCCAGATCGCGATGCTGCGGTACAATGCAGTCGCCGTCGCGCAGCACCATTGCTGCTCCGACAGTCGTCGCCTCGTGCCCTTGCGCGGTATAGACCCCGCCCACAATCTTGCCCTGGAGAAAGAGTTTGCGGATACGGTCTTCCATTTCGCGAGTGAGGCGCATAAAATAGTAGATCTGTAGCAGGTCAGCCCGCTCCATTTCCATGTCTCTTGTTCCTTTCGTACCCACCTCGCGCGCACACAAAATGCCTCGCGGTAGCTTACTGGCGAGTACTGGTAATTCCTCGTTCATGCTAACATTCCCACCCCTGGAATGTCAAGTTTGCTTGCTCGCCTTAAGGATGGGAAATGATGCAAGGATGGTACACCCACCATCCTTGCATCATTTCCCATCCTTAATCTCTTTGCGCAAGCGGTGGATACGCTCGCGATAGGCATCTTCGGGCTGACGATAGCCCAGTTTGGGTTTATCGCCCATGCTGACGTGCCATTTGCGGAAGGCCAGGCCAATCTCGGTCTGGTAGAGGGCTCTGATATGTAGCCACTGACGCAGACCCTGAGTTCGCAGAATATGCCGCTCGTGTTTTGTGCGCATAAACGAATTTTGCAGCAGGGCATATTCATCGACCTGAACGATACCATTGCTCACCTCGAGAGCCAGGAACTCGCGGATCACCGCAGCTTCGTGAGACAGGCTTTTGATCAGGATGTAGAGCAGGCCCATCTGAGCCAGGAAAGGTGGAATGTAGTTGCCAATGATGGCGATCAGCGCGTAGTTGCCGATCGTGCTACTGCCATTGGAGGCCTGGAGCATCTGGCTGGCCTGGAGATCGATGAAATCAAAGAAGGAGTGCAGACTGACCGCCAGGACGTAGCCAGCGAGAGGGATGATAATTTGCTTCCAACGTGAACGAGTGTGGCGGATATAGCCGAGCGCGGCTCCAAAGCAGGCAATAAAGGTTGAGTGACCGAGCCAGCCCAGGATGATTCTGCCAATGATCAAAAAGAGCAGAAAATGGCTGCCGTTTTGCGCGAAATAGCCGAAATTTTCGACCATAGCGAAGCCAGCGCCGATCAGCGCGCCGTAGACGATACCATCGGTGACATTATCGAACTCGTCACGCAAGGCGATCAGGAGGAGGATCAGGCCGAGTCCTTTGATGGTCTCTTCAGTCACGCCCGCGTTCAGACCCCGCGCCAGGGTGTCGAGTAGCACATTGTTGGCATTACTGGCCAGCCAGCCATTAATCATCGCGTCAACCTGTTTTTCGATAAAGAGCGCGGGTGGAATAGCAATGATTGCGCCCCACAGGAAAGCGGATAGGCGCAGGAACCAGGGTTCGCGCTCGTAGCGATCCATGAAATTGACCAGCAGAAAGATGCCAACCGCTGGAATGATTGGAATGGTCAGAGCGATAATTATGCTGGAAATGCCGTTCTGTTCCAGGGCTGAGAAGCCGATCAGGCTATTGAGAATGATCGTGGTGATGGCGCTAATGGCCAGAATGGCGATGCCAATGCCCGCGATAAACCAGCGCGTGCGCGTGCCCATGCGCTGTGGTAGAGCGAATTGCATGGTGATACCGCCGCCGAAGACACTTTCTGGCTCTTCCTCGCTCCAGAATTGCTCATCGTTTATCTCGGATGAGAGTGGCAGTGGAGTATCGTAGCGCGTGGCCGGAGGCAGACTGTTCTCCGGATGTGGCTGAGAAAAGCCGCGCACTGGTGGCACGCGTGGAACTCTAGCGGTGGCGTGCGTTGAACGTGCTTGCTCATCTGGCTCCGCCAATGGTCGGGGCGCGCTCCAACTCTGTTCTTTAGCTGTGTCCCTGCGTAACTCAGGCGTTGGTGGGTTGCGTGGACTGCGAGCGCTGTTCAAAGGATGGCCAGGAGCATGGTTTTCGAACTGGCGCTGTTCTTCGTCTGCTGCCAGCAAGTCGTGATAATTCTGCGGCGCGATCAACTGGAGCATTGTATTGCCCAGGACAAGCACATCCTGTGGGCGCACTGGTAGACTGCCGCCGCGCGGCACCGGGCGGCCATTGACGCGCACTACATTCTGCTCGGTTAGATTGATAATATGCCAGCCAGCCTGGTCGAGCAGCAGACGTGCGTGTTCGCGTGAGACAGTCAGATCGAGCAGAATTACGTCATTATTCAACGCGCGCCCGATGGTTGTCTCTCTGCGCTTCAGGACGTGTACCAGGCCCTCCTCTGGCAACCAGCCACCAGAATAGCGTCCCTGCATCTGCGCGCCGTGCGTACCTGGTGTCGCACGGCTCCCAGGCAGCATACGCACAACCCGCAGCACTCCAAAATGATGATTCATGCGCTCTTTTGTCGCCCTCTGTCTCTATAGCTCAGCTCTTTGTATTTTTCGCGCTGGCGGATGTCATTGACCAGATCTGATATAGCCTTTATACATTCCGTGGTAAACGGAAGTAATGATATTCTACCAAAAAAGCACGCTGCTTGATACTTTCTGAACCATTAATCTTAGAGGATAAGCGCGTAAGTCAATATGCTGAATAGCAGCCGCACCCTGCCATTCAGCATATGAGCTTAATGCTTGTTGTTCCCGATTATTTTATCGACTAGAGCCTCGTCGGCTGCCATGACCGCAGCCGCGTCCTGCTGGGTGGTGACGACCTGGTAGCCGGCGAGCAGGAAGGGTTGGACAAAGAAGTCCTGGGGTGTCAGATGGTGAATGCCGTGTAGGGGGTGGCGATGATGAATATCGCAGAGCACCATCAAGTTATTCTCGGAATCGACAAAGTCGTTCAGGCTGGCCACATCTTTGACCTGCGGGAAGACCAGACCAACCTTGGCGGGATCGCATGCGTCGAGCAAGCTGCGCTCAATCGGATAGTGGTGCGTTTCAAGGGCAGCGGCACCAAAGGGGTTTTGCGCGGGATCTTTTAACGTTGAGTGTTTGACACCACACATCGCGCATGGCTCGTCAAGTTCGTAGACCAGGTGATGATGGGCTTTGACATACTCTGGCGTCTCTTCGCGGGGGGGATGAGGAGGCGTCATCTCAACGGCAGCTATGCCCTCAGTAGTGGCGTGGACACGCGAGAGAATCTCGGTTGTGCCGCCAGCGTCATCTTCATCTCCATTTCCACCCGCCTTTTTGCTGACCGGCTTTGTCGTTGTTACAGCCTCTACACTTGCCTCAACTTCAGTTTTCTTACGCACTTTTCCATGTGAGGTAGGTGTCTCACTTGTTTTAACATCAGCTACTACAGTCTCAGTCGTGGTCTGCACCTGCCCTTGCGCCACAGTTGTGGTCTGCTTTGTCTCCTCCAAAAGCTCCTCGTGTGTATGACCGTGGACCAGCTTACTGCTCACCTTGGCCTCGTGACCCGCATTGGGAACTGCTTTCAGCAAGGGATTGAAACGATGTGGCTTGAACACAACAGCACCTCCATAAATAAATACTGCTACATATACTAATAGAAACCGCCGCTCTAAACGCGCTACCATAAAAGCTTGTGAGGGTTAGATGATTGGCGCGCTTGTTTCCGGGAATCGCAAGGTTGGCGAGCTAAGACGCCTTCCATTGCAAACACTGCTATTGTATTAGGTTGGCTGGTTGCTGTCAATTGCCGTGTTGTAATGCCGGGGCAATCTAAAAGTCTTTTGCCCCACGCGCCCTGAAGACTTTGTTAGCGCGTGACATTCGCACTCGCTTGTTCCCCGTCCGCCCACCCTGAAGTTCCAAAAATTCAGCTTAACAGCCTGCATATCTTGTCTGCGGCTGTTGGACCATCTGATGTAATCGCAATGGGCGCGCCGAGCTGTTCCTCGATAAAAGAGCAGGCCTCAGCCCATACTGAGGATGCAGGCCCCGAGCGCGGTCGGGCTGTAAAGGTTTGGTAGATGGGTGTGCAAGAGTGGAGTAGTTGTGTGAGTTGTGCCTGGCGTTCCAGGTCGGGAGGCCGTTGGACACGCAGCGCGTGAATGTCATTGCCCTTATGCTCGAAATGGCTAGACAGGTCCGTGGGTGCGCCCTGATAGCGATAGGCGGTACACATAGGCCAGGTAGGCAGGCCGACCAGGCGATCAAGGTGGGTGAGGGCGAGATAGTCGAACTCGCCTGTGACATCTCTGGCGTAACGCGTGGCCACAAGATCGCAATGGCCGCTGCGAAAGGCGCGCTGCCAATCATTCCAGGCGTTGTGTGTTTCGGGCAGAGTAGCCGCCAGTTCTGCATCCTCTGTCGGGAATGGCCCGGCTCCATGACGGGTCGCGTATGTACGCATGACGCCGATTTTACTGACTTTGCCGGTGTAGTTGTTTTCCTCGATAAGCGTTTGCGCGTTGGCGCAAGTGGTTGTGCTCCAGGTGGTGTAGGGTGTGAAGCCATAGTTTTCGTCGAGCAGGATGCCCTGCGCGCCTTCAAAAAGCATTGTACCGGACTGCGCAAAGAGCGCGCGGACACTGGCCGCATCCAGAACTTCTACATGCGTAGAGAAATGGCGATAAACCTCAGCGCAAGCTATCAAAGTGCCTGGATCTGTAAACACCGCGCTCTCCTGGCGCACGATCTCTGTCCGTGGTAGTAGAGGCTCAAGTTCAGCAAACTCTGACCATTTCGCGTCTCGCATAAAATGCAGTTTGCGCGTAAGTGTCGCGTCACTGGCTAAATCACCAGCCTGGAGAACGGCATCGCCGTATTGAAGGGCATCTGCCATACATTCTCCAATCCCTTCGCCGCAACTTCCGTGGCGCTGCTCGGCGCGCGCGATCTCTCTCAGCCGATTGATTGCGCGCTGAAACGGCGTAATCACAAGCGCGCGCTGGTCGATCTGCACGCGTTGCAGCGCGTCGGTAATCCCGCAGGCGTTAAGATGTCTGGCCTCCTTCAACATATTTAGAGGGTTAATCAGCATAAAGCGCGAGAGTAGGGTGCGAGTACCAGGCAAGAACATACCGCTGGCGAACTGGGAAAACGTGTGGTGTCTGCCATCGGCGCAGACCACGTTATGCGCGGCCTGGGGCCCACCATTGTAGCGCACAATCGTCTGAGCGGAGCAACGCCTGGTCAGAAAATCGACGATAGTGCCTTTGCCAGCATCCCCAAAGCCCAGGTCAGCGATCACTAGCGCCTGCTTCTTCTCTTGCATAGAGCACTCCATATTTTCCAATAGCCGCTTTTCTTAATTTACTGGTCTCTTGAGTGATGATCCCGCCTTGCGCGCAAGGCGGGATCATCACTCAAGAGACCAGGAGACTAGAGGCGTTCGGTCTCTGGCCGTTCCTCTACAGCCAGACCGGGCAGGGCCAGACCGGTCGCGCTTAGTGAACTGGAGGCGTTGGCATAGACTTGCAGGGCTCTGGCTGCTGCGTCAATCGCGCCGCTGCTTGCTCCCGCAGTGCTCAGGTCGTCTTTGCCTTCGGCCAGGTTGATAGCCTTTTCAGTCAAGCCGATTGTCAGGGCGATTGTCTCGCTGACCGCGTTCTCGTCATCAAGAATAATGACCTGCTGGCCCAGTAACTCTTGCCAGAAGACAGGATGCTCGCCATCGGCGGCATAACTGCCATTGCTTGGAAAGATGAAGAAGAGATGGTAGCTGCGCTGGACTTCCGCGATAATCTGCCGCAGCGGAATATTTTCTGGCAGATCGTCGCCGATGAGGTCCGCGACCTGCTTTTTGTTGACATTAGGATAGGCCATCTCATCGCCGATCAGGAAGGCATAGCCTTTGCGCCCGCGCTTTTCCCAACAATCAATAGAAGTGTGGCGCGCCAGAAAGTAGAGCGGCAGTTCATAGGATTCATTGCCGCCGCCGCCGCCGCCGCCTTCAAGAACCACATTGCGCAGATGCTCATCCATCTCTACCCCGCTCTCGAACTGGCCGACCTGGAGTGGTACGCGATCGTAGACCGCGTCTCCAAAGGCACCAAAGAGGATTTGTGGGTCTTGAATATAGCCTTTGACAAGTAACAGACTCATCAGTTCCGCGAGTTTCTTCTGGAAAACATGCGGAATCTGCTTCATGGAACCAGTTTCATCAAAAAGGACCGCGATCGCATTAGAGCGCGGATGTTCGTCACTGTCACGGCTCTCGCGGAAGGTGACACCTTTGGGATTCAATGTGGGATGAGCTGTCCATTTGCCCGTTGAGCGCGCTGCATCGCTATACGCAAAGTCGCTTTTGCCGGCTTTTTTGCGCAGGCGAGCGGATTCTTCATAAGCATCGGTTGACCAATGTGAACCACCCATAACTTCTTTCCTTTCGTTGCTGGTACAAAACAATTCCCTTATATGATAAACTCTGCTTTAGCGTTGAGGCATAGAAAATGGATGAAATTTTCTTGGACCCCAGAGACGCTCCAGAAGTTCATCGAACTCTTGTAGCAAGACAGACGCGTCCTGCAGACGTTGGTGAGGGAGCGGGAGAAGACAGCCTTTCAGATGATTCTGAAGTTGCCAGGGTATGCTGTCCGGCATGGTCTGCTGTTGCGGATCACCGCCCAGCAGCTCGATCATGCATTTGCTCGCCATGTAAATATCCAGTCCTGGGCGCGGCTCCTCTCTAGCAAAAACTTCCGCCGGATACCATGCGCGATAGCCCGCGTTGAGCGCGCTTATCCAGGCGTGCGTGACGGCTGGATTAAGAACGGCGTACGACCAGTCAATCAAAACTACGCCGTGGCGTTGAGGGTGAAGCAGAACGTGCGTTGGGAGCACCGCCCCATGCATCACCTTATTGCTATGGGCAAAATCAAGCGCGACCAGCAAACGCCGCCATATCCAGGCCATATCTCTGCTGTCAATCCCTTGAGGATAGGTCTCTTTGACCTCTTTGAGAGAGAAAAGCCCACCGACATACTTGAGAACAGTGATTTGCCGCACGATGCCGGTAGCGCGTTCTTCGTAGACAAAGGCAGCGACAAGTTGAGAGGCAAAATGGCGTGCGTCCTCGTAGTTGTCTGCCGCGCTTAAATGCCTCAGGATACGCCCTTCATTGGCCACCAGGTCGTTATCACGCGGCCTGATCGCTACTTTGAGCAGGACTCGTTTTTTATCCTTAGCGCTGGTTGCACTCCCCACGTAAAGATTGCATAGATCGCCGCGGCTGAGCAGGCTTTCAAGCGCATACGTACAATCTGGAGTCTGAATAGTAAAAGGGATAAATGTGCCAGCCGTCTCTACTTTACCGTAGGTGCCAGTGCTAATTTTTTTCTGCGCTATTTCCCAATGCAGGGCGAGTTGTTTGAAAGCCTTCTCGGCTTTCTGCGAGTCATCTGTTCCCTCATTGGTGTCAGGGTGAACAATCTTGGCAATGCGCAGAAAAACTTTTCTGGCTGCCGCCAGCTTCTCCGTCGATGTTCCTGGCAACTGGCCAAAAACCTCTTCCGGCGAACTGGCCTGCTCTAGAAGAATACTTACGCGCTCAAGTTCCGCGTTTTTCACTATACTGACCTCTTGAAATCGTGCCTTGCTCGGGTGTTTCAGATAGTAAGTGTTATTTGTACACTTACTATGCTGTAAGTATAAAGCTTTCCGTGGATATTGTCAAGCTTTTCGCCCTGAGTGATCAGGGTTTCTCACAAGTCTTTTCTCCCGCCCGCCCACCCTGAGAAAAACAGGAAGTGTGGAAAGATGGGCACCGCGGTGCCCATCTTTCCACACTTCCTGGACCCTCCAATGGAAACGTTTACAAGAGCGCAAAACGACTTTGGAGAAACCCTGCCTGAGCGATCAGGGTTTCTCTCGTTCCCGCCCGCCCACCCTCAGAAACAACAAAGCGAGCGAGACGGGCAGTTCTGCGCGGCTCGCTCGCTTTGTTGAAGGAAAGCAGATCCCCAAAGGGATCTGCCAAAAAACCTGCCTGTGAGAGCCTATTCAGGGGTAGGTAGAGGTTTTTCTTGCGTGGATGATTGCCAGCGTTGCGCGTCGCGTTGCTGGTATTTGGCCATAACCTGTGTGAAGGCGGTGTCCAGGTCGATATCGATGGAGTTGGCCAGGGAAGCCAGGATAAAGAGGATATCGGCCATTTCGGCAGCAATACTGCCCTGCGCCTCGCTGGCCTTCTTGGGTTTTTCTCCGTAGCTGTGATTGATCTCGCGTGCCAGTTCGCCTACCTCCTCGGTGAGGCGCGCCAGGCTGGCGAGGGGGGACCAGTAGTGGCTGTGCCATTCTTCTTTGATCAACTGGTCGATTTCCCGCTGAATGTCTATTAATGTGTGCATGAGCAAGCTGTGCCCTCTTTCTTTGCTTTTATGCGCCGATTGTACACCATGGTACTGGAGGAGAAAAATCTCCGTTCTATCTGAGGAGAAATAGCTATTAGACGCCAGCCGCTGGCTGATCCAACTTTTCAGTCATATAGGCGTAAGCCATGTTCTGGCTGTTTTGGGCATAGCCAATATTGCCGTGCCGATCAACAACGATCAGACCACCTGTGCCAGTAGCCTTGCTCGCCAGGAAGGCGATAGCAGCCGTGGCGGCTTGTTGGGCGTTGCTGCTCTGGGCCACATAGTCGGCGGCTCGTTTAGCGATGAGCAGGCGCGCGAAATCCTCGCCGTGACCGGTGCAGGAGATAGCGGCCTCTTCATCGGCATAAAAGCCCCCGCCGATCAGCGGAGAGTCACCTATGCGACCGGGATATTTATTGTGCAGACCACCTGTCGAGGTCCCGGCTGCCAGTGCGCCCGTGCTATCGACAGCGACAGCGCCAACGGTGCCATGTTTCTGCTCGTCGCGCGCGGTCAGGCTGGCGATTTCCCGCCGGATGAACTGCGGCTCGCTATCGGGTGTGAGAGCATGATCGGCCAGGTATTTTTTCCAGAGTTGATATTGGCGCTCGGTGAGTAGATCAGCGAAAGTACAACGAGCTATGCCTTGCTCGTTAGCAAACTGCTCTGCGCCGCGTCCGACCAGCAAGACATGCGGGCTGGTCAGCAACTCGCGTGCCAGGGAAATCGGATTTTTGAGCAGTTGGACGCCAGCTACCGCGCCAACATCGAGAGTACGGCCATCCATCATCCCGGCATCGAGTTCGATATGTCCCTCGGCAGTCAGGCAAGAGCCGGTCCCGGCATTGAAGGCCGGATTATCTTCGAGCGCGCGAACTGCCGCCTCAACCGCGTCAAGGGCACTGCCCCCGCTTTGAAGGACATGCCAGCCGATCAGTGCCGCTTCCTGACAGCCCTGGCTGGCGTCTGCCTGGCGTTCTGAAGAGAGGTCCCCGGCCCCGCCGTGGACAACAATAGAGATAGGCATAGTGGATAAGGCTCCTCGCTAATTGATCTCCGCGTAACCATCCAGACCAACAATCAGCCTCAAAGGCAATGCTTTTTTGGCGGAGATTTATCATTGATACCATCTGCGGACGCTGAGCAGGTCATGTTAGTACCGTGCGGCGCGTGATACATAACGTAACACAAAGGATGAGGGAATTAATTCCTGGGGCTACTTTTTTGGCTGGCTATCGTTCTCAGCCTGGCGACGTACGATGGCGATAGTGCAGCGCGAGATACAGACAATTTTTTCGTCTTCATCGGTAATGCGCACGTCCCAGACGTGGACAGTGCGTCCCAGGCGGATGGGAATGGCTGTACCTGTAAGCAGGCCCTCGCGCTTAGGGCGTAGATGGCTGGCATTAATCTCCAGTCCAAAAGCCAGCTGGCGTGTGAGGTCGATATTAAGTGTACTGCCCAGAGAGGCCAGCGACTCGGCCAGCGTAATCGAGATGCCCCCATGGAGGTAGCCAAGCTGCTGGCGATGGTTAGGACCAATAGGCATGGTCGCCACGATTTTCTCTTTTTCCGCTTCAATAAGCGTTATCTCAAGCATGTCCCAGAGTGAACTCTGGCTATTCTGTCTGAGATTGGCAATGATTTCTGCGCTAGATAATTCCATACGTATAATCCCTTCCAGATTGACTGAGTTACTCTGCTATTATAAACCATCATCAGCGCAAAAAGAAGAGAGGGCCTGCGTCGGCGCGCTGACACAGGCCCTCTCTTCTTTTTGCGCTGATGTATCTAAAATGTTTAGATCACCCAGGGCGCATTATTGGCAGACATCCCGTTGATAAACCAGTCAGTGGTCGTCAGACCGGGATAGGCTACAGTCCTGTGCGACATGCCGCCAGGGTATGGGAAGTTCTGGACTGAATAACCCTGTTCGGCCAGCAGCATCGTCTGGTGCCAGATTGGGCCAGCTCCATCGACGCCAGTGACGTTGATCATAGGCGAATTATCATCGTTGCCGGCCCAGACGCCGACCGCTAAATCGCTGGTATAGCCAACGGTCCAGTTGTCGTCGAAGTTCTGCGATGTGCCCGTTTTGACTGCCGAAGGACGAATCATCCCAGGATTGCCCGCGTAACACTCCTGCATGGTGTTAGTGTAGAGGAATAAAGAACTACATTTGCCAAATTCAAAGACGCGTGAAGCATTGTCGCTCAAAACGGTTGACATCATATAAGCCACCTGCGGACTTAACACGCGTATGCCCTTTGTGTTGGCGCGATAGATCACATGCCCATACGGGTCGTCCACTTCTGTAATCGCGTGTGGTGGTACATGGACGCCGTTATCCCCAAAAACCCCATAGGCCGAGGTCTCGTCAAGCAGATGGACGCCCAGTGAGCCTAAGACCATGGTATAGTTTGGCGTGCCGTTATAGACGGTAATCCCCATTCTTTGCGCGAGACTTAGCGCGTTCGGCACTCCCACTTTAGTCAAAAGCTTGACTGCGGGAATATTAAACGAATTCTGCAAGGCGTAACGATAGGTGATCAGGCCGTGATAGCTTAGATCATAGTTATGCGGTGTATAGGGCGGTAAACCACAACAGAGCTGGATCGAGAATGGCTCGTCCATTACCGGCATGCCTGGACTGAGGCCCTCTCCAAAGGCTGCCGCGTAAATGAAGGGCTTAAAGGAAGAACCCGGTTGACGTAAGCCTTCCGAAGCTACATCAAACTGTCCATCTCTGGGGTCATTAGGATTCACGTTCCCTAACAAGACCTTGATCGCGCCTGTATGATAATCGATCACTACCTCCGCGGCATCTGAGAGATTATGCGGATGCTTCATGATTTTAATCTGCTCTTGCGCGATTTTGAGAACCTGATTCTGCAAACTCAGGTCAAGCGTGGTATGCACGATCAGGCCCGCGCGGGCCAACTCATCGACTTTGACATTGAGATCTTTAGCCAGTTCGCGCAGTGTATAGTTGATAAAGTGAGGTGCCGACTGATTGTGGATGCTCCCCCGATGTAAAAAATCGGGCTGGTATACCTCGGCCTCAGCTGCATTGGCCTGTGCTCTCGTGACGTATCCCTGCACTACCATTTGCTCCAGCACCTCTTTCTGGCGTGCATAACTCACCTTTGGAAAGCGAAAGGGATCGTAGAGAATGCCATTGCGAGCCATACCGGCTAGCAACGCGCTCTTTGCCAGATCAAGCTGCGAAGCCGCGCTCTGTGCGGGCTTGTCTTGCAAATCGAAGTATACAAAAGCGGCTGCATCTACGCCGTATGCCTGCTCGCCATAATAAGTGGTAGACAGATACATATCAAGAATTTGCTGCTTACTGTAATAGCGCGTGGCATCTGGAGCCAGAATCATTTCCTCTAACTTACGCAGCGCTGTATCCTCGTGGCCCACTACGGCATTCTTGATCACTTGCTGCGTAATTGTGCTGCCACCCGCGACTACGTGGCCCTTGGTCAGGTCAGCAATCGCCGCGCGCACAATTCCTGTAATATCAAAACCAGCATTTTTCCAGAAATTTTGATCCTCAATTGCTACCTGTGCGTTGACCATGTATGGCGAGATCTGGTTCAGCGGCACTGTTGTCTGCATACCATCTTTGGTCATCTGATACATCAACACGCCACGATCATCGTACATTTTTAAGCTATCTTTGGGTAGAATATCTGTCAATGTCACGATAGATGAACCAAAACGCTGTTGCGTTGCATCTATCAGCGCGACTGCACCTACCAGAACGGTGCTCATGACAAGAAAAATGATCAGTGCCATCACAGCCATGGGCAACAAGGTCAGCTGTGTACCTATACGCTCAATGGCCGCGACATGCTGGTTGCTCCTGCGCAAACTTTTGCGCTTGAGATGTCTCCTTACTCGCCAGCCCAGGCGGTGCGAGTTACAATGAGGCGCCATATAGCGCACCCCTTGCTTCGCCAACTGTGGCTGATCACTCAAACGCTGCGCCGCCGCCGCCCGGCTATGCTCTGGTAAGGTGGCCGCCCTGCGTTCCGGCGATTTCTCACCCGGGGTCATAGACGTTTCATCCGCCATCTCACATTCCTTTCTATCTTCTTCACTTATCCTCCTCTTCTTCCTCCCCCTCTTCCTTCCCCTCTCATAATACTCTCATTGGCTCAGGCGCTTTATTTGCTTCTACTGTGCAGGAAACATTGTCCCTTCTCCTGGTAGTATAACAGGGTCTGACTAAAAGAGTCAAAACATTCTTCATATGTCAATATATTCATTTATATGCATGCGCGGAACTCTGCTGTTTACAGGCGGTCAGTCTTACTGGTGCCAGAGCCAGGAGATCTGGCTGCTAGCCGCTGGTGCTTCTGACATATAAGTGCTGGCAGAGTTTTTATGGATTTCGCCTGCGCAGTAGCTGGCCATTCTTAGTCTTCGTCTACGCGTAGGGTCTGGCTAATGCTGGGGCGCAGAACGATGCAAGTCATGATGAGAAGCGCGAGGGCGCAGATGGCGAGTAGAGCACATAGGAGCAGGACAATGGGCCAGAGGGGTGTGATTTCGTGAACAGCGGGGACGCTCTGCACCAGGTAAAAGGCTTCTTCGCCAGCATTGGCTGTGTCAACTCCTGCCAGGGGGGAGAAGATGAACGCCGGGAGGATGAGCCAGGCAAAGGCAAAGCCCAGAATGCCGCCTAACGCCAGGGCGGTCCCGTAGACAATGCCCTGCTCCCAGAGCAGTACGCTGGCGGCCTGCCAGGGCTTGCTGCCTAGCGCGCGCAGGACCGCGAAGTTATTGCGTCGCTCGCGAGCATTGAGACAGGAGACCAGTAGATTGCTTAACAGACCCAGCAAGAGCGCGACAGCAGCGCCGATAGAGAGAATGCCATTCAGGGCCGCGTAGAGAGGATCGCTGCTCAATACCGCGTCGAGCTCGCGCCGGTCCACTGGATTATCCAGGGCATTAGTGCCAGTCAACAAGGCGTGGCGCACGTTTGCCAGAGCTGCTGGATTACTGCTGGTGCGCAACCAGATAGTGGTGGGACTGAGCGTTTCCTGGTTGATGGCCAGAGCTACCACGCTGGTAGTCTGATAATCGACCAGCAAGCCTCCATGCGAAATAGAAGCATCGGGACCCACTCTGCTTGGACTATCGTAGACCGTAGGAATAAAATGAACAATCCCCACCACGCGATAGTAGAGTGGGCCGTGGAAGTCTCTAAGCACAAATTTCTGGCCTTGCGACAGATTGAGCGAGCGAGCGGCGGCATCATCAACAATCGCTGGAATGACATTTTCCCGCGTGGCCTCAGCGCGCTGGGCCAGCAGCTTGTTGGTCAAGGCGCTCAGCGGCTGACTATCATCCTGGGAGGTCCAGTAGATAGTACTGGCATAGGTCGAGGCATCTACCGCGCGCAGATCGATCGGCACTCCATCGCCGCTGCCGCCTGTCAGCTTTTGTGTGTAGCCTGCCGTCACCGAAGTCACTCCATGCAAACTACGATACCAGTTCAGGAGTTGCTCCCAGGACAGATTTTGCTGGGCTATGGGAATATCGCCGCTTAGATCGCCGCCCACGCGGTAGGCGGTCAGGTCATGTAAGCGCTGGTTTTGCGTCTGCGCGAAAATCAGCGTAAAAAGCGCGAAGGCCACAGCCAGCATGAGAAGTAGAAGCATACGCAGTGATTGGCGTGGCGCGCGGGCCATCTGTGCCACTGCTAGCAGCGGCGCGGCTCCGCGTGAACGCGCCGCCAGACGTTCACCCAGATGCAGAAGTAACGGGAAGAAACGCAGGCAGAGCAACAGGCCACCAAGCAGCAAGAAAAGCAGCTCAATCAGGGTCGTGATGGGTAGAATCAGGACATGGGTGCGTACATCTATCACCCCTGGACTGGAGATGTAGGATGAAAGCAGAAAACCGAGCAAGGCGAGGGCTGCGGCTACAAGATCAAGGTTGAAGCGCGTCCAGAGCGGCTGCTCACCAGAACGCGCGCGGGCGCGTCGTGTACCAAGCAGGGTTTTATACATCACATGCCAGGCTGAAAGAGCCATGGCCAGCAGAGCCAGGCCCATGACCAGTAAAGTCTGGCCGATCAGTCCCAGAGCAACGCCCAGGCGATTCGCAGTCAGCAACTCGATCGCCGCTCGGTCAGCTGGTTGAAGAGTCAGGCTGGCCAACTCCTGGGCCAGAGCAATCGCCAGGAAAGGGCCTAGCACCAGGGCCAGCAGACCTGGTCCCGCGCTCTGCCATAGGAGAGAACCAACGATCTGGCGCGCGCTGGCGCCCCGGCTGCGCAGAAGGACAATCGTCATCTCCTGACCCTCCACCAGCAGCCCGGTTATTAAAACCACAAAGAACAGCACCAGACTGCCGATCAAAAAGGCCAGGCAGAGCAGCGGCAGACCGAGTACAGTCACACGGTTGCTATAGTCCAGAAAAATCGCCAGCGGCCCCTCAGAGGTAGTCTCAACTACATAGGGAAAGAATTGCGGATTATGCTCAAGAGTAGTCAGAGCAGCTTTAAGCTCGTTTGTAAGATTATCCAGATGGTTAATATCCAGGCGGGAAAAGTCAAAGGGATAATACCAGTATGTTTCGGCTGGATTCTCAAACTGCCCGCCATTGTTCTGCTTAATAGCGATCTCAGATAATGCAGAGAGAGATGCGATCAACGCCCGATTATCAACCAGCACTGGCAGGCGCTGGGAGGTCTGCAAACCGTGTGAAAAGGTCTCAGGAGCAAAGGTCTCGCCATGCCAGAACAGAGCGCTCTGCGCGGCTTCCGTGAAGACTCCGACCAGGCGCAAGGTGATAGTCTGCGTGCTCTCCCGATTTGAAGCATCGAAGATACTATAAGGTGCTTGCAGATATTGTCCCACGCTCAAATGGAGATTGCTCAGGCCCGTAGGTGTCAGAGCGAATTCGATAACACCGTCGCTGCTCGGCATAGGCAGGCGACCCTCTTTTAGCAGCAGATGCGCTCCCGCGTCTTGCATCTCGGTTCCCAGCAGGCGCATATACTGGCCTGAAACGGCTTTTAGCGTCGGAATCTGCACTGATAGATCTGGCTCACTGGAGACCGTTGAACCCAGCGTATTTTGTAATTCCTGGGTGATATCCAGCTCAGCTGCGTGCAACTCTTTCATCGCAAAAAGCGAATTAGTGGCATGCACAGTAATATACATGCTCTGCGGGTCAGCCTCAAGAGTATGGCGCAGGCCCGCGCTTTCCGCGACTTGCGCGTAGAGTGGAATGGCGCAGACCAGGACGACGGCGGCGAGCAAGCCAGCGCTAACTACTCCCAGGAGACGCCACGTCTGGCGTAATTGCCAGAGTGCCAGGATCGTCATGGACGACGCTGGCACGCTGGCCTCTTGCCGTACTCGCCGCTTCCTCTGCGGCTTGTGCTTTGTTGGCGGCCTCTTTACCGCACGGTCAAAGGGAATTACATTCAAGGCGTTCGTTTATTGCCCCTCCGAGATTAGCCCATCGTTGATCTGCAAAACGCGATCCGCCACGCTCACCACGGTCATATCGTGGGTAGCAATGAGCATACCAATTTTTGTCTGATGGGTAATCTCGCGCAGAAGTTGAGTAATGTCGCGCCCGGTCATCGAGTCTAGATTGCCAGTAGGCTCGTCTGCGACAATAAACTGTGGCTCGTGAACAAGCGCACGTGCCAGAGCAACGCGTTGTTGCTCGCCACCCGATAGCTCCAGGCCGCGATGGTGCGCGCGCGGTATCAGATGAACTTGCTCAAGCGCGAGACGCGAGCGCCTGGTACGCTCTGCGGATTCCATACGCATCAGGCGCAGCGGGATCTCCACATTTTCCTGGGCCGTCAGCGAGGGAAAGAGGTGGGCATTCTGAAACATCATGCCAACATTGTGGCTGCGCAAATGGGCGCGTTCGTTCTCGTTCATCTTGCCTAGCTCACGACCCAGGACCGAGACGCTGCCGCTGGTTGGATTGTCAAGCCCGATTAAGATGTTAAGCAAGGTAGTCTTACCCGAACCAGAGCGCCCACGCAACGCGACAAATTCTCCCGGTAAAATCCGTAGATCGATGCCGCGCAGAGCGTGAACAACACCTGAGCCACTCTTGAAATCGCGCACAATCCCACGCGCATCGACAATCGATGTTGCTACCGCCTGTTCTGTCATGAGTACTGCTCTCCTTCTCTTACTTGATACAACGCAATGCCTCTGCAAGCGTCGCTTTTATACGGGTCGGATATTACTGGCATTTTTTTTAAGTTCTCCGTTGCCCCTGCCTGCTGGCACCTCCAACGGCCAGAGTTCGACGTGATCATCCAGAATGCGCACCTCAGCACGCCCCTGGAAGTCGAGACCCTCCAATGCCTCTTTAGGCAATTGCAGGCGTCCAACGCGATCGATCAGTATCGATTCACGGTGCGTTTCGCTGGAAAGGCCGATGATCGCACTGGCCCTGGCCGCGTGACCGTCGAGCGTTTCCAATGGTTCCTCGCGCCTGATGGTTTCAGTGCTGGTACGCCCGTCGCGGATGGCGATGGTACGATCCATCACAGCGGCGATGGCAACATCGTGGGTTACGGTGATAATGGTCAGGCCAAGCTGCTGATTGAGCGAGCGTAGCAAGTGGAAGATCTCACTGGCGGTTACCGAATCCAGTTCGCCAGTAGGCTCGTCTGCTAGCAGCAGGGTTGGCTCGTTGGCGATGGCCACGGCGATGGCCACGCGCTGTTGCTCACCGCCAGAGAGCTGGTTGGGCTTCTTCTTCGCGGCCCCCTTGAGGCCCACCAGTTCCAACAGTTCCTCGGCGTGACGTATGCGTTTGCTGCTTTTGACGCCGCCCAGCAATTGTGGCAGTTCGATATTCGCCGAGGCGCTCAGTTCATTCAGTAGATTGCGTCCGCTCTGCTGCCAGACATGTCCGACAACGTGCCGGCGATAAGCGATGCGTTGGGCCTCATTCAAGCGTGTCAGATCGTTGCTATCCACCACGCAGCGTCCGGCGCTAGGCACGTCCAGTCCGCTGAGAATATTCAAAAGCGTGCTCTTACCAGAACCAGAGGCTCCCACAATGGCCGTCATTTCACCGGGCGCAACCTCTAGATCTAGCCCTTGCAAAGCCACCACTTCAAGATCCGCTACTTTATAGATTTTCACCAGATTATCGCAAGTAACAATTGCTTCCGGCATTCCTTACTCCTTACACTCCTTTTGGCAATGGCAACGGAGCGCGATCTCCGTCGCGGGTTCAGAGCGGCTTGCTGGCTGCCAAGCCCCTTTTCTAGTAATCACCTGGTAAACGCAGAGTGTTACTCAAAATTGGCCGCGAGGCAAAACGTACCATCATGCCTACTATGACGATGCAGATAGCCACCAGGATACCAATTAACAGAGCGATCAGAATACCAGGAATGATTGTCTGAATTGGTGGCACTCCTTGCATGATATAAAATACTCCGCTGCCCACAAGCATACTGCCGACTGGCACAGTGAAAATGAATGTAGGCAGGACAAGATACGAGAGAAGAATGCCGAAGGCCACGCCCAGGCCGAGCGAGGTGGCATAAACAATCACCTGTTCGTAGGTCAGCACATTGGCGATCTGGCCCGGCGCTGTGCCCAGCGCTCGCATAACCGCGAAATTGACCAGGCGACTGCGCGCACTTAACCAGGATAGGATGAGATTTCCCAGCAGACCCAGCAGGAGAGCTGTGACTGCGCAGACCAGCAGGACGCCCAGCAGCGCTTGAGATAGTGGATCGTTGCGCATCATATCTTCCTGCGCGCGCAAGTCGTTGACATTCAGCAGGTGTGCGGGACCGCTGGCAAGCGCGCTACGCACGCTTTGCAGCGCCCGGACATCGCTTCCAGTCTTCAGCCAGACAGTTGTGGATGCCAGTGGTATGTCTGTCTGCATCACCTGTTGCAGCACTGCCTGGTAGGTCGCGAAATCGACCAGCACGCCGCCCTGCGCGACATAATCGCTAGTTCCGCTGGCATACGGGCTATCATTGACTGTCGGGATATGGTCCACCCTGGCTACCTCAAGATAGTTCACGGTTCCATTCAAGTCGCTGAGCGTGAAGAGCGAGCCGGGTGAGAGGCTCATTGTCTTCCAGGTAGCCTCATCGACAATTGCCGGCACCACCTGTTTGTCAATAGCGATCTCGCGCTGGCTCGCCAGTTGTTGCATTAAGGGACTCAGCGCCTGGCTGGAGTCCTGCTCAGTCCAGATAGCGGTGCGCGCGTAGGCATTGGCGTCTACAGCGCGCAATTCAACTGGCGCATCTACCCCACTTTGCGCGCCGCGCGTCTGTGCAGTATAGCCCACGCACGCGGCATTCACGCCTGGAATATGGGTAAAAGCCATTTCCTGGCGCGCGGGAGACAGACTTTTTAAAGGCGTTGCGAGCGGATAGGTGCCGCTAAAATCGGCCCCCACCTCGTAGGCAGCGAAGGTAGGGATACGTTGAGCTTGCGAGGAGCTAAAGACCAGGCTAAAGATGCCAAAACCGATTGTCAGAGCCAGCAGCAGCGTTGTACGCAACGAGAGGCGCGGTGTATGAGCTATCTCAGTCACAGCTAGAAACGAGACCGCGCCGCGCATAAGTCCCGCCAGGCGCGCGCAGCCATCGAGAATGAGCGGAAAGATACGCAGAAATAAGAGCATTGAGCTTAGTAACAGGCAGACAGCGCCAAGCAGCGACAGTGGAGGCAAAATCAAGACTCGCGTGCGCGCATCCAGCACGCCGGGAGCGGCGATATACGTCGAGAGAGCATAACCCAGCAGAGCGATCGCGCCTAGCAGGAAATCCAGCCCTACGCGTATCCGCTTCGCTCCGCGCGCCGTGCGCCCCGCTTCTCTGCCACGCCCCAGCAGGTCCATACGCGCCGTGCGCCGCAAGGCGAAAAACATCGCGAGAATAGAGACTGCTACGGTCCCCAGCGCGGTGAGGCACAGACGAAACACCGCCCCGAGTGGGTCCGCCAGAATCACATTGAGCGCGCCTTGATCGCTGTTTGAGAGGGAGACCTGTACCAGCAAACGCGCGACCAGTACAGAAAGTAGAGGACCAACCACAAGGGCAATCAGACCTATCCCCATGCTCTGCGCCAGTAGCGCGCTAAAAACCTGATCGCGGCTGGCTCCACGCTTGCGCCAGAGCGCGATTGCGCCCGCCTGGCGCTCTACCAGCGTACTGCTCATCAAACTGACAAAGAAAAGGATCAGACCGGCAATTAAATAAGTCAGGCTGAGCAAAGGAATACGTGCCACTGTGACCCGATCGCTATAGGCATTAACGACATCCGCGGGGCCGCTCGAGGTCGTTTTATCGATATAGAGCTGGATGATTGGCTGGTCGGAGACATTGACCAGCAGATTGTTTAAGCCAGTGCTTAGATCGTCGAGATGATCGATATCCAGGTGAGCCAGGTCAAGATTATAATACCAGTAGAAATCGATGGGATTTTCCAGACTTGTCCCGTTCTGAGCGTTACCGTGGCTCATTGCCAGGGACGCGGCAGCCAGTTCAGTCAGATAGCTATTATTGGAAACCAGCAACGGGTAGAGCGTGCCATATGAGCCTAACTGCTGAGGAGATAGATTTGTACCATGCCAGAAGTTCTCGCCTGGCGCGCTTGCCTGAAAGGTTCCTGCCACACGCAGGGGAAGAGTAAAGAATTGTTGATTTCCTACTCCATCGAGAAAGGGTAGCGACAGAGTAAAGGCCATGCCCACGCGCAAATTGAGTTGCGCCGCGCTCTGGGGCGTAAGCGCGACTTCCAGGGTCTTGCCCCCGTTTTGCGGCAAATGTCCCTGCAGAACTCGTACATGCGTGCTCGCATCGCTCATCGACCAGCCGATCAGCTGCAGCAGGTGGCCTTGATTGAGCAGCAGAGCAGGGCTTTGTGCTGAAAACTGCGAGCTGGCCAGGAATTGCCCGATATTTTGCTCTACCTCTTGCTGGATCTCCTCAGCAACCTTCCCGGTGGCCTGCTGCGAAATCAGAGGCGCGATGCTATGAATAGTTACAGAAGACTCGCCAGGAGCACTGAGGGCATCGCGCAGGCCAGCACTCAAGGCCACCTGCGAATACAAAGGCACTGTACACACCAGAAGCACCGCTGCTACCATACCGGTTCCCACGACCAGCAGCAGACGCCAGCTCAGGCGGATTTGCCACCACGCCAGCGTTATAGCCGCAGCGGCGCGGCTGAGACCACCCGGACGCAGCTGCTTCCGTACGGAACGTGCCATTCCAGCCTCTTTCTTGAAATAGATCTATCTATGTGTACCAGCAAACTTCTCCCTTATCCCTGGCACACGCACCAGACGCGAATTTATTCTTTACAACACAATTGTATAATAGAGCGCGCCTGATAGTCAGTGGAACCCTTTACGTAGGGCCTGCTAAGATGATCGCATTTTTCCTTCTTCTAATAGAAGGGTTTGGCGCGGAAAAAAGTTACAATCCTGGAAACGTTTTCTACGTGCTGTGAGCCAGACTTAAAAAGGCCACAAAAAAGTTTCTGGAACTTGTAACCTTCCTGAGACAAACAGGGTTATAGAGGATAGGGAAATGCGAAGAAGGCATATTTCAATTGCCACAAGGGTTCTTCGCAGTCCCTGGGCATCTTGTCCGTATGCGAGCTTCCTTAACACAGCGTCCACAAAACCCGAGTGATGGACAACCAACTCACCACTGGTTGTCCATCATTTTCTTTTGGCGTAGCTCGTGCGAAAGGGGGTCCAGGGGTCTCCCCTGGCGGAGTTTGGTGTCTCCCCAAATAAATTACTATTTGAACGGATTTGTGATAACTCATGCATTGAGGAACAAAGCGCAGCGCACGTAGCTCATTAATAGAGATGAGCTTACGCGAGATTTTTGAGTGCATCGGCAAGATCAATATAGACATGATCTGGCTTGAGAGTGGATTGTTCGAGCTCCTCACGCGAGGTACTGCCGGAAAGTACAAGCAGCGTATGGGTGCCAGCGCGTTGCCCGGCCAGAATATCGATGCCCAGTCCATCGCCGACCATCACTGTCTCCTCAGGTTTGCTGGCAAGCAGTTCCATGGCCTCCAGAAGCAGCATCGGTTCAGGCTTGCCGACTATCTCCGGGCTGACGCCGCTGGCAGTTTCCAGGGCCGCGGCCAGCGAGCCGCAGCCAGGCAAAAAGCCGCCAGCCACCGGTAGTACGGGATCGCGATTAATGGTCACAAACAGCGCGCCTTCGCGAATAGCGTCAGCCGCGTGCGTCAATTTCTGATAATCAAAAGTGCGATCCAGCCCGACCAGAACCGCGTCAGCTTCGATGCTATCCATCGTGACTGCCTGCAGGCCCTGTTCCTTGACCAGATCGATCAGGGCCTGCTCACCAACCACATAGACTCTGCCACCGGGCACACGGCGCGCGATATTCTGTACCGCCGCCTGGCCAGCCGTTAACAGATGCGCACCATCAGTGGCCACACCCAGGCGCGCCAGTTTATTGAGAATCTGCGTCCCTGTAGCAAACGAATTATTAGTCAGGAAAAGGTACTTTTTCTGATTGCTGGCCAGCCAGGCGATAAACTCACTTGCGCCCGGCAGCAGATCATTGCCTCGATAGACGACGCCATCCAGGTCAACCAGATAGGTAGTATATGGTAACATTCGTTTACTTCTTTCTGGCAAATGGTCAAGATTATTCGCGCAGCAATTGTTCGCGGATAGCCACGATTTCGCGGCGCAGCGTGGGATTGATATTAACGGCGCGATCGATTTTTTCGCACGCGTGTAGAACTGTACTATGGTCGCGTCCACCGAAGAGTTGACCGATCTCCAGGAGCGAAGCCTGCGTTTCCTGGCGGATCAGATACATAGCGATCTGACGAGGCATAACTATATGTTTGTCGCGTTGTTTGCTACACATGGCTTCCAGTGAGATATGATAGAATTCCGCGACCACTTCGGCGATCTGGCGGCTGTTCAGGCGTGACTCGCGCACATCTTCGCCTAGCGAAGACATGGCTGCGCGTGCCACCTCCATGGTCAATTCCGTATGATGCAACTGCTGGTAGGCCATCAGGCGGTTCAGACAGCCTTCGAGTTCGCGAATATTTGTCTGGACACGCCCGGCCATATAGGCAATAATGTCATCTGGCACACGATAGCGTAGCAGATCGGCCTTGACACGCAAGATAGCCATACGCGTCTCCAGGTCCGGTGGCTGGATATCGGCGATCAGTCCCCACTCAAAGCGCGAGCGCAGACGCTCCTCCAGGCTGACAATCGCTTTAGGTGGACGATCGCTACAGATCACAATCTGCTTACTCATTTCGTAGAGGCTGTTAAATGTATGGAAAAATTCCTCTTCGGTTGATTCTTTGCCCGCGATAAACTGAATATCATCGACTAGCAGGATATCGACCGAGCGGTATTTGGCTCGGAACTCCTCCTGTGTGCGATAACGGATAGCGTTGACGATCTCATTGGTAAACTGCTCTGAGGAGACATAGAGCACAGCCAGGCCGGTCTGGACCCCCTGATGGCCGATTGCGTGGAGCAAATGCGTCTTGCCGAGTCCCACACCGCCATAGAGGAATAGCGGGTTATAGGACTCACCAGGAGCTTCGGCTACAGCCAGAGAGGCCGCGTGCGCCAGGCGATTGCTGTTACCAACGATAAAATCGCTAAAGGTATAACGCGAATTGAGCCGATTGTGCATCAGCATATTCGCGCGCTGCTCATTATCCCAATCTTCGCTCAAGGCGTCAGCCACTGATGGCAAATAGGGTGGTCGCGCCGCGGCTGGAGCATGATGTGCCTCTCGCTTCTCGGTCTGGACCTCCGGGCGAGGAGGTGTTGTGCCCTCATAATAGGTGTACTTCTCGGTAAACTGCGCCCCAGGAGTGTGGGAGCGCGTGGCAGAGGCATCTGATGTTTCACGCATAGGGGTGGACTCATTCGCTTTATAAACAATAGAGAGAGAGACAGCTTGCCCGGTGATGTTGGTGAGAATATCCTCAATGGCAGGTTGCCAGCGTGTATTGAGCATGTCCCGCGCCAGTTCATTCGAGACTTCAAGCAGGAAATACAAGACTTCTTCCCCGCTAGAGATCGTGGATGAAAACTCATTCACGTTCGAGCCGGGAATCTGTGTCAGGCTGGCCAGTTGCAACCAGTCTCTGCACACGACTTCGACAGGAAGCTTCTCCAGGCGTTCGAGGGCCGTGCGCCAGATACTCGCGACATTTACCATCGGACCCCCATTATTACTCGTCGAGTACAGCAATATACTCTATTTCCACTAGAGCTTTGCGAGGCAACTCGGCGACCGCGACCGTCGAGCGAGCGGGAAGTGGGCCACTTACGTCTGCAAAATAGCGCGCGTAGACAGCGTTCATGGCCTGGAAATCGCTCATGTTAGCCAGAAAAACGGTGGTTTTAACGATGCTTGCCAGGGATGCGCCTGCGCTGGCGAGCACAGCTTGCATATTTTGAAAGACGCGCTCAGCTTGCTCCTGTACGTTTGTTCCTATGATTTCGCCACTCGCGGGATCAAGTGCGACCTGGCCAGAGGCGTAGAGAAACTGGCCGACGCGAATAGCCTGGCTGTATGGTCCAATAGCGGCTGGCGCCTCAGATGTCTGAATTTTGGTGCGTTGCATATATGTTCCCCGGTAGCCGTATGGGCTACAACTCTCGTGTATATAAAGACTAATTTTAGCAGCTAATCTTAATACTGTCCATGTCCTGACGAATAGTACCCCTGGCCACCCGCGCCCGGCGAATAGGTCGGCGGCGTTTGCGGCGGCATTGGAGGCGGGAGCGCGGGAGCTGAGGCGACTAACGAGGAGGGGCGATAGAGGTCTCTTATGCATTGACGTAGCATCCGCCGCATCTCGTTGGCGGAAAGAAAACGATCTTCCGGCTCTTTCTCCAGAACTCTCATGACGATCTGCTCCACGGGTGCCGGAATTGAGACAGCGGGGTTGACCTGCTGAGTCGCGGGAGGATTGGTCGAAGCGTGTTGCATGGCGATCGAAACAGCGGTTGGCCCGACAAAGGGCGCGCGCCCTGTTAACATCTCGAACATCACCACGCCAAGCGAATAGAGATCCGAGGACGCCAGGAGCTTTTCCCCGCGCGCCTGTTCGGGCGAAAGATAATCGGCGGTTCCCAGCACGATGCCACTATTGGTTAGCCCCGCTTCCTCAGCGACACGCACAATCCCAAAATCGGTTAGTTTCACCAGCAGATTGCCCGCGCCCACCGAGTTATTGATCGATGCCCCACTGGAGGCCAGCATAATATTCTGCGGCTTGATATCGCGATGAATAAAGCCGCGATTATGCGCGATTTGCAGGACAGCGCAGACTTGCGAAGCAATCTCCAGCGTCTCATGGGGATGCAGATGTCGCCGCTGACCGATCAGCTGTTTGAGGGTCGGACCATGAATATATTCCATGACCAGGTAATACTGGTCGGCCTCCTCGAAAAAGTCGAAAATAGTTACGGCGTTGGCATGTATCAGCGAGGCGGCAGCCCGTGCCTCGCGCCTGAAACGCTCAACCGCCTTCAGATCATTTTTATCCAGGGAACGTAAAACTTTAATCGCGACAAAACGTTCAACGCGGTGATCCCACGTTTTAAAGACACTGGCCATACCACCTGTCGCGATATGTTCACGTACCTCATAGCGTCCGGCTATGAGCCGACCGTCGAATTGATGTAGCATATTACCTCAGCAATGGGAATCACCCCGGCGTATTCTGTGCTCCGGCTTAGTATAACACCTCCAGTATTTCTCGCGCAACGAGAAGGCCCTGGCAACAGGACTATGCGAAAATCTTTTGCCCCTTTGTAGAACAAGCAAGCTGTGCGCGGAAGCTAGTTGGTCCAGACCGGGCGGCTTTCGCCGTCAACGCCGCCGGAGGTCACCTGGATTGGAGTACCCTTGATAGTATACGTGTTTTTCTGCGCGTTCTGGGTGATATTCACGATCCAGAGGTCGAAGGTATTCCCCGTATACGTGATATAAGCTATTTGCGTGCCACTGGGCGACCAGACGGGCTGCTGAACATAGAGTTGGGTTAGCAGGTGGGAAGACTGTGTCTTGTACGTCTGCATGGCCTGCGTCTGTGTACTGGCATTATTTGGCGTCAGTGTAATCGAGGTTGGCGGCACGGGCATAACATCCAGGCTCGCATTTGTGCTGTTGCGTTTTATATATGCGAGCATGCTGCCATCCGCCGAGAAAGCAGGCTCGATAACCTCAGCATCAGTTGTTGTAATCGCGATGCCAGGATCGTAGCCAGTGCCAGGGGAACCGGGATAGTAGACGCCAGGATGTTTGCTAATGGTATCAGGATTCTCCATAAAAAGCTGGATTTCTTGCTTGGTCCGTGTGGCCGCATCATAGGTATAGTGGGTGTAGATGATCTGATCGGTATGGCCAGGCCGATAGCTGGCATCGCGATTGCCTCCATCGCCAAAGGTGGCATAGGCAATATCTGTGGGCGTTGCCATCGGGTCGTTAAACGGAATCGAGAAGACCTGTAGATCCAGCATAGGGGCATTCTGTTTAGTCTCAACGTACCACTTCTCTTTCTCGATATCGCTCAGGAAAAGCAGCGTCGAACTATCCGCGGACCAGGCTGGCTGGGCATACCAGATATACGTATTATGCAGGAAAGGGCCATTATAGTAGAACTTCCCCGCGCCAGTGCGCAGGACACGCACTTTGCCCCCGCTGGTTGAGACCACTGAGAGATCTGAGTACTGTTTATATTTCTGAATAAAAGCCACCCATTTACCATTTGGCGAGACAGCAGGATCAACCACATTGCCCGTCTTGACCAGTTCCTGGCTGGTATTATTGCCGTTCAACACATAGAGATTGTGATTAATCGTTAGATAGAATTTTCCTTTAAAGGCATCCTGGTTTACCGAAACCTGCTGGCCATTGGAACCGGTACCGACACTCTTAGTAGTAGAGCCGCCAATTCCCAGGCAACTCTGCAAACTGAGCGTGAGCAGGGCCAGTAGCCAGAGCGTACTCCAGGAGAATGTTGTACGTTTCATAAACTGGATTTTCTCCCTAGTGCAAAGTCACTAGACCTTTTTTTCGGCTTTCTGATGTACCCTTCCTCAAGCAAGGAGGGAGCGGCCTGACATTTGCTTGATCACGATCCGCTTGAGGATACTGAAACTAGAAAACACTGGTTGACTCAAAAGTTCCCATCAGCAATAGATCCACCAGGCCCTGGATGCCAAAGAGGCCCGCCGGGTTCCCGCTCACGTTGCTGACGCTATTGTTGAGTAAGCCAGCCATGCTGCTTATACTGGCGCTGCTACTACTAGCCAGCGTTGAGGCTTTGCCAGTCGTATAAGCCAGTGGCAGGCCACCCGGGCTACTACCGCTATTAGCAGTGATATTACAGGCCGCTTTACTCCCCAGTTGTAGCATATTCTGAATGGCAGGAATGATCGCGGTGCAGTTGGGGAAAACCACTGAGGTGCCCGCTTCGGCCCCTGTCGCGACTGTGCCAGTAGTCGAATACGGTGGTCCCAGAGTCAGTTTGGAGATCTTATTGGGATCGAGACTACGCGCGAAATTCATCAGATTCAGTACATCTGTCAGTTGCATATCGGTCTTAAGATAACCCTGCAGATCGCCAGCGATGGCCGATAGTTTGTTAAAAATGTCTGGATTTGTCAGCCTGGTCTTTAGCGCTGCCAGCACCTGCTGCTGGCGCACCGAGCGCCCAAAGTCTCCGACCAGATCGGCGTGGCGTGAGCGCACGTATTCCAGGGCCGTGGGACCGTCCAGGTGCTGAGGGCCGGGCGAGAGATAGAGGCGCTTGAGCGCGTAGGGATCATTGGCATTCTTGCCAACATCGTCAGGATAGTTATCATCGACGATCGGGTGCAGCACATCTACGTCCACGCCTCCTACCTCATTGATGACCTTAATAAAGCCATCCAGGCCCACCCAGGCATAGTAGTTAATGGGAATGCCAAAGTCCTGCTCGATGGTCTGGAGGCTGAGCGCAACCCCGCCGAGACCGTACGCTTCGTCGAGCTTGTGCATACCATAGCCGGGCACATTAATATAGAAGTCGCGTGGGATCGAGAGCATGCCAACGCTGTTGGATGCGGGATCGATCGTTACGACAATATCGGTCTGAGCAATATAGTTGCCCTGAAACTTCTGATCGGTATCGCTGCCTAGAAGCAGGATATTCACGCGTGGACCTGTCAGAATGCCTTGAGTCAGGCCAGAATTGACCTCTCCCTCGCTTTTCGTGCGCGGCACCGTCTGACCAACAATACTGTTGATCGATTTCGCAAAGTAGAGCTGGTAGTAGGCAAGACCGCCACCTGCCAGAACGATGAGGATGATCAGAAAGCTGATGACCACGCGCGCCCAGATCGGTATGCGGCGCTTCTTCTTGCGCTTGCCACCACGCGGATCTTTAGCGGGTGGCTCGTCTCCAAAACGCTTGCGCTCAAACGTTCCAGCCAGGGGGGCAATCGGCGCGGGTGGCGCTCCTGGCGCAAAAGAGGTGCTGGCATTGAACCGATTGAACGAGTTATAGTTCTGCTGCGGCAAAGGCGCGGGACCACCCAAAGCGCCTGGACCTGGCATTGGTGGAGTGCCAGGCTGCTGTCTGGGTGCGAATGCCTGTGGGCCATTGCCCATACCTGGCGCGTTGCCAGGGAAAGTAGCGGGCCTCTGCGGGCCATTACCCATACCTGGTGGCAGATTGCCAGGGAAGCCAGCGGGCCTCTGCTGACCATTCTGAAAGCTCGGGGACATTTGCTGGATACCAGCTCCTGGCCCATAACGACCTTGCTGACCCTGTACATAAGCCTCAGGAGTGCGCGGCAACGAGCCTTGAGCATAGGCTGTTGGACTCGCGGGTGTTGAGGGGTATTTCACCGTTTGCTGTTCCGCCATAATAGCGGGCGCTGGAGCCTGCGGAGGCCGTTCAGCAGCCTTCCATTGAGGTACAAAAAGTCCCCCGCCCAGGCGAGACGATTGTGAAGCAGATGGAGATTGATTTCCCTGCGACTGGTCACCTGGAGCGGCAGGTTGTACGCTCTCCGTGGACCACGCGTCGCTCTGCGGCGTCACCTGTGGCTCTTTCTTGGGAAGAGGATTTTTAAACTGATTGTTCAAGAGTATCTACCTGCTTCCTGATGATCTCATCACGTCGATGCCATCTTTCTTCGGCGTCTCCCCTCTCGTCCAATGCACACTCCTCGACCTGCATGCGACTGCCGCGCGCGCTTAAACGCTCCGCGATCCTTTTTCCGATGAATGCCCACCACCGTGAAACCATTGTAATAACTATTATCTGCACTGATAAGGCTCTGACCAGTAAAAATTTCACATATTATGCATGTTTTTTACCACTAAGGAGGAGAATTGCTCTCCCATAAAACCCGTTGTGGAAACCATCGAAAAGACTTTCTTCACACTCTATAACGTCAGGATATGTCAAGTTGTCACGCAGCTATGACTGGTGGCTGATGCCTTTCGGGGTTCACAACGGATTATGTCACAAAATTGTCAAGAAAGGGTCAAGTCGTGGTCAGCCTTCCCCCAAAAGTCTCTATCCCTATAGCAAAGATGTCTCACTATGCCAGCAAAAGCATCCTACTGAGAGTGGCATCCTTGTGAGAGTTCGCCTGGTTGGAATTCAGGGCTACAGATTTTTCAGGCTTATTTATCGTTTCTCGGTAGTCGAGCTTTTGGGGACAGGTTTAAAGAGACTCTCTGCCTGGTCTCCGGTTCAGTTATTTAACAGCATGATAACCCTCAAATAAGATTGCTTTAACGCCCAACTAACATCTATCTTGTATGCTTAAAAAAACAGCGACAACTATCTTTAACGCTCAGTCAAGAGAAAACCTACCATAAAGGATTGACGGGGCATAAAAGAAGCGCGAGAGAAAGCATCATGCGAGTAGCGATTATCACTGAGAACTTTCTTCCCAAGCTAGATGGGGTAACACGCACGCTAGCCAGATTACTTGAATACCTCCAGGGGCATGGCCATAAAGTGCTCTTACTTGGCCCGGAAAGTGGCATGGAAGAGTACGCAGGCGCTGAAATTGTAGGCACAGCAGGAGTGCCGTTCCCTTTTTATCCCGAACTCAAGTTTAACTTTTTCCGCCCACTCTTTCTGCGCCGCCTGAGCGAGTTCCAACCAGATGTGGTTCATCTGGTTGATCCTGTGATTCTGGGAGCCGCCGGGCTGGCAGCCGCGCGCATGTTAGGCAAACCGCTGATCTCTTCTTACCACACCAACCTGGCAGCTTATTGCGGGCATTTCGGCTTTACCTTACTGGCTCAGCCGATGTGGTCCTATAACCGCTTTATCCATAATCAGTGTGCGCTGACTTTCTGTCCTTCGCCTTCGACGGCCAGCATGTTGCATGCGCAAGGCTTTCAACGCGTGCGTATCTGGCCGCGTGGCGTGGATATGAGCTCATTTGGACCCGAGCAGCGCGATGCAAGTAAACGCGCAGCCTGGCTTGACGGAGGCGAGAAAGTAGTTCTGCTTTACGCAGGTCGGGTTTCGTGGGAAAAAAATCTCATCTTGCTGATCAAGGCTTATCAGGAGATGGACTATCGCAACTGCCACCTGGTGATCGTAGGCGATGGTCCAGCTCTGCGCGAAATCAAGCAAGAGCTGGATGGTCTGCCCGTTACCTACACCGGCTATTTGCAAGGAGAGGAACTGGCAAGTGCTTATGCCTCGGCAGACTTTTTCGCCTTTCCTTCTAAGACCGAGACTTTTGGCCAGGTGGTTCTGGAAGCTATGGCCTCCGGCCTGCCAGTCGTGGGACTCCAGGCCGAGGGCGTGTGCGATCTCGTCGAGGATGGCAAAACCGGCTTCTTGCTCAATATTGCTGATATGCCAGAGGCGGAGCAGACTACAGCCTACCGCGACCTGCTTACAAGCCTGGTCGAACAGCACGAACTGCGCCAGAGCATGGGTCTGAAAGCTCATCAGGCTGCCCTGCAGCACACGTGGGACGAAGCTATGAAAAGTCTGCTTCTGGGCTATACAGAGGTTTTGGCTCGAGAACATCCTCTGGTCGCAGCCTGATAGCAAAAGTTACCCATTCCCTGGTTACGCTTCTTGTTCGGCGTTACGAGCTTGCAGAAAAGCAATGATCAGATAGCCGATCATAAAAGAAAGCAGCACAATTTCCATCGTACTAAACGTTTTTTTGCGTTTCATTGTTGTTCCTTCCATTTATAGTTCTTTCTGCTCCTGGTATATGCGATCATGTGCTTAGCGCGCCCATAGTTCCTGCCCCGGGCCGTATTTGTGCAGCAGATGAAAGCGCGCGGCGACCCAGGCATGAAAGCCCGCGGCCTGGTGGATATAGTAAAAGCGACTGGTGTAAAAGAGGACCGCGTGAACACGTGGGTTTATGGTTGCCTGTTCAAGCTGAGCCAGGGTTACATAGCCAGTCAGCAGGCGCACACTGGAGGTATCGACCAGCAGAGGCGGTGTGCTACGGTTGGCCAGGCCCGCGATAAATTGACCATCGGTGACCACCCATTGATCGGGTCCGATAGCCTGGCGCAGATCATTGGCCACGTGTAGATTTTGTTGAATAAGCGGAGTCGCGACATAGGCATCAGCGCCCTGATAATAGTTCACATCCTGCCAGAAACCGCCTGTACAGGCTGCCAGCAGTAAGATCAGCGCGGCCCCAAAGATCAGGCGGCCTTGTTTCTCAGGAACTCGCTGGACCAGGGAGGCCTTATAAGATGCCAGGAGCTTCAACAGTGGCTCTGGCTCGATAAAGCTTGCCAGTCGCTCAACCCGCGCTGGCAGACTATTCAGCAGACCTTTATACGCGGCTGGTCTGGCCAGACCCAGCAGGGCCAGTGTGATCAGCGGTGGCTCAAGCGCGACCAGATGGTGGATAAACAGCGGCTGCTGATTAAACAGGGAAAAAAATGTGATCAGCAGCCAGGCCAGCACGGGGAGCACCCGCCAGTCCTGGCGCAAAAGCGCGCTTAGCAAACCGTAGAGCGCGGCCAGCGTCGTTAGCGAAAGCAGGGCCACGCCGATGCGCTGGAGATTGATTATTCTCGGCAAGGCCGCGACTTTAGCGGCTTCCGTGTGAAATGTCCAGACATCCGCCCAGACCACCTTGAGCGAGCCCGCGTACGGTAAGAGTGCCACTGCAATGGTCAGGGCAGCTACCCCCATGCCGACCAGCAGCGGCAACCAGCTCCGGCCACTCGTGCCCGCTTTACCGCGCGAGATTTGCCAGGCTCGCGCCAGCATAAGCAGCGCGATTGGTACCAGTGTCGAGATACACAGCAGCTTGCATAACAGGCTGAGCGAGAACGTTAGTCCACAGAGCGCCGCCCAGCACAGGCCGCGCCGACCATCGGGCTGCTGCCACCATAAAAAGGCAAACGCCACCGCCAGCAGCGTAAAAGCTACTGAAGAAGCCTCCGCCTGAATGGTCTGTGATTGAGCCAGGTAGAGGGGATCAACAAGCAAAAGGAGCAGCGCCGCCAGCCCCCCCAGGCGTCCAGCCAGCGTTCTCCCCAGAATGTATGCTCCCAGAAAGCCCAGCAGCGAGACCAGCGCGATGCTAAAACGCGCGGCCCACAGCGAAGCGCCAAAGAGCGCAAAGCCAGGATAGGTCGAGAGCAAAAACAGCGGAGGCTGAGAATAGAAAATCCCGCTATAGAGACTCTGACCATTTAACATTGAGCGCAGTGATTGCCAGTAAACCCCTTCGTCATAACTATCGCGATCAAAAGGAAGATCCAGATGATACAGGCGCATGCTCACTGCTGCCACCAACGTTAGCACGATCGCGCTCCAGTAAGCGAGCACCAGCCAGCGCGAGGTAGAGGTTGGTGCTGGCCTGACAGGAGTCTGAGACTTGTCTGGCAAGCTATGTGTTTGATCTAATGAAATAGACATGTCTGATGATTTCTCCAGGTGGAATGCAAAACCCGCATGTACTAAAGAAGAACTCTATCCAGATGTCGAATCTTCTCTGTTCATAATATATCTGTGCTATCAACATCTTCCACCTACTTGGAACGAAACAACAACCTTGCGGTCAGAATTATAGGAAGAATACGTCTATCCAGGCCATGTGATCAGCGTTAGCTAGTACATTTGTCCGCCAAAAAGTTGCAAAAAATGGAGAGATTGTGTAGGATAGAGGGAATGGGGCAACCTATCCAGGCAAACAGAAGCAAATTGAGGCAAAGCGTGGTCAGGTCGGATCACGCGTATCTAATTGTTTGTTGGCGGACCATAGAGCAAGGCCAGAGACTGGCGATGAAGGGAATTGGCATGGAGACCAACAGAGATAAGGCAGCGGGCAGCGAGGGGCCATCTTCTATCAGCTTGCGCTATAGCAGGCAGTTTCAGAGTGGTGGTCACATGCATACCATTGACGCGGAAGCAGCGCTAGCGGTGGGCAGTAGCCCGGAGAAACGTGAACAGATCATTCGTGAGCTAGAATTGAACGTTGAGCAACTGGCGCGCCAGGTTGCACAGCGCGCTGCGCGTCCGGCGGGCGAGATCCAGCCGCAAGCGCCAGCGCGCCCTGTGCTGGCGAGCAAAACGAGCGAGCCGCCCACGCAGTTCCCGCGCCCGCTCCCAGCCGCGTCCCAGCCGACCGCGCCCCTGCCCATCAGCGAAAGCATGCCAGCCACGCCTATCAGTAGCGGCGAACGCACGATTAGTTTGCCTTACTTCATCGATTTCATTAAAAAACGCTGGAATATGTCAGCTCAGGAAGCCATGGAACTGCTAGATGTGCGCGAGTTGAGCGGCCTGAACTTACGCGAAGCACTCTTTAAATTGCGTACAATCAAAGAGCCGGATGCGGCGAATAACAGCGTATCAACGCAGGCCAGAGCCAGAAGCACACAGCCTCATCCAATAGTCGAGACGCCGAGCCAGGCGAACCGTCCCATGCCAATGGCACCTGATATGCCTCCCCAGGCCAGTACGTCGGCTCCCAACACAGCGCCGATCTCGCGTGCTCAGATTTCAACTGCTCTGCAGCACGAAGCATCCCGCGCCACCCCAGCCGCGTCCGGCGAACAGCGCGCCTACGCCAGGGCACCAGAGCCAAAACTGCCCGCGCAGGAACAGGAGCGCGAGTCGCGGCCAGATTTCGCCGGCTCCGCTAAAGCGCCGCTGCCTATCCAGCTTGGCGTGGTGCGTGAAATGGCAACGCGCCCCTATAGCTTCGAGGAAGAGGAAGAGGAGGAGGGGGACGAAGAGTATGAACTGCCTGATGACAGCGAGAATAACACGCATCGCCAGGCCGCGGAGGGCAAACTAGAAGAATTGAAAGGCATACGTGGTGACAAAGCCAGCAGCCCTGAACGACTCAATGTGCTGAATAATGTCCTGGATGGACAGATCAGCGAGGAGCAATTGCAGCACCTCCTCAAAATTGTCTGGAATCTGAGCAGTAAAAAACGCCTGAAAGTCCAACAGGTTGAGGCCCTGATCTCCTGGGCCAAAGAAGATTACTTTGTTGATGAGGTCGAAAATCTACTGGCGCTGGTTGACCCGGAGGAGGAAGAATAGTCATGCGCGTAGTCACTGGAGCCGCCAAAGGGCGTAAATTAAAAGGGCCGAAGACGCCTGGTACACGGCCTATCATCGACCGCGTCAAAACAGCGCTCTTCGACATTCTCTCCTGGCGCATCGAGGACGCGCGTTTTCTCGATCTCTTCGCGGGCACAGGTGGGGTGGGCATCGAGGCCCTCAGCCGTGGCGCGGCTAGCGCGACCTTCATCGAAATGAGCATGCCCATCGTCAAGCTTATTCGCGAGAACCTGGACATCACCGGCCTGAGCGAGCATGCCGAGGTTTTGCACATGGACTCGTTTAAGTTTTTGCAAAACCACGCACCTCAGAGCGAGAGGAACGCGAATGTGCCCGTGCGCGCGTATGATATGATTTATATAGCGCCTCCACAATATCAGGAGATGGCGGCTAAAGCGCTGGGCCTGCTGGATAGCTCGCCCCTGCTGGCAGAAAATGGGCTGATAATCGTACAGGTTCACCCCAAAGAACGGTCCGGAGTAGTCGCGGTTCCTCTGCACAGGCTGGAGCAAAGCGACGAACGGCGCTATGGCAGTACCCTGCTACTATTTTATAGAATACGTAAACACGAACAAGAAGAAGAGAATTCTGATGCCAATACATCTGCAAACGCCTGATCGGCTTGTGATCTATGTGAGCGATATGCAACGCTCTACAGCTTTCTATGGTGAAACCCTGGGTCTGCCGCTTAAATTTTCTACACCCGGCTGGACCGAATTTAGCAATGGCGGCACTGTCCTGGCCTTGCACCGTCATATGGGCGGTGTGGCTGGCGCTGCCGAACCAGCCGCGGGTCAGGCCACGCTGGTCTTCATTCTCGACGACCTCCAGAGCGCGTATGAGACCCTGCGAAGCGAGGGCGCACCTTTCTCACTCGCGCCCCAGACACAGCCCTCTGGACAAACCTTCGCCATTTTGCATGATCCCGATGGCTTTAGCATCACGCTACAACAGAAACAGGCTCCCGCTCAGCACCAGGGAAGGACACAGGAAAAATGATGAGTGGGAAACCAGGGCCGGGAGGCTCGCGCTTCGCCTTTGTGGACGCTGGCGAGGCAGCTCGACGCCTGGGCGTTGATCGTCTGACTCTGGACCAGTGGACCAGTGATGGTCGCCTGAAGGCCCATCGTGGCGTCGGTAAAGATGTGTTCTATCGTTCAGTGGATGTTGAGACGCTCTACAACGAACTCCATCCCACGGCGGAAATTGCCGCGGCCCTGGAGGCTGACGAGCGCGAGAGCGCCGCGAGCGGGCAGGCTCAGAGCCCCACGCGCAAGCAACAGGACCCACCCATGCGCGTCTATCTCCGTCTCCAGGCCGATGCTAAATGGTACGACATTTCCGAGGAGGATATCCTCGCCTGGTTCCAGCAACTCTCTCCTGATGGCTATGAACGCAACAAACGCAATGCGGAACATAGCCTCAAGAAACTTCAATACCTGGTCAGCCTGCTTGACGAAGGCTTGAACAGAAAATGAGATTTTGGGGTAAGTGGCTGAGTTTCCAGACGGCTTTGTCGCCTGGAAACTCAGCCACTTGCCCCAAAATCAATTTAGCGCTTGCTGTGAAATGTCATGTTGATAAGCACTATGGTCAGAGCCACGCAAGCTAGTGCGACGAGCCTGCATATCAGAATAAATTGCACGATAGCGTCTGTCACGCCCAATTGATCAGGAAGCGCGGAATTCCAGAGTTGGGCGGTCAAGATAGCCAGCGTGCTGAGTGAAAAGATAAGCAAGACAAACCCCTGCCAGGGATGGGCCGGTTCGCCAGTACCACGCTGAGATCGTGCGCGGCTAGCCCACGGGTTGGAACGCCTCCGCTGGTAGAAAATGTTCATGGCCGAGATAGCGAGACATACGATCGCCAGAGCAATCAGCCTGCTAATGGTCTCGAAGCGTCCGCTGAAGCCGCTTCCGGCGAATAAACCCGCGCTGAGAGCGATCAAGAGCAGGACTGAGAAGATGGAGACTGCCAGGCGTAGCCAGGATGACGCGAACTGTCCGTCGAGCAATTGGATGCCTGCGCTGGCCTGGCCAGCCAATGCATGATCACGAGTGACATAGATGATAGTCTTCCCATAATGGGTAAAGCTCGCGAGCATCTCAAAGACCTCGTGAGCGGTATGCGAGTCCAGGTTGCCTGTGGGTTCGTCCGCCACAATCACTGGAGGATCGTTTGCCAGAGCTCGCGCGATAGCAACACGCTGCTGTTCACCGCCTGAAAGCTCGCCTGGTAGTCGGTGAGCAAAAGCTGAAACTCGGGCCATGTCCAGGCATTGCAGGGCCCGCTCGCGCCATTTGGCATGCTTCTGCCCTCCTCCCCCGCCCAATTCGAGCGCCAGGAGCACATTTTCCAGCGCGGTCAGGGTCGGAATAAGTTGAAAGAACTGGAAAACGATCCCAACATGTCTACCACGCCAACGTGCCAGAGCATCTTCGTTCATAGCACGCAGTTCCTGACCAGCAAACAGAATGCGTCCACTGGTGGCATGATCAATGCCTGTGAGCAAATGTAGCAGGGTGGATTTGCCGCTTCCCGATGGCCCGGTGATTGCGAAGAGGCTCTGTTCTGGCACAAGAAAAGCGAGATCGTTCAGAATGCTTGTTTGCTTTGCCCTTGTAGTGATCATATGTGAGAGGTGCTCTACCTCAATGATGATTGAACGAGCAGCAGAAGCTTGCTCTTGTGGTCCTCTCATAAGCGGTTGCATAAGCCTTGTTGCCTTTCTTTACATAATACTTCCATAGATATCTATCAGAGATAGTATTTCCCTTTCATCCTGATGTCCCTTCATGCGCTTAGCAAAGTCTTGTGCTTGTATACCGATGCTCTAACACAGAAAAAGCCAGCAAGGTTTCAAAGCAGAGGTTTGGCGGGCGTGCAGCACCCGCCAAACCTCTGCTTTTCTGCGAGTCGGGGAGGCAAAAGCTGTTTTGGCCTGATTTTTCAACATCAGGGATCACCCATAATATGCTATAATGCTGAGTATATATGTCAGATAATTTACACCACTGAAAGAGCCTTTATGAAGAATCTGCCAGTCTGGCAGCGACCGGACCTGTTCATACCTGCTTCCCTCGACACGATTTTTTTTGACCTCGATGGCACTTTAATTAAGACCGTTGATTCTTTTCATGCCGCAGACATTGCTGCTGCTGAGTATATAGTGGGTCAGCTTAATGGGTTGGATTGGGGGAAGAGTGAGGGCAAAGCATTATTAACGCATGACGACGTACTGGCCTTTAAACAGGCTGGTGGCTATAATAACGACTGGGATATGTGTTACCTGCTGGCCGCGCTCTGCACAGCTCGTCTGCGCGAGTGGCGCGGCACAGCGTTGGCTGAGCGCAGTTATGCCGAATGGGCGGCTCTCTCTTACGCCGCCAATCAGCAGGGCCATGGCGGGCTGACATGGGTACGCGAAGTCACCCCGTCCAGCGCGCACCCTGATTATAGGCAGATCGGTGAAATCTATCGTGAGCTCTACTGGGGAGCGGAAGAGTTGTCTAAACGCTATGGTTATACCGCGCGCTACCTGCCGGATTTCGCGGGTTATGTGCGTAATGAGGAACCATATTTTCAGCCGGACTTCTTCGCGGATTTGCGTCGGCGCGGCATTCAGCACATGGGCATTATCACAGGCCGGGTTGGACCCGAAGTAGACATTGCTCTGGAGATGTTAGAGGCATATAGCGGAGAGCGCTGGTGGGAGGTCGTGATTCCCGCCGATCTCGTGCCCAAGCCTGATCCTCGCGCGCTAACCCAGGCGATCGCGGGCATCGCTGGCGGCATCGGTTCTGGCCTCTATGTGGGCGACACAGGCGACGACCTCTCAGTGGTTCTCAACTACCGGGCCCAGCGTCGCTCAGCCGAGCCCGAAATTCTCTCCGTCTGCCTGGTCTATCCCCACGAAAGCACCCTTTACCAGCAGCGCGGCGCTGATTTCGTCATCTCGCATATAAACGAGATCGTGTACTGCTTGCCGCCTCAGAAACAGGTCTAATCCCCGAAGCCAGTATATGGAGGGGTAGTCATCGGCATGGGCGGATAGGTAGTCGGGCCAAGAAAAATATACAACGGCATAGCTATGCCTGAAAAAACGAGCAGGCAGACAAACCATCCCCAGCGGCGCAATTGCGCCAAACGCACCAGCGCGCCGACCCAGGCTACTAGCGCCAGCAGACTGGCGCTAAGTAAGAGAATCTTGCTGATGAGCACGGCTGTGCTATCTACAGGATGGGCCAGAGCGCCTGGTAGTGTACTATGTGTATAGCCGCCCGCGAATAAGAAACTGCCGCTCAGTGTGATCACCACGCTCAATAAACAGAATAGACAGCTCAGAGATTTGTTCATCGCACCCCCTCTTTCTCTCTCTTTCTCATGCAAACACCGGATAGAGGATAGCCAGACAAATCTATTCTACAGGTCTGCCCCAAGTTCTAGTTTATTCTGGAATGTATAAAAATTTCTTCTATGCTTCAAGCGTAATTTGCAGATCTTCTTCTTGCTCGCGCACAATCTGTATGCGCTCCCAGCCTTCTTTTGGAGCGTCCTCAAAGACCCGAGGCAACAGGCTGTCGTGGTAATATACAACCTGTTCGCCTACCTGGCGCGTGCGCAGGGCGTTGCGCTGAATACAAATCTCTGGCGGTGTAGGCAGGATAAGCAGGCAGCCATAATACCCGTAATGACGCGAGATCTGGCGTAGCTCCTGGCGTACTTGTGGCTTGAGTGCTGTGCTATCAGCCACACAGAAAAACCCATTCAGCATACGCTTGCGCAAAATATAGTAGAATAGATCAAAGGCATCTTTATTGAAACCTTGCTCTCTTTCACTATCACAAATCATGCCACGGCAACGATCCGAAGAGACAATGTTAGTGGGAGGAAAACGCTGAGCCGCGAAAGTGCTTTTTCCGCTTCCCGCGGAGCCGCAGAGCACAAGCAATGTCCTACGAGGCAAAGTGAGAAGTTCTGTCATGCGATGTATCCTCTCGTTGCTAAAAACCCACTTCTCTGGTATAATCACGTACACAAAGATACGCAAGCTACCAGGGGTTCATGTAGTCGCGCCTGAGTGCCATTATTATATCATTTATTGCACCGGGGATCATTCTTATACCGCGAGCAAGATTAGTGAGATCCCTCAATGCAAACAATCAAAGCGCGTTCTCAGAAAAAGCTCCTGGACGTTGCTCTCCCGATCTTGAAAAACGCAACTGAAACCTGGTCATGTTTGATCTAGAAATGCGCTCATCCCTGGATATTCTCGCCTGAGTTGAAGCAGGGTGAAAGGAAATAGATATGATGAAAGGTGCCGAGATTCGCGAACGCTTCCTCAGCTTCTTCGCGAGTAAAGGCCATACGATTATGCCCAGCTCTTCGTTGGTGCCGCGTAATGATCCCACTGTGCTGCTGACAACAGCAGGCATGCAGCAGATGATTCCTTTTTTCCTGGGTCGCGAGGTTCCGCCAGCTGTGCGCCTGACTTCCGTGCAGAAGTGTTTCCGTACAACTGATATTGACGCGGTAGGCGATGAGCGGCACCTGACCTTTTTTGAGATGATGGGCAATTTCTCAGTTGGCGATTACTTTAAGCGCGAGGCGATTACCTGGGCCTGGGAGTTACTGACACAAGAACTGGGTCTACCGGCTGAGCTGCTCTATCCTACAGTTCACCCCGCTGACGATGAGGCGCCCTACTTATGGGAAGAGATCACGGGGAAGAGCCGCGCGAGCATTACCCAGCTATCCGATAACTGGTGGGGACCACCGGGGGCAAGTGGTCCCTGTGGGCCTGACTCCGAGATTTATTACGATCGCGGTGTAGAGCGTGGCTGTGGCCGCGCGGATTGCGCGCCTGGCTGCGAGTGCGAGCGTTTCCTGGAGATCTGGAACCTGGTCTTTATGCAGTACTTCCAGGATCTGGATGGTTCCCGCAGTCCACTACCCAGCAAGAATATCGATACTGGCTTCGGGCTGGAGCGCATTGCCCTGCTCCTCCAGGGTAAAGAGTCGGTCTTCGACACTGATCTGTTTCGTCCGATTATCGATAAATTCGCTTCGCTGGCTGGCGTGAGCTATGGTCATGATCCCAAAGCCGATGCCTCCCTGCGCGTTATCGCCGATCATGGGCGCGCGCTGGTCTTCCTGGCCGCTGATGGCGTCTTGCCCAGCAATGAAGGCCGGGGCTATATCTTCCGTCGTGTTTTACGTCGCGCGGTGCGCCACGGTAAATTGCTCGGCCTGGATAAACCCTTCCTGACCGAAGCGGCAGATACTGTTATCGATCTGCTTAAGAAGCACTATACCGAGCTGGGCCTGCGTCGCACACGCATCGTTGAGATTCTGAGCTTTGAAGAGGAAAAGTTCGGTCAGACACTCAGCGCGGGCCTTGCCCTGCTCAACGATCTCCTGCAGGATCTTCAGCGGCAGGAGCAGTCTGTGATTCCTGGCGACGAGGCTTTCAAACTCTACGATACCCACGGCTTCCCTCTGGAACTGACCCAGGAGGTGGCGGGCGAGCACGGCTTTACCGTCGATATCCCGGCCTTTGAAAAGGCCATGGAGCGCCAGCAGGAGCGCAGCCGTTCCACCAATGCCTTTGTGCAGGAGAAGGATGAGCAGGCGCTGGCTACCATCCTCAAGCGCATCGGACCCGGCGAATTCACCGGTTACCAGGGCATCAATGACTCCGGCAAGATCGTCGGACTGGTAGTGGATGGCCAGGAAGTAGAGACGATTACCGCGCCCCAGTCCGCCCTCGTGCTTCTCGACCGCACGCCTTTCTACGCCGAAAGCGGCGGTCAGATTGGCGATCGTGGCGAGATCGAGAGCCAACTGGGTGTGTTCGAGGTCCAGGATACGCGCAAGCCGCTCAAGGGGCTGATTGTCCACTATGGCAAGATCAATGAAGGCTATCTGCGCGTAGGCGATAGCGTGCAGTCAAGTGTGCTTAGCCAGCGGCGCGAAGATACTATGTGCAACCACAGCGCCACACATCTCCTGCATAAAGCCTTGCGCGATCTGCTCGGCACCTCAGTTGAACAGCGTGGCTCGTTAGTGGAACCAGAGCGCCTGCGCTTTGATTTCACCTCGCCGCGTCCGCTGAGCCAGGAAGAATTGGCGCGCCTGGACGATCAGATTAATCGCTGGATTCGCCATGATTACGCGATCACGACTCGGATTATGCCACTCAAAGAGGCTCAAGCGACGGGAGCCATGGCCCTGTTTGGCGAAAAATACGACGAGCACGTGCGCGTAGTCTCGATGGGCGAGAGCATCGAACTGTGCGGCGGCACGCATAGCGCCTCCACAGGACAGATCGGCCTCTATATTACTGTGCAGGAAACCAGCGTAGCAGCGGGTATCCGCCGTATTGAGGCGCTGACCGGGCGCGGAGCCGAGGCATATCTGCGCCAGCGTAACGCATCTGTCGAGCGCGTAAGCAGTAAACTGCAGACGCAGCCCGATCTGCTAGAGAACAGAGTCGATCAACTGCTACAGGATCTGGCCGCGGCCAGGCGACAGATCGCGCAGTTCCAGCGTGAAAGGGCGCAGCAACGGACTAGCACCCTGGCCACGCAAGTGCGCGATATCGCTGGCGTACCAGTAGTAGCCGCGACCGTCGATGTGCCTGATGACAAAGTGATTCGCGAAATGGGTGACATGGTGCTCACCAAGATCGGGCGTCCGGGCGTCGTGGTCCTGGCTGGCATGCTTGACGAGCGCATCAGCCTCCAGGTCAGCGTCTCCTCAGAACTGATAAGCCGTGGCTTGCACGCGGGCAAGATCGCCGAAGCCGTAGGTCAAAAACTTGGCGGCAAAGGCGGTGGGCGTCCTGAATCGGCTCAGGGAGGCGGCAAAGACAAAGCCCAATTGGGCGCGGCTCTTGATCTTGTAGCCAAATTTGTCAAAGAAAACGTGAAATAAACAGATACGGGTCTTATGAGTCATCCCTGTTTTTGCAAAATCAGGGATGACTTGTACATAAGGTTGCTCTTGCACTCGATCAATCAGGGTGCTATAACGTATTGGACACGCATAAATGTTGCAGTACTCTCATAGTGAAGCGAACAGAGGGGTATCTGTGAAGGGATTTGGTATCACGTGAGAAAAACTGACAGAGGTCATCATTCCTGCAACAGGGAAGTCGTCACATAGAGAAGTTCAGGAAGACAGGTATGCCGAACCCCTTGCAGCGTCTGCGCAATTTTATATTCGGACAACATGAGCCAGAGAACGGGTATTACGCTGGACCAGACAATACCAGCGATTATGTATCTGGCGAAGAAGACCAGCGTCTGCTTTACACAGCGCTGGACATTGGCACCGCGTACGCCAAAGCGATGATTGTCGAGGTTCAAGATGATGTCGCCGTTGTGCTGGGCGTAGGGCGCTATCAGCAGAGCTATAGCCATATGTCCGATGGTATTGTCACTGATATTCCCGGAGTCATCTCAAACTGCAACGAGGCCCTGCTACGGGCCGAGGAGGCAGCCGGGGGAGTTATCGCGCCCAATACTGTGATTGGGATCGCTGGAGAACTGGTCAAAGGTAGTTCGACCACGATCACCAAGCAGCGTCAGCAGCCAAATAAGCCCATCACCCCCGAAGAGCTCGAAAGCGCGATCTCTAGTGCGCAACAGAAACTGTTAAAGACTGCTAAAGAGCGCATCGCTATGGAAACGGGCTATCCCAGTATCGAGGTGCGACTCACCAACGCGGCCATCATCTCGGTAAGTATTGATGGGCAGGTTGTGACTAATCCCGTTGGCTTTCGCGGGCGTCACTTCACCCTCACCCTCTTCAGCGCCTTCGCACCCCTGATGCAACTGGGAGCGCTGCAGACGGTCGCGCAGGGTCTGGACCTGACTCTGGCCACGATTGTCGCCGAGCCGTACGCGCTGGCCCGCTGCCTGAGCCGCAACGCCAGTGCTGATAGCGGGGCCATTTTCATCGATATTGGTGGGGGCACGACGGATATAGCCCTGGTGCGCCAGGGAGGTATTGAGGAGACACGTATGTTCGCGCTCGGTGGGCGCACCTTTACCCGTCGCCTGGCCGCGCATAAAGGCCTCTCTTTGAAAGAGGCCGAGAAACTCAAGATCAACTACGGGCAGGGTCTGGTCAAAGGGACGGAAAGAGACGAGATTCATCAGATCTTCGATTCGGAAGTGCAGACCTGGATGGATAGCGTAGAACTGCTGATCGAGGAACTGGCCAGAGGAGAATTGCTGCCGCCAGCCGTCTATATGGTAGGGGGTGGTTCCAGCCTCCCGGATTTGAATGCGAGATTAGAGAGCTTTCCGTGGACCGAGCGCCTGCCGTTCTCGCACGCGCCGATCATCCAGACCATTCAACCCGGTATGGTCTCAAGCATTGCTGATCCTAATCACCTGCTGAAAAACGCGCAGGATATCACGCCCATGGCTCTGGCCTATCAGGCCATCGAGCTGCAAGACGAAGATAGTATCCTGGAGAGAGCCCTCTACCAGGTCATCCATAGCTTGCACATTTAAATATCAAATGAGGGTCTTTCTGAAGCCGCGATTTGCATCCGCTTTAATGGAGAGAAGCCTTTTCACTACCTGTCAGCCAGGTCGCGTAGAGAGACAAATGACCGAGCAGATACAGGAGAGAGCTAGAAGGTATTGTCGAGCAAGTTGAGCAATATGAAGCAAGAGGGGGAGAAGGGCATATGGCCGATGAACAACCGGTCCCAATCTATCTCAGTCCCGAAGAAGAGTTAACAAGCGTGCGCGAACGCCTGGAAAGAACCCAGGCGCGGCGCATTATTCTGGTTATTCCGCCGCAGACGCAATTGCGTAGCCATGTTGGCTGGCGCTTGATCCACGCCCGCATGCGCGAGTTAGGCAAAGATCTGCTGGTAGTCAGTCCTGATCGGCAGGTGAGAGCAGTGGCCCGCGCTGCAGGCTTTCGTGTAGCAGAATCGCAAGAATCGTCGTCCAGCAATCGTTCGCGCGGGGGCGGCACCAGCACGCGTCCAGGCAGCGTCAATACTCGCGGGACCGCGCGCTCACGCATCGGTAGTAATCGGGGTAGCTCGGAGAGCCGTGGTCCTCAGTCGCAGAGTAGCAGGTCTCGCCTGACACCTGGCACAAGTAATCGGCCTCCAGCTCAGCTTATCCCGCCTGAACGTGAGCTCTACGATGACGAGGATATTACGACTGAGCGCACGGAACAACTCTATCAGGAACAGGAAAAAGAGGAACACAGAGAAAGGGAGAGGTTGCCTATTGCTCCTCCACCTACACTCTTCAAAGAGCCTGAGAGCCACAAGCATCAATTGCGCGATTTTCATATCAGCACTACACCCTCGGTGCGCCCCTCCGTGCCTGGTCGCGATGATGACGAGGTTTCGTACTACGACGACGATGACTATAACACTGCCAAGCGGATTCGCGAATCCGCTGGCGTGAGCGACGAAAGCGAACAGGGTGAGCAGGGCGGCTTTCCCCCCGCTCGAGGTAGCAGGGGCGCTGTCTCTCAAAAATATGCTTTCACCTACATGGAAGATGAACAGCCGCATCTGCCTCTGCCAGAGCAGAGAGGCTTTACGCCTAACCTCTTTGACGAGGAGGTGGGTACCAACGTGCCAGATATCTCCGATCGCTCCACCGAGATTATGCAGAACGAGATCGAGGATCTGGGCGATCTAGGTGCTATTACGCCCCCTAAAATCACCTCTCTGCCCAGGCCAGACCAGCTTTCGTCAGGCCAGCGTCGTCCCAGCGGGCAGATGCGCCAGCATTCGCCGCGCGCGCCTCGTCCTGGTCCGCCGGATCTCGACGAAGATGAAGAATTGCTAGCTATCCAGGACAGGCCTACGCTGACCGGTCGTCCATCCAGAGAACAGGCTGGCTCGCCGCACCCGTCGCAGAAGCTCAAATCTAGTGCCTCGGCACAGGCCAGTGTACGCTCGTCTCAGTCTCTCAGACCGACTCAACAGCCCCCATCTCAGATTCTCAAACCCGGCGCTCCGCAGGCTGGTTCGCGTTCATCCCAGACCCTCAGGCCTGGTTCCGCAGCGGCCCAGGTCAGCCCACGCGGACGCCCTGCATCACAGATCGGCCCGCGCGCTCCCCTCTTTGCGCCTGTACCCGGGTCCACCGTGAGCGGAACTGCCAGGAGCCAGCGCGCGAGCAAACGCGGCGGTCGCATCCTGGGTCTTGCCTTCACTGTCCTGGCCGTACTGCTGGTTGTGCTGGGGCTGCTCTTTTACATCGTGCCTACAGCCAAAGTTACCATCTCGCTCCAGGCCCAGAGCTATAGCCAGAATATCCAGCTCACCGCCTCTGCGCATCCACAAGCTGGCGCGCCAAAGACCATGCAGGCGCAGGTATTGGAAGAGACCTTCTCAACCAGCGGCCAGGGAACTGCTACCGGGCAGACCAGCGTTGGAGACAAGCAGGCCACAGGTAAGGTGACTTTCATCAATAATAGCAATGCAAGTGTACGTATTCCAACCGGTACTATTGTGACCACCCAGAGTGGCATCCCTTTCGTGACGGACGCGGAGGCCTTTGCACGCACAGGTCCCAACCCCGCTGTGCCTATCACTGCTCAACAGGCTGGTGTATCTGGTAACGTAGCCGCCAACAGCATTACATCTATCCCCGCTGCTAGTCTGGCCAGTATCGCGGATTATAACCACATCACTGTGCAAGCGCTCAGTTTGAATGTGACCAACCCGGCTATTACCGCCAATGGCGGAGCCAGAAACGTAACCGCGGTCACGCAAGCGGATCTGCAGAATCTAAAAAATACCCTGCACAAAGATTTGCAGAGCAAGATCAGCACCTGGTTGAAATTACAAACGCATCCTGATGATCTTCTGGGAGCGCCCATGCCCAACGCGCTTACCAGTGCCAATCCGCTGGCCGCGGAACAGCTTAGCGGTACTCCCGGCGTGAACGCGCCAGCGGAGAGCGGCACCTTTCCCGGCATGCTTACCTTGCATATTAGCGTGCTGTACGCGAGCGCCAGCGCGCTTAAAAACGCGGCTAGCGACCTGCTGAAAGCCTCGATCCTGAAATTACACCCGGCTTCCAGTCTGGCAGACCAGTTGCCCATCACGCTGGCTAATGAGAAGGGTATCCCCTCGCCTGATGGCAAAACCCTGGCAATCAGCGCCAAAGCCACAGGGGCCACCGTGAGACAGATTCCCGCCGACCAGGAGATCGAGATCCGTAATGGACTGGTAGGTAAAAGCGTGGACCAGGCTATCAGTTCTTTGAAAAGCAGTATGGCCCAGGTGGGCTTCCTGAATGCACAGATTACCATAAGTCCCTGGTTCCTCAATCTGCTGCCTTTGCGCGCGGATCAGATACAGGTCACTATCCAGCCGATTCTGCCCCAGGTAACGAAAAATGGCTAATGAATAGAACTTATGCCAGGCTGCTTCGTTAAATGAGTAGTTGGAAAAACAAAACGCTACGGAGAAGTATCTCATGACACGTTTGATGGCCCTGGATGTAGGCGAGGCCAGAATTGGCGTCGCTCTCAGCGATGCCAGCGGATTCCTGGCCTCGCCTTATATGACGCTACGCGTCGCGCGCGACGAAGCTGAAACCTTGGCCAGATTAAAACAATTGATCGTGGAAACAGAGGCGGAAGAGCTGATAATCGGCCTGCCCATCAGCCTGGATGGAGCCATTCACGCGCAAGCAGAGCAAATAATCGCCTTCACTGAACGCCTCAAAGCACATATTTCACTTCCGGTACGTTTCTGGGATGAGCGACTTTCCACCGTTGAAGCCGAGCGTTTGCTGGCCGAAAGTGGCCAGCAGAGTCGCGCGCATCACCGAAAGCAGGGCGGTAGAGGAGGGAAAGGCAGCAGTGAGCGCGGGCGTAAAAAGCAAGGCCAGCAAGAAATAGACGCCTGGGCCGCGGCTGTAATTTTGCAGGAATACCTGGATCAGCACTCCCAGAAGCGGGAACGAGAGCGACCCGCGCTCTCAAGCCAGACAGAGGATGATATAGAATGAAAAAACGAGGCCGCGGCGCTATCATAGCCGTTTTCCTGGTAGCAATTGTCGTCTTTGGCATCATTTACGAGGCCTGGAATACCGTCTCGACAATTTTTGAGCCTCCTGCCACAAACCAGACTCATACAGTAACTTTGACCATCATACCCCAGGAGACAACCACACAAATTGCCAATGATTTGTACAAGGAGGGCTTGATTCGCTATCCGCTGGCCTTTATTATCTGGGCGCGAGTCAGAGGTCTGGATACCACTTTGCAGGCTGGCGTTTATACTATTACGCCGGGCACAACTATTGACGGGATTATCGCCAAATTGCAAAATGCTCAGCCGGACCATAAAAACATCCTGCTTATCGATGGCTGGCGTCTGGAGCAGGCAGCTACACAGGCCTCTCAGGCCGGGTTGAGCGGCTTTAATAAGCAGGATTTTCTGAACTGGACTCATCATCCAGATGCTTTCCCCGATGCCTCCAAATATCCCATCCTGAAAGGCCGCAAGAGCATGGAAGGCTTGCTCTTCCCGGATACCTATCTGGTTCCGGTCAACTATAATACAACACAGATCATCGATATGATGCTCAATGAAATGCAATCCGCCGTAGCGCCGCTACTCCCCGCCGCGAAAACGCAAGGTCTGGATGAGTATCAATTGATCACACTTGCCTCAATTGTGCAGCGCGAGGCCAGTAATGCCGCGCAAATGCCACAGATCGCTGGCATCTACCTGAATCGTCTGTCCAGGCCCACAGCCGAAACAGCTGGCTTTATGGGATCTGACCCAACGGTGGAATATGCTTACGACAGCGACCATCCCCCCACAGGCAATGCACACTACTGGGGTGATCTGAACAATCTGGGCAAAGGCTCGGCTGTCGAGACTGCTAGTCTCTGGAATACTTACACGCACAAGGGCTTGCCGCCAACGCCTATTAGCGCGTCTAATCTACACGCGCTCACAGCTGCGGCCCACCCGAAAACGACCGCTTGCTACTATTTCTATACCAAACCCAAGACAGGCGATCTTGTCTGCGAAGCAACTTACGCGCAAATCCAGCTAGACGAGCAGCGAGACCACCTGAACCAATAGGACTGGCGAAGGTATCGTGAGTCATATCTCTGGTTTGAAACGTCACGCGTTTCAAACCAGAGATATGACTCATACAACCAGCTATAAGCGAGATTTGCAATGCACATAAATTTCTGGCAAGTTATTTTTCTGGCGCTACTCCAGGGAGTAACTGAGCTGTTCCCGATCAGCAGCCTGGGCCATACTGTGATTATTCCAGGCCTCCTACCCCAACTCTTTCCCCTCGACTTTGCCACAAATACCGCTTGCGGCGGTAAAAGTTGTTTTCTTCCGTTGGTCGTAGCCCTCCACCTGGGCACCAGTGTTGCTCTTGTAATCTATTTCTGGCGCGATTGGGTTCAGGTGATTATGACGATTGTGAATAGCATTAAAAAAGCGGAGATCCGCAAGGATTCTGAGGAGTGGGTTGGTTGGCTGATCATCATTGGCTGTGTCCCTGGCGGCATTTTAGGGGTAATTCTTCAGGAATATGCCGACAAAATCTTTAGCTCGGCCATTATCGCGGCGGCCTTCCTGGTAGTCAACGGCTCGATCCTCTTTGTGGGCGAGGCCATGCGCAAGCGGGCCGAAGCGAAATATGGAATATCCGCCGACGCAGAACGCTCTACGGCCTTCCGTCCGCTTGCTTCGCTTTCCTGGAAAGAGGCCATCATAGTCGGACTTTGCCAGGCGCTGGCCCTGATCCCCGGCATCTCGCGCTCCGGCGTGACTATGGTTGGTGGCCTGAGCGTGGGCCTTTCTCATGAGGACGCGGCGCGCTATTCTTTTCTGCTGGGTACGCCCCTGATCGCCGCCGCTGGCCTGCTGGAGGTGCCACAATTGCTTGGCCAGAGCGCGCAGACCTGGGAGCTTATTATCCCTGGCATCATCCTCTCGGGCATCGCCGCTTTCCTGAGCACCCGCTTCCTGACTAAATACTTCGAGAAAGGTCGCCTGACTCCCTTTGCCATCTACTGCTGGGCCTTTGGCCTGATCGCTCTGGGCATCCTTTTCGCTACTAATGCCTCCTAGCTCTGTGGGGCAAAATCCCGGACAGGCAGGCATACCGCCCTTTGCACAGAAACTCCACCCTGATTTGGGGGTAAGTGGCTGAGTTTGCAGGCGGCAGGCGGACCTGCCGCCTGCAAGCTCAGCCACTTACAGACGACTCGACGGCAAAGCTGCCAGGATGCGAGCTAGCGGCCAGCTACCGCGATCTGTTCTACTATGGGTATCACCTCTGCGGCTAGAAGATCGAAGGGTTCGATCTCAGAGACGTTGCGGAGGCTGAAAATTGCCTGGTCGATGCCCAGTTCAGCCAGGGCCGCGCAGCGTTCGATAAGTTGAGTGGGACTGAGTGTATCATCCCGACCGTCGCGCGTGAGCGCGAAAGAATCGAGCGTGGTTTTCTCGATCTCTGCGTAGGGACGACCTTCCGTCGCACAATGCTCGCGTAACACTTCGAGTTTGCGCTCCAGCGTGTTGTTGCCAAAGCCGGAGAAAAGGTTGCACGCATCTCCGTATTTCGCGACCAGCCGCAGGGTCTTCTTCTCGCCGCCGCCACCAATCAGGATCGGCGGATGGGGCTTCTGGACGGCGCGCGGGGAGTTAAGCGGACGCTGGAGCTGGTAGTGTTTCCCGGCGAAAGGCTTCTCATCGCCAGCCCACATCTGCTGAGCGATTTGTAGCGTCTCTTCCAGGCGCTCAAAACGCTCGGCCAGCGGCGGGAAAGGTACTCCCAGGCCCATATGCTCCTCCTCATTCCACGCAGCTCCCAGGCCGCAGTAGGCGCGCCCATGCGAAAGCACATCCAGGGTAGTCGCGGTTTTCACTAGAATACCTGGATAGCGATATGTAATGCCTGTCACCATAGTGCCCAGCTTGATACGATTGGTGCGGCCAGCCGCGAATGCTAACGCGCTCCAACCCTCCAGCATTTCGAGTTCTGGTGGCCCAGCGAAGCCGATCTGGAAGAAGTGGTCCATAACCCATAAGCTATACAGGCCAGCCCGTTCCGCGCGCTCAGCGATCAACCCGAAGATATCTCCCAGATTTTCCTGGCCCTGAGGGTACGTGAACACAGGTACTTGTAATCCTAGCTTCATGAAATGTAATGCTCCCTGCTTGCTGTTATTTTGTGTGGAACCCGGCAAATGTAAGTAAGATGTCCAGAGATATTATACATTACACAGACTGCTCTTACTTTGCGTTCTGCGGAGGTGGTTCACCTTCCAACAAACTGTATGAAAATGGCACCTTTCAACTCTATAGAAACTATGGTCTGCCGCTTGCAAATTCAAGCCCCTATAGACGCAGTCCTGGAGCATATAGAGCAGAAGTATTATCTGGTGAAATCAAGTTTTACCCACAAAAAGCCCCTCATCTTTTAAAGATGAGGGGCCGCGGTTGGCAGAGGTCGCGGGCGGGCGATCAATCCCAGCCGTTTTCTGAGGTTGACTCGGCGCGGACTCTGCCGTTCTCTTCGCCACCGCTAGCAATCAGGGCTGTATGATTGGAGGCGGCAGACATCGCGCGATACTGAGCCGGCGTGACTGGCTGTGCTAATCCACCGGAGGACGGGGGGAGTTGACCGGAGGATGGCAGCGAGCGCGCTCCTGAAACTGTACGCGTACCAGAGCGTGGGGAGAGCGGCTGCGTTGAAGACGGGCCAGAATGCTGACCGTAGGAGCCGACCAGTGGGTTGGTGGACGGCAACGCGTTCAGGCTACCCTTGCTCTGTAAAGAGAGGATGATGCGATTTATTTCAGTAAACTCATTACAGGAAGTCGGTACCAGGAGTGGCGCGCCAGCGGGGCTGCGTTCCAGGGCTGTGCAGAAATCGCTCAGGGCGCGCATCAGGCGCTGCGTGTACTGATTGATCTGTCCCAGGCGCGTCAGGCGCTCGGCCATCAGATTCAGGCTGCCAGCGAGCGGCATCAGCACACCGGTGGCCAGGTTTGCCCGTGCTTTGAGGTTGCCATTGGCCAGTTGGGCCTGGACATCCTTCAAATGGACGATACCACGTTCCAGTTCAGCGTTATGTTCAGAAATCTCTTGAGCCTGTTCCGCGACTCGCTGGTTAGCTCTGCTTAGATCAATGAGCGCCTCAGCCTGATCATGGGCCAGGCGAGCGTTTTCCCAGAGAGTGAAGATCTGCCGTGCTACCACTAACGCCACCACCCCCATGGTAGCACAGAGTAGAACCGGGCGAATGGCTAGCTGTCCCGGATCGACAGAGAGCGCGTTGAGCGCCAGGGTCAACAGGAGCAGGCCAAGGAGAATATAAGGGATCAACTGTGTTGGGCCAAACAGATTACGCATTTGATTGCGTACAACACGCTCTTCAATGACATATGCTGGAGTCGCGGGCAGATAGCGCCGTAGAAAGGCGGCGATGCCAATGGTCATCAGTCCCAGAGGCCAGCCCATATCGGTCCAGGTTGCCTCGATATAAGTACCGGCGTTATTCTGGATATTAAAGATGAAGTCAGATGTCACGAAGAAACAGAGGCCAAGTCCCACAACCAGCAATCCGGTTCGTCGCGCTGACGCTTCATAGGTGCGCCCTTGCCCACGCATCAGCAGGAAAACGACGCAACTGAGCAAGGCCATATCCGCGATTGGATAGTACAGGCCCAGGATCTTCGCCAGATTAGCTTCTCCTGGTGCCTGAGCCAGTGAGCCTAGTAAGAGATACCAGGCGATAGCCAGGATCGAACCCATCGCGATGAGGCTATCCATCAAAACCAGTAAGCGTTTGCTGCCGGTCTCAGAGGACGGCTGGAGGAGCAGTCCTGTGAAGACGAAGAGCGGGAACGCGGAATAGCCGATATCGGCGGTTGAGGGGAACGGAGCTTGCCCCATCGAAACATAATAGCGCCAGTTGCTATCACCAAGTGCCCACAAGATCACGCCCAGTCCAATTAAGATCCATCCCAACTTTTCCTGGCCGATCCATGGCTCGGCACTTTCTCCGCGGCGAATGGGCGAGAGCACACTGAACAGCACCATGGTGCCCCCAATGAACCCGCCAGTAACTGGGGCGAACTGGCCCACATGCAGAGCGGCTGTGCCACCCAGATGAAAGACTACTACTACCCCCATACCCAACCCGATCCATACTACCCCTTTGATAATCGTGCGCCAGATAGATTGCATTAAGAGCCTCCTTTCAATTCCAAGCCTGGTGCTCCCTCCCGGTGCTTCTGTGTCCGTCTGTATGCTTTCTACAGACTCCTCTGTACAATGGTGAGTTTACCCTGTCTGCCTTTCCGTAGTCTCCTAATCTTTTACAAGGGGAAAATGAAGACTTGCCGGGTCGAAAAGAGAGATTGGCTCTGGAAGTTTATACCGAATGCGCGAAGGCTAGTATAAGACAAGAGAAATCTTATACCGATCTTTCGCTTGCATATCTTCTTAGAAGAACAAGAGGGATAAAATAAACTTGCACAAACTCTTTTCTTTAGCCTGGAGGGGTCCAGGGAGTGTGGGCGGGCGGAGGAAGAGAGGCAACCTACCCCTGAAAAGTGGGCGGGTGGGAAAAGACTTTTGAGAACCCTGCGCGCAGGCGCAATCCTCTTGCCTATTATGTTGATTTGTAGTACAGTATCAGCCCGGAATACGCACAGGAGAGTTATCCTGTCCATTTGATGGTATACCAGGTATCTGTTCTCCAAAATGGAGACGAAAAGGCTTGAGAGGCCCAACCAGCATCACTGGGGAAAGCGAGAATGGACTTAACAAAAAATGGCTACTCAGAATACGCAAACTCATAAAGTTCTTATGCCTGATATTATCTGGGAATTAGTTTATAGTTCTTACCTGAGTGCTGCCGAACACCTCCATGGTTTAGATTCCGTTACTCGTAATCTCGCATTTTCTCGCGAGCTATTTGCTCTTTTGCAGATTGATTTTCAGCGCTGGCCTCGGATGACTGTCACGGGAAGTAAGGGCAAAGGATCAACCTCAGCATTAATTGCCAGCCTGCTACAGGCCAGTGGTGAGCGAGTGGGATTTATCAGCAGCCCTGAGATGCGGCGCTTTAATGAGCGTATTCGTATTAACGGGCAGTGCGTATCCGATGAGGCTTTAGTGGCCGCAGCTGCTAAGATTGCTGCCGCCGTTCGCTCGATTATCTCGCGGCTAACCCCTCCAGACTACCTGGGACCAGGAGGAGTGATCCTTGCTCTCGCAGCCACGCTATTTGCGGAAGCAGATGTCTCCGCGCTTGTTGTCGAAGCTGGACGCGGCGGTGAATATGATGAAGCAAAACTTGTTGCAGCGGATGTCTCGGTCCTTACGCCTATCATGTTAGAGCATGTAGATAAGTTAGGTCCAACTATCCAGGATATTGCCAGGAGCAAAACATATATCACTGCCCCTGGCAGTCTCATCGTAACTGCTCCTCAAACGCCCGCGGTCCAGGCAGTGATTGACTCTGTGGGAGCCAGCCTGGCTGCAAAAATCCTGTCAGTCAGTACTGAGATGCGCATAGATAACGTAGTGCATACCTTAACGGGCGTCAATTGCGATATTCAATTCGCTGAGCATGTGTATAGGAATCTGCATATCTCTTTAGCAGGACGCCATCAAACGGAGAATGCCGCGCTAGCCATTCTGGCGGTGCATTTGCTGGCTCAGCAGAGAATAAAGTACACAGACGAAGGCATTTTTCAGGGATTACGCCGCGTGCATTGGCCAGGTCGTGCTCAGCTTTTACAGCAACATCCCTGGGTTCTCTTAGATGGCGCTATTAATCGTGAGTCAGCGGCAAACATCTGTGAAATTATGCAGAATTATCCAGCCAGGCGTATTACAGCCATTGTGTGTGTACCCAGGTCCAAAGATCTGGCTGGCCTCTGTGCTCAAATCGCGCCTGTAGTTGGTAAAATCATTGTGACAAAAGTCGCCGCACCTAATTTGAGTTGGTACGAGGATGCTGCTTCTATCGCCTCACGTTATAGCCTTGATGTAGAGGCTATGGACAGCGCGGAAGAGGCTTTTAAGTATGCAAAGAATGGGATTGAGCCAGACGAAGGCGTCCTTCTCCTCGGCACACAGTCATTTCTTGGTGCTGCTCTGCATTACTGGGATATTAATACCTGTACAATATGGGAGCCGGATCTCGCATAGTTTGAAAGCCGCGTATGTTTGACTATCTCAGCATGCATGCTTGTTGGGAAATGGGCAGCGCGGATTTGTTCTCTGCTCGTGCCGCAGGCAAAGCCCTTTTTCTAGAGGTTTATGGAGGTGGGGTAGGGAGGCAAAAGTTGTTTTGGCCTGATTTTGTAAAATCAGGCCAAAACAGCTATTATAGCTTGCTACGTGTTGGCAGATAGATCAAGATATAGCCTGTCTCCAGGATAGAGGAGATTTCAATGCCAAAATCGCGCAATTTGAAACGTGCCCTTGAGAGAATGTTACGCACGGGGCGCATTTCATAATCCCAGACACCCGCGAATTGGGCCTCTTGCAAGCGCAGGCGGAAGCGCTCGATACTGGCCTCGGTAGTATTGCCGCTATTGAAACTGGCGAGCAGTATTTCATAGGGACAATAATGCGGGTATGACTGGAGCAATGGTACAAGCACGCTCATCTCGCTGCTACTGAATTGTTGTTCTGTGAGCAGAATTGGATGCGCGTGAGTCGGGTCGCTGGTTAACAGGGCGAGGGTGCCGAGCCTGGTGTTCAGCGCCAATGTCTGGTCCTCTGGCAAGAGGCCCGCCATCTCAAAGTGACAGATGGCTTCGTCTGTTTGCTTGACGAGATATACAGCATTCTTCACTTTACGGAAGGATACATTTTGCATGGCGCAACTCTCCTTGTGTCGCTCGTGCAGGAAGTTGTCCTATAGGTCATCATGCTACGGGTTGTTACACCGATTAAATGCGCTGAATCCGTATCAGTGAAATCATTCTACTGTCATTTGCCCCATTCCTTCTCCTCTCGTTAGCCTGTTATCACACAGATATATTATGTGCAAACAATACCTGATTTCTACTGAGAATGCAAGGGTTTTACCTGTTTTTTTACTGCAATAATACGGGCATCCAGTCCTATAAAACGAGTTTTTAGCCAAAAGGGGACACACGGTGAAAATTGGTAGTAGCTTGTGCTATGATGGGTTTTACCGTTTGCTTATCACGCAATATAATAGAGATTAGAACCCCATTCAACTTTCTTTGAGAGGTGTATACATGACATCTGGTAACGTGGCCGTTCTTTATTCTGCGGAGGCAATTCATAACCCCGAACTGAATACAACCATCATTGCTCTGTCTTATACAGATCCGAGCGATCCAGCGCGCAATCTGCTGGCTGAGATCGCTCCTGAGCTGGGGAGCAATTTCTATCGCCTGAAAACTGGCGAACACGAACTGCTGTTCTGGGAACAGGAAAAGCTCAAAGTGCGCGGGCATACAGGCAATTTTGTGCTCTGGCCCTTTCCCAATCGCGTACGCGACAAGCAGTACACCTATCGCGGTCAGCACTACACGTTTGACGGTGTACCGCGCCATCAGGGTCCGCTGATTCATGGCCTGGTTTTTGATCGCCCATGGGATTACGAGCCGCCCCAGGCCGATGAGCAAGGGGCATCCGTGACAACCTACATCGAAGCAAACCCAGAAACCCCCTACTTTAGCGCGTATCCTTTTCTTAGCCGTCTGGCGTTGACTTATACCCTGACTAGTGCTGGGATTACTATCACGTATACGGTCTCCAATAAGGATACACAGCCCTTGCCGTACGGCTTCGCGCTCCATCCTTACTTCCATCTGCTCGCTGAACCGGAAAAGACCCTGGTTAGCTTGCCCGCTGCTCACGTTATGGAGGCCGATAAAGAGCTGCTACCCACCGGGCGTCTGCTGGATGTTGACTCGGTCATGTACGCGATGTTCGACCTCAATCAGTTTAGCCAGGTCTCTCATCTCAAGCTGGATCATGTGTATACCAGCCGGCCTGCGGCCAACGAAGCCCTGATCGAGCATTGCGTCCAGCAATTGCGTCTGCGTATCACCGCCTCAGCGGATTTTACGCACGCCGTCATCTACACGCTGGGAGATGGCCCTTTCTTCTGCCTGGAAAACCAGACCTGCTCTACTGATGCCATCAACCTGTTCCAGAACGATCAGCAAGATATTGCCCATCTCCTGGAAGTGCAGCCAGGCGAAGAAGCTTCTGGCTTTATTCGCTATACTGTAGAGTATTATTCGTAACAGCTTTTGCCTCCCACTCCGCCTCGGAGAAAAGAAGAGGCGGAGTGGGAGTATACGCGCTTATGCTGCTTAAAAAAGTCAGGCCTGACTCATAGCGCGCTTTATGGCTCGTTGCCGAGTTTATAGCCAGCCGCTTTGGCAGCAAGGCAGGCGGCACCGACTACGCCGGAGAAGTCACCCAGGCGTGTGCGCATAATTTTTGTTTTGGCCGCGGGCTGACTGAGCGCGATGGTCAGTGCGCGACTGCTGGCTCGCTCAAAGAGCAGATCAATGGCTTCGATAACGCCGCCGCCCAGGATGACACATTCGGGATTATAGAAATTGATCACCGTACCCAGGCCATAGCCAAGGTAATCGGCTGCTTCGGTGACAATCTCAATGGTCAGCGCGTCATGCTGTTTGATAGCGCTGGCCAGTAGACCAGAGCGGATAATCGGTTCACCCTGTGTCAGTTGCAGCTCTGCTTCATCGGCGAGTACAGATTTGCGCCCATGGTGAATCTCGGCCATGATGGCTTTGGTGATCGCTGTACGTGAGGCATAGGCTTCCAGGCAACCGCGATTGCCACAGCCGCAGATGCGCCCACCGGCCTCAATCGGCACGTGGCCAATCTCACCCGCTGTACCTGTCAGGCCCGTATACATCTGGCCATCGCGCACAATGCCGCCGCCAATGCCAGTGCCGATAAAGACACAGACAAAGTTTTTGTAACCCTGGCCTGCGCCATAGTAGAGTTCGCCAATGGAAGCTACTTCAACATCGTTGCCAATAGAGACAGGCTTGTTAAATTGCTGACCTAGCAACTCACCCAGGTTCAGATTGTGTACGCCTAGATTAGGCGCGTCCAGGATTGTTCCGCTCTGGCGATCAATCTGGCCAGCCGCGCCGACGCCAATAGCCACGATATCCGCGCCATTAGTCAATTCGGCTTCGCTAAGTACCTCCTGAGCCAGTTCGACCGTCCGTTTAGAGATAAAGTCCTGGCCTTTCTCAGCTTTGGTGCGTTTGCGCACCGAGGCGACCACTTCACCGCTTGTCACGTCCACAAGTGAAGCCAGAACCTTTGTACCTCCCAGGTCTATGCCCAGCGCATAGGTCTTTGCATGTGTCATACGTTTGCTCCTCCCTATTCTTTTTGTTTAAATGGTAGGCTCAAACCCGGCTGTACGTCCAGGTCCAGATTGTGCCGTTCACCATGAAGCAGGTGAAAGAAGGCGGCACTGGCGATCATCGCAGCGTTATCAGTACAGAAAGCAATGGGTGGATAATCGAGACGAATATTCAGCGGGCGTAATTCCTGCTCTAAGCGTGTACGCAAGGACAGGTTAGCCGCGACACCTCCCGCCAGGAGCACCTGTTTGACCTGGTATTCCTGGGCCGCCAGGCGCGTTTTAACTGCCAGCACATCTACCACTGCCTCTTGAAAGCTGGCGGCCATAAGTGGAACGTTCACGCCGCTTTTCTGGGCGGAGAGACCCATATTGGTGTATTTACTGATCTGAGTTTTTCCAGTTTTACTCTCGCCAGACGCAAGCGCGCGCTGGTTTGAGGTCGCGCCCTCGGCTATCTGCAGCACAGCGGTTTTCAGACCGCTAAAGCTAAAATCGTAAGTGCCACGCAGCCAGGCACGGGGCAGGCGATAGGTATTGCGTGCCAGGGCTAGCGGCTTACCTGCGCGCTGGAGTTCTTCTTCCGCCAGGCTCGCGGCTCTCTGAATCGAGGGACCGCCGGGATAATCCAGGCCCAGCACACGCGCGACTTTATCGAATGCTTCACCCGCCGCGTCGTCTTTTGTGCGCCCCAGCAGCTCATACTGACCATGACCGCGCACTAGCACCAGTTCACTGTGCGCGCCTGAAATCACCAGGCAGAGCACTGGAAAGAGCGGATCACCAGTCTGAAATGCCCCGCTTTCACTACCGGGCTGCCAGTTCTCATCTTCCGACTGGCGCAACCAGTTCGCGTAGATATGCGCTTCCAGGTGGTTTACACCCAGGAAAGGAATATTATAGACAAGGGCGAGCGTCTTTCCAACAGTCAGACCGACCAGCAGCGAGCCTGCCAGTCCGGGACCATATGTCGCACCGATAGCATCAAGGTCCTCCCAGCCACATTCTGCCTGCTCCAGCGCCGTCTCGATGACTGGAATAATCGCCGCTAACTGCTGGCGCGATGCCACCTCAGGTACCACGCCACCATAGCGATTATGGATGTCGATCTGCGAAGCGACCACATTGGAGAGCAGATAACGGCCATCTTTCACAAGCGCCGCGCCAGTTTCATCGCACGAGCTTTCGATTCCCAGTACGAGCATAGTCCCTTCCCTCATTTGTGAATTGCGCAGATTTCGTGCTGACAAAGCTCCACACAGGAGGTCTTGTCTTTAGTATAGCGCGCAAAAAAGCAAACAGTATCTTTACTGCGCGACCAGTTTCCTCATCAGATCAGTTTTGAGTTCCTGGAAACGCTGTTTATAGGCGGGGGAATTAATCTCATCCGTCCACATGATCAAAGCATCTTCTTGATTATCGCTGTAGTAACGATGGCGCAAGCCGGCCTCGCGAAATCCATATTTACGATAGAGATTCTGCGCATTATAATTGGTCACGCGCACTTCAAGCGTGACCCATTTAGCTCCGATCTCATAGGCAATCTCGATCAGACTGGCTAACATATACTCACCCAGGCCCCGCCGACGAAAATTCGGATGCATAGCGATTGTCGTCACATGCGCCTCGTCTACCATCAGCCAGAGGCCGGCAAAGCCAAGAATCGAGGCCAGATCAGGCGATGGAACCGTCGCGGTCGCGCGTCCAGGCAAAAATGAAAGCGGGAAAAAACGCCGCGGCTTCTCTCCATCTGAGGCGGGTACCGCAACGCTCTCCTGCGATATTTGTTTATCTCGCAATACGATGTAATGGGCCCAGCGATTGTCCTGCAACTCCTTGCGATAAGCGCTGGGAGGCCAGGGAGACGGATATGCTAGACGCTCAATCTCGACAACGCGAGGTACGTCTGACATCGTCATACGATCAATGGCGTAACGCACCCTCTTCCCTTTCTGTACTAAGTTGATTGTTTTGCTAATTTAATGACGCAGGCTGCTTACCCAGGAGCGGCTGCTTCCGGGTGCTGGTAGTGATATTAGGACGACGCAAATACAAAGGCTCCAGCGTGAGCGGGTCGTCCAGGCGCTGTTCCTCGATGCGCAGCCAGGCCAGGCTGGCCAGGGTTGAGGCCCGGCGCGCGGATGGGATAGTTGGCGCGAACAGGGCTTGTCCTGCCAGGGACGTGGCCAGTTCCAGGCGTGAGGACTCGCTAATCTCGCCGCATAGCAAATAAGGGGTGGTCGAGATCACTCCTGTGCTGTTGAGCAGAGGTTTTATTTCAGCCTGGAGATAGTGGGCCAGTTCCCGAACTGGTAAGACCTGGCAGTCGCCGAGCAAGCGCGGGCTATAGGTGATAACCCCTTGATTGGTCTGGGACTCAAAGAGGTAGCAGCCAGCGTAGAGATCAGTGCGTCCGGCCTCTAGAAGCGCGCAGACCGGCCCTGGCCACAGCTGATGTTGAGCCGCGCTGACTTCCAGCGTGCTGATACCAACCAGCGGCTTGCCCAGAGCGAAGGCCAGCGTTTTCGCCGTAGCCACGGCTACGCGTACACCATTGAACGAGCCAGGGCCAATGGCCACGGCCAGTCCCTCTAGCGCGGACAAAGCTACGCCGCTTTCAGTACACAGGTGCTGAACGTGTTCAAGCATTTCCACGCTGTGATTATTGCCTGCCTGCCAGGTATGTTCGCCGTACAGGCGTTCCTCGCTACAGAGGGCCACGCTGGCATGGCGGGTAGAAGTATCAAGAGCCAGGAGTAACATATGCTAATTTTTGCAATTGCCGCAAGAGTTCGCAATAACGAACGCCAGTGGCGCTAAACAATAAGCCGCGCTTGGTTTCGCTCAACGTTTTGAAGCGAATGCTCAGGTGATCGGCGGGCCAATAGAGCTCAGCTCTTTCAGCCCATTCAACGATACAAACGCCGCTACCATAAAAATAGTCGTCAAAACCTAGATCAAAAATCTCGGCGCCATCGTCCAGACGATAGAGATCAAAGTGATAGAGCGCTGGACCGATGCGCGCTGGCTCACCAGGTTTACCTGGACGCATCTGACCAGCGTATTCTTTTAGCAAGGTAAAGGTCGGGCTGTTAATATTAGCCAGAATATTCAACCCTACAGCCAGGCCCTGCGTAAAAGTGGTTTTGCCAGTGCCGAGCTGGCCTTCTAACAAAATCAGTTCTCCACCTGTAAGCAATTCGCCCAGACGCATGCCCAGACGCCGGGTCTGGTCCGTGCTATGACTGATGCTATCAAGAGTGCAGCCATTCTCATCCTGATCTGTTCTGGTCAAAAAAGCACCTTTCACGTCCCACGACCGAATCAAAAGTTAGCTCTGCGCCATTCTGCGCGCTACCAGCAAGAGGAATCTCCTGCTCCAGGCGCGGGAAAAGGCTGAGCGCCTTCCCAGGCCTGGGGGAGAAGCCTCTATTTCGTATGCAAGAAGGAGGCAGAGTATCTCTCTGGTAAAACGTTTCTTATTATAACACAGTTTAACAGAATCAACGAAGTTTCGCGCCGCAATTTCGACAGTACAGCGCGTTTGGCCGAATCGGATTGCCGCACGAGGGACAGATGGCGGACTGCACCTGTGGCTGGCTGGCCGTGGCCGTGGCCGTTGGAGCTGTCGCGGGCTGCCTGGTCGCGGGCGTCGGCGTTGGAGTCGGAGGAGTATAGCTAGGAACCGGCGGTGTGTAGTCGGTGGTTGCGGCTGGCGCGAGTTGCTGAGCCGGGTAGAGATCTTTTTTGATCTCCGTCAACTGCGTCTCACGATTTTGTACGTCGTGGTCCAGTTCCTGAATACTGGAGCAGACGCGCGAAAGATGACCATCGCTTAGTAGACCCTTCTGATAAAGGTCGATGGCCGCCTGAGCCAGATCATTGAGCAACTTCTCGCGTTGCTCCAGCAATTTGTCAATCTCGGTCTGTTTCCCGCGGACGCGCATCTGTTTCTGCGCTTCCCAACTGGTCCGGCTTACCGCCGCGCTAACCCCTTTTTTCACGGAATCAAGGAAATCTGGCATAACCTGAGCCTCCCCTGCGTTCTTTCAATATGTATTTCTGATCTTTGAATCTATGATCCAGCAATTGCATGCTGATAGATACGAATTTCTTCAAACTTGCCTGTTAGACTAAATTGCACTGCTACCACATCTATACGCCAGGAGCAATCTGGCACGTTATGCAGGTCCAGGTAGAAGCAGGCTACTTCCTGGAGCTTTCTACTCTTCCGGCTATTTATAGCTTCTTCCGGCAGGCCATACGCGGTGCCGCGCCTGGTTTTCACTTCGACAAAGACCAGGTCCAGGCTCTCTTTAGCCACCAGATCGATTTCACCGGCCCGGCAGCGAAAATTGCGTTCAAGAATCTGATAGCCGCATTTTTCCAGCTTTGAGGCCGCCAGACGCTCTCCAAGACGGCCCAGATTCTGGCGCGGACCGCTTGTTTTTTGCTCTTTACTATCGGTCATGCCACAAGTTCTAGAGACATGCTCTGATTACATATACGTAGTTTGATGGATCGGGTTGTACCGGCTTGCTGCTGACAAGCATATCTTACCTTTAGTGGGAATGCAAGAGTGCAGCGCGCTCTTTTTCTCCTCAACCGCCCACCTTTTTGCGCCTGGCTGGCGCGTGCCACCGTTCTCAGATCTTTCTATATCAAAGAGATTTATGATAGTCTGGAGCAGAAGTTGGCAAATCTTATTCAGGCAAGTAAAGGGGTTTTGTCTTATGGATTATCCATTGGTGTTTGTACATGGCGCGGGGGATAGTGCGCGGGCGTGGACGCAGCAGGTGGGACACTTCGGGTCGCGGGCATATGCGCTGGATTTGCCAGGGCATGGTGCGCGGCCCGATAATTTGCCTGAGCAGGTGAGCGTAACGGACTACGCGCAGGCAGCGTGGAGAATTGTGCTCGATGAACTTCACCTGGAACGACCAATCATTGTCGGCCATTCGCTGGGTGGATTGATCGCCTTGCAAATGGGGCTTGACTTTGGCGCGCATCTCGGCGGGTTGATCTTGATCGGCACAGGCGCGCGTATGCGTGTCGCACCCGCCCTGCTGGAGTCCGCGCGCACCAACCCGCAACAGGCGCAACAGACTCTCAGGCAAGCCCCGCGCGCGGAACTAGAGCAGGAGGCATTTTCCCCGCTCTCCCCGCTTTCCCCGCAGGAGCAGGGCGGTAGGACGCAACTGGCCTTGCTCTATCGGGATCTTCTGGCCTGCAATGGCTTTGATGTCATGGCCAGGTTAGAGCAATTGTCGGGCCTACCGGTGTTGATTCTTTGCGGCGCGGAAGAGCGCAGCGCACCAGTAAAGTACAGCGTATATTTACATGAGCACATTGGCGGCTCGACGCTCCAGGTTATCCCTGGAGCCGGTCATTATGTGCAGCGTGAGAAGCCAGAGGAAGTAAATCAGGCAATAGGCGCGTGGTTAGCGAGAAATTAACCCCTCGACGCGATGTATATGTTCATGCTACAATGGGCTAAACGCAACTTTCAACAGAACTGAGAGTCCTTCCTAAGGATAAGGATATTTTGCAACCTGCTCGGCAATGAACGCCGGCAATCAATGAGGGGGCGATGGTATATGTCAGGTCACTCTAAGTGGGCGCAGATTAGACGCTCAAAGGGAGTCAACGATGCCCGTAGGGGGCAGCTTTTTACGCGGCTGGGTCGCGAGATTGTGGTCGCGGTGCGCGAGGGCGGCGGCGGTGATGCTAACGCGAATTTTCGCCTGCGCATTGCAGTCCAGCATGCGCGTGACGCCAACATGCCTATGGATAATATCGAGCGCACGATCAAGCGCGCGCTGGGTGGAGGTGAGGGCTCGAACCTCGAAGAGATTACCTACGAGGGTTACGGTCCTGGAGGCACCGCGATCATGGTGCAGACCCTGACCGAGAATCGCAACCGCACAGTGGCTGAGGTGCGCAATGCCTTTAACCGCAACGCCGGCAATATGGGCGAGAATGGCTGCGTGGACTGGTTGTTCGAGAACCGGGGCATTCTTGAGGTTGAACTGAAGGATCACGATCCTGATGAGCTTTCTCTAGAGGCCATTGATCTGGGCGCAGAGGATGTCGATCCTGTCAGTACCGAGGACGAGTACATCACAATCTACACAGATCCTTCCGACCTGGAGGGTGTCCGCAAGGCGTTGGAAGGGAAAAAATACAGTGTGCTCAAGTCTGAAAGTACACTGCTGGCAAAGACAAAGGTTGACATCACTGAAGAGAAAGTCGCGCACCAGGTGATGCGTCTGGTTGAGAAGTTAGAAGATCTGGATGATGTCCAGAACGTCTACACCAATGCGGACTTCTCAGAGGAATTTGCGGCTTCGTACGAATAGGCCAGCGCATAGGGCCAGGATGCATAAAGGATAAGGTGCATGGACAGTAGCGCGGATCTTGCTGAAGTAAATGGACAGCCCGCCACAGCGACGCGTCTGACGCTGGGCATTGATCCAGGTACAGCGATTGTCGGGTATTCACTTGTGGCGCCCAGCGGCAGCTCGCTGCGCATGGTAGCCTGTGATGTGATTACTACACCGGCTGGCATGCCGCTGGCTCAGCGTTTGCAGCAGATTTATCGACGCCTGGGTGAGGTTATCGCGACCTATCAGCCGACCGATGCGGCCATAGAGGAGCTGTTTTTCGCGAAGAATGCGCGCACAGCTCTGACGGTGGGGCATGCACGTGGCGTGATTATGCTGGCGCTGGCCAATGGTGGACTGTCGATTGCGGAGTATACTCCGCTCCAGGTGAAGCAGGCAGTCACGGGCTATGGCAACGCGGACAAGACGCAGGTGGGCGAGATGGTACGTATTCTGCTTAATCTGCGCGTGGTGCCACGTCCCGATGATGCCGCTGATGCCGCTGCCGTGGCCATATGTCATCTAAATACGGTGCCAGTTTTGCGGGAACGCTCCGTCAACCCCTGGGAAGGGCGCTAGAGCAAAGCGAGCAAGATGCCTGCTGGGAGGCCATAGATGGTTATCTGGCAGGCATCTTGCTGTTTTATGGGAGTGGATTCTGCTGGTGTTGCCCTGTTCTATCTGTTTACTCCCAGTGTTCCACAGGAATATGGGTTATTCGATCTGATAGCCATAATGGCGCGCAGGTTACTACCAATCTCGAATAGGCGTTTTTCTATAGTAAGGAGAGGGAGTGAGGCAGAATGATTACAAGTCTGCATGGTGTGCTTGAGGCCCGGCGCTCGGATCAGGTGATCGTGCGCGCGGGCGGTTTCAGCCTGCGCGTCTTCGCGCCCGCGTCAACGCTCAATCGGCTTGGCGAGCCGGGCAGCGAGTTGACGCTATATACGCATTTCCAGGTGCGTGAGGATGGCATGGCGCTCTATGGCTTTAGCGCGGAAGCTGAGCGCGACGCCTTTGAGCAGTTGTTGGGTATTACTGGAGTGGGTCCAAAGGTCGCGCTGGGCTTGCTGGCTAATATGGACGCGCAGACATTGTACCAGGCCATCGCCGATGAGGATTTGCAGAGGCTTTCCCTGGCGCCTGGTGTGGGAAAAAAGCTCGCGGCTCGCCTGGTGTTGGAGCTCAAGGGCAAGTTGCCCACCTTGACTGGTGTGGGCGGTATAGGCGTCTCGGCAAGCGGGGGCAGTATCCAGGCCGAAGTGCTGGAGGCTCTGATCGGGTTGGGATACTCGACAGCGGAGGCACAGGCCGCGCTTAGAAAAATCCCACAGGATCAAGCGATGACACTGGAGCAACAGGTCACCTTTGCTTTACGCTCTTTCTCTCGTGAATAAAGACTAAGCAGTGGTTCTGGCGTATTTTGCCAGAATAGAAACTTATTTATGTATAAATGATGTTCTCTATTTGAAACAATATTTGGAAAGGCAGGAAGCTGATGGCGATAGAGGAACACTTGCCGCCAGCATGTGCATTTGCTATTTCTGTCCTACAGGAGCGCGAGTCCGATCCTGATGAAGTGCCAGAAGATGCGGTCGAAGCAGCTCAGCAGCACCTGGCCACCTGTATTCGCTGTCTGAGTTCGCCGCCATTGATCGCCGCGCCGCGCAAGAAGAAGAGGCGCCGTCCTGTTGTGGAGGAGTCCAATTATCTTCCCAGCACGACTCAACTTGAGGAGACGCTGGCGCTTACGCCCCCCTTGCAGGCTGATCCTCCTAGAGTAACCGTGACTCTGGAAGATGCAGTTTCTAATGCTGGAGCGCGTTCGGCGGAGCGCAAACCCGCGCCCGCGCCAGCCACGCCAGTTGCCCAAACTACGCTGGCCCCTCGCTCCGAAGCAACTCCCCTTGATCCGCCACCACTCACGGGACAGAACCTTCCCGCGCTACTGGCTGGCCTGGATGGCATGATCGATTGCGCGCAGTGTCGGCAGATTTTGCCAGAGTATGTGGAGGCTATGGATAGCGGGCGCAATGTCGCGGAACTTTTCCCGGAGGTTCACGATCATCTGTTGATCTGTGATTCTGGCTGTCTGGTGTTGCTTGATCTTTTCCGCCAGGAAGCCAAAGCGACCCGTAAATATCGCCGCCGCCCGGTGCGCGATCCCTTTAGCATTATCGGTTGGGAAATCTCGGGCTTTTTTCGCACAGGTCAGGTGCCAGTGGGGCCGATGGCCCTGGCGTATGGCACATTGATTTTGCTCTTACTGGTGGCCTCGTTAAGCACGTTTCTGGCTATTCGTTGGGATGATGCTCGCTATTATCGCCCTCCAGTTATCTCTCATACCATCCCCACTCCTGATGGTATCGGCCTCAGCGATGGCCTGCATGTCTATGATGCCTGTAATGCCGCCAGTTACTCAGCCAAACGCCGGGCTGCCCAGGCGTTCCAGCAGAATAATTTCACCACTGCCAACACATGGCTTACTCAAGGCACAAACGCGGTTAATACTGATACTACTGGCTGCAATGGAGCCGAGGCCGCGATCTATAGAGAGGATCTCCAGGTGCGCCAGTCAGGCCATCCCTTTGGGGTGCTGGTCGTGAGCTTTGATAGCGGTCCTGGCGTGGTGACTCCCGATGGCGGCACCGATCGCCACACGCTCTACGCGGCTTATACCCAGGAGTTGATTGGCGCGTATATTGCTCAATCACAATATAATGATGCGCAGATGGATCAGACGGATGTACCACTGATCTACCTGGTGCTGGCTAACACTACTGGCACAGAGCAGGGCGCGCTCCAGATTGCCACTACGCTTTCACAGATGGCCAGTGGGACGGATTTCGGCCAGCTTGGCCTGCTGGCCAGTGGATCGGCTCCCCTGCTTGGTGTGCTGGGCCTGGCCCCTAGTAGCCTCTTGCAGATAGCGCTACCAGTGCTCTGCCGGGCTGGAGTGCCTGTAATTTCGCCGACCGCGACCGGCCTGTTTATTGTGGATCAACTAAAGAACACCTCGATGTACCAGCATTGCGCGCCAGGTTTCGCTTTCGCGCGTTTTTCAGCGGATGACGCTGGTCAGAGCCATGTAGCTGCCAACTACGCCTATAACAAGCTACACGCGCGCAATGTCGCGGTTTTCTACGATCCCAGTAATCCATCGTCGCAGGGTTCGGCGCAGAGCTTTATTTCCAGCTTTACTGGCTATCGGCATACAAAGATTGTCGCGCAGGAAACAGCCGCCTCGAACGGTCTGCTGGATGGCGAAGGCAAACCCCAGGCTGATAGCGCGGTCTTGCTGGCAGGCCTGAACGACGCTTTACAGAGCAGGACGCATCCAGATCTGATCTACGCACCAATGCTGACGAATGATGTGATTACCCTGGCCGAAGCTATCGCCAAACTGCCTATTACTCAACAGCCAGCGCTGTTGATTGGCGGAGAGTTTGTCCATCCCGCGGCTCTGCAAGGGCTGACACAGTGGGCACGCCAGCAACAACTGACCCTGCCCCGTCTCTACGTCTCTCTAAGCGCGGCAGTTCGTTCCCCTGTCAGCGATTGGCAGAAGCAGTTCTACGCCAACTTCTGCGATTCGTTTGCCGCGCCAGGCAACCTCTGTAGCGCTACCGCGGCCCTGGATCAGGGCGCGCTCCTTTTCGCGGACGGCGTCGAGATGGTCGTTCAGGCGCTTACCCCCGCCGCTAACGGTGCGGTCAGCAGTACCCTGCCGAGCACCGCTGAACTGGTCAAGAAGTTTAGTCAAGAGAACTTCGCCGGGGTCAGTTGTCAGATCTCGACTGTTCTGGTGGATAATGTGCTGATTATTAGCACTGGCGTGTCCCCGGTTATCCTGGGCGTCCAGACCGATGGCAGCTTACAAATTGTAGGGTAAGCTATGAGTTGTTATAAGTTATCCCTGATTTTGTAAAATCAGGACAAATACTCTGCTTGTTTTGCAGGTCGCCGCAGGAGACCTGCAAAACAAGCAAAAAAGGTTTTATGGGAGCACAGCCCCCAGACCCCAGCCAGAGGACTGGCCGTCCTCTGCACTCCTGCTGTTTTGCGAGCACAACAAGATCCAGAAAAATTGGGGATGACTCATAACAACGTTTGCTACCCTACCCCGGTTGAGATGAGAGGTTTGCCTGCGACAGAAGGAGAATACACAGCGCGTTTCCTCCTGCCGAAAAGTCCAGGGATGACGCATGTGGTCTCATCTCAGGTATAGGTCAATGCTTCTGTCGTTTTGATCTGCGCGGTTGACCAGTCCAGAACGTCCGCGAAATCCTGCTGGAAGAGGTCAAGATGGGCCTGGCGCGCAGCCTCATCAGGCATTTCGGTATTTTTCCAGATCAGCAAAATCTGGATCTGTTTGAATTCTTCATCGTCTGGCACAATATAACGCGCGATACTGCCTGGAAAGATAAACTCGTCGGCTTCGCGCATGGCGTCGATTTTTGCCACCAGCTGTCTTTGTTGCTCGTTGCGCACCTGTACTATAATCGTAGTCACCAGTACTTTGACATCCCCTTTATAAACGCGCCAGGAAGGCGATCCTTTGCGTCTCCGCCCTGTGGGGTTGCGCTCAAAGTTAGCGATATCTTGTTCGCGAAAAGTAAACGCATTGCCCACAGTATAAGGGGTGAGGCGCGCCTGCTTCACCCACTGATAGAGCCGATCTTTAGTCACCTCCAGCCTCTGCGCAGCCTCCTCAGAGGAGATATAGCCGGGTGGTGACGATTTTTTGCGTTCATTCATACTAAATAGTCTAGGTTGGCTTACTCTTGATTGTAAATTTCGTTAATAACTGATTATTAATTATATCATTCATAGGAAAGATGATAGTTGTTGAAAGAGTAAGCAATCTATGTTATACTCTCTAATGGCAAGGTAAGCTGCCTGGACCTGCAGCATCATCCCTGGGGCGTCTTAACCCGTTTGACGTGTCCACCTGTTCCAGGGATGAGCTTGCTATATAGACTCATCTAATTGCGACATGTAAGGGAGGTGAGCAATGACACTTTCTGGTTTCGCGTTGCTCTGGTTTATCCTGGCGCTAGGCTGTATCGTGGCTGGAACCATTCTGACACGGCGGAGTGCCGCGCGCTCGTCTTCTTCAGCGCGTGTTGTGCGCCGACCTGAAGATCGTCCCGCCGTTAGCGCTGAGCAGGCTCGCGCTACTTGCGCGCGCTGTACGCAGCTCCAGGAGCCTGGGGCGCGTTTCTGTGGCTCCTGCGGCCTTTTCCTGCATCAGCACCAGGCTAAACGTGATCTACATACATACATACATACATACGCGCCTGCTCAGACGGGGCTGAGATGGAGGCGAAAATAGCAGGACTATGCAAAAGTCGCCGCAAAGCAGGGTTGTTAGGGATCTGCTTTCCTCGGCAGAACGAGCGAAATGGGTGGCCTGCTGCCTGTTTCGCTCGTTCTGCTGTTTCTGAGGGTTTGTGGGTGGGAAAGAGAGAAACCTGTTGGTGAAAAACGGTGGTTTGTTTGAAAAAGCTACTGCTATAAGCTATAATGGCTTCTGGCTAAGAAGGCCACTCAGCGCTAGCTTTGTTTGAAGTTTATTTGCGTGAGAAGAGGATTGGTTGTTCTATGGAATTGCTGGTGGTCACCCTGGCACAGGTTAGTCCCGCGCGGGAGGCGGATGCTTCAGTCAGAATGCGTATCATCTCAGACACCGTACGCAATGCGCCGGGTCTGCTTAACACGCGTTTTTATGGCAGCAAGCAGCCAGGGCTTTCATATTGTATGTTGACCACCTGGGAAAGTATGGAGTGGTGGCAGAAAGCACAGGAACGGCATAGTCCCTATACCCTGGTGCAGGACTCGCCGCCGGGCATTTTTCATACGCCACCTGATCAGTGGTTGATGCAGTATCTCTGGGGCTATAGCCGTCCACGGGCTCAGCCGGCGGTCGCCGCGGCACACCTGGCGCTGGTGCGTCCAGAAATGGCCGAGCGTGTGCAGCAGAACTGGCTGGAAAGCTTGCGCCAGCAGGCAGTCGAGCCAATTCTGGCTTTTGCTTTACTGGCCCGCAGCCTCGACGAAGAGTCGGCTCAGGCCGCGCAAACGCCGGCGGAAGGGGAGCCAGCACCCTCAAATCAAGCGCGTTCGTCCATTCAACCGGGCGCGATCTTCTTTAATTTACTAAGCTGGCCCGACGAGCGCTATCGGGAAGATTTCTACGCCAACGAACACTATCAAAACATGCGAGGTTTGCTCAATCGCACAGGCATAGTGCATGTCCTGACCCTGGAGCCTATGTGAAAGGGATCACTCACAATGGGCAAGCTCATCTATTTTGAGAGCGAACGGGATCTTTCTCAGTCGGAAGAGGTTTCCGCCACTGGTTTGTTATAATAGTTGTTCAACTCGCTTAGCAAAAAATTGGGATTGGCCCACATCGTTCGTGTAAAAGTGTGGTATTCGCCATCACAGAGAGGAGCGGAGATATTGCAGCGCAGGTGCGGATTCATCCTGAAGCGGATGGTATTGCCGACAATCTCAATCCAGAGATGACGACGTGTATAGGCTGTACCCCAGCGAAAGATGATCAAGGCATCGAACTCCTGGAAGCTGCCCCGACCTTTGAGCGCATTACGGTTCAGCGTTTTGAGCATCTCTGCCAGGCCGCTGTCCTGGAGCACGCGCCGCGTATTTTCGCGTAGCGCCTGGATTTGCGCTTGCTCGATCTCGTTGACAGATGTTTGCGCCTCCTGATCTTTCATATCTCTTATTTCTCTCTTCTGTTCTGGAACATTTAATGGACCTTTTGTTCTAATTCCGCTCGTGGTTTTTTATCCAGGAGATTGAGAATATCATGTTCTCTCTGGATACCACTAATGGTGAATTGGGCGAGAGAGGGTGGAAGCGAACGTGGGAGCGCGTAGCGATTAGTGGATGCGCCCGTTGCCGCGGTCGCCAGGAGTTCCTGGTTAGAGGTTTCGCATTCGCGGCAGGGTGAGATATGATACATATTGTCATTAGCCTGTTTGGCCTGGCATTTGGCCTCGGCGGCCAGATAGCTTACCTCTTGTAGGGTGTGCGAACGTCTGACCTGGCTATTGACCACGCCAATGGAAAGTGAAACCAGAGGGAATTGATAGGGGCGTCCTTTGCGATCTACACTGCTAATAAAGCCACGGTGTAAATCTTCAGGATGATAAAGCGGTCGGCTCTCAACTTTGTACGCCGTATTGATCAGGATACACAGATTATTTGCGCGTTCAGGCGTGGTCACAACTACATAGTCGTCCCCGCCGATATGGCCGACAAAATCGTCGGGATTGCCATAGTCGCGCACGATACGCTGGCAGATGCGTCCGACCAGGCGAATCAAATCATTGCCGGTCAGGAAGCCGTAGACATCATTGAAAGCCTTAAAGTTATCGAGATCCAGATAGAGAATACTCCAGGGGTCAGCGCAAGCGAGTTTGCGTTTGATCGCTAACTCTACCTGATAGCCGCCAGGCAAACCGATCAGTGGCGAGAGAAAATTTTGCTGTACTCTGCGTAATTGAGTGCGTACACGTGCCAGTAGTTCATCAGTGTCGAAAGGTTTGGTAATATAGTCGTCCGCTCCCAATTCAAAGGCGCGCACCTTACTGGCACAATCGTCAAGCGCGCTCAAAATAATAATCGGAATATGCATGGTTTTAGGATTAGCGCGCAAGCGATTCACGACATCGTAACCATTGGTATCAGGGAGCGTCATGTCCAGCAGGACAAGGTGTGGTGTTTCACGCAATGTGTACTGTACAGCATCTTCGCCGCGAAGGACAGTTACAACCTGGTAACCCTCTATTTGCAATGTTTCCTTCAGTAACCTGGCTATTAATCGTTCATCCTCAACGACTAGAATGTTGGCCATAAGTACTCCTGCCTCTACCTTTCACTAAAACTGCCTGTGCTTACAGAGACAACTCATTCAAGGCGTCATGCCGGTCGCTGGCAATCGCGACCTGGAGCGCACATACAGCAGTGGGGAGCATTATGCCGATGGCGTATATTACCTGAGCCCTACTATATCGCTATTTTTCAATCAAAAACGGCTGGCCAATGCCCTGAGCAAGCAAAAAGCCAGTTCGATCAAAATACAGTTTGCGAACAACCTTCCCCCACTGCTTACCAGCAAATGCTTGCAAGCAGTTCAGGAAGCTTCGCGATACAGTCACCGACAATTCCTCGCTTGAGAAATTGCCCTCGGCTCAGGTGCGTCTCTCCTCACCTGGCTGAATGGCAAAATATCCACGGCACTGTTCGGTTTACTGCCCATATCTCTTCCCCCGTGAGATACGGTCTGGCATCTTTTTTAGGGGCATAAGACGCAGTAAAATCACAGAATGATACCGGCCAGAACAGGAAAATGATTCTCGCGAGGTTTACAGACGCACTTGCAAGCTTTACCCCATAGTACCGCAAATGAGCGCCAGATTGGTTGAGAGTCGGTATCTTCCGGCGTGAATATTTTGCCAACTCACGACAGAGACCTGGATGACTCCCTCGGCGACTGATACATATTTCCTATTCAGTTGAACATCGTCGTACAGATACTTATTATTCAGTATAGCATTATTGTGGCGGTATGCATAGGGTTTCTGCGCTTAATTTTACTATGCTTACTTGATTATGTCATGTAGCAGTGAGCAGTATACTCTCCACCCCTTTTGTTTTGCAGAGTTTTGGCGGGCGCGCCGCGCCCGCCAAAACTCTGCAAAACAAAAGGGGTGGAGAGGCAAAATTCAGGCAAACATCTTCTCATACAGGGCCTGTTGGCGCTCTCTGGCCAGGCGGTAGACCTGGTGGCGGGTGGGATCAGGTTGGATGATGGTTGAGGATGTGGGCTGGAGTTGGGCCAGGTCGGGCAGATAGTGCAGGGTTTCGAGGGCAAGCAGGGCTACTCCGCGGGCGGAGGCTTCGCTGCTCTCGGAGAGTTCGAGTGGGCAGTTGAGAGTGTCGGCAAGAAGCTGGGGTAGTAGAGAGGATTTGAGCAGGGCGGCACCATTGGCGATAAGGCGAGGCTGGGGGGCCTGAGAGGCCAGGACGTGGGTGAGCTGGTCGTAGACCCAGGAGAGTTGGAAGATGACAGCTTCAAGGCTGGCGCGGGCGATTTCGCCTGGCGTAGTGTGCAGGGTCAGACCAGAGATGAGCATGCTGGCGTTTGCGTGCCAGCCAGGACTGCGCTCGCCAGCAATCTGGGGCAAAATGGTCAGTCCGTGTGAGGCTGGTTCGATCTCGGCGAGTTGCTGATCCAGTTTTGCCAGCTCAGGAAGCTGCAGAGTCTTTTGCAGCCAGGCCAGCATATTGCCGCCTTCACTAAGCGCGCCACCGAGCAGAGCGCGTTTCTGATCGACATAATAAAGCCAGAGTCCTTGTTCAGGCTCGACCAGAGTGGGCGCGACCACAACGCGCACGGCGCTGGAGGTGCCCATCGTGACGACCCAGGTGGAGGTGTTGGCACAGCCCGAACCCATATTAGCCGCAGCTCCATCGCCGATGGCTGGAAACCAGGGGACGCCGTTGAGCGTGGGCCAGCGGGCAGCGAATTCAGGAGTGAGTCCTTGTAATGTATCTGGCAGATCGCCGATGACCGGTAATTGTGTGGGCGAGAGGTGCAGGAGGTCAAGCAGTTCGCTATCCCAGGCGCGGTCGCGGGTATTAAGCAGACCTGTGGCGGAGGCCATCGAGAGGCTACACACAGCGCGCCCAAGCAGGCGTTCGTGCAGGTATTCTCCAAAAGAAACATAGCGGGCCGTGCGGGCCGCGATCTCAGGATACGTCCGAGTTAGCCAGCGAATCTTTGCCGGCCAGTAGCAAGCGTGCTGGCGTGTACCAGTGCGCCGCTGAGTGTTGGCCTCATCGAGCAGATCACGCAATTCAAGTGCATCCTGCTGTGGACGCGTATCCTCCCAGGTCATCAAGGGCAAGAGGGGGCTTCCTGTGCTATCCAGTGGCACAAGGGTATTCCAGAAAGCGGAGGTCGCGACTCCGGCGATCTGCTGCGCGCGTGCGCCTGCCTCCTTGAGCGTCTCATCAAGCGTGCGCGCGACCAGTCCCAGCAGAAAATCCGCGTCTACCGAGGCCTCGCCCGCGCGTGAGATTGTCAACTGGTAGGTTAACTGCGCTTGAACTCCAGGAATAGCTGTGCCATGGGCATCATAGAGGATCGCGCGGGTGGACGAAGTGCCGATATCAAGTGCGAGAATAAAGGGCTGATCTGCCATGAGAGTCATTTCCTTACAAATTTTTTTGAGAGATTTTGCAGGGCAAGGCGTTGCACACCTTACCCTGCAAAATCTCTTCTATTATGAGTTATCCCTGATTTTTTCTAAGCAGCACGAACGCGCGTCCACTCCCCACCACTTGTGTTTTGCAGAGCTTTGGCGAGCGCGCTGCGTCCGTCAAAGCTCTGCTATTCTCCAGGATAGGGAGGCAAAAGCTGTTTTTGCCTGATTTTGCAAAATCAGGCCTGACTCATAGACTCATCTAAAAACCTTCGGCGCCCGCGCCGAAGAGCCTAGCCCTTACTGGCAGTCGCGATATTCTCAGGCGCAGTGACAGAGATTTCATTGGCCTCTTGCGCGCCATATTCGCGAATGAACTCCTCGGTCAGTTCACGAGCCTGGTCGTCGTGGTGCTGAATGGGCGGGGATTTCATCAGGTAAGAGCTAGGACCTTCCAGGGTGCCGCTGATGCCCTGATCCAGCGCCAGTTTAACCAGACGGACAGCATCAATGACTACGCCGGCTGAATTGGGCGAGTCCCAGACTTCCAGTTTTAGCTCCATATTCAGTGGTACATCGCCGAAAGTGCGGCCCTCCAGACGGATGTAAGCCCACTTGCGATCCGTCAGCCACTCGACATAATCCGAGGGACCAATATGTACATTCTCAGCGCCCAGATCGTAGTCCAACTCGCTTGTCACTGCGTTAGTCTTACTAATCTTCTTTGACTCCAGGCGCTCGCGCTCCAGCATATTGTAGAAGTCTGTATTGCCACCGACGTTTAATTGCATCGTGCGCTCCAGGCGTACGCCGCGCTCGCGGAAGAGGCGGGTCAGGATACGATGGGTGATTGTCGCGCCGACCTGGCTTTTAATATCGTCGCCGATCATGGGCAGTCCAGCCTCTTTGAAGCGGTCCTGCCAATACTGCTCGCGCGCGATAAAGACAGGGATACAGTTGACAAAACCGACTCCCGCTTGCAAGATTTGCTCAACATACCACTTGGTAGCTTGCTCAGAACCCACAGGTAGATAGTTAATAACTACATCTGTACCAGTATCTTTTAGTATCTTGACAATATCGTCTGTCTTGCGTGACGACTTGGTGATCACCTGGGATAGATATTTGCCCAGACCATCATGAGTCATACCACGGTAGACTGGCACATTCAGAAATGGCACCTCGGAGAAGCGATATGTGTTGTTCGGAGCAGCAAAAATTGCCTCGCTTAAATCTTTCCCAACTTTGGTCTCATTTATATCGAAACCGGCAGTGAATTCAATGTCACTAATATGATAGCCACCCAGGTTGACGTGCATCAAGCCAGGGACGAAATCATCGGATTGCGCGTTTTTATAATATTCTACGCCCTGCACAAGCGAGCTGGCGCAGTTGCCTACACCGATAATGGCTACGCGAACTTTTTTCTGACTCATCCTACGAGATCCTTTCTGTCCAATCTCATTATCTTCATCCGCTTATTATCACGGATGTGTTTAGTACTCATAGTCTAATCATACCGCGTAGGATGCTTGCTTGGCTAGAAACTTTTAGACAAAAAACTTGTGAAGGTTTTCACCTTAGAGGGTTGGCGCGTGAACTTTTTGGGCTAAGGTTGCAACTCTTATACAGGAACTGCTGTAAAGAGCAGTAGATTAAGAAATTTCTGAAAAAGCACTGTATCCGAGAAAGGATTGTTTGTATATGGCTGATCAAGTTTTGGCAAGGCCGAATATTGCGTCTAGGACGGCGCTTACTGGCGAGATTGCGTTGCACACTATCGATCTGACCAAGCAATATGGGCAGCGGTTGGCGGTGAATAATTTGAATCTTGAAGTGAAGCGTGGCGAGATTTTTGGTTTTCTGGGACCCAATGGGGCTGGGAAGACTACAACGATTCGTATGGCGCTTGGCCTGATTACGCCGACTTCGGGCAGGGTGGAGATTCTAGGCAAGGATGTGATCAGACGGCGGGCGGAGATTTTGCCGCGTGTGGGCGCGCTGATCGAAACACCCGCGCTCTATCTCTATCTCTCGGGGCGCAATAATTTACGCGCGATCGGCTCGGCGCTGGGCGGCGTGCCTGAAAAGCGCATTGACGCTGTGTTAGAGCTGGTGGGTCTGGCCGGGCGACAGAAAGATAGAGTTCGTACATACTCTCTGGGCATGAAGCAGCGTCTGGGGATCGCGATGGCATTGTTGCAAGAGCCAGATGTGCTGATCCTGGATGAGCCAACCAATGGCATGGACCCGGCAGGCATTGTGGAGATGCGTGACCTTGTTCATGAGCTGGCGCGCCAGGGCAAGACGATCTTCATCTCCAGTCACCTGCTGACCGAGGTGCAGCAGATCTGTACACGCGTGGCCATTATCAATCAGGGCAAGCTTGTCACCGAATCCACGGTGGCTGAACTGACGCAGGGACAGGGAGAGTTTCGCGTGACGCTTGAGCGGGCGAGCGAGGCACTGGCTTATGTACGGGCCCAGCCATGGGGTCGGAGCGCGCACGCGGATGGTGCGAGCTCGCTGATTACCGTCGCGCCTGATGGGCGCGGACGCTCGCTCAATCTTTTTCTGTCGCAGGCTGGCTTTGTGCCTGAGACGCTGGAACGACCTACGCAAGATCTGGAGCAAGTTTTCTTACATCTGACAAACTCAGGTTCGGGGGATGTTAAATAAATGAGCACAATTATAACAAGTCCTGCTTTGACAAATCAGCAACACTCTTTACGTTTATTAAGGCCCAGCTTTTTCGGACTCGTGCGCGGCGAGATATTCAAGGTGGTACGCCAGTGGACGCCCTGGATTGCTCTGGTGCTTATGCTTGGCATCATCGGCCTGCCGTTTTTACTGTTCTTTACCACATCTGGTCTGAAAGAACTGATCCTTTCACCCCACTATGATTACTTTTATGAGCGCATGCCAATCGGATTTGCGCTTCTGCGTGCTTTTGGGGGGATCGTCCTGGTGGTTATTACCGCGCGCATCATCGGCCAGGAGTACAGTCTGGGTACGATCCGCGTTGTGCTGGCTCGTGGTGTGGGACGGGTTCAACTCTTACTCGCCAAAATGACGGCGACGGCGCTGCTGGCACTTGCCCTGGTGACCATTGGCCTGCTTGAGATTGCCTTGTTGAGCACCGTACAGATCCAGCTTGTTGCGGGTAGCCTGAACCCTCTGATCAGCTTGCCTGCCAGCGTCTGGCACGATTTTGGTCTCTACCTGCTGGCCATCCTGCTTAGCATGGGCGCAACTCTCTTGATGACCACGGCGGTTAGCGTGATCTTTCACTCGTTAGCTGGAGCGCTAAGCGCCTCTATCATCTGGTTCCCGATCGATAATATGCTGGTTCTGATGCTCTCACTGATATTCCGGCTGACCAAAAGCGACTTCTGGCTGAACGTCACCGCCTACCTGCTTGGTCCCAACCTGAACGCCCTGGCTGGCCTGCTCGCCCAACGCTCAGGCTCGATCTGGCAGTTCGGTTTTGGACCGCAGATCACTGTGGACAGCACCCATGCCCTGCTAGTAGCTCTCGTCTACTCACTCATTTTCGCCGCTGTGGCCATCATTTTCACCTGGAAACGCGACGTTCAGGAATAACTTATCATACGTAGCTATAGATCAGAAAATTATGGTATTATAAGGCTAAGAATAGATCTACCAGCGTAAGAGGGAAGAGAAGCTGAAATGCCACATGATCATTCATCACAAAACCAGGAATTGCCGAATCTGGGAGGGAGTCTGGATCTGGAGATTGCGCGCTTGACCATTCTGGAGCGTGATACTATCCAACGAGCGGGCAGTCTTTTCCCTGAACGGGAGAATGAACTTGACGATTTTGAGCATGTGCTGGATTTTATTAGTGGAACAGGCACCTGGGCATTAAACGTCGCGCGTATGTACCCGGAGATCGAGGTACTGGGTCTGGAGCGCCAGAGCCGGCTGGTGAATTACGCCAGTATGCAGGCAGAGGTGCGTCAGCTAGGCAATGTCTCTTACGCTCAACTGGGCACGGACCTCACGCGGCTCGCTTTCGCGGATAATTTTTTTGACCTGGTTAATGCCAATTATCTGTTTACCATGCTTCACCCTCATGAATGGCAGGCCTTTTTTCAGGAATGCCTACGCATCACCCGGCCCGGCGGCTATATTCGCGTGCTCGAGCAGGATTGGGGGATGACCAACAGCCCTGCCATTGAGAAACTGTCTGTGCTCTTTTTACGCGGCTTAAAAAAAGCAAACCTGGGCCTTTCGCCCGATGGCAGATCCATCGGCGTTCTTCCTCTGCTGCGCTCCTTTCTCGCGCGGGCTGGCTGGATAAGTATTCGTCAGCGGGTGATGGTGACAGACTATTTACAGGGATCTGGCACGCCAACTAATCCAGGGCAGGCTTTCAGCCTGGTGGCCAATTTGATGCGTGATACAATCATTCGCCAGCAGATGGCCACGCCAGAAGAGTACGCGGCACTTCTCGTAGAAGCCGCCAGGGAATTGGAAAACGAGGATTTTTGCTCGCTGATCTTGTTCGTCTCCTTCTGGGCGCGCAAGCCTGAATAGAGAAATTAATGCGCCAATGATATGTGGTATGCGCCAAAAAAGAACGTTCCCGGCGGGACCCTGTGGCGGAGGACCACAGGGGTGGGACAGCCGGGAACGTTCTCTGCCCTGGCGGGCAAACGTGCCGTTGGGATGGCACACAACAACGGAAGGAAGCTGGAGGCTGGTTGGGACAGGGTGTTTGCTCGTCCTTCACAGCATCTCAACAGCATAGCTCGATGTTGTTAGCAATCCCCATATCCGAGATCACGTCTCGCGTCAACTCGGATATGGGCACCTTACTGCGCGGGCTCTACCTCAATCTTAGCAGTCAGCATCAACATATAGCCAGTCTCTAGAATAGAGAGTACATCCATGCCGAAATCTTTAAGCTTCAGGCGCGTACGCGAAAGTACGTTGCGCACCGGGCGCATCTCGTGATCCCACGTGCCGTACTCCAGAGCTTCCTGCAAGCGTTCGCGAGCACGCGCGATAGTTTTATCACTGACGGCACCATTGTAAAAATTGGCGAACATCACTTCATGCGGGCAATAATGCGGATAATGATCCAGCAAGGGCCGCAACAGGCTTAGCTCGCTATTTGTAAATTGTTGCTGCACCAGCATGCGCGGCCATTTGCCCTCGGCAGTGTGCAGATATGAGAGCGTGCCCAGGCGTGTATTTAGCGCGAGGGTGTGTCCTTCCGGCAGCGCGTCCCGTAAATTAAAGTAAAGAATTTGCTCTTTATCGAGTTGGGTGGTGGCCGTTTCCCGGCGCACTGCTAGACGCTGCATAGTCGCTCTCCTAGCTCCTCTCCGCTTCGGCATGTGCGCTGTTAATCAGCGCCCCTGCCCAGGCAGATGAAGGCCTATAAATTAGTAAAGAATTTCCAGTCAGCCCCGAAAAGCGCTGGTACAAGACGTTTTTTAAAATAAACGCGTTTCGCGCTTTCGTTTGAGGATGAACCGGTCTCTTTTGGCACTACCCTCAATCACGTTTTCTTGTATTAATTATGTCTAGAAAACATGGACTTAGGGAAGGTCTTATGTTATCATTCTGTTTATCAAATTTATCATTTTGTATTATTGAGACTCGTTCATCTCGTCGCAGCGCAATGGTAAGCTGCCAGGCCGCTCGTAGCGGTCTTTTAGTGGAAAGGCCATCAAAGGCGGTGCGAGCCTCTGGCACGTGCTTGAGTGTTATTCAAAGCGTCGCGCGTCGTTATAGAGGGTGTATGGACTGGGGATCGCGCTTGAGCAGGGCGCTGGCGCTCTTGTGCCTACCTGTAAAAGACCGGCATAAGAGATGAGTTGGTAGCGCCGCCCGACCCAGCTATTATCTTTCAATAGGATACAAGCCATGGATAAGGCCAGAACGGGATCGCAAGCGCGGGTGCGTCTGACAGAGGCACGCAACGCGCGAGGGTTATCGCAACAGGAAGTCGCAGATCAGCTCGGAAGCACTCATGTGAATGTAAGTCGCTGGGAACGCGGGATTACGCGGCCCAGCCCTTATTTTCGCAAGAAATTGTGTGTGCTTTTTGGCAGAACCGAAGCGGAACTGGATCTTGTACTGGAAAGCGAGATCCCGGTGGACAAGCCTGAAATAAATCAGATCGATAAGATCAAGCCAACTCCTGAGTCGCCTAAATCTGTACCCGCGCCTGATGCTCTGTACGATCCTTCGATTCCTGTGCCACCAGCCTTTCCCCTGATTGGTCGCGACGAGCAGATAGCCGCTTTACGCAAGCGTTTGCGCAGTGGCGGTAGCGTAGCGCTGACTGCCCTTAACGGTCTGCCAGGCGTGGGCAAGACGGCCCTCTCGATCACCCTGGCCCATGATCCAGAACTGCGCGCGCATTTCAAGGATGGTATCCTCTGGGCCGGCCTGGGACCAGAACCCAACATGCAGAGTCATCTGAGCCGCTGGGGTACGCTCCTTGGTCTCTCATCCAATGAGATGAGCACCCTGAGCGGCAACGAAGCCTGGGCTGTGGCCCTGCATCGTACTATCGGCTCGCGCACTATGCTGCTGGTCATAGATGACGCCTGGACGCTGGAGGACGCGCTGATCCTCAAGGTTGGCGGACCCAACTGCGTCCACCTTGTCAGCACGCGTTTCCCGATTATCGCCACGCAGATTGCCGCTGAAGGGGCTACCGTGATCAAAGAGCTGAATAGCGACGAGGGCATGGTTCTCCTGCGCATGCTTGCGCCGAAGGTCGTCGAGAGCGAAATGCAGCGCTCGCGCGAACTGGTCATCGCGGTCGGTGGTCTGCCCCTGGCCCTCAACCTCATCGGCAACTACCTGCGCATGCAATCCTATAGCGGTCCCGCCCGACGCGTCACCGCAGCCCTGGAGAAGCTCAGCGCCGCTGGCGAGCGACTCAACATCAGCGAGCCGCGTGGTCCCGTCGAGCGCCACCCCAGCCTCGCCAACGATACACCTGTCTCTCTGCGCACCGTCATTGCCGTGACCGATCAGCAACTGGATGAGCCGACGCGCCTCGCCCTGCACGCCCTCTCCGTCTTTCCGCCGCGTCCCAATAGCTTCTCCGAAGAGGCTGCCCAGGCCATCGCCAACTGCACTCTCGAGACCCTTGATGCCCTTGGCGATACTGGCTTGCTCGAAACCAGCAGCTCCGACCGCTACAGTCTGCACCAGACCATCGCCGACTATGCCCGCCTGCAACTCAACGACTACAGCGTCCATCTGCGTTTGATTGACTATATTACCGGCTTCACTGAAACGCATCGCAAAGACTACGAAATCCTCGAAACTGAGAGCAACAACATCCTCGCCGCCCTCGATGCCACCGTCGAGCAGGCCCGCTACGCCGACCTCACGCGCATCGCCGTAGCCTTCGCCCCCTTCCTCCTCGCGCGCGGCCTCTACCCAACCGCCGAAATTCACCTGCAACACGCCTACAATGCCGCGCTGGCTACATCGGATCATTATGGCCTGGCTGGCGTGCTGCAATACCTGGGCGAAATCACATGGAAGCGTGGCGATGGCGAGCAGGCAGAGAAATATCTGCTTGACGGTTTGAAATATGCACGCGAGATCGATGATCACGAGCGCATTTGTGGACTTTTGAGCAATCTGGGATCTATTACGTGGAGACGTGGAGATTACAAACAGGCAGAGATTTATTTGCAAGAAGGGCTGCTCCTGGCACGTGAACTTGGGAATCTCGAAGGAATAAGTCGGCTTTTGGATATTTTGGGATCGGTTGAAATCAGGCAAAGCAATTTTGCGCAGTCAGAAGAATATTTGCTAGAAGGGCTAAAACTGGCCAGGCAAATCGGAGAAAGAGAATTAACCTGTACAATTCTTCTTAATCTAGGACTCATAGCTAGCGAACAAGGGAATTATGTCCAGGCTGAAGTATACGCGCAAGAGGGGTTATTACTTGCACGCCAACTAAACCATAGTGAATGGATTAGCGCTTTCCTGAATAATTTAGGGGATGTCGTAAGTGAGCAAGGGAATTATGAACAGGCAACTATATATTTTCGGGAAGGTTTAGAATTGGCGCGTCAAATAGAGCACAAGGAATGGGTCAGTTTTTTGCTTTTAAACTTGGGAATAACTACCAGGAAACAACAAAGCTATGTGGTATCTGAACAGTACTTACAGGAAAGCCTTGCATTGGCGCAACAACTTGGTATTCCTCCAATTGTTTGTTACGTTCTTAACGAATTTGGAAATCTGCATTTAGATCAACGATTACCAGATGTGGCGGAAAAAGATTTCCGGGAGACGCTTACTAATGCACCTGAAGGTGGCCAAGATTTTGTTGCATTCGCACAATATGGTCTAGCCCGTGTAGCTAGTATCAACGGTAGATTGGAAGAAGCTAGGGAATTGGGAGCGAAGAGCGTGATAGCCCTGGAAAGTATGGGGCGTAGAGAGGCACGAGAAGTGAAAAACTGGCTGAGTTCTTTAGAAGAAATACAAAATAAAACCGGCGAAGAGTAAAGTACTTTTTGTTACTCTTCGCCACTCGTTTTGGTTAAGGATCGTTTAGTGACCGCTCCATCCTGCTGCAAAGGTAGAGACCATCGGCGAAAAGGCAAAGTAACCGGCGATGAGTGCCATGATAAGCATAGGGGCAATCCAGCGAATAGAATTTTTCAGCTTCAACATGTGAAATTCCTTCCTTCCCTTATTCCCAGGGCAAGCGAACGGGTTAGTTCGCGCAACATTTCAATCTTCGAGCCGCGTATGTATAAGAGCCGTGTGTTGTGTGCGGATGGGACGCTGGAGGCGCGGCGGGCGCGCAGGGTCCATCAGGGCACAAGCAGGCCAGGTTTTCGCTTTGGTAAGTTAAATCGGTCAGCAGGCAAGCGGTATTTTCAGGCGCGAGGACCGCGCAGCCATGTTAGAAGCAATGGGCTGGTGTGAACCAGGTGGATCTACAGATCCGGGTGAAGCGCACCCTCTGAGTTTTGTACAAAGGACTCGTTGTCGAGCGGATCAGCGGCTCGTTGGCGGCTGCTTGTGCTCGCAAGGAGCAAGGGTCGCGCGTGGTTCACGCCTGAAAAATGGTCGCCTGTTTGGTGTTTGCTGGCCTCGTTGGTCCGCGCCACCGTATAAGCGGTGTTCCCTGTGCGGATACGAGAGAGACTAGCTCCAGAGGTGCCGGGCATGTGTGGGAGAGAGCGGTAAGTCCACACGAGTTGCTCAGTCAGTCTCAAGGTAGCTAAGTCAGCCAGATCAGAGTCGTTGACAGGTGAGGTGTGTAGCCTGCTACGGTCTGTCCCCCCGGATGTGACCGCTGGCCCGTGATACGCGGGTCCACGCGTTCTCTATATGCTGGCGTGGTCGCGTTTTTAGATACTCACCTGTGTATATGTTTTGTGATCGCTTCGCATTACGGAAATAGCACTACGACATTCTTTTTTTTCGTTCATCGCGATGTGTGGTAATTGTTTCCCTTACCAAGAAAAGATAGTATAAGAAAAATCTTGTTCTTTCAGGTTTCTGTCTTATACCTGGCCAAAAAGTACTAATTTTTTCTTTTCTCCCCGAAAACTTGCAGGGATTTACTGGCATTTCCGCGAGGCCTGAAAAGCTCTCAGCGCTCTTGTCAGGCCGTATGAAGCTCTTTCTGATCCAGGAACTTCAAGCCTGCAAGTAATCTTGTACAAGACTTATACGAGCCTGCATTTAAGCAGAGCTATCTTCAGCAAATAATTCTCTCTCCAATGGTAATTTTTCATAAAATCAGCCAGCAAAATTTTTTGCTGGCTCTTTATGGTGAATCGGCTGGTTTTCGTAACGTTTGGGGATTTCTTGTAACGTTTAAGAAACGCTAGAAGCGTTACACTAATTTTATCTGAAATAGTTAAATATTAGTATGTAAGGAAAAATATATGAGCATCTGTCTAGAAGCGCCAACAGAGAAATTAGGTCTGGCGGAATTAGCTTGCTATTGCGCGGAAGAGTTGCAGCGACAGCGACGTAAACAGGCAACAGATGGACATTTCTGCCTGGAATTGGTGCGGCGCGCGACCTTGTTGCAAATGGATGAAGCCTGGGAGTTGCTGGTGCATCTATTCGGCGAGAATGTCTTGATCTGGCTACGCACTCATCCTGGCTACAGCCTGGCGCTTACCTATGATTCGGAAGAAAATTATGCCGCGCTAACGTTTACGCGCTTCTGGTCGGCGTTGCGCGATCAGCGCCTGCATTTCACCAATTTACCTACAGTCCTGAGCTATTTGCACGCGACGCTTAATAGCACTGTGATTGATACGCTGCGTTCATATATACGCCTTAAATGTGTCTCTCTGTTTGACCCTGTTATCGCGGAGATTGCGGTCGAGGAGACCTACGACGACGACAGTGTCTGGAATACCGTCCAGAGCCTGCTAGAGAACGCAGAGGAGCGACAGGTGATGTATCTGCTCTACTACTGCGGATTCAAACCACGCGAGCTTGTAGAGCGTTTTTCTGAGCAGTTTAGCGATGTCAAAGAAGTTTATCGTCTGAACCACAATATTATTGAACGCCTGCGGCGCAAACGCGAGCGTCTGCGCTGGCTGCTTAGCAGCCAGGAGACCGAGCCAGCATTGATATAGTTACCTTAGAAAAACCGTTGGCGCAATGCATGCGCCAACGGTTTTTCTAAGGTAACTATATCAATCTTGTTTCTTGCTTGCAGCAACGATGGCCATGGCACGTCGGGCCACATAGATTGTCACCCATAACATAATCGCGGCATTGACGGGATGGAAGGCTGCGATGAAAATTACGTTCAGACTCCGTCCCAACTCGATAAATGTATATTGCAGGAAAAACTGGCCGATCAGCAGCAGGCTGAACAGCGGTATTGAGCGCGGGAAACGTCCCAGCAAGGCCAGAGCGAGCATGATGATGGTCAGAAACTCAAAGAAGAAGGCAAAGATCGCGTGGACGCCGAACCACTCTGGCCCCGCGAATACACCCAGGCCGGCCAGAAAAAACTGTACCAGCAGGCAGAGCGCGAAAAGCCAGCTCACGCCAATATAGGCCCCACGCATAGCGCGCACAAAACTACCAGGTCGAGCTGTAGTGACTTGTAGTGTAGCCATAAGAATCATTTTCCTTTCACATGGAAAATATTACTTAAATTCTATTAAGTAATATCTATCCTGTGAATAGAGTATTGTCTTATATACATATCATCAATCAATATGATTCGATACTAGCAAAACAGCGCTCTATCCACAAACGGGTTGATCATCAAGAAGACGCGCATAAAATCTTTTTTTGGTTATGCTTATTGAAGCGGGGAGGTATTTAACCGTTTTCGCTGGCGGCGGCGAAGTGGCGGAGCAGACTGGTCAGGGGTTCAAGTGTGACTTCAAACTGGACGAGCATCTGATCTGACTGTTGCATCAGATCGAAGAGGAGGGCGCTGATCTCTTCTTTGTCTTCCGGGCCGACCGTGCGAAAATTGGGCAGGATATCGCCGAAGATGGCGCCAGCGCTATCCAGGAGAATGGCGAAGGCGGTATCGAGCTCGTTCGGGCTACTGGAGGAGAGAGCTGCCTGGGAGAGTTGCTGACGGAACGAAGCGAGTTTGTGGTGCTGTTCCTGCCAGACAAGCAGGCGATCCATCAGCGTGCTGACGGAACGTTCCCAACTCTCACTATCGCTACTGACTAGCTCGGAGACGCTTTTGGCAAGCCTGGGGATGCCTGGAACCTCCATCTTCTTCGTAGGGTCTTGAATCTCAAGTAGTCGCGTCTCCTCTTCCTCGAAGGTGCGTAGCCAGACCTCTTCATTATCGAGGGTGTCCAGCAGGCATTCGATGACATCGCTCAGCAGATGACAGAGAGGGGCCATGCGATCCAGCGTGCGGTTGACAGTCTGGAGGTGCAGCCAGATTTGCTGATGCAGAAAGGTTTCCCGGCTTTTTTCTACAGGCTCATGCATTGTCCAGCTCTCCAGATCAGGCAACGCCTGGCGATAGAGGAAATCCACGCGGCTAAACAGGTGGCGCAGGCTAAAGCTGATCGCTTCCAGGTCATGGTCCCTGGCCTCTTTGATGAAATAGGTCCCAATCTGCTTGAGCATGATAGTCAGTTCGGCATCGGCATAATTGTCGAGTTCAAACTGCAAGCGGTTCTGCTCCGCCAGCTCTGCGCTCTCGCCCCTCTCGCCCCTCTCACCTTCCTCGCTATCTTCCTCTAGCGGCTGTATTTTAGTGGGCATCTCTCGTTCGGGGGCCGTGGCCGCGATAGTAGCTGCCTGGCGCCATTGCTCTTTCTCACTTACCTGTTGCTCTTGCTGCTCGCTCGTTTCCATCACGTCTCCGCCGCTCATTTTATTAATGGGGTCCTGTCCATTCAAATGCACAATTCGCCACCCTCTCCAATATACCTCTTACTTTCTATTGTACCCGCGCTCCATAACGCTGCCAGGACTAACTATATATAGGCATTTTCCAGCAAGGCTTGAGCTTAGCTGGCATGTGAAAAGATAGGAGGCGTGTTACCTCGCTTTTATAGAGATGCATAAGAGCAATCATATGCAAGAGAATTGCCGCAATAAAGGATAAATTCTGTCCTCTTTCAAGCGTATAATAACTCTACAAGCGTTCTTCTTTGCACTGAATGCGAGCATATCTGGCCAGGAGCAAGTGGAGACACTTTTGAGAATGACTGACGAGACGATGCGCAACCTGAATATTGTAAAGGAGCAAAGATGATCAACCTGGATATCGCGCGGCGTAGACTTTACAACCAGCATATTGCCTCGACCCTCTTTGAGAAGCCTGTGGATATCGTATCCTGGCTGGGTGCTGTGCAGGCTCAGGATTATACTGGCGCGCTATGGGCGCTGGGTCTGAGGATGCGCCAGGCGACCGTCAAGGATATCGAGCAGGCGATTGCTGATAAGAGCATTGTCCGTCTGTGGTTTATGCGCGGTACCCTGCACTTTGTGCCGGGCGCGGATCTGCGCTGGATGCTACAGATAATGGCCCCGCGTATGCGTAAACTGCTGGATCACGCGCTCAATTATCTGAAATTAGCCTTAGACGAGGACAGTCTCACGCGCAGCAACGAAGTGCTGGTGAGAACCCTGCAGGGTGGCAGGCAGTTGACGCGCGAGGAACTGGCCGTGGCTCTGGAGGAGGCTGGTATCTCGGCGCAGGGTTTGCAGCGCTCATTTCTCATCCAGCGCGCACAAACAGATGGGCTGCTTTGTTATGCGGCCCCACGCGGCAAACAGGCGACCTTCGCGCTGCTCGATGAGTGGGTACCCTCAACCAGACTCCTGACGCGTGACGAAGCCCTGGCGGAATTTGCCCGGCGCTACTTTGTCAGCCACGGACCCGCGACCCTGCAAGATTTTGTCTGGTGGTCCGGGCTGACGACTAGCGAGGCGAAAACGGGCCTGGAAATGGTCAAATCTGTCCTGCTCTGCGAGCGCATTGACGAGCAAATGTATTGGTTTGCGCCAGTCTCGCTGCCCGCGCCAGGAGACGGGGTGAGCGCTTATCTGTTGCCGAATTACGACGAATATATGGTTGGCTATACGGATCGTAGCGCCATTTTTGACGGGGCATACACTGAGCAGCTTGACTCGCGGGCACGCGGGGGTATTCTCGCTAATACCATTGTGGTCAATGGCCAGATTGTTGGTACCTGGACGCGTGTACTCAGAAAAAACTCGCTCACTATTGAACCCCATCTCGTGCTTCCTTTGCAACAGGCCGAAAGCCAGGCTGTCGCCGAGGCCGCGCAACGCTATGGTGCCTTTCTCGATCAATCCGTAAGTATCTCTTGACTGAGATAGCTTTTGAGGCTCTGTTCGCAGGCCCGGCTGGCGGACTGTGTGGGGGGGAAGGCCGCGTAGATATAGCGATCAGGACGCACCAGAACAAAGAGATCCTCGTGTACACCTAAAGCGGCGCGTACTTCGTGGTCGCCGACCAGCATGCGCGGCGCGAGATCTCGCCAGATAGGCCGTTCTTCAATGCCAGCAAACGGCTGCTCTGCAGCGCTGTTGAGGCGCAGGAGGACAAAACCTGAGCCAAGCAGATCGTCAAGCAGATGAGGTGGACAGTTGGGAAGACTGATTTCAGGTTGAGGTAACATGAGTCCGGCCAGAGCGCGATTAGCCCGGCTACCACCGCGCATGAAAAACCCTTGTTTGTAGCGCGGTGCTGGTTTGATCGCTGCCTGGCTCAGGTAGTTGCGGGTCGCGGGTGTGGCATTGACCAGACCAAAGAGGGCGTCGCGGACGATGGCGATAGGTTGCGCGGTAGGCATAATTATGGAGCCCAGGAAGCGGGAGAAATAGAGCATCTGGCGGGTATGCGCCAGGCGTTCCTGGGTGTAAGTGGCGAGCAGGGTCTGAGCGGCCAGCTTGCGCGTGACCAGGTGTAGTTTCCAGGCCAGATTATGGGCATCGCGCAGTCCACAGTTCATACCCTGACCCCCAAAGGGTGGCATCAGGTGAGCTGCATCACCCAGCAGGAAGACGCGCCCGGCCTGGAAAGTGCTGGCTGTGGCCGCGTGAAAGGTATACACAACCGCGCGCGTGATCTGTGGCCGCGTGGTCCCGCCAGCCTGGCTAATCAGTGCCTGCATCCTCTCTGGACGTTTCAGCATCTCTTCCGTCTCGCCGGGCAGAAGCATAAATTCCCAGCGCCGTCGCCGTCCAGGCGAGGGCACCGTTACCGCTGGTCGGCCTGGATTACAGAAGAAGCGAATGGCAGTCGAGGGATCGGGATCAGCCATAGAATCGATCACCAGCCAGCGTTGCGTATAGGTCTCGCCGCGCATAGAGAGCTGGAGCGAGCGGCGTACCATGCTCTTAGCACCATCGCAGGCCAGCAGATAAGCACAGGCCAGTTGACGCACCTTGCCGTCAGATCCACGTATCGAGACAAGCACATTTTCCGTCTCCTGGACAAAGCTCTGTAGAGTTTGGCCAAATTCGAGCGTGATGGCAGGAAAGCGTTTTAGCCCTTCCAGCAATGTGGCCTCGAAGGCTGGCTGATGAAAGGTGGAAATCAAGGGAAAGCCATTGGGTTGCCTGGCGGGCGCAACCTTGCTCAGCAGGCGTTTGCCTGAAAGATAATGGGCTTCCAGATTATAGAGTAATTGCGTCCGTACTTCCTCTGCCAGTCCCAACGCCTGGCAGACGCGCAGCCCCTCGTCATCGAGCGAAATTGCCCTGGCTTCCGCGCATAGTTCGGCGTTGCTTTCGATAATCAGCGCGTCAAGACCATAGATGCCCAGCAGGTTGCCCAGCGCCAGCCCGGTTGGACCGGCGCCCACGATAATAACCGCAAAATACTCTCGTGCTGCCTGCATCATATCCCCCCCACATCTCCCAGCGCGCGCATAGCCAGCACAATATTTGAGCCGCTAAGGCTGCGCGCGCTGACCAGGGCAGTGCTACCGACAAAGGGTTGCGCCTGTTCGCGCACAAGTTTGAGCCTGAGCAGTGGATCGGGTTGTGTCGAGTTTATCGTTGGTGGAATACGTTGTTCGCGCAGGGCCAGCAGGGTAATGATAGCATCAAGGGCTCCAGCGGCGGCATAGCTGTGCCCAAGCATTGAGCGAGGCACACTGGTGGGCAGGCTGGCTACGCGTTCGCCAAAGACCTCATAGAGCGCGGCTGCTTCGGCAAGGTCAGCCATAGGTTCCGCGCGTCCATCCAGGTTAAAATAATCAATCTCATCTGGCTGGAGTTGCGCATCCTGGAGGGCCAGCTTGATCGCGCGAGCGTAATATGTCCCGGAGGCCGAAGGAGGCAGAGGGGTGCGCGCATCGCTGGTCTGGCCAGAGCCTAGAATTTCACCGTAAATCGGAGCCTGACGCCGGCGGGCATGCTGGTATTCCTCCAGTACACAGATGCCCGCGCCCTCGGCTAGCAGCATACCGCTGGCGCGTTGATCGAAGGGCCGATAGGCGCAGGCATCGTGGCCGGGCGCGCTCAGTCCACTATGGCCGAAAAGCGTCAGAAAGAGTGGATGCAGCAGAGCCTCGGTGCCACCCGCGAAGATGATATCCGCGGCCCCGCGCCGAATGGCATTAGCGCCCATGGTCAGCGCCTCCAACCCGCTAGCAGTATCGCTGACTGGCGCTTTGTTAAAACCTCGCAGGCCGTAGTTCAGCGAGATCTGACCGGCATTAGCGATTTGCAGCCAGGCAATAGCGGTATAAGCGCTCATCCCGCGTGGACCCTGGGTATAGAATTTTTTGATCTGTTCGACGACAAATTCAATGCCACCCAGAGTGTTAGCGATGACTACACCCACACGTCGTAGATCTTCCTGGGAGAAGTCGAGTCGCGCGTCCTGGCGAGCCTCCTCGGAGGCCACACTGGCAAAATGCGTTACACGGTCAGTGCGCTGAATAAACTTACGTTCCAGATTAAGGATGCCATTGGCTGCTGCCCGGAAATCGGCGACCTCGCCTGCGACCTCAATAGGTAGACCAGCAGTGGAGAAGCGCTGAATGGGTTTGATACCGGAGACGCCGTTCAGGCAAGCCTGCCAGAAGGCAGCGCGCCCAATCCCGTTAGGCGCGATTACTCCGATGCCAGTTACAACAACCCGGCGCTCGCCGGAGCCTGTCATATCTCACTCGCTCTCTCCTGGCTGGGCAGGAATTCTGGTCGGGCCAGAACTAGCGCGGTATTCACGCCTCCAAAGCCACTGGAATGGGTTAACGCGACCTGAAAACTGGCCGGGCGCGCGACGTTAGGCACGTAATCAAGGTCGCACAGCGGGTCAGGTTCTTCCTGATTGATCGTCGGAGGCAAAACCTGATGATGGAGCGCCAGCGCGGTCACAATGGCCTCAATCGCGCTCGCTGCCCCCTGTGTATGCCCGATCATCGATTTAGTCGAACTGATTGGGATGCGGTAAGCATAGTCGCCAAAGACCCCTTTGTAGGCCGCGGTCTCAACGACCTCATTAGTGGGTGTAGAACTGCCATGGGAATTGATATAGCCCAGTTGCTGTGGACTGATTTGCGCCCCGTCCATAGCCTGGCGCAGCAGGTCTTGCAATGGACCACCATCGGCGGGCAGGGCGGTCATATGGTGGGCGTTATTATTGGTAACGAAAGCCAGCAATTCAGCATAAATTGTAGCTCCGCGTTCGAGAGCTGCCTCGCGCTCTTCGAGCAGAAGTACCCCAGCGCCCTCGCTCATCACAAAGCCATCGCGCCTGCCATCATAGGGGCGCGAGGCTCGCTCAGGCTCCTCATTCTTGCTGCTCAGGGCGCGCATAATTGAAAAGACGTTAATGCTGCTCGGATTGATAGAGGAATCGCAGCCGCCAGCCAGCATGTAGCGCGTGCGTCCCTCCTGGATTTGCCAGAAAGCCTGCCCAATTGCATCAGCGCCCGCCGAGCAGCCGGTGGCGATCACCGTGCTGGGACCGTGCAATTGATGATGCGCGGCGATAGCGCTGGCCGGCATCGAAGAGAAGAGCAGGGTGAACAATTGTGCCCCACCAGCGGGATAGCTCGGCGGGTGCGCGCCATCATCAGTAAAGAGTCGCCATAGGCGTTCGCCCTCCTCGACTGGCCCCATTGCTGTGCCAATCGCCACGCCGCAGTTCTCATGGTCTAGCTTGTCTCCCAGACCGCTATCGCGCAGGGCCAGGTTAGCGGCAGCCAGGACAAACTGCGTGCCGCGATCGAGCAGCTTTATTTCTTCAGCGCTCAGCCCGAATTCTTGCGCCGGGAACGCATCAACTTCGCCAGCGATACGCACAGGAAGAAAGTCGGCATTGAAGCGTGTAATCCGGCGAATGCCAGAGCGTCCGTCCACGCAGGCTTGCCAGAACTCTTCCCTCCCATTGCCATTCGGGGCAATGATTCCCAGACCAGTGATAACTACCCGGCGGTGCATAGAGATACTCCTTATTGCTCTAGAAAACCCTGCATAATCTGGTTCACACGCGCCGCCTCAGAATACATAAAAAAACGTTCCCCGCCTGGAATCACGTGGTAGCCCGCGCAATGAGGCAGATGTTCCGCGAGCCAGTGAGTTTTGTCTTCGGGCGCGAGTAGATCATCAAAGCGATTAATGAGCAGGATTGGCATGGTCAGCCCGGCAAGCCTTTTGCGGATTGTGAAGTTGTGGATGATCGGCAGAACCGAAAATTTGTAGACTGCAGGCCAGGCGTTGATTTTCTCAAATTGACTCTCAATGCAAGCGCGCGCGAGCAACTGCAATTGCTCGTCCTCCGCGCCTCTCTCCGGGTGCAACTGACGGGAGACGATATAATTGACCACAATGCGCCGCACAAAGGCCGCGGGCAGAATCCGTTCTACTGGCAGGCGCAGGTAGAGCTCATGCAGCAGCCAGATCCAGGGATGGGGTTTAATCTGGTAGTCCGCGGCCTGGGCAATAATGGTCAGGCTCCGACAGCGCTGGGGATAGCGCAGGGCAAATTCTAGCAGCACCATCGCGCCATCGCCATGCGCCACAAAGTCCGCGCTAGTAATCTCCAGGTGATTAAGCAGATCGCGCAATTCCTCAACCCGTTGCTCCATGCGCGTAAAATGCACCCGCGTCTCGTGGCGGCGGTAGAGGATCACACGCCGTCGCTGACTAAAGAAGTACACCTGGCGGGCATAGACAAACTCCAAATGCTCCAGGATTGGTACAAAGACCAGCGGCTCTCCCTGGCCTGTATCGATCAGTGGAAACTCATCATCGCCAACCATCTGGCGACTAAACAGCGCCTCCAGATAGGCCACATCCCCCTGAAACACGTCTACATCGATGTAGGCGTCTGACGCATAAGTGCTTGTCATGATCTAGTTTTTCCCCCGGGCTAAGAGAGGCGTTGGCAGCGCTCTAGCTCCGATTATAGGCATCGGCGAATCTTGCCTTTGCACAAGAACTATACCCTATTTCCTGTTACGTTTCCATCCTTATTTGCTATTACGTTTCTATACTTCAGGTTTTTACTGAAAAAAACCTATAAATCTCATGAATGGCATTCAGCCAATCACTTTTCCCACGCGCCATGTTTCTTTTGCGCTTCTTTTCTATGCGTTTTATACAAACTCTGGCGCTTTCTGCTACAATACCAGCCAGGTAGAAAGCAGGCCAGTTTGGGCACGCTTTACTGGCTGGTTCTGAGCCGAAACTGAGCCAGCGCTGCTCTTTGAGAAGAAATGCCAGGAGAAGATTTATGGAGCAAGAAGGTATACCAGAGTCATTGCGGGTGGCTCGCGCCTGGGTTGCCGCGTTTAACGCCCACGATGTAGCGGCCATCGTGGCCCTCTACGCGCCCGCTGCAAAACTGAACGACTCGGGCATGAAGCGCGAGCGACACGGACAGCGGGAGATCGAGCAATGGTTTACCGTCCGTTTCAGCAAAATACGTGGCATCGCTTATGCTCCTGATAGCGAACTGGTTGATAACGAAAAGGTCGCGATTACCTGGACCGTAAGCGGGTACACGCCAAGTCTGCTGGGTCAGAGTTGGCTGGCGCGTCCTTTCTCTGTTGACGGCATCAGCTTCTTTACCATCCACCATAGTCAAATTATCAGCCAGCGCGGCTATTATGATCACCTCGCGGCTGTAGAACGTGCTATGCCCTTTTTACGGCTGTTGCCAAGCAGAATGTAAAGATGAGCTAAGTATGAGCTAAGAATGTCAGAGAGCCAGCGCTTTCTGACATTCTTAGCTCATACTTAGATCGTTTTTGTGATTTTGCTCAGACCGCGCGGTTTGTCAGGATTCAGCCCCTTGCTGACCGAGAGGTGCATAGCCAGAAATTGGCCGTAGATGATATAGGGGATGGGCGAGAGCAGCTCGGCTATGTCAAAGAGCGCGCTGGCTTCCTGACCGTTGCTGGTGGCAGCCAGAGCGGGGAGTTGGACGCGGATCGGCGTGGTGGCTAGATCCAGCAGGCGCTGATCTTCGGCGATCACCAATGTATCTGCCTCTTTCTCGCTGAGAAGCTTGAGCAATGCGTAGCTATCGTCAACTGTACGTCCCGGGGGCGCGTAGAGCACGACCGGACGCCCATATTCGATAAGCGCAGTGGGACCGTGGCGAAAATCCGCTGTCGAAAAGGGCGTGGCGATCAGGTAGCAGGTCTCGGAGAGCTTGAGCGCGGTCTCACGGGCCGTGCTATAGTTGAATGCGCGCCCCAGTACCACGCAGTCACGCGCGTGAGCGTAGCGCGGAGCCGCGCTGGCTATTTCAGCTTCGCTTTGCAGGGCTACCGTGATCAATTCTGGCAGGCGCCCGATATGCCCGGCAAGTGCCTCGCCACCGGGCAGATGAGCCGCTAATTGCGCCAGAATCGCGCAGGTGGTGGTGTATGTCTTGGTAGCTGCTACGCTCAGTTCGGGACCGGCTGAGCAGTAGAGCGCGTACTCGGCAGTTTCACTCAGCAGCGAACCCTGCACATTGCTAATGCCCACTGTCAACGCACCGGCTGCGCGGGCCTGATGCACTACGCCTGTCACATCGGGCGCGGCCCCCGACTGTGAGATCCCAATCACCAGCGTGTGTCGCAGCCGCAATTTGGCCCCGTAGAGGGTCATAATGGAGGGTGTGGCCAGCGCTACCGGAATGCCATTTAAATACTGGAAAACATACTGCGCGTACAGGGCCGCGTGATCCGAAGTGCCGCGCGCGACCAGCAGAATCAGGTCGATTTCGCGTTGCTTGACCACCTGCACGATGCGCTCAATCACTGCTAGCGATCCATCCAGCGCGTGCTGGACTGCTGTCGGCTGTTCGTGAATCTCATGCCAGATATAGGTCGAATTCAAATCTAAAGCGTTGTTGCTCATGCTTATTCCTCTCGCGGGTAAAGCCTCTGCTGATCTGGTCAGGCGAATAGCTAAAGCGCCGTCTCCTCCCTATTCTGGCAAGGCCCGCGAAAGTATACCCGCCTTTCACTGGTATAGTATACCATACCGGCCTTGGCTTCAGGTTGATGCATCGCGCAGGTACGCGCATCTTTCGCGAGGCGGGAAACGTGTTTCTGAGCGTATTTAAGCTGTTTGACCGAAATACCATTCAGGTAGAAGACGAAGGATAAAATAAATTAATACATATTTTCTGAAGAGTAATAATGACTAGTTACTTGACAACCGATAGTTTCTTATCTTATACTGATGACAGAAAAAGCCCGTATGTTTCATTTGGCGCCGATGTACGTAAAAAGTGCTACATTGTTCTTATACAATACGTTATGGAAGCGAGTCTTTGTATAAGAAATGCGTCTCACAGAAACATAGTATAGAAGCGAGATTTATCAAGAAGAAAGGAGGCAGAACTAAAGCAAAGAGAGTGGTTGAGTCCATTATTCACAGCTATACTGTTCTTTTTTGCATCGAAAGCGCTCAATGTATGAGCTTAGACACGCGGTTTGCCCATCAGGTGAGTTTTTGTTTGCGTGAATCCGCTTGCTTATGGCAACGGTTTTGGGGAAAAGCAACCTCGTTTCACTGCTACCGAGGGGGGTTGTATAGCCAGTATTGACAGGCTAGCGGCGCGTCACCTGCGCGAGGGAAACCGCGTGAACTGACATTGCATCGTCAGGCTTATAGGGCTTACATCAAAGGAGAAAGCGAGTATGGATGCTTCGCCGCCTCGCACAAAGAACGGTCTTCGTGCAGACGATATCGTCAAAGCCTCTAAGACCCCGGTCAGTCGTCGTGATCTGCTCAAGCTTGGTCTGCTTGGCACAGCTGCCGCAACTCTGGCAGGAATTGATTCTCTAGCATGGGCTCCTCTGCGCAATACAGTGGATGCCGCGACCGCCTTCCCCGATATCCAGTTTGACATTGGCAACTTCTTAGGACCAGTCCAGACTTTCAATCTGGTGCAAGTTCACCTTCCACCCGTTTATACGGTTTTCCTCACCGCGAGGCTGAATCGTACCCCATCAAAGAGCGACCAGACGGTTCTGGCGAATGCGTTGAGCACAATTGAGTCCCATTATCCTTTCAGTCCCAGCGGCATCTTTACGCTAATCGCGTATGGACTTCCCTATTTCCGCAGGTTGCCAGGCGGATTGACAGGCAGCGTCGTGAGCAATAACATGCCGCGCCTGCTGACAGATCACAACCGTTACGCGCTGGAAGAAGCTGTGGCAAGCCCCACTGATGTTTCTTCCGTAAATCCAGGCGTCACCAAGGCCACCTTTAACGTTCCAGTAGTCATCGAGTCAAATGATATCCTTTTCTCGTTGCGTAGTGATACGCTAAGTAATGCCCAGAACGTGATTAGCTGGTTGCAGGGGAGCAACAGTTTGAACGGTTCCACAGTTGCCTCTCCAGCTTTTAGCGGCCTGTTTACGTACACCTCGATGCGTACAATGTTTGTGCAGATGAGCTTGCCGCACTTTGTGGCTCAGCAAAATAACCTGTCCTTCACCAGCCGCGTTAACCCGGATTCTCCAATGTGGATGGGCTTTGCTGATCAACAGGTTGCGGGCAGCGGACCATCTCCAATCACGACCTTTCAGGGCAATAGTTCCGCGCATTTCACTACGGCGACCAGTGGCAGCTACTTTGACAATGGTTCGCTCCAGCATTTTTCACACGTTATTCAGGACCTTGCCCAGTTCTATGGCAGTGACGAGCCATTCTCGGAGCGTGTTCAGTATATGTTCCGTTCCGACCCTATCCCGGCCCTGGGCAATGGAGATCAGTTCTCTAATGGGGGTGGGCCTGCGTTCCTGCAAAACGATGCTTCTGTCTTCCTGCATTTTCAGGCACAGGGTACCAGCGAGGCTGTTCAGACAGCTGCCAACCCTAATGCCGCCAACGATCCTCAGCCACCTTCAAATCCCACCCCTGCCGATGTTGGGCAGCGGCGACCGCGCATGGGACATCTATCGGCGCTTCAGCAATCTTCCCGCGCCGCCGATGGCACGCCAATCCATATTCGTATGGATGGCCCTGGCTTCGACAACATGGATGTGCCAGGTGGCTCTAATCAGCCCAAGCTGCAATTTTCGATCTTTGTACCTTCGGCTGAGTTTTTTAGAGTCATGCGCGTGAACCAGGCTGCTCTCAGGTTTCAAGCACCGGCTGGCAATGTAGGCGCAGACGACAATGGCCTGGAGCGTTTCCTCACGGCAACGCGCCGCCAGAACTTCTTGATCCCACCGCGCCGCCATCGTGCCTTCCCGCTGCTGGAACTCACATAGCATAGCGCTGCTCTGCGCGGACAGACGCCCACAACATGTCTATCTATAAACAAGACGGGTGCAAGAGTGAGAGGATACATTACTGCGTTTTCTTCTGCCTTTGCGCCCGTCTTATTTGCTGGCGACTCTTAGCCAGCGACTTTTAGCCAGCAACTCTTAGTCAGTGGCGCTCAGACATAGAATTCGGCTCCCAAAAAACGCTAGAGGGCGAATCTGGCTGACGTGGCCATAGATGCCGCGTATCACGCGCGGCAGATGGTCAGCTCAAGCAGGTTCGTCCTCATTACATAGAGTGGCGTCCCCGTCCGTTACGAGCGGCGCCACCCGCGGTCCCTACCGCTTCCAGCTAGAGTAGTAGTCGCTTGCCTCTTCATCAACAGCAAAAGTATGGCCTGAGTTGCAGTAGTACAGGTAGTTGCCGTCTTCGTCCATCTCAGGCATTGATTCTGTTTCCATATCGACCAGCAATATGCCGTCCTCATCGTCGATGGGACACGAGTGATATTTAATATCGCGAAGATCCATACTCTCCCTCTTTCTGCATGTTCTCCCGTGATGTACATGGAGATACATGGTCCGGCTGACGCTCTAGTTTGCTGATGTGGAACGCGCGCTTCTGCGTTCGCTGGCGCATCTTGCGCCTTACTATCACCTCACCTGAGCCTGTCCCGGTGCTTTAATTTCCCGGCGGCGAATTTCCCAAATCGCCTCTGCCTGGATCGTCACTTGTGCGCCCCCGTAAAAGAGACGCCTCAGAGGGTTTTGTTCTTAACTGTCCGCTCTCTACTCCATTCTAGTGGCTCTCTCTTCACTAGAAACGGATCGCTTACAGCTTGCTTCTGGTCGTGAATATACTGGTGAATGGCTTCTCCTTCAATTTATAGCGTTTTTTGGTACCAAAGTACTATTTTTTTGCTGGTTTTTCGACATATGTCCATCCCGAAAAAAAAGGACTTGCATTCTCTTCTGGCCTGTCAGGCCATCTCTGCATAGCTTCTCCATCTTTCAATGAAAATAGTATGAGCCTGCCTGATTTTGGAAAATCAGGCCAAAACAGGTTTTTGTCTTCCCGCCCCTTTGTCGCCTGCAAAGGCCTTCGCCAACAGCATCTGTTTTGTAGAGGTTTGGCGGGCACTGCGCGCCCGCCAAACCTCTACAAAACAGATGCTGTTGGAATCTTAACCTTGAAATGCGGGTCTCAACGTAATCATAACTTTGCTCATGTCTCTTTCCCTATGTGGGAAGAGTATGCTTTTGAGCGAAAAGAACGAGAGTTAGCGCAATTGCCAGCCAAGCAAGGAGGTGCTGATGCACAGAGAGATCACCACTTCTTCAACCGCGACCTTCCTTCCGCCGGAGTATCTTTTTACGCATGTCGAGACCGAGGCAACTGTCAGTGGGACCGTTCAGGAATTACATAGTGCGGGCCATACAGAGATCGCCCTGGTCGCTATTTGTCTCCGCTATCCAACTACCGAGAGAAACAGGCCCTTGAAGACGCTGGCAGACGATCTGGCGAAGCAGGGAATGCTCTACCTGCTGCAGCATCTGCGCACCCTGGTGCGTAAGACAGATAAAGTCTTCATGTGCGGACACTACATGTATTTTGTGCTGCTTGCGGCCAAGCTTCAGGGAGCAGAGATTGTTGAGGAGCGACTCTGGGAAGCTTTGCTCTGGCATATTCACAGTATGGGTGAGCAGGATTTGCCGCGCCCTGAGCATGTAAGTATCGGACATAGCGCTTTTCCGCTGCCTCAGGCGAGTTCTGAGGAACTACTTAGCGCTTCTCAGGCGATCAGCAAGCACTTTGGACCGCGTGTCCGGCGAGTTACGCAGCGGGCAGGTCGTACACAGGAGGAAGCAAGCGAACTGCTGGAGGCGGAAGAGGAACTACCTCGTCTGGCCAAACGCCTCGGCATTCCCTACCTGACCTTTCTCCCCTCCAGGCCACCCCGGCGTGCTCTACAGGTGGTCAGTACCAGTCTGGCCCGCGAACTGCGCTGCTATCCACTCGGACGCGAGCGCAATATGCTGACTGTGGCCATGCTCAATCCTCAGGACCAGCAGGCTCTGGAGCGTCTGCACCAGGAAACGGGTCTGCAGATTTTTCCTGTATTGACACATCCGCAAGCATTAGAGAACGCTTTACAACAATTAGGATCGTGATTATGGGGGTAAAGCTCCCTCCCTTACAGGCATGCTAAAACTCTGTTTCACGCGCGAAGAAAGGTTCTTCGCGTACGACCCGTTCGGACGGTTTCTCTTTACGCAGCCAGGCCTTGAGTCGTCCCATAGGAATGGAGAAGCGGGTGCCATCAAATGCTTCCTCGACAAAACTGCCCCTGACCAGCTTGTCAAGTGCCTGGATTACGTCTTAACCTGCGCAGAGTTCGTTGCAGATCTTAGAGTTCAGCGGGAGTTTGCTCTTTCACAAGAGGGTTCGCGCCCTTTTCCAGGATAGTTTGACCCAGATAATGGAAATAGAGACGCAGACACTGGATAAGCTGGAATAAAGTCAGTTCAGAGATCCCACTCGGATTTTAGGGGAGTGGCTGAGTTTGTAGGCGACAATGCCGCTTACAAACTCAGCCACTCCCCTAAACGCTTCGGCGGTAAAGCCGCCAGGTACAAAAGTTTTACTCGGTTGGAGTCACACCTATCCCGGGCTCAGGCTGTGAGGGGGACAGTGGAGTGGTATTAAATTCTGCGTCTTCCCACAGTTTGTTGCCATTCGCAGCGTTCAGAGCGTATACCTTATTAGGCACATTCTGCTTTTCGGCGGGATTGGTAAAGTAGACGATCCCGTTACTGACACAGAGGTTATCGACAAAGCCGTTGGCGAATGGCTGCTGCCACTTGATCGCGCCGGTCGCGGCTGAGATCGCAATGACCCGCCCATGTCCCTGAGTGTCGTTATCGGTATTGACATAGACCAGGCCATCACTGATCACAGGCGTACTCTGGACGGCTCCATTCACTGGCAGGCTCCAGAGTTGTTTATTGTTCTGGACATCGTAAGCGTAGACTTTGCCCGTCCAATTGCTCTGAGTGGTCGTCAAGTGCGCCGTTCCGAAGTACACAATATTCTGGTCCACAGCAAAACGGAGAAGAGCATCGCCAGCGAAAACCGGACTCTTCCAGACCAGAGCACCTCCATCAACCTTGTAGGCTGCGATATAACTCTGGCCTTCCCCAACCGTATCGTTGTTCGTTGAGACGAGGATGTAGACCAGGTTGTTGACGATGCGCAGGGAGATAACCGGACTGTTTGTCGGTCCTTTGATTGTTACATGCCAGAGGGATTTGCCACTGGTAGGATCGTAGACTTGCAAACCAGTATCGGCACTCACTGCAAGGATGCCATCACTTACCGCCAGCGTCCACGTAGCGCTAGTGGTAGAATAGACAGCGTGCTGTTTACCATCCGAGGTATTAAGTACAGACACATAGGCCTTGCTCTTATTGGCAGCCAGCCAGACCTGCCATCCGACGTAGAGTTGATTTTGGGCAAGCACCATGTCTGTTGTGTTGCTCTCCCCTTGCGTAGAAGAAAAAGCGTGAGTCCAGAGTATTTTGCCGGTGTTAGCGTTAAGAGCGACAACAGCGTTTGTACCATTGGTTGACTGGTTGCTTTGCAAAACATAAACGACGTTTCCGGCGGGAACGATTTTCCCGATATCCGCTAGCGATTGCTGCCAGAATGCCTGGTGCGTCTGAGAATTAACTCTGGTCAGACCCTTTATGTTGCTTACGTAGATGCCCTGGGGCAGACTGCTGGTCTGGTGCCCGTTAGATCCAAGTCCGGTGGTGTGTGTATGTTGTTGACTCTGGTGAGCCAGATTTGAGACGACGAGCATGCTCCCAACAATCAGGGCCGCAACACAGGCCGCTGCGAGCAGGGACAATGTACGAACCAGGGGATTTTTACGAGTTTCATGCATATGACGATTCCTTTCGAGATTGAGAATCTTTGCACTGGCTGGCTGTGGTGCCGCGAAGGTCGCGCTCAACTTCTCTGGTTGCTCGTTCTCTAAACCCAGGCGTTGCCAGACCTTCATCAGCGAGCGCTCATCGCCCTGATACATCTGATGCAGGTCTGAGACAATCTGCTCGTTCGGTGAAGCTGGCAAGCGACGAGCCAGCAACTGGTCGAGCTGGTTATCTACCAGGTTCGGGATAAACTTTGGCATGTGTTTGTCCATTAGATTAGTCCTCCCTACCTTGCTTATAGATGCTGCGCAAGAGATTAAGGGAACGAGAGAGCATAGTGCGAATAGCCCCGTTGCTCTTGTTGAGTCGTTGAGCGATCTCGCTGCATTTTAAGCCGCGCGCAAAACGCAAGCGGAGAATTTCCTGCTGAATTTCCGGCAGGGAAGAGATGTGTGTGCGCAGTTCAGCATACATTTCCTGGCGCAAAGCCGCGACCTCCGGGGCGGAGGCATCATCGTCGTCAAGGACCTCCGCGATCTCCTCCAGCCCCATGGAGAAGATCGGGCGGTGCCGCGTATGCCGATAATGGTCAGTGGCTTTGTTGCGAGCAACTGTCCACAGCCAGGTATGCTGCTTGCTTTCGTCCAGCCTGGGCAGAGTCTCGCTCTCAACGGCTGCCTGAAAGACCTCCAGCAGCACGTCCTCCGCGTCTTCCCTGCTTGGGACCTGCCGGCACAAAAACATCAGCATGGCCGGCGCGTGGCGTTGGTAGAGTTGAGCGACAAGCGCGTGATTGGATCGCACAAGCTGCTTCTTAAACTGCATACTATTTCCTATACTAGTCAAGCTTGATAAGAATAAATATCATGATACTTTCTTTTATTGTGTCGTCGGGAAAAAGCGAAGTGTTACATTGACATGAGCTATCCCGGATTTTGGCAAAATCCGCCAAAACCGGCTATGCCCGCACCCCAGGAGTGAGATGATGAGTTTTTGTGCGGCGGGCCGGGAGGCCCGCCGCACAAAAACTCATCTGAAAAAAGGGTTGGGGCGCTTTGACAAACTTTGGCAAAGTTTGAGGCGTATCCACGCCGAAACGGCTCTGCCTGGCCTGGTACTCATCGTATTTCCTCTCTGCTCTCTTCCTTGTAAAAAATGTATCTCTAGTGTATGACCTATGAAGAGAGGGAAGAACATAGGGGATAGTACGGTTTTAAAAAGTCGCGAGAAGGGGCAACGTGGTGTGCTCTGGTGTATGTGATATACTGTCGGTACTTTTCCGTTTGGTGCCATTTATTCCTGTTTTAGAAAGGATCAAGATAGACAATGAGCGACCAGATACAACTTCCAGAAAACTATTTCTATCATCGTCTGGCCAATGGAATTGAGGTGATTGGTCAGTCTATGCCTAGTCTAAGTTCGACGACCTTCGGGTTGCAATTTGATGCGGCGGTGGTTGATGAGCCGGAAGATAAGGCGGGTCTTGCTCATCTTTTTGAGTATATGCTTTTTCAGGGGACGAAAGAGAAGGACGCGCGCGCGCTCAATGAAGCTTTTGAGTCACTAGGCGCGCGTAAAGGTGCCAGCACTGGTCTGGAGACCTCACAGGTCTCAGCACAAATCGTCCATAACAAGTTTGACGCGACTCTTGATCTGATCTGTGAACTGCTCCTGACCTCGACATTTCCCAAGGACGAACTTGAGCAGATGCGCAATATTATCCTGCAAGAGATTCGTCGGCGCGACGATGAACCAATGAGCCGCATTTTTGAGCTGGTGCGCGCCAATTTTTACCATGGCACAGCCCTGGCTCGTCCATTATTGGGGAGCTCCGAGAGCGTCAGGGGTTTGCAGCGCTACGATCTGCGCCAGTTCTGGCAACAGCGCTATCAGCCCAATAATATGCTCTTTGCTATCGCTGGTAAGTTTGATTGGGCACACGTAGTCACGCGTGTTGAGGAGCTTTTTGGCGCCTGGCAGGGCCATGCCACTCCTTCGCCCTCGCAGGCTCCCGCGCCAGAAGCACGGATCGCCCTGGAGTTTCAGGAAGGCAAGCAGGAGCATCTCGCTCTAATGGTACCTTTCGCCAGCTATACCAGCCCTGATTACTATCCAGCTCTGGTCTTAACCGAAGTCCTGGGTGGCAATATGGCCTCGCGCCTGTTCGTCGAGGTACGTGAGAAGCGCGGCCTGGTCTATAGCGTCTCTGCCGGTCAGACCAGCAATAAACAAATCGGCGCCCTGCGCATATATGCTGGCACCAAGCCCGAACAGGCCCACGAGTGCCTCGAAGTGATCGTCAACGAATTGCGCAAGCTGGAGCAGGAGGGCATCACCGCCGACGAACTGTCCCGTGCCAAGGTGCAGCTCAAAAGCGAGAATGTCATGCGCAGCGAGGGTTCTGGCTCGCGTATGGGCGCGATTACGCGCTCCTGGTGGTTTGAGCGCAAGATCCATACCGTCCAGGAAATCAAGGCCTCGATTGACGCTGTAACTCAGGAGAGTATCCTCGAACTTCTCCAGCGTTATTCTCTGCTCAACCCGCTGACTGTCGCCGCGATTGGCCCGCTTAGCCAGGAAGAACTGGTTGGCAATGTACTCTAGATAGTGAGCAGATAAAAAGCCGGGCGCGCGCCCGGCTTTTTATCTGCTCACTATCTAGAGTACAGAAAAGTTGCTTTCCCTTCTCACACGGTCCCTCCCCCAGATGTATCTCAACTTTGCTCTTCTCATAACCTTTAGACACAGTGAGCAATGCTATCTATAAGAGTTACTTATAACTAGACACAATAAGACATATAGCTTGAAGATGAAAAGATAGTATGGTACGTTTAGGTTACGTTCGAGGCTGACTGTAGTTGTGCTTTTAATGCAGAAAAGGAGATAGACAATGACCGTCGTGCAGGAATTTTTACAGGCAAATGAGGCATACGCGGCGAATTTTCAGAAAGGCAGCTTACCGCTACCACCAGCGCGTAAGGTCGCTGTACTGGCGTGCATGGATGCGCGTATAGATCCCGCTCGTCTGCTGGGGCTGGAAGAAGGGGATGCTCATGTTATTCGCAACGCGGGTGGGCGAGCCGCTGACGCATTGCGTTCACTTGTGATTTCTGAGCAATTGTTGGGCACAGAGACAATTGTGATCATCCATCATACCGATTGTGGGATGCTGACCTTCACGAATCAGCATATTCACGAGAAAATCAAGCAAGATTTGCACGCGGATGCCGATCATATTGCCTTTTTGCCATTCAGCAATCTGGAGCAATCGGTGCGTGACGATATTGCTTTTCTGCGCAATTCACCACTGATTCCTGATAATATTACTATTGTTGGCTTTATTTACGATGTAAGCAATGGTAAACTCTTGCCAGTCGATTAAAGAAGACAGGTGGTCCAGAGAGGTGTTTCGCGGATTTTCTTTCCCCGTACTATCTACGATAGCCAGAGAACAACTGGAGCTAAGAGAGCGCTAGAAGCCAGAGAGGGTCCTTACCTGGCAAGTAAGGGCTGTTCTCTGGCTGCGCTGATCTGCTATAATGTGCCTGCCTGTGCAAGAAGTCAAAGGCGATTATTCTTCAGGATCGGATCATTTCGCTGCAAGAAGTCAAAGGCGATTATTCTTCAGGATCAGGTCATTCCGCAAGAGGTGCAAAAAAATGGCAGAACCACAAGATCAAGCTCTTCAGGAGCGAGTATTTAAAATTATAGAGGCCGAAGGTATCCGTTTCATCAATCTGGAGTTTACTGATGTCGTCGGTATGGCCAAGAGTGTGTCCATTCCTGTGGAACAACTTCCCGCTACTCTCAAGAGCGGCAGATGGTTTGACGGTTCCGCGCTTGAGAGTATTGCGCGTGTGGCCGAAACAGATATGTATCTTTTTCCCGACCTGAGCACATTCTCGACTCTTCCAGTGCGAGTGCGTCCACCCAGCTTTAGCCAGTTCACTGATGTGGATCTGCTTAACGCTGATGAAGTAGGCGCGCGCGTGATTTGTAATGTGCTTAGTCCTGATGGTGAGCGTTTTGACGGAGATCCGCGCGCTACTCTGTTACGCGCTCTGGATACCGCGCGCACTATGGGCTACGATTTTATGGTCGCGCCTGAATTGGAGTTTTTCCTGCTCCATATCGAAGGAAAAACACCTATGCCTCTTCCTTTTGATCGCGGAGGCTACTTTGACCTTTCCACTGATCTCGCAGCTACGGTGCGCCGTCAGATGGTGCAGGCCTTGCTGCATATGGGCATTAAGATTGAATCCAGCCATCACGAGATTGCCGCTGGTCAACATGAGATCGATTTTGCAACTGGCGACTCATTGTATATTGCTGACGGCGTGATGACTGCCAAATATGTTCTTAAGGCCATTGCCTCGCGCCATAATCTCTACGCGACCTTTATGCCGAAGCCTTTTTTTGGTTTGAACGGATCAGGCATGCATACTCATCAGCAGTTGATCAGCCATGCTACGGGCCGCAATGCCTTTGTGGATGAAAACGGCAGCGGTGAATATGGTCTCTCCGATGTGGGACGCTACTTTATTGCTGGTCAACTGGCGCACGCGCGCGCCATGTGCGCTGTGCTCTCCCCGTTGGTCAATTCCTACAAACGCCTGGTGCATGGGTACGAGGCACCTGTGTATATCAACTGGGGACGGGTCAATCGCGAGGCGCTGATCCGTGTCCCGCGCCCTGATGCCAATCGCCAGACCTCAGCGCGCATTGAACTGCGCTGCTGCGATCCCAGTTGTAATCCCTATCTGGCCTTCTCGGTGATGCTGCGCGCCGGTCTTGACGGTATCCAGCGTCGCTTACCTCTGCCGCCAGCTATGGATGAGAGCCTTTTTATGCGCGCGGAAGGCGAACGCCAGCGCCATCTCTCCGCCCTTTTACCCGCGACCCTTGGCGAGGCCCTGGACGATCTGCGCGAAGATCCGCTGATCCGTGAAACTCTTGGAGATACCATCTACGAGGGTTTTATTGAAGCCAAGGGCATCGAGTGGTCCGATTACCGCAAACAGGTTCACCCCTGGGAACTCGAACGCTATCTCCCAGTCTTTTAAATCTATAGCAGGAAACCTCCTTTTTCCAGAGGTTTGTGGAGGCGAGGCGCTGCGCGTCCTGCCTCCACAAACCTCTCCTCTCAACCGGGTGGGGAGGCAAAAGGCGTGTTGGCCTGATTTTGAAAAAGCAGGGATGAAGCATACTTGTGAGCCTCTCTATACTCTCAATGTGCGGATTTTTGTATACATGTGTTTATTCTGCCATAAGAGATAAAGAGGAGAGACAATGGAAATGACAAATATCAGGACTATCGCGCGCGAGCGTGCTGTTTCTAAGATGGGGTTAAATCCGTTTCCCTGGTATCGCGAGATGCGTGAGAAAGATCCTGTACATTTTGACGAACAGGCGCGCATCTGGGAGATTTTTACTTATCAGGATATTTTAGTGATTCTAAAAAATCCCGCTCTGTTCTCATCGGAACGTGCTCGGCAGATCTCGCAAGATGGGCTGAGTGGGAGTATTCTCTCGACTGATCCACCGCGCCATAATAAATTGCGTGGCCTGGTCTCGCAGGTATTTACGCCGCGTGCCATCGCTCGCCTGGAAGATCGCATGCGCGCGATCGTTAACGAACTGCTGGACGCGGGCGTGAAAGATGGCAGGCTTGATATCATCAGCGATCTGGCCTATCCGTTGCCCGTGATTGTAATCGCTGAGATGCTTGGCATTCCGGCCAGCGAGCGGGATATGTTCAAACGCTGGTCCGACGATGTCGTCAGCAACTTGTGGGAACGTGCAGTGGAAGGTTATCAAGAACTTAACCGCTATTTCCGTGAAATTGTAGGGCAGAGACGTAAGATGCCCTGGGATGATCTTATCAGCGATCTGCTGAGCGCGCGCCTGGACGGTGAGCCGCTGACGGAAGATGAGATTGTCAACTTCTGCAACCTGCTGCTGGTCGCAGGTAACGAGACGACCACAAATCTGATCGGCAATGCAGTGCTCTGTTTCGACGAATATCCAGAGTCTCTGGCGCAAATTCGCGCTGATCACTCACTGCTGCCAGATGCCATTGAAGAGGTGCTGCGTTTTCGCTCACCAGTGCAGCGTATGAGCCGTATACCACTCACTGACACCTCGCTCAGAGGTAAACTGCTTAAAGCCGATCAGCCTGTTTTCCTCTGGATTGCCGCGGCCAATCGCGATGAGCAGCAGTTTCCTGAGTCTGAGACCTTCGATATCAAGCGCACCCCCAATCGTCACCTGGCTTTTGGCAGCGGCATCCATGCCTGCCTGGGCGCTCCACTGGCTCGTTTAGAGACCAGGGTAGCCTTTGAGTGCCTACTGGAGCGCTTCCAGACCCTTCAACGCGACCAGACTGTTTCCTTGCAGCCTATCCAGAGCTTTTTTGGCTATGGCGTAGAGCATCTGCCCGTCCAGGTCTCAGCTTCGTCCTAGCAGGTGTTGTGAGTGATCCCTGCTTTTCAAAAGCAGGTCAAAGCAGCTTTGCCTCCCCGCCCCGGAGAAAAGAAGAGTTTTGGTGGGCGCGCTGCGCCCGCCAAAACTCTTCAAAACAAAAGGGTAGGGAGTGCAACATAATAAAAGGAGTTCGATTTTTCTGGAGCTTGTTGCTCGCGAAAAGCAGCAGGAGTGCAGAGGTCAGTCCTCTTGCTGGAGCCTATGGGACTGTGCCCCAGTAAAAAAGGCTTTACTGGGAGCATCTTTCAGGTCGAGGCGGTAACGGTACATGTTGCCACTACTGTCACAGTTACCGTCGCCGCTATCTCCCCCTGGTCATGATCCGCTGTGACATCGTAGGTGCATTGCGGATCACCAACCATGTGTTCATTTGAGCGCAATTGGCTCTTGAGATCTGCTACAACGCTCTGTTTCGTTGAGGCCTCTAATGAGTTTGTTGCGCCATCGATATCACTCTGCTGCACGATCATCTGCGTTTGCGCGTCTTTGCCGCCAGTGAAGGGTGTGCTGTTGTCGATATCTAATGGCGCGGGATCGTCGGAGGCACCATAATGAGTCCAGCCTCTAATTGCAGAGATATTACCGATAGCCCCAACCTGCACGACGTGCGCGGGAACTATTACATCGGTGCCATTACCCGGAACTATAATTGTTGCGTCGAACATCATCTGTACGTTCGGAGTATTTTCAGAATCATCATCAAAGACCGTACCAGCCTGATAAGTCATGTCAACACCATGCGGTGTACCTGCATAAGGATTACGCACCCTCAGTTCTCCAGTGGCCTGGGTTCCAGGGACAGTTCTCTGCCCTGTGGCGTCAACTGTTTTGGTTTGAGTTTGCTGAGATGTCAGGACACGTTGTACTGGCGCAGGAGTAGAGGTCGGGGCCGGACTGGGAGTGGGAGTCGGCTGCGCGGTGGCAGTAGGTTGTGCAGTAGCGGTTGGCCGCGCAGTGGGGGTTGGCGTTGGCCGCGAGCCAGGGGTAGGAGTAGAGGTCGGACTTGGAGTCGGATCAGGAGTAGGTGTTGCTGTAGGCTGAGAGGTAGGTGTGGCTGTCGCAATAGCTGTGGTCTGTGTGATTGCGAAGGAGAGCGAGGCGCTGCGGTGACTTATGGCCTCGCTGGCATGAATGGTATGGTTGCCCAGTGGCCAGTCTGGCGCAATCTGGATAGTCGCATTGAATGTGCCATCGCTATGGACAGGGACCGTATTGCGGTCTGCGGGTATATGGGGTGCCAGGTGTAGCAGGTCCGCGCCAGTCGCGTTTTGTTGTGAACTTCTGACCAGCGGTATGGGAGCCTGTTGCTCCACCAGGAAGACCGCCAGGCCGGAATCTAAGGTCAATGTTACATTATTGCCGGGTAAAAAGTGCTGTCCATGCAGCATGAGTTTTCCTCCAGATGTAACAGTGGAACTGCCATTGAGAGAAAGACCTGGAGCAAAAACAGTTGCGCCCAATCCAATAGAGGTAGCTACAATGATCACAATAGCGGCCAGGAACCCGCCAGTCACCCCCAGCCAGCCAGGAAAATGCGCGCCTGGTTTCGGACGAAGAAGGCGGGGCAATCTGCTTTGCTGCCTGGCTGAGGCAGCCTGTTTGCCTGGTTGTTTTGCTGGAGAAAGGGAAGGCGCACGCGGCGTTTGAGTGCCTCGCGCGAATGGCAGATTTCCATGCGCATGAGGAGCGCCGGGAGCGTGCATGCCTGGATTAGGAGCTCCAGCCTGCAAAGAGGGAGGAACTGGAGAGTTGGCCAGATGATTGAGGGAATTGGGGTGGCATGAGGAGCGCCAGGAGCATTTGTGGTCGGGCTAGCATTGCCAGGCTGCCAAGGGGGAGTAGCCGGTGAGTTGGCCAGATGGTTGAGGGAAGCGGGAATGGCATGGGGAAGTCCAGGAGCGTACATGCCATGGTTAGGGGCGCCTCCAGGCTGCCAAGGGGGAGTAGCCGGTGAATTGGCCAGATGATTGAGGGAGCCGGGAATGGTATGGGGAGCGCCGGGAGTGTACATGCCATGGTTAGGGGCTCCTACAGGCTGCAAAGGAGGTGTAGCTGGGGAATTGGCCAGATGGTTGAGGGAAGCGGGAATGGCATGAGGAGCACCGGGAGCATTCGTGGTCGGGCTAGCGCTGCCAGGCTGCCAAGGGGGAGTAGCCGGTGAGTTGGCCAGATGGTTGAAGGTAGCTGGACGCACATAGGGCGCATTGGAAGGGTTAGGATAAAGATTGGCTGAGCCGGAGGGAGTCGCGTTCGAGGGTTATAGGAAGATGTGGGACCTGAGGTATAAGAGGAATTACGGGTGGAGGGGTGGATTGTGGATGATTGGCCATTTGCTCCAGCAGAGATGGACTCATGTCAGCCATAGCTGCCCGTTGCTGGTAGTCCTGACTCTCGTGCCTGTTCTCCTGCAGGGGAAGCAGCATAATCGGACGCGGTATATGCCTGGTAGAGGGTGGAATGCCCTGCTGGAAGTGCGGTCCTGGAAGTTCTACTCGCGCGTGGATATCACTGAGTGGCATAGTTGGCAGGTTGCTGCTATGGATTGATTGAGAGACAGTCTTTCCGCATTCGCCGCAAAAAATAGCCTGAGTGGGTAAACTGCTACCACAAGAGTCACATTCTTTCATACGAGTCCCCTTCCCGATCAGACATATATATGCGCGGCCTTGGGCATGTTTCACTCTCTTCCCAATTGGCGCTGAGGCGGGAAAATCTGGCTACTATCGCTAAATACTACTCTGACAGAACGCTACAAAGGAGAAAAAACGGAGAAATTCCCTACGAGACATATCCCAACAAAATACGTACAAAAGATGCCAATCGAAGTGACTACTGATCGTGAAATCCTTCCACAGTATAGAATATATTTCTTATAATTTCAAGAAAGAATGACTATGGAAAGGAAATTTTGTGCTTTAACATTGCCTTAAAGAAATGTTTACATTGCTATTACAAGCCTATTCTTTGACCTTAACAGGCGTACATCAATATAGATACGAGGAAAATCTGGTTTTAGATCGCTTATTAAAGGTTATATTTGTACAGGCATGTAATGTCAAATTCATCTTGGGACACCGTCTGCTCATATGTGCGGTGCATAGGAGCTGGCGGCAGATGAATAGTCACGCAACCTGTTTATGAATGGAACGGGACGCGCCGGGGAGCAACATAGCCATTGGCGGGAGCCTTGTGGGTGTTTGTGCTAAGGTCAGCCGCTTCAGGTGGGATCTTAATGCTATTTACGTGGGTTTGCTATCACATTGCCTGAGAGTCGTACTGAGGGGAAACATGTGAAAACCCGAAATTTATTTTGTCGTCTGTCCTTGTTAAAATATAAGTTTCGTTCCGCGCGTCTGCTTGCTCTGGCCTCTGGCCTCTTGTTCCTCCTGGTGGCCTGTGTTACGCCTTTCAATAACACGCCTGCTGCGCTCAGCGGACAGATCAAAGTCGATGGCTCAACAGCCCTGCAGCCCCTTGTTAGCAAGGCCGCTACCTCTTTTGAGAAACTTTATCCACAGGTACATATCAATGTCAGCGGAGGTGGAAGCGTCACCGGACTCAGCGATGTAGCCTCGCATAGAGTGGACATCGGCGACTCTGATATTTATGCCGATCCAGCGACTTACCCTGATCCCAATCTGACCGATCACCTGGTCTGTGTTATCCCCTTCACAATGATCGTCTCATCCGATATCAATCTCACGAACTTGACTACATCAGACATCATCAATATTTTTGCCACGGGGAAATATACTAACTGGGCACAATTGGGTGGGCCAGATCTGCCGATTGTACCGATTGTGCGCCCACCAACCTCAGGGACGCGCGCGACGTTCCGGCGTTATATCCTGGGGGGACGAGATGAGTTAAGCACTTTGACGGCAATCAGTTCCTCGCAGGATCTGGTCACCAGAGTGGCTCAGACACCAGGCGCAATCGGCTACCTGGCTGCCTCGGTTTTAAATGCGCAAGTACGTGTTATCTCGATTAATAGCTACGCGGCGAGTCTGAAGAATATTGAATCAGGTCATTACACCTTCTGGAGCTATGAGCATATGTACACCCTTAATACGCTGAATCAGACCAATGGTGCCTTGATCGATGCCTTTCTGAATTTTATGCTTGCACCCCAGTTTCAGCCGCAGGTCGTAGCTCTGCACTATTTTCCTATTTCTGACTTGAAGTTCCCTCTCCTGTCGGCGAACACACCTGTGGGAACCAGCCTGGGTACTCCATATCTTGTGGAAGAAAGAAAAAGGTTTCGCGTATGAGTCTTGCTTCAAACCACCCTCAGAAGTCTCAACCTCTGCGCTCCAGCCGCCAGATCTATGGGGGGCGCAATTTATTTCTCGATCTGCCAATCGCCTGGCGTCTCGCTCTGGGTTTTCTCGTCGCGGCGCTGGTCGCGGCCCTGGCCGCTGGAGTTGTTGGCCTGGAACGTTCGCAATCATTGAGTAAGCAGACCGACTTCTATCATCGTCTGTTACAGGTGAATACATCCCTGACGACTGGACGCAGCTTCCTGGAATTGATGAATTCAAAGCTGCACCAGACAGTAGATGACGCGGGCGCGCTCAATCCTTCGCGTGAGACGCTCGCGTTGGACAATGCCGCGCTCGCCAATCTCACCAACCTGTATACCCAAACCCTGAATACCTATGTGCAGCAGGATCTGCTTGAGCAGCACTCTGATCAGATGCTCTTTCTAAACGAAGCCAATGCTGATAACCTGGCGCAGCAACAACTCACTCTGACCAGTAGTACCCAGCGTACCTGGCAGTATTATCAGACAGCGCAACAGGATACTCTGGCATATCTCTCAAATCCCACCATCACACCTGCGCAACTGAAAAGCGCGCAACTCGTGTTACAGCAACAGGCCGAGCCGACAAATGCTGATGCTCTGAGCGCGCTTCACTCGCTGCTGCAACTTGACGATCGCCTGGCTTCGGCGGTGGACAACGCGACTAATGTTGAAATTCATAATCAGTTGTTGACCACGCTCATAGCTACGCTTTGTGCCTTTCTCTTCATCGCACTGGTGGGCTGGTTTATCTCAGAGACGCTGGTGCGTCGTCTACGCCATCTGCAACGCGTCACGCGCGCCGTGGAGGAGGGCAGCATTAGCGAGCGCGTGCGGGTAACCGGGCGCGACGAGATCGCGGAAGTTTCGCTAGCCGTCAACTCGATGGTTGATACGATTGTGACCCTGCTTGAGGAAACACGTCAGCAGCGCGATGCGCTCACAGGAGCCGCCGAACATCTCTTCTCAGATATGCGCATTGCCAATGCTGGTGATTTGCGCATCAACGCGACCGTCAGCAACGATCCTATAGGTATGCTGGCCAATGCCTTTAACTTCACCGTTGGCCGTTTCCGACGTTTTGTCCTGCGCACACAGGCCACCGTTGATCAGCTCGAAGTTGTCTCGCGTCAGAGCCTGGAGCGTTCCGGGATGTTTATCGCGCTGGTGCGTATGTATCTGCGCGACATGCCCCACTCTCAGACATCAGGGCAGGCACCATCCACCAGTCCCCTGCCCAGGCCCACCAGCGGCTTGCAGACTGGTCAACGTAAATCCGCGCCTTTAGAACCGACACAGGATGCGCTCCTCCAACTGACACGTGGCGATCTGGAAAAGCGTCTGACTACTACCAGTGAAACCATCGAGCGAGCAACGCTCTCAGTTGGCCGGCTCAGTGAATTAATCACCAGGCGGACGGGCACATTTGCTGGCAGTATCACTGAAAAGACAGCGCAGACGCAACGCCAGGAATTGGGCGTTCTGGAACAACTGTTGCGCAAACTGAGCAGAGAGATCCACCAGGTGCAACTCAACTCTACGCATAACCTCGCCCGACTGGACGCCGCGCTCACCAGCCGGGAGGTGAGCGCGCCTGACTTCGCGGAGGTTGTGCCTGGCATCACAGAGACTCAATATCTGGAATTTGTGCGCCAGGCAGGCAGCTTCGCAGTTGAAATCAATGCCCTCGCCAAGCGTCTGGGCGCGATTCTGCAAGAGATGCGTACAGGCATCGTGCCCTTCCATCTCGAGGGTGCCTCCAATCCCGCTGAGGGCGCGAGAACGGCAAACTATCAACTAGAGATTGAGCCTTTCGCCTCTCTTACGCCTTCCAACCTGACTGGTAGAAAGAATGATAGGTCCTGACCATTGCTAGAAAAAGACCAGCTTGCTTTTATCATGCATGCAAATTTGAGTCGCACCCGCCTTTGGAAAGGCAGGTGAGGCAGTGCAATATTTTGCTATATTTCTTAAAATTATTATAGTACTTTTCGCCTCAGGAATTGATTTCTGTGGAGTCGGGTCTTTATAATGATGCAGATCAGACACTGGTCGCTTCAGCATAGTCTGGAGAATAACGTGGAATAGAAGACTCTATTTCTTCTCACGTGTTTTAAGTAATCTGAAACTGTGGCAGGAAAAGAGCATGCAAACAAGTATTAAGGAGTTACCTCACTATGGATTTTTCAGGGAGTCAGAAAATTATTGCATCTCGTGAACAAGTCTACAATGCGTTACTTGATCCCGCTGTACTTAAAGCTAGTATTTCTGGCGTTGAGAGCGCCGAATATGTCAATGATCAGTTTGAAGGTCGGGCGTTGAAGCTTGTGCTTGTTACTCCTATTCCAGGCTTTAAAGGCCCATACGAGATTTACCTGAAGACGCAGGAAGCTGTAGCACCTTCGCACCTGGTGCTGGTGGCTTCGCCTTCTAGCGATGTGGGCTCGATCAAAGCGGCCCTGACCATTGATCTGACCGACGATGTCGGCGGCACCAACCTGAACTATAACACACACGCTGAGGCATCTGGCAAGATTGGCGCAGTGCCCGATATGGTTGTCAAGCCGATTGTTAAGGGGCAGATTGACAAGTTTTTCAGCAGCTTTGAGAAGCAGGTCAGCTCGAAATAGTATTCTGGTGAAATAAAGAAAAGCAAGATGGCGCGCCATCTTGCTTTTCTTTATTTCACCAGAATACTAGACCAGCGATCTGGCTATTTCCTGGCAAGAGCGAGCGATTTCCCAATCTTCCTCGGCGTGGACGATCAGAACCCGTACCGCCGAGCCCGCAGCCGTAACCTCCAGGTCACCAGAGGCTGAGGCATTTTTAGTGCTATCCAGGGCCAGACCAAGAAAGCCAAGATGGGCACAGAGGCGCGCGCGTATCGCGGGTGCGTGTTCGCCGATGCCGCCAGTAAAGGTGAGCACGTCAATGCCCTCCAGCGCGGCGACCATGCTACCCAGGCATGAGCGCAGGCGATAGATATAGAGATCCAGGGCCAGTTGTGCTCGCTCGTTCCCTTGCCCGGCTTCATGCAGAATCGTACGCATGTCGCCCGTGAGGCCAGAGATCCCTTTCAGCCCTGATTCGTGGTTCAAGATCTTTTCCAGATCCTCTGTGGTTTTGTCCTGCTCTCGTTGCAGATAGAACAGAATGGAGGGATCAATAGTGCCTGAGCGAGTGCCCATCATCAGGCCTTCCAGCGGCGTCAAGCCCATCGTAGTATCGATGCTTTGTCCGCCACGGATCGCGGCTAGCGAACAGCCATTGCCCAGGTGGCAGGTCACGATGCGCAGAGACGAGGGTTCCTGCTCGACCATCTGGGCGCTACGACGCGCGCTGTAGCCGTGGCTGATGCCGTGGAAGCCATAGCGCCGGATGCCCTGCTCAAACCAGGCGTAGGGGCCGGGATAGATCTGCGCGACCAGGGGCAGGTTATGATGAAAGGCTGTATCGAAGACCGCTACCTGTGGAACTTTGCCTAGCAGTTGCGAGACGATCTCCATGCCCGCGAGATTAGCTGGCTCGTGTAGAGGCGCGAAAGAGCTGATCTTGCGTAACTCGGCCTCCACCTGCGGCGTGATCAGCGCGCTCTCGTGATATTTGGGACCTCCATGAACGACGCGATGGCCCACAACAGCGATATCTGAGGGCTGTTGCACCACAGGCGTCTTGCCCTGCCAGAGTTGCTGTAGCAGCCATGCCAGGATCTCTGCACTCTTGCCAGAGCGGTGCTCGGTGACCTCGTGCCCGCCAGCAGTGCTCAAGGTGAGCGTGGCCTCTTTCCCGTCAGCGCTCCAATCGGCGTCCGCCGACCAGAGCGGAGTCGCAGGAGGAGACGCCGCTGTCTCATCTCCCTTCAACTCGTAGAGGCGCATCTTCTGACTGCTCGAACCCGCGTTCAGAACCAGTATTTTCATAGCATTCTCTTTCTCGATATGTTGATGGTGTACCAACTGGGTACACGCCTGTCGATAGAAACGAATTGGCAAGCTCATTTCCAAAAATTGACCTGCAATTGGGAGAAACCCTTTGGACTGCGATCGAGATCTGTGAGACTTTCGCCATTGCCACCAGCGGTCGCTCTCATCCTGGATCGGCGACTGACCCTTCACTCGCCGAGGAGGGCGAGCGGCCCACCTCGTCCTTGCGCGAGGCGCAGCGATGCAATGCTGCGGCGCATCCCTCGATCAGGGCTTGAAGTCCATACTCAAAAGATGCTGCGTTGTAGGGGCTCCCACCTTCGGCAAACGCGGCAAGGAGTGGATCTGCATGCCCTTCACTCAACAACTCTGCGAGAGAGTCGCGGGTAACAAGCCCGTGTGTCGCGGGTTGCCGCGATCTCTGTTCCTGTTGAACCATTTCTCCCTTTGCAGGTACTTACTTTATGAGGAGGCCCAATGAGTTGATTCAGATTGGATTTCCCAAGTACGCATGTGAGGTGACCAGCAGAGAAGTGCATCAGGAATCCCCCGAAAATCTCTTACTGCTCCAGGTAGCAAAAAAAGATCGCGAAGCCCTGGCTGAGGTGTATGCGCGTTTTCAGCGCCCGCTTTTTCGCTATCTCTTTCATCTGCTGGGACAGAAAGAGTTGGCTGAAGATGTTCTTCAAGAGGTCATGATCGTTGTCTGGCAGAAAGCATATACGTTTCAGGGCACCTCCCCAGCCGCTCGTTGGATTTTTGGCATTGCTCACCACCAGGCGTTCAAGGCGCTGCGCCGGGATACAAACGCCGCTTGTCTTGAACGCCTGGTGGCATTGGATCTTGCGGACGAAGCAGCTGCCCCTGAAACTGATCTGTTACTCCGGGCAACGCACGAGGAAATCACTATACGCCAGAGAACCTCAATAACCTCATGGTCTATGGCGCGACCGCGTATGGGGTCATGTTCTATGGTCTGCTGGCAGCTCTGCTGGTCGTTGATCGCATGGGACGGGACCAGCAACTTGGCATGCGTGAGTTGCAGCGTGCTACCCCGCAGGGGACGCTGTGCTATGTTCTGGGCAAGTTCCTTGGGAACATCATGGCTCTCCTGATACCCATCTTTTTGGCCTATCTGCTTTGCGCGCTGGTGACGATTCTGTTGGGCTGGCCAGTAGCGCTCCTCTTGAAGTTTCTGCTGGTGTTTCTGCTGGTGTTTCTGCCTTCGTCGCTTGCGGCAGTGAGTCTAGCACTCTGGCTTTCGAGTTTCTTGCCACTACGCGTGGTCCAGGTTGGGTTTTCCTTAGTCTGGTTTGAATTCAACATCGGCATTGGCTGGCATGGGCTCGTCTTCTCTATCTTTAATCCAAACGGCGACTATGTCTATCCACTGCTCACTCCTGTCCCAGGTTTGCAGTCTGTTGATCCGAACTTTCATACTTCTGTGCAATTGGCGTTGCTCAATATTCTGGTGTTACTCCTGCTCGCCGTTCTCGCGTTATTCTTGACTTGGGCGAGTCTGGCAATTCTTCGACAGCGTGAGGAGGGAGTATAAGATGCAAACCGACGAAAGAAGCACGGGAAGAAACGCTGGCGCTCCTGCTGCTCTGGCTGGCGCCAGTACTGCTGATGGGCGGGCTGGGGCTGTTCGGTGCGCTGGCCACACGTAACGCCGCGCTTGGCACGGTCAGCGCCGCGCTGCCTTTGGCAGGCGCGCACTTTCTCCACAACTACCTGATCCCTATCGCAGCGGCGCATCCGTTTTTTCTGCCGTATACCTCGTGGAATGCGGACGCAATGGACTGGTGGACGAACCGCCTGGCCTTGCTTTTGCTTGCGCTAGCCCTGGCTGGCTGCAACTGGTGGTGGCTCAGGCACGAAGAGGGCCTGCTGAACGATGCGCGCTGATGACTCTACGCGCGGGAAAGAGAGAAGATGATGGACATTACGCTTGAACACGTTACCAAGAGATACGGCTCACACGAGGCTTTAAAAGGGATAGACCTGTGCATTGCACACGGCATGTTTGGCCTGCTTGGTCCCAATGGAGCCGGGAAAACGACGCTGCTACGTATTCTGGCCACGCTGTTGCGTCCCACCAGCGGGCGCGTGATGGTGGGTAACTCTGATCTGAGCCTGAGCCGGCAGCGTAAGGCCATGCGTGCCCACCTGGGCTATCTGCCCCAGGAGTTGGGTCTCTACCCAGATCTGAGTGGGCGCGAGTTCCTTGACTACATGGGTCTCCTCAAGCGTCTGTACGATCGTAGCGCACGCCGCCAGCAGATCGCTGCTTTGCTTGATGTGGTTGGCCTCTTAGGAGAGGCTGAGCGAAAAATCAAAACCTATTCAGGTGGCATGAAACGCCGACTCGGCATTGCACAGGCGCTACTGGGCAATCCCCAGGTGCTGGTCATCGACGAACCAACCGCCGGGCTCGATCCCGAAGAGCGTATTCGTCTGCGCATACTCCTGGCCCAACTGGCGGAGGATCGCATTGTCATTCTCTCAACCCATGTGGTGGAAGATATCAACCAGACCTGCGAGCATCTGGCTGTGCTCGATCAGGGTCGGCTGATTTTCAATGGCCTCACGCGCCAACTCATCGAGTCCGCCGCCGGTCATACCTGGCAATTCCTCGCCCCGCCAACTTCCATTCCACCGGAGGAGCTGAGCGTAATCTCAGCACTGCCGCAGCGCGAAGGAATGCTCTACCATGTAGTTGGGCCATACCCACAAGGGTCTGTGCAACAGGTCCAATCCTTGAGGCCCTCGCTGGAAGACGGCTACGTCTGGCTCCGAAAGCTACGAGGGTCCCATACACCTATCTGACGATCTCTGAGAGGTGTTGGTAAGATGAAGAAGTCCCTGCCAGGCAGCCTTCTCAGCTTCCCACTTTTCCCTGCTGTGTCGGCAAAGGGACTTGTGAATACGCTCATAGACACTCTTCTCGTCTCTTGCAACAGCGAGGAGAAGACGTATGCAACCGTCCCACCCGGTATAGATCTCGCTTGCTTGGGCGTTGCCAGGTTGGGAGAGTGAAACGCTGCTCATCTATCATGCGCGCGGTTCACTCTTCACCTGGAAAGACCAGAAATGAGAGCTGATCAAAGAAAACTATACTACCAGTGACAAAGAAACGCTTCTCAAGCTGCTCCCAAACCGTTTATGGAAAAGTATCCGTAACGAAGTGGTGAGACTCGGACTAAAGGATTAGGAACCGGGATATGCTTCCCCTGCCTATGGATGTTACCTGGGCAGATTGGCAATTTTTACAGAAGCAGGGGATTGCCGATCCTACTTTCCGAGATACTATCCAGTTCAGTCGCTCCAAATCCAATCGCGTACCTCTGGCATGTCTTCCAGATGTTCGCGTACATAGGTGTGATGCCGCGCAAGCAGATCATTGCAGATCTGGATCAAGGGTGGAGTGAGCGCCTGCACGCGTGGCGCGTAGTGCATAGCACTCTGGCAGAGATGATAGCGGCTCACACCATTGAGTACCACCATATCGAATGGCGTGGTCGTCGTACCTTCTTCGTTAAAGCCGCGCACATGGAAGCGCTCGGCATTTGGCCGACCGTGAATCAGTTCGTGGACCGCGCGTGGATAGCCGTGGAAGGCGAAGACCACTGGCTTATCCGCTGTAAAATGCTCGATAAAGGTCTGATTATCCATGCCATGGGGATGGGCACGTGGCAGGTAGAGCTTCATCAGGTCCACCACATTGACCACGCGTACTTTCAATTCCGGCAGGTTGTGGCGCAGCCACCAGGCAGCTGCTATCGTCTCCATAGTCACAACATCGCCCGCGCAGGCCAACACGATGTCTGGCTCCAGTTGACCTGTGTTACTGGCCCATTCCCAGGTCGAAAGACCGCGCGTACAATGCTCAATAGCATCCTGCATGTTCACCCATTGCAGTTGGGGTTGTTTATCAATCACAATCAGATTGACATAATCGCGGCTGCGCAGGCAGTGGTCAGCCACCGAGAGCAGGCAGTTAGCATCAGGGGGCAGATAGATGCGCGCAATCTCGCCTTTGCGCGAAAGGACCGTATCAATGAGGCCAGGCCCCTGGTGACTGAAACCATTATGATCATTGCGCCAGCAGGTCGAAGTAAGCAGAAGATTGAGGGAAGCAATCGGCGCGCGCCAGGCAAGTTTGCGGGCCTCCTGGAGCCATTTTGCGTGCTGGATCAGCATAGAGTCAGCCACCATAGCAAAGGCTTCATATGTAGCGAAGAGACCGTGGCGTCCCGTCAACAGGTATCCTTCCAGCCAGCCCTCGCAGAGATGCTCGCTGAGCACTTCCATCACGCGGCCTTCCTGCGAAACATGATCGTCGTCGGGATTAACTACTTCGACCAGGCAGCGTTTCTCAACCTCGAAGACCGCGCCCAGGCGGTTTGAATTAGTTTCGTCTGGACAGAAGAAGCGGAAGTTTTGTTGTTGCGCGTTGTGTACAAAGATGTCGCGTAGAAGTTCTCCCAACTGGCGCGTAGACTCGCGGCGCGTGGTAGCGGGTTTTACCACCTCGAGCGCGTAATCGGTAAAGGCGGGCAGATTCAGATCAACCAGCAGCTTACCACCGTTAGCATGTGGACTGGCGCTCATCCTGGCCTCACCCTGAGGGGCCAGCGCGGCCAGTTCAGGCAACAGGCCTCCCTCGTCGTCAAAAATCTGTTCATGCAAATAGCTGCGCAACCAGGTCTCCAGGATTTGCAAATGCTCTGGATTGCCCTGCACATCCGCGACCGGCACCTGGTGAGCGCGGAATGTCCCTTCGATCAACACACCATCGACCTCGTGCGGTCCGCTCCAACCCTTGGGCGTGCGCAAGACAATCACAGGCCAGCGCGGGATCTCGCTCAAACCATGCGCGCGCGCCTCCTCCTGGTACGCCAGAATGGTATCGTAGCAGTGTTCTAGCGTCTCCGCGAACAGACGGTGCATAATCTTTGGATCATCCCCCTCGACAAAGTGGACATCGTAGCCGTGACCAGTGAGCAGATCGCGAACCTTATCGTCGGGCATACGTCCGAGCACTGTAGGACCAGAGATCTTATAGCCGTTTAGATGCAGGATAGGTAAGACTGCCCCATCGCGCGTCGGATTGAGGAATTTCAGCCCTTTCCAGGAACCCTCCAGCGGGGCAGTTTCGGCTTCGCCATCGCCAACTACCGCGACAACCACGAGGTTCGGATTGTCGAACGCGGCACCATAGGCATGGGACAGCACATAGCCCAGCTCACCGCCTTCGTGAATTGAGCCTGGCGTCGGTACGCTCACGTGGCTGGGCACACCGCCAGGGGTAGAGAACTGGCGGAAGAACTGGCGCATGCCCTCCTCGTTTTGCGTAATATGTGGGTAGATCTCGCTATAGGTGCCCTCAAGATACCCATTAGCTAAGAGAGCTGGCCCGCCATGGCCCGGCCCGGTCAGATAGATCGCGTTAACACCGCGCTCCTGAATCAGCCGGTTCATATGCAAGTAGATAAAGCTCAGGCCGGGCGATGTGCCCCAATGGCCTAGTAGTCGCGGTTTAATGTGCTCAGGCCGTAGTGGCTCCTTGAGCAACGGATTGGCTTGCAGGTAGATCTGACCAACGGTTAAATAGTTCGCCGCGCACCAGTAACGGTGCATCAGATCCAACTGCTGTTGATCTGGTGAGGTTGGGGGATGCTGTTGAGCAAGCATAGATGATCCTTCCTTTCTGCCAGTGGATATCTTGGTTGGAAGTGTCGTCAAACGTTGTATGCCAGAGAACAGGCTTTCCTCAAGAATACTCCGAAAAAAGCTGTGCTACATCTCTTTCTAGCATAGAAAAAGCTCGCAAGCCGAGCTATATATGTGAGGTAGCACTGGCGCGCAATGCGTCGGGTCTCCTTGCTATGCGCGCTGGTTTGCCCCTGGCATGCCGCGCGGGCTTCGCAGGTCGGGACCCGCGCAGCCCGCAGCAGCATTGCCGTTCGCGAAGCGCCACGGACGCTACACAATATCAGGAAGAACCTGCAGAGCGACGCCACGTCTTACTTCGGACAATGCTATTAGCGCATTTATTCATACTATTTTATCACGTGATGAGGTGTGATAAAAATACATGCAGGCATGATAGATTAGCAGGTGTACTATACTTGATTGAGGCAAGAGAGATATGTTATATTTTTTTTACCCTACTGCTGATCGGTAGCAAGGATGCCACGATTTTGTATCGGGCCCCGGAGTTAGCGACGCTCCGGGGCTTTTTATATTAGTCTGCATCACGCGCGCAGTAAATATTTTGGCGCGGTACACGCGTTCACAGAGCCAGGTTACAAAAGATTGGAGTGAAGATAAAAGGGTGGCAAACTATCCTTGCTCCACTCTCTTGTATTTCAAGGAATAAACAAGTGGAGTAGCAGAAAGACTCTTTATGTGACCCGCTTCACGCGACTTTTATCTGACAAGCGATCAGGCATGCTGTATAATAGTTTACAGAACTCTACTGAAGTTTCTCTTGAAAAGCTGCTTGAATAGGAAGCCAGGAGGTCACTCATGGCATGGTTCGCAACAATCATTGCCCATTTGCTTGTGCTGTTTCTCATAATAGCTGTGCCTTTTCGTGGGGACCGGCGCTATCGTGTCTTGATGCGCAGGATTGACCGGCACCCGGAATTACGCGCGCGTTTTTATACTCAGGGGATACTTGCTCAGTGGTTGATGTTGATTCCTCTGGTAGTGATTATGGTAGGGATGGGCTGGCAGCCTGCGATGCTTGGCCTCCAGGCACCCACCAATCTATGGTTATGGGGCTCGATCGCGCTGGTGCTGGTACTGGTCATCTATGCGCAAGTCTTCTATATTCGCCGCATCGCGAGCACTGCGGATGGCCGCAGCCAGTTGCGCAAAAGCATGTCGGGGCCGTTACATATGCTGCCGCGTACTCAAAGGGAGCGTAGTCTCTGGGTTTTGCTTTCGCTGACCGCTGGTGTGTGTGAGGAAGTGCTCTATCGCGGTTTTCTGCCAGCCTACCTGGTGTATATCTTTCCAGGAGTGCCACCAGTGCTGGCCATTGTTATTGCCGCGGCGCTTTTCGGACTGGGTCATATCTACCAGAAAGTTACTGGAGTGTTGGGCACAGGAATTATGGGTCTGCTGTTCGGCTTTCTCTACTTCTTTACCGGGAGCCTGTTCTTGCCTATGGTCGTTCACGCCCTTTTTGACATGCGCCTGCTGTTTATAGATGTACCTGGAATTGTTGACGCGCCAGAACCCGCTTCGACTTCCGAAGAGATCACTGGATGGCCAGTCTAAGAGGACGGGTACTTGTCCACCCGCGCGCTGCTTATTGATGAAAGTAAAAAGGCAAAATACAGGTGAGAAACGGGGCCTATCCGTTCTTCACCTGTGTTTTACCTTTTCGAGGTAGCAGGTATCACGTGAGCAAGCAATCTAAACAGCAAGAGATGCTACACCATTTGCGTAGCCTGGAAGCTCGGCCAGACGAGCAGGTGTGTTACGCTCTGGAGATCCTTGAGCGAGAACGCGGCGAACAGGTCGTTGCGCAAGCGCTGGCAGTTCTCACATCCATACCCACCGTACAAGCACGCCCCAGCCTCTTGCGACTCTACGCCTATTATCATGAGGCTGGAGTAAAGCGCGACGCGGGAGGAGGTCTGCGCATGGCGCTTCTGGCTGCCCTGCTCTCTATCGCTGATGCGCGGGATCAAGCGCTGGCGGAGCGCGCGATCTTCACCTATGAGTTTCTGCCGCCTACGCGCGAAGAATGCGCGGGTGGCCTGCGCGCAGCTGGATTGATTTTGCTCCATAATCTCGATCCGCTGCTCGCCAGCTATCACGGCACCCGCCTGCTGGTTGACCAGTATAATACCTCGCGTATGTCGGGCGAACCGGCGGTAAGCGCCGCCAGGCTACTGGCAGAGCAGGGACAGCTTCTCCCACTCTATAGCTATCTCTTCAGCGGTGGTCATGCCGAGGTCGAGGCGGCGTGTCTGAGGAACCTGAGTCGAGCGCCTGCCGCCATTATTGAGACGCTTCTCTCCTTCTATACCTCTTTGACCTCCACCGGCACTGGCGTGCCCATCCCGCGTCACGAAAGCAAAGAGGATGTGGTCCTGCTGGGACTTTTCGATCTGCTGCTGGCATTTCCCGCCAATCAGGCCTGCCTCTCTTTTCTAGAGACGTTTTTGCGTGAGACGACACGCGCTGAGGTCTATCACTCCGTACTGACCACGATCATTGCGACGCACGCCTCGCAGCCCTGGAAGATAGTACAGCAGGTAGCGCGCACCGAGCGCAGGTTAGAGAAGATAGGCTACTTGCTCTCGACCTGCGCGCTGGCGCAACCCGAGCCAGCGACGCAGCAGATCATAGAGAATCTCCAACAGCGCAAAACACAGGCAGGAAAACCCGGTTCGATGCTGAGTTGACCTGCAACGCCTCAAGATTAAAGGTATCTTTACACGCTACGCGCATTTTTTAGGTTGGTATAATCACTGCTTAACATCAATCGGTTATAAATCTGTTGAGTGATAGCCAGAGAAAAAAAGCGGTGAATATGCAGACCACTTCCTCATTTTTGTCACGACCAGCCACAATGGCTGTAATGAACCAGCAACTGCGACAGATGGTGCGCAGCGCGAGGTTGGTGCTACCTGTGAGTGATAGCAGAGATGATGAGGTAGCAATCTTTCGCGAAAAAAGGAATACCCACCTCTGGATCGTCAATCGCGCGGCGGAACTGCTCAGACACGAGGGCGAAGCTGGCGAACTGGCCTATGAGTTGGTGAAACCGGGTCAAGGAAAGATTCACGACGAGTTCCATGACAACCTGTGTCGCGGCGTCTATGATCCCGACCACAAAGCCCCTTACAATGATCCGCTCTTGCTGTTCGGCCTCTGTCCAACCTGGAAGAGTCATTTCTACGATCCAGATACGCAAACCAACTGGCTGGGCCAGAAAAAATCTACTGCTGTGACGCGTGCCACCACCTGCTATCATCTGGCGCGCGCTGCTTATCAACTTGATCACAGGGGACTTGCTGGCTATACTCTGGGTCTGACCCTGCATTTTATGGGAGATTTGACCCAGCCAATGCATGCTGCTAACTTCACCTGGCTTTCGTCCTGGCCTTGCGGCTATCATACCGCCTTTGAGGAATACGCTAAAACGGTGCTCCAGCATCTTGACGCGCCAACTCGCTTTCAGCCCCTGCCTCTGGGCGTAGTTCCTCAGGGCTATCTCAAGGCCGTGGCGCGGCGTACAAAAGATACCTACTACCGCAAAGTGTGCCAGCCAGAATGGCTGCAATCGTATCGCCAGGTAGAGGTAACTAACGAGGTCTGGCAGCAGCGTGTAGGTCTTTGCATCGGACCTATGCTGTCTGATGCCGTATTGATGACCGCGCAATTTTTACTTTCCTGGACCGAGTCGCTTCTGCTTGCCCCTCTCGACAGGCAGGAATGCTTTGAGCAGTCAGAAGAACTTATGAGTCATAATTCTGGAAAACGCTTGCAATAATCTATCGCGTGTAATCACAGGCCTCTTGATAAACTCTCTCATACTCGCTTACCATCTTCTCCAGGGTAAAATGTTCTGCGACATGGGCGCGGCAGTTGGTGCGCGCCAGGCTGGCAAGATCACCTACCAGCGTCGCGGCCTGGCTGATATTATCAGGCTCGACAAGGAAGCCGGTTATCCCATGCCGAATGATTTCCGCCATAGCCCCTCGTTGAAAGGCAATCACAGGTGTGCCTGTAGCCATAGCCTCGACAGCAACCAGGCCAAATGGCTCATCCCAGGCAATAGGACAGAGCAGGGCAACCGCCTGGCCCATGAGTTGCCAGAGTTTCTCTCGTACTACCTGGCCCACATACGTAATGGCCGCTCCAGGGCGCGTAAGGTGAGGCAGAATGCGCTTTTCGTAGTAGACCGGGTCGTAGATACCCCCGGCTATGATCAGGGGCATCCTGGCCCGCTCAGCGATCTCAATGGCCGCTTCCAGACCCTTCTCCGGCGCGATACGTCCCGCGAAAAGCAGAGGCGCATCCTGAGCAATTGTAGGCTGAAAGGGGATAGCACTAAGATCCAGGCCATTGTAGATGACTGCGTCGATGGGTGTATAAAGAGCGTAAGTTCGGGCGCAGCTATGAGAAACCGTGATCAGCTTCAGAGGATGTCCCTGCTGATCCAGCACGCGTAGCGCCTCATTTATCTCGCTGCTGATCGCTGGCAGGTGAAGTGTATGCAAAACAGGGAGGGGGTGTGCCAATGCACTCAACGTGTAAGCTGGCCAATCGAAAGCGTGAGCATGAAGCAGGTCAAACTCGTCAGAGCGCCGTTGGAGCTGGAGAAAGAGTTGTAGGAATAAATTGGCCTGCGCGAAAAAGCCGCTATCGGCTGAGCCTGTATTGATCTGCGCGGAAAAAGTCGCGGGAGAGACATTAGCTGGCACCGCGATACTCTCAATAGTGACACCATCGATAAAAGATCCCGCGCGCGCGAAAAGCGTGACCGCGTGGCCGCGTTTACGCAGTCCCCGCGCCAGGTCAGCAAGCAGAGCCTGGGCCCCACCAATGTATGGTTGAGCGATAGTAGAGACCAGCGGCGCGATCAGGGCAATTTTCACGCCTGCGTTTCTCCCTGGTACACGGCAAAATTATTTTCAGTCTCGTGCAGTTTGACTTCGTAGAGCAGGCCCGTGGGGAGTTGCTTCTCCAGACGTTGCCAGAAAGTGATAGCCAGCATTTCCGCCGTAGGAATAACGCCTTCCAGCCAGGGAACATCGTAGTTCAAGTGCTTATGATCTACCCAGCGTACTACCGCGCTCTCAATAGCCTCTTTCAATTCTGTCAGATTGAGAATCATGCCAGTACGCTTATCGGGCCAGCCACGTACAGTCACTTCAAGAATATAGTTATGTCCGTGACCGTTTGGATTGGCACACTTGTCGTATATGACGTAGTTCTCTTCTTGTGTCAACTGTTCGCTCCATAAGCGATGCGCGGCGCTAAAGGTTGCGCGCCTCGTCAGATAGACCATGGTTTTTCCTTATTCTCTGCGCGGTCACTTTACAGCTACCTCTTGCGCATGACGGGCGGTACGCAAAAGTAATTAGTACGCGATCACTTTATACGCCAGGCAGGGTCTGCCTTCCTCAACGCTCTCCCGCCGCATAGGTGTATCCAGCTAGAGAGTCTCAGGGGGATTTATGCATTGCTAAAAATCTCCAGATTAGTTCCACTGAGTACACGTCCGCTCTCATCAGCCATAAAGAGCAGGATTTCGGCCAGTTCTTCCGGGGTCATACCGGCTTTCAGGTGTGGCGCGGCCTGGCGTAACATCGCTGTATCGACCGCGCCAGGGCTGACCGCGGCTACGCGAATGTTCAGCGCTTTTCCCTCAACCGCCAGGATTTCGCTTAAGCTGGCCACTCCAGCCTTAGAGACGTTGTAGGCGCTCAGTCCAGGGAATTTTTCCACCCCTCTAACACCCGAGAGCGAAGACAGATTGAGAATCACGCCTCCACCCGTGGCTGTCATAGTTTTGAACGCCTGCTGGCAGCAGAGAAACGTACCGCGCAAATTTACATTCAGCACATAATCCCAGGTCGCGCTCTCCATTTCTACAAACGGCTTGACCACGACCACGCCCGCGCAGTTAATCAGAATATCCACCCGTCCATAGACCTCGTGGACGCGCGTGAATAGAGCCTGTACATCCTCCTCGCGCGCCACATCACCTACCACCACCAGCGTTTCCCCACGCGCCTCCCTGGCCGTGTCCGTCAGCGCTTCCCTGGTGCGCCCGAAAAGCGTTACCTGCGCGCCAGCACGGGCGAAACACAGCGCTGTTGCACGTCCAATCCCGCTCCCTGCTCCGGTTATGATAGTTACTTTATTTTGTATACCCATGACCATATTATATAACATACAGGGTAACAGAAGCCCGCGCTGTGGCCTACTGCATCTGGATGCCTACGCGCTCTAGCAGGGCGCGGCTCAGCTCAGCGCGGTATTTAATGGGCATACGGTTCGGCAGACTATGTGAATCCGAGCCAGTGCTTTGCAAGAGCTTATGCTGGCGCGCGTAAGCCAGGTACGTTTCCACCAGTTCCGGCGTGTGCGTAGGATGATAGACCTCGATACCATCGAGCGGGATTTCGGAGCGCACCTCGTCGAGCAGCGTCGTACTATAGAAAGTAAAGTGCGCTTCACGGCGTCCAGGATGGGCAATCAAGCAGACACCGCCGCTACGGTGCGTGGCCTCAACTGCCTCAGCCATGCTCACTTTACTAGAGCTATAGCCAGCTTCGGTAATAAGCTTCAAGGCTGTTGCATAATCAGGCGTGTAGCCATGCGCGCGCAGCAGCGCGATATTATCACCAGGGCGTATCAACTGGTTGCCATTTTTCGCGAGAATTTCATCCTGGCGCGGAAAGACATAGCCCTGTTGCAGCAATTTTTCGTGAACTGCGAGTGTATTTTCAAGTTGGAGGCGCACCACCTGCGTCGTCAGTGGTCCCAATGCATTATCGTGCGGATCGAAACCGTAGCAGAGGAGATCTCCCATCTGGCCATGCCAATCGGTACTCATCTCCACACCCGCCAGAACATGCAGATTGCGCTGCGCTCCCAGCGTCTGAATACTCGCCACCTGATCTACGCGATCATGGTCAGTCACGGCAATCAGATCAAAGCCCTGGTTAGCGAGATAATCAAGCAATTGTTCAGCGGGCCAGTGTCCGTCACTGTAAGTCGTATGCATGTGGAGATCTATCGATGAGTCGGGGGAAAGAGTAAGATGCGATGCCAAGAACAAGCTCCTTTGATAGAAAAATGACAATGTACAGCGCTTGTCACGCGCTGCTTCTATGGTATCACATGCCTGCTGACCTGGTCTGTGGGTTGCCTGGTCGTCGCAAGAGAGTCCTCAGCGGTTCCCTTTGCGGATCTCCTTGATGGCCAGGATCTTGTTCTGCTGGGCTACGGCAAGATCAGATTGGAACTGGAGCGCTTTGTGGCTGGCGGTCAGCGACTCTCGATAGCGCTTGACATAGAGAAGAGCCGTGCCCATATTCTGCCAGGACTCAGCGTCCTGACTGTCGAGCGCGAGCGCTTTCTTATATTCGTTAAGCGCCTCCTGGTAATGCTGGCGCAGTAGAAAGACATTGCCGCGATCGCGATAGGCTGGCGCGTATTGGGGGTTAAGTCGTAGAATTTCGATATAGGCTACCAGAGCCTCCTCATAGCGCTCCTGCCCGCATAGCACATGTCCCTTGCCTTCCAGTGCTGGCAGTGAGCGGGGATCGAGGCGCGTAGCCTCTGCGTAAGCCTCCAACGCTTTGTCATAGCGTTTCAACTTATAGTAGGTATAGCCCTTGCCGATCCAGGCTACCACCGATTGGGGAGTGAGACGCGAGACCTTGCTATAAGCGCTAAGGGCAGCCACGTATTTATGCTGTTTTAAAAGAGTCTCGCCTTGCTTTAATAGCACGTCAGGATCATCCATAAAGAGGGAAGAGGGGTCAAGCGTGGAGGAAATAGAGGTGAGAGATGCGGAGGTAATGGTTAGTGGAGTCACAGTTTCAGGGAAAGCGATCTCAGAGAGAGCGTTTGCGAAAGACTCAACATCCTCGAAGCGCTCAGTGCGCTGCTTCGCCAGGGCCTTGAGAAGCGTCTTTTCCACCGCCAGTGGCAGAGACGGGTTAAAATAGCAGGGTAGAGTTGGCTCAACCTTACTATGGTGATACCAGAGCGTCTCCAGGGTAGCCGAAGGATGATCAAAGATTTTGTGTCCAGTCAATAATTCATAGGCGACACAGCCCAGCGCGTACTGATCGCAGCGTGTGCTAATCACACCCTCGAATTGTTCCGGGGCCATATAGAGCGGTGTGCCACCAGTACCCCCTTGCAGAGTACCCAGGCTGGCCAGAATCACCGCGATGCCAAAATCAGCCAGCAACACATTGCCTCTCTCGGAAAAGAGGATATTCTCAGGCTTCAGGTCGCGGTGAACAATTCCCTGGTTATGGGCGTATTGCAACGCATCAGCCAGTTGGGTCAGCAACCTGGCCGCTTCTTGCAGACCCAGAGGCTGGCCCTTCTGGCGCTCAAGCCACTCGCGTAGCGAACCTCCAGCCGCGTACTCCATCACGATGTAAGGAAAGCCCAGAGCCGTGCCAGCATCAATGATTGGCAAGATATGTTTATGCTTCATTTTGCGTAAGAGGCGAGCCTCCTGCACAAAACTTTCCTGTTCTTTAGGAGAATTTAACTGCGCGCGCAATTGCTTAATCGCTACAAGCGCCTCGTCAGTAAAAATATTATGTTGTCCCTGGTAGACAATGCCAGAAGTGCCTGAACTGATTTTCTTTAAGAGACGATAATTCCCAATTTGCAGTCTATACTGATACTGTTCATCCATGCCCATCGTAAAATCCTTCGCCGCCGATATTTTAAGGCAATAGACGCAAGAAAAAATGGGTGTCCTGCGAAAAGCCGAACACCATTATTATATATATCTATGTATCATAAATCAAGCAAATCAGTAGATAGAACTACTGTAAAGAAGACTGATGAAAAAGTCATAACTTCTGTCAGTCTGGAGCGCGGATAGATGCGAGGGGTTGCCTGTGCCAGGAAGATATGACTAGCGTACTGGTTTGCGTTCCATCATTGCTTTGAACCACTGGGTACGCATCTCGCTGCCAGCGACCATCAGGGTAATCACTACACCGAGTAGCGTACCCACGATCCAGAGAGCCAGGCCAAGCGTATTGGTATCGATGCTCTTCAACATATACACAATATGCATATAGAAGACAGAGTACGGATCGTGGTTTTTAGTTATGGGAAGCAGATTTTGCATAAAAGGCTGCTGGAGAAGCGTGATCAGCGTAGCTACAGTCGCGAGCAGGACCGCGGCCAGGATTTCGCCTAGAGAGGGACGGAACAGTTTGAAACCTGTCGCCTGCTTCTCGCGTAAGAGTTGCTGTTTACGCGCCGTTGTGCGAGCCACCTTCTGCATAATCTGTTCATGCATGTCGGTTGGCTCAGGAACAATCTTAAGTGCATTCAAGCCACATGAGACCGTTTCCAGGAAATGCAATTCCTCGCGGCAGGCTGAGCAGGAAGAGACATGCGCTTCCAAAACCCTTGTCTGTCTGAGGGTTAGCTGATGATCTATATACAGTTGCAGTTGTTGTATAGCCTTGGTGCAGCGCATGAACTAACCTCTCATTCCCCTCTGCTTACGTTCTTGCTCAAAAATTTGCAGGCGTTCTTTGAGCAAATTGCGTGCGCGGAATAAATGTGTTTTAATAGTACCGACAGGCATAGTAAGTACCTCGGCCATTTCCTCATAGGTCATATCTTGTAAATGGCGGAGGATTAAAACAACACGGTACTTGGGTGGGAGTTTAGAGAGTTGTTCCTGAATCATTTCCTGCTTATCGAGTGTTTCAAGCAAGGAGCTTTTCGGATCTTCACCTTTAAGCTCAAGCGCTTGCTCGGCTTGCAATGCCATTTGAAGCGCCTTGTCACGTTTACGAGTTTCCAGTTGTTTGAGTGCGCAGTTATAAGCAATGCGATAGAGCCAGGTAGAGAACCGGGCTTCGCCTCGGAAAGCGGGAAGACCTTGCCAGGCGGCCAGGAAAGCTTCCTGAGTTACTTCATTGGCCTCTTCATAATCTTGTAGCATACGAAAAATCAGATTAAAGACCTGTCGTTGATAGCGTTGTACCAACAAAGAAAAGGCGTCCTGATCGCCATTTTTGCTCGCGCTTATAAGTTGCAGATCGTCGCGCTCAGCAAGTGATGTGACGACTCCTGATATAGATAGACCCAGGCTTTGTGAAGTGGGCCATGAGTGCTCTCTCATTTAACCTCCGTCTCGGGCATTATCCATCGTTTTAGAACGAAGGAAATGAGACGTCTTTAGTATAGATTATATAGGCTAGAAAACGCGAAAAAGTTTCGGTTTGGTGGGTATGAAACTTCTTCAACCCTCTTAGTATCTTACCATATAGTGATCGAATTTTACACAGGTTAGGTTTTATGTCTTCAAGTGTAATTGCTTCTTTATTCGCCTGGCTGTTAGCCCTGATCACATTTCTGGGCTTTATTGTCCTGTTGCGTTATATTGACCATCGAGAACGTATGGCCTTAATCAGTCGGGGGTTTGATCCCAACCGTCCGCGCCAGAGGCGCCGCGGTTCCGGGGTCTTGCGCGCGGGCTTGATCATTTTGATGGTCGGGCTGGCCCTGACCGTGGGTCTGTACCCAATTGGTTACATATTGCCCCCGACCTTTTATCTGGTCCCCTTTAAAGCTGGCCCCTGGCTTCTGCCCGGCCTGATTCCTCTGGGTGTAGGTTGCGCGCTGATCATCAGCTACTATCTCACTCCACCTGCTGATCTGCCCCCACCTGAGGAATCTCAACCAAAGGACTGAGGGCATGTATCTCGCTACTTTCCTGACAGCGTATTTTTGAAATTTTTAAAAAATGGAGAAAAATTGCCGTCAAACCTCTTGACAGGGTTGGAAAGCAGTGTTATCATCGCTCATGCGTTCAGGAGAGATTTGGAACGCGACGAATGCGTAAGCATTGATGCACCAGAACAACTGAAGAGTGGTAAGGAACACATAGTATACACACATACCTGTCAATAGGACAATTCGCTAAAACAGCACTTTAGAATCTCTACGGAGATTCATTATAGAATTCTGAATGGCGAGTTTGATCCTGGCTCAGGATTAACGCTGGCGGCGTGCCTAACACATGCAAGTCGAACGCC
>JBEVTI010000014.1:0-127901 GCA_041156125.1 Candidatus Paraktedonobacter carboxidivorans
GCTTCTACGGTAACAGATCGAACTCTGCCTGACTGGTTTCTTCGATTGTTCAGGTACTTTTTGTTAAGTTAACGCCTATGGGGGACACCCCGAAAAAGATGTTTTGCCCTTTGTTGCGAGCCGCCGCAGGCGGCGAGAGTAATCTTGCAACAGCCCTGGCCGGGCTGCCAGGCTACCTTGACTTCTGAACTGGCAAACCATATAATATCGCTACCACTATCAGGTCCACAAGAGGAGCGCTATGTCCACCAATGCAGCGAAGCGCGCAGAGTATATCTTGCAGGAACTTTCTCTTCACGGACGCATTGACGCCGAGCAGTTGAGCCAGGAACTCCGGGTCAATAGCTCAACTATCAGGCGAGATTTGGAGCGTCTGGAGCAGCAGAATCTCCTGAGGCGTGTGCATGGCGGCGCTCTGCCCGTTGATGCGCTGGCATATAGCTCATATGCCTATGATTTAACCTTTCAAGAGAATATGCGCCAGCAGAATGAAGAGAAGGCACAGATCGCTCGTGTAGCACTGGGCATGATTCAACCTGGCGATACCATAGCGCTTTCACCCGGCACCACAACTACACATCTCGCCCGCGCTATTCGCCAGTCTCAACTTCAGCCGCTTACCATCGTCACCAACGCGCTCAATATTGCTATGGAATTGAATGGTCTCAAAAATATTACCCTGACTTTGATCGGCGGTCTACTTCTGCCAGATTTCTTCGCCCTGGTCGGTCCACTGGCTGAGCAGGGCTTCAAGCAGATGTATATCTCCAAAGCTTTTGTTGGTGTAACGGGGCTCAGTCCCGAACATGGCCTGACCGGCCCAAATCAACTGGAGGCCCTGACCCATCGTCTGACCATCGAGCATGCATTGCGCACCATCGTCCTGGCTGATCATACCAAACTGGGTAATGTTGCCCTTCACGCTATCGTTCCCTCTAGCGCGGTCCAGGCTCTGATCACAGATCGCGCGGCATCCCCTGATATGCTTGCGAAATTCAGCGAACTCGGCATTGAAATCTGCCTCCCCGCGCCAACAGAATCTATTTCTCAGTGAGAGATTATAGCAAATCCGTTTGAATAGTAATTTATTTGGGGAGACCCTGGACCCCTTTTTAGTCATTATTTAAACGGATTTGCTATAACCTGTGAAGCCGAGACTTTTTTTGTTACAATGCTTCTGATGTCTAAACAGGCTCTAGCCTGGAGCAAGAAAGGCACCAGGGTCGCGAGTCTCTGGCACGTTCGCGCGTAAAATCGCTTTATAGCTGGAGTCGCGCAAAAAATATCGAAATTGCGCGTTCGTGCATTGACTTTGCGCGATTTGCGCACTATAATGAAGAGAGAGAAACTTCTCTTGTCATGGAAGAAGGGAAAAATATGAAGGTTCTGGTTGCGGGTGGCGCCGGTTATATTGGATCGCATACGGTGCGCGCGTTGCTTGACAACGGGCACAAGGTTGTCGTGCTAGATACATTAGAGTTTGGTGGCAAGCAAACCGTCAAGGATATCACGTTCTGGCAGGGCAGTATTACGGATGAAGCATTCTTAGAGCGCCTGTTTGAGCAAGAGAAACCAGAAGCGGTAGTGAATTTTGCAGCGTATAAGGCTCCAGGTGAATCGATGCGGGAGCCAACGAAATATTTCCGCACCAATGTTGGTGGGCTGGTAACTCTGCTGGATACAATGGTGCGCCATCATACGTTTACGCTGGTCTTCTCATCGAGCTGTTCCATTTTTGGCACGCCCAGTGAATTGCCTGTAGCTGAAGATGCACCCAAAGCACCTGAGAGCGTTTATGGTGAGACCAAGCTGATGGGTGAGACTGTTTTAAAGTGGTATGACGTAACGAAAGGCGTGCATTCCAGTTCCTTGCGCTATTTCAATGCCTCTGGTGCCTCGCTTGACAATAGCCTGGGTGAGAACTGGGATCATACACAGAACCTGATCCCGCTAGTTATGAAAGCCGCTGTAGGCGTTAATCCCTCGATTTCCGTCTTTGGTACCGATTATCCCACGCGCGATGGCACAGCGATTCGCGATTACATTCACGTCGTTGACCTGGCGAACGCCCACGTCAAGGCCTTAGAGCAACTGGTGAGCGAGAAGTGTAGCACAAGCTACAATCTTGGTACCGGCGCTGGCTATACCGTGCAAGAGGTCATCACAGAGACCAAACGCATCAGTGGTGTTGATTTCACAGTCAAATACGAAGAGCGTCGCCCTGGTGATCCAGAGGCGATCTGGGCTGATTGCCGTAAATCTGAACGTGAGCTTGGTTGGAAGGCGCAGTATGGTTTGCAGACCATTCTGGAGACCGCCTGGCGTTGGCATAGTACGCATCCTACAGGTTTTAAGGAAGAGTAAAAGATCCATGAGCATTGCTTCGTCTCAACTGACAGGATTGTGGGAAGAACGCTGGCATCCTTTGCGCGAGGAATGGGTGGTGGTCGCGGCTCACCGCCAGAATCGTCCCTGGAGCGGAGCCGTCGTCGGAGCGCAGACGCAACCTGCGCCCGACTACGTCGCCGATTGTTATCTTTGTCCGGGCAATGAGCGCGTTGGCGGTACTGCCAATCCACATTACCAGGGCGTTTACGTCTTTGATAACGATCATCCTTGCGTTGGGGCGGATGCGCCACAGGAGGTTGCCTTGCCTCCGACTCCTTATAAAGCGCGCCGTGCCAATGGGCTGGCTCGTGTGATTTGCTATAGCCCTGATCACAGCCTGACAGTAGCCGAAATGGCGCACGAGTCCATCGTCGAGATCGTCCAGACCTTGCAGGAGCAGACCAGCGAACTGGCCAGGCGACCAGAGGTTCGGCATGTGCTGGCTTTCGAGAACAAGGGCGAGGTTGTAGGTGTCTCGAACCCTCATCCGCACGGCCAGCTTTATGCGACAAATTTTGTCTTCAAGACTATCGAACAAGAGTTAAATGCCGCGCAGAGTCATCTGCATTACACCAGGCGGGCGCTCTTTGAGGATATTATCGCGGCTGAGCAGACTGATGGACGGCGCATTCTCTACGAAGACGAGCATGTGATCGCTTTTGTCCCTTACTTCGCGCGCTATGCCTATGAGGTCTACCTGGCCCCTAAACGTCGCGTACCGCATATTTTTGCATTACGCGAGTCCGAGGTTGAGGCACTGGCCCGTGGCCTGAAAAACATCACGGTACGCTTTGATAATCTCTGGCAGATGTCTTTCCCCTACGTCATGGCGCTGCACCAGGCACCAGTTGACGATGGTGATTATCGCGTCTATCACTGCTTTTTTGCTTTCCACCCACCGCTGCGGCGTCCTAATGTTCTGAAGTATCTGGCTGGTCCCGAAATTGGTGGAGGTAACTTCATTAGCGATACCTCACCGGAATTAAAGGCCGCAGAGCTTCTGGCTGTGCCGACAACTCACTATCGAGAAGCAAAGGGAGAACAATGATCAATCATGGCCCTGAACTACTCGCGCGCTTGCGTGCCATTCACGAGTCTATACGCGATCGTGTAGTGGCAAGTTGCGAGGCGCAAGAGATTGACCAACTCTCAGCCATTGTAGCGCAGCAAGCGGGAGATACTATCTTCGCGCTTGATCGTGTCTCAGAAGAGGTGCTGGTGGAGGAATTCACAGCTTTGGGACGTGAACGCTCATTTGTGCTTATCGCGGAAGGGCTGGGCCAGGATGGCCTGCGTATCTTCCCGGAGGGCACTGCACCCGACGCGGCGGAATTGCGCATCATCATCGATCCGATCGATGGTACGCGCGGCATCGTCTACCAGAAGCGCCCGGCCTGGATTCTCACTGGGGTCGCGCTCAATCGCGGCTCTCGGACCTCGCTGGCCGATATAGAACTGGCTGTACAGACAGAGATTCCTCTGCTTAAGCAACACCTCAGCGATGCTTTCTGGTCTATCGCTGGCCAGGGCGTGCGTGGCGAGCGTCTGAACCGCATGACGGGAGTTCGCGCGCCATTGCTTCCCCACCCTTCGCGCTCGCGCACGATTGCCTATGGTTTTGGGAATATCGCGCGTTTTGTGCCTGGTGGACGCGCCGAAATGGCCGCTATCGATGATGCTGTTGTCGAACATCTCCTTGGACCTGTTCAGCCGGGCCAGGCGCAATGCTTTGAGGATCAGTATATCTGTAGTGGTGGCCAGATTGCTGAGTTACTCTCTGGCCACGACCGCTGGATCGCCGATCTGCGCGCTCTGGCGGGTGAGCGCGCCAGCAGAGAGGGTCACGCGCCTGGTTTGACCTGCCATCCTTATGACCTTTGCACCGAATTGATTGGGCGAGAGGCGGGACTCATCATCACGGACGTTGCCGGTGAGCATCTTGCGGCCCCTCTGGATGTCGAAACGGGCGTAAGCTGGCTCGGTTGTGCGAACGAGCACATCTACGCGCAGATTGCTCCAACTCTGCGCGCGACTTTGAGACAATATGGGTTGTTAGGTCCGGTCGCTGCCTCGACCGAGCAGTAGAAACCAGCAGAAAGGGTCTCATAAGAGATGTGGGGTTTTGTACAACCAGAAACTCAGGCTCAGTCTGCTCTTCCTGATACGCGACGTTTTCTGCGCGTCTTGAATGAGCAAGCAGCTTTTTTTGCGCCTGAGCAGCCACTCCATGTAGGGCGCGCTCCAGGACGCCTGGACCTGATGGGGGGCATCGCCGATTACTCCGGTTCACTGGTGCTGGAACTTCCCTTAAGCGTAGCTACCTGGGTGGCCGTGCAGTCTGTTGACGAGCCGGAGATTACGCTGCTTAGCATCAGTATTGACGCCAGTTCTGGTGTTCCGCTGGTCTCTTTGCCGTCTGCCGCGCTTCAGGCGAACCACAGGGCACTAGATTATGGCGAGGCCCACGCGCTGCTAACTGCTAGCTCTGAAAGCGCCTGGACAGCCTATGTCGCGGGTGTACTGATTCTCTTGCAACATGAGTACGGGCTGGCCCTTGAGGGTGGTCTGCGCTTTTTTATTTATTCAGAGGTGCCAGTGGGCAAAGGCGTCAGCTCTTCCGCTGCCCTGGAGGTCGCTACCATGCAGGCGGTAGCTGGACTCTTTGATCTTGAGCTGAGTGGGCGCGACCTGGCTCTGCTCTGTCAGCAGGTCGAGAATCTTATTGTAGGTGCTCCCTGTGGGGTCATGGATCAGATGACCTCGGCGTGTGGTATACAGAATAGTTTGCTGGCGCTCCTCTGCCAACCAGCCGAGTTACAGACAGGCGTAGCCCTGCCAGAAGAGGTGGAAGTATGGGGTCTTGATTCGGGGGTGCGACACTCTGTTACCGGTGCTGATTATGGTTCGGTGCGTGTGGGTGCATTTATGGGCTATCGGATGATCGCCGAACTGGCCGGCTTGGAGACTCATCTGCACAGCGATGGTCGGGTCAGCGTTCACGATGAGAACTGGCAGGGCTACCTGGCGAATATTACTCCCTCACTCTGGGAAAGCGTCTATCGGCGTCAACTGCCCACGCGGCTGAATGGCGCGGCCTTTCTCGCGCGCTTTGGTGGCTTCACCGATAGCGTCACGCACGTTCATCCCCAACATGAATACGCGGTACGCCAGCCTACAGCTCATCCGATCTACGAACATCACCGCGTCCAGCTCTTTCGCACCCTGCTGGCCCAACGTTCTGTCAGTCCAGAACAATGTATTTTATTAGGCGAACTGATGTATCAATCGCACTTTAGCTATAGCGCCTGCGGCCTTGGCTCAAGTGGTACCGATCGCCTGGTGCAGCTGGTACGGGAGGCCGGGCCGGACGCGGGACTCTATGGCGCTAAAATTACTGGTGGCGGTAGCGGTGGAACCGTCGCTTTGCTGGCCCGGCGTGGCTCTGGCGAGCGCATCAAGCAGATCGCCAGGGATTATAGTCTGGAAACTGGCCTTGATGTCGAAATCCTCTCTGGCTCGTCGCCCGGTGCTGTCGTCTGGGGACGCCGCCAACTGGCCTTTTTAGGCTAAGAAGAAGCGAGAGAGCTGAGGAGAACGGGTGCATCCGCGCTCGTTCTCCTCAGCTCTCTCGCTTCTTCTTAAACAGTCAAGAAAGAGAGTGGGCATTGACGAATTCGCTGAAGATATCTAAAACCTCGGCTGGCTTTTCAAGATGAGGGGAGTGGCCGCAATTCGCGATCTCAGCCTCGTGTATCTCGCCGCCGTTGGCCTGGTATTGGGTCAGCACATAGCGTATCTGGGCCTTCATCGGTTGCGCTGGATAGATCTCAGCGCCTGGCCAGCCAGGGATTGCCCCAATCTGACCCAGGAAGCCCATTTCAAAGAGCGAGGTGTCTGAGACTATCTGATCGTCTGCGCCATGTATCCAGAGCACAGGCGGCTTCTGCTGAATGTTGGCCAGTTCTCCCTGCTTGAGATATTTTGGAGCGAGCGCGTTGTTGACTCCCCACGTGCCGGGCGCGACGTTTGGCCAGTTGGTGGACGCGACCATATCGCTGGAATAGTTACCGGGCGTGACTCTGGTCGTCAGAAGCGCGGAGAGCAACATTTCTTCGCGCTCAGGCGCAACCCGGAAGGGCGGCTTGAAATAGAAATTGTTCATGACAGTGCGCGGTGAGGACGAATCGCTGCCACGGTCCCCGTTGCTCATGCGTTGCGCGAAATCGGGATTGATCGTGCCTCCGCCGCTGCCCGCGAAATCAGGCCAGGTCGGTGTGCCAACGTTATCCTTTGTGCCACCAAAGCCAAAGGGCGAGCCAGTGGCCTGCAAGGTTAACGAGCGCAGAACCCCAGGATAATCAATGGCATACTGTATCGCGATGTTGCCGCCCAGTGACCAGCCTAACAGGTGGAAAGCCGAGAGACCCAACTGGCTCGTTAGCGTGGCCAGATCGTCGGAGTAATCGCGTACTCCACGTGTACCGTCCACGGCCAGCGTCTTGCTATCACCATATCCACGCATATCCGGTGCGTAAATAGTGTAACGCTTTTGCGCGGCCAGTGCCAGCATAAAATCCTGGAAAAAGTGCGAGGAAGAGCAGTTACCATGCACCAGCACAAGTGGAATCTCTCCCGTGCCCACGTTCAGATAGCTCATCTCCAGGCGCTCAGTGCGTGCTTTGCGTTGCTCAATTCCAGCGAGTAACTCAACAGAACTCATACGAGAAGAACCTCCTGTATAGCAAGCGGGTCAGTTGGCAATGCGCTGTCTTTACCCATTACTATATAAAATATGTAATATGACTCACATGTCATATTACAATCTTTCGTAAAAGATTGCAATGGGTAGAGGCAACTATAAATAGATTGCAACGATTAACTGGAAGAAGAGTGCCCTGAGTGTATCTGCCGGGATGAGCGGTCAAGCTAGTTTGGCAATGTATCCAGATGACCTCTGTTTTTCTCGTCTGGTTATTTGGAGGTCTTCTGGAAGACAGCTATTTGCCGTTGCATCCCTGCTCGAAAGGCATCGCTCATTGTCTGCTGCTGTTCGGGCGACCAGCCAAGCTCCTGTGCCATGAGGGCAGCGACCTCCTGAACGATGCCAAAACCCTGCTCCTGGTCCTCAAGAGTGATTGAAGTGCGCCGGGCCAGTATATCGTCAGGCGTGAGAGCCATTTCCTGGCGGCAGGCGTACAGAACCTCAGCTCGGATGTAGGGAAGATCGGCGATCAGGCGTGTGCCAAGCATGCTGTCCCCCTCCACCAGATTCAGGATCTCGTTGGCTTCGGAACCATAGTGGCCGCTTAGATGAGTCAGAATCTGGCTATCAAGTGCCAGCACCTTGCCCCTGCTTTCGACCTCGCGCTGTGCGGCGCGCCAGCCAGCGTTGCCCTGCAAAGGCAGATTCACTGTAGGATGCGGTGGAGAAGCGGAACTGTCGCGCCGACTGAGCACATCGACAGCATCCTGGGCCATGCGCCTGTAGGTCGTCAATTTTCCTCCGACGATCGTCACCAGGCCCGAGGGATTCTCCAGTACAGCATGTGTACGTGAAAGTTTTGCCGTTGCGTGCTGTGAACTGCGCGAGCGGACCAGTGGACGGTAGCCGGCATAGGTACTGATGATATCTTTCTCAGTCAGATGCACTGAAAGATAGCGGTTCAGATGGTTCAGCAGATAGGACACATCATCCTGGGAGGCAGTCGGGTGATCGAGATCGCCAGAGCCAGTATCAGTTGTGCCAAAAACGGCTCGTGATTCCCAGGGCACAATAAAGAGGATGCGTTTATCATCTGTCTCAGGTAGGACGACAGCGTCAGCGCCGAGTTTTAGAGCTTCGCGTGAGAATACCAGGTGAACACCCTTGCTTGGCTCTATCTGCACCTGAGGTTCTTTGCTGCCCAGAGCCTCTACTTGTTCCGCGAAGATGCCTGTGGCGTTGACAACATGGCGGGCGTGTATGGTAAACTCCTGCTCTCCAAAGCGCTCGCGCACGCGCGCGCCACTTATTTTGCCCTCTGCATTGACCAGAGCAGTCACTTCCGCGTAGTTAGCAATCACCGCACCATGTTCGGCAGCGGTACGGATGAGAGCCATCGTCAGGCGCGCATCATTCGTCTGGGCATCGTAGTAGATAAAGCCTTCTTTGAGTCCCTCTGAAATCAGGGCGGGAGCCAGCTTCAGCACCTCGCTGCGCCGCAAATGCCGATGTTTTTGCACATTGTGTCTGCCTGCCAGGGTATCATAAAGCCAGAGACCAGCACTAAGAGCCAGGCCCAGTCCGATGCCACCCGGCGTCGTAAAGGGAATGCCCACCGGGTGCCGGTCGCCTTTATAAATTGGCAGGACAAAACCGACAGGATGTACGAGAAATGAGGCATTGCGCAGCAGAGTACCGCGTTCAACCAGCGCCTCATGTACCAGGCTGAAATCAAAGTTCGGTAGGTAGCGAATACCGCCATGGACCAGCTTGGTTGACTTGCTGCTCGTACCACTGGCGAAGTCCACTTTCTCAACGAGCGCGACCTTGTAACCTCTTGCAACCGCATCCAGAGCAACGCCCGCTCCTGTAACCCCTCCGCCAATCACCAGGACGTCGAAACGCTCGCTTTTCATGAGTGAGAGATTGTTTGTACGCACAGTTGATGATAATGGTAGCATAGTGGTCGGGAACATACGAGACTGTAAAAACAAGGGGTGGTTTGTATGCCGTCTTGTTTCGCCAGTTCGTATGTTCTTCCTTTCGTGTGTTAAGACTGGGAGACGATCAGTCCGTTGCTCCGGCGCTGGGCTCACGTACGGCTTCGCCTAGCGTTTCAGCATCTCCAGACTTCATAAGATGTTTGGCTGCCAGGACTTTACCGATCGTAAAGTCGAAGATGAATGCTCCAGCTACACCTCCTAACAGAGGTGCAACAATCGGAATCCAGGTGTATTCGTTGAGAGCATTGGTACCGCCGCCAGCCAGAGCGATCCACAGGCGTGGGCCAAAGTCGCGGGCGGGATTGATAGCATATCCGGTGTTGAGACCAAAAGATGCGCCAATAGCCACAATCAGGAAACCAATGATCAGCGGGTTGAGGTTAGCCTGAACCGGTTGATTGCGTCCGTCAACGATGGCGAGAATCAGGCCGACCAGCAGAGCTGTGCCCACAAACTCATCGCCAAACGCGCCAAATGTTCCGACAAAGGACTTTGCCGATGTGTAGAAGACACCCCCAACACCATTGACTGGATCAGCGATGTTCGCTCCATGGAGAGCGTTGACTATCGCGCCTTGGTACACAAAGAAGAGGATTGCAGCAGCAACAAAGGCCCCGAGAACCTGACCAACCCAGTAAGGAAGCACTTTACTCCAGGGCAATCTGCCAGTTGCTGCCAGGGAGAGGGTTACAGCCGGGTTAAGATGCGCTCCACTAATTGCTCCCGCGACATAGATACCAAGCATTACAGCCAGGCCCCATCCCAGGATAATCACAACCCATTCATTGGCAAAGGGCGTTGAGGCGCCACCTGTTCCGAGCTTGGTAAAGAGCGCGAATGTCGCGACACAGCCATCACCAAAGAGGATCAGGACCATAGTGCCGAAAAATTCGCCCATAGCCTCTCCTAATGTGCCGGAGAGAGCGCTCGGTTTGCCTACATCTTGAATTGCCATAAGATGTTCACTCCATTTCTGTGTGAAGAATGACGGCCAACAATCGTAGTTGCCGCGCCAGTATAGTGGCAGATACTTTACACCAACATTCTACAGGTTCTTCAATGGGCGGCCTGATAGCACATCAGGAGGTCCAGATGCACGCTCTTACTTCTTATCGCCTGGAATAAGGCTCTCGCTGCTCTGATCTCTTGCGCCAGATACCTTATGCCAGGGAGAGATGGGTTGCTTTGAGCTTTGGCTGCATCGTCACGCCCATCCATAAAAAACAGGTCAGGGAGCTTTGCGCTCGCGTGGATGCTTAGCTTGCTGAGGGCTGTTCCCATCCAAGAGAGCGCTCCACAGCCCGCTTCCAGCCGGCGTACAACTCCTCGCGCTGGGAAGAATTCATCTGCGGCTCGAACGTGCGATCAATGGCCCATTGCTCGGCTACTTCCTGCTGGCCGCTCCAGAAGCCAACCGCCAGGCCAGCCAGGTAGGCAGCCCCCAATGCGGTGGTCTCAGCAACCTTTGGCCGTTGGACGGGCACGCCGAGAATATCAGCCTGGAATTGCATTAATGTGTTGTTGACGACCGCGCCACCATCGACGCGCAGGGTTTTCACATTGACGCCACTATCGGCAGTCATAGCCGTCAATACATCGCGCGTCTGATAGCACATCGACTCCAGAGTCGCGCGCGCTATATGCGCAACTGTCGATCCACGTGTCAGACCAATGATCGTACCGCGGGCATAGGAATCCCAGTAGGGAGCACCCAGGCCCACAAAGGCTGGCACCATATAGACGCCACCGTTATCTGGAACTTCAGAGGCCAGTGCCTCTACATCGCCGCTGGTCTTAATCGCTCGCAGACTATCGCGCAGCCACTGCACGGCTGCACCTGTGATGAAGATGCTGCCCTCCAGAGCATAGATAACCTGCTTGTTCGCGCCCCAGCCGATGGTCGTCAGCAAGCCATTGTTGGATGGCACGCCCTTGGTCCCTGTATTCATCAGCATAAAGCAACCGGTCCCATAGGTGTTCTTTGCCATGCCAACTTCAAAACACGCCTGGCCAAAGGTTGCAGCCTGCTGATCGCCCGCGTCACCCGCCATTTTGATTGGGGCCCCGAAGAACTCGGCGTCGGTTTCGCCGAAAATTCCACTGGAAGGCATAACCGTAGGCAGCATCGCGCGCGGGATACCTAATTCGCGCAGAATGACCTCATCCCAGTCGCCCTTGTAGATGTTGTAAAGCAGAGTACGCGAGGCATTCGATGGATCAGTAGCATGCACGCGCCCCTTGGAAAGACGCCACATCAGGAACGTATCAACGTTGCCAAACAACACATCGCCGCGCTCAGCTTTTTCACGCACGCCAGGCACATTGTCAAGAATCCATTTCACTTTCGTGCCAGAGAAGTATGCATCAGTTACCAGACCCGTACGCTCACGAAGTTCCTTATCAAACCCCTTCGCCTTCAAAGCATCACAAATAGGCACAGTCAGGCGGCTCTGCCAGACAATGGCATTGAAAACAGCTTTGCCCGTATGTTTGTCCCAGACAATAGCTGTCTCGCGCTGATTGGTAATACCAATGGCTGCGATATCGCTGGCGGAAGCTCCCGCCTTTCCCATCGCCTCTTGCGCGACCGTCAATTGGCTCGACCAGATCGCCTCTGGATCATGCTCGACCAGGCCCGGAGAAGGGTAAATCTGAGGGAATTCCTGTTGCGCTACACTGACAATCGCGCCATCATGATTGAAGACGATTGCCCGCGAGCTGGTTGTGCCCTGGTCCAGGGCAAGTACATACTTTGCCATAAATGAGCCCTCTTTCTGCTACTGCTGAACTACAATAGGGTGAGTTGCAAAGGCCTCCATGCCTCTGCGCACTACCGCTACGACAATGTATCGCATTGAACAGGCATCCTTGTCTGTCCAGGGATAGCTCGTTTTCCAGAGGTTCTACCTTGACCAGAGTTCACTTTTAGATACAGCAACAGCCGCTGCTCCGGCATCAATTATTGCCTTTGCCTGTTTGAATGTAGAAATCAGGCCGGATGCCGTAAAGGAAAGGGGCAGCGGGCTCGTCAAGTATGGGATAACATGAGGTACAACGAGGGCTGGAGCTATGTCGAGCAAATCGACATAACGGATATCCACCGAATCTAAGGCAACTTCCAGACCCGTTGAGTCTACGGTAAATATGCGCTGGATTGTCTCCAGTTCAAAGTTTTTGGCCAGCACCAGAGTTCTTGGATTGCTGGAGATGATACCCGTTATATGCAACTGCTGAGCCAGATAGCGCAGACCGGCATTGTCGGGGTGAATACCATCAATATGATCGATATTTACATACAGGGTGTATTTGCGCTGATGAGCATGCAGCAGCAAAGGCGTGAGTTCAAAAAGGTTGCAGTGTCGTAGAAAAAGCGCGCGTATTTCGGGCGTATCCAGGGCATGGATCAACTGCGCCCGATTTTCAACGAGCGGTATCATCTTATGCCGCCCAGAAAGGCTGAGCAGAGACCCTGTGGACTGTGTAAGCACTTTGCACCTCGCTGTACCAGTCAAAAACAATAAAGCCCTAAGCCTCTTATAAAAGAGTTGGCTCAGGACTTCTCATTTCACTGTCCTTTGGGCACATATGCGATTGTATAAAAAGGGCATCTCCAGCGATAGACCCTTTTAGGAAAGGTATTTACTGTTGAGGATTTAAGAGATAGAATAGTAAACAAATTCCCTGTGGACCTCAGGTCCACTTATAATGATAATACTTGCCTGGCAAGCTTTTGTCAAGGGTATTTAAAAATTAGTCAGAGTTGTTGCAGAGTCCCTATGGTTGCCTGCGGCGGTGGGCAAAAGAGAGAAAAAGCTCTGCGCGGACATTGCCGCGTAAAGCCCTGGCAATCCCGCTTCTGCCCAGTATCTCTGACCTTGCGACAATTCTGGAAATCAGTGGACTGCTACAGATGATGACGAAACAGGAATTTTTACGCTTAGCCACCCTCTATCCGGTGGCTGCTGCTCTGAAATCAGAAGAAGATATGCAGGTTGCTCTGGACTCCGATGCCTTGCTGCTTTTTCTGCTCAAAGGAGACGCTCTTCAACTGGAGCCATTTGTGGCTCAGGTTCATCAACGCAAGAAAGGCATTGTTGTCCATGTTGACCTTGTAAATGGCATCGGCAAAGACCGCGCTGGCGTTCAGTTTCTCCACCAGATGGGCGTTGATGCAATCATTACCAGTCGATCGCAAATCGTCTCTGCCGGGCGAGCGGAAGGCTTAGTCACGATTCAGCGCTTACTCTTGATGGATGACTCCGCCCTGGAAACAGGCGTACGTACGCTTGTACGAGCTGCTCCTGACTTTGTGGAGGTGCTGCCGGGCATTATTTTTCCAGAGGTCGCTCCTCTGCTTCAACAGTTGTTGCCAGGCCCTTTTATTGCTGGCGGCTTTATTCGTACAAACGCTGACGTTGCGCGCATTCAAGCGGCTGGTGGGATACTTAGCAGCAGCAGCACCTATGGCCTCTGGTATCGGACGCCTCGCTAGTTTGAGTATCCCTCAAGTGGATCGTGATCAAGCCAATGTCAGGCCGCTCCTGCCTTGAGGAATGGCCCATCAGAGAGCCGAAAAGCTCAAGCAACTTTGCACTAGAGAGGGCCTGCCTGCTCTCTGCCAGACTACTATAACTATTGCCAGCTATGAGCATTCTTGCATCGAAATCGTTTTGGCATGCGAGCCACCAGAATAAGCCAGCCTATCGAGACCACTACCAGGACTAAGCCGGGTAGAGCAAGTACGAGATGGTTTTCCGCCGAGCCATAGATCCCAAAGAATGAACCAATCAGCAAAATCATGCTCACTCCTAGCGTCACCCAGTACGGTGTGAGCCTGAGTTCTTTTCCTCTGGGGTTCACATGTACAACTCGAATCGCTTCGCCTCCACAGCGACGACACTGTCTCTGATCTATCATGTACCTTTACCTCTGCCAGATCTGCTTGCCTGTCGGCAAGATAGGACTTACTTACAGAAATCTCTATGCACAAAATAATTCTAAACCAATCCCCTGTCCATTACAAGAAGCGAGATGCATGGCAGGAGTCATTCCGATTTTGCAAAATCAGGGCAAAACAGCATTGCCTCCTCGCCCCAGGTGAATTGAAAAGTTTTTTCAAGCAGTGGTGCCTTGCACTACTGCTTGAAAAAACTCTTGGAAAAGGGGGCAGGTTGGCTGGCTAGAGCTGCCGCGCAGCGGCAGCTACTTGACCTCGTTGGTGGCAATAACCTCTTTGTACCAGAGGCCGCTATCTTTGATGGTACGCTGCTGCGTTTCATAGTTGACATAAGTGAGGCCGAAGCGTCGGCTATAGCCAAGCGACCACTCAAAGTTATCCATCAGCGCCCAGGCGGAATAGCCGCGCAGGGGTACGCCCTCGCTCAGCGCGCGCTGTGCCTGGAGGAGGTGTTCGCGCAGATAGCTCTGGCGGCGTAGATCATGAACATGCCCATCGGGTGTCAGAGTATCGGCGAAGGCGGCTCCATTCTCGATTACATAGAGCGCGGGAATATGATAATCGCGATGCAGGCGCGTCAGGTGCTCGTAGATGCCAGCAGGATAGACCTCCCAATTCATAGTTGTATGCTCTGACGCTTTTTGCTCAAAATACTCGAAGTTGTCAATAGCCGTGGAACCCTGGGGACTGGCACCGACGACGCTGCGTGTATAGTAGTTCGCGCCCAGAAAATCGAGCGGAGCAGAGATGATAGCCAGGTCACCTGGTTGTATATCTGGCAGATAGTCGCCCAGGCGTGCCACTACGTCGGCGGGATACTCCCCACGGAAGATGGGATCGAGGAACCAGCGATGAAGCTTGCCATCCAGGAAATGAGCTGCATCCTTATCCTCTGCCGCAGCGCTGGCAGGGTGGATCGCGGTGAAGTTGAGTGTAATGCCCACCTTTGTCTGTGCATTGCCATGCGCCCGAATGATCGGCACAGCCAGCCCATGTCCCAGCAGGTAGTTATGAGTCGTGTGCCAGGCTTCGCGCGCATCATGGTGGCCGGGAGCGTGTTCGCCTGATTCGTACGAATCAAAAGCAGTCACAGCCGGTTCATTAAGCGTCAGCCAGTTATGCACGCGGTCCCCCAGGCGTTTCGTCACAACCTCGGTATATTCTGCGAAAGCATAGGCCGTCTCGCGATTGAGCCAGCCGCCCAGTTGATCCTCCAGAGCCTGCGGTAGATCCCAGTGATAGAGCGTCGCAAAGGGTTCGATCCCCGCTTCAAGTAACCCATCGACCAGGCGCTCGTAGAAATCCAGCCCTCTGGCATTCACCTCTCCTCGACCCTGTGGAAGCACACGTGGCCAGGCAATCGAGAACACATATGTTTGCAAACCAAGTTCCTGCATCAACTGGATATCCTCGCGATAGCGATGGTAATGATCACAGGCCACCAGGCCCGTGTCCCCATTTAAGATAGTGCCCGGCTGCGCGCAAAAGCGATCCCAGATAGATTCGCCTTTCCCATCCTCAAAAGCTGCACCCTCAACCTGGTACGCGTATGTCCCTGCTCCCCACAGGAACCCTTTGGGAAATGTAGCCATCTTGTTCTCTCTGTCTCTTCTCTCTGGCAAGCAAGAAGCAAAGCTTTTTGCTGCTGCTCGTGAACTCTCTATGAAATATTGCGATGATATTTCATAGAATTAATCTTAGAACGTGCGCGTAAGATTGTCAATATTCTTGACAATTGGTCGGAAATTTATTACCATTAAGTTCATGAAAATGATCCATTTGATTGTTATTTTTATCACAAAAGAGCGCAAGAATGCTCAGTTCTTGAAGGAGTTGCAGGGTTATGGCAGGCTCAGTTACCGCGAAAGAGGTTGCACGGCGTGCAGAGGTTTCAGTTGGTACAGTCTCACGTGTCTTTAATAATCACAGTAATGTGAGCGATGAGATGCGCCAGCGGGTGCTTAGAGTCGCTGCTGACCTGGGCTATACGCGGCCAGGTCAGCAGCCGGTACCTGTTCCTGGACGTGTCCTTAGAGAGGTATGTTTTTTATACTGTCACAAAGGGGATACCTTGCCTCTGCCACTCAACCCCTACTGGGCACCGATTTTCTCCGGGGTTGAGCGTGAAGCTCGCCTATCCAATATCAAGCTCAGTTACCGCACGCTAGATGAAAAAGATCAGTCTACCCGCCAGTTTTCCTCTTTTCTGTCTGAGATGCGTCTCGCTGGTTTGCTCCTGGTCGGGCCTGCGGAACTGGGCACGATCAGGGCCTTTCAGGCCACAGGGCTGCCTCTGGTACTGGTTGATCATTATTTACCGGATCTGCCTCAGCCAGTCGATGCGGTGCTGGGCGATAATTTTCAGGGTGCGCGCCTGGCCATGGAGCATCTTTTCGCGCTGGGCCATCGCCGCATCGCTTTTCTCGGCGGCAACACCTTGCCTGGCTTGCGTCCCGCAGCTCCTATCTACTCGGTTCAGCAGCGTTGGGCTAGCTACTGTATGGCTCTGCTGGATCACGGCCTGGCGCTTGATGCTCAGCTTGTGGAGTCGAGTGAGCTGAATACGGAAGATGCTTACGCCGCCTGCCGACGCTTGCTAGAGCGTGGCGCGGATTTTAGCGCGCTTTTATGCGCGGACGACATCACCGCTATTGGTGCGCTTAAAGCTCTGCGCGAGTTTGGCCACAGAGTGCCTGAAGATGTCTCGCTGATCGGCTTCGACGATATTGAGCTTTCTCGGCACATTACGCCGCCCCTGACCACTGTTCATCTTAGCGCCGATCAGCTTGGCGCGACCGCTCTGCGCACTCTGATCGCTCGTGTAATCAATCCTGAGGCCTCTTGCGTTACCCATCTGCTTGGCGTGACATTGATCAAACGCGGCTCAGTCGCTCCTCCCGCCAAACAGTGAGGATCACAGGCTGGCAGCAGAGACTCTGGCACGCATGTAGCGTTGCGCCCCCCCTTTTGTTTGGAAGAGGTTTGGTAGGCGCGCAGAGCCCGCCAAACCTCTTCTTTTCTCCGGGGCGGAGAGGCAAAAGCTGTTTTGGCCTGATTTTACAAAATCAGGGATAATTCATATACAGATCTATTTGACGTAATGCTGCTTTCCGGGCGGACAAGCTATTTAGTGTCCGCTGAAATGAGCTTTGCGTTTCTCTGTAGAAGCGGCTATGCCTTCTTTGGCGTCTTCGCTCTGGAAGAGTAGTTGCTGGAGTTCGCGCTCGATAGCCAGGCTTTCGGAGAAAGAGACCTCTGAGCCAGATTGGACTGCGCGTTTGATGCGTCCAACTGCCCTGGAAGCCTTATTGGGTGGACAGAAGGAGCGGGCATAGGCCATTACCTCGTCCCAGTAATGCTCTGGCTCGTAGATATAATTGATCAGGCCCAGTTCCAGGGCTTCCTCAAAGCCAAGCAATTTACCCTCAGTCATCAGTTCGATAGCTTTATTTTTAGGCAGGGCGCGTGCCAGGCGCTGGGTACCGCCAGTACCGGGAAGCACGCCCAGATTAACCTCCGGCAGACCGACCTTACTTTTGGGATTGCGCAAGGCAATGCGGATATCGCAGGCCAGCGCGATTTCCAGACCGCCGCCAACTGTGTGGCCGTTTAGCGCGGCGATGACCAGCTTGGGCGTCTGCTCCAGGCGCATCAGCGTCTCATTGGCATGCAGGCAGAAATAATATTTGAAGGTTGGCGTGACTGCGTTGAGCATACTGATCTCCGCGCCAGCGCTGAAAAATTTCTCGCCCTCGCCGCGCAGAAGCAGGACATGCACGCTTTCATCAAAACGCGCTTTGAGAATGGCCTCGTCGAGTTGGGTCATCATCTCATAGCTATACGTATTGGCTGGCGGGTTGGCGAGTTCGATAAGCGCCACGCCGTCGTTGATTGTGTAATGGATCAGGGTCTGTTGAGAGGTTGTTGTCATGAGAGTCGTTTCCTTTCAATGGCAAAAAACGCCTTTGTGATTACTGAGATGACTGGCGCTTGTCGGCCCGGGTTGCCGTTTGCGTGGCGCGGACATCATCGTCTTTTATATGCTCAAACGGAGTATGGCAGGTGTTGCAGTAGTACTGCAACGTCAGCAATTGCTGACCGAAGAGCGAGAAGAGTTCTGTGGAGCTTGAGCCACAGTAGGGACAATTGACCGGCCTGCCCGTTTGCTCGCTGAGATCTGGCGCGAATTTCTCGTGCATATCCTGTTCTCTACTCCAGTCTTCTGCTCGCGGCATTCCAGCGTTGCCAGGGCAGCTCTTGCGAGGGTTCCCAGGTCTGACTGGTGGCGTTAAACGAGACGGGCAAGGCCCCATCCAGCTCGAGTGAGCACAGGATAGGCATAATTTTCAGCAGATAGCGACTGCGCAATTGGGCGGGTGTGGCGTTGATAATGCCCGCGCTACGCAATTGCGCGAGCGTGGGATCGTCAGCGGGTCCAAACCAGCACAGAGTTTCATCCCAGAAGCGCTGGAGCGAAGAGAGCAGTCTTGCGCGCACCGCGCCGCCCGCGCGAACCAGGCGTCTGACCCAGCCTTCACCATGCACGAAATGCAGTTGCTCTTCCTGCAAAATCTTGCGCGCGCGCTGACGCAAGGGCTCGTAGCTGGAATCCTGCGCAGCCTCAAAGAAGATTGTTAAAGCAGTATCGACCAGGAAATTGGTCGCGACAAAATCGCACCAGCTCGCGAAATCTTCATCGAGAGTGGCCATGTGATAGCGCAGGGTGCGCGTCATTGGCTCTACCTGCTCAGGCGCAGCCTCGGCCTGGACGAAATCTTCCAGCAGCGGATACAGCGTGCGTGCATGCCCCAGTTCATCCTGGGTCATCGCCGCAGCCGCCACGGCAGCCTCCAGAGCTGGCGCACCATTACACCAGTAAGCGTAGCGCCGCCCTATTGCCTGCTTGTTGTCCGCCAGCGTGGAAAGCACAGCGAACAACGAGATGTTATCTATACGTTTACTGAGCATGTTTGTGATCCTCTGTTTCAGTTTTACCGCCACAGCGCGGACTTAAGGGGTGCAGGCAGGGTCCACCCTGCCTGCACCCTGTCTGGGGGACAGGTAATAGGTGTGTCCTCAATTGCATCTTTTATTGCTTTTTTGTCACTGCAGGCGGCAATAGCAAAGAGCGTGCAGAGGTCCTGCTTTGCTTCAGTCCGCGCCAGTGACGGAGAACCTTACGAGCCAATGATCGTCACGATACTATCGCGGGGGATCAGCACCATCTCGATCCAGTTAAATTCGTCGTAGATGCTGCGCGCGTAGACCCTGGCAAGTTCTACATCGTCGGCCATGACATTGCCAATCTCGTGCAGTGGCTCGTCATACTTGCGCCGCGCATAGACCTGCCAGACGCGCTGCTCGTTGAGGGCGTCGCGCCTCTCAGGCCCACCCGCGTTTGCCTGTGTCGTGTTGTTACTCATGCTGAGATCCCCCATGAACGCATAATATCGCTGCCCTCTTCGCTCAGGCGGGCTTTGGTCCAGACCGGCTCCCAGACAATTTCGATGCGCACCTCGCCTATGCCGGGTTCCCGCAAGAGGCGTTCGCGAATGTCATCCATAATAAAGTCCATGGCTGGACAGCCCATCGCGGTAAAGGTCAGTTTAAGATCAACTATGCCTTCGTGCTCTACGAGATCGACGATCAAGCCCATATCAACCACGCTGATCGGGATTTCGGGATCGGTCACGTCGCGCAGGGCATCCCACAGGGTCGGGCACGCGAGGTCCCCGCGTGAATGGGTGCGCAAGCCCGGATAGATCGTCGTCATCTTTACGCCTCCTGTTCTAGCAGGCGCAGCATCTCGCGCTTCCCGCGCTGGAGCATGCCTACAAATTCCTCGTTAGCTGGTCCACGCGCTTTCCAGCGCTTCATCACATCATCCCAGCTACACTGGCCTTCCCAGCGCTTGTTTTTAGCATCGAAATGCTGGGGAAACTCGCAGTCAAGCGCATACTTTTGTGTTTGCTCATCAAGATGCGCGGGAATATGAATCTGCATTTTAGCGCACAGCGGCACTGCGCTTCTCAGCCAGGTCTGGCGCAATTCATCGTTGCTCTGGCCCTTGAAACCGTACTCAAGTTGCTCGTTGTGCTTCTTGAGGGCGTCAGGTAGACCAAACCATTCCACGGTGAGCAAGAACATCCAGTCCACCGCCTTCTGCATCTCCTCGCGCCCCTCGGCGCTCTGACGCAATTTGAGCATGCCCTGTTCACCGTGGCGCAGATGGAAGGTTTCCTCTTTGTCCACCTTCACCAGCGCGCGTTTCCAGGGACCAAAGGTCGTGCTCTGAAAAACATCGCTGAGCAGCACATAGCCCGCGCGATCATAGAACGCGTTGGCAATGATCAACTCGGTCCAACTGTCTAAAGGCACATCAAAGGCATATGGATACTTGAACTTGCCAGGTTCGCGTTCAAAAATCAACTGCTCTGTATCAACGCCCAGATCGCGCAACAGGCGATACGCGATATGGGCGTGTCCCAGTTCATCCTGAATAATGGAGAGCGCCGAGCCAAAATTGTTGAGGGTAGGTGCGTGAACGCCAGCATGGTAATAGGCGGGCGCGCTGATCAGTTCCGTATCCGCCGAGACGGTCAGAATACGCTTCATCTCTTGCAGATAGATCGGACTCATCTGTTCGATGGACTCAACCAGTTGTTGCTTACGCAAACGAGCCAGGAGAGCCTCTTCGCTCTGCAAGTTGCCGCTAGGAAAGGAAAGCATAACAGTGCTCCTTTGTGAAACAGGCATCGCTGCCGCGCGACACTTCTTATCACAGTATAAACGCGCACAGTCGTCGCTGGCAAATAGCTTTAATTTTCGACCAACCAGTCGAATTATAGCCAATAAAAGGCAAAAAATCAAGGAGAAAGACGCGCTTGCGAACTTCCTTTTATTTCGACTATATAGTAGAATAGCACTGGATTGATAATTCGTCGCGGGGCTTTAGCCTGACATTGACAGGCGACGAAGTGAAACGTATGATACGAGCGCGCCTGAAGCATCATCAGCATGAGAGACGGGCGCTGCAGGTGTAATGGAGCAGTAGCAGAGAGTATGCCAACGAGTAGCGAAAAAGAGAAAAGCGCGCTGCGCGGCAGGCGTCAGCGTCTAACCCAGCAGGCTATTGTGGCGGCGGCGGCTGGTCTATTTGCGCGTGTGGGCTTTGGCGCGACAAGCCTGGATGATGTCGCCGAGGTGTTAGGGGTAAGCAAGGCCTCGCTGTATTATCACATCAAGAACAAGGAAGAGATTCTACGCCTGATCTTCTTGACAGTGCTGACAGCCAGCGAGGAGCCCTTGCGCCAGATTGTCGAGGGCGATCTCCCGTCCAGGGAAAAGCTCTATCGGGCCATCGAGCACCAGACGACGGTAGCGGCTGACCGTTCGCCTGCCATGACCGTCTTTTATCGCGAGCAGCCGCATCTGACCGGCCCTTTTGCCAGAGAGATCGTCCTGCGTAAAAAGGCTTACGAGCGTTACTACGAGCAGATTATCGAGGAAGGGCAGGCTTCCGGCGTTTTCCAGCCAGATCTCGATGCAAAGATAGTCGTCTTTGGTCTGCTCGGCATGTGCAACTGGCTCTCCCAATGGTATAAAGCTGGCGCTCAATATACTCCTCAACAAATTGCCGCGATGTTTGAGCGTATGGTAGGGGCAGGCCTGTTTCTTGTAGATAAAGCACAAGAGTGATAGGGACAATTCGCTCAGCCCATGGGACTATTTTTTCAATGTTAGAACAATGACACCATATTTGTGTTTCTTTTAAAAATATCTCTGTGCGTTTGTATTGGTTTTTGCAATGGGAAATGGTATGATTGTTGAGGTGTTAAAAAGGCATAATAAATGGTATATCTTGCTATCTATGGGAAGAGGTTTTGCAGTGAAAAGAAAGATAGGTGCATGGCAGGAAGCAACTACCTGGCGAGAGATGCTCAGTCAACTGATTGCTAGTCCGCAGGAGAAAAATCGTCTGGCATTGGCGGCCCACGTCAAGCCGGTTACACTTCAACGCTGGGCAGAAGGCGTGAATCGGCCTCATCTTGAAAGCTTGCTGATGCTTCTGCGCAATATCGCGCCGGATGCATCCCCTCTTTTTCTACGCTTGTTACTTGTTGAATTCCCCGCTCTACGCGGAGAAGCATTGTCGGAGAGAGAAATTGTGCCGCTGGTGGCCAGCGAATTTTACGCGCACGTTCTGAGTAGCCTGGCTTTGACCCCGCCGTCACTCTGCCGTCAATCTATGCAGAATCTTATTTTGCAGCAGCTTCTAGCTCATCTCGATCCCGACTGCCATGGCCTCCTGGTCTCGCTGGCCATTTGTGTGCCTCCACGCGAGGGAATCATTGTACGCAGTTTATGTGAAAATGATGGAGTGGGAAATCCGCCCTGGCCGCGTGACCTGTCAGAACGCCTATTCTTCCTGGGTTCGGAATCACTTGTTGGCTACGCTGTCAAACATATGCGCTCTTTTGTGATTAACAGTCGCGATGAAATGACGGTCCTGCCCGCGCATTGGAGTGATTATGAACGGAGCGCGGCAGCCTTTCCTATTTTACGTCACGCGCGAATTGCTGGAGGCTTGCTCGTGGCCAGCGCCAGAGACTTCTTTTTTACTCCCGCGCGCCTGACAGTCGTTGAAGAATACTCACACCTGGCGACCTGCATTTTTGAGGAAAACGAGTTTTTTGATCCAGCGCAGATAGAGCTGATGATGATGCCGCGTTACACGCTCCAACTCCCGTATTTCGCGGGCTATCCACGCCGGGTCGTTCAGAAGCAGGCTGAGATCTCCGCGCAAGGGCAGCGCGCGGTTTTACAAAAGGCTCGCGAGCTAGTTATGCAAGATCTCGAAGAGGTGCTATTGAGCGTTTTTTTGCGCAACGAGATCACAAATCTATCAGAATAGTCAAAAGAGCGACTGAAATATATAAAGATCTCTATAATTTATCAAGCTTTGGAAAGGAACGCAAAGAAAGATGCGCTTAGTGACCTATCAACACGAGGGGCAGGCGCGCACTGGCGCCCTGCTGGGGGAAGCAGTGATTGATTTGAACAGGGCTTACCGGGCAGCTCTGCGCCACCTGGGTAACGCCAACGAATTGGCGGTGGCCGATCTGCGACTACCTGTGGATATGGTAAGCCTGCTTCATGGCGGTGAGGCTGCGCTGAGCGCGGCTGGCCGGGCTGTGGCTTTCGCGCAGGAACGTCTGTCCGCCAGTGACGCGACGCTTACCTCTCAAGGAATTCTCTATGCGACCGGGCAGGTAACGCTGCTGGCCCCGGTATTACGTCCAGAAAAAGTTATCTGCCTGGGCCTGAATTATCGCGATCACGCCACCGAGTCTAAGATGGCGCTACCTGAGTATCCTGTGCTTTTCCACAAACTCGCCAGTTCGCTGGTGGGCCACGGTCAGCCCGTGCTCCTTCCGCGTATCAGCAATAAAATCGATTATGAAGCTGAACTGGCGGTGATCATTGGCAAACAGGGCAAGTATATTGTTGAGGCCGATGCGCTTTCCTACGTGGCAGGCTACGCGCCCGCTAACGATGTGAGTGCGCGTGATTTGCAGTTTCGTACCCCTCAGTGGACCACAGGCAAGATTCTTGACACCTTTGGTCCGCTGGGGCCGGCGCTAGTCACCAGAGATGAGATACCCAACCCCAATAGCTTGCGCATTAAGACGATTTTGAATGGCGAAGTTATGCAGGATTCCAATACCTCTGAAATGATCTTTAATGTGCCTTTCATCATCCATTATATCTCCCAACTTGTCACGCTTCAGCCGGGCGATGTGATTCTGACAGGCACGCCAGCAGGAGTCGGACAAGCGCGCAATCCGCAGGTCTTTATGAAGGCCGGTGATAGCGTCACCATCGAGATCGAGCATCTGGGTATACTCACCAATCCGTTAGTAGCTGAAAAATAGTCGCGCCACGGAGATCACGCGAGGTTGCTGGCAAGAACGCTCTTTCTCCAGCATACTGGTGCTGTAAACAACAGGGAGGGCATTTCCCAACTCAGAAACCCCTACACATGGGGTTTCTGAGTTGGGAAATGCCCTCGCGACTTGACAATCACCACTACTTATCTGGTATAGTGAAGATAACGCTATTACTATATTTAGAATGCCAATATACGATCAAAAAAAGGCGAGAAAACATGCAGCAATCACGTTGGACTGTACAACAACTCTACCTGATCGTATTCTCCATTCCCTCACATCTTAGTCAAGCCGCCGACACCCTGGCCCAAGGGGTCTTTGCGCCCATTTGCAGGCGAGAAGTGTCCACTGCCACTCGTTGACTGGTAACGCTCCCTCACCTTCGCATACTGTGGATACCCAGCCTTGATCCCCAGCGTTTTTCTGCCAGGTTTTTTGTCCCCCTGTATTGTTTTTATGTACCCGAAGAGGAGAACAACATGCAAAAGACTATTAGTACCTCATATCGTCGTGATTTAGGCGAGGGACTCGTACTTCGCTGGTCAACAGCCGCGGATACTGAGCGGATCGGCACGCTGCTCAGCATAGTTCATCGTAATAAAGCTGATGAGCAGCCCAACACCAACAGCGTACACCTCACGCGACGTTTGATGAACGGCGACCATCCCCTCATGGGGCCAAATGATTTCGGCCTGATCGAGGACACCAGCAAGGAAGGGCATCCAGTGGTGGCCTGCACCTGCCTGTGGAAACACACCTGGACCTACGAAGGCATGCCTTTCAGTGTTGGTCGTCCCGAGATGGTTGCCACCGACCCGGCATATCGCAACCGCGGACTCGTGCGCGCCCTCTTCGAGATGTTCCACGAACGCAGCGAGGCCGAGGGGGATCTTGTCCAGGCCATTACCGGCATCGCTTACTTCTATCGCCAGTTCGGCTACGAGTATGCCCTTGAACTGGAGGATAGCCGCGCAACACCCATTGCACTGATCCCCAAAGCAAAGGCTGGCGAGTCCGAAGCGTTCACATTGCGCGAAGCTACTGTTGAGGATATCCCTGAGATCATGGCCCTCTACAACAGAAGTCGAGCCAACAGTATTGTCTCAGAAAGCATTACGCGCAAACAATGGCTCTACGAGATCGAAACCTGGAAAGCACATCCCGAACTGAAACATGTGATTGCTCCCCAGATGATAGTTGACACTAGCGCACAGACGGTCGGCTTCGTGGCACCCGATGCCAGGCGCTGGGACAATAGACTGGGTGCCTGGATGCTGGAGTTCGTCGAGGGCGTGAACATACAGGCAGCCATGCCCTCTGTTTTGCGCGCCCTTCACGCCTATGGCCTCAACGTAGAAATAGCTCGACCAGATGCTCCTTCCTTGAGTGAAATCGGCTTCTACCTTGGCACCACCCACCCGGTACACGAGCTATTGGGGGACGGATTGGATCGCGCCATCGAGCCTCCCTACGCCTGGTATATCCGCGTCAAGGATCTCCCGGCATTTCTCATGCATATCGCGCCCGCGCTGGAAAACCGGCTGGCAGTTTCTCCTGTCGCGGGCTACACAGGTGAAATCAAGCTGGATTTCTATCGTGACGGACTGCGCATGGTCTTCGAGCGGGGACACCTGAGAACAGCGGAAAACTGGCGTATCCAGCCTTTCGAGAAGAATGTTAGCGGCGGCTATCCTCCTCTGGTCTTCTTGCAATTGCTCTTCGGCTATCGCAGCATCGAAGAACTGCGCCATGCCATGCCCGACGCCTGGATAAGCGATGAGGTCAGGCCAGTACTTAAGACGCTCTTCCCTACGCGCCCGTCATTTGCGTTTTGCTGGTAATTAGACACGTGAGAAAGATCCACTGCTGAGGTAGGCTAGCGACCAATTCCAGCAGTGGGTGACGATACGTGCAGTAGATGTGGGTCTCTCCGAATTTGACAGCGTAGGGATAAAAAAATTGTGGAGGCAAAGTTGCCAGGTACGGCAGCTTTGCCTCCACAGCGTTTGCCAGGTGGTTGAGTTTGTCGGCGGCAGAGCCGCCGACAAACTCAACCACTTACCCCAAAATCAGGGGTGTGGTTTCTGCGTAAAAGGCTGGCGGCATGCCTATAGGGTATCTTTGCCCCTATGAGAAAAAGGGCCACGCGCGCCTGGGCGTGAGAAGTGCTCAGCTTCTGCGCTCACTTGTACGTGGCCATTGCTCCCATAAGGATAGCAGCTCTGCAAAGGGAGACCATCCTGAGAAATACATGTCCGGGGAAGACATGCCTGGCAGCTTGCACTGTCAGACCGGGCATCATGCGCGGCCTGAGCAGCGCCAATTGCTTAGAAACCGCCTCCTTTCATCCAAAAAGCTCAAGTATAGAGAGGCGCGTCCCCTGTGTCTGCCGTTAGTTGCCAGTGGACGCCAGAGGAGTCGCGTCGTTGCTATGCATAGAGTAATTGCGCGTTACAGGCCTGGGAGCTTATGTACTGCGTTTAGCTCGCTGCCGTTGCAGACGACTTTGCAAGAGAACGACAATCAACAAAAAGATGCCGCGGATCACATCTTGCCAGAAGGAATTGAGATAGAGTCCTCCACCGTGATCGATCGTAAAATTATTCTCAAGCTGGAGAATCTCCACAATCATTCCCAGCAGTAAAGTACCTACGAGCGTGCCAAAGACCGAGCCAGCGCCGCCGCTAAGCAGCGTACCTCCTACCACAACAGCGGCGATCGCGATCAGTTCCCAGCCCTTGCCTTCCGTAGCGTTGCCACCATTCAGGTTAATAGCCAGCAACACCCCGACAAGGCCAGAGAGAGCGCCGCTAAGCGTGTAGACCAGGAAAGTCGTGCGCCTTACGGGTAGTCCCATCAGGCGCGCGGCCTCCGCATTGCCCCCAATCGCCAGCACATAGCGATCACTGAACTAAACTGCCTGGTGAAGATGAGATTGAAGATGATCAGGATCACAAGTGCGATCGCTGCCCCGTAATTCTGGCCGATTGAGTCCAGCTTGCGGGGCAGGAGCCCACGCGCTTTGAGATTACTCAGACGTTCTTCGATGCGAATCATGCGCTTTCTCCTTCGCCAGTTTGCGCCTGGCCATGAGCCATAGCGCTTAAGATGGCATCCTGGCTCAGTCCTTCGCGCGCCATTTCAGCGACCGTGATACCATCGCGTAATACCACCACATGATCACTGCCTTCGATGATCTCTTCAAGTTCGGAGGAGATAAGCAAGACGCCCATGCCCGCTTCGGCCAGTTCCTCAACCAGCTTCTGAATCTCGCCTTTCGCGCCCACATCAATGCCACGCGTCGGCTCATCCAGTAAAAGCAGGCGGGGATTTAAACAGAGCCAGCGAGCCAGCAAGACCTTCTGTTGATTGCCACCGGACAACTCGCGAATTTTTTGCTCTGGTCCAGCGGTTTTAATGCCCAGGCGTTGGATAAAACGATCCACAATTTCTTCTTGCTGCTTGCGATCGACCACGCCAGAGCGCGTCAGGGTCGGTAGCGCGGCCAGAGTGAGATTTTCACGCACAGAGAGATCGGGAATAATGCCATCCACCTTGCGGTCTTCTGAGCAGAAACCGATCCCCGCGCGCATCGCATCTGCGGGCGTGTGGAAGTGGGTCTCCTTGCCATCAAGAGAGATCGTGCCTCCATCCAGGGCATCGGCACCAAAGATGGCCCGCGCGACCTCGCTGCGTCCTGAGCCAAGCAGTCCAGCCAGGCCGACAATCTCGCCCGCGTGAACCTGGAGGCTGGCATTTTGCAGTTTACGCCCCTCGCGCATACCTGTCGCGGTCAGCAGGACTTGCTCTGTACTCAGGGGTTTTGTCACATCAAGCGCGAGGTGCAGGCGTTCGAGCAGAACACTGGCCTCAGCATTCATCTTGCGCCAATTGAGCAGTCCCCAACGAAAGATCTCGCGTCCCAAAAAAATATTCTCAGTCACACTGCCAAAGGGGATCAGATTTATTTCCTGATAAATAGTGCTAATACCTTCGCGTTGCGCGTGCTGGGGGGATTGAAAGGCTCTGGGATGTTCATCAAAAAGAATAGTGCCTTCGTCACGTTGATAGACGCCGGTAAGTACCTTAATCAAGGTAGACTTACCCGCGCCATTCTCGCCGACGAGTGCATGGACCTCGCCCTGCTCAACGTGGATCGAGGCGTCTGCAAGCGCGACCGAGCCGGGGAAGTGTTTCGTAATGTGCTCCATTTGCAGAAGCGGATTATTCTGTTGCATAAGCTACCTTTTGGGCACTGTCGCGGTGCCATCCGTCATCTTGATGGCACCGCGACAATGCTGTTTGCGCTAAAGGAGGGCTAGAACGCGTCTGGGAGGTAGGTTTGCGCCGAACCATCAGCTTTCTTGAAGACCTTATCCGGCTGGACAACCCAGGCGGGTAGATCCTGGCCCTTAATATACTGGTCGAGAGTCTGGAAGACTAGCTGACCAAGGCGCGGATTAGATTGTACCACCGCGTACTCGTCGCCAGACAGCACCAGGTTAATCGCATCTTTAGTTCCATCGATAGAAACCACCTTGATGTCCTGACCTGGATGTTTACCCGCGGCTTTTAAAGCGGTGATAGCACCGATAGCCATCTCATCGTTATGCGCGAAGACGCCCTTGATATTGGGGAACTGCTGGATCAAGGTCGCCATCACCTGCTGGCCTGTAGCACGCGCGAAGTTAGCGGTCTGTTCGGCTACGATTTTAATGCCAGGAGCTTTCGTTGCTAATTCGCCATCAAAACCACCACCACGCAGGATCGCGGGCGAAGAACCTGTTGTACCGGTCAGTTCAACGATAGTCGCGCTCGTCTGTGGACCACCCAGCGCCTCAATCAGCGCGTCGGCAGCCAGTGCGCCCTGTTTCTGGAAGTCTGAACCAACAAAGGTCGCGAAGTCGCGTCCCGGTGTCGCCAGGCTCTCATTGACATCGCGGTCAACCACGATGACAGGAATGCAGGCTTTGCGAGCGTCAAGAATGGCCTTGACCTCGGCATCTTCAGTATGGGGATCGACCGGCAGGACATCGGGGCGGTCGTTAATTAAATTTTGAATGTCCTGGGCTTGCTGATCATCTGAATTGTTCGCGTTTGTTTTCAGCAATTGGTAGCCACGCGATGAGGCCTGTTGTTCAATGCTGGCTTCTTCGGCAAAACGCCAGGCACCATCAAGAGCATTTTGTGACCAGCCAATCTTATGCGCGCTTGTCAGCTTGACTAACTGTGTTGCTGCCAGTGTTACAACCAGGGTGCAGGCTTGTGGTTGAGTTGGTAGTGCTGCTACCACCACAGGCGGCAAGAAGCAGGCTGAGAATAGCGAAAACGCTGATCTGTGTCCAGAACGAGCGTTTGTGTGGAAACCGAGGGAATTTCATCAGGGACCAACCTTGCAAATAAACGACAACGTTGTCCAGCGAGCAGAGTAGCATGCCTCTCCTTAGGAATGATACAGCACTCTTGTTCTAGCATATTGCTATGATGGCAAGACAATGTCGGCGAGCGCTTGCTCAGAGAACAGCGCGCTGCTGTCTGCCTCTCAGAAGCAATGTGATGTGCGCGGATTTGTGTTTATGCAGGCCGAGATGCACAGGGTTATCCGGTAAAAAGAGTTTTAGCTACTCTCCAAGATAGTTTGTGAACCGGAAAAGCAGCCAGGTCGTTTGCTGCTTAACTGGAGGCATATCGAGACGACCTGCCGCCAGTACATGTGCATATACCTTACCTGTACACAGATAAAGCCGCGCCGGGTTGGTTGGAATAATGACGCTTGTAATGAGTTTTCGTATGTTTACATGACGATGGAAGTAGGGAATGAGCGAGATGCCAGGGGCGTTGGGAATGCCTGGCCTTAAGAAGAGACAGTTCACCTCCTTTGGTGTCATAAGAGCGATAAATTCTTACGGCGAAATTATCACTGCTGCTTAGATTTAAGCGATTAAATTTAATCGCTTAAAAGACAGTATAATCATGGGCAGATAGTTTGTCAAGGGTTGTAGAATGTGGAAAAGAGCACGAAAATTGACAGAGTGGGGATTGTAGAGTATAGTTTAAGGGATTTATGCGTTTAAATTAGCGAAAGTGTTTTCAGGATGACGACGATTTCCGATGTAGCGCGTCGCGCGAGAGTAACGACGGCGACAGTTTCCAACGTGATTACTCAACGTGTGCCAGTGAGTGAAAAAACGCGCACCCGCGTGCTTCAGGCGATCGAAGAATTGGGCTATCGTCCGAATCTGGTAGCGCGTGGGCTGGCGCAGGGCAAAACGCTAACCATAGCGTTGGTAGTGCCGACGATCTCGAACCCTTTTTTCGCCGAAGTTGTAGAGGAAGTCGAGCGTGTTGCTGATCAGCATGATTACGAAGTACTTTTGAGTTTGACGCATAACTCGCCTGAGGAAGGTAAACGTCATCTAGAACGTATGGCCAGCCGTTGGGTGGATGGTTTTATTGTAATGGGCATGGCAGGTGATATTACTGATGTGCTGGCGCTTAAGGGGGCAGGCCAGGAAGTAGTCTTGAGCGTATGGAATCAAGATCCGCGAACTCAGACTTTGCCTATCGTCGATATCGATTTTCGCCTGGCTGGTGAGCTGGCAACGCGTCATTTGCTGGAATATGGCCATCGGCGTATCGCGGCGATCCTGGAGGAACCTGTGCAGTTGACGCGCCGTCAGGGCTTTCAGTCCGCGCTGGCGGAGTTCGGGCTTACGGTGCCACCGGACTATATTTGCCAGGGTGATTCCTCTTTTGAGAGCGGCTATCGAGGCGCTCTCGCGCTTTTAGCTCTGCCCGTGCCGCCTACCTCGATCTTCACTGGTAATGACTGGATGGCCCTGGGGGCGATCGAGGCCATTGCCAACCAGGGCTTATCTGTGCCTCACGACCTCTCTGTTGTAGGTGTCGATGACATTAGCCTGGCGACCCACTCCAATCCTCGTCTTACCACGATCAGCACCCCCAAGCGCGAAATGGCCCGCGCTGCCACAGAATTGCTCTTGCGCTATATTCAGCGCACAGACATTCCCGACCAGCCCCTGAAAATGCTTGTCAGCCCCCACCTGGTGGTACGCGCTTCAACCGCGAGAATCGACGGAACGTTCTGAAAAGCAGACACATATAAAGGCGCGCGATTTGTGCAGTTTTTATGCTTCCTGCTCGCCATAAACCGCTCTTTTCTCCATCCGCAAGCGACCACAAGAACCTTTTTTCTGGTACTACCGGTTGAAGTAGTTTCGCAACCAGGAAACTATCGGGTATAATAGGGATTACAAATCAATCTCTTTTATTTGTGATACCTCGCGATGGTGGCATACCATGTATAACCTGATGCTTGGCGAAGATGAAGATCTTGAGCGGCGGGCGGTACAGCAGCTTGTTGATCTGCATTTGCCCAATATCGAGCTGGTGGGAACAGCGGTGACTACCAGTGAACTCCTGATCTGGACACACCAGAAGCAGGCACAACTGGTCATGCTTGACAGCCATCTGCCGGGCATGCCATTGGCGATGACTCTCAATCTCTTGTTGAGCCACCATCCTCACCTCAAAGTAGTCATCATGGCCGATTACGATGAGGAGCGTTGCATGGAGAGTTGCCTGCGCTTTGGAGCCTTTGCCTACCTCACGCGGCCTGCTTCGCCTGCTCGTATTCGGCAGGCGCTCACTATGGCCGCGCATGTTCTGGATACGCTAACATAACTTGCACATGACGATCTAACCCTTGGGATCGCATGACCAGGCAAGGATGTATATCGCTCGAAGGGGAGCTAAAGTTATGGACAGACCAGTGTATCGGATTTTAGTTGCAGAAGATGAAGTAATCGCACGGAGAGCGTTACGCTTAATTTGTGAGAGGAGTTCCAGCCCGGTCCAGGTTGTCTCGGAAGCCAGCACAGGCCGTCAGGTGGTCGAAGCGCTGGATATTGTACGCCCCGACATCATTCTGATGGATGTGGTTTTGCCAGGCATGAATGGCCTGGAGGCGACTCGCGTAGTTCATGAACGTTTTCCCGCAACCAGGGTAGCGATTGTCTCGGCCCATGAGAAATTCGATTACGCGCAACAGGCCTTACGTGCTGGCGCGGTCGATTACCTGCTCAAGCCGATTCGCCCTGAACAATTAGAGGCACTGTTGCAAAAGCTGTGCGCTAGCCTGGATGCCGAGAGAATACAGGAAGCTAGCCAGGCTACGACTGTATCTACACGCGGTTCTTTCCGCCAGCCACAGGGTCCGCACGCTCACGTGCTCAGGCGCGCTCAAGAGTTCATCATTGCTCGTTATACCGAGAGTCTCTCGTTAGAGCAGGTAGCGGAGCATGTGGCGCTCTCTCCTACCTATTTCAGTCGCATTTTCAAGCTGGCGATGGGCTGCACCTTTGTGGAATATTTGACTCGCGTGCGTCTGGAGGAGGCCAGGCGGCTCTTGCGCACTACGACGCTTTCTCTGGCCGAAATCAGTTATACTGTCGGTTATCAGAGCCCCAACTACTTTTCAGAGGTTTTCAAAACCGTCGAGGGCATCACCGCGACTGCCTATCGACGTGGCGCGCTCCCTGTCAATTAGTCGCCGAAATCGCCTGGTGCATTTTGTAATAGAGCGCATATGCCGTACCTGGCGGCAAAGCCGCTGCATCGTTTGGTAAGTGGCTGAGTTTGCCAGCGGCTTTGCCGACAAACTCAGCCACTTACCCCAAAATCTGGGGTGGGTTATCTGCACAAAAGGCTGGTAGCATGCCTTCAGACCTTGCGTACTCAAAACGAGATCAGTGGAATAGCAAGCAGCGCCAGCGCGATCCCCAGGCCCTGGATGCGATTGACGCGCTCGCCCAGAAGGAGCGCGGCCAGGATGGTCGTGGCGGCGGGATAGAGCGATGAGAGCACAGATGCCACATCCAGTCTGCCGGAGTGCGCGGCCAGCACGAAAAACGCGTTGCCGAAGGCATCCAGGCTGCCTGAACCCAGAATGAGCGGCAGAATAAGACGCCAGGGTCTCTGCTGCCCGGCTGTTTGTGCGGGCGCAGCCTTTGGCCTGATGAACAGGGTCAGGATAAGTAGAAAGACCACCGAGCTCAGGCGTGCCATCGCCAGCGGCCAGAAGGTTGAATGCAGGCCTACCCGGCTGATCAGGATAAAGAAGCTGCCAAAGCAGCAGCCGGAGAGCAGCGCCAGCCAGAGTCCTTTGGGTCGCCCAACCGCGCGTTCCGGTCTTGAGATCAGGATAATGGCTAGCAAGGCCACCACGAAGCCGCCGATTTGCAGCAAATTTGGCGCGCCCTGAGTAAAGATGCTAAAGAGCACAGGCAGGCCCGCTGTGAGCATAGCAGAGGCGGGCGCGATAATGCCCATGCGCCCGACCGCAAGCGCGGAATAAAATAGAATCAACCCCAGCCCACCCACTACTCCGCCAAGCGCGCCCCAGAGTAGATCAAGAGGTGAGGGAAACGCTTCGCGCCAGGTCAGCGCCAGCGCGATCAATAGAAACAATCCGACTGAGTAGGCAGAGATAACGACAAGCGAGCTATTCAGGCGGCGCGCGGCAAGCCCGCCACAAAAATCACCGCTCCCCCAACTGAGTGAAGCGGCCAGACCAAAGAGAATGGTAGCTACAACGCTGCTCATAATATAATAGTGCCCCTGGCATTGCTAAGTGTTCTCTTTGCGCCAGGCACGTGTGCTGGCCAGATAAAGAACCCCATCTATTATCTTCTCAGAAATATCTGCCAATAGCAAGCCTCCATTTAGCTTAACAAGACCATCCAATTCTCGCGCCACCTGTCTGAATGAAGCCAGAAAGGGCCAGGAGGGCTGAGGTATATGGTATAATGCTGATATTCGAGCGAATTCCAGTTTACCAATCTGGTAATGACACACTGCTGTGCATAGGAAGAAGGCGCTATGACTACTTCTGAACATACCACGCCACAACCGCCCCATTATCTTGACGGACACGCTCTCGTACGGCCTGCAAAAGCCGCCGTCGCTTGCGGAGAGCACATACTGACCTACGCTGAATTCAATACCCGTGCCCGGCGAGTCGCCAATGCTCTGTTTGATCTGGGAGTGCGGGCCAACGATCGCGTGGTAGTGATGGCATACAATTCACTTGAGCTACTTGAGATCGTGAGTGGTCTCTCGAAACTCTCAGCTATCTCGGTGTTGACTAACTATCGCCTGCGCGCGCGCGAACTTGCCTATATCGTCAATGATTGTCAGGCCAGCGCGCTCATCGTGGGGCCAGGCCTGGTCGGGATAGCCAATCAGGCTCTTGCAGAGATACCGCGACAGATTCCTTGTATCGCTCTTGGCGACGAAGTGCCGGCTGGTTGGTTGCGTTATGAACAAGTGCTTGCTGCGGCCAGCGCGGAGATCGTCACGGGCCAGGGTGGGTTAGGTTCGACAATGAGCTACACCTCAGGCACAACCGGCAAACCCAAAGGCGCTTATCGTCCGCAATCGGTGCCTGTGCCCGATATTGTGCGTATCATTCAGGCTTTTGAGCTGGCCGAGTCAGATGTTCATCTGCTGGCTGGCCCCTACTACCATAGCGCGCCCAGCTTCTTTGTCTCACTGCATATGCTGCTTGGCGCGACGATTGTGGTTCAGCCTAAATTTGACGCTGAAGAGGCTTTGAGCTTGATCGAGCGCTATAAAATTACCACGACCTTTATGCCGCCTGTGCTCCTGCAACGTCTGTGCGATCTGCCAGTGGAGGTTTTCGCGCGCTATGACAATAGCTCGTTGCGCTCGGTTATTCTGGGTGGCGCACCCTGTTCGTACGCGCTCAAAGTACGAGCGACTGAGCGTTTTGGCGAGCGTTTCTGGGAATTTTATGGCGCAACCGAGACTGGTATCGTGACCATACTCGGACCAGCTGACCAGTTGCGCAAACCTGGCTCGTGCGGCAAAGTTGGACCAGGCCAGAGTATTCGCCTGCTGGATGTCGCGGGTAACGATGTACCGGTCAACGTAGCAGGTGAGATGTGGTCGCGCAATGACTGGCTGGCCGAATACTATAATAAGCCAGAGGCAACGGCCAGCAATACCAGGAATGGTTACTTCTCCGTTGGCGATATTGCCTATCGCGATGAAGAAGGCTACTATTTCATCTGTGATCGCAAGATCGACATGATCATTTCGGGCGGTGTCAATATCTATCCAGCTGAGATCGAAGCAGCCCTCAGCGCGCATCCAGCGGTCCTTGATGTGGCGGTCGTAGGCGTGCCAGATGAGCGCTGGGGCGAGTCGGTCAAAGCTGTCGTCGAACTGCGACCTGACGCCTCCGTGAGTGCCGCTGACCTGATCGCGTTCTGTAGCGAGCGGCTGGCGGATTACAAGAAGCCACGTTCCATCGATTTTGTGGCCGCGCTCCCCCGTAATCCCGCCGGCAAGCTTCTCAAGACGCTGATCCGCGAACCTTACTGGAAAGATGCCGGGCGCAGGATCTAAGTCTGGTGGGGCAAATGTTTTCTCGGTAAATCACGGCAGAAAAACCAGGCGGGCAAGAGCCATGGTTGGTTTTTCTGCGTGGATGAGATCGATCTTACCTGGCGCAGAGATGCGCCAGCGCGCCGGAATTTACGCCGGACACTCTTCAAGAATGGGCTTGATAGTCTGAGTCGGAGCATCTGCCGGAGGGAAGGGCTTTTTCGGTGTAAAGGCGAATGCGCTCTCGCCGTAAGTACGCAGGTGTTCCAGGCGTTCTTTGGCCTCCTCTACGCCCGGTATATGGCCGGCGGGTACCCACCAGACCGCTGTGTAAGCTCCCTCAAAGCGCTCAAACCACTGGCGGCGCATTTGCATAATCTCGCGATGCATGGTCTTGTACACAAAATCTGTATAGACCTCCAGGGAGCTCCAGACTGACATATTAAAGATAATCCGCTCATCCTCATATGGTCGCATATCTGTCGCGTTACCCGCCTCCGTCTGGAAGCGCCAGACAAAGCCAGGGCTATGTTCGCTCAGCGCGTTGATCTCATCCAGCTTTGCCACAAAATAGGCCATCAGCGGATCATCCAGCGGCGCCAGCATGCGTGCAATGTTTACCTGTGCAAGTTGGTACATATACTATCCTTTCAATAACGCCATCACTCCATCTGTATAGTATAACTGCTGCCTGCAGCACAGTTCAACTTGACACAGTTGTTTCTCAGGGCTGCCGAGAGGATTTTTAAAGTGCTTTCGCGCTCTGAATAATAAGTAGATCGCTTAGCACACCATATGCTGTCTGCACGACATTTGTATCGTGCTCAATAAGCGAGATCCTACCCATAGCTGTGGTTTCTAGCGTGACCATACCGTGATTTCTGGCAGCATAGAGAGGATCATCGGGTTGCAGAGGTTGCGGGCGAACGCTGGCGACAGGAGTACCATTGACGAGTTGCGCGGAACTGACAAGGCGGATAGGGGTGCTGGCGCGGGCCGCGTCAATTATCTCAGCTTGCGTGAGATCGCGTATGCCAGTGCGTTGGATCAGGGATGGCGTAAGTGCAGCGTTGAGCAGGGTATTAGCCAGAATAGTCGTCTTCATGGTCGCATCCCAGCCATCCAGGTCATACCAGGGATTGGCCTCGGCTACGCCTATTTGTTGGGCAAGTTGGATAGCTGTTTCCAGCGTTTGCCCCTCTTCCATCTGACGCAGGACAATGCTAGAGGTGGTATTAAGCAGCCCGCGAAAGCCCAGGATGCCCACCGCGGGCAGTGTAAACTCGGCCAGATTGAGCAGGGGTAGACCGTCCATGACGGTTGATTCATAGCGCAGACTTACGCCTTTGCGCCGCGCCTGAGCGTGCAGAGAGGTGCCGGCATGCGCGATTGGACCTTTGTTCGCGGTGACCACATCCATGCCGCTTTCTAAGGCAGCGCGAATATGGCTAAGAGCAGGTTCGCCGTTTGTCGGGTTAAGCGTGGTCAGTTCAAGCAGTATGGTGGCACCAGCGGACCGTCCGGCGCGGATAAAGGCCAGAGCATCCTCGCAGGTCTGCGCGTTCTGACGAAAAATGTGCAGCGCATCAGAACCGGAGGTCAGGTCTGCCGCGGATAAACCCGTGGGATGGATGAAAAAGCCTGCCCGGCGCGAACCAATGCCGGTGATCAACGGACTCGTCCCTCGCCGCTCTTCTATCCAGGTATTACGGGCGGCCAGTAGCGGGAGTAAAGCTTGCGCGACATTTCCATAACCTAAGATGAGAAGATGGAGCGGGGTCTTCATGCATTTGTCAACCTGGCGAAGATGTGTTGGGTCAGAAACAATATGCTGTGAATGGAGCTTTTGGGGCCGCTGCCATGATTGTGTTGTAGGAACACGATCAGGAGTAGCATCACAATGATCAATACTGCCACGATGATAGCCACGCTAATAAAGAGTTTGCGCGCAAGTCCTTCTGGTTGAATGGAGGGGGTGGCGGGAGCGGATAGGTGAGAAGGGATCTGAATTTGCTCATTGAGCGGCTGATTCTGGGAAGCTGTGCCATTCTGGTTGATTGCGGTATAAGTGCCAGATGTTGAAGTTGTGGCACCGGGTATCTGCGCCTGGGCAATTCTGGCGGGTGTATGGGTATTCTGGTTTAAGTTCGCCACCGCCAGGTTCTGCTCAGGTCCAGGCGGTGGCACAGATTGGGACGGCGTTTTCAGCATTTGCTGGCGCGCCGCCCTCAATGTTGGAAGATTTGCGTTTGTTCCTCCGCGTGAGGCCGAAGCCTGAGCGGAGAACGAGCTTGAGCGGCGGTTCGGTCCGGGCGGTTCCTGGGGCGGACTACCGGGAGGAATGCGCATGGTCGCTTCTTCCGAGATATCTTGTTGCGTGCTCCTGCTCGCCTGCTGCGAAGCCGGGTCTGGTCGGCCAGCCGGGCCTTTGGGGGGATTAGGTGGATTGAGCGGGTGGCCGCAATTCGGACAATAGGGTGCGGGTCGAGTCAACTCTGTACGGCAATTTGGGCAACGTAACGTTGGTGCAGGCTGCGGCGTAGATGGAATTTGTTGCTGCTTGACGGAAGTTGACTGCGCTGGCGGCATCTGCTGCTTGATCGAGGGGGGTTGCACTGGCGGCATCTGCTGCTGCTTGACCGAGATGGGCTGCACTGGCGGAATTGCTTGAACTGCCTGAGCTTGAGCCTGGGCCTGGGCCTGGAGCGACTCATAAAGCATTGGCAAATCTGGTTGTGTACTATGCGGATCGACCGGGCGATTAGCTGCAGCGGGCAGTGTCGATGTTGGCAGCGCTCGCAGGACCATTCTCAGGTCGTTGCTCAACTCTGTAACTGTTTGATAGCGATCTTTGGGTTTCATCGCCATAGCGCGCTGAATGATCGCGTCAAGTTTGCGCAGTAACTCGGGTGGCAGTGCGCCCAGTTGTGCCACGTGACGCGAATGGCGTGGAACGGGTTTGGACGGTTTCGAGACGCCCAGGCGGAACTGGCGCGGCTCTTGCTGGTTATCAGGCGGATTCTGTGCCAGGCGATCTTGCAGTGTAGGCAGGTCTGGCTGTTTCTGTTGTAGTGACTGGTTACGCGCGGAGACGCTGGGGGGCTCGTGCGCGGTTAGAGCAAAATAGAGGGTGCCACCTAACGCGTAGACATCGGAACGCTCATCCGTACCTGTGCCACCGGGATATTGCTCAAGAGGAGCATAGCCTGGTGTGCCCTGGTGGCGAATAAAGAACAGTGTACGTGCCCCATCCGCAGCGGTCTTGGCATTTCCCAGATCCACGAGAATCGCCGTGCCATTAGGTGTAATGCGGATATTATCGGGTTTGATATCGCGGTGAATAATGGGTGGACGCTGGCTGTGTAAGAAGGCCACAGCGTCGCAAATAGAGAGGAGCCATTCCATCAGGCGCGCGATCGGCAACGGCTCATTTTTTTGGCGCACAACGCGCAGGTAATCGGTTAAATCGTTGCCCTCAATATAGCCAAGGATCACGTAATAGCGACCATTTTCATCAAAGGCCGAGAGGAACGCGGGCAAGTTCGGATGATGCAGGTGACTGAGCACCTGGGCTTCATGCTCCAGCTGAGCTTTGCCGTTTGCTCCGGCCACAAGATATTCTTTAATCGCGTACTGTGTGTTGTTGGATTGTAAATCAGCGCACAGGTATACATGCCCAAAGCCTCCACTGCCTAAAGCGCGCTCGACCTTGTAACGTCCATACAGAATCGTACCCGCTGGTAGCGTTTCCATTTGTTGCATCAATGGACCCCTCCTTTCATTTTCTCCTGAATATAGTATCGGCAACGTAGCTACATTACACTATGAAATGCGCCACTTTTTCCCGGCAATTTGCGCATGCGTTCGCATTATACAATAGCCTGAGGGTGGCTGTCATGTATTTTATCGTGCCCGGTACGTATAGACTATCGACGTTTATGATTTGCTCACGCCTGATATATTCAAGATTGATGAGACGAAGGGTCAATGGGAAGCTGAGCAGGAGAGGGGAGCAAGCGAGCCTGTGATAGGAAAGCCCAATTGTTTTGTTTTTCCACTTTTAAATAGAGAAATAACTCAGCCTGTTGTACTCCTTCTACTTTATAGAGTTTTTCGGCCAGAAAACGCAACAAGCGGTCATTATCCTGGCAAACAACTTCCGCCAGCAGGTCAAAGCTGCCCGCGCAAATAATTAGATAAATGACCTCATCAAAGGCTGATATTTGCTCGGCTATCTCAAATAGCCGTTCACCCGAGACGCGGATACCAATCATGCCAGCCATCGAATAGCCCAGCTTGACCGGGTTGGTGACCGCGACAATTTGCATGACATGTGTATTAATGAGATTTGAGACGCGCTGACGCACGCTCGCTTCAGAAATGCCCAATTCCGCCGCTAGCTTGGTAAATGGGCGTCTTCCATCGATCTGGAGGGCTTCTATGATCTTGCGATCGATCTCATCAATACTCGCTTTATTGTTGTGCTGATCCATGGGACGATTATATTCCCTCCCGCGCAGGTATGCAACATCTTGTTATCTATTGTACTAGCTATTCGGCCAGCTAACGATCCCAGGCGCACTCCTCAGCGAAAATTTTTCTTACAATAACATGCTCTCCGCGTCCGGTCAAGTGATCTGGCATGACACTCCAGGGTTTCTCACAAGTCTTTTCCCCCGCCCGCCCACCCTGAGAAAAACAGGGAGTGTGGAAAGATGGGCAGCGCGCTGCCCATCTTTCCACACTCCCTGGACCCTCCAATGGAAACGTTTATAAGAGCGCAAGACGACTTGTGAGAAAGCCTGAATGACACTCGCACTTGATGGTTCCCCGCTCACCCATCCTCAGAAAAAACAAAGTGAGAGCCAGGACATAGTAGAAAGATTGTTGCCTATAGTATAGTAAGAGCCAGGTATAACAACTCGCGGCACTCTTTGGAAAGGATCGTATCTGTATATGCCTGCTGACTCCACAGGTCTGGTTTTTGACGAGCGGTTTTTAGAGCACGATACTGGCGCGCCGGCCAGTGTTGTGATGCGCACTGGCTCGTTTCTTGTTGACCCTGATCCGCACCCGTCTTCTGTGCAGATTACCAGGCGCATCAAGCAGTTTCTTGACGGCTCCGGCTTGAGTACACGCATGAAAGCAATTCAGGCGCGTGCCGCCACTGAGCAAGAGTTGACAGCCTATCATACGCGTCCCTATATCGAGGCGGTGCAGGCCTATGCGCGTGGTCAGGGGCCTGCGCACGGTCCCTGGGGCGCGATTGAGAGCGACACTCCCCTTAGCCCTGGCTCATTTGAGGCCGCGCTTTACGCGGCAGGCGGCTCGCTAGAGGCAGTGAAAGCGGTGCTGGAGGGCGACGTAGCCAATGCCTACGCGCTTCTGCGTCCTCCCGGCCATCACGCGCTGAGCAATCGCTGTATGGGCTACTGTATTTTTAATAATGTCGTCCTGGCTGCTCACTATGCGCGCCAGAAATATGGTCTGGAGCGAGTTATGATTGTGGATTGGGATGTTCACCATGGGAACGGCACGCAGGATGCGTTTTATGCTGATCCAAACGTGCTCTTCGTTTCGCTGCATCAGCATAACTGGTACCCCAGACTCTCCGGCGAATTGGAGCAGGTAGGCAGCGGCGCTGGTACTGGCTATACGGTAAATATCCCGTTGCCGCCTGGCACCGGTGATCAGGGTTACAAGGCGGCGTTTGAGCAACTGGTTGTGCCAATTGGTCTACAATATCGCCCGCAATTAATTCTCATTTCCGCTGGACAAGATCCCAACTGGTTGGACCCGTTGGGGCAGATGATGATGACGCAGGATGGTTTCCGCGCGCTCTCTACACTATTGCTTGATCTGGCGAAAGAAGTTTGCGCTGATCGCCTGGTTATGCTCCAGGAGGGCGGCTATAGCGTGGCTTATGTGCCCTATTGTACTCTCGCTGCGGTTGAGCCTCTGCTTGGCGTCGATCTGGGCGTCGTCGATCTCTATGCCGCGTCTGATGAGCTTGAACGTTGCGCAAGCATCTTTAGCCGGGCTACCCGTGAGGCGCTGGCTGAGGCAGTTGCCTGGCATCAGCGCTGGTGGAAAATTTAAGCTAATGGATCTTTTGCAATTAAAATATTTTCAGGTCGTGGCCCAGCTTGAGCATATGACGCGTGCCGCCGAGCAGCTCTATATCGCGCAACCGTCGTTGAGTCAATCTATTGCCAGACTGGAAGAGGAACTGGGAGTGCCTCTCTTTGATCGCCAGGGGCGGCGCATCCATCTCAACCAGTTTGGCCGTATTTTTCTTAAGCGCGTTGAGCGCATTCTTTTAGAACTGGAGGAAGGTAAACGCGAAGTAGCCGATATGGCGGGCCTGGAGCGTGGCTCCATTGCTCTGGCAGTCGCGAGTACTCAGCCTCTGCCAGAACTGCTAAGCGGCTTTCTCGCGCGCTATCCGCGCGTACGCTTTCGGCTTTTTCAGCAGCAATCGCTGGCGATGGTTGTCCAGCAATTGGAGCGCGGCGAGATCGATCTGTGCATTTCTTCGCCCCCGATCGAGCAAGCCGGGATCACCTGGGTGCCACTCTTGACTGAGGAGCTGTATTTACTGGTGCCAGCGGGACATCACCTGGCGGGGCGCGGCAGCATCCACCTGAGCGAGGCCGCTAATGAGCCATTTATCAGCCTCAAGCCTGGTCATGGTCTGCGCGATTTGATGGATGAGCTATGCATACAAGCAGGTTTTGTGCCCAATGTGGCTTTCGAGGGCGACGAATCAGCAACCGTACGCGGCCTCGTCTCCGCGGGCCTTGGTGTGACCTTTGTCGCGGGTAAGAACTGGCAGGGCGTGCTGGATCAGCCATTTGTGCTTCTCCATATTGACGAGCCGATCTGTCAGCGTACCATCGGTCTGGCCTGGCTGGAGGAGCGCTATCTATCCGAGGCGGCCCGTCGTTTCCAGCAATTTGTTATCGAATATTTCTCTCACCTGAGCTCATAAACTTGTGGGGGCAAAGCTACCGTACCTGGCGGCTCTGCTGCCTACACACTCAGCCACTTACCTCAAAAATCTGGGGTGGAATTTCTGCGCGAAAAAGCTGCTGGCATGCCTGTACGGGAATTTTGCCCCTACGGTATAAAAAGAGTATTTGCCACTAAAGAAGAGGAAGCATAGCGCGTTACAGGGAATTTTGTCATGGGGTAAAAAGACCATAAAAAAAACGAGCAAAAGTGCTGGCAATATGCTATATTAGTAATACTGCCGTTTTCTACTCGACGAGGAGGAATACTATGGAGCCCATGCCCCGTGTCGGGAATGAAGAGTTTACTGAGCAGTTCACAGCCCTTCTGTGTGAACACTGGCCAGAGATCCTTCAGGTACTCAAGCGACAATCTCCCCGTATTGCGGCTTTTTTGCAAGTCTCTCGTCCTTCAGGAATGAAGCGCGTGAATGGAGGCTGGCAAATTCAAGTGTTGACCAGAAAGGCAACGCAGTCTGAACGGCTGCGGCAGCCTCGCGATAGTGAAATAGTGGCTCACGCAATCCGTTCCTGGGCACGGTCGGTGGCGCAACTTAGTTTGCCGCATATCACCGTGAATTTTGAGACGTAGCTGGAGCGGTGAGCCAAAAAGGAGCTTCGTATGTCAGCCGCTCAGCCTGGGGCGCGACGAGAATTTCCCCAACTGGACCCGGCGGTGTTTCAGCATCCCTTTGATCAGCAGGCTATGGCTTCTTTCAAGAAGATTCCTGGCCTGGATATTGTAACCCGCAAATTTATTGAATACTTCCCCGAGAGAGTCGCGTACATTATGAACGTGGCGCAATCGGTGCGTGTCTCTCAGACACAGTGTCCGAAGCTGTATAGCTTGTTGCGCGAGTCTTGCGCGATTCTCGATATGCCGGAACCAGAACTCTATGTTGCCCAGACCCCACTGGTCAACGCTATGACCAGTGGTCATACGAAGCCCTATATTATTGTTCATTCCGGTCTGGTGGACCTGTTGAGTGATGAAGAAATCATGGCGGTTATCGCGCATGAACTGGGCCATATCAAGGCAGGCCACGTGCTTTATACTACGATGGCGCGCGGTATTAGCCTGCTCTTGCAACTGCTTGGTGAAATGACGCTGGGCATTGGCAAACTGATTGGCTACTCGCTGGAAGCAGCTCTGCTGGAGTGGAGCCGTATGGCGGAGTTCACAGCCGATCGTGCCTCACTGCTGGTCGTGCAGAATCCGCGAGTGATGGTTTCACTGATGATGAAGATGGCTGGTGGTACGCTCTTTCAGCGCGACGAGATGAATGTCTCTGATTTTTTACAGCAGGCCGAACTCTATCATGCAGTTGATACCAACATGCTTGATCGCCTTTATAAAGGTCTGCTGATCGCTCCTACCACGCATCCTATGCTGATAGTGCGCGCGAGCGAGATTGTCAAATGGGCTGATAGTGGCGCGTATCGTGATATTCTGGCGGGCCAGTATCCACGCCGCTCTGGTCCGATTGTACCCCCGACCAACGGGGCAGCCAATGGAACCGCGACCAATGGCGTCAATCGTACCGCAGCAGATGCGGAGCACTTGATCGTCTGCCCGCATTGCCAGCGCGCGCAGGCCAATCGTCACTTCTGCAGTTACTGTGGCGGAGAAATTGCTTAACAGCAATAATGGGTCAGCATTGAAGAACCGCCAGTACTGGCGGTTCTTCAATGCTGACCCATTATTGCTGCTGCATGACTTATAAAAGGTAACTATTCATCAGATGTGCTCCTCTTGCCGCCTGCGGTGGCCTTGAAAAGAAGTGTATGTTACGAGGACACCTCGTGCTCCGACCAGGGGACTGCGTCCCCCAGCACCCCTGCTGAATAGGTACCTATTCTCTAGATCTGTAATGGTTCATTGCTGGCTTTTTGCTCGCCCGGTTTCTCTAACTGCACAAGCGTAATTCCGGCCAGCACGAGTACGCAACCGAGAATTTGCCATAAGTTCAGGCTCTGGCGCAACCAGAAGAAAGCGACCACGGCGGAGGCGGGTAGTTCGAACATGGCGGCAATCCCAGCGCGCGTGGCGTCGAGGCGACGCAGAGCCGCTACTTCCAGCGAGAACGGCAGAGCCATACCGATAATGCCGACCAGCAGAATCAATCCAAAAGTGTGAGGATTCCAGGTGCTGGCGGGAATAGACCACGGCGGCTGAATGATCAGCCAGAAGAGGCTGGCGACACACGCGCCATAGGCTGTGCTGCCTATGGGATGCAAGTGCTCGCCAAGTTTGCGACCCAGGATCAGGTAGGCTATAAAAATGAGCAGGGCGAAAAACGAAAAAAGCAGCCCGATACCATCCAGCTTGTTCAAGCTCTGTCCCAGGATGTCTGTCACCAAGCCTACGCCGCCAATAGTCAGGATCAGAGCGAGCAATACATACCACGATGGAAAACGCCTGCGCCAGAGAGCTTCTCCCAGCGCCATCCAGGCTGGACCGGTAAATTGAATCACCAGTGCAACAGCGATCGGCACGCGGCTGATCGCCACAAAATAGGTGTATGTCACTAGCGCCATCGTGAGGCCAAAAGCGATCAGCCAGCCGAACAGGTGGCGGGGCAGACGCAAAGCCTGGCGCTGTTGCAGGAAGATAAAGCCAAACAGACAGAGACAGCCCACGATCATACGAAATTCAACCAGAGTTACAGGCGTCACCCCGCTATTGAAAAGCAGACGTGAGAGGCTTCCATTGATCCCGAAGAGAACCGCCGCAAGCAGCATAAAACTTATGCCAGGCGTTTTTTGACGCAAGAGAAATACCTCCAGGACAAACATAGAAGGGCGTTCTCGACAACCTCAGTGTTGGCGATCAACAGCTCAGGAAGCATGTTCGCATGTCTATAACTCTCAGGCGGATATATACGGTATGATTACAAATCCGCTAGCTCCAGAACCATTATAGCGCAGAGATGATCTTCCCTCAATGCAGTATAGATGCCTATAGATGAGTTGTCAATGGCACGCCAGCCCGTTGAGTGCGGGTCATTGTTCTGCTTCGTGGGTAGGGAAAAGTCCCTGCTGGAAACGCCAGCGGGTCGCGGTTCCGTGGAAAATTGCTCCGCCATCAAGCCCTGATGGATCTACCAGCCAGCCGAAGGCAGTTTGCGGGGCGACAGCGTAAAATGGGCCTGGTAACTGGTCAGGATCGATGTTTTCGTGATATTTCTGATTATAGAGCTTCACAATCTCTTGCAACAGTTCAGATGTATTGACCATTGCGGCGACGCCTTCAAGAATAACCACTTCATTGCCGCTCTCCAGGTGAAGAGTAATCGCGGGATTTGTCAGTATATTTGAGGCTGCCAGTGAGCCGGTGCTGAAGTAACACGCAGTCCGTAGCCAGATGCCCCAGACCGGGCGGCTATGTGGTCGTCCATCCGGGCGTGTGGTAGCGATCCAGTAGTTGCGAGCTTGCGTGAGCCGTTCAAGCGCCCATGTCCAGGGTAGCCTCACCGGCTCTACATGCCCGCCAAACATCCATGGCACAGCGCTTGCTGGATTATCCTTTGCGCCTGGCTCCAACAGTGGTTCCATAAAAATCTCCTTTGCTGCAATACTTATTTTCGTCTGCTACTCAATAGTTTACACGCTCTTTCCTGGCATCTTCTGTCACATTCTATCTTATATATTGCTCAGACGCGCCTGGTCCTGGCTCACTGCACTGGAGCGCAAGAGGTTTGACAGGCGCAATGTGCCTGCCAAACCTCTTCTTTTCTACAGGGTGGTGAGGCCAAAGCTGTTTTAGCCTGATTTTGCGAAATCAGGGATGGACTCATAACAGTCTCAGGGTGGGTAGGCGGGTGAAAAGACTTTTGAGAAACCCTGATAACAGTCTGGAGATTCTTGCATCTTGTGAAGTTGAGATGTATCATGAGGCTGGAGGAAGATCAAACCCATGCGTATACGCACCTATCGTCAAGGAGATATTCCTACACTGGTGCATGTTCAACACCTGGCCGCGGCTGTTGATGGTCTGGAATGGCTGAGTGAAGCCGATTTCGCGCAATTGCTGGAGCGTCCGCTCAGGCGTGCTGGCTACAACGTTTTTTTGCTGACCGACGATGACGACGAACTGAACACCTGGGGACAGGGTGAGGGCCTCGATGGGCTGGAGGGTGAGGTAATAGGCTATACTATTATGCAATTCAGCCGCGCAGAGGATGCTTACCACTTTTACTGCCAGGGCACGATTCTGCCCGAGCATAGATTACAGGGGGCCGGGCATGGACTGATTCTCTGTGCTCTTAACCATGCGCGCCTGCAAACCCTCGATTTTGTAGTTCAGGCTCGCCAGCAGGGCATACCCATCTACTTTGAGGTACCCCTGCCCATCAATGATGCAGCCGCGCCGCGCCTGGCCTGGGATTTTGAGTTGGAAAAGGCTGACATTCAGATGAGTCAGCCATTGCTGCTCTATCGGACTGAATTGTAACGCCAGGCAGCCTTTCAGGGCTCATGCGGGCTGACGAAAGATGCCTGGCGATCCGCATCCTTTTTGCTGCTGATCAGAGCTTTGCTACTGATGAGCAGGAATGCGTTCGTAGACAAAAAAGGTATGGGCAGGCGTCTTTTCTGAGTCGATCTGGCCGGGTCGGGCAGAAAGCAGCGTGAATTCCTGGGGCTTCCAGGCGGGAAAAAAGGTATCGCCCTCAACTGTCAACTCGATCTCTGTGATATACAGGCGCTTTGCTACATCTAAAAATAGCTCGTAGATATGTTGTCCGCCAATGATAAAGATCTCCTCGTTTTCAGCCGTATCAAGCGCGAGCACGCCTTCTACGCTGTGAAACACCTCTACGCCTGCATGCGGGAAAGTAGAGCTACTGGTCAGCACAATATTTCTTCTCTGTGGTAGAGGTTTATTAGCAATCGATGCGAAGGTCTTGCGACCCATGACCACGATATGCCCGCGTGTAGTCTGTTGAAAATAGCGTGCATCGTCTGGTACACGCCAGGGAACAGTGTTATCTTTGCCGATTACCCGCCCTCTGGCGTATGCTGCAATCATGCTAATCATATAGCGACCGCCCCTCTAATGTGTGGATGAGCCTGATAGTTGAGGATTTCAATATCCTCAAAGCGAAAAGCAAAGATCGAGCGCACCTCAGGATTTAAGCGCAACGTTGCTAAAGGCAAAGGCGCGCGCGTCAACTGCTCCTGGATCTGCTCCAGATGATTGAGATACAGGTGCGCGTCTCCCAGCGTATGGACGAATTCCCCTGGCTCCAGACCGGTCACATGGGCCAGCATATGGGTCAGAAGGGCATAGCTGGCAATATTAAAGGGTAGCCCAAGGAACGTATCGGCGCTGCGTTGATACAACTGACACGAGAGTTTACCCTGAGCTACATAGAATTGGCAAAGACAGTGACAGGGAGGCAGAGCCATCTCCTCAATCTCTGACGGATTCCAGGCGCTGACGATCAGCCGCCGTGAGTCCGGGTTGCGCTTGATTTCGTCAACGACCCAGCGAATTTGATCGACCGTTTTCCCATTAGCGCCACTAAAAGAGCGCCATTGCTTGCCATAGATAGGCCCCAGTTCTCCCTGCTCGTCCGCCCACTCATCCCAGATGTGGACATTATGCTCGTGCAAATAGCGCGTATTGGTCTCTCCCTGCAGAAACCAGAGCAGTTCGTAAATGATCGAGCGCGTATGGAGCTTTTTCGTGGTGAGCAAAGGAAAGCCCTCGCTCAAAGGAAAACGCATCTGATGGCCAAAAATGCTTATCGTGCCTGTGCCCGTCCGGTCCTCTTTCTGCACCCCTTGTGCGAGAATCCGTTGACAAAGATCAAGGTACGCTCTCATGTTTACCCGCCAATCATCGACATACTGCGGTTCGCGCGTTTGAAGCGTTTATCGCCGATATGGTGTTTGAGTTCTTTATGCCAGACAGCCTGGCGCAAGGTCTCTGCCAGGTCTTCATCCGTGGCATCCGAGCGAATGACCGCGCGCAAATCGGTCTCCTCGGTCGCGAAGAGACAGGTGCGCAGTTGTCCATCAGCGGTCAGGCGGATACGATCGCAACTGGCGCAGAATGGCTCGCTGACAGGATTAATAAAGCCCACCTCGCCGATACCATCGCTAAATGTATAGCGGCGCGCAGTTTCCGCGGCATCGCCAGTTGTCAGAGGCACAAGTGGACCATAGCTAGCCTCGATGATCTCTTTGATCTCGCTGCCAGTCAGAATATCCTCTTTGCGCCAGGCCTGGTCCGCGTCGAGGGGCATAAATTCGATCCAACGCATCACAAAAGCATTATCGCGCGCAAACTTCACAAACGGCAGAACCTCTTCTTCGCTGAAGTTTTTCATCGCGACCGCATTAATCTTGACAGGCTGGACTGTGGGATACTTTTTGATCTCTTCTAACCCGGCCAGCACACCCGCGATCTGATCGCGGCGCACTACCTGGGCAAACTTCTCGCGTAACAGCGAATCCAGGCTGACATTGATGCGCGTCAGACCGGCAGCCGCCAGAGCAGCCGCCTGTTGTTTAAGCAGGATGCCGTTGGTGGTCAGGCTCAAGCTGCGGAGACCCTCCAACTGATGGATCTGGCGCACCAGCTCTGGTAGATCCCGGCGTACCAGGGGTTCCCCGCCAGTCAGGCGGATCTGTTCAATACCTATCTCCACGGCTACGCGGACAATGCGCATAATCTCCTCATAAGAGAGAATCTCCGCCTTTTTCAGCCAGGGCAAACCCTCCGCAGGCATGCAATAGGTGCAGCGGAAGTTGCATTTATCCGTCACTGAAATGCGCATACTTTTAATGCGCCGGCCATAGCTATCGACAAGTTGCTTCATCGTCTTGTTCTCCCGGCAGATATAGTTACTATTTTTTTACTATATCATATTTTAGCCTTGCTCAGTCCGGCAGAAGTCTTTTGCCCCGCCCGCCCACCTTCAGAAAGCACTTATCCGCCCTGCAGAAAACGCGAGAGTGGAGCCTGAGGCAACTGCGGCTGCCTCAGGCTCCACTCTCTCAAAGAATATGCTATAGTATAGGGAAAAAGAGAGCCAGCAAGCTTATGCAAAAGCGCAGGCCTACGCGGGGGAGCGCGACGCAGCTTTGCTTAACGCTACCACTGCCACCAAGCATCAATGAGCAGTATTATACAGATAGTCAGGGCCATCGCAAGCTGGCTCCGCTTGCCTTGCGCTATAAAGAGAATGTGCGCAAAGCGTTGCTCGATCTTGAGGGTCGGGGAATTTTGCTCGCCTCTTTTCGCCAGCGCATGGGTACCTGCTATCTGGCGTTGTATATCGAATGTTACTTTGAAACACCCTTGAAGCGGGACCTGGACAATGGCTTAAAGATTACGCAGGACGCACTGTGCAAATCCCTGGGTGCCAACGATAACCATGTTGTCGATATCCACCTCTCTAAACGTATCCGGCCCCTTGATCCGCACATTTATGTTGAAATAGACACCCTCGACGAGTGGGAATTTGCTGAGGAGTATGTGCTGGAGAAATAGTGACTCGCTCTGACTCGACCACGCTGGCTACTGGATGCATACAAAAAGAGGTGCCTGCTGCTCTTGCAAAAGCAACAGGCACCTCTTTTTGTCAGCTTAGAGCGCGTATGAATGAGTGAGTTTAGACATCGTAGTAAAGTTCAAACTCATAGGGGGTCGGGCGCAGGCCGGACTGACTGGCCTGGTCGCGTTTGAATGCGACATAATGTTCGAGCACATCGCTGGTGAAGACGCCGCCTTCGAGCAGATAGTCATGGTCATCTTCCAGGGCGTCCAGAGCTTCGTGCAGGGAAGCGGGCACGCTCTTGATCTCGGCCAGTTCCTCGGAGCTTAATTCGAAGAGGTTCTTATCGACCGGGCCAAAGCCGTGCTCGGAGGGATCGATCTTCTTGGCGATGCCGTCAAGTCCGGCTTGTAGCATAGCGGCGAAGAGCAGGTATGGGTTAGAAGCTGCGTCGGTCGAGCGGAACTCGATACGTTTGGCGGGCGCGTTCCAGCCCAGCGGGATACGTACAGCCGCGCTACGGTTGCCCTGAGAGAAGACCAGGTTGACTGGAGCCTCAAAGCCAGGTACCAGGCGCTTGTAGCTGTTGGTGGTTGAAGCGCCGATGGCTAGCAGCGAGCGGGCATGGGTCAGAATACCACCGGCATAGTAGCGACCGAGTTGCGAGAGGCTGGCATACTTGTCCGCGTCGAAGAAGAGCGGCTTGCCCTCGTTCCACAGGCTCTGATGGGTATGCATACCAGTGCCATTGTCACCGTAAATAGGCTTGGGCATAAAGGTGACGGTCTTACCAAATTTCTTCGCCACATTTTTCACTACATACTTGTAGAGCAGCAAATTGTCGGCAGTTTTGACCAGCGTATCGAAGCGAATATCGATTTCGCCCTGTCCAGAGGCGGCTACCTCGTGGTGGAGTGCTTCGACTGGAACGCCGAGCGACTCCAGCAGCAGCGTGGCCTCGGCGCGGAAGTCCTGCATGGTATCGCTAGGGGCAACGGGGAAATAGCCTTCCTTCACGCGAATATGATGACCCAGGTTCGAGACACCCTCCCTGCGGGAACTGCTCCAGTGGGCTTCCTCAGAATCGATTTCGACATACTGGATGTTATCGCGGGAGGCGTAGCGGATGTTGTCGAAGGCAAAGAACTCGGCTTCAGGGCCAAAATAAGCGGTGTCGGCGATACCGGTGCTTTTCAGATAAGCTTCGGCTTTTTTCGCGATGTGGCGGGGGTCGCGACTGTATGGGCGTTTCGCGCCCTTGGGACCGGGGTGGGCGATGTCGGCGATCAGGCTGAGAGTGGGCACAGCGGTGAATGGATCAAGGATCGCGGTGCTTGCATCTGGGATGATCAGCATATCGCTTTCGTTGATGGCCTGGAACCCGCGCAGACTAGAGCCGTCAAAAGCTTTACCTTCGACAAACGTGTCTACTTCAAGTTCACGCATGGGCACGCTGAAGTGTTGCCAGGTACCTGGGAGATCAACGAATTTGAAATCGACGATCTTTACTCCATTGGCTTCTGCAAATTCGAGTACTTCTTTTGGGGTCATCTTTTCGCGCTCTCTTTCTCTTCCATCCGGCGCCTTTGCTGGAGTGAGCATCATCCCGTCAGTGCTCTTTAATGGGTTTTGTGGTATATAAGAACTCAACAGTCCCATTATATAAAAACTGGAACCATTACTTCTTTGGCCCTATCTTACCTAACCCACTGAGGGAATACTACAGTTAGATTGCCTGAAAGAATTGCTTTGGATTTTGGTTAATCTGCACAAAAAAAGACCGCGATTCAGGTATAATCTGCCATGTAGCTTCCTTTGCGCGTACGTTTTTCGCGCTCCGCCGGGCTTTGCTGGCTATTTTAAACCCGCGCTTGCGTGCAATGTATTCAGGTAGTATCATAGAGTCACTAAGCACCAGGGGAAGGCAAATCATTATGGACGATCAGGATCAGACGCAGATAAATCCTTTAGATGCATCCGCCAGGCAAACGCAATCCAGGTCCAGGCGCAAACAACCCACTAGTCAGCCAGCGCCTGGTCAGCAAGTCGTACCGCCCGTTCAAGCCATGGGAGCGCTTGTGGAGGACTCTCAGCAAGCGCAAGCGCAGCCAACAACGAATGTGCTCCCTGAGCAGACGCTGTTGTTGCCAGCGCGCCGCAAACAGCAGCAGACCAGGCCTCAAGCGCCAGTACCTCCGATGCCGATGCCTCAGGCGATTCGCTTCGCGGGTCGGGAGAGCACCGAGTTGGTGACGGAACCAATTTTGCAGCCGTCCGCGCCGCGCCAGCGTTTCAGAAGAACGCGTCGCTGGCTCAGGTCGCGCACTGGACGCATCATCATTCCCCTGCTAACTCTGCTCATCGGCCTGGCGCTTGGCTTGACCTCAGTTATCTGGTACGGTCTCTCAGGCGAGGGTCCGCTGGTCGCGATTGTGCCCGCGGCTTCAGGTAATCTGGTGGTTGACGCCAATCAGAGCTTTGTCAGCCAGTTGATACGCAATAATTTGAGCAACGCGGGCCTGCCAGGTAAGGTGCAGAATGTCAAGATAGAATTAGAACATGGCGCGGCAATTATTATTCAGGGCGATGATGCCTACCCCTTCGCGTTTATAACCATCACAAAACACTTTACCGTCAATGTCCAACCGTATGTGCAGCACTGTGTTTTGCAGGTGCGCATCACTCATGCCGACCTTGCGGGTATTCCTGTGACCACTTTTGTGCAGACATTCCAGAATAAGATCAATCAGCAGCTTGCCAAAAAACCTGCTGGCCTGCCCAGCGATTTCACCTATTGTACTGTCGGGGTAAGCACCGAGCCGGGTGGCATGTATATTACCTACCAGGCTGTGCCTGTCACGAAATAAGGAAATATCTGATGAAATGGCGTCTTGTAGTTTTAGTACTATTTTCCGGTATTTTTCTCGCGGCGTGTGGTGGCTCGGCGACCGCTCCGACCACCAGATCGAGTCCGACAAACCTCCAGTCCACAACCGGCTCTAGCGCTACCACGTCTTCTCCAGGCAGCGGCCCAACTATTTTACATGTTACGCGCACTGATCCTTCGGCCACCAATAATATCGGCCCGCTTGATAAGACTATTACTGATAGCGTGATGGTGCAACAGCTCTATAGCAGCGCCCAGCAAGCACCTGCCTATGCTACCAGCACAAGCATCAGCCAGAGCTGTCTGAATGACACTGGCGTGATCTACCACCTGGACTTTCTGCAGGGCACCAGCGAGATTCAGCGTATGAATCTGGACCCCGGCAACTGTAAGATTCTCTATCTCAGTCAGACTGATCTGCGCCAGGCCAGCGCTGCGTTTCTACAAATGCTGACGCAGGCTCTCCAGGTCAATTCGCTGACCTCAAATTAGCTGGTAGCTCTTGCTTTTTCATATGGCTCCAGGTATCATTGTTCATATGAACGAACAAAAAGTTCCCTATACTGAACCTGCGGAAAGACAGGATGAAGATAGAAGTGTGGCGAATGTACCAGCCCCTATGGTTGAACGGGCCTTTCGTGTGCTGGGCCTGGTGAGCGCTGCCGAGGATGGCCTGACGCTCTCTGAACTGGCGCGGACCCTGAATGTGAGCAAGGGCAGCATGCATGGCTTGCTGAAAACGCTGGAGAGCGCGGGGGCGCTTGAGCAGAGCGCGGAGCGTGCCTATATGCTGGGACCGCGTATCTATGATCTTGCTCAGAGCTACGTCAGTCGCGCCGGCCTGCGCCGTTTTGCCCTGCCTGCCATGCAGCGTCTGGCCGAGCAGATTGGCGAAACAGTCTTCCTGGGTCGCGTAGAAGAGCAGGGCGTGCGCATTATCGAAATTGTGATGGATGAGCATGAACAGGCTGGCCTGCGCGTTTCTGCCCGGCGTGGCTCGCGTATCCCGCTCATGGCCGGGGCCGTTGTGCGCGTGCTGCTGGCCCAGCGCTCGGTAGTTGAGCGCGTGGACTTTCTCAAGCAGCACCCCTTGCCGCGTTTTACTGAACGCTCGCTCACCGATTCCGCGCAACTCTTGCAAGCCATCGAGCAGACCGCCCTCAGTGGTCTCGGCATCGATCGAGGCGAGTATCTCGAAGGCGTCAACGCAGTCGCGGCCCCCCTTTATGGGCCGACACATGGCTTACTCGCGCTGTTGTGGATTGTCGGCTTTACCTCGCGCCTTAACGAACCTGCCCTGGAACGCGCCGCTGACCTCCTGCGTCTTGAAGCCGCAGCAATCTCCCAATCTCTCGGCGGAAAATAAGCCAGCCTTGCCCTGGCATCTGGTACCCCTTATGTTTTATTTGTTGGTCAGGATGGCATGGTATATGATACTATGTGGCATGGAAGTAGTCCTCTTGCTCTCTATTTAACAGAATAGAGAGGGACAGAGAGGGATAGAGGAGAATTTTTAGTCAAGTGACCCCCGCGTAGAACGCGGAGGCTTGCAACTCACTCGCGAGAGTGGCAAGAGAGGCGAGATGCTTGTCTCTGATATTTTTCGCGGCATTGTACTCTGCATTGACGCAGTAGCCACATTTTCGGCAAAGGAACAAGGATTGAGTACGGCGATTATTACGGGCTTGATGCCTACAACGCGAACAGCTTTGCGACGTGTGCCGGGGATCAACCCTGACCACTTCGAGCCCGCGTTCCTGCGCTTTGTATTCGGCAAAGGTGGAGAACTGCGCGAAAGTCCAACGGTGCAATTTTCGCTTGTTCTCACCATTTGTGTTCTGTTTGCCACGTCCAGTCTGAGACGTTTCGCGGATGTTGGTGAGGTTTTCCAGTACAATAGTCGCGCCTGATGGGGTGTTCTGGACGATGCGTTTGGAGAGCACATGATCACAATCGCGGTGGAATCGCTTTTCTCGCTAGTGGGTTCAGGCACATCGACGACGACGTGCAACCACCATTTGCCTTTACGCAAGATCAGATCTGCCGTGGCAACCTTTTTCCCAGCGTAGCGAGCACTGAAATGGGGAATGGTAAACCAGAGGCTCATCTTCCCTCGCGTGGTGGACAAATGAATGCTCTGGGTTTGCCAGTTGAGGGTGTAGGTCTTCTCATTGTAGCGCACTGGGCAGCGCCGACTCTGAGGGCAGTGTATCGGCTTGAAAACCGGCTCTGGCTTGCCTTGCTTGAGTGCCTTCACTACTTTCCTGGCAAACGATGTTTCATGCTTTTGCTTCCAGGTAAATGCACTTTTCAAGGCTTCCGTCGCTTTGACGCGGGCCTGGATAAGCAAATCACTCACCAACCCTGGATATGTCGCCTTTATCTCATAGTACGTGCTGTGGTGCAGTCTCACGCCGTTCTTTTCGATGTGATCCCAACCCATAAGCACAGACCTGATTAAAGGCGACGGTGAACTGCTCAAGCGTCTCAGTGAGCACCTGGGCTTGTTCTGGGGTCGGATGCGATTAGATGCGTATCGTTCTGTCCATACAAAAAGCATGCCATATATGCGTTGCTTTTGCAACAAACAAGCAAGACAACTTAGAAAGAGAGGGCGGCGCTTCCCCTCCTGCGCGACCGCCGAGGAGTCCCCGCGCCGCAGATATCATGGAAAATACTGAAACATATAATTATTCCGCTCCCGTAGCTCAATTGTTGACTCTGGGCAAACCGGATATAGATTGGCTGGACTATCTGGCCATGGGCTTTACTTCTGAACATATTCCTGAGCTTATTCGCCTGGCTCTCAATGAGAACTGGATCGAGGATGAAGCGGAGAGTGATGAATCCTGGACACCGTATCATGCCTGGCGCGTGCTGGGCCAACTTCGCGCGGAGGCTGCTGCGGAACCTCTGCTCTCGTTATATATCAGCCGACCAGGTAACGAGTGGATTATAGAGGAATTACCTGCAGTATATGCTCTGATTGGTCCTGTGGCGCTACCCGTGCTCGAGGCTTTCTTGCTGGATCGCTCTCACAGTGAAGATGCGCGCGTGCAGGCCGCTATAAGCGTTGAAAAGATTGGCCAGGTGACGCCAGATGCCAGGACCACAGTTATAGAGATTTTGAGCAAGCAAATAGAGAGCTTTAACGCAAAGGACTACGAATTCAATGGGTTTCTGGTTGATTCTCTGGTCAAGCTTAAGGCCACAGAGGCTGCCCCATTGATTGAACGCGCGTTTGCCGCGAACGCGGTTGATACCAGCATCAGGGGTGATTGGGCAGATATTCAGGAGGAACTGGGTTTGTTATCCCCTGAACAGCTTGAGGAGCGGCAGCAACGTGTAGAAATTGCGGATCGTGAGCGCAGAGAGGGGTTTGAAAAACGCATGCTAGAGTTAAAGAGCGGAGGAGAGGCCAGGCCTTCTGGGACATATTGGCGCCAGATCACGAATACTACTGACTTTAAAAAGGCGAAACAGAAGCAGAAAAGGAAACAAAGCACACTGGCGCGCAAAAAAAATCACAAGCATTAGGGATAAATAGGGCGCTTTGTCCGTTATATAAGGTAGCTATCGACATTTTTGTGTATGGTGGGACGCATGAAAAGCAGAGATGGGCAGGTGCTCTGGCGAGCGCGGTTCTTACGCACAGCTTGTATTGTGCTGGTGCTTGGTTGGAATGTGCTGTTTGCGCTGGCTGGTTCCTCGCTGGCGCGTGCCAGTAGAGTAGCTACTTCACTGGATAACGCGAGCTTTCCGATAGTTGATCCGCTCTATATTTATAACCAGTTGCACTATCTGACTACCAGCTTTCAGAGGCGCGAGGCTGGTTATGTAGCGGATCAGGGTCATGATCGCTTTGCCTCTTACTGGGCGCAGGAGATGGCGCGTAACCTGCAGGGTTTTGCTCCCCAGATTGTGCGCGATACTTTCGCGGTCCAGGGCTGGCGAGGTCGTCCCGCCTCTCTGCCAGCCTTTAATATGGAGGTGAGCGTGCCCGGCCTGACGCATCCAGAGCAGGAGGTCATCCTTGGTTGCCATTACGATGGTGAGATCGATTCTAGCGCATCGGCCTTTGATGACACCAGTGGTTGCGCCTATGAATTGGGAGTTGGTCAGGCCATGGGTAGCTACTGGCGCGCCCATCAACTCTATCCAGCGCGTACCATTCGCTTTGTGATTTTCGATGCTGAGGAGCAGGGCGTCTTTGGTTCATTCCACTATCTCAACCATACAATCAATGGCGACCTGGCGAATATCACGGCTATGTTTAATCAGGAGCAGAGCGGGATTAACTATCCAGCGCGCTTCCTGGGTCGCCAGGCCAACCCCTTTATGCCCGACTATATCAATCTGACGCCTTTGCAGGACAATGCTGCTTATGCCGGGCGTATTCATCTGAGCGTTACGCAGCGCCAGCATGTAGTGACTTTTCGCAACCTCTGGAGCCAGGCCATTCCGGCTGTCTTCGCGCAGTTTCGCGCCGAGGGCTATAGCTCGCTAGATTACTACAACACGCAGCGTCAGAACGAGATGCAGCCGATTTTCAGTGCCTCTCAAGAGACAAATCTGCATATCCGTGACGATCCTTCAAGCAACAGTGACCAGGTGCCGTTTATCTACGCTGGTTTGCCGGTGGCTATGCTCACGGGTGATCAGAGCTACTATGATCGGCAACCGGAGCCATGGGCTTATCCTTACGATTTACCCCAGGATACGCTCGCGCTAATGAACACTTACGCTGGCGGGAGCTCGCGTATGTCGCCAGCGCTGGCACTGGCTCTGGCATTGCCAGCCATGTTAACCACCTGGATGCTCGCTCAGCCCGCGGTCAGCGGCGCGGTGGTCGCCGATGGGAAGCCGCTAGCCACGCTTAGTGATGTGGGCCAGACCGTCGCAGGTCAGCCATTGACCCTCCACGCCAGCGGTTTTGATCCAGCGCAGAGTAGCGCTGCTCTGGCTTATGCCTGGGACTTCGGCGATGGCTCAACAGCCGGCGGTTCTGACGTGACACATACCTATCGCGCGACCGGCACTTATCAACTGACGCTCACTGCCACATCCTCTGGCGGCAAACGGGTGCTGCAGAAGACGCTGCATATTGGCTTCTCCCCACTGACGTATACTAACCCATATTCTCCCCTGAGCGGCAAAAATACCCTCAATCCCAGCGTCAAGATTCCCGCCGCCGACGATACCTTGCCGCCACCAGCGCCGCTGCTCGCTCCATTCGCCAATGTCTCCGCGTCGTCCACGCCGCAGGCCACGACTTCCGCGCTCGCGACCCTGCCGCCAGTGCTCTCTGTGCAGCCGAGTGGCAGCGCGAACTCGACCCTGCCACCTTTCTGGCCACTGATCCTGGGGCTGATCTTTCTGGTGCCAGGCGTGGGCGTTGTAATAGGGCTGGTGATTATGAGACGCAGGCGTGGCTCCAGATAAGCAAGCAAGCAAGCAAGCGGATTATCCTGCCACTATAGTAAGTTATGCGACCACTTGAGCGGTGAGATGCATACCAGCCATATAGTGGCCACGCATACGGCACGCCATTTCGTAGTGGCCAATATCGGCTTTGGTGAATGTGTGGTTGATGGTTTGCGTGGTGCCTGGCGGGATGGTGTCCAGTCCAACGAGCATATGATTGTACTGGTAATATTCATCCATTGGCTTGCCATCGGCATAGGTTGGCACAAAGGTTAAGGCGTGTGTTTGTTTGCCTTTATTTATGACCACAAAATAATAATGCACGCCAACGTGGAATGTCGTGATCGAGGGAACGATGGCGAATTCAACTTCAGTGACATTCACTCTGACGGCTCCTGGTAGGGGACTTTGCTGAATCACTGTCACCAACTGATTGCCGGATGTGCTGGTAAATGTAGAGGTGGGCGTGGGCGTGGGCGCGCTACTGCTGCCAGTGCTATTCATGCCCGCGCAGGCCACCAGGCAAAGGGTCAGCCCAAGAATAGCTATTTTTCCCAGCACGCGCCTGTGTGAGCGTGGCCGGGTTCTGGTCGAGTCTATATGAGAGGGATGTGGAATAGCCATGAGAAGAAACCTTTCGTTTCAGCAAGCGCTTCTGGCAGTACGCAAGGAGAGACTACAATTATGCTGAATGGCATTATAGAGAAAAGCAGAGGAATCGTCAACCGTCCTGCGATCTGCTTGTTTACCGGCTTGCCAAATGGCAGCGTGGGGATGTATGCTGAGGTTCAGCGCAAAAACACGTGTCAGGCTCAGCCTGTGCTATGTTGAGCTTGATCATTCAGGGGATAGTTTCAGCAAGAAGCCTATCTTGCGCAGCGTATTTCAGCCATCCCTCTAGAAACGGAGAATCTACTATTATGACATGGGAAAATTACCTTGTAGAGCAGCAAGCCAAAAATCAGGACGAGCTATTACAGTTTCTCAGCATTCCCAGTATTTCATCCCTGCCCGTACACGCGGGTGATGTGCAGCGGGCGGCTGAATGGGTAGCTGCCCGTTTACAAACGGCTGGCATAGAGCAGGTGCAAATATTGGCCACAGGGGGTCATCCTGTCGTCTATGGAGAATGGCTTCATGCTCCTGGGAAGCCTACGGTGATGATCTATGGGCATTTTGATACTCAGCCGGTGGACCCCCTGGAACTGTGGGACCATCCGCCATTTGAGCCAACCATTATCGAGGATCGCGTTTACGCGCGTGGCGCGACTGACGACAAGGGAAATATGTTCACGCCGATTCTAGGAGTGGAGGCGTTGCTCAAGACCGAAGGGACCCTACCGCTTAATGTGAAATTTTTCCTGGAAGGACAGGAGGAGATCGGGAGTCCACAATTGCCAGCCTTTGTCGCGAGCCATCGCGATCTCCTGGCTTGCGATCTCGTGCTCAGTTCTGACGGGGGCCAATATAGCGAAGATCAGCCTTCGCTGATGCTCTCCTGTAAAGGGTTGGCTGGCGTACAAATTGATGTGCGCGGCGCGAAAAGTGATTTGCATTCCGGCATGTATGGCGGCGCGGTTCCCAATGCCATCCACGCCCTGACCGCTATTCTTGCTTCCCTGCGCAGTTCCGCTGGGAAAATCCTGGTTGAAGGCTTTTACGATGCTGTGCTGCCACTCTCCCCGCAAGAGCGCGCAGCTATTGCCGCCATCCCTTTCGACACACAGGAGTATCAAGCAAGACTCGGCGTGAGCGCTCTAACGGCAGAGCCGGGTTATACGCCTCAGGAGCAGCTTGCCGCGCGTCCAACACTGGAGATCAACGGCATCTGGGGTGGTTTTCAGGGAGAAGGTGTTAAAACAGTGTTGCCCAATGAAGCCCATGCCAAGCTTACCTGCCGCCTGGTAGCTGATCAGGAACCTGCTGTCATCGTCGATCTGCTTGCCAAACACGTCGCAAAGCATACGCCGCCCGGCGTACAGGCCACTGTGGAGCTTATACCAGGCACCTCGCGCCCCTATTTGATTCCCGCCGATCATTGGGGCAACCAGGCCGCGGCCACTGTGCTGACAGAGCTGTACGGCAAAGCTCCATATCATGAGCGTGTAGGTGGCAGTATTCCTGTCTGTGAGCTCTTCCTGACCCATTTGGGAGCCTATACCGTTGGCTTTGCCTTCGGCCTGGACGACGAGCAGATTCACGCGCCCAATGAATTTTATCGTCTGAGCAGCTTCCGCCTGGGTCCCGTGGCCTACTGCAAAATCCTCTCTCAATTAGCGCAATAATTATTGCCAAAGATTATCTCTATGGCCCTGGCTAGCGGCTCAAGAGCTGGCAACTCCTGGGCCAGTTGTGGATCAGGGCAAGCTCTACCGGTACGGTTCAGCCAGACCGCGCGAATGCCTGCCTGCCGCGCGCCCAGCACATCTGCTTGCCAGGAGTCGCCAACGACTACGGCTTCCGCGGCACGACAACCACAGCGTTCCAGGGCCACGTGAAAAATTCTGGGATCGGGCTTGATCGAACCGGTTTCCTCGGATGTCACCAGTTCATCAACCAGGTGCTCCAGGCGCAGCACGCGCAGCTTATCGACCTGCTCTGCCACAACATTATTCGTGACAAGAGCGATTTTCACCTGTCCATGCAGTCGCTCTAGCAGGGGTAGCGCGCCCGCGACCATCTGGCGACTGATCTGATACTGCTCGCGGTGCAGCATAGCCGCGTGCTCAAGCGTAGAGGGTAAGTCCGCGAACGCGGGTGCGTGGAGCTGGAAAAAGCGGCGAAAGCGCTCGCGGCGTCCCTCGTCAATCGTCATGCTACCCGCCAGCACGCGCAAATGCATTTCTTCGAGCACTCGGGTATAGTCAGCAAAAAGCAGATCAAGTGGCAGCTGCTGTAAACTCGGATATGCTTCACAGACCGCTTGCAAGCCCTGGCGTGTGCTGTGCAAATGATCAAAAAGCGTATCATCAAGATCGAAGAGGACCGCTTTGAGCGGTGCGGATGTGGAAGTCACGTTCAGTGTATCCTATTGAGAAAGAGTCCTTTGCGCAAATCGCTACGAATTTCATAGGCTGTCTCCGCGTCTGCCAGGATGGCAGTCTCTACTGTTTGCACAAACATCTCTTCGTGATTATGTGTACAGATGTGTAGCGCGCCCTTGAAAGGCACGGTGATTTGCGAATGGCCAAGCAGAGTGCCGTGCTCTGTGCCGTTATCCAGCATGCCGGCGGCGTTGGCGTAGACCAGGATGATCTCTTGCTCAAAGGCGCGTGCAGTGCAGAGGGCATCGACAAACTTGACCTCAGCATCGGAATCATACTGCATACCGATGCCAGCATCTTCATAGCACCAGTAGCTTGGACAGAGCACAATCTGCGCGCCCTCGGCAAGCATAGCGCGGAAGAGTTCTGGAAAGGCCAGATCCCAGCAGATTGCCAGGCCGATTTTGCCGAAACGTGTCTCGCAGACAAGTGCCTGTTCTCCCGGATCGACATAGTGGCGCTCAGAGAGCCAGAGATTGACCTTGCGGTAACGTCCTAACAGCTTGCCCGTTCGATCGATATAATAGGCCGTATTGTAGATGCCTGCCATATCGCCCTCGATAATCGAGCCCGGTACAATATCGATGGCATATTCTTGCGCCAGATCTTGAAAGTGCCTGATATATTGCCCATCGAAATCTGCCAGGTCTACGCGCCCGTTCAGTGGTCCCAGCACAAAATCTTCCGGGAAGACAATAAGCTGAGCTTGCTGTTCGACCGCCTGCTGAATAAAACGCTCGGCTTTCGCGAGATTGCTTGCGGGCGCGAACTGGGCAATTTCAAACTGGACAACCGCGATCTTGATCTGCATATAGATACCTCTTGAAGAACTGCGCGGCGCGGAAGATGTCCTCGCTGGCGCTATTGTTCAGTCACCTTATTAGTATACGACAAAAGACTCGTCTGACAGTGCCCTGCCCTTCTACCAGGGCCATGTGTACCGTAGGGGTAACGATACTGTACAGGCATACCGCCAGCCTTTTGCGCACAAACCCTATCATGTGTCATCCCTTGATTTTTGGCAAAAAAAGAAACGCAGGTTCCTCAGACCTTTGCCACAGGTCAACCCCTTTTCCATGAGTTTTGTTGAGTGGGGGTGCTTTGCACCCAGCTCAACAAAACTTATCAATTCATATGGGGCGGGGGTGCGCAAGGTGTTTTGGCCTGATTTTACAAAATCAGGGATGACACATAGATCAAACTGCAACAAAAGCGCCGATTTTTGCATCATGAGGTACAGATGCGCTCACCAAAGGCACTGAAAGGAAGATACTCTGTTGGACGAGGTAGAGTTAGCGGTCTTACTGGCCAGCGACCTGGATCGTCATTTCGGACAATTGGTAATGCTCTACGAGGCGCGCCTGTATGCTTTTATGGTGCGTCAGACCGGTCATGCTCAGGAAGCCGAAGATATTGTGCAGGAAGCTTTAATGCAGGCCTATTTCGCCCTTGCCAGATATACGCCACAACAGCGAAGCGCAATTGCTTTGCGTCCCTGGCTTTATAAGATAATGTTAAATGTCTTTTATGGTCGCTTGCGCAAAGGCCAGCTCTTTGCTGTCGCGCTTGATCTCTCGGAGGATGGGCCACACCTGACTATAGAGGAAGATCTGAATCTACGACCAGAAGTAATTCTGGAAAAGCGCGAAGCGCAACGTGAGCTTGAAGCATTGCTCAACCAGCTCCCGGAGCGCTATCGTATCGTACTCAACCTGTATTATTTCGCCGACCTGGGCTATCAGGAGATCGCCGACCTGCTCAATGTTCCGTTAGGTTCAATCAAATCGCTGCTACATCGTGGTATTCAGCGCCTGCGTAAGGCTCTCGAACTATCACAAGGAAAGGAGCAAGAAAGCCATGCCACAGGAGAACGATGAAGCCTTCTCCAGGCCCTCTCAGGACGAAGCGGGTACGGCCTCCCCTGCTCCTTTCTTGCTCCCGGACCTGCTGCGGCGTCTGGGGTTGGACAGAGAGCAGGAAGATACTCTGGATCTACTCGGACTGCTTGCCGATCTGCGCTCGACCGCCTGGTATAGACGCGCGGCGGCGGTTCGCGCACTGGCGAAGCTAGGCGAACGAGCGCCCCTCGCGCCTCTGCTCGCGGCCCTGGACGATCCACATGTCTCGGTACGTGCCAACGCGGTTCTGGCCCTCAGTCAGTTGGGGACATACGCGCCAGTAGAGCGGCTGGCTGAGATCTTGCTGCGCGATAGCGAATGGCAGGTGCGTGAAAGCGCGGCAGATGCGCTGAGAACGCTGGGCACGCGCGCGCCTGTTGCGCCATTGCTCGCGGCTCTGCATGATCCCGATACAATAGTGCGCCAGGCAGCTCAACGGGCGCTCTCACAACTTCGACCAGCCTTGCCTAATCCAGGCCAGTCAACAGCAGAAGCGCCAGCGCCGCCAGTCCCTTCCCAGGAGCAGGTCGGATTACAGCCAGTATCTCCATATGTAAACAGAACAAATACATATTTCTATGAGAAAGAGGAATCTATGCCTGACAACGACTTTTCTACTGAAACAGTCCCTTTTACCAGAGGCCAAAGCTATGTGCCAGAGGCACCGCGTCGTCGCAGATCGAAAACATGGCGCGTGGTAAGTCTGAGCATTGCCGTCGCGGTAGTCATCATTAATCTGCTCGCCTGGTCGATTCTGACTCACGCACTACGAGGTGGGAGTGCGACCGGCTCACGTTTGACCTCTGGCCCTACGCCCACGACTATGGTTACGCTTTCTCCGACTCCAGCAGTTTCTCCGGGCAAAACGCTCTTTGTGTATCCACCACCTGGCGCGTTCAACCCTAATGATTTTATGTCAGTGGGCTGGTCCTCTGATGGTAAGACTATCGCTTTAAGTGAATTGGCTGTCACACTGTTTAATGCAACGAATGGCCATGTTTTGAGAACGTTCGCTCAACAATCGAACAGCATCTGGGTCAGTTGGGAACCTCACGGCACGCGCCTGGCAGTTTCAGGACAAACTGTACAGGTCTGGGATACTAAAACGAACCAGCTGTTGTCTACGTATACCCCATCAAGTGCTTCAGCCGTTCAACAAACACAGCGTGGTGGTGGACCATTGCTGCATCTTAGCGGCGGCAATCTAATCTATAATTCGTCCTGGTCACCAGATGGTCAGTTGATTGCTTCCGCTGTCGATGGCAATGCCTATGGCTATAACGTTCAGATCTGGAATTCCAGGACTGGCGTACACGTGCGCACGCTCCAGATCAAGGCCAATGCCAGCGCGAATGACTATATTAGCCAGGTTGGCTGGTCGCATGATGGCAAATATATCGCGGCAAGCAGTATGAATAATAGTGTCTCTGTCTGGAATGCTGCGACCGGGCAACACATTTATACAAAGCAAGGGGCAACTGTTATGGCCTGGGCGCCAGGCAACGATCTACTCGCCACGGCTGATGGCAACGACAATCTTGTTCAGGTCTGGCAGCCCGGCGGGACTGTGCAGTTCTCTTTCCAGAACCAGAGTGGCGCGACTATCAACGCCCTGGCCTGGTCACCCAATGGTCAGTATATCGCCATTGGTAGCTCGGATGTACGCATCTGGGATGTCGCTCAGCATAAACAGTTCTATGTCTATACTGGCCATGGCACACGCAAGAACCTTTACATTAACTCCCTGGCCTGGTCGCCAGATAGTACTGAGATCGTGTCCATGGGGAGCGGCATAGATGTCACCTCACCTCACACTGGCATAGCACTGGACTCCATCAGAGTCTGGATCGCGGCCTGACAACAGGAAGCATCGCATGGAGCAGCAAGAGAGGCTGGAGTATCGCGACACTCCAGCCTCTCTTGCTGCTCCATGCGATGCCTTCCCTCACCCTCTTGCACATCCGTCTGCTATTAGCTATAATATAGTTGATGGTCAATATATTTGATAAGTAAAGGGGCTAACAGATGGCATCGGAGCGTCTGGTGGAAGACCTGTTCTCACTGTCGCGTTTGCTACGACCTGGACGAGACTTTGGTATGACTCCGCAGCAATACTGGCTCTTGCGCCAGCTCAGCCGAGATGGCTCGTTGAGTATCGGCGCGCTGGCTCAGGAGTTGGGGATTACCACGGGCTCTGCCACTATGGCATGTAAGCGGCTGGAGCGCGCTTGCCTGGTGACGCGAGTTCGCCAGGAGAGAGATGAGCGTGTTGTGCGAGTCGCGCTGACTGAGCAGGGGCGTGCATTGATTGACGATTTGCGCCAGAAAAAACGCGCGGCGCTGGCCCAATGGCTTGATGTGTTGGAGGAGACTGAGCAAGAAGAACTGCTAAAGATGGTAACGCGCCTGTTAGCAGCCGCGGGCGCGCAAGAATGAGGAGATGTAAAAAATGCCAGCTATTATTGAGGTCGAGCACCTTGTCAAGCGCTTTGGCGAGCACGCCGCCGTCAATGACGTGAGTTTTAGTGTAGAAAAGGGGGAGATTTTTGGGTTGCTGGGTCCAAACGGCGCGGGCAAAAGTACAACCATCAAAATGCTTACCACCCTGCTTGTGATTACCTCTGGACAGGCGAGCGTGAATGGTTTTGATGTTAAACGCCAGACGACCGCTGTGCGCCATAGTATTGGCTATGTGCCCCAGGCGCTCTCCGCCGATGGAAACCTGACCGGCTTTGAAAACCTGCTGATTTTTGCCAAACTGTACGATCTGCCACGCGGTTTGCGTCAAACACGCATTGGCCAGGTGCTGGACTACGTGGGCCTTGCCGACGCATCCAGGCAACTGGTGCGTACCTACTCAGGAGGAATGATTCGTCGGCTGGAGGTCGCCCAGGCCTTGCTGCATCAGCCGCAGGTCTTGTTTCTGGATGAACCGACTGTAGGCCTGGACCCCGTGGCGCGTCAGGCGATCTGGGACCATCTGCTGCAACTTAAAACTGAAAGCAATATGACGATTTTTCTTACCACCCACTCGATGGAAGAGGCCGATGATCTCTGCACGCGGATTGGCATTATGCATCGCGGGGCCATTGCCGCCATTGGCACACCTGACGAACTGAAAGCCACTGTGGATGGAGAGCATCCTACTTTAAATGACGTATTTGTCCATTACGCAGGCGACGCCCTGGAATCTGGAGGAAGCTATCGTGAAACTTCAAGAGCGCGGCGAACCGCGCGTCGGCTTGGCTAATAGCGCGAGCGTGATTTCGCCCTTAGTCTATCGCAACCACCCGCTTGATTTCGTGCGTAAGGCCTGGATCATTGCCGAATGGGAAGCGCGTAAAATGCGCCACGACGCGACCGACCTGGTCACGCGCGCGGTCCAGCCGCTTCTCTGGCTGCTGGTCTTTGGCGAAACTTTCACGCGTATTCGCGCCATTCCTACCGGCAATGTGAGCTATCTCTCGTTTCTCGCGCCAGGTATTCTGGCGCAGAGCGTACTTTTTATCTCAATTTTTGCTGGCATCGCGATTATCTGGGAGCGTGACCTTGGAGTCATCCATAAATTCCTGGCCAGTCCTACCCCGCGTGTCTCCCTGGTGGTGGGTAAGGGCCTGGCTTCGGGTACGCGCGCGCTACCGCAGGCGATCGTCATTTACATTGTCGCGCTCCTGCTAGGCGCGCACCTGCAGACGCATCCGCTGTGTATTCTTGGTGTGCTGCTCATGTCTGTGCTCGGCGCGGCCTGTTTCTCGACATTCTCGCTGATTATTGCCTGTCTGCTCAAGACGCGTGATCGCGTCATGGGCATTGGCCAGGTCTTAACCATGCCGCTCTTCTTTGCAAGTAACGCCATTTATCCTCTGGAACTTATGCCGCCATGGTTGCGGGTAGTCGCGACTTTCAACCCGCTAACCTATGTAGTTGACGCGCTACGCACCCTGATGCTCACCAATACCAGTGATTACAGCAGCCTTTTCCTCGACTTCGGTGTGCTGCTCGCCATCACTATTGTGCTGGTAGCAATCGGGGCAGTTCTCTATCCGCGCCTCGTGCAATAACGCTGAGTAGTGAGAGGGTAAGTGGTTCGCGAACCACTTACCCTCTCACTACTCAGCCCCAAAAATCTTTTGCTTAGCGGTGGGCCAGTTGTTCGGGACGGACTATTAGCTCTTTGAAAAGTCCTGCCACCCGCGTCCTGATCAGCACGCTTTCCTGCTCCTGGCGTACGACGACACCGGGTACGGGAACACATTTATCGCCCTGATACTCGTGCCAGGTTATCAGTTCGTCTTTATGAAACTCAGGCCGATACGCAATTTTTTGCTTCGTCTCAGTCACTTGACAAAAACTTCCTATCTATGATGATCCTGTAAATTGCTTCGGGCTTGTCCGAAGCTTACCTGGATGATTTTTGCTACTTCACTGTTAAAGGCCCGTTGGCAGTAAGATCGCCAGCCGGCTGTGTGGGTACACGCTCCCGGCCAACGCGCAAAAAAATCCCTGACAATTGGCCAGGGCAGGTATCTCATGGTCAATTCTTCTCTTGCATCGTCCCAGGTTACACTTCACATGATACCACCACTCTATAGTTGAGATTTTACTCCTGAAGCCCGGATTGCGCAAGAGGGATAGCCAAAACGTTAGAGGTACAACTATGACCAATGGGTTAAGTTGTTTGCTCCTCCTTCACTTGACATAATAATACAGCAGTCGCAGAGGACCAAAAATTTCCGTGCGTAGTGACTGGTAGATGGATTTTACCTGTGGATAGAGCCTGGCAGCAACGCGGCGCGTTGCTGCCAGGCTCTATCCACAGGTAAAATCCATACCGCACCGCTTAGTCGCGTGGTAGTGGGGGAGCGAGCACAAGTAGTTCGGGCACACGGTCGGGCGCGGCCAGGCGTAGCAGGGCATAGCCAGTGCCAGACATACCCAGCATCAGGCCGGGTGTCTCGATCGGGTAAGGGATGCCGCTGTGGCAGCCTTGTGCCTGGAGGTTGTTCAGCAGCACAGCCTGGAGGCTGGCGAGCTCTTTGGCGTACTGTTCAGGAAGCAGGTGGTTAGCCATGAGCAACACAGCCAGGCTACCCATATCCCCGTGGCAGAGCGAATGGTTGCGTCCGAAGCCCTCTTTGAGCGTCGTTTGCAGCGCGTCCTCGATCTCGGTGCGTATAGCTGGATCATCGTGATACTGTAGCGAAGCCATGCGTGCCAGTCCGATACCAGGCGCGCCATGGCACCAGGAGGTCATATATTTGCATTTTGCTTGCTCGTTATCCGCTAGATCGGCTGGACAACCGCGCAGATCTGGCCAGTTCTTTTTCTCCTGTGAGAACACGCTGCGTTCGTATTCCATAGCGGCCAGCGCGACCTCGTGGAAACGAGTCTCTCCGCTAGCTTGCGCCAGGCGCAGTAGATTGAGCGCGATACCAGCATTGCCATGCGAAAGTCCGGCCAGGGGCAGTGCATCATCCTGGGTGGACCAGGCGATGCCGCGCGCCATAGTGCGGGCATGCTCGAGCAGATAATCACCGTAACGCACAGCTACCCTCAGCGTCTCCTCATCTGGAGCAGCGGCGTAGAAGCTGAGCAGGGCGCCGATTGTGCCCGCGCAGCCGCTCAGCATATCAAAGGGTTTCTGCTCTCCAAGCAGTTCGGGGAGCAGCTGAACAATTTCCCTGGCCTCCTGATAAAGCGTGTCATCTTGCCAGAGAGAGCCCAGGTGCGCGCAGAGATAAAGCAATGAACCTATGCCGTCGAAAGCGCCAACAGTGTTCCAGTGCCAGACCTGCGCCCTGGGCACAAACATCTTCTGGATCGTTTGTACAGCCTTGCGGGCCATGTTCGTATAGTGTTTCTCTTGACTTATCTCGCCCAGGTAGGCCAGGAAAAGCGTAATACCGGGCAGGCCGTTATAGAGATCCGGGCCAGCCGGTACAGGCGACCATTCCACGCCAGCCAGCAGGTTGACTACCAGCCAGCCAATCGTCTCCTCGTCGTTTACCGCGAGTTCTAGCACGCGCTCGCCAATCGCTCTGGCTTGCGCGATCAGCTGCGCGGGAGTCGCCACAGCCTGCGCCGGCTGCAGATCAAGATTGCGCCCTGGCTTGACATCTTTGCGGTTCATCTCCATACAGGCGAGAGAGGCACGGATGATCCAACTCTGGCGTTCCAGGTCTCCTTCGCTCATACGCTGGATGCCCTCTCTGACCAGCTCCAGACCAGAGAGGGGGAAGAAGTCGGTCATGCAGATATGGCGTGCCGCGCGCAGATCGCGCGAGCCAGGAATGGTCGTGAATCTGGGGATATCGCCACCCTGTAGATCGGCATATTCAGCCGCGATAACCCGCGCCAGGTGTGGCTCCTGCTCGACGCCCAGCCAGAGTCGATCAAAGAGCCAGGCGCGATCGAGAGCATCGCGCAGGACATCGGGATGCGCGCTGTCGGAGATCAGGCGCGCGTACTGCTGCGTTTGCCGCAGCAGGACCCGTACCTCGTCGCAGGCGAAACGCGGCAGGATGCTTTGCAGCAATTGCTCGCGCTGCTGGAGCAGGATGCGATAGACAGTTGTAAAGCCAGCAATAATCTCTGCTTCATAGTCCAGTGTATCGACCTCTGCTCCCTGGAGCGTCGGGCGATGATTGCCGAGTTTGATCTGCACCTGTTCCTGGCTGATCTGCATTTCATCTGTGCCAGTTCCGCTCCAGGCATTGGTAGCCAGGGCTGGTTGCTGGTTAACTCCCGCGCCAAGTCCGCTCAGATCAGTACCCGGTGCCGCGTCATTTAGCCACTGATGGCCAGGTAGCAGGCCGGAGCGTCTGACGGAGTGGGTGATCAGTTCATAGCCATAGCGATCAACTCCGGCAAATTCCTGCGTGTGAGGTTGGAAGAGCGACTCCAGATCAACAAGCATAGGGTATTCGCCCGCGGCCAGCAGATTCTCCGCGTGGAAATCTGTGCCTTCCAGTGTATAGAGCAGGGCCACGTAGCCGCCCATGCGCTGATAGAAACGTTCCACCTCTTGCTGGCTCGCGCAACCGTTGACGGCGACAAACTCATACCAGCCGTATGTCTCTTTGTTGAGCAGCAGAAAGGTGCGGAAAGCAGGCTGGCAGCCATGCGCATTCAGCCAGCCCAGCAGTTCCTGAAAGTGAGCATCGATGGCCAGGGAACGCGGCTTATAGACCAGGCGCTGGCCGCTATCCCAGGTGAGGATAGTTACGCTGCGTTCACCATGGTGCGCATCGCCCGCCCCTTCGCTAATCTCTTGCAAAGTGCCTGGCTCGCCAGCAGGGAAAAATGTCTCGCGGATCTGGTCCCAGTCCAGGCACAAACGTTGCAGCAGTTCCAGGCTACGTGCCACCCAATGCTCAGTCATCTCAATTAACTGGCGGGCCAGTACCGGGTATTCTTCCAGCAGAGTAAGCATATGTCCGGGTAGGGTCAACTGTTGGAGAAAATAGAGGTAGCGCTCCTGTGGAGTCGAGCCTTGCAGGCGACCCTGTACACGAGCGACATTTAGTTCCAGAATCAAGGTCTTGGCAGGCTTATTGAGGATTTTTTCCAGAAAATGTGGCAGGAGTTGAAAGCTAACTACACGTGGATCGAAAGGCAGGCGGGTATAGCGCTGCTGGAGGCTCGCGATGCCAGCTTGCAGGCGCGCGCAGCCTCTGGCCAGCAATGGCTTGAGGGCGAGAAAAGCCGCGTTTGTAGCCTCATCGCCAATCTGCTCCAGCGGCAGGCAGGCCAGCGTCGCGGGATCAGGCTCGCCAAAGGCTGTCAGCAGTTCCTCCAGCCAGGCAGGCGGTGTCGGCGAGGCGGCATACACCTCTTCTGGCGTCTGTCCCAGCAAGGCTACCAGGCGTTCCTCTGTCAAGCCATCAACTGCCAGACGTTGCGCGAATGCCTGAGCCGAGTGTTGAAAAGCTGGCAGGCTGCGCCACTTTTTCAGCCGCCGCGCGGCCTGCGCGGGATCACCTGAGGCAAGCGGGAGAGCCTGTGTGGAGGATGCCGTGGCCTCCTGTTGGAGGTGTGCCACGCGTTCGCTCAACGTCGTAGCCAGGTACCACTGTGGACCCTCCTGGCATGTGCTGGCAGCTGTTTCTGTTTGTCGTAGGATTTTTTTCATGGTAAATGCGGCAAGAGACCCGCACCTTCAAGGTAAGGGAGGAATGCCGCCTCCTTTCGTGTTGCGTCTTCTTCTCCAAAGAAGTCTTGGCAGTAGCGCTTTCTGGTGATATGCCTGGTAAAAAAATGCGGGGTCAGAAGGCTGTTCTAGCGTTCTGACCCTCGCATCGTCGAGGCAATTCGAGCCTCTCTTTGCAAAAGCACTACTCCTGGCGGATACAGATCTGGGAATGAGAACTCCCAATCTGGAGCAGGTCAATGTGCAGGATTCTGACATTGATCGAGTAGATGTTGATTTCACAGATCACAGCAAAGGAGTGAATGCTAGTTCTGCTAGCGGAAGAGGCTGCTGCCGCGCCAATCGCTGGAATACCCCAACCGCTCTGGCTACTGCCAACAACGTTTTCCAGCGCCTGGTCGCTCAATTCCACTCCGCCGCTCGGATGAGCGGGCAGGGCTTCCATTTGCTCAGCATTGAGGGACTGACGATAGGCTTCGTCCTTCCAGGCACGTACAATATCAAACTTCATCTCAAAGTTTCCTTTCTGTGTTCAAGCTATAAATAGACTGTTTTCTGGTTCAATCAGTCGCCTGCTGTGTGGACGCGCTGAATGAACCAGCCAGGTATCGCGCTAATCGGCTCCCCACTCGCAGAATATGAGAGAAAATAGGCTAGTTCTCTCATATCCTTCGCCTATAAGGGGGACGATAAGACGCGTGCGCTACTTAATTTGCGTTGACACAGACCTGGGTTTCAGAAGAAGCAATATTGATCAGATGATCAAGTTCGAGCAGAGGCACGTCGAGCGAGAAAATATTGGTATCGCAGAGCAGGCCATAAGAATGAAAATGGCTCGACGAGGCCAGGGCAGACGTGCTAGCTCCGAAAGCACTGTCACCATTGCCGTCACCTCCGCATACACCGGCCAGCTCAGTCTCGTTGATCTCGCCAGCAGGATTGGCTGGCAGAGCGCTTAGTTGCTCTTTATTCAGCGTCTGGCGATAGTTTTCGTCTTTCCAGGCGCGTACAACATCAAATTTCATGTTCATGTTTCCCTTCGTATTTTGCAACAAAATAAGTATATTTCTAGCATACCTGTGCAAATATGACCGATATCTGGTGAGAGTTTGTCCCACAACTAGTGCTCTGGGTAGAAGAATCAGAGCTATGCGATCGGGTAGAGTTAGCACAGACCTGCGCTGCAGGATTCAGGAGATCGAGATGTTCTGCCTGCTCGTTTTCTCCCGTTGCTTGTGAACTTAGCCTTCGTTTCCGCAGACCTGTTTTTCGCTTTTTGCGATATTGATCAGGCGCGGGAAGGCACTGATTGGCAGAAATGCTGAGAAGAGGTTGATATCACAAACCCCTGCCAGAGTATGGAAACGCTGGCTGCTCGTTGCGACGGCAGAGCTCAGGCCATACAAGTTGGGACTATCACCGCCGTGGATATCGGCCAGTTCATTCTCATTGAGCTCTCCTGCCGGGTTGGCTGGTACGGTGTGCAGTTCTTCCTCGTTAAGGAGCTGGCGATAGTTCTCGTCTTTCCAGGCGCGTACAACATCAAATTTCATGTTCATGTTTCCTTTCATCATTTAAAATAAGTCTCTTTGGTATCCAGGTCTTTATAGTGCAGGCCTCTAGCCGGGACGACATCCGCCTTTTTTAGTCTTTCCACAAGTGGCGCGCCAGCTTTAGTTTATGGCCGCGCAAATCTGGCGCTTGCATCGAGCAAAGCCCAGCAAATGAGGTAACGTCAGGATCGGAATAACCAGCGAAGCGAAATTCAAATCGCATGCACCTGTAAAAGAGCTAGTGTAGACCCGCTTGGAGGATGCGGCTGCACTCACGCCCAAAGCATTTCCGTTGGGGTGAGTGCCACCATATACAGTTGCCAACTCAGTTTCGCTGAGTTCGCCTGCTGGATTGGCTGGCAGGTTCTCCAGTTCCTGCTCGTCGAGGGTCTGGCGGTAGGCTTCGTCTTTCCAGGCCCGTACAATATCGAATTTCATATTCATGTCCCTTTCCCGGTCAAAAATACGGATGTGTATGCTTCATGATCTTGACTCAGGTAAAGGCATGCAGGTGCCTTTACCTTCATATGCCAGTCAAGCTGGAAAAACTAATTGCGATGGATGCACACCTGCGACTCAGCGGCGGCAATATTAATCAGGTGATCGAGTTCAATGGCTCGAACATCAAGCGAGAAGACATTGATGTCGCAAAGCAGGCCATAGGAATGCATATGGTTGCTGTTGCTGAAGGCAGCCGCGGCCAGGCCAGCGGCGCTGGGAGTGGAGCCGGGACCATCACCGCCAAAGACCTCGGCCAGGTCAGCCTCGTCGAGTTCGCCAACGGGATTGGCCTCCAGGTTTTTCAGCTCTTCTTTGCTGAGGAGCTGGCGATATGCCTCGTCTTTCCAGACGCGTACAATATCGAATTTCATGTTGATGTTCCCTTTCGTCATTAAAAATAAGTGTATGTTCGGTATGGGTGTTTAATAATACTCGCTTGATATGAGTCACCCCTGCTTTTGTAGATCAGGAAAAATATCCTGCTTGTTTTGCAGGTCGCCTGTGACAATCTGCAAAACAAGCAAAAAGGTTAAACGGGGAGCATCCCCTATTACCTGTCTCCCGGGCAGGGCGCCCCGGCCAGCGGGCTGACCGTCCTCTGCACTCCAGCAGTTTTGCGAGCGCAACGGGTTTTCAGAACAATGCGGGATGACTCATGCATGGTAATTACGTGCCAGGTAATTCTAGTTAATGCTAGCGCAGACCTGTTTTTCGTATTTGCCGATATTGATCAGGCGAGGGAAAGCAGTGATTGGCAGAAATGCTGAAAAGATATTGATGTCGCAGAGTCCTGCCAGCGTATGACGATGATGCTCGGTCGCGGAGGCCGCGGAGGCCAGCCCATACCATCCGGGATCGTCGCCGCCATATATTTCGGCCAGTGTACTCTCATCAAGCTCGCCAGCAGGATTGACTGGCAGGGTCTCCAGTTCTGCTTGACTGAGATTCTGGCGATACGCTTCGTCTTTCCAGGCGCGTACAATATCGAATTTCATGTTCATGTTCCCTTTCGTCATTAAAAATAAGTGGTATCTTCAATAAAGTAGCCAAGGCGGACATACAACCTTCGCTACACTGCCAGCGACCAGTGTGAGCATTTAATTGCGATGGATGCACACCTGTGACTCAGAAGCAGCAATATTGAGCAAGTGATCGAGTTCAGCAGTTCGCACATCAAGCGAGAAAACATTGATATCGCAGAGCAGGCTGTAGGAATGCGCGTGCCTGCTGCTGCTGGAGGCTGATGCAGCCAGGCCAGCGGCATCGGGGCTATCACCGCCAAAGACCTCGGCCAGAGTGATCTCGTCGAGATCGCCAACAGGATTGGCCTCCATGACCTGCAGTGCTTCTTTGCTAAGATTCTGACGATACGCCTCGTCTTTCCAGGCGCGTACAATATCGAATTTCATGTTCATGTTCCCTTTCGTCATTAAAAATAAGCGTAAGTTGTTTGTGTTCAATAGTGCGAGCCTCTTTCTCGCAATAAGCAGTGGCTCGCATTTTAACCTTGCCCTGCCAGGCACCTGGCGACCTTAATCTACGTTGGCACAGACTTGCTTTTCGCCACTCAGGATGTCAAGCAGGTGGGGAAGGGCTAGAGCCGGGATGCTCAACGAAAAGACATTGATATCACAGAGAACGCTGTGAGAATGCATATGCGACGCCGAACTTGCTGATGAGGCTGTCGCGACACTTGTATGTCTGCGATAGCTTGTATGGTGATAGGTAATCGGTGCGGCTGGCTGTATGCCGCCAGCGCCGCCGCCGCCGCCATCACCTCCGACGACGCGTTCCATTTCGGCCTCTGTTAACTCGCCGGCAGGATTAACGGGCAGCTTATTGCGCTGTTTCTTGTTCAGAGACTGGCGATAAACCTCGTCTTTCCACGCGCGGACGATATCGAATTTCATGTTAAGCATTTCCTTTCTTCGCTCAACTTGCAGAATGTATCTATGGCAACAGCCTGTCAGGAAAAATCGTATTTTACCCTTTCAGACCGTGGTGCCCGTGTAAAAGTGCGCAGAATTTCTCTGCGCGGGTGAGAGAATCGGGATAAAGGGCCGTTTCTCCTGTAGTCTTAGTCCTGGATCTGGCTACGCACAAGTTGTGCGTAGTAGCCATTCTGCACCATTAGCTCGTAGTGTGAGCCTTTTTCCACGATTATTCCGTGGTCGAGCACCACAATCACATCGGCATCGCGAATGGTGCTAAGCCGGTGTGCGATGATGATCTGTGTGCAAGGGACGCTGTGCAGATTGCGCTCTACCTGTTGTTCTGTAAGCACATCCAGGTTACTGGTCGCTTCATCAAGCAGCAGGATAGCCGGGCTATGGGCAACCGCCCTGGCGAGCGCGAGTCTTTGGCGTTGTCCGCCAGAGAGAGCGCTGCCGCCCTCTGAGACAAGCGTTTCGTATTCCATGGGCATTTTCAGCACATCGTCATGAATGGCCGCCAGGCGCGCGGCTATGACTACTTTTTCCATCGGCATCGCGGGGTCGTGGAGTGAGATGTTCTGGCGCACCGATCCGCTAAAGAGCATGGTGTCTTGCATTACGACTCCGAACTGTCGGCGCACATCCTGGTAATCCATATTGGCCAGGGGAAAATTGTCGTAGAGGATCTGGCCTTCGGTGGGCAGATAGAGTCCCAGCAGCAATTTTCCTAATGTACTTTTGCCTGAGCCTGTGCGCCCAACCAGCGCTATCTTCTGGCCTGCTTCAATGTGCAGGCTGATATCATGCAGGACTTTCTTACTTTCGGAATCATAGGCAAAACTGACATGTTCCAGATCAATGCGTCCGCTCAGATAGGGTGGAGGCAGTGCTTTGGTGCGATCCTGTTCAGGTTCAGCCGTGCTCACATCCGCCAGGCGCTCGAAATGTGCTCGGACGACCTGGAGTTGCTGCGCGCTGCCCACAAGGGAGCCGAGTGGTCCCAGGAAAGCTGTGGCCAGCGCGTTGAGCGCGAACATCGTGCCGATGCTCATGCTGCCTTCTATAACCTGCGTAGCACCAAGCCAGAGCAGTGCCAGCGGCGTCAGCGCGCGTAGGATCGATTGCGCGCTGCTGATAAGCACCGTCAAATAGTTGCGGCGCACCGAGATGTTCAACTGCTCGATAAATAAATTGGTCCATTGTTCCAGAGCCTGTTGTTCGGCGCCCGCAGCTTTCAGCGTGGCCATACCGGCCAGCGCCTCCGCCATATACCCTTGCGATTTGCCTTGCGCGGTCAACTCGCGATGCGAGAGATCGTGAATAGCTTTGTTGCTGGCGAGCAAGACGATAATTTGTAGTGCTCCCAGCGCCAGGGCCAGCAAGGCAAAAGCCGATGATTGCAAAAAGAGAATAACGAAGTAAATGAGTACGGTACTGCCGTCGAGGAAAGTGCCGATCAGTTGATTGCTCAACGTATCGCGAATAACTGTATTGCTTGCCATGCGTGTCAGCAAGTCGCCGCTTGAGCGCACCTGGAAAAACTTATAAGGCAAGGTGAGCATGCGCTCAAAGAAGTCGAGCATCATGCTCATATCGATGCGCGCGCGCAGATGGACTAGTAACCATTCGCGCAAGAGCGAGGCGGATGTCTGCGTGAAGACCAGCAGCACCAATCCAGTTCCCAGCAGACCCATCAGGCCATTTAGTTTGAGGGGCAGCACTTGATCCAGGATAAACCTGGTTAGCAGCGGGAGCACCAGACCAAAGCTCAGAATGAGTAGTGAGGTGCCCAATACCTCTAGCATAGCCATGGGAGTCTGTTTGAGATACTGGAAAATGTAATCGCGCAGGGAGAGTTGGGGTGAAGCTGCCTCGCGATCAAAGCGCACGCCAGGTTCCAGCGTAATCGCTACGCCAGTGAAACTTTGATCAAACTCTTTAGGATTGAGATGGCGGCGTCCCTGGGCAGGATCAACGATAGACACGCCCTTGCGGGACCAGCGTTCGACGACCACAAAATGGTTAAATTCCCAGTGAATGATCGCGGGCAGAGGGACATTCGAGAAATGGCTATTTTGCAGCGAGATGGCGCGTACACGTAGATTATAGTTGCGCGCGATTTTGACGATGCTGAGTGCGGAAAGACCATCGCGGCCAAGGCCGCTCTGGGCGCGCAACTCGCTGATAGAGGTTTGCCGGCCATGATAGGTTAGTACCATAGCCAGGCAGGCCAGGCCGCATTCGGTCTGACTCATCTGGGTGATCTCTGGCACACGTCCACGTTGCATCCGGCGCTTCAAGACGCGCATGGCGCGTCCAGGAGCTTTGGGCTTATGTGAAACTTGCGCTCTTGGTTGCACAACCTGTGAAGACTGGACACGAGGTGTTACAGCCGTTTCAATCACCGGCCCCTCATTCCAATCAGTCAGGTTGAGTTTCTGCGAAGGCTTCCCCATCTACCAACCACTCCCCATCACCATCTACGAAATCTTTATTCCGGTCAACGCTGAGAACAGCGACTGCGTGCCCACGTTGACCTCTACCACTATCGTACTACCCGTATAACCCTGCGTTGAAGCATCAGACCCCAGCGCAATTAGCGCGACTGCTACTTGTTGACCTGACGCAGTGGAAGCGCCGAGCTTTAGCCCGTAACGCGCCAGAGCCGAGGTCAGGTCAGTCGTGCCAGGTAAGACCTGGGCAATTGTGCTGTCGATATGCGTATTGCTATTCTCGAACTGCACGCGAACGGTGTCGCCTGCGCTCAATTGGCTGGCCTGATCGGGCGAGAAAAACGCCAGGGCATTTGCGCCATTAGCGCTCGAAACCGCCTGGTTATTATTTCCCAGCACAATCCCGGAACCTGACAGAAAGATTGGTACCTGGCCATACCAGGCCACCAGCGCGGTAGCTATCAGGAAGCCCAGCAACAACCATGCGAAAAACCCGGCAGAAATAGAACCAAAGCTGGGTAACACATCTTTCTTGCGCCCTTGCGTATAGTGCTTTAAGGCTTTTTCGCGAAAGATCGCGTGCCGCTGCGTTGTTGTCATAGCCCCCTTCTATCAATTCACTTCTTTCTGTTCCCAAAACGCTTCTACAAAACTAAGTATAGCAAAGGCGTCAAATAGACATTGGCTGATCTTAATCGCAGCAAATAGGGAGTCTCTGCGCACCACCCGGCTATACCCGGTTGCGCGCCTGTTCTCTGAGTGTGTCAAGCTATGGGGCAAAACTCTCGTACAGGCATGTCGCCAGCCTTTTGCTCAGAAACCCCACCCAAAGCCCTGCCCTGCATGCGTCGTTAATTTGGATGCGTCCGGTGATTGGAAATTGAGCCCGCTATTTCGTTGAAGAAATTAACAGAGCTATGCTATAGCATGTACAAAACTATTGCTCTGCGGAGATTGTTCTAGCTATGAGAACGCAACAACAACTGGCTTCTCCTTCTCGTCCAGTGCTTGCTCTGCCGACAAATTGGCCCGCGCGTCGCGACTATCGGCGCGCTCAGCGGCTGGCACGGACGCTTGAGCTTGCAGAATGCCAGACTATTTTTTTGAACCCTTCCGCTCCGAAATCCGCTAGATGGTACCGCTGCGTATTGTACTATCCGCTGGCCTGTTTACTGCTGATTATCGCAATTATCCTTATTTTCCTGCTAACACCAATTGCGACGGTTATCTGGCTGATGCACTTGCTCGCGTTTTTATGTATCTTGCTGTCTGCTTACATATATGGCGCGCTTATCCTCTTCTCTTTTTATCCCAACTGCTTAGACAGCGAGCAGATCCATCTTTACGCGAATGGCTTTGTGGCTATCGATGCTCGTGGTCGCCGCCAGGGAGCTCGTTGGGATCAACTGTTTGATTTTCGCAGAGGCGCACACCAAGGAAACCAGCGTTCCGGGCGCGTGTACTGGAATATCATTCGCTCAGCCATTGCCAATCCACGTCTGGGGCAGCGTCCCACTCTCAAAATTATCCCTCAATTGCCCGATAGCACTGAGATTTGCGCGCGTATCGAACGCGGCTATACAGACTTCTGGCTACCTTCTTTCCAGGAACAGCTCGACGCAAGCAAGGTGCTGGACTTTGATGCATTTCTCCTTCACCGCGCCTGGCTCGGAAAAACGACGCCTGGCAGCCACCGTTTTACCGCCTCTCTCCCTCGCTCACTCACTTCCCCGGACAAAAAGATCCCCGTTAAGATGGGCATGGCACGCGGCCTGCTTACCCGGACGGACACTGCTACACCGGTTGAATGGCTGCGCCGCAGGGAACTCAAATCCATCCGCATCGAAGAGCGCTTTATCCTGATCCGCACCGTCGAGCCAGTTCGCCGCGACAAGCAGGGTCGCGCTGATCGCGTCTGGTTTCAAGTCGATATGTTGGAACTCAAAGATGCGGCTCTTCTCAAAACAATTTTGTTAGAGTTTATTGAGAGAAACTAAAGCCTTTCTGGCTTCCTGGCAAGGTCGCGCGAGGCTTCCGCCGCTGCGCTAACATCTGTCCCCAACTGGCGGTAGGCAAAACTACCTGGCAGCAATGGTTAAAGCGGCAATATGGCGAATAACTGCCTGGTGACGCTCAAGCAGGAGTATTAGCAGGCTCAGTCCCTTGCAGGTGTTCCAGTACATAGGCGCTGAACTCTGCAGGACGCTCTATGTTTGACTGGTGAGCAACGCCAGGAAAGATGATGAGTTTACTGCCAGGGATAGCGGCGTGCAGTTCCTCAGCTTGAGCAGGTGGGGCCGATACGTCAAGTTCGCCCGCGATAATCAGGGTGGGCACGTGGATGCTGGAGACATACGGGCGCAGGTCGGCTGAGCGCAGGGCGAGGCAGGCCGCGATATAGCCAGTTGGCGAGGTGGTCATGACAATTTCGCTGATGCGTTGCGTTTCGGCAGGATGAGTCAGGCGGTAGTTGGCGCTCAGGAAACGGGCAATCACGGCTTCGAGTATCGAGGCCAGACCGCCCGCTTGTACGGCTGCGACCCGCTCATCCCATATCTGTTCGTTACCGATGCGCGCGGCTGTGTTGGCGAAAGTCGCGCTAAGCACGCGTTCAGGATGCTGAATAGCACACCATTGAGCGATCACACCACCTAGCGAGAGTCCACAGAGATGCGCGCGCGCGATGCCCAGCGTATCGAGCAGTGTCAGGAGATCGTTGCCATATTGCTCAATCGTGCATGGACCGCTTGGAGGCTCAGAGGCTCCGTGGCCGCGCTCATCGAAGCGGATCACGCGCAGAGTGCTACTTAGCGCTTCTGTATGCGTGTCCCATATATGCAGATTGGTGCCCAACGAATTGATCAGCACCAGCGGAGGAGCGTCTTCTGGACCATCGACGCGATAGGCTATTTTAAGTCCTTCAGCAAGAAAAACAGGCATGATAAACCTCATTTCTATAAACAGTGACAGGCTAGCAAGGTTGGTATGTTTAAACTACTGGCTCCGCGCGATAAGTAGCCAGGACGCGGTCAATCAAGATATCTGTACTGCCCAGGTAATGAGCAGGATCGAGTGTGCGCGTGAGTTCATCAGGAGAGAGCACCGAGCGAACCTGTGCTGTGGCTAGAGCTGCCTGCAACAGCGTTTCATCTGAGGTGTTGACCTGTTTGCTCAGCTCTTCAACCACGCGATAAGCTGCGGGCCTGCCCATGTGGGGCGCGAGCGCCATGGTCAGCGCCTCGGCCATGATCAGTCCGCGAGTGATGTTGAGGTTCGCGCGCATACGGGCGGGATCGATTTGCAAGTTTTCTACCGCTGTATATACGCGCTCGACAGCGCTGGCGGTGTATGCAAAAAGCATAGGAATGGCGCTCCACTCCGCTTGCCAGGCTCCGGCGGCTCGTTCGTGCTCTTGAGGAAGCGCGGAGAGAATGATCGGCACGATGCCCATGGCCAGGCGGGCCGCGGCGCTGGCGTTGATCGAGTCCACGGGGTTGCGTTTCTGCGGCATCGCGGAGGAGCCGCCTTTGCCAGGTATGCTGGCCTCTCTGACCTCAGCGACCTCCGTTTGCGCGAGCAGGATGATATCCCCGGCGATCTTAGCCATGGAGCCAGCCAGGATGCCCAACGTTGCGGCGATTTCCGCCACGCGGTCGCGCTCTGTATGCCAGGGCAGTTCTGCTAGCGGCAGGCGCAGTTCTTCCGCGAGCCAGCGCATGACGAGTGGACCCTGCTCGCCCAGCGAGGCCAGCGTGCCAGCGGCCCCTCCCAGTTGAGCGGCCAGCGTGTGCTGACGATGCGTGTTTAGCGCTCGCGTCTGGCGTGTGACCTGCGCCAGCCAGTGAGCTGCTTTCAGACCAAAGGTGATGGGTAATGCCTGCTGCATCAGCGTGCGGCCCGCCATCAATGTATGGCGGTGTTGCTCAGCCAGGCGCGCGCAAGAGGCGCAGATGGCCTGTGTGTCGGAGATGAGCAGGTCCAGCCCCGCGCGCATCTGGAGCATCAGCGCGCTATCTAACGCATCCTGACTGGTGGCTCCCCAATGCACAAAGCCGCGCGCGGGAAGCTCTACACGCTCTGTCAGCATACGTACCAGGGGAATGACTGGTGTGCCAGCCGTAGCCGCCTCCTGGTAAAGGGTGGCCACGTCAAAGAGTTCCACGCGGCAGCCGTTCGCGATGGCCTCCGCTGCCTCGACGGGTATCACTCCAGCGCGTGCCTCCGCGCGGGCAAGGGCTGCCTCGAAGATCAGCAAAGACTGGACCTGCGCTTCTGGCGCGAAGATCGCGGACATGGCTTTTCCTTGACCAGGTGCTAACATGACTGGCCTCTTCCTTTATAGATTAAAAAACGCGGTTTCGTTTGCTCCCTGGAGAACAATGTCGAAGCGATACACCGTTGTTGAGCCGTTGTTCTCATGCCTTGCCAGCAGCGTGGCGCGCCGCTCTTCCGGCACACATTGCAAGGTCATATCTTCAGCGTTGGACGGCTCGTCAGCGAAGTATAGGCGTGTGACCAGGTGATTGAGCAGGCCGCGCGCGAAGATTGTCACATTAATATGCGGTGCCTGCTGCAACTGAGCGTTAAAGGCCACCGGGCCTGGTTTGATGGTTTCAAACCAGTAGCGTCCCTCTTCATTCGTACCAGCGCGACCAAAGCCGGTAAACTCCGGGTCCAGAGGCGCGGCGCTCTGGTCCGCTGGATGATTGTAGCGTCCATAGGTGTTGGCCTGCCAGATCTCAATCAGCGCATCGGGCACCGGCATACCATCGCCATCGTGTACCAGTCCCTCGATGCGGATGCGCTCTCCGGCTGTCCCCGGCTGTGCCAGCACATTGCGTTCAGCCTCGGTATAGAGCAGACCGAGCGAGAAAAACGGTCCCACTGTCTGGGAGCCGGTTAATGGTTTTATCTCCATCAAGGCACCTCTGACTTTTCAAAGGGCGTCGCATCTCTGCCGCGCAAGACAATATCCCAGCGATAACCCAGCGCCCATTCCGGCTCAGTAATGCTGTGATCATAAGCGGCGATCAGGCTTTGACGCGCGCCTTCCGTGGGGATTGAGCTGAAGATGGGGTCCTGGAAGAAAAGTGGATCATTGGGAAAATACATCTGTGTCACCACGCGGGCAAGCGAGGTAGGGCCAAAGAGCGAGAAGTGGATATGCGCGGGTCGCCAGGCATTGGGATGGTTCTTCCACGGATATGCACCAGGGCGAATAGTCAGGAAGCGGTAGACGCCCTCGGTATTGGTTAGCGTGCGCCCCATGCCGAGAAAGTTCGGATCAAGTGGTCCCAGCCACTGGTCGCGTCTATGCAGATAGCGCCCGGAAGCATTGGTCTGCCAGATCTCTATCAGCGTCTTGGGCAGAGGCGCGCCCGCTTCATCAAATACCCTCCCGGTCAGGATGATCCGTTGACCAACAGCCTCGCCGCCGGTGCCCGCGTTACGTGTCAGATCCGCATCTTCAGTGGTAATCGCGCTGATAGGATGGCCGGGGCCAGTGATTTCTGAAATGGTCAGCGGTACATCGATCAGCGCCAATTTAGGAGCGCGACGCCGGGTAGACTGGTAGGCTTCATATAGATAGGGTGGAAATATTTCGCTATTCCCGCGCACTATCTCGCCAATCGTGGTCTGGATCTGCTTCATTGGTCAACCTCCTGACTCTTCTGCGTTGAATCGGTCTCTGCCAGGGTCTGTCCTGGCTACGCAAGTTCTTTTTTTGCGACCGCGAAAGCGGCATTGGCTGCTGGCACCCCTGCGTAAACCGCTACGTGCAGCAACACCTCCGCGATCTCGTGTGGATCAACGTCAAGATTCTGGCTGGCGCGCAGATGGAGAGCCAGTTCCTCGCGTCCCAGCGCCGCCAGGATAGCGATCGTCACCAGGCTGCGTGTACGCCGATCCAGGTCTGGTCGCGCCCAGACTCCCGCCCAGGCCGTCTCGGTAATGAACCGTTGAAAAGCGGCGTCCAACTCGGTTATACGTGCCTGTGCTCGCTCCACGTGTTCACTGCCCAGCACCTCTTTGCGCACCTTCATCCCCAATTCATAACGTTCATCCATTTGCCTAAACTCCTTTGTATGCACCTGGCGCGCATAGGATGTCAAATCATCTTGCTTCCGCGCAAAGATGCCCCAAAATAATTATAAAGAACGTGAAGCAATCTGTCTAATAGAGATTTCCACGCCATTAATACAAGATTTATATGGCGCAAGGGTGTTCTCACGCCCTGGACTGTAAGCTATGTCAGAACTGCCTGATTATCTGCAGCGCCTTGCTGGAGCAGATAGCTCTGGATTTTCGCGCGCGTTTCAGCTTCTGGTGTATAGATCACGATTCTGACATCGGGTTCGTTGATCACCTGTAGAGTCATCTGCTCAAATTCGAGATCTCCTATGATAGGGTGCATCAGAGATTTGTGACCATAAAGGGTGCTTCTGGCCTCGTGTTGCGGCCACCAGAGCCGGAAGTCAGGGCTGACGCGCTTCAGATCCTCGATCAGTTCATCGAAAGAGCTATCGCCAGGATAACGCGCACTGGCAGTGCGGAACTCGGCCAGGATGCCGCGCCCTATCTTTTCCCAGTGAGCGCTATGACGCTCTGGTGGAGCACTAAAGAGACGCCAGAGTACATTATACGCGTAGGGAGGCGTTGGTTGGGCAATATTGAAGATCTTATCGGCGGCATCGTTCCACGCCAGGTAGTCCCAGCGTCTGCCACTGGCATACGCGGGTATGGGTCCAAATTCATCTACCATACGCTGGAGTACTGGCTGCAGGGTTTCCTCGATAGAAGAGGTCGCAGGAGGAAACGCCTGGCCCGCGAGCAAAAAGAGATGCCGGCGCTCGTTCGGGGTTAGCCTGAGTGCCTCGGCCAGACTTTCCAGCACCTGGGCTGATGGATGCACATCGCGTCCCTGTTCCAGCCAGACATACCATGACGTGCCAATATTCGCGAGTTGCGCGACCTCCTCGCGACGCAAGCCCGGCGTGCGCCTGCGCAAACCTGCTGGCAAGCCTACATCAGCTGGTGAAAGATGCGCCCGCCGCTTGCGTAAAAAATCTGCCAGAGCCTCGCGCCGCTCATTTTCGCTCATTATTTACCCCTTCTTATCTCAAGCTGAATCTATCCTGGTGGTCCCAGACCTATGATTAAGAAACACTGGTTCTGGCACTACAAATAGAGCATACTCAAATGGATTACTAGCGTCAAGATGACGCCTCCGCGCATCTAAGCTTTCTTTTAGAAATGAGGTAATGCTTTAATGGCTTTGCAATTTGGTTTATCCTTGCCACAAGGTTGGACGATGGACCTGGAGAGTATCAAAGATCCAGTAGAGGCTTATGAGACTATGACGCGCGTGGCCAGACAGGCCGATGAGCTAAATTTCTCCTCGGTCTGGCTGGTCGATCACTTCCATACGATTCCGCACCCCTCCCAGCAGCCAACCTTTGAGGCCTGGACCACTACAGCAGCGCTGGCCCGCGATACGCAGCGTGTGCGCATTGGACAACTTGTCACCTGCAATGGCTATCGCCATCCCGCCCTGCTGGCGAAAATGGCCAGCACGGTAGATGTGCTGAGCCACGGGCGTCTGAACTTTGGCATAGGCGCGGGCTGGTACGAGCACGAGTATCGCGCGTACGGCTATGACTATCCCGATGGGCCTGGTCGCCTGCGCTTGCTGCGCGAGGCCTTGCAGGTTATCCTGGCTATGTGGACCCAGGAGGAGGCACAGTTCGAGGGCGAATACTATCACGTGCGTGGCGCGATTAATCAACCCAAGGGTGTGCAGCAGCCGCATATTCCTCTGCTCATCGCCGGTGGTGGCGAACAGGTCACGCTTAAACTGGTCGCGCAATATGGCGATGCCTGTAACATTGGCGGCGACCTGGCGACAATCAAGCACAAGCTCGCGGTTCTCAAGCAGCACTGTCAAGCTATCGGGCGCGATTATGAGAGCATCCGGCGCACCACTATCAGCGTATGTGCCATGGGGGCAACTGATGAAGAGGCCCAGGCCAAAATACCCGCCGCTTTTCGCAATCGCCCATCCGCCTCAGGTGGCCTGATTGGTAGCCCGGATACCATCCACGCCCGTCTGGCCGAACTTGAGGAAGCTGGCATTCACGAGATCATTCTTGGCTTCCCTGATATTCTGCAGCCAGAGACTCTGCCCCTCTTCGCGCGTGAATTTATGGGATAAAATTCACAGGAGTAGAAGATGTGCCTGGCCTGAGCGCACTGCGCTCAGGCCAGGCACATCTTCTACTCCTGTAGATTAGATCAAGGTTTGCAGGCCCACTCGCTCCATGAGTAGCCGTCGCGCGCGAAAATCTCATGCGCGGCACGGATGTTGACCTCTGGATTGTAGACCGACTGTCCCGCGTAGGAGGTGCTGGCGAAGGTGCCAGGGATGATCTGGAAGAGTCCAGCCGCCCCCAGCACGCCGTTGTAGGCGTTAGGGTTCATAGTTGACTCACACATGGCCACACGCACGGCCCCGCCTCCATACTGACCAAAGACCTGGTAGATCATGTCCTGGTAAGAGCCACCTGCTGAGCCAGAATGAGTAGAACTGCCTCCAGGAATGATGAGCGTTTGTCCTGCATAGATCATGTCAGGATTTGCGATATTGTTAGCTGCTATCAGAGAGGCTACGCTTACCCCAAATTTGCTGCCAATCCCGCTTAACGTGTCGCCGCTGACAATCGTATAGCTTGAGCTGCTTCTTGCTGCCGCGTGTGCCTGACCAGTTGTCTGACTGGCCAATAACGCCACGGCCAGCACCGCCAGCGCGGCACTCAGACCCAGTTTCAAAATAAACGTTCTTCCTTGAAGCTGTAATCTTCCCTGCAAGAAACTCCTCTGTTTGTGCAAAATAACAACCTTTCTTCCCTGGTCTCCTTGCAAAACTCTGCACATATCAAGCTCCTTGCAAAACTCTGCAATTCCTCCAGCGCGCAAAATCCTATCCTGCCGCCATCTATTTGCCGGCAGTGCGTTGTTCCCGTTGGGGGATAACAGAAGAATACATTGAAACATCGAGAAACACAAATATATATCATGGAATAGCCCGGATTTGCTAATTGCTGGGTTGTGCTCTCATAGAAGCTCCTACAAAGTTGCGTAAAGTCCTGCTTATCCCTTACAATAGGGGGCATATTCTTTATGTCCTTCTTTTTAAAGCATAGAGAAGGACTATTTTCTTCCGAGGGGGTAAGGCATTTGATGTATTGCCGGGGCATTCGTGGTGCGACCACTATTGAGCACAACGACCGCGAGGAGATTCTTTCCGCGACTACAGAGCTTTTGCAGCTGATAATTCGCCATAATGAGCTAAAGACCGAGGACATTGCCAGCGCGATCTTCAGCTTGACTGAGGATCTGGACGCGGAGTTTCCCGCCGTTGCCGCTCGTATGCTGGGTTGGGCGGAGGTACCTCTGATGTGTACCCGTGAGATACCGGTGCCTGGGAGCCTGGGTAAATGTATCCGCGTGCTGCTTCATGTGAATACAACGCGGAGTCTCTCCGAGATTCAGCATGTGTATATTCGTGGAGCAGTAAATTTACGTCCAACGTTCGCTGTTCAGCAGTAGTTTTTGTTGCGGTAGCCTGATTGGATTATTCCCATGGTGGATCGTACTTGACTACTTCTTCCCTTGAGGTATTGCGCAAGCGAATGCCGAAAAAGTCAATTGATTTTGCGGTAGGAGAGCTATGTAGTTGCTCTCCAATTTCGACAAGGAGCTTTTCTTATGATTGTCGTCATGCGGCAGCATTGTAGCGACGAAGAGATTGAAAATGTCCAGGTTTTTCTGAAAAACCGCGGATTGAGCGGGAATCTTTCGCGCGGCACGGAGTTAACAGTCATTGGTGTGCTCGGTGCCGTAGGTCCCTCAGGCACGCGTACAACCGTTGGTGGCATCAACCCCTCGATCGGCGATGCCCTGGAGGGGTTGCCTGGCGTTGAGCGCATTCTGATCGTTTCCAAACCTTATAAGCTGGCCAGCCGCGAATTTCATCCTGAGAACACGATCGTCGATGTGCCCTCGGCTTGCGTTGCCGGTGGTGTCGTTCACATCGGCGGCGCGGAAATCGTGATGATGGCTGGCCCCTGCACGGTCGAGAGCGAGAAGCAGCTCATGACCACGGCTGAGGCGGTGCGCAAACAGGGCGCGGTAATTTTGCGTGGGGGTGCCTTCAAGCCCTCAACCTCTCCCTACGGCTTTCGTGGCATGGGTGAGGCAGGTCTGAAGTTATTAGCCAGGGCGCGCGCCGAGTTTGGTATGGCGATCATCACCGAGGTCATGACGCCAACAGATGTCGAGATGGTCTGCGAGTACGCCGACATTCTGCAAATTGGTACGCGCAATATGCAAAACTATATGCTGCTCGACGCTGTGGGTAAAGCCAAAAAACCGGCAGTGCTCAAACGTGGCATGTCAGCGACCTTTGAGGAGTGGCTGCTGGCCGCTGAATATATTCTTTCACAGGGCAATCCTGATGTGATTCTGTGCGAACGTGGTATTCGCACTTTCGAGAAGATGACTCGTAACACGATGGATATCAGCGCGATCCCTATGATCAAGCGCCTCTCCCACCTGCCGATCATCTCGGACCCCAGCCAGGGCACCGGGCACCGTGACCTTGTCACGCCCCTCTCGCTCGCATCTATCGCGGCTGGCACCGATGCATTGCTCATCGAGGTTCACCCTAACCCCGATGAAGCTCTCAAGGATGGCGCGCAATCCCTGACTATCGAGCAGTTTATACAACTGATGCCTAAAGCCCAGGCCGTCGCCCAGGCCGTTGGACGTAGCCTGGCCATAGCTTAACTCATCTACGATCCAAATGGTAAAAGAGCGATACAGGCGCGCCTGTGTCGCTCTTTGCTTTTTCGGGAGGATGAGGCTTTATAGGACAAATGCCCCATGCTCTGTCGAGCTAGAATAGTGTATTCTGGCGAAAAATATAGAGTCTAAACGTCTTTCTAATATGGTCTATAAGCAAGTTGAGCAGGTCTTATCAGTAGCTCCAGAAAGGCAAAAAAAGATGCTTCCAGTGAAAATAGCTGGCTCGGGTTGGTATCTACCTGAGCAGCGTGTGACAAATGAGGATCTTGAGGATCGTTTGCATATTCCAGCCCAGTGGATTGCGCAGGTGACGGGCGTGTATGAACGTCGTTATATTACCGCCGAGACAACGCTGAGTATGGCGGCTGCGGCCAGTCGCGCGGCCCTGGATAACGCGAGCATGGCGGTGGATCAGTTGGACGCACTGATCTGCGCGTCTACGGCTCCGCACCAGGCGATTCCCTGTACGGCGGCACTGTTGCAGCGCGAACTCCAGGCACCGGAGGGCAAAAGCGCTTGCTTTGATGTCAATGCAACCTGCCTGAGCTTCCTGGTCGCGTTCCAGTTGGCCGCGCATCTGCTGGCGGCTGGCGTATATAAAAATGTGCTGATCTGTAGTAGTGAGATCGCCTCCTGTTCACTGAATCCTGAAGAGAAGGAGAGCGCGGTTCTCTTTGGTGATGCAGCCGCGGCTGTGGTCTTGACACGTAGCCAGGCAGGAGAAGCCAGCGCTGTCTGGTACGCGCGCTTCGAGACCTACAGCAGCGGCGTGGATCTGACAGAACTGCTCGGTGGTGGCACCAATCATCATCCGAATAAACCAACCACCACGCCTCAGATGAATATGTTTCATATGCGTGGTCCCGCCATTTTTCGCCAGGCAGCTGTGCTGATGGGACCATTTCTGGACCGCTTCTTTGCTGAAATCCCCTGGTCGCGCGAGGAACTGGATACGATTGTCCCTCACCAGGCCAGTCGTCACGCGATCGAGCAACTCTCAAGGCGTCTTGGCTTTCACAGCGATCAGCTTGTCATGAACCTGGCTCAGCGGGGCAATTGCATCTCGGCTTCTATTCCCCTGGCCTTTTCTGAAGCTGTAGCCAGTGGTCGCATCCAGCGCGGTCAGCGCATCCTGTTGGTCGGCACGGGTGCGGGCCTGACCCTGGGAGGGCTGGCACTGACCTATTAATTTCAGTATCCTCAAGCGGATCTTGATCAAGCAAGCGTCAGGCCGCTCCGGCGTTGAGGCATGCTACATCAGAAAGCCGCAAAGGTCAGGTGACTTTGCATCAGCGTGAGAAAGCGCGCAGGTATCCAAAGGAGAAGCATCGAGCGTATGAATATACTTGTGACTGGTGGCACTGGTTTTCTGGGCAGGCACCTGGCTGCCGCCCTGGTAGAGAGGGGCGACAGGGTTTTTCTGCTGGGGAGAAATTTCGCGCCTGCGCGGGATCTACTGGCCAGGGGTGCTGTGCCGATAGAGGCGGACTTGCGGGCAAACGCGGCTGTGCAGGCGGCTTGCGCGGGCATGGAGGTGGTCTATCATGTGGGCGCGCTCTCAGCTCCCTGGGGACGGCGCGCGGATTTCTTCGCGATCAACCTTGGTGGCACAGAGTCCGTGCTGGCTGGTTGTCAGGCGCATGGGGTGCGCCGCCTGGTTTATGTCTCTTCGCCCAGCGTGGTCTTCGATGGCCATGATCAGTTCGAGGCCCGCGAACAGGTGGAATATCCGCGCCACTTTACCTCGGTCTACGCGCTGACCAAGAAGCTAGGTGAGGATCGCGTCAAGGCGGCGGCTGGACTGGAGACGGTGACTCTGCGCCCCAAAGCGATCTTTGGTCCCGGCGACCAGGCACTCTTGCCCCGCTTGATCGCAGCTGCGCGCCGTCAACGTCTGCCGCAGATCGGCAGTGGTCGTAACCTGGTTGATCTGACCTATGTAGGGAATGTCGTTCACGCGCTTTTGCTCGCCGCCGAGGCCCGTGCAGCCGTGGGCAATACTTATACCATTACTAACGGTGAGCACGCGCCCCTCTGGGAGGTAATTCGCGCTGTCTTACGCCGCCTGGGTCTGCGCTCGCATATACGTGCTGTACCGCTGGAACTGGCTCTGGGAGCGGCCTCGCTTATGGAAGCACGCGCGGCCCTGACGGGTATCGAGCCATTGCTGACGCGCTATGCAGTCTTGATTCTGGCGCGCACTCAGACGTACGATATTAGTGCCGCTCAACGCGATCTGGGCTATGCGCCGCAAATCTCGCTCGCGGACGGCATTGCATGCACGCTTGAGACGCTCAAGGAGGGGGCATGAGCCAGTCCACGCCCGTTCTGCCATGCCATATTCTTGATACTGGCTATTGCCTGGCCAGGGAGAATCATATTCTCAAGGGCGGCTCGCGGCGCATGGTTGCCTGTCATTCGCTGGTAGCTCTCCTGTGCCATCCCGTGCAGGGCTGGCTACTGTGGGACACCGGCTACGCGCCGCGCATGCTTGAGGTGACGCGCCGTCTGCCGTTCTCACTCTATCGTGCCGCTACGCCTTTGTACGTGGAACCCCAACTGGCGGTTGTGGAGCAACTGGCGCGTCTGAACCTGCGGGCCAGCGAGATTCAACATGTGCTGATCTCGCATTTTCATGCCGACCATATCGCCGGCCTGCGCGATTTTCCTGCCGCTGTCTATATTGCCGCGCAACGCGCTTATCGCGATGTAGCCACGCGCCAGGGCTTGTCAGCGCTGAGCCGGGCCTTTATTCCTGCTCTCCTGCCTGAGCATTTTGAGCAGCGCGCTACCCTGCTTGCGCCTTTCCAGGGGCAACAACTGCCCGCGCTGGGAGCGACGCATGATCTCTTCAACGATGGCTCGCTGCTGCTGGTCGAATTGCCCGGCCACGCGTGTGGCCAGATCGGTCTGCTGGCCTCTACAAGCAGGGGGCGTATCCTCTTCGCCGCTGATGGCTGTTGGATGCGTCGCTCGGTGCGCGAAAATCGTCCACCCTCGCGTCTGACCAACTTTTTCGTCGATGATCCCGCCATGGTGCGTACGACCATCCAACATCTGCACGATTTTGCCCGGCTGCAGCCGGATGTGATCATCGTGCCCAGTCATTGCCCCGAAGCCTTCGCGGGCGAAGTTGAGTCTGAGATATGAGTGGATCAGCAAAATTAGCGCTCGCCGCCCACTTCTTACAGGCGCGCTGGCGCTGGCAATATCTGCGCGGGAGCGCTCTGGAACGCTACCAGGAGCAGCGCGCGCGGCATATCGTGGAGTACGCTCGTCAGCACGCGCCATTTTATCGCGCCCACTGGTCCGAGCAGCATTCCTCGGATTGGCGCGCCTTGCCAAGCGTTGATAAGCGCCTGATGATGGCCAATTTTGACACCTTTAACACCCGGCATATCTCGCGTGAGCAGGCCATGGAGATTGCCTTGCGGGCCGAGCGCGAGCGCGATTTTAATCCTCAAATCGCTGGTCTGACCGTGGGCCTTTCGTCAGGCACCTCCGGCCATCGCGGCCTCTTCCTGGTCAGTCAGCGTGAGCAAGCGGCCTGGGCCGGCACCATCCTGGCCAGAACGCTGCATACCCTCCCGCGTGGCACGCTGCGCGTGGCTTTCTTCCTGCGCTCAAACAGCAATCTCTACGAACAGGTTCGCAGCACAATTATTCGCTTTCGTTACTTTGATCTGATGCTGCCCCTGGCCGAAGCGGTCGCGGCCCTCAACGAATTCCAGCCACATCTGATCGTTGGCCCGCCCTCTCTGCTAGGCTTCCTCGCCCGCGAACGCCTTGCCGGCAAGCTGTGCATTTGCCCGCAACGCTTGATCTCGGTCGCTGAAGTGTTGGAGGAGCAGGAACAGCATAAGCTTGCCACCGCTTTTCAGGCTCCTGTTCACCAGATCTATCAATGCACCGAGGGTTTGCTGGCTGTCAGTTGTTCTCATGGCTCGCTGCATATTCAAGAGGATGCTGTAGTGCTTCAGTTTGAGCCACTGCCAGCCAATACGTTCCAGCAACAAGGCCCAACTGATCCCTCACGTGACGCGCCAGTTCTGCTTCAGGATAAACGCGTTATGCCCATTGTAACTGATCTCTGGCGCACCACGCAGCCGATAATTCGTTATCGCCTCAATGATGTGCTACAAATCGCGGCTCAGCCCTGCGCCTGTGGCTCGCCTTTTCGCGTCATTCGCTCGATCGAGGGACGTTGCGATGATGTCTGCTACTTCCTCTCCCAGGCGGGCGGCACGCGCCCCTTTTATCCAGATACCATACGCCGCATGATTCTACTGGCCAGCCAGGAGATCGCCGATTATCAGGTCATCCAGCGCGCTCCTGGCCAGTTGATCATCGCGCTTACCATCCTGCCTGAGGCCAGCTTTGCCAGCATCTCAAGCGCGGTTTTGGGCAGTGTCCAGGCCACTATCGCATCTTATACCTGCCAGCCTGCTCAGGTAGAGATCGTAGAGGGTATCGCGCCGCTTCCACCTGGTAGCAAGAGGCGTCGTGTTAAGTGCCTGAGTCAACCATGAAGGCTAAAGCCAGAAAAATCAGCGCCGCTTTACAGACTCACGTGCCCTTTGCTCAGCGCCTCTTGAGCGCGCGCCTGCATTTCCGCCAGGGTCAGAGTGGATAGCACCTGCTTGACCGAGGAGACGCGCGCGGGTGCGACGGAGAGTTCGCGTACGCCGAGACCGACGAGCAAGGGGATAGCGGCTGGCTCGGAGGCGAGTTGACCGCAGACGGCCACAGGAACTCCGGCCTGACAGACGCGCTCGACGAGACGCAGGATGGCTATGCCAAGCGGGTGAGCGCGCTCGCGCACATGGGCATTGGTGCGATCAACTGCATAGGTATACTGCACAAGGTCGTTGGTACCAATAGAGGCAAAATCGATCAGCCGGCTGAATTGATCGAGCGTTAAAGCTGCGGCAGGTGTTTCGACCATAATGCCCAGTGGCACAGGGCGTAGCGTATAGCCTGCTTGCTCCAATTCATGCCGCGCCCGCGCGATCAAGCGCCGCGCATCCTCCACCTCCTGGGGTGTCGCGACCATCGGCAGCATAAGGCGAATATCGTGCTTGCTGGCTGCGCGCAGGAGAGCGCGTATCTGGGGTAGAAAGACCTCCTCAGGCCGGTCCAGACCCAGGCGAATGCCGCGCCAGCCTAAAAAGGGATTCATCTCCGCTGGAAGCTCCAGTCCCGGCACCGGCTTATCGCCACCGATATCAAAGGTGCGTACAATCAGCGGACTATTCAGCAGTGCAGCAATCTCATCGTAGATTTTAAACTGAGCCTCTTCAGAGGGTAGACCCTGAGCGGCGAGAAACTCTGTGCGCAAGAGGCCCACGCCCCGCGCCCCCAGCGCGACCGCCTTCTGTGCCTCGGCCAGCGAGCCAATATTGGCGAAGACCTCAATCTCGACTTGATCGGCGGTCAAGCCCGCTCGCTCGCGGTAGATTTCTAGAGCCTGCCGCTCCCTGGCTATATCCTCCAGGCGCTGTTGGGTCGCGTCCCGTTCTGCCTGGCCGGGGTCGAGCGTCACATGGCCATCTTCCCCATCGACGATCAGCGTGGAGAGCATCTGTATCTCAGCGAGTGCATTGCTCACACCAAGCACAGCGGGAATATCCAGCCCCTGAGCAACAATTGCCAGGTGACCAGTCGCCGAGCCGGTTTCAGCAACCACGGCCAGCAGTAATTGGGAATCAAGACCCACCAGTTCCGCCGGAGAGAGGTCGTGTGCCACCAGGATTGAGGGTTGAGTGAGCATAATAGTAGCTACATTACCACGCAGTTCGGCCACAATATGTCGGCCAGCCTCAAGCACATCCTCGGCACGCGCGGCCAGATAGGGGTCTGGCAGGCTCGCTAACTGCTCCGCGTAGTTCGTGGCCACAAGAGTAATCGCTGCGACAGCGGAACTGCCGCTAACGATCAATTCAACCGCCTTTTGCTTGAGGTCTGGATCATTGAGCATTTCGCCCTGGGCCGCGAGAATTTCCGCTAGAGGACCGGGTGCCGCCTGTTGCAATTGTGCTAGAAATGTGCTGGCCTGAGCAATAGCCTGTTCCAGGTGCGACATTTCCACCGGACTATCCACCTCCCGCCGCTCCTCCAGGTCAACAGGGGAAGCGGGGCGTATGGTGAACGCCGGGCCAATAGTCAGGCCAGGGGCCGCGGGAATGCCGCGTAGAACCTTCATCCCAGATCCTCCTCAAGTAATGGCACCAGTTCCTTGAGAGCTGCCTCCGCATCACTTCCGCTGATTTGCATCACGACCTGGTCGCCCTTCTCAGCGCCGAGAGTTAAGAGCGAGAGCATCGACTTGCCGTTGACGGTTTTCTCCTCTTTGCTCAGCGTAATCTGGCTCTGATAGCTCTTTGCATGCTGAACAAAGATCGCGGCAGGGCGGGCGTGCAGGCCCGATTTGCTGCCCAATGTCACTATGCGTTCTACCTTATTTTCCATGTTGCATTGCTCCTTGTGCTAGCTAGCTGCGCATTTTCCCTGGAGCAGGAAGAAAAACAGCCCGGCTGATCAGCGTTAGAGGAGTAGGGACCATAAGACCCAGATTGCTGACCGCCAGGTCTGATTTGCACGTTACAGTTCCAGGGTAAACAGTACATCCTGTCCAGCCTGGACGACCCCACTGGCCCGCCGCACGATGGTCCCATTTCCGGGAGAGACAACGGGACTCAAAATTGACTTGCCAGCCGCTTCAATAGTGGCGCGCTCGAAGTACACAATGGGATCACCGGCCTGAACAAGCTGGCCCTCCACAGCGATTTTCTCGAAGCCCTTACCCTCCAGCTCAACCGTGTCAAGACCGAGATGTACGATCAGCTCAACGCCCCCTTCAACCTCAATGCCAAACGCGTGCCCACCTCTGAACAGCTTGACCAGCTTGCCCGTCGCCGGGGCCAGCGCCACCTGCCCCGTTGGATCGATAGCTGCTCCATCGCCAGCCATTTTCAGAGCGAATACCTCGTCTGGAACGCTTTCCAGCTCAACAACTGTGCCATCGAGTGGCGCGAGAATGTGGATATATGCCATGTTTTGCCTACCCTGTTTGCTGAGTCCAGACTGACAACGCGTGCTCGCGCGCCCTGTCAGTCTGGCAGCCAACTCACCTTCTAATCGCTGACAGTTTCCACGTCAGGCTGTTTAAGAAGGCGCTTGATACGTTCAGCGATGCGATCCGACTGTGTGCCCATCACCACCTGGGCAATTTTGCCGCGCTTAATCACCCCGGAGGCACCCAATGCTTTCAGGCGTTCATCATCAATCTGCGTTGGATCTTTCACGAAGAGACGCAGGCGAGTGATACAGCCCTCAACACTTTCTACATTAGTCCGACCACCAAGCGCTTCCAGTACACGGCCAGCCAGGACCGTATCCTGATCTGTGCTCATCTCGTCCATAACTGTCGCGCTGGCCACGCCATTGCTGGCCTTTCTTTCTCCACGCTGGCTCTCTGGCAAGATCCAGTCAGCAGACATACCCGTGCGCGCCTCGCCGCGACCAGGCGTGCCAAGGTTAAAGATGCGGATACAGAAGCTAAAGAGGAAGTAGTAAACGGCGCCATAGATCAGGCCCAGCGGGATCAGCATCCAGGCATTGTTTGAGTTCGCTTTACTGAAATTGAGCACAAAGTCAATCAAGCCAGCGGAAAAACCGAAACCAAGCCGAATCTGCAACAGATTACAGATCACCAGCGAGAGACCGGTCAGGATAGCGTGAACCACGTAGAGCACAGGAGCAACGAACATAAAGGCGAACTCGATCGGCTCGGTGACACCTGTCAGAAACGAGCAGAAAGCCGCGGAGAGCAGAATACCGGCGGCCACTTTGCCATATCTGGCCTGGCGAATCATAGCCAGAGCCGCGCCCGGTAGACCAAACATCATCACCGGGAAGAAGCCAGCCATATAATTGCCCGCGGTCGGATCGCCAGCAAAGTAGCGGTTAAGGTCGCCATTGACAACGCCCTTGGGTCCGGTAAAGCTGCCCAACTGGAACCAGAAGTAGCTATTGAGCACATGATGCAGGCCCAGCGGGATCAACAGGCGGTTCAGCAGGCCATAAATGCCAGCGCCAATCGCTCCCAGACCCACAATATCATGTCCCAGTGCATCTATCACAGCCTGGATCGGCGCCCAGATCCAGCCAAAAATCAGCCCCAGGATCAGCGTCGCGAAAGCGGTAATAATCGGGACAAAACGTTTCCCACCAAAGAACGCCAGATAGTCAGGCAGGCGAATATCATAGAAACGCCTGTAGAGTAAAGCGGCAGTAATGCCGGAGAGAATACCTGAGAGCACGCCCATCGTGTATTTAGGATCGGGCGCGCCGCTTAATTGCGGAATCGTCACATTCCACACACCAGTAAATACCAGATAACCAATCAAACCAGCAATCGCGGCAGCCCCAGCGTCACTGGTCAAACCTACAGCGATACCAACAGCGAAGATAACAGGCAGATTGCCAAATAAGGCATTGCCTGCCGCCGCAAAGAAAGGAATACCATTAAGCGCGAGATAGCTGCCCGTACCGGTCCAGGCCCAGATATCATTCTGGCCCAGGCGCAACAAAAGCGCGGCGGCAGGCAGAGTAGCAATCGGGAGCATCAAAGAGCGTCCAAGGCTCTGCGCGGCACCCAGAACGCGGTCGCCAAAAGTCGTTTGGGGTGCGGTGTTTGCAACACTCATTGCAAATTCTCCTTTCCTGACAGGTGATTCTGGAGAAGCAAGCATTTTCCTCAATGCATGTGGAGTGCCAGGGGTATATACATACCCTTAATATGGCTTTTATCAGGCACTGACAATTATGTATTCTGTCAGCGCTTCACTCGATACATAGCGAGAATCAAAGTAAGAGCGAATAATTACTCCTCTCCTTTCTATAGCGTTTTACCCGCATAAATAGCCAGACAACTCCCTTTAGATCATAATGTATCTGCATGAGTTACGCGGTGTTACTAAATTATAATCGGTTTCTTGCGCAAATGTCAAGATGTCTAGACCACTAGACCAGAATTCTTTTACCATGCTTGAAGAAGACGAGCCACACGGGCGCGCCCGTGTGGCTCGTCTTCTTCAAGCATGGGAGACTATAACATTGACTTTGCCGCCGGGGCGCAGGGCAAGATTGTGGACGGGATCGGGCACAATCTGCTGACCAGGGACGAGGCTGAGGCTGGCTTGCTGGACGATGGTAGCGATTAACAACTGGCCCTCCATCAGCGCGAGATGGTTGCCAATACAGACGCGTGCGCCAGCACCAAAGGGGAGATAGGCATGGCGAGGCAGTTGTTTCTCGCGCTCTGGCGAGAAGCGCGTGGGATCGAAAATCTCCGGCTGCGGAAAGTTTTCCGGCCTGCGGTGGAGCGTATATGGGGAGATCAGGATGTTAGCCCCTTTAGGGACGCGATAGCCATCGAGACTGGTTGCCTCCAGCGACTCGCGCAGAATAGCCGCGGCAGGTGGATAGAGGCGCATAGTCTCTTTGAAAACCTGGAGACAGAGCGGCAACTGTGCCAGGCTGGCCACGGTCGCGCGTTGACCTTGCAGGGCTTGTTGCACCTCTTGCTGCACCTGCGTGTATATCTCAGGATGCTGGCAGAGAAAGTACCAGCTCCAGGCCAGAGCTGCGGCAGTAGTTTCATGGCCCGCGCCCAGCAGGATAATGCACTCATCAAGTATCTGGCGCTCGCTCATATGCTGGCCGTTCTCATCCTGAGCATTGAGCAGCACGGATAGCATATCGACGCGCTTGGCTAGTCCCTGCGCCTGCTGCTCGCGGCGTTCTGCGATCATCTGCAGCACCCGATTTTCCAACAAAGCCGTCGCGGCCCTTACCCGGTGATTATGCGGAGTGGGCCAATTGTCCGGTGGCAGTAGCGGCTCCGAGAGCCTGCGCACAGTATGCTCAAAGCCAGTGGCCATAGCTGCGCCAAGCTCGTCGGTCTCCTTGAGCATATCGATATCGAAAAGCACTTTACCGATAATACTCATGGTCAGATTGATCATCTCCTGATTTAAATCGATCACCGTCTGAGCGCCCCACGAACGCGCAAGCAGTTCGCCATATTGCACGATCGTCTCGACATAACTACTGATATGCCGTGGCTGAAACATCGGAGCAATCAACTTGCGCTGGTGGCGATGAAAATCACCCTCACTCATAAAGAGTCCATTGCTTTTGATGGCCTTATGCATCAGCTTGCCTTTAGAAAAGGCATAGGCACCTTCGACTAGAATGGCTTGCACATGTTCAGGTTTATTGAAGAAGAGTATAGGGGTCGGGCCCATATAAAAGCCACAGACATCACCAGTCCGTGCCAGTTGCTCAAGAAAGCCCAGGCGATCCTGCATAAAAGCACGCAAACTGGTAAGCGAAGGTGTTTTAGAGATAAAAGGGACTGTTTTAGTGGTAGGGGACTGTGCAGATTTGAGCATCTTGCTCTCCTTTTGCGAGAAAGGCTGTTTTCGTCTGAAAGAGCTATTTTTACAACTTTTAACAGACATCTATGTCAAAGATCGCCATCTCTAGCTTGAAATGTAAGCAGGCTCGCGAGCATCTCCTGGAGCGCCAGCGTCGCTTCAGCGCTGCTCAAAGCGCATTCGACACGTAACATATACCAGGTAAAGACACCGGTGAGCGTAAAGAGTTGCGCCAGCAGACGGGTACGCGCCGCTGCCTCCAGGTCAGTCAGAAATGGCGCGAAGGCCCGCTCGATCCAGGCTCGATGTGAGGCACGCGCGACATCAATAATACTGTGCAGGTGAGGATAGCGCTGCTCTTGAGCCAGTCCGCGCATGATACGCTTGCCGCTGACATCGTAATAGACCATCAGGATGGCAGCGATGCTCGCGCTATCGCCAGGCACAGGCTCGCTGAGCACTTGCTGCGACAGACGGAATGCCTCCTGGCTGATTGCGTCGGCCAGGCGCTCTCTGCCGCCAAAGTGGCGCAACAGCGTCTGCACAGTTACGCCAGCTTGCTCAGCGATTTGCTCAAGCGTAATTGTATCGCTCCATTGCTCATCGAAGAGCGCAAGCCCGGCTTGAATAATGCGCTGGCGGGTCAACTCCGCCACCTCCGCCTGAACCGTGCCCCGGTAAGCACGCTTTTTACGCGGAGTTGCTATCTCTTTTTCAGATTTGTTATCCATCTTGATACCATTAGCATCTGATTTAATTGATATTAATCATGATAACAGCAATATGTTAGTTTGTCAAATGTTTGATATAATGCAGCAGTTTTGTGTGGGCTGAGCAATAGCGGGCACCTGCCCGCTATTGCTCAGCCCACACAAAACTGCTGAAATTTAAGACATCACGCCGCCGCCATCGATATTGATAGCCTGGCCGGTAATGCCTTTGTTGATATCCAGGGAGAGAAAGACAGCAAGCGCGGCGATCTCTGCCGAGGTGATCAGGCGGTTCTGTGGGCTGTTCTTTGCCAGGGCCGCGCGAGCTTTTTCTTCGACCATGCCAGTGCGTGCCATAATATTGCTGACGCTGGCATCTGTCATGGGTGTATCCACGTAGCCGGGGCAGATAGCATTCACAGTAATGTTGTAGGGCAGCAGTTCCACAGCCATGGCGCGCGTCAGACCAAGCACGCCATGCTTGGAGGCCGTATAGGCCGCGATATAGCTGCCGCCAGTGCGGGCCGCAATGGAGGCAATGTTAATGATACGTCCGCTGCGCTGCTCGCTTAGAGTGGGCAGGAAGGCTTTTGAGACGTAGTAGACACTGGTCAAATTAACGGCAAGCATGCGGTGCCAGAGTTCGTCGGGATGGTTGAGCAGCTTATGACTGCCTGCGTTGCCCGCGTTATTGACCAGAATATCCAGTCCCCCCAGGCTCTCAAGCAGCGTGGTGGCCATCTGCTGAACCTGGTCAACGCTGGTCACATCGCAGGATACAAAGGCAGCGTGGCGTCCCAATGCTTGAATCTCGCCCGCCAGTTGCTCGATATCGCTGGCTGTGCGCGCCGTTAGTGCGACATCAGCCCCCGCCTCGGCCAGCGCTAGCGCAATGCTGCGCCCGATGCCTCTGCCTGCCCCGGTTACAATTGCCCGCTTACCCTCCAGGGGCAGTGTATAGTTAGTTGACATAATATTCACCTCTATGCGGATAGTAACAGCATCGTTCTGGCAAATCTACGTTTTTAATTACCTCAGTATATCATGAGAACTTCTCCAGGATTTGCACTGCACGCTTCTTGACTGCTGAGGTGGAACGGGCTATGATCGGGCTATCCGGGTTTGCCCGCTATTTGCTAATAGATATAGAACAGGGACCTTACGTGCAAGATAAACCGACAGAAGAGTCAGCCTCTAGCGAGAAATTATTTCTAAGTTCAACCACCACAGCAGTACCAGAATCAGGCGAGAAGAGCCACGATCCCTATGAAGCTCTACGTTATCGAGATTTCCGTTTGTTGCTTGCTGGTGTCTTTCTGGTCTTTTTTGGTCAGCAGGTAATTACGGTCGCGCTGGGTTGGGAACTGTATCAGCGCACACATTCAGCGCTGGTGCTGGGTGGTATCGGTCTGGCACAGGTGATTCCAGTCATCCTGCTTTTTCTGCCTGCTGGCTATGCTGTCGATCGCTATAATCGGAAGTCGATCGCGCTGATTTCTATGTGTCTACTGATGCTGGCCTCTCTGGGTCTGGCAACTCTCTCATATCTGCAAGGCTCACTGCTACTGATTTATGCCTGCGTGGTGATCATTGGGGGGGTGCAATCGTTTTACAATCCGGTCAGTTCCACCATGGTGTCGCAGATTGTGCCAGAGTCGATCTTTGAGAATGCCACGACCTGGAGGAGTAGCATCTCGCAGTTATCGGCAGTACTGGGACCTGCTTCCAGCGGCTTTCTGATCGGCATTTTGCATAGCACCACCCTGGTCTATGTGCTGGCCTCCTGCACCTTTCTGATCTTTGCGATCCTTTTATGGCTGATGCGCCTGCATCCCCAGAGCACCCAGGTAGGCTCGGCGCGCAAGCTCAGCGTGCTTCTGGATGGTTTGCGCATGCTGTGGGGCACACCAGTTCTGCTAGCGGCGATTACGCTCGATCTGTTCGCGGTCTTGCTGGGAGGCGCAACCACGCTATTACCGATTTTCGCGCAAGATATTCTGCATGTTGGTCCGTTTGGCCTGGGCTGGCTACAGGCAGCAGCTTCGCTAGGGGCCGTATGTATGGCCCTCTCTCTGGCGCAGCGTCCCCCCTTCAAACGAGCAGGGTACACGCTTCTCCTGGCTGTCAGTGGTTTTGGCCTGGCTACCATTATCTTTGGCCTTTCTCACTGGTTCTGGCTATCCTTCGTGATGCTTTTTATCCTGGGCGCGCTCGATAATATCAGCGTTGTCATGCGCTCCACGCTCTTGCTGGTGCGCACACCTGACGCCATGCGTGGTCGTGTCAGCGCGGTCAGTTCGCTTTTCATTGGCACCTCCAATCAATTGGGCGGCTTTGAGTCTGGTCTGACCGCGCAATTATTCGGCCCTATTCCCGCAGTCGTGCTGGGTGGGATCGGCACCATTCTCGTGGTTCTGCTGGTCGCCTGGCACTGGCCGGAAATGCGCAAACTGGGGTCGTTGCGCGAAACGACGGAACAGGCAGGGGTCTCTTGATGCCTTTGTGAGAGATGTCGGATTTAACGACGTATATTATGTAGAACACTTCTTTGTGTATCAGATCATAGATAGTGTATAGCAGAGTATTTCGTCAAATTGATCTCGTACATCAGTCCCAAAATTGTTGAAATCTTAGAAAGTAGCGCTAATTTGTTAGTACATTAGTATGTCAGGAGGACATCATGTTTAAAAAATCGGAGCAGCGTCTGTTGATGCTTCTGGCTCTGATTCTCTCGCTACTGGCCATGGTACTCAGTGCCTGTGGTGCGCAGGGAATAGCGGTGCAGTCAGGCAACACCCCTGTCAAAGGTGGTGTCTGGGTTGACGAAGTGCCAGCAGCGCCCGGTTCCTTGTTACCGCAGGGATCTGATACGACGTATTCAACGTTGATCGACCAAGCCATTTATACGCCGCTTTTCTATGGAGACGCTCTTGGCCAGGTCCATCCAGGCCTGCTGACAGAGATTCCCACCGTGGCCAATGGCGGTGCCAGTGCTGATCTCAGGACCTGGACATTCAAGTTCCGCAGTGGTCTGAAATGGTCCGATGGTCAGCCCCTGGATGTGCGCGACCTGGCCTATAGTTTTAAGACCTGGAATGATCCGACCTTTGGTGAGAAGTTTACGACTGGTTTTCAGGATATCGTCTCGACGACCGTTTCTGCTGATAACCTGTCAATCATTATACATCTGGACAAGCCAATCGGGAACTTTGTTTCCAACTTTGTGGATGCCAACCCTGGTACTCCATTGCCCCAACATATCTTCAGCAGCATGAAGCCTGCGGAGATTCTCAAGTCGGCTGATGCCCAGTTGCCGCATGTGACCAGTGGACCATTCATGCTCGATCTGGCGAATAGCACATCGCAGCAACAGTACACAGTGGTGCGCAATCCGAACTACTATCAGCCGAACCTGCCCTATCTGGCTAAGATCGTCTTCCGCATCGTCAACGATCCCGATACCGTTCTCAAAGATGCTCAGGCAGGTGGCATTACATCGAGCTGGTTTATCGACATCAGCAAGATCGACTCCTACAAGACGATTACTGGCTACACTGCTGCTGCCGATAAGGTTTCGGCAGGTTTTGAAGCGCTATGGATGAACCAGAACAATCCCGCCTTAAAGGATGTCAATGTTCGTCATGCAATCGCGCTAGCCATCGATCACAACAAGCTGATTGCCGTGGCTCGCAATGGTTTAGGTAATCTGTTGTGTACGGATCATCCGGCCTCGTTGAATCCGGGCTACCAGAAGGATGTAACCTGTCCAAATTTTGATCCCGCGGCGGCTAATGCTCTGTTAGATCAGGCGGGTTGGGTCAAGGGGGCCGATGGGGTGCGTAGCAAGGGTGGCCTGCACCTGGACTTCAAGTACACCACGACAACGCTGTCCTGGCGCAAGACAGACCAGGTGGTAGTCCAGCAGGAACTGGCGGCTATCGGCATCAAGACCACTCTGGTCAACCAGCCTGGTAGCACGTTCTTCAGTACAACATTGCCCCAGGGCAAGCCCGGCGTCTATGATATTGCCGAGTTTGAGCAAACCTTCACCTATGATGGCGATGATTCGAGCAGTTTGAGCTGTGCGGCCATCCCGTCAGCAGCCAACAGTTATGCCGGTCAGAACTACGCCTTCTGGTGCGACAAGGACGCGGATGTCCTCTTCAACCAGGAACTTTCCACGACCGATCCCGTGGTGCGTCAGGCTGCCTTCGACAAACTTCACCAGATCTATCTGACGCAGTTCCCCTTCGTCACTGAGTATGCACCGGTGAATGCCTCGATCTTCAAGAACACCGGGCATAATTATGGCGTTGGCCCAATGGGCGCGCAGGAAACGGTGAATGTCTGGAACTGGTGGTGTACCGCTGGCCAGTGTTAATAAAGGATGTTCCTGACAAGACCAGGGAGAGGGGTGCCGCGGCACCCCTCTCCCTGGTCTTGTCAGGAATACTCTGACTTCTCTGCTCAGAGTTTATGATGGATTTTGGAACAGGCAGGGCCATGTAAAAGTGATGTTCTCGCTTTGCAAGACCCACCCCGCAGTGTGAGAGAGGAGCGAATGAGCAAGCTGCGGGGCGGGGCGGAAAGACTTTGAGAGTGCCCTGTGGAACAGGAAAGAGCCTTGCAGCGCCACATCAGATGGCATAGAATAAGGATATATCATCTTTGTATCCCTTTAGATCGCCGAAGCTTTTACCTTTGGAGGCTCCTTTGAAGCAGGAACAGTTAATTACAATCGAAGATGTACAGAAGGCAATGTTTGCCCAGAGTTATATAGCCGATAGAAGTCTGGCCACGGCTGTTTTCCTGGCTCTCAAGAGACGGAAGCCCTTGCTGCTCGAAGGGGAGCCGGGGGTAGGTAAGACCGAAGTTGCCAAAGTGCTGGCGGCTTTGCTCGACACACGCTTGATTCGTTTGCAGTGTTATGAGGGCATTGATATAAGCACCGCCGTTTACGAATGGAACTATACGCGCCAGATGCTACACATTCGCCTGATGGAGGCACAGCACGGCGCGCCCGCTTCTGAATTTAAAGAAATTTTTGGCCCCGATTTCCTGATCCAGCGCCCACTTTTGCAGGCTATTGATGCCTCGAATGCTACCGCGCCAGTCTTGTTGATCGATGAACTGGACCGTAGTGACGAGGAGTTTGAGGCCTATTTACTGGAGTTGCTTTCCGATTTCCAGATCACGATCCCCGAAATCGGCACGATCGTTGCTAAAGAGCCACCCGTGGTGATCATCACCTCCAACCGCACCCGCGAGATTCATGATGCCCTGCGTCGCCGCTGCCTCTACTATTGGATCGACTTTCCTACGCTGGAAAAAGAATACTCAATCGTCATGGCGCGTATGCCAGAAGTGCCGGAGCGCCTGGCCAAACAGGTCTGCGCATTTGTCCAGGAACTGCGCAGTGTGGACCTCTTCAAGGCTCCCGGTGTAGCGGAGACACTTGACTGGTTGAGTTCTCTACTAGCGCTGGATCAGTTAGAACTGGTCGAAGGCTCTGTACGGGAAACGCTGGGTGCTTTGTTGAAGTACCAGGACGACATTTTGAAAATCGGTGGTAGCGATATGAACAGATTCCTGAAAAAAGCACAGGGAGTTTCCTGATGATGAGTATGCCCACTAACGGCGACTATCTGCCGGGTCAGGCACCTTTATCTCAACTCCAGCCCCATGAGATCGCGCGCGGTGAGCGCTTGCTCTATCGCCTGACCGAGTTCGGGCGTATTCTCTGGGAAGTGGGCATCGATGTGGGGCCGGGCAAGATGCTGGATCTTGTGGAGACATTGAACTACATCGATCTGACTAATAAAGAGGATTTCTATAACGCGCTTAAATGTAGCCTGCTGGCTAAACACGAGCAGGAGACAGTTTTCAGTCAGATGTTCCTTTATTACTGGTATATGCGCGCTCGCAAAAGTAAAAAAAGCGGCGCTGAGGTTTCGGGCGCGGCCAGAAGGGAGGAGAAGCAGTTGCGTCTGCCCCCTTCCGAGCTGAAGCGCCTGGCCGAGCATATGAACGCGCCTAACGACCAGCACAGTAGAGATTTTAAATCCGAGATGCGCGAAACGGAGCGGCGGCTCCGGGCTATTGAGCAGGATGTCACAGAGAAAGAAGAGGACGAGAGTGATCCGCAGGGCGCGGCCTATAGCGCGCTTGAGGCCTTGCGCAAGAAGGATTTCGAGAACTTTACCTGGGATGAAGTCCAGGAGGCCAAAAGGTTGATGGCGGAGATGCGCTGGCAACTGGGTATGCGCAAAACGCATCGTAAAGCCCCGGCTCGGCGTGGTACCTCGCCCGATATGCGCAGAATTGTGCGGCGCAATCTAAAATATGGCGCGGAATTACTGGAATTGACCTGGCGTGAGACCCGCGAGAAGCCGCGTCCGCTGGTCATCATCTGCGATATCAGTGGCTCAATGAGCCTCTATTCGCGCCTGTTGCTGCATTTTATTCACACCATCTCAAATGGCCTGCTCAATGTTGAGGCCTTTGTCTTTGGCACGCGCCTGACGCGTATTACCCGCCAGCTCAAGCGGCGCGACGTTGATGACGCCGTGCGCGATGTCTCTAAATCTGTGCAGGACTGGTCCGGTGGCACGCGCATAGGTGACGCGCTGCATAACTTTAATCATCACTGGTCCAGGCGGGTGCTGGGACGGGGCGCGGTTGTGCTGATCATCAGCGATGGCTGGGATCGGGGTGAGGCTGGTGTACTCGATATCGAGATGGACCGCTTGCAACATAGCTGCCACCGCCTGATCTGGCTTAATCCGCTGCTCGGCTCGCCCGATTATCGTCCATTGACCGTGGGCATGAAGACTGCGCTGCCCCATATCGACAATTTCCTGCCAGCGCATAACCTGGATAGCCTGATTAACCTGGGCAATCTGCTGAGCACAATCAGCGATAGTCGTCCTGTGCGTAGTCCCGCCGCCAGCAAACAGGCTGTCGCGGCCTGGAGAAATCCAGGCCTGTAGCTTTGAGGTAACGAAATTATGTGAGCAATTCAGCAGGTTGAGTAAAGCTGATGCTTGATTTGACAATGCCTCTAAAAATATGATAGGGTAGAAGCAAGAAAAAGAGGGACGCTATTCTCCTGTTCCTCACAGGTGCAGCTTCGGCACTTTCCTGCTTCTGTGTGACCCAGTAAATGCCACGACACATCTCCTCGGTTGCTTTGACGAGGAAGCAGGGTGCGAACGGCAGTCGGTCATGCCTTGAAAACAACTGTCCAAACTCCCTGGCTTATCGTGTATAGTATATTCCCTGGTTTACCGTGTATGATATATAGGGAATCACTCCAGATTTGATACCAGGAGATCTACGCGAAATGAGACTGTTATTGCGCGTTTTTAAAGACCTGGAAGATAGGAAAACAGATGAGAATCGCGCATATTGCACCCCCGTGGTTGGCCATTCCGCCTAAAAATTATGGTGGAACAGAAAATGTTATCTATCATCTCATTGAAGAGCAGGTAGCTCAAGGGCATACAGTTACCCTTTTTGCACCTGGTGATGCAAAGACTTCAGCACGACACATTTCTTTTTTCTCCCATTCTCTCAACGAAGAGCGTGTGCCATGGGATGCGCACCTGAAAACATACTATCATCTGCACAAGTCGGTGGCCTATCTGAAGAAGCATTCAGAAGATTTTGACATAGTGCATACCCATCTCTCTTCATCCTCTGATATGTATCTTTTCCCCTTAACTGAGACATTATCCATTCCCCAGGTGACTACTCTGCACAGTCAGTTTCCCTTTGACAGAACCACAGATGGCTGGCAAGGAGATGCTGACCAGTATTACATGGAATGGTTTAGTAAAGCGCCGCTGATTGCTATCAGTGAAAGTGCCTGGCAGCGAGAACTGAAGAACGGTTTTTCACTCAATATTGTCGGGGTAATTCATCATGGTATTCCAGTGAAAAACGTTGCGCCCTCAACACTTCCTCTCGCCGATTTTTTTGTCTGGTTGGGACGAATGGTGCCTGAAAAAGGGGCGCATCTGGCCATCGAAGCGGCTAAAAAGGCCGGGGTACCGCTTATTCTGGCAGGGATTGTCGATCAGCATGTTCCCGATGCCCGGCGTTACTTTCACGAACAGATCGAGCCACAAATCGACGGCCAGCAGATCAAATACATCGGCCCGGTTGGACCCCAGGGCAAGATGGATTTGCTCAGCAGGGCGCGAGGTCTGTTAAATCCTATCCAATGGGAAGAACCCTTTGGGATGGTGATGGTCGAAGCCATGGCTAATGGCTGTCCTGTGATAGCTTTCCAGCGCGGAGCTGCGCGCGAAATCATTGCATCTAAGAAGGTCGGATTTCTGGTGAATGATGTGGAGGAAATGGTGGATCGTATGCGGCGTATAGATGAGATCGATCGAAAGAGCGTGCGCCTTTATGCAGAGGAGCATTTTTCCGCGCGCTCGATGGCGGAAAAGTATACAAACGCCTACCAACGGATCATTAGTCAGCGTCCCCAACTGCTGAGGCCTTTCTTCCATCCGACAGAAACAATTCCCTCGCTTGTTCTGAGAGATACCCACCAGCCTTTGCTCAAGCAAGAGACGCGCTCTGACAATGATTTAACACTTGTCGGGACTAACGAATAAGCCATTTGCTTTAAATGGCAGACAATTTCCCGCATCAACTCTATTTTACAGTGAAATAGAGATTTAATAGCATAAGAGGAGACATAAAGATGAATCGTTTTAGGCAAGGAATGCTCATTGGTTTGCTTATGAGTGTGTTACTCATCCTGGGGATCGCCTTGACGTTGGATGAAGAAAGGCGTAGTCAGTTGCGCTTGCGCTTCGAGAAACTCCGAGACGCCCTGCCTGGTATCGAGCAATTGAAACAATCTGCGCAAGAGACAGCAGCAAAAGCGCGAGCCACAGGCAGCCATCTTAGCGAGCAGGTCCAGGAATCCGCTGGCAAAGTGGTACAGCAGACGCAAGAGGTGCTTAGCAAGGCCCAAAAGCAAGCTGCCTCGTTAGACAATAGCACCAAATAAAGCAGACCATCTGCGCAGGCTAAAACCCCTCTGAAAAAAGGGGTTTTAGCCTGCTTTTGCAAAAGCAGGGCTGATGCATATGTGTCTTCCATGTGCTTAATGCTATGCTTAACCTGGCGGCAGATCTGCGCCTGGACCATCGCTTTCGCCAGCCGAGAGAAGTGCTTCAGGGATAGTCGGCGGTGGCAACAGCTCGAGGCGGTTTTGTACCTGTATGTGCAATTCTTGCTCGATGAGCAGTGCTTCGAGATGATCACCACGCTGAAAGCTGCCATTGAGCAGACCTTCCGCCAGTGGATCTTCGACCAAACGTTGAATGGTGCGGCGCAACGGACGCGCGCCGTACTGGGCATCGAAGCCTTTTTCAAGCAAGAAGTCTTTTACCTCCTGCGATACGAGCAGTTCCAATTGTTGTTCGGTCAATTGGACCCGCACGCGCTTGAGTAGCAGTTCGAGGATGGTGTGCATCTCCTCCACGCGCAGGGAGTGGAAAACTATCACCTCGTCGAGGCGATTCAGGAACTCAGGCTTAAAGGTCCTTTTCAGTTCATCCAGTACTTTGTCCTTCATCGCATCATAGGTAGCCTGATTGGCTTTGTCTTTGTCCTTCGATTGCCTGAATCCAATCGAAGCCTCTTTATTCAGCAGAGAGGCCCCCACATTCGAGGTCATGATCACCATGGTATGACGAAAGTCTACCGTGCGGCCCCTGGCGTCGGTCAGTTTGCCGTCTTCCAGGATCTGGAGTAGCAGGTTAAAGACATCCGGGTGAGCCTTCTCGATCTCGTCAAGCAGGATCACACTGTAAGCTTTGCGGCGCACAGCCTCGGTGAGTTGTCCACCTTCTTCGTAGCCAGCGTATCCTGGAGGGGCACCGACAAGACGCGCCGCCGCGTGGCGCTCCATGAACTCTGACATGTCGATTTTGATCAAGGCTTCCTCGTTGCCGAACAGAAATTCCGCCAGCGCTTTGGCCAGTTCGGTTTTTCCCACGCCAGTGGGACCCATGAAGATGAAGGAACCGATCGGGCGCTTGGGATCTTTCAAACCCGCGCGTGCGCGACGAACGGCGCGCGCGACCTTCTCGATGGCCTCGTGCTGACCGATCACGCGGGTATGCAGTGCTTCTTCCATCTGGAGCAGGCGTTGCGACTCTTGCTGCGCGATGCGCATCACCGGGATGCCAGTCCACATCGAGACAACCTGCGCGATCTCTGCTTCGCCAACCGAGGGTTGCCCCCCGCCACGTTCGCTCTGCCAGCCGGACTCCAGGCTCGCAAGGCGATCGCGCAGCTTAACCTCGCGGTCGCGCATTTCCGCTGCCAGTTCATACGCCTGCTGCTCGATAGCCAGTTCTTTTTCACGCAGAAGCGTCTCCAGACCCTTCTTCGTCTCCTGGAGATCCAGGGGTGCCAGTGAATGCCGCATACGCACACGGCTGGACGCCTCATCAATCAGATCGATAGCCTTATCGGGCATAAAGCGGTCGGTGATATAGCGACTGGCCATCTCGGTCGCGGCCTTGAGGGCCTCGTCCGTGATCGTCAGGTGGTGGTGGCGTTCATAGTTCTGGCGGAGACCCTTGAGGATCTCCAGTGTCTCCTCAGGCGTGGGTTCGCGCACAATCACTTCCTGGAAGCGACGTTGAAGAGCTGCGTCGCGCTCGATATACTTGCGGAACTCGTCAAGGGTGGTCGCGCCGATGCATTGCATTTCGCCACGAGCCAGGGCCGGTTTGAGGAGATTTGCGGCATCGACCGCGCCCTCCGCCGAGCCAGCGCCTATTAACATATGCATCTCGTCGATAAAGAGGATACAGTCGCGGCTCTTACGGATCTCTTCAATAATCTTCTTCAGGCGCTCCTCAAACTCTCCGCGATACTTGGTCCCGGCCACCAGCGAGCCGACATCGAGCGTGAGCAAGCGTTTGCCCAGCAGGGTTTCGGGAACATCGCCGGCGATCAGGCGCTGAGCCAGCCCTTCGACAATCGCCGTCTTCCCAACGCCCGCTTCGCCGATCAGGGCCGGGTTATTCTTCGTGCGCCGGGAGAGGATCTGAATCACGCGCTCGATCTCCTGATCGCGCCCAATGACGGGATCAAGCGATCCGGCCCGCGCCGCTGCCGTCAGGTCAATGCCCATCTGATCGATCGTCGGCGTTTTCGGGCGTTTGGCATCGCGCGCATTCGCTTCATTTGACTGGTTGAGCACCAGAATCGTCTGGGTGCGCGCCTTCTCCAGATTCACCCCCAGGCTCTCCAGCACCCCTGCCGCGATCCCGTCACCTTCGCGTACCAGGCCGAGCAGCAGATGCTCTGTGTCGATAGCGGGGTGATTCAGGCGCTGTGCTTCGTCTATGGCGAGCATGATCACCGTTTTGGCACGAGGGGTCAGGCCGACCTCACCTGGCACTACGCGATCCCCATGGCCAAGAATAAATTCCACGGCTTTGCGCACCTTGTTGAGTTCAACGCCAAGGCTGCTTAACACTTTGGCGGCAACCCCTTTATCTTCACGTACAAGACCCAGCAGTAAGTGCTCTGTCCCGATGTAATGGTGCTGGAAGCGTTGCGCTTCTTCTTGCGCCAGGCTCAAAACTTCCCGTGCCTGTTTCGTAAACTGCTCGAATCTATCTTTCTCTTGCACCTATTTTCCCCTCTTCAGTTATAGAGTGTGGAACCTGGCCCTCTGTGAGACGCGGTATTATTGAGCAGATGCTTGCCCATTATTCAGGCTGGCGGCATAGCTATAGGCATCGTGGCGGCTGTCAAATGACCGGATAATGTGGTCATCTGGTCCCGGCTTACCCTCTTCTGAGAGATACTGCCGCACTAAAAAAATTTGCGCGGTAAGGGATTGAACGTAGTAGCGATCTTCTCGCGTCCTCTCTTTTTCAACCCTCCTCTGGGGAGGAGATTTGGATGGTTCTTGTGTGTTCATATGTTCTGTGCTCACTTTTTCATTTTCTCTCTCATGCTTGATCCCTTCATTATTCTCTTCTCTCTAGCCTTGCGGCCAATGCATTTTCAATACACCTCTTTAGAAAAGAGAAGAAGGTATGCGAGGACACTTGCATTCCCTTTGCGCAACAGGTCGCTTGAGTATGCACTAAGCAGCGCCGCGCTGCAGAGGTGTACTCGCCAGTTTTTGCTTTTGTGCTTCCAGGTGTTTCGCCAGATCTTCCGCGCCAGGATCTTTGGCAGGCAGATCTGCCTCGGCGAATTGTGACAGGTCGATTTTGGCTTTCTCCAGGTTAGCACCTGAGAGATCCGTGCCACGCATATCGGCATTGCTAAGATCGGCTCGCTGGAGATTGGCGCGGCAGAGTTTTGCATCACGCAGATCTGCTGCGTGGAGGTGCGCGTTTTGTAGTTGAGCATCGCTTAGATCAGCACCCCGCAAATTGGCATGGCGCAGGTCAGCCGTTCGTAAATCTGCTCCACGTAAATCCGCGTACTGGAGATCGGCCTCTGTGAGATCCGCTTCATGGAAATCAATCCCTGGCAAATGCGCATGGTGAAGATCAACGGCGTGCAGATCTGGCTCGAATGCCTGGACATCAGGAAATTCTCGCCGCCAGTTATTCCAATGGGTGTTTCCCAAGGCAAGAATGCTAGAAGGTTTCTGGTAGCTCATAGCCCTTTTCTTTCTCTGCGTCTTCCGCAACTATTGAGGCATTAACATTGGTAGAATGCATCTCTGATGCAAGAGGATATTTTCTTAATCCGAACGCATGATCAAGCGGCTCCATTGCTTTGCTATAGCTGGCTATCTGACGTGCATACTCGATATCACGCAGTGCGAAAAGACCGGCAAAAATAACGAAGAATGAGAGAAGAAAGATGGACATTATGAAGTCCTTTCTTGCTCTTTTGAGACAGTAGTCCGATCTATGTAAAGATAAGAAAAATCAAGTGAAAGAAGCCACTTTAGTCTCTGGTGCTCAAACGGCGTGAATGTGTGCGCGGGGAAACACATCCATGGACTCTCTATGCCTCTATCTAGCGCAGACACTTTCCCCAACGATAAAGATCTCATCACCAGGAATAGCATCTTTCTGCAAAGGGAGGAAGAGAAGCATACGCACGCGAGAGAGCGAACAAAACCAGGAGAACACCGCTGTTCTGGCAATGGAGGTGTGTGCTGAGCGCGAGTTGCTACCGAACTATGGTTTGAGAGGACTAACCCATCAGCAAATCTATGAGACCACTGTAATTATACCCTCTTTTTTAGCAAAATGCAATATTGGCTGAGTTGTGCTTTTCCAGCGGAGCCGTCATTTTGCCGCCTCTATCTCAGCCAAATTCTGTTCTACTACCGCGCTGCGCCGGGCGCGGGCGGCAGGCATTTTATAGCAAAAAAAGCATTAAGCGAAGTTTTTCTTTCCGTCACGTATATAAGACCAGTCAGGCGATTTCTGTAACTCTGTGCCATAAAGATTTTGTCTTAACAGACGTTTCTTCAGCAGTTTCCTGGCCCGAAAGAGGTGGGTTTTGATCGTGCCAATTGGTAGGGAAAGAGTGGTTGCCATTTCTTCATACGTCATTTCTTGGAAATGACGCAAGATGAGCACCACGCGATAGCGGGCGGACAGTTTCTCTATTTGTTCGTTTACCATAGCCTGCCGACCGTATTGCTCTGAGAGATCTTCCGCCAGTTGTTCTGTGCTCACCGACTCCAGGAACTGTTCATCCTGGATGGCCACTTGCAGAGATCTCTCCTGTTTGCGCCGTTCAAGTTGTCGCAAACAGCAATGATAGGTGATGCGATAAAGCCAGGTCATAAAGCATGCCTCACCTCGGAATGCTGGGAGTCCCTGCCACGCGGCCAAAAATGCCTCCTGAGTGATCTCATCGGCGTCGGCCTCGTCTTGCAGCATGCGTAAACTTATATTGAAGACGCGGCGCTGGTATCTTTGGACGAGGGTGGCAAAGGCATCCTGGTCCCCCTGTTGACAGGCTTTTATAAGTTGTACATCGTCCTGCTCGCCTGGCGCAGAGAGTGTGTCTGGAGAAGATACTTCCAGGTTATGTGCCAATTGCATCAGATCCTCGTTCCTTTCAACCTGGTTTTGTGCGCCCCCTTTAAGAGCAGCTTTCTGCGCCCAGGTGCGCGAAGTTTGTTGTTGTCAACAGATCATGCTGCTTCTACCTTAGCAGTGTGAGAGCTTGTATGATCTAAAAGAAGCTTACCCGTGTGGTGTTATGGCAAGCGTTAAAAAATGGTTATAGGCAATAGAGCAGGATGAGTGACGCGGCGCTGGCGGCAAAGCAGGGCGCGGTGAGGCTCTGCCAGGAGTGCTCGCATTGACACCCGGAGCGCAACGTTTTCGTGATGGTAAGGCGCGCAGGGTTACTGCGCAGTCAGAGTTGCCAGACACTTGAGGGCGGTGCTCTCTAGCGCGGGCAGGGATGAAGTCTGTGCATACGCGAGCAGCAAGCTATAGACTGATCGAGCTTTTTCCCACTCAGCATTGAGCTCGTGTGCTTGCCCCAGGTGAGTGTAGAGATGCTCGATAGAGCGCGCGGGGAGGGTTGCGCCCAGGTTAAGTCCATGCCAACACTCGGTCATCAGATGTTGTGCTTGTTCATAGAAGGAGATAGCATCGCGCACGGCTACCACCCTCATCGCCTCGTCACCTGCCGCGAGACTCCAGCGAAAGGCTGGTTCCGCCTGCCCCGTGGCCAGGGCATGGTATGCCAGTTCCGCCGCGGGTGCTGCCGTGGCTTGCAACACCTCTAATGCGCGGCGGTGAAAGATGGACCGTCGTGCCTCTCCTGCTTCAGCGTAGACCACCGCGCGGATCATCGCGTGCGCAAACACATAGTACACGGCTGGCAGGTGCCCTATGGTCCACCCCTCGTGCTCTGACTCCTGTAGCAGGTGGCTGTCAAGGACCTCGTCCAGGGCAGGGAGTTCGTCCTGTTCCGCGAGATTGGCCACCTGGCGCAGGTGCTCAAAGGTGATTCTCTGGCCGAGAATAGCCCCTGCTACCAATAGCGCAAAGGCGTGCGGCGTGAGTCGATCCAGGCGGGCAACAATGACTTCACGCACACTAGGAGGGAAGAACCCACGCACCACCGTCTCATGCTCCAGGGCGCTTGTAAAGTTTATGATCCATCCTCCTTTTTCCTGGGCATGCACAGCCAGAACACCGCGTTCCAGCAAGACTTTGAGCGTTTCCATAACATAGAACGGTTGCCCCTCCGTTTCAGTAAAGAGCCATTGCCCAAAGCGTTCCAGGTCCGCCGCTCGTTTCCCGCCTTTGCCTCCCAATACCTGCAGGAGGTGCAGGATGTCTGTGCTGGTGAGAGGGCCGAGCTGCAGGCGGGTGAGTAGCGCGGCTCGTTCTAAACCGCTTCGCCACTCCACAAGCGCAGGCTTTACCTCTCTTGCTTCCAGGCGCAGCGTCAGGAGCAATAACGCGGGCGTCTGACTCTCCGCGAAGCGTCGCGCGAGGTAATGCAACACATCGAGCGAGGCGGCATCAGCCCATTGCACGTCATCAATGAACAAGACCAGCGGCCTGCGCGCTGCCAGGGCCTGTCCCAGGCGCGCTACTGCCTCAAACAAGCGATTGCGCGCCACAACTTGCGTTTCTTCAGAGGCAGGCAGGTCGGGATAGCGGTCGCCCAGTTCAGGGAGCAAGTGTAAGAGTTCCGCCAGCCACATATCTGACAGGAGATCGTCAGGAGCATTTTCGCGTTCAATGCGCGGACGTAAGGCCTCGATCAAAGGCTGATAGGGCAGTTGCCCCCCGGTTTCAAAGGCCTGTCCCCGGAGCACATCCGCTCCCTCAAGCTCTGCCCAGGCCAGGAACTCGGTTGCCAGGCGCGTCTTGCCTATGCCGAGTTCCCCTTCCAGGAGCACCACCTGCGTCTGACCGCGTTGCGTAGCATGATAGATCTTAATCAACGCGCTTAGCTCCGCTGTTCGCCCCAGCAGCGGGCCGTCGAGGAGCGCTACTGGAGAGGGAGTGATCTCGGGCTGAGGCATCTCCTTGCGACGAGGAGGCGCAACAGCCCGCATGTGGCTGGCCAATGCCATGGTTTCTGGCGTCGGCTCTATCTGCATATGGGTTGCCAGCATCGCCCGGCAGGTATCATAAGTGTGCAAGGCGGTAGCTCTATCACCAATTGCGAAGTGCAAGCGCATCAGACGCTGATAGGCGTCCTCATGCAATGGATCGAGCACGAGCCAGCGGCTGACTGTTGCAAGAGCTTCGGTCAGTTCTCCTGCTTCGAATTGCCAGTTGGAGAGATAATCGAAGATCTCATTCATGCGCACGTGCCAGTATTCGCGCTGGAGTCGAACCCAGTCGTCGAAAGTGGGGACATCGCGTAGTGAAAAGTCCTCCAGGAACGCGCCACGTGGGAGACTGGTCGCGCGTTGGAGTTGAGCAAGCACTGTCCTCCGAGCCTCTTCTGGCAGGCTTAGATTTGTCCTGGCCGACGTGTGTACTATGCTCCAGGCTTTGTAGAGAGGATGGAGGTCGAGGGTGAGCGCGGAGGTGAGATCCAGACCAAGGGTGTCGCGTGTGATCAGCAGATGAGAGTCAGCAGCGACGCCCTCACCCAGCAGGTGACGCAGGTGGAGCAGTGTGATACGCAGCGCTGCCCGACCATGCATAGCATCCCCCTCTGGCCAGAACTGTTCGGCGAGTTTCTTGCGTAAATGGACGCGACCTTCTACCGCTAGATAGATCAGGAGCGCGAGTTCCTTGCGTGTGGAGAAAAGCAACACCTGATCGGCGTGGCGTATTTCTGGTGGACCCAGCAATGCCAGGCTTAAATCGCCCATATAACGGTCCTTTTAACGCTCTGCGGGTATCATTCAGATTAGTAGTGAGACAAAGAGCAGAGAACTGGCTCCATCTCAAAGGAACAAAGCATATCAGAGAGTTTTACGTCAAACGCGAGATGAACCCTCTCTAGTATCGCACAAAAGACGATTTGGGTGAAAGAGGTGCTTTCATGTCCCCAAAAAGCCAGGCCCGGCCTGAAGACCGGCAGGCGAAACTGATCGAGATCTTGAACCGCCGCTTAGCTGACGCCATTGATCTTCAATTGCAGAGTAGGCAGGCCTACTGGAACGTCAAGGGACCCCATTTCTTGTCTCTGCGTGAACTGTTCAATAAGGTGGCTCAGGGCGTAGCGGAGGATGCAAATCTGATTGCCGCGCGTATCGTGCAGCTTGGTGGCAAGGCTGAGGGAACGGCGCGCGCGGTTGCCGGGCGCTCTTCCCTCGACGGGTATGGACTGGCAACCGATGTTAGCAATGACCACATCGGCGCTCTGTCGCAGATGCTTATCAATTTCGGAAGACATACCCGCTATGCCAGTGAACAGGCAAGCGAACTAAGAGATGCCGATACAGCCGCTATCTTCACCGAGATCGCGCGGGGCATCGACAAATGGCTCTGGTTCGTTGAGACCAGTCAACAAGCAGGCAATTGAGCAGGACCAGCGCTTTCTTTAGAGCCTGCATTCTGCTTGCCCTTTTAACACGTTGTCTCTGGCAGATGGGGCTCATGGCCCCGAACCGAATGTCGCCGGTGTTTGCCACGCCGCCTGCACCAGCGGCACACAAACCGTATCGCTCCCAGGAGGAATTATGACTATTACTTTTACTCAGATACTCATCTGGATTCTGATTGCCGCGCTGGTAGGGGTGATTGGAGAATTTATCGCTCGCCGGCGCGCGCCCGATGGCATCATTGGCGCTATCGTCGTCGGGTTACTCGCTATTTTTCTGATTGTGGGGGTTCTCCACTTTCATATCGCGGGTGAACCATCTCTCGACGGTGTGCCTTTGATCAGCTCCATTCTGGTCGCCGCGCTGCTCGTGGTTGTCTGGAGTGGTTTTGCCTATCGTCGAGTCCAACCCTACACCTCGCGGTACTATCGGCGCGGGAGCTACGCTCGCCGTCCCCGCAGCCCTCGCCGCCGTCGTAGATGGTTTTAGAGCGCTTGCTTGACTGGGGAGAAGAACTGCAATGGTTTTTCTCCCCTTGATTAGTGTATTGCAGGTTAACAAAGTAATCTGACAGCTGTATCATTGTGTTGAGGGCAAACAGAACTGCCACCAAAAAACGTTTGATTGAGGTGAAACAATGAGTGATACCCTTACGCAAGCTCGACTTGCGCGCCGCTTAGATGGATATATGGGCGATTTCAGGCGCAGGAATCCGGCCAGAGAGCATCCTTCCAGAAGTGAGTGGGAGAGTGTCTGGAAGACTGCGGAGACTGCGCGTATGAATAATGCTCTCACGCCAGAACTTGTCGATGATGTACGAGTTGCAGTGAATAAACTTTTTTAGGTCTATGGGAGGCAGGAGATCTGGAGGTTTTTCTATGCTTTGCGTGGTGTAGGAAATGCAGGTCTCAGCGAGAGGTTTGATCTCCTAAAACCGTCTTCTCTCTCAGAATATGCAGAGCTATGCCTGGCATAGGCATAGAGAGAGAGGTTTGATGTCAGCACGAGTGCTCTATTGTTCCCATTGCGGGGCGGCAAATCAGGCGGATCAGGTTTACTGTTTCGCCTGCCAGGAAGCTCTAGTCCGCGAGCAAACAGGCGGGCGAACAGCGGAGCCGGACACGGATGAAACGTCGCCCTGGTGGATAAAGCCGAAGGGCACGCGCCCGGAGCGGTGGAAGGTTGATCAACCGACCGGGCCGCTAGAGGAGCGACTCGCGCGGCCTGTACCCCCGCGCCTTTTGCATCGTAGAGTGTTTCTCACCGGCCTGATGGCTGGCGGGCTGGCGGCTGGCATTACCGCGCTTGCCGCCTGGCGTTTTCTAGGGCTGAGCAGGTCACGTTTGGGGATCGCACCTGTATGGGTAGCTCCGGCCAGCACGCCGACTGCGGCAGAGCTGGTTGCCGATACCAATCAGGCGGGTCGGCTGATCGTGAATAGGCGCAGCGACCTGCTCCAGCTTGCCTGGAAACCTGCGCCTACGAACGCTACCAGGCTGCTGATCGCTAATGTGAGTTCAAACGGGGGCAGCCACCTGTATCTTTGGGATAGTGTCAGTAATCTGTTTCACCAGATCCTCCTGCTTCAGGCTACTCTCCTTTGAGTGCCTGGTTACAACGTGGCCGCTATGTCGCGTTGCCCAAATATGTGGGCACTGATCCTCTGCCCATGCCGCTACTCCAGCTACGAAGCAAGCACCATCTCTAGAGAGGAACAGGTGATATAATTAAACAATCAGACCGGTTCCTTACAAGGCGAGAGCTACACACGGACGATGCTACGCGGTGTGCGGCTTTTTCACTGCAAGCAAGAATGTATTGAAGACATTTCAACACATTTAGAAAGGCAGCATCTTATTATGCGTGATATTCTACCTGATGTCGAACGCTGGCGCGAACATGGCGACAGCATTGCCCTGGCTACAGTTATCAGCATGCAGGGCTCTGCGCCGCGTCGTCCAGGAGCCAAGTTGGCCGTCAACCAGCACGGCGAACTGACCGGCTCGGTCAGCGGCGGTTGCGTTGAACCCGCGGTTATCACCTCCGCGCTGGAAGTGATCGAGACCGGCAAGCCTCAGATGCTAGAATTTGGCATTTCTGAAGCAGAAAATATTGAGCAGATTGGTCTGGCCTGCGGTGGAACTATCCGCGTGTTTGTGGAACGGCTGGATTGGTAACCTCAGACATGTGGTTGACGTTGTGCCCGCACAATATCATGTATTTGTGATTATACAAGCGCAACATCAACCACATATACCGTATGCGCTGTAGCATTTGCAATGAGGAATAGAGTCATGGGTACACATTACGAGGAATTTAAAGAGCGACTCGTCCAGGAAAAAGGCGTGGCAACGGCTACAGTGGTTCAGGGTCACGACAACCTTGGAGCCAGGCTGCTAATTTTACCTGATAAAAGTACGCGGGGTAGCCTGGGCAATGCCGAACTGGAGCGCCTGGTTGTCGGTGATGCTGAACGTGCGATCTGGAATGGCGCGGCGCGGACCTATACCTACAATCCTGCAAGCGCCACAGACCCGCAAGCCTATGAAGTCTTTATTGAAGGCTTCCCTCCGCCGCCGCGACTGATCATTGTGGGTGCCGGGCACATCGCCATTCCTCTTACTACCTTCGCCAAAACGCTGAATTATCGCGTTATCGTGGTTGACGCGCGCTCTGCCTTTGCTACCCGCGAGCGCTTTCCCCACGCGGACGAAATCATCGTCGAGTGGCCCGATACCTATCTGGAACAGGCTGATCTCAACCCCTCGACAGCCGTTGCGGTTCTGACACATGATCCCAAGTTTGACGAGCCCACGCTCAAAGTCGTGCTCAATCACGAAGTTGCTTATGTTGGCGCTATCGGTAGCCGCAAGACTGGTCTCGAACGTAACGAGCGCTTGATGCGCCAGGGCTTGAATGCCGAACAGATCGGCCAGATCCATGGACCGATTGGCCTGGATCTTGGTGGCAAAGCGCCTGAAGAGATGGCTCTGGCTATCATGGCCGAGATCGTAGCCTCGCATTATGGCAAGAATTTCAGCCGCGCTAATGGGAACGCGCACTAAAAAGCTAGCTTGTTTGCAAAGATCACAGCAAATAGAGTGAAGAGGCGATATAATGAGTTACTATGCCTGGCAAAATACCGTCTCTATTCTCTAGTATAGGATTTGCGAAGCGCGCCTGACTGCTTTTGCGTGAGGATAGGAAGCGGAGAAGATGTGTGAAGTTTTCTTGATTTAGCTCTTGTGATCATACCTATCTAAAAGGATTTTTTCTCATGCCAGATTATAACTATCCACCGTCAGATAATGAACCGACTCTGCCAGGAGGACAGTCATCATATTATAGTCAGTGGCGCAACAATCAGCCGCAGGATTCCGCGCGCCAACCGTATCAGTTTCCTCCCCCTCAAGGCTCGGATGGTCTGGAGGCGACGCGCCCCGCCTTTCCGCTAAACCAGGACAATGGTGCCGTCTATCAACCTACCACGCCGCTTAGTTATCCTGGCCCGGCGGCTGGCAAGGAGGGCGTCAAGTTGCCGCCCACACGCCGCAAGCGCGGGCGACGTGGTTGCGCCATTGGTTGCCTGAGCACTATTCTTATCTGCGTGATACTGGGTATTCTGCTCTTTGTGACGGGTCAAAAAGCCTTAGCCTTCGGCAGCGTAATCTCGAACCAGACTCCATTGAGCACGCAAACTGGCTACATGGGCGGCAGTCAACGCGTCAACTTTCTGATCATGGGCTATGGCGGCTCCGGGCACGACGGCTCGTATCTGACAGACTCTATGGTCATCATCAGCCTTTTGCCCCAAAGCCATCATACAACCCTGGTTTCGGTCCCACGCGATCTGTGGGTCCAGAATCCTGCCAATTCCGGCTCATATAGCAAGCTCAACGCCGTCTATCCAGTGGCAGCGGGAAATACCAACACAAACCCGCTGACCGGTGGGAACGCCGTGGCGACAAAGATGTCATTGATCACTGGCTTACAGATTAACTACTGGATGACGATCAACTTTACCGGTTTTAAAGACTTTATCGATGCTATCGGGGGTGTCGATGTGAATGTGCCCGACTCATTTAATGCCTGCTATCCCAAGAATGATGATCCAGCGGTGAACGCGAGTTGGATCAAAATCCAGTTTACTAAAGGTTTGCAGCATATGAATGGTGCTACGGCAATCGAGTACGCGCGCGCCCGCGAGCCCATCGAGGTCTGTAGTACAGCCACATCGATTAACCAGGCCGAGTTAAGCGACTTTGGGCGTTCCCAGCGCCAGCAATTGATCATGCAAGCCGCGCTGGTCAAGCTGAAGCAATGGCAGACGTGGCCATCATTTTTTAATGCCATGGACACCCTGCAAAAGACTCTGTATTCTGATTTTTCGCTGGCAGACCTGGCCGAGTTCGCGTTGAAGATGGACTTGAAAGACGCGCACCGTGTAGGACTGAGCTTATCGAATGTTCTGGAAAACGCGACCTCTAGTGATGGCCAGGCTATTCTCCAGCCGAGAAACGGCGATTGGGCGCAGATCCCGGCTTATATTCAGAAACAGTTGTACAACTGAGATCACGATGTAAGGGGAGTTTTACAAGCCATGACACAGCGCAACACGCGCCTGGTTGCTGGCGTGTACCAGGTGGGGCAGATAATTACTTCTGCTCCACCTCTCACCAGCTACAGTGCTTATAACCGCAATACAAATGGTGTGGTCGGGCTACAGGTGATCGACTTGTTACCATCTGTCGATCCTATTACAGCACGGCAGGCGCTCGCACCATTGGAACGTCGGCGGCAGGTACAATCGCCGCATGTGATCAACGTATTCAACTGGGGCGTGTTTGAGACGAAAGCATATATTGTGACCGATCCACCACGGGGTATTACTCTGCGTCAGTTGATGGACACGGAGAATATTACCCTTGCTCGCTCGCTGGATCTGGGCTTGCAGATGGTGCGCGGGGTAGTCGCTCTCCAGGAGAATGGTAGTACTGATACAGACCTGCGCCCACCGCTGATTACCGTTGATACGATCGGGCTGGACGATCGCGTGCAGATCGATGATGTGGGACTGCGTGCTATTTACCGTCAGCTTGGCTATATGTCCGGGCAAAATTCTCAGGATATTGGCTATCTTGATCCGCGCTATATGGCGCCAGAGCAATTTTTCCAGGGCTCTATTGGAGCTGCCAGCGATGTCTATCTGCTGGGGCTGTTGCTCTTTGAGCTGGTCACTGGTCGCCCACCCTTTGTCGGGCGCACGCCTGCGGAAACCGGCATGCTGCAGAGTAGCAGCCAGGTGCCGCAGATGGCCCAATTCAAGCATAATACACCGCCCGCGCTCCAGGAGATTGTTGAGCGGGCCCTGGCGAAAAATCCACAACAACGCTATCCTCATGCCCTGGCCATGCTGGGACCCCTGGAAGCCCTGCCGCATCCCAGCGCGGCGGACGACGACCATACGTTTGCGCGCTTCAACCTGCCCCTTAGCGTGAAAAGCGCCGATCTCACAACTGAGATGACTTCTGTGCCTGCGAACAAGCCAATTGAAGCCTTTGACACCCTGATCATCAACAAGCAGGCCCTGCGCAATCTGGCCAATAGCGGTCCCCTGGTTTCCGACGACGCGACAGTCTATGCTTACCTGGACCTTGAGCGGGAAGGCGCGCCCATTCAACGTCTGCCCCTCAAGGAAAAGTATGTGATTGTTGGCCGCCTCGACCCCAAGCGCGGCATCAGGCCAGAGATCGATCTTAGCGCTTTTGATCCTGATGTCACGATTTCCCGCCAGCACGCGCGCATTCGTTTTGAGAAAACCTTTTTCTATATTGAAGATCTCAAGAGTCGCAACAAAACGCGCCTGGGCGAACTGGTGCTGACGCCACTCAAGCCGGAACTGATCCAGCACGGCGATACCGTCTGGTTTGGCTCGGTCAAGCTGATCTTCCGAGTTCCCGGCATGCCAGATATTCCCGTACCACAGAATATGCCTTGAACGCAGCAGATGCAGCCATAGCGCGTCAGGAAGCAACCGTATGAAACCCCGGGAAGCGCTATGTGCGGTGCGAGCATGTTTTGCCGCCAGCTACATAGCCTGGCTATCCCTGTTTTCGCCCGGCTCTTATCAAGCCAACTCTGCTTGCAGACGCTCTTCCAGTATATCCAGAATTTGTTGGATAGAGTGCTCCCAGCCCATCTTTAGTTCTTGCTGAATCGTGGGCGTGAGTGGCTCGGCTAGCTCAAGCGTTTCCTGAATCATTGTGGCCAGCAGTTGCGCGCCCTCTTCAGGTGGAGATTGCAAGTCCGCGGGTAGATACTGGTTAACAGTCATAGCACCTACGACCATGGTGGAATACATTTTGAGCTGTTTATCCATACTCTGATCGGTGCGCAGCAGACCCTTGGCGCGGAACAATTCGAGTAATTGCCTGCCAACTATCAGCTTTTGCTGCGTCAGCGTGTCAAGGCTCTCATGACCCTGCTGCAATAACTCCCCCAGCACATTAGCATCCTGAATAAAAAGGGCCCGGGAAAGCGGGCGAGTCATAATTACATAAAAGCTGTGTTTGACAACGTTGCTCAGACGAAATCCCTCGGGATCGCTGACGATGCGCGCGGAAATAACTTTTGTAGCTTCGACTGATTCGCGCAGCAAGAGGGTTGTAAACAAATCCTCGCGCGTCTTCCAATGGAGATAGATCGTGCCTTTCGCCACTCCTGCCAGGCGGGCGATATCGTCAACCGCGGTCTTTTTATAGCCCCAACGCTGGATTAGCTCCGCGGCTGCATCTAAAATCCGTTGCGCCCTCTCCTGGCGCTTGGAAAGTTCCTCGCGCGCTCCCTCAGTTCGCGTACTATAACCTGCCACGATCAACTCCTTCTGACATGGGACGTATGGTGATTTTTCATCAAGCAGTCAAGATTTTCTGCCTGCATTGTAAAAGAGCGTGGCCAGAAATGCAAGTTCACATGTGTACCGCGCGCCAGAAGCAGAAGCAGTTCAATAGACCTTCGCGTTATCCTGTTCTATCTAGCTAGCAGAGCTTTGACCTTCTCTACCATTTCCAGAGGATGAAATGGTTTAGTCAGGTGGACCGCGCCGAGATCGCTGGTGATGCGCGCGTAAATGTCTTCGGCGTGGGCTGTCATAATGATTACTGGGATATGGCTGGTCAGAGGATTGGTGCGCAGGGTATAAAAAATCTGGTAGCCATCCTGCCCTGGCATCATTATATCCAGCAGAATCAGGTCAGGGATATGAACCGCGAGTTGCTTCAGTAATTGTGCTCCGTTACTCGCCGCTACGACCTCAAAGCCATGGTGTCCCAGCGCAAAGGTGATAATCTCACGAATCTCTTTATCATCATCAACCACAACTATATGCTGCGCCATAAACCGCTCCCGACACCCTCTATCTGCTTATTTACCCATCACGATGATACACCAGAAAACGAATAGAGTCAATGCAGGGTGGCCGGGTGGAGGTTCAAGTTTTTTTCTCTTATTCTACGGGAAAAAAGTCCTCTTTTGTAAGTGCCGTAAAAAACAGACGTGCTAAACGTTAGAGGCGATACAAGATGACTATTGTTGGACATGAAACAGGAAACTTGAGATGGAATGTGCGGATAAGCGTTTTCATGACTGCCTATCGTCTTTTCAGGGCTTTTACGCGATGAAGAAGATCTGATAGCGTTTAAACAGGAGGACAAAACACATGCTAACTTTTCGACGTGCTCTGGCGATCACAAGTATGGTTCTAATTGTAGGCGTTTTTCTGGCTGCGTGTGGAGGGCAAACGGCGGCGACTACCAGTACCAATACCACGGGTGCAAATAACCAGACGATGACTCCCGCGACTCCCGCGACCCAGATGAAGACCCCTACTACCCAGGCGACAATGGCCGCTCAGGCGACACCTACCGCGACCAGCGCTATGACAGGCGATAATGGCAACATGAATGCCTTTATTCATACGGCCTTTGTAATGATCAGTGGCAAAAAAGTTCATGTGTTGACGAACAATAAAGGCTTTATGCTCTACTACTATCAGAAGGATACCATGCTCACCTCTAGCTGCACTGGCGCCTGTGCTCAGAATTGGCCACCTGTGCTCCAGCCGCAGGGTATGATGACCGTTACCAGTTCTATCGCGCTCCCTCACAAGCTTTCAGTGCATAAGACTGGCAATGGCAACCAGGTCTTCTACGATGGCCATCCATTGTATACTTACGCGGCAGATATGCAGATGGGCCAGTTTAGCGGTCGCGGCATGGATAATGCCTGGTACCTGGTCGGCGTAAATTTGTAGATAGATAATTTAATGCATGGCATTGCTTCTCTGCGCGCCAGGATGTGGAAACAGTGCCATGCCTTCAGGAGCTATCCTGGCCTCAGGCGCTGACGACTTGCCCGGTGACGCGGCTCAGGCATTGATAAAAGGTAGTACGCAGAATTTTCTCGCGCGGCTCATCCAGTACTCTCACGCCTTGATGATTCATCACATACGCGTAGCCCACCTGCGCATCCGGGTCGGCAAAGCCGAAGGAGCCGCCAGAGCCAGCACCGCCAAAGGCCGCGAGACTACTGGCAAAGTGCCAGCCCGCGCAAGGCTTGAGAAAGCCGAGTGAGTAGGCCATATCACGCTGGAGCAGGATATCGTGCCAGCCCCCGCTCGGTAGTTGCGCGGGAGCTTTTAAAGCGGCGTAGGTATCCTTGCTGAGCGCGAGTTCCGCACCACCAGTGGCATAAACGCTATAGACATGCGCCATACTGCTGGCCTGAGCGATACCATTGGCCGAAGGAATTTCGACAGCGCGGTAGGCAGGCGAGTTGAGCAACAGATTTGAGCGTATCGGCGGATTGGCCGTGCGTACGATCATTGAGCGAGGATTGAGCGCGCTGAGCAACATGCCAAAGGGCATGCCCAGGATTTTTGGCAGGAAGCCGGGCTCTGTGACAGTGGCAATGCGCTCAATGGCGACCGAGGGAGGCACGCCAATATAGATTTCCAGACCGAGCGGAATGGCCAGTTCAGCGTGAAAAAACTGGCCAAGGGTGCGTTTCTGTGGATCGGTACGCCGTAGCAACTCGCTCTGATACCAGCCCAGGCTAAAGGCATGGTAGCCGTGGCGGGTACCCGGCTCCCAGCGAGGTCGCTGGCGCGCCAGAATGCTGGCTAGCGCATCTTTGTCCGCCAGGATCTCAAGCGTCAGCGGCTCCTCGATGACGGCCAGACCAGCCTCATGCGCGCATAGCTGGCGAATGGTGATGCGCTCTTTGCCATGCTGGGCAAATTCCGGCCAGTAGTCAGCTACTGGCGCGTCATAATCGAAGTAGCCGCGCGAATTCGCCAGAGCCAGCGCCAGGCCAGAGAAGCCTTTGGTCGATGAGAAGACCAGCACAAGTGTATCTTCTTCCCATGGTGCCAATGTAGAAGGATCGCGCTACCCGCCCCAGAGATCGACGATTTTTTTGCCCTGGTGATAAATGGCGCAGGCAGCTCCTAACTCGCCACGCTCCGCGAAGTTACGCGCGAATTCTTCCTGCACTGGCTCAAAGCCTGGCTCCACAAAACCATGGATGGGTATAGTCTGTGTGCTCATATGATGGGGACCCTCCTCTGCTTTAGCGCGCGCGCTCATCCGCTGCGAGCGCGCGGCTCATGGCTCCGACCGTTTCGTCTGAAACCCGCGTCAGTATGGCGCGATCCAGTTCGGTCCAGTGCGCGGCTAACCACTGGTCACTGGCGCGATCCAGACCTTGCAGCCACGCGAGGATCAGTTCTATCTCAAGATCCTCGCGAATTAGTCCCAGTTCCTGGCCGCGTCTGACCAGGTCTAGCGTTAGTGTCTTGATGCTTCGTGCCAGCGTCGCCAGCGGCTCACGCGCTAAAAAATCGGACGGCAACTGGCCAGCTACACGTATAACCGCGAAAAGCCAGGGCCGCTCAAACGAACGCAGCAGCGGCTCACGATGCAGTCGCGCGAAGGTCGGCCAGAAGGTTTCCCGCTCCAGGCCTGCCAGATCGACGGTCATACCAGAGATCTGCACATATGCGCTTGCGTACATCACTGCCGTGCTAAAAAGGTCTGCTTTGTCCGCGAAATAATAGTACGCGGCCCCTTTGCTCATTGCTGCACGCTCCAGAATACGATTGAGCGAGGCCCCCTCAAAGCCGTGTTCGGCAAATTCTCGCGCCGCTGTCTCCAAAATGCGCTCGCGCTTCTCAGCCGCCAGCCGCTCAAAACGCTCAAAAGGCATATGCTACTTTCGCTTTTCTATGTGTTAATATAGACCACAGAGATAGACCTCTAATTTAAACCGTCTGGTCTAATTATAAATCACGAGTATACGGGATGTCAAGAGTCTGATATGAAGCATCCCGGATTTTGCAAAAATCCGCTAAAACCGGCTATGCTTCCCACCCCTGGGGTGAGATGATGAGTTTGTGTGTGGTGGGCCTCCGGCCCACCACACACAAACTCATCTGAAAAAGTATGAGTCATCCCCAATTTGATACCGTTGGCGAACTCCTTTTATGAGCCGCTGCGCGGCTCATGGATGCCTGTTCTTGTGTGGCTGGTGAGCGGCCA
>JBEVTI010000015.1:0-127335 GCA_041156125.1 Candidatus Paraktedonobacter carboxidivorans
CTTGAGGGCAATTTTGTAGAAAATAGCCTCTACCATCCAACACCATTGCAGACCACTGGCAAGGGGAATTTGCAACAGATGTATGGCGATGTCTGGGAATGGACACAGAGTTCCTACGCCGCTTATCCAGGATTTAAAACCCCGGTGGGTGCGGTAGGTGAGTATAACGGGAAGTTTATGTGTAACCAGTATGTTCTGCGCGGCGGCTCGTGCGCGACGGCGCTTTCACATATGCGTTCCACCTATCGAAACTTCTTTCCCACCAACGCGCAATGGCAATTTATGGGTATTCGTCTGGCAAGGGAGGCTGAACATGCTTAAACACAAAAAATCCGAGGCTCTGCTGGCAGATCTTAGTCCAGAACGCGCAATCATGTATAAAGAGGTTGTTGCAGGCTTACAGAGCGCGCCAAAAACCTTACCAAGCAAATACTTTTACGATCGATCAGGTTCGCAACTCTTTGAGCAGATCACTGAATTGGAGGAATATTATCCAACGCGCACTGAACTGGGGATCATGCAGTCCGCGTTGCTTGAGATCGTTGCACATATGGGGCCGCGCTGCCAGTTGATAGAGTATGGCAGTGGTGGGAGCAAAAAGACCCGGCTTCTGCTGGATGCTTTACCTGACCTGGCGGCGTATGTGCCGATTGATATCTCGAAAGAGTATCTGTTTCAATCAGCTCACGCACTGGTGGCAGCCTATCCACGCCTGGAAATTTACCCGCTCAGCGTTGACTATACCAGCGATTTCACCCTTCCCACGCCGGTCAGGCCAGTAGCGCGCCGGGTTGCCTACTTTCCAGGCTCCACTATTGGTAACTTTGATCGTCCACAGGCACTGAAATTTCTTCAAAGAATTGCCCGCCTCTCTCAAGGTGGCGATTTACTGATCGGGGTGGATCTCAAAAAAGATCCTGCCATACTGCATAGAGCTTATAATGATCGCCAAGATGTAACGGCTCAGTTTAATCTTAATCTGCTGGCACGACTCAACGCGGAATTGCAGGCGGATTTCAAGCTCCACCAGTTTGCACACTATGCCTTTTATCATCCAATTGAGGGGCGTATTGAGATGCACCTTGTCAGTCTCAAAGCGCAGTTAGTCCAGCTGGCGGGTCTGGAAATTCCCTTTCAGGAGGGCGAGAGTATCTGGACAGAGAGTTCCTATAAATATACCCCCGCCGGGTTTGCCCAACTGGCGAAAGCAGCGGGTTTTACAGTCAAACAGGTCTGGACCGATCCACAGCAACTTTTCAGCGTGCAATACCTGAGTGCAGATAAATAAGCATAAAAGTCCACTCAGGCCAGGTCCAGCCAGACCCGGAAGGTGCTGCCCTGGCCAGGTTGACTTTCAGCAGTGATGCGGCCATTGAGTTGCTCGACAAGTGTTTGAGCAATGGCCAGTCCCAGGCCAGTACCTTCGCGTGAACGAGCAAGGTCAGCGCGATAAAAGCGTTCAAAGATATGTGGGAGATCCTTGCTTTCGATGCCAATTCCAGTATCACTGACACGTAGCACTGCCTCATTCCCGCTGCGTTCAATCGCTACAATCACCCGCCCCTCGTCATTCTCACCTTCTGCTCGTGTATACTTAATTGCATTATCCAATAAAATGATCATAATGCGCCGTAAACTTTCTTCATCGCCGCGCACACGCACCGGCTCAATGCCACCAATCACAATTTTCGGTGCGGACCCCTCGATTTCCAGGCGGCGACGCATCTGACGCACCAGCTTGAGTAGAACACTATCAAGCTCAACTATTGGCGCGGGTAGAGTCGTCTGAGATACCTGCCCGATATTAGCATCAGCGCGAGCCAGTAGCAAAAGTTCATCTACCAGATTAGCCAGGCGCAACGTCTCACCGTGGGCGTCAGCCAGCATAATATGGCGCTCAGAGGGTGGAATATCTTCAATATAACGGATCAGAAAGGCCAGATTGCCTTGAATGGTCGTCAAAGGGGCGCGCAGTTCGTGTGAGGCATCGGCGATAAACCGTCGTTGAACCGTTGTCGCGCTCTCAATTGAACTGAGCATATTGTTAAAAGCATCGACGACCTGGGCCATCTCGTCCTTGCCCCTGGGACGTTGGACGCGCTGGTGAAGATGCTCGACACGTTTGCCATAGGCAATTGCGCCCGCGATTGAACTGGCTGTTTTGACCAGTGCTGCCAATGGACGTAGCGCGTAGCCGACAATAGCCCAGCCACAGCCAAGAAAGAGGATCAGCATCAGAATGCCAGTCAGTAGCAGGTAACTTTGAAGTAAGAGCAAGGTCTCATTCGCGTCATGTAGCGATTTCGCAACCAGCAGAACACCGATGAACGGGCCTTTACCTTGCTGGCCCTGCAAGTCGGGCGCGTAGATTCCAGTAACCTCAACCAAAGCTCTCTCACCGTCCACGCTGGTATTGTACCAGACAGCTTTGCCCGTTTGTTGAACTGTTTGTATGGTGGAGTTATTCAGAATGAGAGGACTATTGATATCAGAAGAGTAAAGGATGTTATTTTGTGCATCAAATGCTTCGATGATAATACCAGGTGTACTATAGGCATCCAATGCCTTTAGTTGCAGGCGCAAAGGCCAGTAGGGCGACTGGGATAGAAGTGTTTGTTGCAGACTTACTGTGGCTAACTGTGTGGCCCCATTGACTGCATTTTTGCTATTACTATTGATCGCGCTTGACGCCAGGAAGAGAACCAGCAGGCCAAAGCACGTCAGGCCGAGCAACATCAAGCCGCCATACCAGAGCATTAAGCGCAGGCGTAAAGAACGATTGGGCCACCCGGTAAATGCTGCTGGAAGAGAGCGGAATGCGACTTTAACGCGTTTAAAGCTATTCTTTAAGGACATAACCGATTCCACGTACTGTGTGTATCAGACGAGGCTTATCATTCGTTTCAAGCTTATTGCGCAAATAACCGATATAGACTTCCAGCACGTTTGACGAGCCTTCAAAGTCCAGACCCCAGACCCTATCCATAATCACATCGCGCGTCAGCACCTGGCGAGGACGGCGCAGAAAAAGAGCCAGCAACTCATACTCGGTAGGCGAAAGCTCAATCTCGCGCTCACCACGGTGGGCCATACGCGTGCCGGTATCCAGATCGAGATCGGCGTAGCGCAGCACCTCTTGCCGTTCCTGCTGATTGCGCCGCAGCATAGCCTTAACGCGCGCGACCAATTCCTCGGGGGCGAACGGTTTCACCAGATAATCATCCGCGCCAGCATCCAGACCTTTGACGCGATCACTCACCGAATCGCGCGCAGTCAGCATCAACACAGGCACCTGGTCTTCCGCCACGCGCAAACGCCGTACAACCTCTAAACCATCCAAACCGGGCAACATCAAATCCAGGACAATCAGATCGGGGGGACGCTCCAACGTCCGTTTCAGAGCCTCCTCACCACTAGCGGCAACCCCAACGCTATATCCTTCGTAGGCAAAAATGCGCCGCAAAAGATCTGTGATGCGCGGATCATCGTCTACGACTAAAATATGCGCTTTCATCAGATGCGCTCCTATGGAAAATGAGACAGGCAGCCTTGCAAAGCTACCCTCGGTAATGTTATGGGGAGTATAACACATTGCTGTCGTGTAGTTCTCGTTTTCACTAAAAGCTTCCAGTTGAAATGGATCGGCCATATCGTTGTCCCTCCGTGCTAGATGATATCCGCGTGTCAGAACGTCCGTGTTAGTACCGGGCATATCTCACCAGATCTGGTGTAGGACCGCCTGAGTGCCTATCCTATGAGGGTTGCCATTGCTCCACACCGCCACCTTCTTTCTCATCACATACTAACAGTAGCATCTATGTATGAACCAGTGCTGTGAACACCCTGAAATAAACCTGAGAATAAAGACACAACTTGCTACCCATTTTTCCGCTAGATTGCTTTCATTTAGCTCTCAAGAGAGCTGGCATAACCGTTTTGAGAGCCAGGAAAAGGAATAAGCTGAGATAGGGTCCTGTAAATGCCTTGTCCTCTCAGAGAGAATCGAGTATACTGGTCTCGAAAATTTATGCTTTTTGGATGTGCCATTGGAGGATCAAATTTGTGAAAATCACCTGTAAACAGCAAGATTTGAGCCGCGGCCTCTCAGCCGTAATCCACGCGGTCTCAAACCGTAGTACACTACCGATTCTGGCAAATATTTTGCTGGCCACCGACCATGGCCGTCTGAAGCTTTCCGCGACCAATTTAGAAATCGGCATTAACTGCTGGGTTGATGCCGAGATTATGGAAGAGGGGACGACGACGGTGCCAGCGCGGCTGATCGCTGATTTTGTGAATACCTTGCCCCCCGCCTCAGTCGAACTGAGCGTGCCAGAGGATTCGCATACGATGAGCGTGAAGGGTCTGCGCAGTAGCTCGAATATCAAAGGCATGGACGCGGCTGAATTTCCGCAAATCCCCAGCAACGAGGGTGGCGAACCTCCAGTTCTGTTAGAAGCAGTGCTTCTAAAGGAGATGATCGCTGAAGTGGCTTTCGCTGCTGCCGATGATGATTCGCGTCCAGTACTCACTGGCGTACTTGTCCAGGTAGGCGATGAGAAAATTACTTTCGCTGCCGCCGATGCCTTCCGCCTCGCTGTGCGTGTGGCCGAGCTGCCTGGCGACGATCACCCACGCGGCGATATCCTCATTCCCGCGCGCACGTTAACTGAACTGGCGCGCATTCTGCCCGGCGAGGGTCCAGTCGAGATGATCGTGACTCCTAACCGCAGCCAGGTCCTCTTCCATACAGCTAATCTGGACCTGGTCTCCCGCCTGATCGAGGGCGCGTTCCCGAACTTCCGCTCGATCATTCCCAAAGAATCGACTACCCACGCGGTGGTTGAGACCAAAGAATTCGCTTCTGCCGTGAAGTCCGCCTCACTTTTTGCCCGTGATAGCTCAAATATCGCGCGCGTGAAGATCAATCCAGCGGGCGAAGGTCAGGAGACAGGCGTGATCACTATCGAGGCCACAGCTGAGGATTTAGGGGATAATGTTAGCACAGTTAACGCGACGGTCGATGGTCCAGAACTCCAGGTGATCTTCAATGTGAAATACCTGGCAGATGTTCTCTCAACCATCGGTACGCCAGAGGTCGTGCTCGAAGCAACTTCAGCCACGAAACCAGGAGTGCTCAAGCCAGTCGGCTCCAACGACTGCACCTATGTAATTATGCCCATGCACGTGAATCGTTAGTTTTTTTGCGCGCGATAGAAGAAAGCCACGCCCGTCTATCTTCTGTCGCGAGCACTATCACGGATTATAGATCGACGGATGTTTGCATGTATCTTTCTCATCTCGCACTGACGGATTTTCGTAATTTCAAGCAATTGGATCTGCCTCTCGGACCCGGTTTGTTTCTCTTTTACGGAGAGAACGCTCAAGGCAAAACTAACTTGCTTGAGGCTGTTACCATGCTAACAACCGCCCACTCTTTCCATACCACCTCCGATCGCGAGGTGATGAACTGGGATTCCTCAGAACACCTGACCCGCCTGCGTTCAACCGCAGTACGTGAGGGTGGGTCGCTGCAAATCGAGATCGTAATTTTCGATCCTAGCACGCAGGGTGGACCTGTTTCAGCTACGCCGGGTGGAACTGAGAAACAGCGCAAACGCATCAAAGTCAATGGCGTTGTCAAGAAAGCGCTTGATCTCTTCGGCCTTGTCACTATCGTGCTTTTCGCTCCGACCGACCTCAGCCTGGTGGATGGCGCTCCCGAAGAACGTCGGCGCTTCCTGGACCGCAGCCTCTGCCAGATGCGCGCACCCTACTGCCAGGCGTTGCTCAAATATCGCAAAATTATCACGCAGCGCGCGGCTCTGCTTAAACGTGTGCGTGAAAACCAGGAAGACCCGCGCATGCTGGATTATCTCGATGAGAAGCTGACCGAACTTGCCACTCTGCTCATGTATGAGCGCCAACATATGGTTGCCGCGCTCAATCAAGAGGTCGGCGAACTGCAAGCGACGCTCAGCGGTGGCAAAGAGCATCTACAGATTGTCTACCATCCCTCCTTGCGCATGGACCCGGCCTGGAACAACATGGAAGCGCTGGAACATTATCGCGTGCAGTTGCGCGAAGCGCGCAGACGCGAGATTCACCAGGGCGTTTGTTCGCTTGGTCCCCATCGCGACGACCTGGAATTCCTGGTCAACGGCGTTAACATGCTTCACTTTGGCTCACGCGGCCAGCAGCGAACCGTGGCGCTCGCGGCCAAGCTCAGTGAACTTTCCTATATGCGCAAAGTTACTGGCGAGGAACCCATCCTCTTGCTCGACGATGTCTTTAGCGAACTCGATCTCCAGCGCCGCGCTTATCTACTGCGCGAGGTGCTCCACCACGAGCAGGTTCTGATGACCACGACCGACTTCAGCGGCTTCCCGCCGGAAATTCTAGAAAAAGCTCACCAGCATCGCGTTATTCAGGGTACCCTGCCTCAAACGTGAGATGGCATTTTATGGCTCAATGACTCTAAACTAACCAGTGATCTCGTGCCAGGGAATGCGAGTGCTTGAGTGCAGATCGCGCAGATGCATGATATCGTTGTAGGACTCCAGTGCCCAGCTCAGCGGGTGGATCTCATGGGCTGCGCGATACCAGTGGGTCAGTGAGGTGTTATAGGTATCGAACAAAGCCGGCGCCAGGTGCAGCGTGCTCAGATGCAGAAAAAGATGGAAGGCCGCATCGATCACCCCGCCATGACAGACCACCACAATCGTTTTATTCTCATACTGCCGGGTGATCTGATTCAGCGCAACGCTGGCGCGCAGCATAAACTGCACCCAACTCTCCGCGCCCGGAATAACTTGATAAAAGGGCTTCTGCTCGTGGGGCAGCGTCTTGAAATGTTCAACATACTCATCTACATTGAGCGTCTCATCCTCAGGAAAGCGCCACTCCTGCACCTGATCGTCGTAAAGCACGGGCAGACCCAGCGCGGGCGCAATAATTTCGGCGGTCTGCCGCGCGCGCAACATCGTACTGGCAATCAATACATTAGCCCTGATCTCACCTGTCGCGGCCAACCGCTCGCGCAGCCGCTCAGCCTGCCTTGTGCCCAGCGCAGTGAGACGAGGATCTTCCAGTGGATTGGCACTTGTCGTAGCGGCCTCCCCATGACGAATAAGATAGAGATGAGTCATGTAATTTTTCCCCTCTGGTACACAGTGGTAATATCAGTGTAATCCTTATTGTACCTCACTCCTATCTGATAAATCAGGCAACTATTCAGATGCCCTCCTCTTGCCGCCATCGGCGAGCTTACAAGACTCTGCTGGCGCATAGCGCCATGGCTGCTCCCTTTTGCCCGCCCGCCCACCCTTTTATATGAGTCATCCCCAATTTTTCTGAAGCAGCACGAGCGCGTTGCCCTCCCCATCCCTTGTGTTTTGCAGAGGTTTGGCGGGCGCTGCGACACCCGCCAAACCTCTGCTTTTCTCCGGGGGCGGGGAGGCAAAACCTGTTTTGGTCTGATTTTGCAAAATCAGGGATGACTCATATAAGATCCCTTGCGACAGCCTTTGCATTCACATGCAAGACAGAAAGCGCGATGGCCAGAATATTATATTGATTGACTTTTTCGGAAGGACCATATACAATTGAGTTAGATAAAAGCCGTTCGTGTTAGGAACAGGAGGCAGTTTCATGGCCGTCGTACAACCGGATTTTTATCGGCACGGTAGTTTCGTGCGCCAATCGATACAAATCCCTTCCACACAGCATACAGAACTGAAGGCGCTGGCAGCAGAACTTGAATCTTCCCTTGGTGACGTAGTAGAAACCATCATGGACCTGATGCGCCGGGACAACTATGAACAGTTAAGGATAGCAATCTTGCAAAAACGCGAACGAGAACTCTCAGCCCTCACCGCAACTTTAGATGAAGCCTACGCCTATCTCGGTTCCCTCCCAGAAACCTTAGAAGATGCCCACTTTTTCTTCGCTGCCGGCCAGGAAGGCATGGTAGCCTGAAACAGATCAGCCACAAAGCACAAGCACGGAGCCGTAATTGCACGTGCCAAAATTGGATTTAAGGTGAGTAAGAATACATGAGTAGTGAGGCGAAGCCATCTGCGCCTGGTCCTCAGTCGGACAGTTTTCATCAAACGGCACCACCCAGTCCGCGACGCGGTGAAATCTGGGATGTGAATTGGTCTCCCGGTCGTGGAGCTGAACAGCAGGGAACACGCCCTGCCTTAATTATTCAAAATGACCGCGGGAATGCTTCTCCCAGCTATCCTCTAACGATTGTCGCCTCTATGAGCCGCACGGAACGCGAGTTACCCCTCCATGTACGCATCGCTCCTACAGCGGAAAATGGCCTGAGCAACTTCACCGATGTCAAGTGCGAGCAACTTATGACCATCGAGAAAGTACGTTTACTGCGCAAGCGCGGCACTATTAGCAGCGAAGAGCTAACGCGCGTAGACACCGCTCTTAAATTGAGCCTGAATCTTTTTCCCTGATGCCGTAAGTGGTCCAATGCTTTTGTGGATAGTATACGCCAGGGGCTTGCTGCAGCCAATTAAGAGAGATGGCTGACCGCGAGTAGGGTACTTGGCTGTAGGCAAAGGCCAGCCAAAATGATATTCTCAAGGCAAAGAATTATCCTATCATGCTGATACTCTGTCAGGCTCCAACCGCTGTGGTGCGTCGCCTGCTGGCTTCTAACAAAATAAGCAGGTAAAAAGCAGTCAGACATGTACCATCCTTAAAAGTTACAGCCAGTGCGACAGCAAAGCAAGGGATGGTAGCTGAGAATACCCGGCCAGAGTTGGAAGCTTCTTGTACTCTTCTCCAGGCGCCACACTCGTGAGCCCTGGCAGACTATTAGCCCGCGGAGGCTCATTACATCATGGAAAAACAGATTGGAACGCTACAGGTTAAACGCTCATTCCCAGAGATGCTCAAGGGAGGGGTGATATGCGATGTGGTCAATGCCGAGCAAGCGAAAATCGCCGAAGAGGCCGGGGCCTGCGCTGTAATGGCGCTGGAGCGTGTGCCGGCTGATATTCGCGCGCATGGTGGCGTAGCCCGCATGAGCGATCCCGAGCTGATCATTCGTATTAAAGAGGCAGTAACTATCCCGGTGATGGCCAAATGCCGCATCGGACACTTTGTTGAAGCTGAGATTTTGCAGGCACTGGGCGTTGACTGTATCGATGAATCCGAAGTATTAACTCCCGCTGATGAGCGCTATCATGTCAACAAGCATCAGTTCAGCGTGCCCTTTGTGTGTGGGGCGCGCAACCTTGGCGAGGCTCTGCGGCGTGTGGGCGAGGGCGCGGCCATGCTGCGCACGAAGGGCGAGCCAGGTACAGGCGATGTCGTCGAAGCTGTACGCCATATGCGTACAATTATGGATGATGTGCGCAAGCTCCAACTCTTACCCGAGGAAGAACTGATGAGTGCGGCCAAAGATCTGGGCGCGCCATACGAGCTAGTGCGCGAAGTGGCCAGCACTGGCAAGCTGCCCGTGGTCAACTTTTCCGCTGGTGGCATCGCCACGCCTGCTGACGCGGCTCTGATGATGCGTCTGGGGGCCGAAGGCGTCTTTGTAGGCTCTGGCATCTTTAAGTCCGGCGACCCCATGAAGCGCGCCAAAGCCATTGTCTACGCTACCACGCACTATCAGGACCCCCAGATTCTGGCCGAGGTCTCACGCGATCTAGGCGAGCCAATGGTTGGGCGCAATGCAAGTTCGCTGGCCCCTGAAGAGCAGATGGCACCGCGTGGATGGTAAGCAATTTATGAACAGACCTACAACCGCGCCTACCCCTCAAGCGTATATGCGAAAGAGGTTGCGCATTGGCGTTCTAGGGCTGCAAGGCGATTTTGCCGCGCACCTCACAGCGTTAAACACAGCAGCTAAAAGATTAGATCTCGATGTTGAAGGAGTGATAGTCAAGCTTCCTCACCATTTGAGTGATCTAGATGGTATAATATTACCAGGTGGTGAGAGCACCACCATAGGTAAGCTGATGGTGCTGTATGGTTTGCAAGAACCATTGCGGCAAATGATCAGCCAGGGGGTTCCTGTCTGGGGAACCTGCGCGGGATTAATTTTATTAGCACGGGAAACGGATAACGCACTCGCTGGTCAGCCGCTGCTGGCCTCGATGGATATTCGCGTTTGCCGTAATGCTTTTGGCAGTCAGCGGGAGAGTTTTGAAACTGATCTCACTGTGCCAGAACTGGGAGAAGCGCCATTCCACGCATTCTTCATTCGTGGCCCCTCGGTCGAAGAGGTGGGGCCAGCGGTGAAGGTGCTGGCAACGCTCGGCGATGGAACTATCGTCGCTGTCCGTCAAGGCTCCTTATTGGGCACGGCCTTTCACCCAGAGGTGACAGGAGATGTACGTTTTCACGACTACTTCCTGCGTCTAGTACAGAGCGCCAAGAAGTAGGGGACTGCGAATATACTCTGCGTGCCATAGTCTGACCACAGGCCGTGGCTCTCAGCCCCCACTGTAGCGCGGGAGCACCGATGATACGACCGGTATTATACGTAGATCTGCCGGGCATCATCTACGCTATTGACCGCCGTACTCGCAGCAAGCAGCACGAATTCGCGAATTTTGTCTGCTGGCTGGAGCCGGTCGAGAGCCGCGTCTTGCTCCCGCCTCTTCTGAGAAATATCTTCCCCGTTAATCCCGCCTCGCGGACCTGGATCTGTGAAGATCACTGGCATCTGCTAGGTTTTGCTCAGGTACGCGAGCGTCCTTCGCGTATCACCTGGGATCTAGCCTATTTAGCTTCTATGGCCAATCGCGATGTACCTGGCGATGAAATTTTGAGCGCTCTGCTTGAATACACGCTGGGAGCGGCATCCGCGCATGGTATACTCCGTATTTTCGCGAAGGTTGAGGATGATCTGCCGGAAATGGAACTCTTCCAGAAGGCAGGCTTCCAACGCTATGCCCGGCTCCTGACCTATGTCTTCGACCCGGACAAGGCGTCATTAGCTACCGATACTGATGCACCTTCGCTCCATAGCTGGCATCGCCACCATGCGTGGGGATTACACCAGCTCTACCGCGCTGTCACCCCGCAACGGGTGCAGATGGCGGAGATGCTGGACAACAGCGAAGAATGTGCTAAACTACACGTTGGGTCACTACGGCCTATGCCATCGCTACTCACCCGTGGCGATGAAAGCTTTGTTTGTGACGTAGGCGTACGTTTAGGGGGCTGGTTGCGGATCTGCCGAGGACATGGCTCGGCTCCTCACCAACTCTCGCTTATTGTCCATCCTGAAAACGCTGAACTGGTTGGTCCGCTCCTCCGGTTTGGCGCTCGCCGACTCCTGGAAGGAGGAGTACGCCCCATCTACTGTCAGGTACGGGAGTACGAATCCTCAGTTATCGATGCGCTGCGCTCCAATGGCTTCGAGCATACCCTGACCAGGGCTCTACTCGTACGCCACATAGCCCTGCTCGCTATGAGCCCTCGCGGAGTCCCCGCTCTGGAACAGCGTGTGGTCTATGGTGTGAAAGGTCTGGGGACGGTCAATTCACACACAATAAGAGGTGATAATACTGCCTATGCAACACGCGATCACTGACGATCTGGAAGCTCTGCTAGTTGCTCTACCGCCCGCGATTCACGAAGCGGTCAACCAGCTAGATAACGGGAGCGATTTGCTTGAGATCGTAATGGACCTGGGGCGTTTGCCCGAGGGCCGGTTCCCTGAGGGGGAGGTGATCCTAAGTACTCAGCCAGTGACCGATGCAGATCTCGAATACGTGGTCGAGCACATCGGTGAATTTGGCGACGACAACCGCGCTGGTATCGAACGCACTTTGCATCGCATCAGCGCGCTGCGTAACCGCAAAGGAAAAGTAGTCGGCCTAACCTGCCGTATTGGTCGAGCGGTGCTCGGCAGTATCGCGCTGATCCGCGATATCGTTGAGCAGGGCCAATCCATTCTGATTCTTGGTCGTCCAGGCGTGGGCAAAACCACCCTGTTACGTGAAATAGCGCGTGTCCTGGCGGACGAGGCGAATAAACGTGTGGTGGTGGTAGATACCTCGAATGAGATCGCGGGCGATGGTGATATTCCACACCCTGGTATCGGGCGTGCTCGCCGCATGCAAGTGGCACGCACGGCTGAACAACACGGTGTAATGATCGAGGCTGTGGAAAACCATATGCCCCAGGTGATTGTGATCGATGAAATCGGCACGGAACTTGAGGCAGAGGCAGCCCGCACGATCGCGGAGCGCGGCGTACAACTTGTGGCTACAGCGCATGGTAATTCTCTGAGCAATTTGCTGGTCAATCCGACTCTCTCGGACCTGGTTGGCGGCATTCAGACGGTAACGCTAGGCGATGAGGAGGCGCGCCGCCGTCATACGCAAAAGAGTATCCTGGAGCGCAAGGCTCCGCCAACCTTTGATGTGGTGGTGGAGCAACAAAGCTGGCAAGAGCTGGTGGTGCATCGCGATGTGGCCGATACAGTCGATTGCATGTTGCGTGGTCAGACTGTCGTGGCCGAGGAACGTACTCGCGACGAGGAGAACGGGCGTGTCAGCGCCCGTCGCGTGACCTCTGGCGGTATGGATGTTCCAAGCTGGAGCGTTGGAAGCCTGGGCATCACGCCACGCACGTTCGAGCGCGGAGCTGGTGAACGCGGCGGCGGGGAGCGTGGCGGTGGTGGCGAACGCGGCGGCGGCGATAGCGGCTGGGCCAACAATGCATTGCGCCGTAACGGTGGCGCAGGCAATGGCGGTGGCGGCGGTGAACGCTCGCGTGTACGCGCGCAGTCTCAGGCGCAGACACCGTACCAGGTACGCGCGCTGGCTCCCACGGGCACGGCTCCAGGTGAACTGCGTGGCCAGAATAGCGCCGAGGTGCTTACGCTAGGTCGCCCAATTCCCGCCGAGGAGGGTATCTACTCGCCGGTTGGAGAACCCGACCATCTGCCGATCATGAAGACGTTGCGTGTTTATCCTTTCGGGGTTAGCCGCGATCGCTTAAGTGAATCGGCTCGCCAGTTACGCGTCCCGGTAATCATCGCGAAAAACCAGTCCGACGCTGACGCGGTAATTACGTTGAAGAACTACTACCGCCGCCAGCCGGAGCGCTTGCACGAGGCTGAGCAGGATCAGAAGCTGATCATCATTCTGAAGAGCAATACCATCGCCCAGATGCAGCACGCCCTGGCACGCATCTTCAACCTCTCGCTCGATAGCCTGCCCGGTGAGGTCATTGAGGATGAGGAAGAAGGCAGCCCTGTCACTCCGCCTACGACTGATGAGACAACCCGCGCCTTGCTGGAGACCGAGGACGCTATCCACCAGGTTCTGAATAAGGGTCTGACGACGGCTGAACTCGCTCCCGCCAGCGCTTATGTGCGCCGCCTACAACACCAGATGGCGACACGCTACAATCTGAGTTCTCGCAGCCGCGGCAAAGAGCCGTTCCGCCGCGTGAAAATCTTCCGCACGCGTGAATAATTCTGGTGAGGAAGCGATATGAGTCGTCCCTGATTTTGTCTCTCCGCCCTGGAGAATAGCAGAGGTTTGGCGAGCGCTACGCGTCCGCCAAACCTCTGCAAAACAAAAGGGATGGAGAGTACGCGCGCTCGTGCTGCTTAGAACAAAGCAGGGATCACTCATATCTTCGCGCTAACTTAAATGGTCCTTAAAGAAGGCCAGCCCGCGCGACCAGCTGTCCCGGCTCGCGCTGACTCCTGACCTCTCGTGAGCGAAGGTCAGAAAGGCATGACCAACCTCTGGATAGATCGTGAAATCCACCTCTTTACCAGCTTTGCGCGCCGCTTCCTGATACGCTTGTATGTGCTCAGATGCAACTAATCTGTCGTTCTCTCCGACGAAGCCAAGAACTGGCGCGTGCAGGCGCTCTATCTCCGCGCTTGCTGTGGCTAGCACCAGGGTAGGATAATAGACCACGCAAGCTGCCACGTGTGGAAGCTGCGAGGCCGCGCAGAGCGCGTACCTGCCGCCCAGGCAAAAGCCAAGTATGCCCACCTGGCGCTCTTCGTTATGCAATAGATCAACTATCGCCAGTAGATCGCGCAGGGCCGTCGTCGCGCTGTGCCTTTTCTGGCGCTCGTACGCGGCTTCGAGCGTCTGCTCAGTTAGCGCTCCTTCACGCTGAAACAGGTCTGGCAAGAGCACCGCGAAGCCCTCTGCACTTAAACGCCTGGCCATATCGCGATAAAACTTGCTCACCCCGAAAATATCATGGATTATCACAAGCGCCGGCTTCTGCTCACCCGGCGTATACCCATAGCTCACGGTCTGAAGCGCAAGCTCGTGACCTGGAAAACGATACTCCTGCTCAACTGGCTGTTGAGCGCGAACAACCTCTTTATCTTCATGGCACATAAAGCTGCACCTCTTTTCTCTCGTCTTCTGTAGACTCTTTCGCTAAACTAGCAGAGCGCGAGAGCATTTTACCATAATACCCTTCCCACAGAGTCTTGTGAATAACCCTGGAAAAGGCCAGAAAATGACCTCGACAGCCAGTCATTTCTATGTTAGACTCTTTTGCAGTATCCTCAAGCAGATCGAAGGCATGGATAAAATGTGATGCCGCCTCTTCACATTCATAAATGAAAGTCATGGAACGGGGATGCTGCAAGCAGATCAAGTATCTTACACTGAACTTAAAATCTAGTAGAAAAGGCCAACAGGTCGGGGATTGCTCAAGGAATAATGACACAAATTCAGGATACTCAGGACACCCAGAACCCGCCGACCACGCCTGAGGCAGATGGTGTTACCAGGCTTGTGATGGCGGCGGAAAGCGTGCTATTTGTCGCGGGCCGCCCTCTTGAAGCCACTGAACTGCGTAAGCTACTAGATATCGACGATACGCGCCTGGCGCTTGTGCTGGACCTATTAAGCAAGCAATTGGAGAGCCAGGGCCGGGGCATTCGTTTACAACGTTTAGGCAGCCAGGTGCAACTGGTGACAGCGCCGGAGAACGCGCGCTATATCGCCGCGCTGCTGGGTCTGCCCATGACTGCTAAATTGACTACAGCCGCGTTAGAGACGCTGGCCGTGATCGCCTATCGCCAGCCGATGACGCGCGCGCAAATCGAGGCAGTGCGCGGAGTCAATAGCGATCGCGCGCTGGCCAGCCTGCTCCAGCATAGCCTGGTCTCCGAGGTAGGTCGCGCCCAGACAGTTGGTCGCCCCGCGCTTTTTGCCACCACGGCGGAATTTCTGCAACAATTTGGCCTGACCGCATTGGCTCAACTTCCTCACGTCGAACAGGCCGCGCTGGCAAGTCAGAATGCTCACCAGGCTCAGCCAGTTGTGCCAGAGGCCACGCAGCCTGAAATGCCTGGTCTGGAGGCGTTCCCACCAGCCACCGCTACACAAACGCAGCTTGCTGATAAGCGAGCAGAGACACCAGCAGCCGCGCAAATGGATTCAGCGGAGAGCGCGGCAGAGGCATTTGAGGTTAAACAGGAGGAGGAAGAGGAATAATGCGCATTGGACGCCACATGCCCACTAACGCAAACGCCATTAAAGCAGCCGAACAGGCTCAGAAGCTTGGCTGCAACGCCATCCAGATCTTCTCAAGTAATCCCACGGGCTGGAGTCCCACACAGGGTGGAGAAGAGAACTGCGCGGCCTTCGCCAGAACAGCGCGCCTGCATGATCTAGCGCCCATTGTGTTGCACGCGCCCTATCTGATCAATCTGGCCGCGCCCGATGATCTAATCTGGGAAAAATCTATCGCGCTCCTGCGCTGGACGCTGCGGCGTGGCATGCTGCTCACAGCCTCTTACGTCGTTTTTCACGTCGGCAGCCATAAAGGTGCTGGCGTTGAGGCTGGCATCGAACGCGTCGCGCAAGCCATCGAGCGCATCCTACCTGAGACTCCTCCTGAGGTTATGCTCCTGCTTGAGAACAGCGTGGGAGCGGGCAATACATTGGGCGGACCTTTTGAGGAGTTGGCCAGCGTACTCGATAGCCTGCCTGGCTACCTCCCGCGTTTAGGCGTATGCCTTGATACAGCCCATCTATGGGGAGCGGGACACGATATCTCGACGAGCGAGACAGTTCTGCAGGTACTCGACCATTTCGATAAGATCATCGGGCTGCAACGCTTGAAGGTCTTACACCTCAATGATACTGAAAAGCAACTGGGCAGCCATCGCGATGTTCACACGCGCATCGGCGAGGGCATTATCGGTACAGCAGGGCTGAGCGCCCTCTTGCGCGATCCACGCCTGGCCCATGTTGCGATACTGCTTGAGACTCCTATTCAAACCGATGAAGCCGGCAAAGAAGACTGGGAACATGACAAAGCCCACCTGGCGCGTGTTAAACAGTTACTATATGCCGACGAAGATACGCATCTTCCCTGAAGATACCATTTCCCATCAAGAGGGGACAGACCTATGTCGCGAATACCGCCAGGCAAGATAGATATGCCAGATGAAGATGGACTGGCCTTTGCTACCATGCATACACTTTTTCGTACTATGGGGCACCGGCCAGAGATTATGCGCCAGAGTATGCAGCTACTGGAAACCGTTATGCGCACTGGCAGCGTAGAGCCGCGCCTGAAAGAGCTCCTCGCTGTGCGCGTTTCGCAGGTTAACCACTGCTTCTACTGAATGAACGCGCATACTGCTTTGGCAAAGCAGTTGGGGGTTACGGAAGAGTTGCTTGACGCGCTCTACCATATTGATCAACACCAGCACCTGTTTAATAAGCGGGAACTGGTGGCGCTACGCTTTGCCGAAATGATGACCACCAGCGCGCAAGATATCGACGAAGTGCTGTGGGATGAGCTCCAGGCCCACTTCGACGACGGCGAACTGGTCGAACTGGCCAGCGTGATTGGCCTGTTCAACTTCTTTAATCGTTTCGCTGACGCGTTCGAGATTCGCCCTGCGGTGAATCCTGACAATCCAGAATAAAGAGGAAATACCCATGAGCGAAGAGAAATACGAGGCATTGCTCAAAGATCTACAAGAGCTCGCGGAATATCTGCACCAGCGCGGCGAGAAGACGCACGCCCTTTCACAACAGTTCGCGAGTAACGCGCAAAAAGATTCCTCTAATCGCGAATTTGATCTTAACCAGTCGCGTATGCTCGACTATCAGCATCACATCTGGCATGAGATCGGCGGACTTGTCGAAAAGCTTCTCAAGCAGTACGACAAAGCATAAATACGGGCCAGCCTGGTTGATGCTGGCGTGGATGGATAGCAAATAATGCTCACGCGAGCAGCGGAGAGGAGTGCATACCAGCGCGCTTGCGCTTGCGTGCATTCCTCTTCGCTGCCCAGGAAGACTATAGCTCGCCCCCTTTGGTGCGGCTATACATTGAGCCAAGCTCATCCTTTGTGCGCTGGTAAATATCACGACCCTGCTCCACAGCGTCGTTCGCGCGAGCACGCAAATCGCTGCTAACACCGAGGCCGCGATCGCGCAGCATAATGCCCTGTTCGTTCAGTTGCGCGCGAGTATCCTCCCCGGACTGAGGAGCCAGTAACAGACCCGCGGCCACTCCCAGGCCGAAACCAACCAGCAAACCAAGAGTAAATTTCATATTCCTTATGATCCTTTCTGAATGAGAAAGACAACAGCAATTACTATTCTCACGATTTAGATCGAAGAATAGACGAAAAGAGTATCGAGAGATTGTCAGTTCCACCAACTCTTTTTTAGATTGCAAAGGAAATAACGAAGATCTTCTCCAGCCAGTTACCTGACAGGACAAGCAGGCTATTAGCTGATTGATTTGCTCAACATGCTCTCAACGAGAACTAACAAATCCTCCAGCTCAAAGGGCTTCTGGACTACTCGCACGCCCTGATAGCGGATTGGATCGCTACTCACCAGGCCTGAGACCTCTTCAGCCTCAAGTACCGCGGCAGTATACACAATGACAGGGATTTCGGCTGTCACCGGGTCATGCTTCAACTGTTTCAGCACATCCTGTCCAGAAACATCCCCCAATTTCAGATCAAGAATCAGCAAATCTGGCAATTGGGCTTTCACCTGTATGAACGCGTCACGACCGTCCTGGAGTATTGAAACCTGATACTCCTCGTCTTCCAGCACTCGCCGCATCAGATGAAGCAGCTCACTCTTGTCGTCGATAACAAGTATTTGCTTTCCCACAAACAATCCGCGCCCAACTCCGGCCTCGCGGCCAGCGTCCTGGCGCTCCTCCTGTCATTTGAATCTTGTCCCTTCTTTACCTATGCTCGCTCGACCACAAACAAGCACAGCCTTGAAGAGCCATTAGCCTTCTTCTGTTAAGTAGTGTATCATGACATATTTTATCAGACAAGACAATCATAGACTAATCAAGCTCTAATAAGCTCTACCTGGGAAAATCTGATCTTTAAAACTGCCCATGCACTCCGCGCGGTCATACATAAAATGTGGCGTCCAAAAATGGACGCCACATTTTATGTATGACCGCGGAGGGATTTGAACCCTCGGCCAATCGATTAAAAGTCGATTGCTCTACCACTGAGCTACGCGGTCATATGCAAGCTGCCCCAATTCGCTAGCGAACTGAGCCAGACCAGCCCAATGAGAGTATAACAGACTTGTCAAGTCTCTCCAGCACTGGTATCTTTTACAAGAGAACTACTATTTTCTGCAAGCGCGGGACCTCGAACCAGGCGGGTTGTGAGGCTCGCGGAAGCAGATCCTGGTCTAGCGTAGCCTCTTTTGCCACGAGGCGGAAGGGTTCTGGGGGTGTCTTAATGATCAACCTGGCGCGTGTAAAACGCGGGATGTATTTTGATTCGATTACGCTGATGAAGCTGGCGCGTGCATTAAGTCAGATGGAGGGAGTAGCGGAGGCCTCGGCGGTGATGGCGACGCCAGCCAATCTGCAATTGCTGGCAGAGGCAGGTCTCTCTCCAATGGCCGGTTTAACGGCTGAAGCGGGCAGCAACGATGTCTTACTGATAGTACGAGCCAGCGCTGAGACATATGGCGTGGCTGCTCTGGAATCCGCCGAAGCGCTTTTGCTGGATTCGACCGCCGAGGGAACAGTTCACAGAGCAGGAGAAGGGGCTTCTGACTACCAACCACGCTCATTAGAAGAGGCCAGGCGCATGTATGAGCAGGCAAGCATCGCGGTGATTTCTGTACCGGGTATGTACGCGGCTCTGGAGGCACGTGTAGCTCTACAAGCTGGTCTACACGTTTTTCTCTTCAGCGATAATGTTAGTCTGGCGGACGAAGTAGCGCTTAAACGCCTGGGCGCGCAACGTGAATTGCTGGTGATGGGGCCGGACTGTGGAACCGCGTTGCTAAACGGAGTGGGATTGGGCTTTGCCAATGTGGTGCCTGCTGGTCCGATCGGTATTGTGGGGGCCTCTGGTACAGGCATGCAGCAGGTGATGTGCCTGCTGGCCGAGGCTGGCTATGGTATTTCGCAGGCCATTGGCTGCGGGGGACGTGATCTCTCAGCCGATGTTGGGGGCGCGACAACGCTCCAGGGACTGCGCCTCTTGCAGGCTGACGAGCAGACGCGGGTGATCGTGCTTGTCTCCAAGCCGCCCGCAGCTGAGGTCGCTGAACTGGTGCTGACCGCAGCCACCAGTGGAAATAAGCCAGTAGTAGCAGCCTTTATTGGAGCCGATGTCTCCAGATGGCGAGAACTCTACACCGGCAAAATCTCTTTTGCGCATACCCTCACCGAGGCTGCACGCATGGCCAGCGCGCTTTGCGCAAACGCTACGCAGACAGACTCAACTTTACGCGCCCCCCTCGGTCCTGACAAGGCTGAGCCTGGCGTCGCGCTTGACGCAAGACAACATATCCAGCAGCCACCTTATATAGCTGCGCTTTTTTCCGGGGGCACACTCTGCGATGAGGCGCTGCATATCTGGGGTGAACAGATCGCTCCTGTGTACTCGAATGTCCCGCTCAAGCCGCAATGGATGTGGCACGAAGCAGAGACGCAAGAGGGCCATTACGCGCTGGATATGGGCGCTGATGAGTACACACGTGGACGCCCTCATCCGATGATCGATCCAGAGGCGCGCCTGAGCTATCTGCGCGCAGCCGCCAGCGATCCCCTGGTGGGGGTGATTCTGCTCGATATCGTGCTGGGCTACTGCGCTCACCCGCACCCGGCCTCAATCTACGCTCCGCTGATCCAGGAGAGCTTGCGCACAGCCAGCCAGGCAGGACGGCGCCTGAACTATGTGATCTCTCTATGCGGTACCGCGCGCGATCCACAGGGTCTGACGATACAAGTAACCCTTTTGCGTGAAGCGGGAGCGGAAATCTATACAAGTAATGCCGAGGCTGCCGCGCGCTGCCTGGCGCTGATACATGAAGCGCGGGCATAAGCCAGAAAGTGGAGGACTACGATGGATCATGCAAGTGGGACAGCTTCCCGCCAGCAGCCGCTGAGCGTGCTGACAGTGGGCGCGGAACTTTTCGCGGAGGCCCTGGAGGGGCAGGGTGTGCAGGTTGGGCGCGTAGCCTGGCGACCGCCTGCCGGCAATCTTGAGGCGCTGACGCAGTTGCTGGCGAATCCGGCAGTTGAGCAGGCTAACCAACTCGCGGTCTCGCGTATGCTGGCAGCCCATCCCATCATCGTCGATGTGCTGCCGGCCCGCGAGGCTATGCCGCGAGCATTCGCCAGGCGCAAGCTTCTGCATGCCGGCCCCCCCATTGCCTGGGAGCGTATGTGCGGTCCCATGCGTGGCGCGATTATTGGCGCGTGCCTCTATGAGAAGTGGGCCAGCGACGAGGAGGAGGCGCAACGCCTGGCGGCAAGCGGCGCGCTTGAATTTGAACCATGTCATCACCAGCATGCCGTTGGACCAATGGCGGGTATTATCTCGCCCTCGATGCCTGTTTTTATTGTCAAAGACCAGGTCCACGATAACTACACTTTCAGCACGCTCAACGAGGGTCTGGGCAAGGTTCTGCGCTATGGAGCTTACGCGCCCGCAGTGCTGGAGCGCCTGAGTTGGATGGAAGCTGTGCTGGGACCCGCTCTGGGGCGGGCGCTGCGCTTAATGGGCGGGATAGATGTACGCGCCACCATGGCTCAAGCCCTGCAAATGGGCGATGAATGTCATAATCGCAATAAAGCTGGCACCGCGCTCTTCGCCCGCCAGATCGCTCCCGCGCTCATTGAGAGCACGCCAGCAAGCGAGGCTGCCGCGGTGCTACGCTTTATCGCCGCCAACGACCACTTTCACCTGAACCCCTCCATGGCAGCCGCGAAAGCCATCACTCTGGCTGGCGCTGATGTGCCTGAGAGCAGCTTGCTGGTAACCATGGCACGCAATGGCGTGGACTTCGGCATCCGCGTCAGTGGTCTGGGTGAGCGCTGGTTTGTGGGGCCAGCAGGCAATGTCCAGGGCCTGTATTTCGCCGGCTATGGACCGGAGGATGCTAACCCGGACATCGGAGATAGCGCTATCACTGAAACAAGCGGTGTTGGTGCTTTTGCCATGGCCGCAGCCCCCGCGATTGTGCAGTTTATTGGGGGCACTCCGGCTGACGCACTGCGCTATACTAGCGACATGTACGCGCTGACCGTCGCTACAAATCCGCTCTTTGCTTTGCCCGCGCTCAACTTCAAAGGCACCCCTACGGGCATAGATGTGCGCCAGGTGTGTCGGCTGCATATGCCGCCGGTCATTAACACTGGCATCGCTCACCGTCTGCCAGGTATTGGCCAGATCGGGGCAGGTGTCGTCTATCCACCTATGGGATGCTTTGAGCAAGCTTTAGCAGCACTCGCGCACCAGGATTAATCTCCTGGCATTACCATTCATCGACCGGGATCAGGCCGTGACGCAAGGCGAAAATGGCAGCCTGAGTGCGATCGCGAATATTGAGTTTCTGGAAAATAATCGAGAGATAGTTCTTGACAGTTTTTTCCGAATATGCCAGTTGTTCCGCGATCTCTTTATTGCTCAGGCCCATCGCTACGCAACGCAGGATGTCAGCCTCTTTCTCTGAAAGCTCGGTCAACATAGAGTTTTCAGGGGAGAGGCTGGCCAGCCGGCGCACTTCGCTCACGATAGTGCCAGTCAACTCCGGCTCGATTTGCACCTGGCCAGCGTGGACCTGGCGAATTGTCTGGGCCAGTTCCTGAGATGAAGCAGTTTTCAGCAGATAGCCTCGCGCGCCGCTTTTAATGGCCTGCAGCACCTGCTGATCCTGGCGATGCATAGTCAGCATAATCACCCCGATCTCTGGCAATTCGTGAGTAATCTGCTGCGTAACCGCGATACCATCGACACCCGGCATACTGATATCCATTAGTACTATATCCGGCTGCAACTGGCGCACCTTCTGAATAGCTTCAAAGCCATTGACTGCCTCGTCAACTACGCACAGATCAGCTTCCAGTGAAAGCAACTGGCGCAAACCCTCGCGCATCAATGCATGGTCGTCTACGAGCACTAGACGAATAGTCGTGCTTTTCTGACAAGTCGCGCGGATGTTACGCGCGCTGTCCCCCTGCTGCTGCATGACGCCGGGCTCCTCCTGAGCCTGGATGCGGCGCGGTCCGTCCGCCCGCGGATGGGCCTCCAGAGCGACTACAGCAAACGAGTGGCTTTTTTTTAGATTATATGGATGTTGTGACACCGACGACTCCAACCGTACAACTGGCACACGCTCATCAATTTGTCGATCGACGGCAGGTGTGATTTAATGAAAAACAATCCTGACAGTAGTATGGGCAACCAGACTCTGTTAAACATCACTCAAATGGGGGATTTTTCGTCCTCTTGCCAAAAAATGATCGCGAAATGATGAGATTTTTTGCCTGGCGAGGTCCACACGTGGAAGATACTGCGCGGTGTATGGATGTTTTCACCGCGGGCGATGATGTGAGCACGCATGAACACATTTAGAAAGGTAGCACATATATGAGCACCACAACACATAGACAAATGCTTGTGGATCTATATCAAAAGGTGGAGCAGCGTTTCGCCACGTTCACTGATCCAGCTCATGGTTGGGAGCATGTCAAGCGCGTCTATGCAATGGCGCAGCGCATCGCTGCTGAAGAGGGCGCTGACGAACTGATCACGGGCAGCGCGGCGCTTTTACACGACATTGGGCGCCTGATCCGTCGCAAGGGTACGCCGCATGCCATGTTATCTGTTGAAGAGGCGCGTGTCCTATTGCAAGCCTATGCTCTGGACTCTGAACAGGTCGAAGCTATTCTGCACGCCATCGCGGCCCATAGCTTTAGCCAGGGAGTCCAGCCGCGTACATTGGAGGCTTATGTGGTACGCGACGCCGACCGCCTGGATAGTCTGGGCGCGATTGGCATTATCCGCTGGGCTATTACTGGCACGCTCAAACGTAAGCCGCAGACTAGCAGTTATCACCCCGAAGACCCCTTCGGGGTTAGTCACGAACTGAATGATCGGCTCTATATGCTCGATCATTTCTATACCAAGCTTCTTAAGCTGGAAGAAGATATGTACACCACCACGGGTCGGGTGCTGGCTCAACAACGCACAGCTTATATGCGCGCGTATCTGCAGGAGCTTAAGACCGAGCTAGAACAATGACTGCCTTTACTTCGGCCAATTGCTGAGCGTGCGCCCGGTCGTGAAGAGCCAGGATATTTACCAGCTGGTAAAATTTGAGCTGGCCCCATTCGGGATGGCGGAAAGGGCGTTCCCAGGCCTCAGGAGCAAGGACACTGAGGTATTCAAAAATCTCTTCGCGCCTGGCCGCCATCCCGGCGAGAACAGCTTCAAGCGAGGTCGGTGGCTCGCCCTCTCGGGTCAGGCGTGGCGTCTTTTCATCAAGTACTTCAACCAGTGGATTATCCTCTTCCTGTACCTGGCACATTTGCTCAAGAGCCAGCCCATCGGCTACATATACATGATACGCGAGTTGTAGCGCGGACCATTCGCCTGGCGCGGGAGCTTGTGTCAATTCATCGTGATGGAATTTCGCCAGCTGACTCATTACCTCAAGACGCGCGGCCACCAGCTTCTGGCGAACCTTTGCAAACGGATTTTCCAGAGTCGTCATACGCTTTCTCCTACTTTGACTTTGGGATCTCGCCGGGCGTGGGAGCCGGCACTCCACTTATTTAGTGCTGTATTTACAACGATCAGGGTTCTTTCTTGACCAGCTGGCCATAGAGTCGTTCTAATTCCTCCTGATTATTAAAATGGAGGACCAGCGTACCCTTGCCCTTCGCGTTATATTTGAGATCCACCTTTACCGTCAGGGCGTCGCGGAACTGCGTCTCCAGATCCTCGAGATCCGCCGAGCGACGTACAAGAGTGGGCGCGGCTAGCAGCGCTTCAGCGGCTGCCTCATCGCGGTCCAGACCCTTGATGCGCGCCGCCAATTCTTCGGCCTGGCGTACATTAAGTCTTTCAGAAATGATCCTACCCATGGCCGCGATTTGATCCTCTTCACGGGAGATGCCAAGTAGGGCGCGGGCGTGACCCTCGGTAAAGTTGGGGTATTCATAGGGGTTGACCAGAGCTTCGCGAATCTTTGGCGCAAGCTGTAAGAGGCGCAGTGAATTGGTGATGGTTGTGCGATCCCTGCTAACCTGCTTTGCCACCTGTTCCTGAGTCAGACCAAACTCGGAGATGAGTGCCTGATAGGCCAGAGCCTCTTCGATCGCATTGAGATCTTCGCGTTGAATATTCTCAATGAGCGCCAGTTCCAGCATCTCCAGCGGAGTCACCTCTTTGATCACCACTGGCACCTCGCTAAGACCGGCCAGGCGCGAGGCTCGCCAGCGGCGCTCGCCAGCGATGATCTGATATTTAACCACACCAGTGGTCTCTTCGCTCCCCGAACCGCCGTTAAACCAATCATCGCTACCGCCAGCGTCAGGCGCAGCAACGCTGGGAGCATCCTCCAGGCGCGTCACCACCAGGGGTTGAAGCAGACCATGTTCGGCAATCGAGGCGCTCAATTCAAGCAAGCGAGGATCGTCGTCACGAAAGATCTTACGCGGTTGGCGTGGATTGGGAATAATGCTATCCAACTTGATCTTCAAGATATTCTGTTCATTCACGCGCGTCGGTTGTTGAGAAGGAATCACATCAGAGGCACCGGAAATTAAAGCGTCAAGTCCGCGCCCCAGACCAAATTTTGGTTTAGCCACGAGCTATTACCTCCTCCGCCAGCGTGCGGTAAGAGACCGCTCCTGGGGATGCCGGGTCATAATCAAGGATAGACTGGCCAAAGCTAGGAGCCTCACTCAAGCGCACATTGCGGTTAATGATGGTCTGAAAGACCTCCTGCGGGAAGTGATCGCGCACCTCACGCACGATCTCTCCAGCGAGGCGAGTGCGCGGATCAAACATAGTAAGGACTACCCCGGCAATGTAAAGTTGAGGATTCAACTTATTTTTCACAATTTGAATGGTGTTCAAAAGATGGGTAAGTCCTTCCAGGGCCAGGTATTCGCATTGAATAGGGATCACCAGGCCATCAGCGGCAACCAGTGCATTGATAGTTAGTAGTCCAAGGGATGGAGGGCAGTCGATAATAATATAATCGCAACGCTGGCGAATAGGCTCGATCGCCTGTTTGAGGCGATTTTCGCGCGCCAGCGCGCCGACCAGCTCGACCTCCGCCGCCGCCAGATCAACAGTACAGGGAGCAACCACCAGCTCGCGCCTGCTCGATGGCACGATCACATCAAAGATGGAGATAACTTCTTCTTCCTGAACGAGTAAATCGTAGATCGTGTGGGACTTGATAGTTTTGGCTACCCCAATTCCGCTGGTGGCATTGGCCTGAGGGTCCATATCAATCAGCAATACCTTGCATCCAGCAGCCGCGAGATAGGTTGCCAGGTTAATTGCTGTGGTTGTTTTTCCCACGCCACCTTTCTGGTTGGTAATGGCGTATACTTTTGACACAGGCCGCTTCCATACCTTTCATCTGGCCAGACATCCTTTGTAGAGCATGCCAGGCTATGTAACTGTGCAGTCCGTCTATTTTCTTGAAGATACTGCGTTTGTCGGGTTAACTCGTGCTTGAGAACATTGTAACACATGCTTCCGGCAAAAATAATACCGTTTCCACCAGCCTCCGCAACGATACCATACAGTATATTTTACTCATTGACAAGACAGAGAGGCACTTGTCTTTTGCCCCACCCGTCCACTTATCATAGGTAGGTTTCCTCTCTTCCCCCGCCCGCCCGCCCTCAGAAACAACAAAGCAGATCCTTTGGGATCTGCCAAAAAAACTTACTCGTGAGAGCACCCTTCCACCCTGAAAACTTTGTTGACGAATGACACTATTGCACCATACGTAACATATCTAGAGCGTATAATGAGAGGATTGAGTAAGATGATTGCTTGAACGCGCATAGGCTAGCAAAGGATGGCCCGTATGTGGCAGAAAGACAAAGATAGCAACACAGGGAACAGCGCGCAGCAGCGACCGTCCTCGACTACGCTGCAACGCCTGTTACAACCCCGCTGGCAGCAGATCGAGGGGACGCGGAGTCCAGGTGAAGCGTTGTTGCCCTTTTTTCTGGCTCTGGTAGAGGCTTGCTGGTTTAACGCGATCTTGCTCGGCCTGGCTGGCCTGGATTTTTTGCATAGCGGGACAACATTGCTGCCTTTCTGGGGAGTACCCCTGTTGTTCTGCGTGACGCTCTGGCTTTTCCAGCGCGAACTCCAGCAGGAGGCTAGCGCGGAAGATTCCGCGACTGAGCAAGACCGACAGAAGAAAGCGAGCTTTGGTCTGCTGTTTGCGGTGCTCGCGCTACTGGATGCTGGTTTAATCTGGCTGCATATCTATGCCAGGGCGAACTTTCTGCTCGATCCGCGCTGGCTGCTGGCTTTTGTTGACGATCTGCTCCTGCTTGACAATAATTTCTATCAGGCCCTGGCCATTGTGATCATCACAGTCTATTTATGCTGGCGTGGCACAAAGCTGGGGCAATTGACGATTGAGCCTGGACATGTCCGGCGTCAACTCTGGGTGGGCTTGCTGGTTCTAGCGATCGCGATTCTCTTGCGCGCCGGCCAGAACAAAGCAAGTAGCAGTTCTGATGATCTTGTCCTGGTCCTGTTGATGCCGACGTTCCTCTATCTCGCTCTCTCCTCGCATGCGCTGGCACGCACCTCTTTTATGCGCCATGTCCATCCCTCCGGTCTGGAGGGAAATATCGCGACCCAGGAGCGCGCTATGTTGAGCATTATTGGCGGCATGGGCCTGGTCCTGCTGCTGCTAACTTTGCTCGGCAGCTTCTTTTTTAGCGCGACCTTCTTTGCCGCGCTCCAACCTGTCTGGCGCGAGTTTGTTATTATCTATAGCTGGCTTGTAAGCAATTTGACCCTGCTACTGGCCTGGATACTCAGCCCTCTCTTCTGGCTGCTTGAGCAACTTTCCTCGCGCCTTAGCTCTCATTCTCAGACGCCAGTGCTGACGCATATCAACCTTAAAAAGGGGCATACGCAAGCTCCGGTCTCCTCCAATGCTCCTGCCATTGCGCTCGCGGTTGAAATTTTTTTGCCTTTCCTCATCCTCCTGGTGATCAGCGTCTTGCTCTGGCGAGCACTGCGCCGCCGCAAACGTCTGAGAATGACACGTAACCAGGCTAGTGGCGATGTTCATGAAAACGTCTGGTCCTGGCGACTCTTCTGGCAACAACTCAAAACCTTCCTGGCCGCGCTCTTTGGTAGACGTGGTGCGCGAGATGGCCGCGCGGCAACAGCGCAGAGCCTGGCGGAACTGCCCACAGAACCAGCCGCGCGCAGCATACGCGTCATCTATCGCGCCCTGCTCAGAAAAGCTTCTAGGCTGGGCTATGCTCGCAAGCGTGCTGAGACGCCCTACGAATTTCAGCTACGCCTGAACCAGCAACATATAACTAACAGCGAGCCACAGCTCGGCCAGATCACCGAAGCCTACGCCCTCACCCGCTATGGCGGTAGCGTACCTGGCGACCTCGACCTGGCCCGCGCACGCCAGGCCTGGGAAGAACTGGAGAAAAAATGGCAGACAGATAGGTAAAGAAATACACATATACTATTTCTAGCTCTATTTACACTGTAGGTGAGGCTGATTTAGCAGCAGGTTAGTCTGGGTTATGCCTGATTTTTCTGGAACATGCTGCGCTCAAAAACAGCAGGGTGTTCGTCCTGATTTTACAAAATCAGGGATCACTCATAAGGATCATATCAGGTGTAACAAGCATAGACTTGCTTTTGAAAAGCTGGTTAAGTAGTAGTTGAAGTTAGTGGTTTGGGAAGGAGTGAATCTCATGGATTCATTGGTGAAAAAGCAGACGAGCGAGACGGAGTGCGCGCTTGAGTTGAGCGAAGAGATGCTTGAGAAAGTGCTTGGCGGAAATGGCGAACACCGAGGCTATGAAGGGCATGGCCACCACTATCGCGATCGCGACTGGAATCATCATGGTCACGAACATGGCCGGGACCGGTGGCACAAGCGTGACAAGAGAGAGTTTCTAGACGGGCTGATCTAAGCCAGTCAGACAGACAAGAGCCAGATAGATAAAGACAGGCGGCAGGAGTAAAAACTTCTGCCGCCTGTCTTTATCTATCTGGCTCTTTCTTAATTCATAGCAAATGTTGCTCAGATAGTGCCATCTATCTAGCAGATCGCCTATCTGCTAGATCGAAATTCGCAATTTCTATATGCACGTATACTATGAATGTAGCTCCTTTAATGCGGATGGAAGGGCAGAAATAAATATTTTGCCAGAACTATGATGCTTATGGGAAGGAGCTAGATATAAGTACACTTTTGGTAAAAAGGAGTATAACAATGAACAAACCTCAGGTAAACGAGACTCTCTATCAGAACGATGTTGTTGAATTGGATGATGCGGCCCTGGCTAACGTTATTGGTGGCACCTATAGCGGTGATGGCCAGTACGACAATAATGGTCAAGACTGCAACAGGGATAACCAGCATCGCAACCGCGATTGTAATCGCAATGGCGGTCTGTTAAACGACTTGCTGGGAGATCTTTTCTGCTAAATGTCTAAGCGAGAAGCGGCAGGAGCAAAACTCTTGCCGCTTCTTGTTGTGTATTGGCATGTGCGCAAAGAGAGATCACTCGCTCTGCTTTTTGTGGTACATTTTAAAGAAAAGCCAGAAGAGGGAGCGCGAGTGATGGGCAAACGCCCGACTATTAGCTATAAGCATTTTTTTCAGCAACTTGTAGAGGCCATGCCATGGCCAATGCTCGTGATTGACGTGGCCCTACGAGTAGTATATTGCAATCGCCAGGCGAGGATGTTGTTTGGGCGCCTGGATAAGGTGGTAGGCAAGCCACTGGCCTATCTTTTGGATGATCCGGCGATTTTGCAATTGATTGAGGCCACCATTCAAGCCAGTTCCACGCGCTGCGGTGAGTTTGAGCGCACCGCCATTGGCGGGGTGTGGAGAGTTTCGGTGACGCCGGTTGAGCATCAGCGGGTGAGCCAGGGTAAGCAGTCCGCCACAGCCCAGGCCATCCCGGACGCGGATGAGCAGGGCGCGCTTGCGGCACCAGGATATCGCTACTTTAGTGTTGTGATCGAAGATTTAAGCGAATTGCGCCGTCTGGAGCGAGTGCGGCGTGATTTTGTCGCTAACGTCTCGCACGAATTGCGCACGCCATTGGCTTCGGTCAGTTTGCTGGCCGAAACGCTTGAAGACGTGATTGAGACCGACCCGGAGAAGGCGCAGGTCTTTGTCGAGCGCATCGAGTCTGAAGTTCAGTACCTCAACGATCTGGTAGCTGAATTACTGGAATTATCACGCATTGAGGCGGGACGAGTACCGATGAGCATCGAGCCGGTCAAGTCCGAAATGCTGGTACGTGAAGTTATGGCGCGCCTCTTGCCCCAGGCTCAGCGCCATCGTGTCCAGCTGCGCACCTCAATTGAGCAGGGGCAGACCATGGTAGCAGCGGACAGCAAGCAGATCGCGCGTGTGCTGGTCAATCTTGTCCACAACGCGATCAAATTCACGCCTTCTGGTGGCACAATCATCATAGGTTGCCAGTGCCAGGCCGAGGACGCGGTGCAAAGCTTTTTTGTGAGCGACACCGGCGTAGGCATCGCGCCTGAAGACCTGCCTCGAATTTTTGAGCGTTTCTATAAAGTCAGCCAGTCGCGCTCGCGAGCTAATTTCATTGGACCTGGTGGAGCCGGAAGTGGTCTGGGCCTGGCGATTGCGCGCCACGTCGTTGAAGCACAGGGTGGGCGCATCTCCGCGATCAGTACACCAGGCAAGGGTAGTACTTTTACATTTACTCTACCAATCATTCTAGCCACGAAATAGGGGCACTTTACCAGCCAGCAAAGAGCGAGCAACAAAGTTTGGAGAGCCTGCTGAGTGGCCGCACCGCGCTGCTTATCTGCGCCGCGCCTGGCGATCTTAACTGTATTTTTATACCAAATGTATTGAAGTTCTGTTAACCCTATGGTACCATTAGCAGGGGATTTCTATTTGAGCAGCCATCTTCACAGAAGGGATAGTGAAAGGCTGTGCGCGTAGAAACTACCGCCGTTCTACAACCAGGTGTGTGGTTGAAACAAAGGATTATAACTCTCATTGAGGTGAACTGGAGCCTCCATTTTGCATCGGAGATATATCCTTCCAGGCCAGGATGCACGGGAGGGTGTAGCAATGTGGATGATTTGCCAGCGTTGTTGGTTGTAGTGCATAGAGAGAAAGAGGACATTCGCTATGAATAAACTGGTGATGGTCATTGACGATTCCTTGACGGTACGCAAGATCATTGAGACCAGCCTGAGGCGCGAGGGCATCGCCTCTGTTAGCTATGCCGATGGCATTGAGGCATTAAAGGCGCTGAGTGAGAAACGCCATCCTGTACCCGATCTGGTGATACTTGATATTGGTCTGCCTAAAATGGATGGTTATGAAATCGCTCGCCACTTGAAAGCCAAGCAGCAGTTTGGAAATACAGTTATTATTATGCTCTCCAGCCGCGATGGTGTGATCGATCGCCTGAAAGGGCGCCTGGTGGGAGCAAAGGACTATATTACCAAACCGTTTAGAACACAAGAAGTTATGTCTGTCGTTCAATCACACCTCTGAAGTACCCTCTGAATTAGTGCGAAAAATATGTCTTTCTCTTCGGAACAGCAAAAGGTAAATATCCACACTCCGGCAACGGAGGTGAATGTTCAGAATCTTGAGCAAATGAGCGATGAAGAGTTCTGGAGCTACGCTCACCAGCGCGCGCGTGCCGCTCCTGAACAGCCCTCTCATGCAGAATATTTAGAGTGCAAACTGAGTGATAGCGCTTATCTGCTCCCCTTAGGGGAACTGGCGGAGGTTCTGCCGCCTCCGTATCGTCTGGCGCGCCTGCCTGGTATGCCCGCGTGGATGGCCGGGATTATGGCCTGGCGCGGTGAAACCATTGCTATTGTAAATCTTGATAGATATTTCCTCTCTTCCCAGAGTGCCGATCTCTCACAGATAACGGAGGGAGTGATGCTGGTGGTGCGTGCGTCGGGCCAGGTGCTTGGTCTGCTTGTGCCCGCGCCTGGAATAACCATTACAGTCGAACTGGAGGAGATCACTCCTCTTAGCGCTTCCGCCCATATGTCGCTGGCGCGAGATGGCGGGATTTTCGAGGGAATATACGCGGATATACCTATACTCAATATATCCGCGTTGCTGGCCAGACTGGTCCAGCAAATAGGAATGGCCACCGCGCATGGATGAAACACCCTTTTCTTCATATTCAGGCGAGCTTTCTGCGGAAGACCTGGCGGTTATTCAGCGCTTCGACGAGATGACAGATCTGGCGCTTGCTGGTAGTCTGAACGAACAGGAGAAAAATCAGGCAGAAAGTTGGCCCGCGCTGGAAAATAACCAGGCGAGCGTAGAAAGCCCCGAAGATATGCTCATGCTCTTCGCCAGCGAGGCGGAAGAGGATATCGCTACGATGCGGCGCGCGCTCCTGGATCTGGACCAGGATAATCAGCCTGGCTCTCATGCCCTGATAACTCTGGGGCGGGCCGCGCACAAGCTGAAAGGGACGGCGGGGGCGATGGGTTGCGAGGTGATGTCAACAATTGCCTGGCATATTGAAGAAGAGATCCAGTTACTCAAAGAAGAAAAAATTACTGTTTTCACCGCCTTGAGCGCGCTGGTGCAGGCGATGAAGGCGCTGGAACTGACACTGCAGAGCGTAGTAGATGAAGGGCAAGAGAGCACCGCTGCTTTACAGGAATTGATGCAAGAATGGACTGTGCTGAACGCAGCTGATGATCAGGCCGCGACTATTACGAACAAGCAAAAAGCCGTTATCCGTGAAGATCTTGAACCAGCGTTGACATTTCCTATCGCGCCGTTTGATTTGCGACATTTGCACACGTTGATTTCGCATACGGAACACTTGATCGAAATGAGTACGCCGTTGCAAAGCATCCAGAAGCAAATTGGCAGGTCTCTGGTGGAACTCAACGCGGCTCAGGGGCGTCTGCATTATCTGGAGGGCGTGTTATCCACGATCACGCTTCCAGGCACTCCAGGCCAGGAGGAAGGGCATGAATCTTCCGGTCCCTCGCTGGTCGCGCGTATTCTTCAACGCACCGGACGCCCGGCCTCAGCGCGTCCACGTCCACCCCTGTCTGCTCTCTCTCAAGCGGGAACGCCCGCGGAGTCCACTCTCTGGGATGAAATGGAGATGGACCGCTTCACAGAGCATAAGATCCTGCTCCAGTCCTTTAGCGAAGCTGTGGCGGATGTCGCGATAGCCTCTTCACAGCTCAAAACGGCCTACGCGCAGATGGACGCGTACCTGGAGCAACAGAATCGGCAGGCGATAGTGGTGCGCAATGACGCTCTGCGCCTGCGTTCAGCTCCCTTTAGCGTCCTGCTGGCTCGCGTCCAGCATATTGTGCAGGCGCTGGCCCAAAGACATAAACGCCAGATTCAGATTGAGACAGCTGGAGAGACGACTGAGATCGATCAGCATATTCTGGAGTTTCTGGCCGAGCCGCTTTTGCATCTGATTCGCGCGAATGTAGCTGAGAGCCTGCTCTCCGTGCCGCTTTCACCTCTCCAGGAGCCTGACCGTATCTGGCTCCAGGCTCAGGCAGCGGGCAATGAGATTGTAATCGATCTGGGCTTCTCGATGCCTATTCCTGGCGGGGCGCTTGAAGCGTTGCGCGGTCCAATCCAACAGGTGCATGGCTCGTTTGCCGCTCGGCGTAATCCCTCTGGCGGTGTAATCTATCAATTGCGCTTTCCGCGCGCTCAGGGTCTGATTCAAGGTTTGCTGGTGCAGGCAGGTGGCCAGGGCCTGGTCCTGCCCCTGCCACATATCGAGTTAATCGATTTTAAGCGTCAGGAGATGCAGGCACAGATCTATCACCTTGGCGCGCTCCTGAACTTTCCTCCTCCCAGCACGCCGGTAGGCACACTGCCACCGCCAATCCTTCTGGCCGGCTCACAAAGACGCGTGGCCATCCAGGCCGATGAAATTATCGGTGAGATTGAACTGATTATGCGCCCGCTGGACAACCATCTCCAGCGTCCTGGCATCGTTGGTACCGCGGTCGATGGAACCGGGAATATTCTGTTGATAGTAGACTTGCCTGCCCTGGTGCGCTATACTATGACCCAACAGCCATTGTCGACTTTTAACCAGCCAGCAACAACCTCGCAGGCAGTTGACACGCGCCAACCCGCGCGTTTGCTGGTGGCTGATGACTCGGTGTACATTCGCCAATCGTTACGCCAGACCTTTGAGCGCGCTGGCTATGTCGTAATCGAGGCGCGCGATGGTATCGAAGCCCTGGAATGCCTCTCTTCAGACCAGCCACCCGCGGTTATGCTTCTCGATATTGAGATGCCTAACCTGAATGGTTACGATCTGCTGAATATTCTCCATTCGCAGCCTGGTTTCGTCGATTGCAAAACTATTATGCTTACTTCGCGCTCCTCTGATAAACATCGCCAGCGCGCCCTGGAACTGGGCGCCTATGCATTCCTGGGCAAGCCCTGTTCGCAGGATATCCTGCTGGATACCGTTTATAAGGCGCTTGCCAATATGCCTGCACCTGTCTAAAATGCATAAAATGAAGGAGTAATAAAGATGCCTGTCCAAAATTATGGAGTTCTGAAGGCCCATCCAGTAAACGCACTGAAGGGTTCTAGTAATCCCCACTATCAAATTCATGTGGTAGATGCCAATCAGGTCGATTACCGTATCGCGGTTAATGTTCAATCTCAGGACAATCCACCCGCGCTACTCTATTACGCGCTCGCTAATTTTCAATATCCAACGCAGGCCCAGCAGACACAGTTGGCTGAGCTCTCCACAGGTTATACCGCGTTGCCCAAACAGGCAGGTGGACTGGCCATCGACTTTCAGCGTGGCGGTTTTTTTGATCCCAGCCAGATCTCTCAGCTCTTTACTGTAGAGGCTGAGAACCAACTCCAGGATCTGCTTGATCCGCAAATTCAGCAGGCTATCGCCGATCCCGCTGCCTTTGTCTGTGCCTTTGGCTCGCACTGGTATGAGCCGGGTAAGCCCGATCAGATCTTCGGCTTTAGTCCTGGCAACGGCCAGCATAATATCCATATGAACCAGGGCAACGAGACAAACTTCGCTTCGGAAGATGGCATCTGGCAGGATGGCGCTCTGCTCATTTATCAACCCTCAACCAACCTATGGTCGGCTATCTTTTTGCTCTTCCAATCCCAGCAACTGCCGACCGATGATTATGGCCATCGCCAATAACGCGCACACTTTCCCGGCTTGAGATCTCTGCCTATGTATAGACTTCAGCGCAAATCATAGAGTTGTAGCTCTGTACGTTCGGCTACCACGCTGTTAAGAAACTGGATTTGCTGCGCGAACAGCTCAGGTGGGTGAATATTGCTGTTGAGAAGTATCACGCCAGCGGGCACCCCCCCGAGCCGTAGACGTTTGTTAGCAGAGGGCCAGCGTATGCTGGTCTCTTTGCTGGCCAGTTCGTAGAAAAGGACTGGCTCCTGTTTGTACGCCCCGGCCTCGCCAATTAGCGCGAAGAGGCGAGCTTCGCGCCAGAGAATAGAGCGTGTACGATAACCCCTGCGACAGGTCAGACCGTCGCGCGTGATGATCAGTTGCTGGCGCGGCGGAAAGGCGACTAAGACACCAAGGCCCCCGACCACGCCCAGAATGGCGAGATCAAGACAGGCACTCAGGATCAGCAAAGCCACAGGCAGGCCACTCCCTACAGCCTGTAGCGTTGCTTGCCAGTTTCCATAGATCACCAGGCCTATGATGCTCAGAAGAAGCAGGCTAATCACAGCTAAAGCGCCAGTGCCAGCCCAGTTACGCAGACTGCTGATCGTAAAAGTATCCGGCGCGGGAGTAGTAGCAGAGGATTGAGTGCCAGCTTGCGCTTGCGCCCTTACAGCCAGATTATAGCGAGCCGCCTGCTGGCGTCGTTTGTTCAGCTTGCTCCAGGGAGCAAGAGAGAAAAGCAGAATTACTGAGCAAACGATATACACCAGGGAGATCTCACCCAGGCATGAATGCTCCCACAGAACTGTAAAGGCTGGCAATAAGCTGTTTGCAAAAATTGGATTCCAGGCCGCGACCATAGTAGTCGCCAGAGGCAAGAGCACAATCACGCTGGAGGCAATACAGTAATAGCGATAGTGCAAAGTTAGCTCAACAGGCACAACCTGTGCTGCCCGCCGTGGTTGCGCGGAACTACTGATTTCGCTTTGCTGCATGTCGCCTTCTCCTATTTCTCGTATTTTCTTCTTTTTTTCCAGTGAGGTTGCCGCAGGAAACTTCAAATAAGACGGGCGAAACAGGCGGCTGGCGCATGTCAGCCGCCTGTTTCGCCCGTCTTACCTGGGATTGGGCGACCTGCAAACGCCTGGAATACCTCCCTCAAAAAAACTTATAGCTGTAAGCCCTCTTTTGTTTTGCAGAGATTTGGCGGACGCTGCGCGCCCGCCAAATCTCTTCTTTTCCCGAGGCGGGGAGGCAAAAGCTGTTTTGTCCTGATTTTGCAAAATCAGGCACAACTGACTTATGAGCAGGCTTTGAATAATGATACCGGACGGTATCATTATTCATCAAAGTTGCCAAACCTTGAGTTTACTATAAGCGACATCGGTAGTCGCTCCAGGGCCGCCTTCAGAGCCGCCCTCGGCGTAAAAGCCAATAGTACCAGAAGTGTAAGTGCTGTCAGTAAGCGGACCGGCAAACTTTTCTCCATTGCAGTAGAAGGTGAACGTAGTGCCCTGAGCAACCACAACAATGGTATTGGTCTGATTCAAGCCCCGTTGGAAAGACGCAATGAGCGAAGAACTGGGATAGCCCGCGATACCATGTGAGCAATCATTGCCATTACAGGAGAAGAAGGTATACTGGCCACTTGCAAAGATCTCCAGAACATAGTATTGGTCGCCTGTGGTCCCACGAAAGATCAGTCCCTCGCCGCTAAAATGTTGTCCATACTTAAAGAAGGTCATCTGCACCTGCAAAGCAAAGTTGCTGAAATTGGTCGAAGATCCCAGGCATGAGCCTCCATAGTTGCCAGGCATAACCATATGGTACGCATTGTCGGTGAACTGGCAGGAGGAGCCGACAGTGCTGTCGCTGCTGGTGGTCCAATTGTGTCCCTGGCCATTGTCAACGAGAGGATCATCCAGGACCAGGGTGCCGCCATAGGGATTGGTCGCGCTGGCTGTGGCGCTCGCGTTAGCCTGAGACTGAGCTGTCGCGCTGGCTTGCGCGCCGGCAGTGCTCTGCACGTTAGCTGTCCCTTGCGAGCTGGCCGTGCCCTGCGCGTTAGCTGTGGCAGTGCTCTGCGCAGCCTGGCCTGCGTTAGCAAGGGCCGTTTGCGTAGCATAAAGGCTGGAATTATCTGTGGCAGTTACGCCAGGAGTGCTACTGCTACCAGTTCCAGAGCTAGCACCATTTACGGCGTAAATCAGTACTCCGCCGCCCAGGATTAACAGCAAAGCCACAATAATCAGCGTGATTAGCAGACCATTGGAACTGCGCCGCGGACGCGCTGGCGGTGGATTGAAAGGGGCCGAAGGCATAGGACTACCCGCGGCGGCTCCAGATATGCCAGGATAGAATGGGGCAGAGGGCGTGCTGGCGAACTGCGCGGGCGAAGAACCTGCGTATTGCGCGTTATATGCTGACGCGCTCTGGCCGAACGCAGATGGAGTCGGCCCGCCGGATGGAGGGAGTAGGCCCTCACCTTGCCAGTGTGTAGCCACAGTTGGATTACGGGTATCTTCCGTGGAGATACCCGCGGTGGGCGCGTTGGTAAACAGAGAAGGCCTGGAAACCTTGCTGGAGTCATAGGTCAGGGCGTCATTAGCTGGCAGTGATCTCTCCTGAGAAAATGCAGATCTATTGCCCTGCTGAGTGATAGTCTGAACAGAGAGCTTCAGGCGCAAGCTATTTGAGTCCGTCCCACCATTAGGATTGTTCAGATCAAGGATCTGGCCGTGTTGCGCACCCGCCGGAATTCGTACAGATATCTGTGAGCCATCGGGTAAGGTCAGCACGCGATTGGAACCGTTGAAGGCTTCGTCTGCGCTAATCGCGAGCGTAGTGAACAGATCGGAACCTCCAGGAGTCTGTGGTATGTTAGGCGTGCTGCCGCCGCTATAGTTGCCTGATGGACTGAAGTGCGCAGGTGTATAAGGATTGGCCAGTGAGACCTGTGAAGCGAGAGACCCGCGTACAGCCTGCTGAAAGGCCTGGGCAAAGGCAATGATTGTAGGATAACGATCCTCAGGCTTTTTAGCCAGCCCACGCAAGATTACCGCATCAAGAGCGCTCGGCAGACCAGGAGTGAGACGACTCGGCGCTTGAGGCAGCGTATTCACATGGGCATACATCATCTGCATAGGATTGCCCTTGAAGGGCTGGCTGCCAGTCACCAGTTCGTAGGCCATGACTGCCAGCGCGTATTGATCGCTTGCCGCCAGAGGAGTACCCGCCCATTGCTCAGGAGCCATATAGCCTGGCGTGCCGCGAATACTCTGGCTGGCACCTGAGGTCATATTGCTGAGCCGCGCAATGCCAAAGTCGCTGACCAGGATATCAGGACGATTGGGATGCTCTTTGTTAGTGCGGATCAAGAAATTAGAGGGTTTGACATCCTGATGGATCACCTGATGCTCGTGAGTGTACTGGAGCGCGCTCGCGGTCTGGAGGATAATACTCTCAACATCCTCTAGCGAAAGCGGATTGGCCGAGCCGCGTTGCTCCAGCCAGGTGGCCAGGGAACCTTCCGGGCGATATGGCATGACCAGGTAGGTAAGCACGATACCATCTTTTTTTTGTTCGCCATAATCGTAGAGGGGCAGAATATGGGGATGGTCAAGCATAGCGATAGCTTTTGCTTCGCGCTCAAAAAGCCGCGCGGCGTCAGAGGAACCACCCTCCCCCGCGTATGGGGTAATTTCACTACGAATTACTTTAATCGCAACCTGGCGGTTAATGCTTGAATCTTCTGCCAGATGAATTTCCCCCATACCACCCGTAGCGATCAGCTTGAGGAGACGATAGCGACCAAGCTGTTGTTCTCCTGGGACCATAAGGGTTACCTCTCTCTGTGTTTGTTTACCTTGTAGAGCATACGTTTGATGCCTGAACCGTCTTATTCTCCGGGTCGTTGGGGGTGTTCCAGTTTTCCACTCGGCCCTGATAATACCATATGTCATAATACACAACGATAAACGTGCAGTAAAGTGAAGTTTCTCTCTTTTTCTCTGGTATATGCTCACACAACCGTCCAAATGGGCTAGATCTGTAGGAAAAATACTCCCGTACAGGCCTTTTGCGCAGAACTTCCCCTGATTTTGGGTAAGTGGTTGAGTTTGTAGGCGGCAGTGCTGTCCACAAACTCAGCCACTCACCAGGCTATTCCCGGTACTTTCTAAGCGCAAAAAGCAGCCAGAGCGCGCTAAGCAGCATACCGCCCGCGCCCACAAGTAAAGTGAGGCGTATGCCCAGGTATATGCTGCAAATGCCTGCCAGCAACGCGCCAGATGGCGCAACTCCACTCACCAGGAAGCCTATCATAGCATTCACTCGTCCCTGCAGATGGATAGGAATGCTCCTCTGGCGCAGGCCGACTTCGGTGAGTGCGTGGAGTTGAAAGCCGATATCACCAATGAGCTGTGAGATCCCTAATATTCCAAAGGCTACCGCCAGGGGTTGGCCCGCCAGAGGGACAATTAGGGCCAGAGAACTGTGCAGAAGCGCGCCAGCGAGCAAGATCTGTTTGGCCCCAAAACGTCGGGTAAGGCTTGGCAGCAGGAGCGAACCAAGCAGGGCTCCAAGGCCACCCAGAGCCACAAGCAGACCGTAGAGCGCTGGCGCAATGCTTAGTTCGCGCACAATATAAATGGCATAAAGCGTGGCAAAGGTGCCGCCGAAAAAGGTACGCACCGTAGTATAGATAGCCAGCGCGCGTAACAATGGATGAGCAAGCAGCGTATGGAATCCCACGCGCAGTTGCCTCCAGAAAGGCTCTCGCTCCTCTATTGGCATGACCAGGCGCGTCTCGCGCGTCCGCATTAGTCCCAGGCTGAGCGCTGAAACCAGAAATGATAGCGCATCAAAGAACACGGCCAGCGGTGCGCCAAGCAACTGAATGAGCACTCCAGCCAGGGAGGGACCGCCCATTTCCGCTAAAGAGCTACTTATGCCCAGCTTACTGTTGCTCTCGATCAGTTGCTCGGCGGCAACAATCTGCGGCAAAAATGCCTGGTAAGCAGTGTCAAAGCAGATGGTACAGGTACTCAACAGCACTATTATTATGTAAAGCTGTTCTATATGCAGCCATCCACTCAGGCTCGCGAGCGGCAGACTTAGTAGCAAGAGGGCACGGAGAAGATCAGCTAACAGAAGCAGCCAGCGGCGTGGAAGCCGATCAACCCAAAGACCAATGGGCAGGCTGAAAAACAAGCCAGGCAGAGCACCCAAAGCCGTGAGCAGTCCGACTTGCGCTGGTGATGCTCCCAGGACAAGGATGGCGATGAGCGGAAGACTCGAACTGGTGATATACGAACCCAGCACCGAGATGGTTTGCCCACCCCAGAGCAAGCCAAAGCTGCGATTGATAAAGAAGCGGGACAAAGCTGACACAGATTTTTTGCGTTGACCAAAACGTAAAGCCATAGAAGCTACTCCATTCAAACAGGGAAAGCTGTAAATTGCGCACGTAATGAAGAAGTGTAGCTGGCAGGTGTATGGCCCGCTTTTGTGGTATGTCAGGCGGCATAGAGAGGAAGCTTCCCAAAAAGGGTGAACGCGCGCCTGCTTGGCAGAGGCGCTCTCTATAAGCTATGAACTTGCTTAAAGACATGGCAGCAATGCCTCTCGAACTAGCGCAGCTACACTAGCCGAGGATGGTGGTGCTGGTACCCACTGGGGCACCTCCAATCTATGTAAGAACTTGCTGGATTTTATGCTATCAGGCATATATTGCCTTGTCAAGCCAGGAAAAGGCTTTTGACAGGGTTTCTCACAAGTCTTTTCCCCTGCCCGCCCACCCTGAGAAAAACAGGGAATGTGGAAAGATGGGTGCTGCAGCGCCCATCTTTCCACATTCCCTGGACCCTCCAATGGAAACGTTTACAAGAGCGCAAGACGACGTTTGAGAAACCCTGAGACTTTTGCCTCCCCGCCTTGACAAACCTCTGCAAAACAAAAGGGGGGGAGGCACAAACTGTTTTGACCTGATTTTTCAAAATCAGGGATCACTCACTCACAAGAAGGAACATATAAGCCGCTGCGCGGCTCATAACCGTTTGTGCTACAATACCCCCATAACCAGACAGGCAGATAAATCATGTATCTGTCTGCGCAATGGTGCTCTATTTGTGGGCAGGTAAGACGCATGCACAATATTGACGAACTCGCATATTTATCGGGCGTGCCCAGCCGCACGATTCGCTTCTACAATACTCAGGGACTACTACCACCGCCTGTCATGCGCGGGCGGGTAGCTTTTTATGATCAGGAGCATCTGCTGGTTTTACGGATTATTAAGGATTTGAAAGAGCAGCAGCATCTTTCGTTGGAAATCATCAAGCAGTTGCTGGAGATTCGCGCGCGCGAAGGTGATGTGCAGATGAATCTGGCACTCAAGCAGCGCCTGATGCGTCCCGCGGGCCAGGAGGTCGAGCTTTCGCAGGAAGAATTTCTGCAGCAGACAGGAAGCAACCTGGAGCACGTCAGCGAGTTGGTAGAGCAAGGTCTGCTCTTTCCCAGTTCATCGGCAGAGAACGCGGCCTGGGTTTTTAACAATGATGATGTGTTGCTCTACCAGCTCTACGAGCGCCTGGCGCAACTGGGTCTACCTCTGGCGCTCTCGACCCTGATTCGTTTTCAACTGCGCCAATTGGTGCGCAGCGAGATAGCAGCGCTGGAACAGCATATTCAGCCCCACTGGGAGCAGCGCGGCCTTTCCTTGCACGAGCAAACGGCGGAATTTCAAGCCATCCTGGCCATTACAGATACGCTCATCTCGATTCTGCACCGCAAACTGTTGTACAGCTTATAGCGCTCTGACGAGGACCGCCTGGCTCTCTGCGTCTGCCCATCTTCTAAGACAATCATGAGTGATCCCTGCTTTTGCCTCCCGCCCCGGAGAAAAGCAGAGGTTTGCCGAGCGTGTAGCGCTCGGCAAACCTCTGCAAAACAAAAGGATGGGGAAGCGCAAGCCAACCCTATTTGTGATCCACACTCTCAACCTCCGCGGGCGCCTGATCGTCTATGGCGACTCGCGCATCGTCTTCATCAGCAGCAACTTGAGGCTGGGGACTGGCTGGCGGGTCTTCAGGCTGGCTCGTTTCCGCGAGCACTGACGGCTCCTGAGAAACAGCGCGTGTATCGTCCTCTTCGTCGGCCTCTGTCTCGCCATCAGCCAGCTTCTCATCTGGTAGCTGGGGAATGCCATAAGTAGCGGGTACCTTGCCCGCGGGCACTACGCGCGCATAAGGAGTACGCATAAAAAAGATGGTGATAGGGATCAGCAAGATAAAGACAATCAGGGATGTCCACTGGGCCTGTTTGAGACCCCAATCGAGCGGACCAAGCGGCACCACGATATTCGCGCGCGCAAAGAAAATCAAGAACTGTGTGATGGTATATCCGAAAAGATAGGTCGCCATGAGCGCACCAGGCTTGCGATAGCGGCGTGACAGCAAGACCAGTACTACCAGCATCACGATGTTCAGCAGCAGTTCATAGCCCGCGGCAGGTTGAACAGGCGTGTTGCAGTTGACAGGTGTCAGACAGGCCCAGCTATTAGGATTTTCATAGACGGTGGACCAGGGCAGAGTGCTGTGATAACCAATGATATCGCCGTTAACCAGGTTGCCCAGACGGCCAAAGATCTGCCCACAGGCCGCGAAAAGCGCGCCCGCGTCAAGCATAACCAGCGGATTGAGACGCATACGCCTGGCGCGCCAGAAGAGGATAGGGACAACCGCGAAGATCGCGCCAAAAAAGGCCATGCCCCCTTCCCAGGTTGCCAGAATCCGCCATGGCTGGAGCAAAAAGCCCTGCACAAAGTCCGGCTGTTGAATGACATAATAGAGGCGCCCGCCAATCACTCCACCTATCACACACCACCAGAGCACCCGATAGACTTGATCTTGATTAATACCTTTGCGCGCGGTATAGCGACGAATAAACCACAGGCCCATCGTAATCCCCAGCACATACGCCAGACCATACCAGGTCAATTTGAGCGGCCCTATATGCGCAAGCGCGGGGTCCATATTAATATGAATATACGGGCCAATGCGTAGCCAACCCCAGTCAATCACGTAGGCCAGCGTAGTAGGAATCTGTCCCATAATACTTCTCCAGTGATCTTTTAAGAATGGTGAGTCTCTCCATATGATAGTATGATTGACCTTTGAGCGCAAGTAGTTGTATTTGTCCCTGAGTATGAGAGAGTTGAGAGTGAGCCAGCCGCGGCTGGCTCACTCTCAACTCTCTCATACTCAGGGAGGGGCCTTGCAAAGCGCAGCACGTTACGCGCCCAGTTTTTGCAGGAAATTAGCCACAGTACGCAGTCCTTTACGAAACTGCGTCAGCGAGTATTTTTCATTGGGAGCATGCATGCTGTCGTCAGGCAGGGCAAAGCCCATGAGTACGATAGGCGTGTGTAGAAGCTCATAAAAAAGTGCTGCGATAGGAATAGAACCGCCTTCGCGGATCAAGATCGGCTCCTGAGCATAGGTCTCCCTGAGAGCTGCGATAGCGGCGCGCATGGGGACGCTATCGGGATCAACCAGCACAGCCTCGCCACCGTGGATATAGTGGACGATCACTTCGACATCCGATGGGGCCAGTTCTTTGACGCGTTGCTCAAACAACGCGAAGGCCTCCTGCGCTTTAAGGTCTGGAGGCAGACGCAGGCTGATCTTGGCCTTGCCGGACGCTGGGATGACTGTCTTCGCGCCCTCTCCCACAAAGCCACCGCTGATGCCATGCACCTCTAACGTCGGGCGCGCGCCGACGCGCTCAAGGGCGGAATATTCTTGCTCGCCACTGAACTCTCTGACGCCCATCTCCGTTTTAAGCACTTCCTCAATACCTTGCGGGTTGCTCTGCCAGAAACTGCGTTCAGCTTCGGCTGGCTGGCGCACTTTGTCGAACAGACCAGGGATATTGATGTGCCCCTCAGCGTCTTTGAGGCCCGCGATAATCAGCGCCAGAGCGTGCAGCGGATTAGGCGCCACGCCTCCAAATTCGCCAGAGTGCAGGTCACGTTTGGCCCCACGCACCTCAACTTCTGTATAGACAATGCCGCGCAGACCATAGACCAGTGCTGGAAGCTCTTTCGAAGGCATGCCAGTATCGCAGATAAATGCGGCGTCAGCTTGCAGGCGTTCAGGATAGGTGCGCACATAATGCTCAATAGACTCACCACCAGCCTCTTCCTCTCCCTCAAGCAGCACACGCACATTAAGCGGTAATTTACCATTGACGCGCACCAGGGACTCCATAGCCTTGAGAACCAACATCGTCTGACCCTTATCGTCGGAAGCTCCACGACAATAGAGATTATCACCATCCACAGTCGGCTCAAAAGGCTGCGTATTCCACAGTTCTAGCGGGTCAACTGGCTGAACATCGAAGTGTCCATAAATCAAAAGCGTCGGTTTACCAGGCTCCTTGAGCCACTCGCCATAGACCAGCGGATGCCCCTGCGTAGCTATAAGCTGCACTTGATGAAAGCCAATCTGCCGCAACTGCTCAGCAGCGAACTCAGCCGCGCGTCTCACATCGCCCGCGTGTTCGGGGAGTGTGCTGATGCTGGGAATGCGCAGCCAGTCTTTGAGTTCTTCGAGGAAGCGGCCCTCGTTCTCGCTAATATAGGTCTCCAATTGGGTCATACTACACATCCTTTCAAAAGAGACAAGATATGTTGCTATCCTAGCAGGCATGCCAGGGATTGTCTACCTTCTCTGCTGGCCAGGTAGAAAGCGCATCTCGCGCTGAGGATAGAGAGAACGGCTGGTTGCTGCATCGCGCGATGCAGCAACCAGCCGTTCTCTCTATCCTCAACTGTTATTGGACGGTCAGCGTGACTGTCACTTTGCGTTGGGAGCTGATGTCACCGCTGGCGTTCAAAATGATCGTGCCAGTATAGGTGCCTGCATCCAGGGAACTTGAAGCGATAGTTACAGTAAATGTAGCGCTTGAGCCGCTGCTCAGCGTGACCGGGTCACTGATAGAGAGCCAGCTATTAGAGGCAGAGTCTGTTGCGGGTGTGATAGTCACATTGCCAGAGCAACTGCCTGTAACGCTGATAGTAACGCTCGCCGTGGGCGTCGTCGGGTTAGATTTCACATTGGCAGTAAAACTCAGATCCTTTGGCGTCGGAGCCTGCAGCGCGCAGGGTGTCGCGGGCGGCGGAGGAGCCTGAGCTGTCAACGTCACTGGCACAACGAGTGTCTGTATAGTCTGATCAGTCACACTATCGACGACAGTGATCGTGACTGCACCATTATACGTTCCGGGGTTCAGACCAGAGAGGTCGGCCCGAATACTGACAGCGGTGGACGTGGTAAAGCTGCCGTCAGACGAGGCGCTCAGCCACGAGCCGCCGCTCACAGAGGTTGTCAGGTCCAGGTCATGTGAGCAATCGCCAGATGCGTTGAGCGTCACACTCTGTTTTACCAGAGCTGCTTGTCCAGCGGTGCCCTGGAGATATGGGTTGGACGACTTGCTAACTGAGCAGGGAACAGGGGTTATATTCAGCGTTACACTGACTGTCTTTGAACCCAGACTACTCGTGAAGGTTAGAGACCCATAATAAGTGCCAGCACCAAGACCACTTGTACTGATGCTCACTGTCACCCTGGCAGGCGTTGTCCCTCTGGACGCATTTACGTGCAGCCAGCCGCTGTTAGATGTCATTTCCGTCCAGTGCTGGTTTATATTACATCCCTGAGCCACGCCTAATCTTACAGACTGACTACCCGGATACGCTCCGTTATGTTCGCCGCTAAAGCCGAGGTGGCCCGTCGAGAGAGTCAGGGTACAGGCTGATGTAACAGTCAGACTGACATAGATGCTCTGCGGCGCGCCTTGCACTGGCTGCGAACCCCAGTTGGCGAAAGAAATTCCACCTCTATAGACTCCACTGGCCAGGCCATCGGTACTGGCTCCAACGGTAATCTGTTGCCGCCCGCCTGCGGGGATCGTGCCGCTAGCTGGAGCCGCCCAGAGCCACGAACCGCTGGTCTTTGCGCCCCATGTCAGAGGCAGAATACCAGGATTGGCGATTGTCACCGTGCGCTCAGCCGGCTCGAACCCGTGCGCAGCCCCCTCAAAAGCCAGGGCCGCGGGTGAGACCTGCATAATAGCCTCGTGGCCGGTTTCCAGGGACGTAACTTTGATCGATACCGCTAGCGAGACTTCGCCAGTATTTGAGGTGAAGAGAATCGTGGCCTGGTATGAGCCAGGCGCGAGAGAAGCACGCGAGGCTGTCACAATCGCGGAGGCATGCTTACCACTCGCGATCGAGCCACTCTGCGGCGCAATTGCCAGCCATGGCTGGTTAACACTGGCTTGCCAGGTAGCCAGACCGCCACCAGCGTTCGAGAGAGCAAGCAGTTGGTTAGTATTAGTAATCTCATCCCCAGAGCCAAAATCCAATGTGCTGGAAGAAAGCAGCAGGTGCGGCGGACCTTGCAGGGCATCTGAGCCGGTGACGAGCACGGGAACTGAGACCCGCTTGCTGGTATGCAGATCTAACGCGTAAAGCACGTGGGTGCCTGAGAGCCAGAGAGGATCTGCCACGAACGTATCACTAAAGCTGCCCTGTGCATCAGCCTGAATGGTGTTGACGCCGCCGGTGTCAACCAGCGGGATATTCTGATCGCGGCTCAGGTCTATATCCCCACCGGGTGTAAGGTGAGTGCCATGCAGGGTGACGATGCCACCCAGCGCGATGATCGCTGGTAATGCTTGCAAAGCAGGCGGCGGATTGGGAACAGCCTTCTTGACAGTACGTCCAAAGCTGGCAGCCAGGCCAAACGCGCCACTCAACAACATGGCAATCAAGACCAGCGTGCTCAGCCAGAAAAAGGAGCGCGCGGCGCGGTGCCTGAGCAAAGAAAAACGGCGTTTCTTGTGAGCAGTCCTGGTGGAAGAGACAGCTGGCATAACTACTGTGGCTTTATGTGCCACTATTTTCTGCCAGGTTTCATGGTGCTGCATCACCTCGTCGTCCTGATCGTTGTACGCTGTGTCGTCAAAAGACGACATCTGGAGGTCGTATTCCAGGCCAGCCCTGCCCCCTGAGCGCCTGAACGGAAACTTCGAGGTAAAAGCGGTCTGACCCTGCAAATACTCGCTCTTGATAGCTTTACCCGGCAGGCGCAGGGTAGACTCGGCCTCGCTGGCCTCTAGAGCGGCCTCATTTGCCTGCCTGATCTTGTGCCGGTGGAGCTGGATTGTCGTTTCAGTGTCACCCGTTTGCGAGGTATGGAGCCTCCTGGCAGCCTGGCTTTGCGCCAACTGCTGCTGGTGCCTGATAGCCTTGCGCGACAGGCGCAGGGTGAACTCGGACTCGCCGGTATCTACAGCCAGTCCGCTTGCCTGCCTGATCTTACGCCTGGGGAGCTGAATCGTTGTCTCAGTTCCTTCTACCTGCTGAGGATCACGCGCGTATCTGGCAAAATTGTGGGGAAGAAGAGGAATAGGAGACTGGCTTTCACGCGGCTCCTTCACTCCATGCTGATTATTGGCCGCGCTATGAGCGGGCGCTACGGGAAAGGCCGCTACCTCTTCGGTCAGCCGGGAAGGTAGCATTTGTTCTTCAACTGAAACCGTCCCAACTGTAAGCAGTTGAGGCCGGGTGATTTTCTCTTCAATAGGAGTGCTAGACATAGCGTTGAGAGGCGCTCCCTGCGCAAACGCCGTTTCATTGAGACTTGAAATTGATTCGGATGAGAACGCAGTCTCCCCACACCTGGCGCAATATTCAGGAGATTCAGCCAGGGGCTCTCCGCAAGATGGGCAGCCAATTATTTGCATAGCAGGCCTCTTCTTCAGGGCAACCAAATGATGGACTCTATCCAATGAAGGTCTCAAAAAAACGATTTCTAATAATCTGACCAGCGCGTTATTTATTGCCGATCTGGTCAATTCTGGCGATATATAAGGGTAGGTGCCGCGCTCCTGAGACAAATACACCTTCGTAGCTGGGAGCGCTTGAGGGGCTTCTCGTCAATGACGTTTCCTGATATTATTATACATACACATACAAATGCTCATAATAAATGTCAGGTTCTATACTTCTGCCTATCCAGATACCAGGAAAATATTATCCCCCTTTATAGATTACGTCAAAACTCTCTCTTTTGTTGTGAGCAATTTCACATTTTGGTACATTTGGTGCTAGCTTTAGCGCATTTTACTTATTTCTATTTCTCGCGCCGCTGCTCCAGGGGGAAGCGCCTGATGGAAGGGAGATTGTCCACCCGCTTTTACAGCGGCCAGCCACCGTGACTCTCAAGGGCCTTGTCGATGGCTGTCATCAATTCCAGGGTGTAAGCCAGGCTGGCGATGATCTGACGATAGCTATGGAGTTCGTCAGGAGTCAAACAGCGTCCTCGACGGTCCAGCAGCCATTTTTTTGCTACCTTATATCCACCAATAGTCAGATTCCAGACGGAGTGAGGAACACGCGCAAGGTACTGGCTGGTGTTAATAAAAACACACCCACCAGTATATATGTCATCACGATACCGCACATGTTCTACGAAATGTTCGCCTGATCCCAGCCAGCAGGTAGTGCTCGGCAAGACCTGTTCTAATAGATGCGCCTGGCTCAAAGCCCGACCCAACTGGCAGAGCGCGCGAAAGAGGTCAACCCGCGTCGGTAAAGGCAGGCGGGGAAAGTCAATTTTGAGGAAGTCCGCGTAACGCGCCCGATAGCTGGGCGCGTAGAGCAGCGCGTAAAGATAGGCAAAAATATCGTCAGGCCCAAAGGTAGTATACAGATCGCCTGCTCCATCAGGCAGCCAGCGTAATACGAGGCGCTGGCTACTCTCGGCGATAAAGCGCGGATCAAGGTTGGCAGAGCGCGCGGAGGTGGTCGAAGAGTAGAGGTAGAGTGGAAAAAGGTAGTTGCCTCCACGCCGATAAAGATTAAATTCGGTAGGCAAGCGAGTGCAAAAAGCGATGTCCCAGGTATCCCCAATATCGATGACCTGCCCGGCTCGTCCGACGACCAGCGCGAGGTTGGGTCCTGTGCGCATATGGCGGGTTACGCGCGCGCGCAGATGCACAGCCACGTGACGCTCGAAAATGGTCCAACGCGTATCGAATGGCCGATAAGCAATCCTGCCCAACTCGTCGCGCCAGGCATCTGTAGACAGTTCGCGCCGGGCCTGCGCGTAGTTCCACTGTTTCTGCGCGCAGAGTCTGAACAGTTTACGGGCCTGCGCCTCTTCGCTGGTTGCCAGTAGCGCGGTAACTTTTGCCGCGGACTCCGCGGCGTTCCAGGAAATGGCGAAATCATCCTGGCATGTGACGATGCCAGGCGCGGGATCACCGTTCAGCGAGAAAATGGCTGGCAGACTCCAGTTTGCCATGTATTCGCTTTGATAGCTGTCCCTGCGCGGTGTGAAGAGATAGAAAGGCGCGGTGGGACGACTGATGCGCCAGGGTGTGTTGCTTAAATTATGGCTGGCCAGCCAGCCGAGTTTGCCCCCGCTTAACTGACGCGTGCCATCCTCGTCAGCCGCATAGACTGCCTTTAGCCCCCATATATCGGCGTGGTGAACAGTTGCCAGAGCCTGGCTGTCTCCCCGCTTGACAAAGATGCCGATCGCGACTCCCTGTTGAATAGGGAAAATATTATGGTCGCGCGCGCCATTGGGAGCCTGTTCACGCCGTTTGCTATTGCCGTGCAGATCCAGGATGTAGATCTCGTTAAAGCTGCGCAGCAAGCTCAAGCGCATGCCGCGAAAAGTGGGATTGTCGAGATAGCTATGGCTGGTCAGAAAGGCAAGGATACCGCGTCCGGCCTGCTCAATGCGCCACTGGGCGAGGCGCAAGAATTGCACATAATCGTCACTCAGCCACTTGGTCTGCGCTGGCTTTTTCAAGCTAGCATCGCCTATTTTATAGCTCTCCAACAAGCCTGCAAGCCAGGCACTATGATTAAGCGAGTGACCTGCATAGGGGGGATTGCCCAGGATGACTGGCAGCGTGAATGTGGCGAACCGTTCCAGGGGTTGAGCATCGGCCAGCACATTGGCTAGAGTGAGGCCCAGGGGTGGATCTGGCGCATGACCCTGCTGGTTAGCTGATGGCTCCAGGGTGGCCTGGCGCATGGCCAGTTCGATGCAGGCCAATATATACGCGGCAGGCATCACTTCGTAGCCTGCCAGGCGCTCCTGGACGCGTGGGAGCATGTTGTGTAGAGCATCATTGTTACGCGCAGTCTCCTGGGATGTATGGCGCACATGGTCCAGTACAGCCCAGAGAAAGGCGCCCATGCCACAGGCAGGATCACAGAGAAAGACGCCACCATCCTGCCGCCCATCCTGTAGCGCCCCGCTTAGCCCCGCGGGATACGCGAAAGTATCGCGTAACAGCTCGTCAATCGCCCGCACTATATACGCGATAGCAGGAGTCGGTGTGTAATAGACGCCACGCTGATTACGCTGCTGAGGTGCGTAGGCTGTCAAAAAGATTTCGTAGAAATAAACCAGTGGATCACTCTGCAAGCAGGCGGGACGCAGTCTTTCCAGTAAAGCCTGAATATCTGTAGCGATTAGAAAGCTTGTCAACTCATGCATACAGGTTGCCAGGGTATCCAATTCGTTGGCAGAACTTGCTTCAAGTTGCTGCACAGCGCTTTCCAACAGGTCAGGCGCGGGTGCTAACTCGTCAGTGTCAGCTAAGAGAGTGGTCAGCAAATGGTACACAAAGGGAGGCAGAGCAGGCAAACTTAGAAATGTGTATAGAGCACGCGCGAATGGCTCCTGGCGTTCCTGGCTGGAATAACGTACCAGCAGAGAGGTGTAGACAAGTACCTGGGCCAGCAGATCGGCAAAATCAGCGCGAGACAAAGCAGGCGAGATCTCCACCTGCGCCTGACAATACAAAGCAACCAGGCGCGCGGACCCGGTTCCCGCGAGATCCATCAGCGTCAATGTATACAAGCGGCGCGCGAAAGCGGCCAGACGAGCGGCCAGCGCCTGTGGCCGCCGCGTCACCTCGCTGTGCTGTTCGCGTCCGACATGGACCATAGATTACTGCCCCTTTGCTCATTCTTCTATTCCAACTCCAAGTGTAACATTTCCCAGATCGACACGATTGCATATTTTCGTAAGTCAGCCCGTGACTCTTTGAGGATAAAAAACAGAGCAACCGGATTGGTTGCTCTGTTTTTTATCCTCAAAGAGTCACGTTTACATCATGCCGCCCATGCCACCCATGCCGCCCATGCCGCCCATACCAGCAGCAGCACCAGCGCCCTCTTCGTCAGGGGAATCAGTGATCAGGGTATCGGTGGTCAGGAACATGCTGGCGATGCTGGCCGCGTTTTGCAGCGCGGAGCGTGTGACCTTGGCAGGGTCAATGATGCCAGCTTTGAGCATGTCAACATATTCGCCTTTCAATGCGTCGAAGCCGACGCCGCGTGGCGAGTTAATGACCTGGTTGACGACGACCGCGCCATCTTTGCCAGCGTTAAAGGCGATCTGACGCAGCGGCTCTTCCAGGGCGCGGCGCAAGATATTCAGGCCGGTCTGCTCGTCGCCAGGTGCCACCTGCACTTTGTCAAGCGCGGGAATAGCATCTACCAGGGTGACGCCACCCCCAGGTATGATGCCCTCTTCGATCGCGGCGCGTGTAGCAGAAAGAGCGTCCTCAACGCGATGCTTCTTCTCTTTCAGTTCCACCTCGGTCGCGGCGCCAACCTTGATTACGCCCACACCACCGGCCAGTTTGGCCAGGCGCTCCTGGAGCTTCTCGCGGTCGTAGTCGCTGGTTGTGTCCAGGATCTGCGCGCGAATCTGGCGCACGCGGCCCTGGATGTCCTGGCTTGAGCCACCTCCCTCGACGATGGTTGTGGTATCTTTGGTCGAGGATACAGTGCGAGCGCGGCCAAGATCACGCAGGGTAGCCGCGTCGAGCTTGAGGCCAGCCTTCTCAGTGATGAGGGTGCCACCGGTCAGGATGGCGATATCCTCAAGCATAGCCTCGCGGCGATCACCGAAACCGGGAGCTTTGACGCCCAGCACGTTGAAAGTACCGCGCATTTTATTGACAACCAGGGTTGCCAGCGCTTCACCATCAATATCTTCGGCAATGATCACCAGTTCCTTGCGCCCAGTCTGAATAACCTTCTCCAGCACCGGTAAAATGTCGGTGATCGCGCTGATCTTCTTGTCGGTGATCAGAATGAAAGGATTCTCAAGATCGGCTTCCATGCGGTCCGGGTTGGTTGCCATGTAGGCCGAGATATAGCCGCGATCGAATTGCATGCCTTCGGTGTATTCGCGCTCAGTAGCCAGGCCACGACCCTCTTCGACGGTGATTACGCCGTCTTTGCCAACCTTTTCCATAACCTCGGCGATCAACGAGCCAATTTCAGGATCGGCAGCCGAGATTGCAGCCACCTGGGCGATCTCTTCCTGCGTCTCGATCTGCTTGCTGAGGGCTTTAATTTCGGCGACGATGGCCTCTACGCCCTTCTCCAGACCACGGCGCAGGATCATTGGATTGGCCCCGGCAGCCAGGTTTTTCAGGCCCTCGGTGATGATGGCCTGAGCCAAGACAGTCGCGGTCGTGGTGCCGTCTCCGGCCACATCGTTGGTCTTGGTCGCGACCTCTTTGATCAATTGCGCGCCCATGTTCTCGAATGGATCGGGCAAATCAATCTCGCGGGCAATGGTTACACCATCGTTCGTAATAGTCGGAGCACCAAACTTTTTATCCAGTACAACATTGCGACCCTTTGGGCCCAACGTCACTTTTACAGCGCCTGCCAATGTATCCATACCCTTCTTGAGGGAATGGCGCGCCTGCTCATCAAATTGTAGTCTCTTAGCCACGAAACAGAACTCCTAACCATGTAGATTAAAAATGAAAGAACAGCACTATCTGCTACTCAACAATACCCATAACGTCGCTCTCGCGCAGAATCAAATACTCTTGACCGTCTATTTTAATTTCGGTCCCGGCGTATTTGGCGAAAAGCACGCGCTGACCTTGCTGAAGTTCAGAAGCCAGCCGCTTGCCATTATCCAGAAATTTTCCAGGTCCAACCGCGAGTACTTCACCTTCCTGGGGCTTCTCTTTAGCGGTGTCGGGTAGAACAATGCCACTTTTCGTTGTGGTCTCGCTGGACAATGCTTTGACCACAATACGGTCGCCCAGCGGCTTAATCTTTACACTGACTGTTGTCATACACCAAGATCTCCCATTTATTGTTTTCTCGCGAACGAGAAAGGGACCTCGTCCCCTTATTAGCACTCTCATGTGCAGAGTGCAAACCTTGCTCTATTCTACACCATTGCTGGTCAGCCTGCAAGAGGATTTTTTGCAGTTCGTCCTCAGCGCGCTAAAATTTGTCAATCCGAGAATGATCCCTGGCAGTCCCTCTTATTTTCTGCTCAGGGTTTCTCACAAGTCTTTGCCCCCGCCCGCCCACCCTGAGAAAAACAGGGAGTGTGGAAAGATGGGCGCCGCGGCGCCCATCTTTCCACACTCCCTGGACCCTCCAAGGGAAACGTTTACAAGAGCGCAAGACGACTTGTGAGAAATCCAGATTTTCTGCTTCTGCCTCTTGTTTCCGCTATCTTTTTCAGTTATACTCTATTTAAATCGCATTTTCACTGTATTTTATACTACAAAACTTGCAGGGGTGCTATATATGGATATGCTTGGAAAAAAACTTGGCAATTATCAGATGAAGCGCTTGATTGGGCATGGTGGTTTCGCCGATGTTTATCTGGGCGAACATATCTACCTGAGAACACAGGCCGCTATTAAAGTTTTGTATGCACGGGTTGAGCAGGATCAGAATTCTATTCAGTATTTTCTGACTGAGGCCCAGACCATAGCACGCCTCGCACATCCTCATATTATTCGCGTGCTCGAATTTGGCATTGAGCAGGGAACACCTTACCTGGTGATGGAATTCGCGCCCCATGGCACCTTGCGCCAGCATTTGCCCCGGCAGGTGCCACTGTCTATATCGATGGCGATTTATTATGCAAAGCAAGTTGCCAGCGCGCTCCAGTATGCGCATGCAAATCATTTGATTCATCGGGATGTCAAGCCAGAGAATTTCCTGCTAGGGGCAGGCTACGAGGTCTTGCTGGGGGATTTTGGCATTTCAAGCCTGGCGCATTCATCAAAGTCGCTCTCCACGCAGGAAGTCGCTGGTACGATCTCCTATATGGCGCCGGAGCAAATCCAGGGCAAGCCTCGTCAGGCCAGCGATCAGTATGCGTTGGGCATTGTTATGTACGAGTGGTTGACGGGGCGCTATCCCTTCACTGGCTCTTTTATGGAGATTGCCACCCAGCATATGTTTACCGAGCCGCCACCGCCGCGTTCGCTTGATCCAACCATCCCGCCCGCAGTTGAGGAGGCTGTGCTGATCGCGCTATCTAAAAAGCCTGAAGAACGCTTTCTGAGCGTCGAGGCATTCGCGCGTGCTCTGGAGCAGGCTGCCCTGCCTTCGCTCTCGCCGGGAGAGATAGCACTGCTCAGGCAGCAGCCTGGCTCGCCTGAGATGCGCGACTTTTTGTACAAAACGCTGAATGTTGCTACACTGATGGCAGTGCCGACGCTGCAACCTGGAGAGGTCGCGACGATGCCTCCCCACATGGGAGCCATCCAGGCACCGGCTGCTTTGCCCTCTCACATAGAAACCATCCAGGCACCGATTACTTCGCCCTCCCACATGGGAGCCATCCAGGCACCAACTGCTTTATCCAATCTGCTTATGCAGCAGGTGGTTACGGAGCAAAGAACCAGTCCGCCACTTTCGCGGCGCGCTTTCTTTAGCGCTCTGGCAGGCTTTGCCGTTGTTATGGGCGCGGGTGCTCTGGCTTTCTGGGAAATCGGTACTCATCCAGGAGGCGCGAATACAACGCCCACGAGTGGTAGCCCTCTCACCAATCGCGGCACAGCTACGACCCCCGCTCAAACGGCGACAGCAGATCAGACAAGTACACCTGCAGCTACACCTACCCCTGAACCCACGAGGGGAGCGCAGGTTAACCAGCCTGTCATCTTTCAGCAAAATACCGCGGTCTACTCGGTGGCCTGGAATCACAATGGTAGCGTGGTCGCCTCCAGTGGGGATGGTCCACTGATCCAGATCTGGAATCCGCTCAACGCCCAGAGTCAGGGCAGCATCTCCACCGGCCAGGCCCATATTTACAGCCTATCCTGGTCACCTGACAACGTATTTCTCGCAGCTGCCTATGGAGATGGTACGGCGAGCGTCTGGGACGCGGCGCAGAGCACCCTGTATAGCAGCCTGACGGGCGGGCACGCCAAACGCATCAACAGCATTGGCTGGTCGCCCGATGGAGGGTATCTGGTTACAGGTAGCGGCGACAACACAGTCGCACTCTGGAATGCCTCCTCTGGTAACCTGCTAAACGTGTATACTGGTCACACTGGGTATGTCAATACAGCTGTCTGGTCGCCCAATGGCAACCTGATCGCCTCAGGGGGCCAGGACAGAACACTCCATATCTGGAGTCCCAGCAGCCTGCAGGCGCAGGCGACCGGTAGCGGGCACACGTCAGATATCATCAGCCTGGCCTGGTCGCCTGATAGCCAGCGGATAGTTACAGCCAGTCAGGATGGCACAGCAAAGGTCTGGGATGCCCAGAGTGGCAATCTCCTGCTAACCTACAGAGGGCACCATTCGTTTGTCGTGGCGGTCTCGTGGTCGCAGAACGGCCAGAAGATCGTGACTGGCGGCGGCGACCATATCCACTTGCCGACCGATACCAGTGCTCAGGTCTGGAATCCCGACAATGGGCAGCTCCTGAGCAGCTACGGACGCCACAGCAACGAAATCGAGAGCATTGCCTGGTCGCCTGACAGTCGCAAAATAGCCTCCGCCAGCGACGATACGACAGTGCAGATCTGGCCTGCCTGAGCAGAGGGCTGGTTTATTCCCTGGCCTGCGTGGAAAGCGCAAACTGGACCCGCGCAGGCAGTCGAGAAAGCTTGCTTAAAGCGTTGGCGGTCCCTGGCGAATGCGGGTACGTACCTGCTCTGGCGAGTAATGCCAGTCAAAACCCTCCTGCCACCATGTCACTCCGGCCTCGGCGAAGGAGGCCACAGTAGCCGTGTCGCGTGCGCGATCCGTGCCGGTGGTATGGCCAGCCGCTACAATCTCGCATGGCTCTGTGCTGGCGCGCTGGGACTGGACATAGGCGCTCAGTTCGCGATAATCCGCGGGTGTTAGTTCGCGCTCGTTGGCGACCGGGCAGACACCATCCCATTGCGCGGCGCGGCGCAAGGGCTTTTTGTTCGGCCATGTGCCAGCCACCCAGATAGGGATGCGCGGCTTCTGCAGCGGCTCAGGCAGAAAGCACGCGTCCTTCACTTGATAATGAACTCCTGTGTAGCTAAAGGGCTTGCCGCTCCACAGGCGGGTTAGCACCTCCAACGCCTCATCCACCTGTGCGCCATGAACTTTAGCGCTGGTCTCTTCGCCAAAACAGCTATATTCACGGCCAAAATCACTCCCGCTCCCTACGCCGAGAATCAGACGGCCCTGAGACAGATGGTCCAGCGTTACCGTCTCACGCGCTAATTTCCAGGGCCGTCGGCGCGGCAGCGGCGTGACGATCGGTCCAAGCTTGATCCGTTGAGTAGCCAGTGCCTGTGCAGCCAGAGTAATCCAGGGGTCCGCGAAAGTCGCGGGCCAGTCGGGACCAGAGCCAATATGATCCCAGAGAAAAAAGCCGTCCCAGCCAGCTACTTCAGCCTCATGAGCCAGTTCAGCCATCAAGCGTACATCGCTGTAAAAGCCAAAATTAGGCGTGTTAATAGCGAATTTCATCGTTTTTATCTCCTTGACTATCTTTCAGGTTTGACTACAATCAGTATATTCCACGCTTGCTGACAGCGTCTGTCATATTAGAGCACAACTTTGCCAGGGGAACTTTTCCTGTTTTTTGTCGTATATAGGATGGCTTAGAAATCAAGATTCGCTTTTATCAGCTTCAATCATTTTTATGCATTAAGAAGAGGAGAAGATGGGCAAAGAACAATTTATTAGAGAAGCACTTAGCCTGCCGTCAAACGCGATCGAGTATTATGTAAGCCAGATCCTGGCCGACATGTATAAACAGAAGTCGCTGGTCGAAGGTGGCGATGGACTTTTCGATATCGAGGAGTACGCCAGCGCGGGCTTTTGCACTGTTACCCTGAAGACGCTTGTCTATAATCATGTGGTCACACACTATAATGGTCAGGAGATCAGCATTCCTGGGATGCCACACGGTTTTCTCAAAATGAGCGGGCTGTTACCATTTAATCTGGGCCAGCACGCGGTTGATTCGGACAAAGAATTAATTGAGCGAGCTAAAAATGCCTGGCTGGAGGTGCAGTGGCGCGGCTCTACCTTTGACATAGTTGTTATGAACTGGTTCGAGGGACGGCCAGTCTATCACTACTGGATACTGGCGGACCAGATTGAGACGGCCAGAGAGTTTTTGCGCGAAGTCTGCCGCTGGAATGCTGAGGTGCGCGGAGAGGTGCTGGTCTTCGATGGCGGCTGCTGGAGCAAAGATGCCATGCTTTTTCAGTCGATCAAGGGTGCTACCTTTGATAATCTTATCCTGAAGGGGCAGCTCAAAGAGGGTATTCGCACTGATTTGCAGCAATTTTTTGCCGCGCGCGCATTATATGAAGAGTATGGAGTTCCCTGGAAACGCGGCATCCTCTTCGTTGGCCCTCCGGGAAATGGCAAAACGCACGCGGTCAAAGCCATTATTAATGCGCTCACCCAGCCTTGCCTCTATGTCAAAAGCTTCCGCACACAGCACAATACTGATGATGACAATATTCGCCAGGTCTTTGATCGCGCGCGTAAAACCGCTCCCTGTATTCTGGTGCTGGAAGATCTGGACGCGCTGCTAAACAATGAGAACCGCTCATTTTTTCTGAACGAGCTTGACGGTTTTGCCGCCAATGCAGGCATTGTTACCCTGGCTACGACTAACCATCCAGAGCGGCTCGATCCCGCGATTCTCGACCGGCCCAGCCGCTTTGATCGCAAGTATCCCTTTAACTTGCCAGAAGCAGTGGAACGCCTGGCCTATCTCAAGCTGTGGAACTCCTCACTCAAAGCCGCGTTGCAATTGGATGAAGAAGGAGTTGCCAGCCTTGGCGAACTGACTGAAGGCTTCTCGTTTGCCTACCTCAAAGAGCTTTTCCTCTCCTCTATGATGCGCTGGATTGCCCGCGAACAGCAGGAGAGCCAGCCAATAAACATGCAAGAAACCATGACAGCGCAAATCGATATTCTACGCGCACAGATGATTAGCGCCAATAAGCTCGAAGAGGAGGCACCTGCTACCTCTGCCCTTCCTGGTATGCCCGGTTTCATGTTACGCGGCGGTTTCCCCATAAGAAGATAAAGGGACATTCTCTCTAGAGGGTTCTGCCAGAGCACGGTATGCTCTGGCAGAACCCTCTAGAGAGAATGTGCTATCCTTAGACGGCTACGTTGGTTGAGCGGCTGTAGGGCTTGTTGGGATCGAGCAGCACGTTAATGCAGGCGGGCAGGCCGGATGCGAAGGCGCGTTCGAGCGCGGGCCGGATGTCCGCGGGGTTCTCGACAAGTTCACCATAACCGCCCAGGGCCTCAACCATCTTGTCATAGCGAATGCCTGGCGCGAGTTCCGCCGCGGTTGCGTGACCAAGCATGGCTTTCTGTGGATGCTTGATCTGGCCCCAGGCGCCGTCGTTGCCAATGATGGCGACAACAGGCAGTTTATGGCGCACCATGCTCTCAAATTCCATGCCATTGAGTCCAAAAGAGCCATCGCCGTAGACCATGAGGACGCGTTTGCCGGGACGAGCCAGTTGCGCGGCCATGGCAAAGCCGGTGCCAGTGCCCAGACAGCCCATGGGGCCGGAATCGAGCCAGTAGCCTGGCTTATGCACATTGATCACGCGCCCAGCATAGCTGACGATATCCCCACCATCGCCAACCACAGTGGTCTCCTCGTCGATAAAGTCGCGAATCTCGCGGCAGAAGCGCAGGGGATGGATCGGCGTAGCATCCGCGTAGAGAGCTGCATGATCACGCTGCTGTGCCTTCTCCTCTTGAGCGCGGAGCAAGGCCAGCCAGGCTCCGTCCGGCAATTGCTTTGTGCCCTGCGCGAGTTGACTCATGCTCAGACCAACATCGCCCACCAGCGCGGCCTGCGCGCCCCGGTTCACACCTATATCCTCAGCCGCCAGGTCCAGCCAGATCAGATTGGCGGCGGCTGGAAGCAGCGGTGGCTGGCCGTGATTAAGGCGGAAGTCCATACGCGTGCCGATGGCCAGGATTGTATCCGCACCCTCCAGTGCCGCGCGGCGCGACTGCGTAAAGAACAGCGGATGATCCGGTGCCAGGCAGCCACGACCGGCGCCATTCAGATAGACTGGCGCGTTTAGTCGTTCAGCCAACTGGCGCAATGGCTCAGCAGCATCGCACCACCAGACGGCGTTGCCAGCCATAATCACCGGGCGCTGAGCCTGCTCTAACAGAGCGATGGCTTGCTCGACCATGACTGGATCAGGCGCGCTCCGACCGTGATAGCGATAGTTGACTGGCAGGCCAGGATCAAAAACATTCTCATCCTCAACCAGGCTACCCAGAATATCCATCGGCATTTCGAGAAAGGCTGGACCTGGCTTCCCACTGAGCATCTGGCGAAAGGCCATGGCAGTATATTCGCTCAGGCGTAGCGTTTCATGAACCGAGCGTGCCCATTTAGTAATCGGGCGTACCAGTTCGATCTGCCCCATTTCCTGGAGCGCGCCACGGTCCCACAAACCCTGAGGCGCGGCACCACCGATAACCAGCACAGGGCTACCCGCCAGGTACGCGTTAGCCAGGCCCGTAATGCCATCGGTTACGCCGGGTCCAGCCGTCAACAGGGCAACGCCCGGCTTGCGCGTCACTTTAGTCCAGCCTTCGGCAGCGTGAACCGCCGCCTGTTCGTGGCGCGTATCGACCACGCGAATACCCTCGCGCAAGCAGCCATCATAAATCGCGGCAATATGACCACCGCTTAAAGTAAAAACAACCTCTACGCCTTCGCGCTTCAGAATCCGCGCTACCAGCATGCCGCCATGAACAATCCCCATTGTGCTTATCCTGCCTTTCTTCATTGAAATAGTCGATCAGACAAAAAGCGAGCATTTTCTCTTCTATATTACCCATTCTGGGTGGACTCCCCTATGGTACACTGTCAAACCTCGTTTGACGAAACCTCTCCCCATCCCGGAGAAAAGCAGAGGTTACAAAAAGGTAGCCAGTTGCTTCTTCGCTCCTTTTGCGGTATAAGCGATGTTTTTCTTCAGGAAGGTGTAACAAAAAGAACTTTTCTCTGGCACTAACTTTTTGATATTACAGCAGACTAAACGCCATAGTATATGGGAGAAGAAACATACATAAGAGTTAGCAGGTAACAAAGCTAGCCTTAGCAACGGTCAATCATGCGCGGAAGGGCCGTTGCTGGCTAACAAAAGCGTCGTTCCAGGTTTTATGGGGACCGGAAGCGGGGTAGAAAGAGCGCGCATGAGCAGAGCCTGTCTATCTGCATGCTAACGCTTATATTCGCTGGAGGCCAATCAGCAGCCAGAGCATCAGCGACCAAAGTAGGAGAACACTGTATGCAAACGAGGGCCCACGACTCTCATAGTAAACGAAATGCAGGCACAATAGGCGGCACAATCTGGTAGTGGGGTAGAAGAAGCAGATAGCTTGCGAAAGGATCGCACAATGCAAACAATACTCATGGATGTTCTCTGTTTGGATTGTCACTCGGACCAGTTTCTCAAAGAGGGAGCAAACATCGAAGCAGCCGTTGAAAGCATGATAGCCTTGATCCTGTTAGATTTTTTGGGCGGGGAGATCGTGATTGAGCACATCAGGGTTAGCTGCTCACTGGCTACTCTCACCCAGCCTTCACAACACTGGTTACAAATGTATGCAACCAGTGCAAATACTGCCTGCGCTATACCCGTTAACGCGCTGGAAGTCAGGCTGGAGGAGGCCATCTGTTGCGCTCTTCTCGAACATTTTCACATTGTTGTGATCAACCGCATTGATGCAAATTTTCACGAGGTTTGATGGGACACCGATGATTGAAAGGAGAACGGGTATGAGAAGCGGGGTCGGCTCTGGCCGACTCTGCTCCATACCCGTTCTCCTCAAAAAAACTCCAGAGGAGCACAACCACTCTTGACACTATAGGATATGATCTGTATAGAAATGAATGTAAGGTTTCCAACAATATAAAATGTAAAATAGAATACACACGGTTTCTTCTCTTAGCGAGAGCGTTGCCGTTTCGTCTAGATTTCTGGATAGAAGCAGGGATATTGTCTCGACTAAGGAGGTGATAGGCATGCGTATAACTGCGCGTTTTGTATAGCCGATTAGCAATATATCAATCGATGTGCAAATGGAATCCGTGTCCTGAAGCCCCATCAGGCTATGCTAGGAGATGAGTTGTGGAATGTCCTTACTGCCAAAGAGATAATCCCGCGGGAACAGATGTCTGTAGTGGTTGTGGCAATGCTTTGAGTAATGTCCATATAGGCTCAATACCTGTTGGTTCACGCCTGCAGAATAACCGCTATATCATCAAGAAAGTGCTTGCCCAGGGAGGGATGGGAATAGCATTACTTGCCACTGACACTCACCTGAGTAAAAATGTCCTTGTTAAGGAACTGCTGCCGAACAATACAGATCCAGTGAAGTTCCAGAAAGATATAGCAGACTTCCAGCGCGAAGTAAAGATGCTGGCCCTGATCGACCATCCCCTGGTTCCAAATGTGACTGATTACTTCCAGGAGGGCACGCGCTATTTTATGGCGCAGGAATACGTGGAGGGAGAGGGCCTGGAAGCCCGCCTGAACCGCACAAGACAGCCCATAGTTGAACGCGAGGTACTGAGTTACGCATCAGACCTGTTGGACATCCTGAACTATCTCTCACAGCAACATCCACCGCTTGTGCATCGCGATATCAAGCCAGCCCATATCATTATCGGCATAAGCGATAAGCGACCACACCTCGTCGATTTTGGCATCGCCCGTGAAGATGTCAGCCATAGTTTGGGACAGAGACAAACGGTGCCGCTGGGTACCCCAGGCTATGCGCCTCCTGAGCAATACCAGCAAATGGCCGAGCCGCGCTCTGATCTATACGCGCTGGCCGCAACTACCCATCATCTGCTGACAAACGTCTATCCGGGTTTTTATGCGCCATTCTCATATCCTCTAGTACGGAACATAAATCCGCAGCTTTCCGTGGAAGTGGAGCGAGTCCTGTCGCGCGCGCTTAAACAGGACATCACTGAGCGCTATCAAAGTGCGGCTGAGATGAAGCGCGACATTGATGCTATTCTCTTTAATCGCTTTGGAGCAGTAAACAAGACAAATCCGCTAACCATTGAGAATATAACAACTTTACCTCTTGCTCCCCGACCCCCTGTCGTTCCAGGAGCAGGCCAAACCGTATCACCGCCGCCCTGGCAGCCTCCGGCACCGCCGCCCTGGCAGCCTCCGGCGTCACCGCCCTGGCAGCCTCCGGCGTCGCCTTCGCCTTCATTCCCGGTAATAGGTACCGCTACACCGCCGCCAAAACCCCGGCACCTGGCGCGTAACCTGTTCCTGAGCGTACTGGTTCTCAGCATAGCTGCTGGTAGCTTGATCGCCTACCTTGTCTGGCCGAAAAACTCGCCTCTCAAATCTCTGCAGACTCAGAGCAATGGTATTGGTGCCTTCCAGGCCGTGGACGGCGAGTCCATCGGGGTGAGTGATGGAACTGTCGCCTTTGATACCGATCGCACTGATGGTAAACTCAAGGCTCAGGCCGCGGATAAACTCAAGAGGAAGGATATCACAGGCGCCGAGTCTCTCTGGCAAGAGGCGGTTAAAACAGACACGAACGACGCTGAAATGCTCATCTACATAGAGAATCAACGGGTTCTCGCTTCCCAACGCCAGCATATTACCCTGGTGGTTGGCACAATACTCACAGGCATCTTTGTCGGTAGCGGGCGCGATAGCCTGCAAGGCGCATATGTTGCCCAAAAAGAGTATAACGACCAATGTAATCTGCTTCCAGACTGTATCGAGGTTCGTTTATTGATTGCTAATGCAGGTTCAGGGTTGCTTGGTAATGCTGGCTCAAATAACACCTCCAGAATTGGAGCAAGCTATGCAAGCCTGGTTATGGAGCAGATTCTACAGGCCAGGCAGGGTGATCCTACAATCGTAGGAGTGATGGGCTGGCCTGGGAGTTCGAGTTCGCTCTATGCTTCTACTATTCTGGCGTCAGCCCGGATTCCCATAGTCTCGCCAAGCGCATCCTTTAATTCGTCAACAAATGCGACGCCATATGCCTTCAGTGTCGCGCCGTCTATCAAGGATCAGGGCCGGGCCGGGGCACAATATGCTGAACGGTTCTTGAGCGCCAGGCGAGTGGCGGTCTTTGTCGATCCCGTCGATCCGTATAGCGAAAGCCTGGCAGACGAATTTAGTCAACAGTTCATAGCGGATGGGAAGAGCATTGTTGCGACGGAAAACTACACAGTAGGGCAGCCCAACACAGTCCTCAATCGCATACCTGATGCGTTGAATAGCAAACCTGATCTGATCTACTTTGCCGGTCATCCCCAGGATGCCAGTATAGTATTATCCAATCTACCTCCCTGTAAAGTACCCGCGTGTTTACAAGTGCTCGGCGGAGATGCGCTCTACGAGTTAGGAGGCTATTCTGACGATGCAAAGGATAAACTTTACCGCCTGTATTTTACTGCCTTTGCCTATCCCGACGAATGGAGCATTTTAGCTCACTCAAACGCGGCACCCTCGTTTTTCAGTGAATATCCCCAGGCCTTTGATCCTGCTGGTCAGCACATGCCCGGCGATTATGGCTACAGGCGAACTGATAGCAATGTTATGCTTGCTTATGATGCTATGAAGGTACTTTTGAGCGCGGCTGACATTGCTTTCGTCGGAACAAGGCAGGGCTTGACGCCCGGTGATCTACAGGTAGCGCTGACAGAGATCAGTGGTTTGAAAGCAACCCAGGGAGTGAGCGGGCTTATCTCGTTTGGACCTGATGGTGAACCCCAGAGTAAGGTCGTGCTCGTGCTCCATTTTGATCAAAACAAGTTTATTCATTTCGCTCAGGCCTATGGATGCTTCTTAAAGCCAGAGGCAAGCGCGGCCTCGAATGCAAATTGTGGTTGATCTATAGAGCTGGGGGATACTTCCAGCAACTACAACAAACCCTGACTTTGTAACCATTTGGTGGCGACCGTTTCCACTGAGAAACCTGAGGTAACCTGCGCTTGCAGCATAACACTGACATCGGTAGTCAGTTTAGGTGCCAGTTTATTCAGAATGTCGGCAATTTCTGGTACCCTCGCTAATGCATCATCGCGTACAATAGGTGCCAGATCATAGACCGGGAATGAATTCAGATCATCCAGCAACAGGACAAAGTTGTCCTGGGAAATCAAAGGGCTGGTCGTATAGCAAATATTCAGTTGTGCCTGCCCCTGAATGACAGCCTGGAAAGTCTTGGCTTCCGCGGTAGTGTCCGTAGTGGTCAGTATATTACTCCTGGGAAAGCTGAAACCATAGGTTCCCTGTAAACCTGGAAGCACGTTGGGGTCACTCAAGCCATCGGGAGGCGTCGCTATCACTAACCTGGACACCAGGGGTGCCAGTTGGGAAATCTTCGTTACATGCAGGTCGTTAGCTGTGGTTTTTAAGGTGCAGATACCGTAGGTATCATTGAGTGGAGCCGGGTTCAACCAGGTAATATGATAATTGGCTTCATAGCCCCTCTTAATCGCCGCGTAGTCATGTTGTTGGTCGCGCGTTTTAGACAAATTTAGCTTCGCGAGACCATCCGCGGTAAATTCGGGATAAAGATCGATCTGGCCACTGGAGATGGCAGCGAATACGTCTTTATTTGTGCCTAATTTCGCCCTTTCTATTACATCAAGGCCCACATGTCGGAGCAGTAAAACGTATATTTTGGTAAGTATTTGCGCCTCAGTATCAAGCTTTCCTCCAACTACCAGATGGGTGTTTACTGAAGCACAACTGACGGTTCCCGTGATTAAAAAAAGTAGCATGACGAGCAAAAGGAGCAACGACTTTGCTTGTAACGAGGTAACCATAGGTTTCTCCTTCCTTTGCGGGAATCCAACACTTGCCATTTTGTTATATATAAAATAAGTCTTTATTGATGTATAGAATACCATATAATTTTTATGCTATCAACGTGAATATAGAAAAACCTTTTTGACATGTTTTGCAATTCTCAAGGGAGAGCCGCAAAATATGTCAAAAAGGTTTTTAACTGGAATTTGGATCGTTAATGATGGAGTGCTAGCAGCCTCGCGTGTATAGTGTTTGCTTTACATTTGCCGCTTCATTCACCAGATGTTATTCGACGCCAATGTCCCAGGCTTGTTGTAAATCCGCGCGCGAATAGCATTGGAAAGCCATCAGCGTATTGGTTCTGGTGATGGCGGGCAGATGAACCACGCGCGCTGTGACAACCTCCGCCAGATCTTCATACTGGCGCAAGCGCAATAAAGCCACCAGATCGTATTCGCCTGTGACCGAGTAGACCTCCGCTACGCCCTCTATCTCCAGCAAGCTCTGGGCTGTCTCATTGACTTTACCGCGCTCAACATTGATAAGTATAAGGGCCGCTACCATGCTCTCAACACCTTTCTCTCAGGAAACAATAGATCTTGCTCACACACAAGTATACGCTGGACAGCAAACAGGCAGCGTTTTCAGGGTGTTCTAGAATTGTGGTTGAGGCGGGATCTCTGGCAGAGCCATGTTCAGACCCACAACTTTGAGCTTCTTACGCAGAGAATCGACGGCGAAACGCGGCGTGACCCACGGGTCCTCGCGCGCGGCCAGGATGCGCTGAATCTGCTCCTGCCCTGGGGTAATCGCGGACAGAGCGCGGGGGATGTATTTCTCGATCGCGGCCTGAATGGTCTGCGCATAGGCGTGGTCGCGCTGAACCATGTCGCGCAGGAACTTCACGCCGAAAACTACGTGGCGCGATTCATCGCGAGCCACAGCAGTAAAGCCTCCCCGGAAGCCTGGAAAGATGTTTTGCTGACGATAGTTTTCCAGGATGCCGCGCTGGCCCGCCAGAGCCATTGTTCCCTCGATAATCACATGGTAAAGCGTCACACCCTCGACCAGCGTGGCCAGATTTTTAGGATACACGCGCAGACGCTCGCCAACTTCCTCCAGCGACTCGATCAGAATATACTGCAAATCCGAGTTCATATATTGCCGCACTTCACTCAAGGTCTCTTCAAGCGTGCCACGATCCAGGCCGATGACCTCGTTAAAGAAGCGCGCAAAGAAGACGGTGTGGCGGGCTTCATCTACCTGCTGCGTAATCGCGAACAGGCGCATCTCTTCCTCGGGCATAGCAATCACATACGGACTCAGCGTGTCGGTCACGCTAGCCTCGCCCTGGAAAAAGGCTGAGAGACCGTAGATGCGCATCATGTGCTCGTCGTGCGACATCGCGTTCCACTGCTCGCGGTCAAGGGTAAAATCAATCTCTGAAGCTTTCCACTGCTGCTTCTCCCAGCGATAATATAACTCGCGATAGGTGGGAAGATAAACCAGGCCCTCTTCGATGATATGCAAAACATTATCGATTGGCGTTTGCTGGAGCTGGATAAGAGAGGCTTGCTCCAGAGGTAGATCAAGTGACATGTGCTGTTCCCTCTATTCTTTAACTCTGCGATCTTGCCAGCGATCTGCGCGACAAAAAGGGACAAACTACTGTGGCTCTAGATGAATATGCTTCAGTATCATATTCATAAGAGTAACACGCAGTCAGTCCGAATGACAAGAGGCGTATATTAAAAAATAGGCAGCATGCTGCGCCATGAGCTGGGTGTAGCTTCAAAGACTGCTGGCTCCCAACCAGCTTCGCCAAAAAGAATGGCGCCATTCCACTTGTAGTTTTTGCGACAGAAATGATAGCGAATGTGCCAGACACGCTCTCCTTTTTTCTGCTCGCGGTAAGCCGTCTCAACGCCTAGATGGAAGCTGAGCAACTGCGCATAATAAGGTTGAAGATGGTACGCCATTATGTCGGTATCCAGTACGTGATCGCTAAAAGACATTTGCAAATCAAAACTATAAGGGTAGGGCTTGACTTCCGGTTCACGATCTTCTTCGTCTAGCTGGTGAATCCATAAGGTCATTCCTAACATCTCGAACTGGCAATAGGACGCGCCCGGCATTTCCTGAAAAGAGGGCAAAGAGAGGAGTTTGCGTATCTCTGTGGCAAGCTGGTGCAGAGACTTGTCGGTGTTGATACAGATTTGAAAAGACATAGCGGTCTCCTTCTGTCGGTGGAGTTCGCGACCTCGGGTTCTATCTGATTTTATCTTACGCCCGATAAAAAGAGGTGTCAAGCAAGCTCTTTTTCTGAGGGTGGGGCTTTCGCCCCAGAATGGCACTTGCGCTATACGACTTGCAAGAGAGCATATCATCTGCTATATTTAGAAAATAGAGAGGCTTGTCCAGACAAGCGCACACGTTAAAAGATAAGTTTAGCGAGGAGTAGAGAAGCGGGATGGTGGCGACACGCAAACCAGCGAGACCTGTTCCCGCGCCCCCGCCCAGGCAGGGGGGCGCGATTGTTCATGGTAGTGAAAAGGTGGGGCACTGGTTGGATTTTTACTGGCGCAAGTTGCAACTTCCTCAGCAGGAGCTTGGTCATCTGGCGATCACGCAGGACCGTCGCGAGTTTACTCAGTGGACGGGGAAACGCTTGAATTCCATGGCTCTGGGCTGTTACTGTTATCTGCCAGCACCGGCTTCCTCGCGCCGCTCCCTCTTTGGGGCGGTGGAGATCAAGCTGGCGGCATCGAGCCATCGCCATCTGATTTTTGTCGAGCCAGATATGCAGCCACGCTCACTTGAAGTGACGGTAGCTCACGAACTGATTCACCTGGCTGACCGCGTCAACGGGACGCCGCGTCGCCATCGCCATCACGGCTATGATTCAATCGCGGCTGACGAGGCAGCGGTCACCGGCTACAGTCTGGAGGAATTGCGCCGTCTGCTTAACGAAGAGAGCCAGCGCCGCGAAGCCCAGCGCCGAGCGCGGCGTCCCATTCGCTATCTTTACGAATGCCCTGGCTGCGGTAAAGAGTATCCACGCACGCGACGCTATTCGCAGGCCGTCTCGTGCAGTTGCTGCGATAAACGCTATAACCCCCACTTTCGCCTGCGCCTGAAAGTGGAATAATGCGTGGAAGATGTTGTGATGAGCAGGAGCAGCTAACCTCCCTCTCATCACAACATCTATGAACTTATTGTGGGGTTGCGTAGCTATGCAGGCTGGGTACAAAGAAGCTTACGCCGTAATAGGTGAAGAGCGTGGCGACAAAGCCCAGAGTCAGCAGCCAGGCGATGCGCTTGCCGCGCCAGCCGCGGATGCCACGCGCGTGCAGATAGATCGCGTAGATCAGCCAGGTCACCAGTGCCGAGGTCTCTTTAGGGTCCCAACTCCAATAGTGACCCCAGGCATAATTTGCCCAGTAGGCGCCAAGAATCAGGGTCAGCGCCAGCAAGGGAAAGCCTACGATGACCGCTTTATAGCCCAGCGCGTCAGCCGCCTCTGCCGAGGGAAGCCAGCGATAGCGCTGGCCTTCGCCACCCTGAATCAGCATGATCAGACCAGCGCCAAAGGCCACGCAAAACAGCGAATAGGCGAAGATGGCCACCGCGACATGCACGGTGAGGATTGCCTGGTCCTGTAAGGCGGGAATTAACTCCTGTGTGGGCGCGAGCATATTGTAGGTTACGCCCATATATATGGCGACTCCCAGCGTAATCACGGCTAGCACGCAGACGTAGAGACCCCAGGCGCGCACGCGTTCATGGAAACGTGCCTCGAAGAGCAGGTAACAGAAGAGGAAGGCAGTGGTAAAGCTCAGGCTAAACTCGTAGAGGTCGCTCCAGGGGGCGTGCTGCTCGATCACTGTGCGAGCGATTAGTCCGACAGCCAGCGCCACTACCGCCAGCCAGCCCAAAAGCGTGCCGCCGCGTCCCAACAAGAGCAGGCCGCGATTAAGCGCGATTGGCTCCTCGCCATCTGGTTGTTCATGCAAAATCACGTCAGCGCGCGTCAGTGTTGCTACACTGCTATCCTCGCCGCTTTGCGCGGCTTGCGCCCCGGCGCTTTCGCGACTGACTACCGGCTCCAGTTCGACCTTGCGCGCCAGCCGGGCCGTGCCTATTGTATAGGAGCAATAAACTACTGTCATTAAAATGATCAGACACATGCCCGCGTAGAGTAATCCTTGTGAGATCGCCGGCAGACCACTGGAAGCGGTCGCAGCGGTAATAGATGAAAAATGCATACTCAACCTCGATGTGAAAACAAATATGTTAATGTCATGTCAGGCCAGCAAACATCAGGCGCCGGAGCTGGTGCTCCTCGCGTGTGCGACCCCATATGCCAATGAAAAACGCGCAAGCTTACTACCAGAGAACTTGAAGTGGCGAGAATCTCAGCCTGGTAGATAGTAGCATAGCTAGTGAGTTTGCGCAAACTCCGCCTGTAGCTCACACAACCAATCAAGGAGCGCACGCGTCTGATAGATCCTGCTATTGAGCACCACCTGACCAAACATTGCCTCGTCGCGAATACTGACCGGGCCATGGCGCAGCCCTTCTAGCGATGCCAGGAAATGTTCGCAGGCCGCGATTTCTTGCTCGATCAACACGGGCAACTGATCTGGCAGCCTGCGCTGGACAAAGTACAGTTTGATCAAAAACAAAATGCGAATATCGCGTGGTCGTTCTACTGGCGTCGTTAGCCATTGGTGAAGTAGCGCGCGGCCCTCCTGGGTGGGTTGATAGATCTTACGCGGTGGGCGTACTCCTTGCGTCTCTAACTCCGCTTCAATCAGTTTCAGGCGCTCCAGCTTTTTCAAGAAGGCGTAAAGCTGACTCATTTCAATATGCACAATCTGTCCCAGCACTTTGCTTTGAAAATGCTGAAATAGCTCGTAGCCATGCATCGGCTGTTCTTCAAGCAGCCCTAGAATCGCGTACTCCGCTGGTTCACTGATTTGCATCGTTCTTTCACCCGTGGTTTTTGCAAATTATATCATAGCCCCTGATTTTGTAAAATCAGGCCAAAACAGCTTTTTGCCTCCCTGCCCAAGGAAAAGAAGAGTTTTGGTGGGCGCGATAGTGCCCGCCAAAACTCTTCAAAACACCAGGGTGGGTAGTGGACGCGCTCGTACTGCTTCGAACAATCTGGGATCACTCATGCTGGTATACCTGCTGAATAATTACGAAAAATGTGAGTTTAGCGACTAATATGACGTAGTAAGAAGGGAGCTTCTATCCCTGTACTTCTCGTAACTCTCTTTTGGCAAGCAGGTACTTATTTTCACATATTCAAATAAAGGGTACATCATCATGTCAATTCTTGATAAACCACTGGCAACAAGGCAGCCGCGGCGGCGCAGACGCTGGTTGTTTTTTGTATTGGCACCGCTGCTGCTGCTCTTGATCATTCTACTGCTTATTGGTCCGGGGACCGATGTTGCTTTTGTCCAGCACTTTTTCTCGGTTCCTCAGCATTTTACGTACAATGGGCATAGTAGCTATGTCAGCGCCCTGGCCTGGTCGCCCGATAGCAAGCGCGTTGCTTCCGCCAGCGGTGACGGCACGGTGCAGGTCTGGGATGCTGGCGATGGCGGACACGTGCTGACCTATCGGGGCCATAAACAGGATGCCATTGCGCTGGCCTGGTCGCCCGATGGCAAATATCTGGCCTCAGGTGGCGTTGACGCGACAACACAGGTCTGGGATGCCTCCACGGGTCAGCATCTTTTTACGTACCAGAAGCAGAGCGAGGCGATCTTCGGCCTATCCTGGTCGCCGGATAGCCAGGATCTCGCCTCCGCCAGCCTGGACGGCTCGGTGCAGGTCTGGCAGGCTTTGACAGGCCAGCCGCTCTTCACGATAGAAAATCCGCTCCCGGCACGCGGGGGTGTAGTTTTCCGCCAGGGATGGAGCGCTGTGGCCTGGTCGCCCGATGGTCGCTATCTCGCTGTAGGCGGCGTTGGCAATGCGCAGGTCTTTGACGCCCATACCGGCAAGCTTTTCTCTGACGCTTATGGGTATCATAATGGCGAAATCGCGGCCCTGGCCTGGTCGCCCGATAGTCGCTATCTCGCTACAGGGCAGTCGAGTGGTAGCGTTGCAGTCTGGACAGTCGCCAATGCTCAGAATATCTTTACCTATAATGGCACACCTATCGATGTGTTTGGCGTCGCCTGGTCGCCCGATGGCAAGCGTATTGCTTCTGGCGGCAATGACGCGCTGGTCTCGGTCTGGGGTGCCCTGAGCGGTCAGCACGTCTTTATCTATCGCGGGCACGCCGATGTCTATCCCGGCCATTTCACCTCTAACGCGCCAGTCTACGCTATTGCCTGGTCGCCCGATGGCAAGCACATCGCCTCTGGCGGTAACGATAACACTGTGCAAGTCTGGTCCGCGCCGGCTGCTTAATCATAACCAGGTAAGTTATAGAAGAAGAAAACGCTTATAGCAGTTTACTTGCGTATCCCCTCTGCCTGGGAGTATAATTGCGCCCGGCTGAGATGCCAATTTTGCGTGATAGTATCAGCGACTTTGCAATAGGGGATTGTTTAGAGATGCCATTGCCTGTAATCCTTTCCTATGTTCAGGCGCGCCCTCTGCTAGAGGCGCGTAAGCGGGGAGAAACCATTGTGGAAAGCTCGCCGGACCTCGGCAGGAGCCGTGCCAGCGTGAAGTTGGCCGCTGATGGTGTCTACTTTCCAGATGGCACACAACTGGATTGGCCCGCGCTAGAAAAGATCAGTCGGTCGGAGGTCAATTGTTACACTGTACTCGCGGAAGGTATCCAGAGCATTCAGACATTCTCAGAGGAGACGAATCGCGTGTGTAGTCTGCTGCCCACACGCAACGCGCCGAGCATGCTGATTGCTGGCTTTGTCATGCACCGTATCAAGGATGTTGATCCCTGGCAGGATACGCAGCGCAAGATCGCAGCTATCGCGCCTGTGAGTGGAGCGGTGCTGGATACTGCGACTGGCCTGGGCTATACAGCCATCATGGCCGCCAGAAGCGCCGAGACCGTGACTACCATCGAGCTTGATCCGGGCGCGCAGGCCATTGCGCGGCTCAATCCCTGGTCGCAAGAACTCTTCACTGAGCCTAAAATCACGCAGGTTATAGGCGACGCCTACGAGGTTGTACCCACTTTTGCCGCTGAGAGTTTTGAGCGTATCATCCATGATCCTCCGACCTTTAGCCTGGCTGGCGATCTCTATTCTGGCCTCTTTTACCGCGAAATCTACCGTATTCTCAAACGCGGCGGGCGGCTCTTTCACTATATTGGCGATCCCAACAGCAAAGCCAGCGGCGGCGTCACACGCGGCGCGCTCAAGCGTTTGCAGGAAGCTGGCTTCTCACGCGTCACGCGGCACACAGAGGCTTATGGAGTTGTGGCGTATAAATAGTCCATTTCACTCCACCCGCTGAAAAAAGCGCTTTCGCGCGATATTAAGCGATCTGGTTATTGCTGAGCAAGGTGTTTGATCAAGCGCATGACCAGGGCAATACGGCGGGGAAGATAGGCCAGTTCGACGTATTCGTCGGGATTGTGGGCGAGGCCACCGCCAGTGCCAAGACCGTCGAGAGTGGGTACGCCGGCCCACGAGGAGGTATTAGCGTCGGAGGCACCACCGCTGCTTACGCCCTCGATTGTCAGGCCGAGGTCAGCGCCAGCCGCTTTGATGTGGGCGAGAAGCGGCTCGTTCTGAGCATTGCGCTCGAAGGGCTGACTGCCCATGCCGCCGCTGAGGGCAATGCGCGTATCCGCGAGAATGTGCTGCGTGACGATATCGTGCATGGCCTTTTCGACAGCACCAATCCCGGCCTGTTCGGCGGCGCGCACATCCAATTCGCAATAGGCGTAGTCAGGTACAACATTGGTGCGCTCGCCGCCGCGAATGATGCCAACGCTCACGGTAACGCCAGGAATGCTGCCATTGAGCGCGTGAAGCTTCTGGACCTGGCTGGTCAGTTCAAGGATGGCGTTGCGGCCCAGGTGAGGCTCAACGCCGGCATGCGCGGCGCGGCCCCATACCTCGACTTTGTAGCGTCCGCTGCTCTTGCGCGAGGAGACAACGGTATGCTCTTTGCGACCCGGCTCGAAGACCAGTACAGCGTCGTGCTGGGGGGCCAGTTCTTTGATCAAGGGTTTACTGCTGGGCGAGCCGATCTCTTCGTCGCTATTGCAGAGGAATGTGACGCTCTGGTAGGTGTCTGCGCCCGCCTCGCTGAGCAAGCGCAGAGCGTACATACCGAGCAACACGCCCGACTTCATGTCCAGCACACCCGGGCCTGTGGCGATTGCCTGGCCCTCGCGCTCGCTCAGGGCAAAGGGTCTGCGCGCAGCCTCACCCTCCGGGAAGACTGTGTCAATATGCCCGATAAAGAGCAGGCGCGGCCCCGTGGGTAAGCTGCCCGGACGCGTCGCGATCAGGTGATTGCCATATTGGGTCTGCTCAACAAAACGCGTTGAGAAGCCCCAGTTCTGGAAACGCTCGGCCAGATAGGCGCCAACGCGATTGATGCCCGCCAGCGTATAAGTGCCAGAGTCGATGTTAACAATCGTCCGCAAATCCGCGAGATACGCCTCCATGGCCTGCTGCGCCTGTTCAAGTTCGCGCAATGTGCTGTTCATAATACTTTAAATTGCTCCTTCGGTTTTCAACTGCGCAATCTCAGCCTCGCTATAGCCCAGTTCCAGCAGGAGTGTATTGGTATGCTGGCCCAGATCTGGCGGCGCGTAGCGCTGCGTGGTCTCAGCCCCAGAAAGGCGTGGAAAGGTGGGCAGTGTACGCAATGACTCACCAGCAGCGCCAACCCCATCGCTAGAGATATGGCTACCGCGAGCCTGAGCGTGTGGATCATTAAGTGCCTCTTCCAGCGTATAGACCGGTCCCACACAGGCATCGATCTCAGCCAGATCTGCCAGCCACTCGGCGCGTGTTCTAGACTTAAAGATGGCGCGCACCATCTCTATAGCCTGCTCGCGCTCGCTGGGTCCAGCGGGCAAATGGAAAGGCAAGAGTTCAAGATGGCCGATATGCGTACAGAAGGTATGCCAGAATTTGTATTCCAGGGCGGCCAGCGTGACGTATTTGCCATCGCGCGTCTCGTAAATATTATAACAGGGCAACCCGCCATCCAGAGAAGAGGTACCGGGTCGCGGTGCCTTGCCAGTATTAAGATAAGCTGTAGCGAACAGCGGCAGCAGAGCCATCACCCCCTCGGTCATTGAAACATCCACCATCTGTCCTTCGCCCGTCTGCGCGCGCCCCAGTAGCGCGGCCATGATACCCATGACAGACATAAAGCTACCACCAGCCAGGTCGCCCAGTTGCGTTGGCGGCATCGCTGGCTCACCGTTGGAGCCGCGATTGTAGTCGAGCAGGCCCGCGTAACCGGCATAGTTAAGATCGTGTCCGGCGCGCAGACGATAAGGCCCATCCTGTCCATAGCCGCTGATCGCGCAATAGACCAGGCGCGGATTAAGTTCTTTGAGGCGCGCATAATCCAGACCCAGGCGCTCCAGCACCCCAGGTCGGAAGCTTTCTAAGACTACATCGGCCTGCTTTACCAGACGCAGGAAGACCTCGCGCCCGGACTCGCTTTTCAGATTGAGGGTCATGCTGCGTTTATTGCGATTGATCGCCAGGAAATAGAGGCTCATCCCACCCGCGCCATGAGGCGGCATAAAACGGCCATAGTCGCCGCTGCCAGGCTCTTCGATCTTAATTACATCGGCGCCGAAATCCGCCAGCATCTGCGAGGCATAGGCGCCAGGCAGTAAACGGGAAAGATCCAGGATACGAATTCCATCGAGAGGGAGCGTCATTGCATCGTGCCTTTCTGTTGAATGAAGCGCTATCAAAAGATTCAGGGATGCTTGATAGGTTCTAGGGTAACAGGCTGTATACAACCCTGTCAATCATAAAGATGTGGCCTGAGTTTCCTGTGAGCTCCCTCAAATCAATTTGCGCTGGCGGGCCAGGTTAGCGGCTTGAGTGCGGTTTTCGGCGTGAAGTTTGCTGAGGATATTCGAGACATGATTCTTGATTGTCCCCTCAGCCAGAGTCAGATGTTCGGCGATCTCACGATTGCTGGTCCCAGCAGCGAGTAACTTGAGCACCTCAAACTCGCGCACACTGAGCTCTTCGTCAAGCGGGACATTCTTCTGACTGGACGGCACGCGCCCCCCGCGTCCCACGTCCATGAGTAGTTTGCTGGCGATACTGGGTTGGATAAACGGCTCTCCAGCGTAAACTCTGCGAATGGTTTCAGCCAGTTCGTTGGCAGGCACATCTTTGAGTAGATAACCCATCGCGCCCGCTTTAACTGCCTCAAAAACATAGTCGTCGTAATCGAAGGTAGTCAGGATAATGATCCGCGCTCCCGCATAAGCTGTAGTAATGGCAGCGGTGGCCTGCACACCATTCTGGTGGGGCATTTGAATGTCCATTAACACAATGTCTGGACCCCGGCCAAGATTTTGTAATTCTGTGTAGCGCTTCACGGCCTGTTCGCCATCTTCGGCCTCGGCCACTACCTGAAAACCTGGCTCTAATTCCAGCACGGTATGCAAGCCCTGACGCATCAGGGTCTGGTCTTCACATAAAAGAATACGAATAGCCTCTGGCATCTGGCTATCTCCTGTTCTCCCTGCTCCCTGGCTATAATGCTCACTTTATACATGTTTCACTATGCATGATCAAGAGCGATTTGTCAAATAAACAGGGTTTCTCACAAATCTTTTCCCCTGCCCGCCCACCCTGAGAAAAACGGGGAGTGTGGAAGCGTTTACAAGAGCGCCAGACGACTTTGGAGAAACCCTGGTCAAATAAAAAGCAGGGCCAGCAGGACTATTTACTTCTACAGTTCTTCCCCATCTGCCCACTTTTCACCAGCAGGTTTTTTCTCTTCCCCGTTTGCCCGCTTGTCTTCTTCTCTATGTAGCTTGTGCTTTCCTCCGGAAAAACACAAGAGACCACGTTTTACCTCTTCCGCTCTTCTCATGCGTACTATTTGCGCGTATGCCAGAATGGTTTATAGCTGTCCGCGGGCGTAGAAACGCCTGCTGTGGGCGGCAGGGGTTGCGGATGAACGGGCACGAGCGGCAAACCTGGTTTGGATGGCGCGGGAACTGGATGGACAGGCACGATTGGCGAGCCATTGATAGGCGCGTTGGCCATATTAGCCGTGATCAGGGCCCGCAAGAATGGTCCGGCAGCTTTAGGTGAACCCCAGCCGGTAGCGGCATCCCAGCCTTGAGCAGCTCGATAGCCGTTGAAACCGGAGGAGAGTAAGGCGTTGCTGCCAGAGGTAATATCGTTCATGAGGAGCGAGTAGCTGCCCCCGGCGGCGAGTCTGTAGAGAGCTGGATTAAGCGGCCCCAGGCGGTGATGGGCCATTTGCACGCCATCCGCGAAAAGGCCAGCTATTTCGGGCGCGGCAGCGCTGGTCCCTCCCATAATGTTGATCGTCGGATGTTCATTGCCATGGTGGCTCTCGAAAACAATCACACCGCCATTTACCGAAGCATTTAAAGCGAGATCGGGCACTCCCCGGCCCATGCCTTCGCTGATTACACCGCTCTGGAAAGCAGGAGCGCGGTAAAATTTACTGTAGCCGCCACCACTGGCTTTGTTAAAGGCGCTTGACTCGTTCCAGGCATCCTCGCGTATGTAATGACCGGTCGCGGCATCCGCTACCAGCGTTGTGCCTCCCACCGCTGTAACCAGAGGATCGTCCGCGGGAAACGAGATAGCTTTCTCGAAGGAGTTGCTATCACAGGCCAGTTGCGCCGAGCCAAAATCGCCGGTCGCGGCTAGCAGCGTCATGCCTTTGCTTGCGGCCTCGTTAAAGAGCCGGTGTTCGTCCAGGCGTAACCCTGCATCCACGCAGTTTTCGTTTTCGCCAAAGCTCAGCGAAATTACGTCGCCCAGATTATGCTTGATTGTGTAGTCCAGCACTTTGTAGATGCTGTAATCGTTGCTATCTCTGGCCAGCACAAGATTGATCGTCGCATTAGGTGCCATAACGTGTGCCCACTCGACATCAAGCGAGGTTTCCGAGATCCAGGCACTGTCTGTGCCATCGACACCATAAGGGGTGATGATATTGAGTTGAGAGTCGGGTAAACCCCAGGTGGCGTCAAAAACCTGGAGATCCCTGCGAATATTCGGGCTACCGTAGGCATCGATGATGGTGATGCTCGCGCCTTTCCCGGTAATACCCTGTCTCAAGAGGTCGTTCACGTGATAAGCCTGGCGAATCTGATAGGGGCCGTAACATAGCGAGGGCTGGGGGTTGATGTTGCTCTGACAGGCAAAATGCACTGGACGAGCCGTTGCACTGGCATTCAAAACCGTATTTGTCAGCACAGGATTATACCCGACGCGCACCGGCTGAATCTGTATCGTGTGCGTTTTAAAAACCTGATCTATCGATACCGCATTGGCCAGATTATGCCACGTAAAAGGCGCTGTACCGGCAATTACTACCAGGAGGATGGAGTAAACCAGCGTTGAGATGAGGACGCGTGGGTAATTTGGCTGTGCATGCATGCCACAGATCTCCTTCTTCTTCCACTTTTCACAAAATAGCTTGCTGACTTTCTTCTCTCATACTACTCTTCACGAAAATTTGTTTATCGAGAAGTATAAATGGTGGTGGTTGAGTGCAGGGTAGGAGGTTTGACTGGCCCAAGGCCAGCCAAACCTCCTACCCTGCACTGGAGACTATAGCGCTATTTATGTGTGGCGGCGCGTTCGGAGGCCGGAGTGTGCATCGCGCTGGTGATAGTCAGACCGAGAGCGGCCAGGCAGGACATGCCGGCGATGGTCATGATGAGCGCGGCCCAGGGATGCGAGAAGATGTACATGGCGGTAACGGTCTCGCCGGGCAGGTGGAGCAGGCCACTGAAGACGAGCAGGCCCACAGCCTCGTTACTGCCTACCTGGCCAGGAGGGGTGGGCAGGATGTAGAACATGTTGTAGAGGGTATAGCCGAAGAGAGCGGTACCAAATGAGATAGGAAAGCCGATGGTCCAGAAGGCCAGCATGGCAAAGAGACCGTCGCAGGCCACCGCGCCACAGGTCAATAGGAGCGCGGGCAGGAAGATTAATGGGCGGCTAGCTCCAGCGAGCAGGGCATCGACAAAGCCAGTAGCAAAGCCCTCGATTTTGCCGCTGATGCTCCTGGGCAATAAGCTCAGGACTGTTTGCAACATACTTATCGCGAAGGCGCGTTTCCAGGCTGCCAGGCCGATGAAAAGCACCAGCGCAACCAGCACCGCGCCGACCAGACCAAGCAACAGCCAGAGCTGGATATTCATGTGAATACCCAGGAATGGCACGAGAATCATAATAATTGGTGCCGGCATGAGGTCCAACGCCTTATCCATAGCTACAGTAGGCAGCGATTTACTGACCGGGATATTGGCAATGCGTTTAAGCGCCAGGCTCTTCGCAGCCTCTCCGGCGCGAATAGGCAGAAGAAAGTTCAAGAAGATCGCAACTTGATAGAGTCCGATAACCTTGAGGGTGCTCACCTGGCCGATAGAGTTGAGGAAAAGCTTCCAGCGCAGGCCACGCAGCGAGTGACCGGTCAGGTAGGTAATGCCCGCGAGCAGCGCCAGCGCGATACCCTGCGGCGTGGTCAGGTGAGCGCCAATGATGCTCAGAGTGAGGGGCAAATTGACAAAGCGCGAGACCAGGAAGAGCAGAGCCAGGCCCACCAGCAAGCCCAGCGCAACCTTAAAAGCCGGTGTCTGCAGGACCTTGTGCCAACCCGCTTGAGCATGGCGGCTATCTGCGGGCATGACAATCTGCACTGCCTGGGGTAGCGTGCGCCCAAAGGGCTCGCGGCCATAGAGATTTCTGATTGGTAGCGGCCCCGTTTGCTGAATGCCCAGGGGCCAGTAACCATCCTCTTCAGTATTGGTGGGAACAAATGTATGCAGGCCACCAGTTACCACGCTGGGCGAACGCACCGAGCGCATCATTCCACTTAGCTGCATCAGGTGAGCGGTGCTCTGGTCCTCGACGGGCGCGTTCCAGTTGCTCTCCGAGAAGAACGCCGGCAGGCGCAGGCGCACAGCGCGCGTGACCGCCAGCACCTGCGATTTGCTGGTTACAGTCGTGGGCTGCTCAGAGATATCCCCCGTGCCCTCACTGCCCAGGTCGCCAGTGCTGATCAATGGCGCCGTCGTTTGCCGCGTGGGCTCCATGCCGACAAAACGCGTACGCGCGAGGCGCGGACGGGTCGCGGACTTAAAAGATTTATCATCGTTATACTGCATACAAACTTTCCCCGGAGAAGCATATTTCTATTAATTCAACGGGCGATTAGCCGCTTTTTAACTACTCCTTCTTGCCTGGCTACGCTATATTTCAGGATAGTAGTATTTCAGGTATTTTTTCTTGCACCAATGGCGTATTCTGATGCCGCACCTGGTAGATCTGCAGGGTAAGATCTTCAAGCTGGTCGCTGGCATGGAAATGAGCAAGCAGGGTAGAGTGAGCGAGAGCCGCGCGCAGAATGGTGAAGGTAGAACTGTTGTTGTAGATATCTTTGAGCATCTGGTCATCAACGATCAGGTAATCGATATTATTCCAATTGTTATGCAGCACCCCCTCGCGAATGGTTGGATCAGTCGCGACATTCCAGTACACCTCGGCCCGGGAGAAAGCTGGCTCCTGGTCCGCACCGTCGTCAGCCGGCTGGCGCAGATCGAGATACAGGTAGGCATCGATGACCAGATAGGCATTGTGAGGAATATGCCCACGTATCCAGGTGAGCGCCTGCTGTTGTGCCACGACCGGCTGCGCGCTGGCCTGGCGTATAGCTCCAATCGTGTTGTAGGGCAGAAGCAGACTGAAAAGCAGCAGCAGCAGCAGAGCGCGAGCCGCTGGAAAGCGTACCAGTCGGCTCAGCCAGCCGAACAGTATATGCAGGGCAATGGCTACATTGAGCGCGATCAGCGGGATCAAGGGGATCAGATAGAAAATGTAGACGACCCCTCCGCGCGCCAGTAGTAGCCAGTAACTTAAGGCCAGCAGCGCCAGCGCGAGATGTTTGCGCTCGCGCCAGCCGCAGAGCAGATTGAAGATAGGTGCGGCCAGACCCGCGCTCAGCAGTGGTGCATCTTCGCGCCACCAGACCTGCCAGCTCTCCAGAAAACTGCCCTGGCTCTGGCCGCGCTGAATCTGTTCAACGTAAGTATCGAGCAGACTCAGATGCGGATGATGATCCCAGGGCAGGTGCCAGGCATAAGGAAATAATTCACCCTTGAGCAGTGCTAACAGAACATAGGTAGAGATCACGGCCAGAGTAATATAGACAAACGTGACCAGGGCAAATTTGCGTTGAAAGGGCGTAATATGTAACCAGGCCATGTAGATTAGCGCGGGCAAGAGGACCGCGATTACCTCTTTAGAGAGTACAGCCAGGCCCACTGCGAGGGCCGCGCAGGCCAGATAGAGCAGACGGCTACGGCTCACAACTATCAAATAGAACGCGAGCAACAGCCAGAAGGTTGCGATATTGTCGAGCAAAACCTCTCTTTGCAAAATGACGCTCAGCGACGAAGAGGCAAAGAGAGCCGTGCCGATCAAGGCAGCACTCTTGCTTCCGCCCAGGCGGCAGGCAATTAAATAGACCAGGAGCGTTCCCCCGGTCGCGTACCCCAGCATCAGCACGCGCCCACTATTGATGGCCGAGCCAAAGCTAAACAGGCCGCTGGCCTTGATCCAGAGCGCGATCTGTATCCAGCCAGCGGGGGGATGACCGTAGCCATAGGGATAGGGTGAAAACCGTCCTACGGTGATCGCCCACGCATTCTGCATATACGTGCCCTCGTCTATAGCATAGGCCGGAAATTGGAAGAGATTATAAGCGTGGAGATAGACAGCGCCCGCCAGCAGTAAGAGCAACGCCACGACCTCCAGCCAGCGCGGAATCGGCAGAGTTGCCGAGCGGCGCGTTTCCCGCACATCGATCCTGGGCATATGGCGCGTGCGGCTGACGGCCACGCGTTCGCGCTGGTGTGGCATGACCTGTGGCATTCTGCTCGTCTGTCCGCTTGGCTTGCGCAGTGGATGCGCCCGCTGCCCAGGCCGATAGACCGTGTGAACGGAGAAATTAGCCTGGCGATAGAGCACAACATGATTATCGACAACCTCCAGCATATCGCTGCCAGCGCCTGTGGCTCTGGCCTGCGTATCCTTTGCGCCTGCCGCCTGATCACGCGAGCGCGGCAGTTCTCGCTTGACGCCTGCTGCACTGGCCTCTTCCGCTGGCTGTGGCAGGCGGAGCATATCCCTGGTTTCCTGCAGTTCAACATCTTGCAGGGCTGGATGCAGATGGGGCTGCTCGTCTAAGCGGGGTTTGGCGGGAAGCAAGAGCCTGCCAGCCGGCGCTCCCCATCCTGATTTGCCGCGTTCAGCGGGCAGGGTGGAGACTGGATCAGTGCCAGACATTGAGGGGCGCGCGGAGATAAAGCGCTGGCGGATCGCCGGCTGAATATGGGGCGGCTGCTCACTAGCATCACCAGTCTGCTCGCCTGGCACCGGTCGCTGATACAACGTCATCACTCTATCCTTTTAATTGCGCTGCTGGTCAACATGCATCGTCTTTTCCCAGTTGGTTGTTCCACGCATAGCTCGCCAGATCGCGCGCAGGGAACTGAGCGCCAGCAACCCCTGGTAGGGGAAAAAAGCGACGACCAGAATAAAGGCCTCGCGCCAGCTCCACCTGCGTTGATGCGCTTTAAGAAATTCATGCAGACCTGCCAGATCTACAAACAGCGCCAGGGTAAAACAGTACAGGGCGAGAAATGAGAACATAGCCAGCCAGAGGGGCAATTTTACCAGCGCAAACATAAGCAGCGAGACCGGTACCAGTAGCGCGAACAGGGCCTGAATCTCCGGTAGGACCAGCACGTAAAAGGCCAGTAAGCGCTGCGAGAGTTTGTCCAGCTTGAGCCATTCACGTTTCAAGAGGATCTGAATAAAGCCCTGATTCCAGCGTGTGCGCTGCTTGATAAACTGGCTGATCGTGTACGGTGTCTCTTCGCGCGTCACAAATTCGTCATCATAGATCACCCGCAAGCGCGCGTGCGCCAGGCAGAGGCGAATGCCCAGATCAGCATCCTCAGTCAGACAACGCTCGTCCCAACCGCCCAACTGTTCCATCAGTTCACGCCTCACAAAAACCGTATTTCCCCCCAGCGGAGTCATACCCACGCGTGAAAAAAAGTGCATTGACGACTTGAACCAGAAAAAATACTCCAGCACATTGAGAAAACAGAACCAGCGGGTATTATGGTTCATCAACTGCACCCCGCTTTGTACCACATCCACCTCTTCATCGAGCATCGTAGTGTTAATCACATTCAAAATATCGGGGTGCGGCTCATCTTCAGCATCGAAGATCGTCACAATATCGCCGCGCGCGACCTGGAGCGCCAGATTCAGTCCGTGTGGCTTATTAATTGGATAGTCATTGAAGATCAGCAATTGCACATTTGGATCGCCCAACTCATTGATACTGGCCTGCGCCTCAGCGATTGTGCCAGGATCATCCACACGACAGATCGCGATAATCTGCATCAGTTCCTTGGGATAATTCAAATCGTAGACCTTCTGAATGGTTCGATGAAAAATTCCCTCTTCGTGGCGGGCCGGCAACATCAGTGTAAAGGTCAGGCAGGGATCGCGATAGATGGTCGGCGCGTGATTCAGCCAGGCATTCTCCGGTTTCTCCCAGATAAAGAGATTAAGGCGAATATTAAAAATAGCCTGGAGACACATCACCAGAATGACCACTACATACAGCAGCGTCACCGCCAACCAGAATAGAGTAACCAGACTCATGCCCAGACTCACCGCCCGCGCGCCCGCCAGGCCGATCACAAGCAGCAAAACGCCAGTAGCTACCAGTAATATCCAGCGTTGCACCTCTCTCCGATGATCCCGCATAATCTCAGCTTCCTTCCGCGTAGTTTCTCTCCTGGAAAGAACGGCCCCCAGCCACAAATCCGCGCATCTGTGAAACTACGATCCCTCTACCTGTAGCAAGGGCTTTGCCAAGCATGGAGATGTTCGGCGCAGCAAGAGCCGAACATCTCCATGATTGGCAAAAATATACCCTGCATGATATACTTGCCGCGAACATATGCCTGGCGAGTTTCTTTTGTAGCATTAGTGCAGTAAGGATAGAGCAATGCCCGGACTGGAAGGGACTTCTCTTGGCCGCTACCGTCTCAAGCGGCGCCTGGGGCGTGGCGGTATGGCGGAGGTGTATCTGGCTACTGATGAGCGGATGCGGCGTGATGTCGCGATCAAAATAGTGAGCAGTAGTCAGGTAGAGTTTGCTGAACGCTTCTCTCGCGAGGCAGAGGCCATGGGCAATCTCCATCATGATCATCTTTTGCCCGCTTACGATGTCGGCGATCAGGGATTGTGGCACTTTCTGGTGATGCCATATGTCGCGCAAGGCACGTTAAGCGATTATCTTAAAAGCCTGCCGGGTCCACTTGACCCCATACATGCTGGCGAGTTGCTGCAGCAGGTAGCCAGCGGTCTGTACTATGCCCATCAGCATGGCTTGATCCACCGTGATATCAAGCCCTCCAATATTTTGTTACGCGATCCCCACTATATTTATCTTGCCGATTTTGGTCTGGCCCGCGCCCTGGAAGGTGGTGGCGACCTGACGCAAACGGGCACGCTACTGGGTACGCCCGAGTATATGGCCCCTGAGCTATCCGAGGGGCCGGCTGGCAAGAGCGCGGATACCTATGCCCTGGCGATTGTACTTTACCAGATGATTACCGGGCGTGTGCCCTTTCATGGGGATACGGCAATCTCGACTTTCTGGAAACAACTGCGCGAAACTCCGCAGTCGCCTTCCTACTACAACCCCAACGTCTCCAAAGCCGTCGATGCCGTGCTCATGCGTGCCCTGGATAAAGATCCTGCCCGGCGCTACGCCACGCCTCTGGAACTCTCACAGGCATATCAACAGGCAATTAATGTCCTGGAAGAGATGCCCGCGCTCTACAATACAGAAGCCATGAGCGAGATCCCACCTTCGCTGGCAGCGCGTCCCATCACGCCTCTGCCCAGCGCGACTCCGCCTACGCCGGTTCAGCAGGAGAAGCTCTCTCTCCCCACGGAGAGTCCCACACCAACAACTCCTGTGGAAAAGCTTACGCCCCCGCCGGTCTCAGCCAGACCCCTTCCAGCCTCCCCTCCGCCCGCGCGCAACGTGGAGCGGATCGCCGATCAGCCCGCCATTGAGGGCATGACCCAGACACCCATCTCGCGGCGCAGACAGCGGCGCGGTAGACGAGTTCTCGCTACCATCATCATGGGTGTACTCTTCATCCTTATCGTCAGCGGTGCTCTGGTCTATCTGAACTTTCGGGTTAACCAGCAGAACACATACTCAGCCGCCGCTACAGTTCACACCAGCGCGACCAATGACGCCCTCACTTTCCAGACACAGCGCGCTAACTCTACCCGCGCGGCACAGACTGCTGTTGTCACGACCGCTACCGCTCAGAGTCTGGTGGGTATTCACAATGCTGAGGCTACCGCTGGCGCTGCTACTGGCGGGACACCCACGCTCTCTGATCCGCTCGCGGCTCAGGATGGCAATAGCTGGCCAGACGACGGCTCAAGATGCACATTCCAGAACAATGCGTACAACGTCTCTGCCATTGGACAGGACATTCTACAGCCCTGCATCGCTACCGTTCCGCAGTACAGTAACGCCGCTATTCAGATCGAGGTAACTATCTCCTCAGCCGCGGATGCAGGCCTGGTCTTCCGCGCCAATGCCTCTCAGAATCAATTCTACGATTTTGAGATCACCAACCAGGGTGAATTCTACTTGCGCTACTTTAAAGATAACAAACCCACCTTCCTGATCTCAAAAACCTCTAATAGTGCCATTGAGGGTCCAAACGCCAAAAATACCTTGCTTGTCATTGCTCGCGGCCCCACCCTCCTGCTCTTTATCAACAACATCTTTGTCGGCAAAGCGCTGGACGGTACCTTTGCCTCTGGCCAGGTCGGCGTGGTCGTTGGCACCCTCTCAGCCAGCAGTGGCAACGCTAATTTCACGAATTTGCGGGTCTACTCGTTAAGATGAAGCCCTGTAGGAGTAATCCTTGATTGTGTAAAATCAGGCCAAAACTCTGCATCTCATGTTGTTCTGTTTGGGGTAGACCAGGGATGTCCTTTCTGCTACCAAAGAACACCCCAGGCCTTAGGGCTGAAGTCTCTAGGAGGCGAGACTTCATTACTTATTACGTTTCGGCGTTACACTGAGAGCTTGCCGGGCGGTTTTGCAGGAATATCTGACTAAGCGCGCTTCTGCCAATGATTTATGAGTTATGTCTGCTTTGCAAGCATCGCCAATGATTTATAAGCTATGCCTGCTTTACGAGCGTGGGCTTGATAAAACATTTTTCTAGCAGTTTTGCAGATCGCTGCAGCGATTCGCAAAATTGCTAGAAAAATCTGCAGGCCTGCAGAATTTCTTCCTATTCTCTAGAGGTTTTCATAGATTTATCTTGTCAGTATACCCCTTCCCGCGTTATGATATGCACAATAAGATACTCGTTCCATGCCATGCCTTCACGCAGCGCCAGATGCAGAGCTAATGGGAAAGGCACAAGATTACCCATCTTCTACACGCAGCGTAGCGGCTCTGCCGAACGCTGCTTGCTAATTATTAATCAGAACAGGAAAACTATGCAGCAATATACATCTTCGAGCGTGTTACCCGCTCACACAGGCGTAACGCGTTTTATGGACGCGTGCTATCATCGCCAGCCGGATGCTACGCCAGTCTGGTTTATGCGCCAGGCAGGACGCTGCCTCGCTGATTATCGCGAGCTGCGCAAAAAGTACGATATCTTAACCATGGCTCGCACGCCCGACCTCTGCGCGCAGGTAACGTTAATGCCAGTCAATGACTTTGGTGTGGATGGGGCTGTGCTCTATGCCGACATTATGCTGCCCCTGCAGGGTATGGGGGTTTCGCTGGAAATTCAGCCAGAGGTCGGCCCAATTATTCATAATCCCATTCGCTCAATGCAGGATGTCGAGCGCCTGCGTATCCTGGAGGCGGAGGAGTCAACTCCCTATGTCATGGAAGCTATTCGCCTGGTGCGCCACGAATTAGAGGGCAAGCAGGCAGTCATTGGTTTCTCAGGCGCACCCTTTACCCTGGCCTGCTATCTGATTGAGGGTCGGCCCTCGCGCGATTATGGTCTCGCCAAGTCGCTGATGTATGGTCAGCCAGCAATCTGGCACGCGCTAATGGAGAAGTTGACCGAAGTGACTATTCGCTATCTGGTGGCGCAGATCAAAGCAGGCGTGAATGTAGTGCAGGTCTTTGATAGCTGGGTCGGCGCGCTCAGTCCCAGCACTTACCGCCGTTTTGTCTTTCCCTACTCGCAGCGTATCTTCCAGGCAGTCAAAGCAACTGGCACGCCCTCGATCCACTTTGGCACCAGCACAGGCACGCTACTGGAATCTATGGCCGAGGCAGGCGGTGATATTATGTGCATCGATTGGCGCTTTGAGCTGGATGAGGCATGGAAGCGCATTGGTTACGAGCGCGGTATTCAGGGCAATCTAGACCCGACGCTGCTGCTCGCGCCCTGGGAGGCGATTGAAGAGGGCGTGCGCGATGTGTTGCGTCGTGCTGAGAATCGTCCTGGCCACATCTTCAACCTTGGTCATGGCGTGCTGGCACCCACCGATCCCGCCAACCTGCGGCGCGTCGTGGAAGCGGTTCATTCTCAATCCCGTAGACAGGAAAAACAGGATAGTGACCGCTAGCCAGCTTGGCATGGAGAAAAATAAGCACCCAATTCAAGAGGGGTCGGGTGAGTGTTGTTAGTGGTTTTCAAAGGAGAGAGAGCATGTCTACGGATTCTATTGGCGTCTTGCTGATGACCTATGGCTCACCAGCCACGCTGGATGATATGCCCGCATATCTGCGCAATATACGTGGGGGACGTGAGCCGGAGCCAGAACTGATTGCCGAGTTTCGCCGTCGCTATCAATTAATCGGCGGCTCACCGCTGCTGCCCATTACACGCGCCCAGGCTGCGGCGCTGCAAGAAGAGTTGAACGAGCAGCATCAAGCAGGCCCGCGCTTCCATGTCCAGGCCGGGATGCGTTTCGCAAACCCCTTGATTGCCGATGTTGTGCCAGAAGTTGCCACGGGCGTTGACAAGCTGATCGGCGTAATTATGTCGCCGCAATATTCGCCCTTTATCATGAGCGGCTATGTTCGCACCCTCCAGGATGCCGTCGCGGACCTTGAGCGCCCGGATCTCGCGCTCAGTATCGCCGAGGACTGGCATATGCAGCCCTTTTTCTTGCAGGCTGTGGCCGAGCGTATCCAACAGGCGCTAGAGGCCATGCCCGCCGACGTGCGCGCACGCGTCCCCGTCCTCTTGAGCGCTCATAGCATGCCCAAACGCGTAGTCGAGCGCGAGCCTGATTACATCGACGCGCTCAAAGAGACAGCCGCAGCCATCGCTGGCCTGGCTGGCTTGAGTGACGACCGCTGGTCGTTCTGCTACCAGAGTGCCGGTCACACACCTGAAGAGTGGCTCAAGCCTGATTTCGCCGATGTCATGCCTGAACTCAAAGCAGCTGGCCATACCCATGTGCTGATTGCCCCGGTGCAGTTTCTGGCCGATCACCTGGAGATTCTCTACGACATTGAAATCGGTGCCCGCGAACAGGCCGAAGAGCACGGCATCATCTTCGCCCGCACCGACTCCCTTAACACCTCGCCACTCTTTATCAAAGCTCTGGCCGAGGTTGTCAAAGGCAGAATCCAGAGTTAACTCTGATTTTGTAAAATCAGGCCAAAACGCTTTTGCCTCCCCGCCCCGGTTGAGAGGAGAGGTTTGTTGGCGGGGCGCTGCGCGCCCCGCCAACAAACCTCTAGAAAAAGGGGGTGCCCGCTACGCAACTCATGCATTCCTGGGATGTGACCCTGCCGCTCACCAGGCCACATCCTAAAACAGGGTCGAAGTGCTAGCTACAGGCACCGAGAATGCCAGCAGAAGAGTTTGCCAACGACATCTTACTTGTCAGGCATGCGCACATTGATCTGCCCATCCGCCGCCACCTGCACTTCCAGGAGTGGTAGACGTTTGAGATAGAGCGACGACTTATTGTTATCGATGCCGCCAATGCCATTAAAGATCCCACCATGGCAGGGGCAGAGGAATTGCCGCGACAAGTCAGACCACTCTACAATACATCCCTTGTGCGTGCAAGCTGCTGACATAGCGATAATCTCGCCCTTTTTGATAGGCAGATCTTTGCCTGCAGGATCAATAAAGTCCTCCTCACTGCGTAACACATAGCCAGTCAGGCTAAGAGTTCCATGCTGGTCCTCCACCCTGAATTTTATGGCCTGATTACTCAATTGCGCCACAGTCGTAACGGGAAACCAGTCCATCGGGGAATTGACCTTGATCGCGACCTCCGAGCCAGGCGCGGGGGTAGGGGTCCTGGATGGTTGGAAAGCCACATCGGGTGGATGGAGAGCCACATCAACCATATGAGTCGCACCAGCTGTCAGCGCGATAGAAGCAGCCGCGGATACCCCTCCGACCAGCAGCCAGCGGCGTGGCAGCCGCCGTTTTGGCTTTGGCGTGTCCGGCAGTGGTATTGGAGCCGCTGGCTCGGCGCGGGCTTGATTCTGCTGAAGCGCCTGCAACTCCTGCTCAAGGCGTAGCTGCAAACGCGAGGCGAACTCTGGATCTGGTTCGCTTACTCCTGGTGTAGCCGCGTGAAAGAGCATCGCCATCAGATAGACGCGCGCTTGCGCCTGCGTCAATTCCTGAGGCGGATAAGCCACGTGACCTGCCTGGAGTTCCGCAGCGAAATGCTCTAGCTCCAAATAGTCCTCAAAACGTTCCTGGTCTTCGCCTGACATGGTTTTCGCTTCTCCTGGTATGGATACTGAACCCTTGCAGCCTTCGCATATACAATCTCTCAAAGCTCTGGCGACCCGGAAGCGCCCCTGAAACCTGGCTTCAAGAAATTGTGTCTGCATGGTCCCCTAACAACAACTTCAATCAAGATCAGCCGCGCGTCTTAATGCGCGGAACTGTAACACTTTCACATTTGCCTCACTCAATCCCAGGTGGTGCGCTGTCTCACGAATGGAAAGGTTGAGTAGAAACCGGCAGTTGAGTACCTCGCGATAGTGCTCTGGTAGCGCCTGTAAGAGTCGCTGAACTCGTTCCGCCGGACTTGTATTGATCTCGACGGCCTCGCTCTGCACCGGGCCTTCCCAGCCAGAGTCAAGCAGCGCTTCCAGCGAACTGGTCGCGATGCGATAACGTGCCCGCCAGAAATCAGCAATGGTCGTGCGCGCAACTTGAAAGAGCCATTTTTGCACGCTCAATGCGCCGCGTTCTGTATGCACACTGCGAACGGCTTTAATAAAGATCTGTGAAGTTAGATCTTCAGCCTCTTCGCGATTCCCTACCTTACTGTAAACGTAGCGATAAATCAGGTTCAGATTTTCCTGGTAAAGGGTCTGAAAATCCTGAGGATTTGCCATCGCCTGTTCCGACGCGAGATGCGCCTCTTCATTGTTCTCGCGCAATGTGCTCACGTCTTGCTCCCTGTTTTCATGGGTTTTCCGGTCTCATTGGCATTTAAAGAAGAAAAATAGTCAACCTTCTTCATTTAGATCTGGCAAAAAACCAGGCTGCTCTTTCGTGTGCCAGATTTCAGAAAGGCAGGCATCTTTGCTGGCTATGTATTATTACGGAGAGCAGTTACAAAAGCAACATCTGAGACGCCATTCCCAATTAATGGACCGGCATCTGGCCCACGTGATATAATGGCCTGACCGCTCCCCCGCGTTCTTGGGAATAAAGCAGGAGGCTATTATTATTATATGTTTCGTAAGATTTTGATTGCTAACCGTGGTGAGATAGCGCTACGCGTAATCCGCGCATGCCGGGAAATGGGGATTCGAAGTGTGATCGCGCACTCTGAGGCCGATCGTAATTCGTTGCCTGTGTATGAAGCCGATGAACATATCTGCATCGGACCTGGCGCGAGTGGCAAAAGCTATTTAAATATTCCGAATATTATTAGCACCGCCTTGATTACTAATGCCGATGCTATTCATCCCGGATATGGTTTTCTCTCAGAAAACACGAGTTTCGCCGAGATTTGTGCTGACGCGCACATTACGTTTATTGGCCCACCTGTGGGCGCTATGCAGATTATGGGCGATAAAGTAAGCGCGCGCCGAGCCATGGCTGAAATGGGCTTGCCCATGCTACCCGGTACTCCGGTTCTGCGCCTGCTGACTGACGCAACAGAGGCTGCCGGGAGGATTGGTTTTCCCTTGATGCTCAAGGCCGCGGCAGGCGGAGGCGGGCGCGGGATTCGTCTGGTTGAGGACATGGAAGACTTCGAGCGCCTCTTTACACTTGCGCAGAACGAGGCCCGCGAGGCTTTCCACGACGATGGCATCTATCTGGAGCGCTACCTGGCTAAAGCCCGCCATATCGAGATTCAAGTACTGGCTGACAACTACGGCCATGGTGTTCACCTGGGCGAGCGTAACTGCTCCTGCCAGCGCCGCAATCAGAAGGTGCTTGAAGAATCGCCCAGCCCGCACTTCCCCGCGGAGGTACGCTTGGAAATGGGCCAGAAGGCTATCGAAGCGGTAGTGAAAGTCGGTTATCGCAATGCTGGTACACTTGAGTTTCTAGTTGACGAGCAAAATCGTTATTACTTTATGGAAATGAATACCCGCTTACAAGTTGAGCATCCAGTGACCGAAATGGTCACCAGCACAGATCTGGTCAAAGAGCAGATTCGTATCGCGGCTGGTCTGCCATTGCAACTGCAACAGGAGCACATCGAGTTTCGCGGGCACGCCATTGAGTGTCGTATCACGGCTGAAGATTCAAGTGCTGGTTTTCGCCCTCAGACAGGCATTGTGGAGAAATATCTGGCGCCGGGCGGACCCGGTGTGCGCGTCGATAGCCATCTCTACGCTGGCTATGAAGTACCGCCGCACTATGACTCGCTGCTGGCTAAACTGATTGTCTGGGCAGAGACGCGTGAGGCAGCAATTGCGCGTATGCAACGCGCGCTCGACGAATTTCAGATCGAAGGCCTGGCCACAACCATTCCTTTTCATCAGCGTTTGTTGAGCCACGAGGGCTTCATCAGCGGCGACACATATACTCGTTTCCTTCAGGAGGAAGCGGCATCGTTAGGCATTTGAGCAGGTACATACTCCAGGTGTGTACCCTTAGCGCGACCAGGAAGCGGTCGCTCTGCGGGAGGTGACGTTATGTCTCGTGTTGTTGTGACCGGGTTGGGGTTGATTACATCGCTGGGGAATGACCTTGCTACAAACTGGGAAGCCTTGCTGCAGGGGAAATCGGGCATTGGACCGATCACTACCTATGATAGCACTGACTTTCGAGTCCATTTCGCAGCTGAAATAAGGAATTTTGACCCGACGCTCTACATGGACCGTAAAGAGGCGCGACGCAACGATCCCTACGAGCAGATGGCGATCGCGACCACCATGCAGGCGCTGAAACAGGCGGAGTTGAAAATCGCCGATGAAAATGCCGATGATATTGGAGTTTATATCGGCAGCGGGATCGGCGGTCTGGGAACACTTCACGATCAGTTTCGCGTCTTACACGATAAGGGGCCAAGCCGCATCAGCCCATTCTTTATCAATATGATGATCATCGACGGCGCGCCCGGTATCGTCTCGATTTTGACTGGCGCGCGCGGTCCCAACTGGGCCGCGGTCTCGGCCTGTGCTACCAGCGGAAACACCATTGGCGAGGCATTTGAGACTATCAGACGCGGGGATGCGCGGGCTATGATCGCTGGCGGCTCTGAAAAAGCTGTACAGCCCATTTCCATGAGCGCCTTTGATAATATGCAGGCCCTCTCGCGCCGCAATGATGATCCGCAGGGAGCCAGCCGGCCCTTCGACGCGACGCGCGACGGTTTCATTCTGGGCGAAGGTTCAGGCATGCTTATCCTGGAAGATCTGGAATTCGCTAAAGCGCGCGGCGCGCGTATCCTGGCCGAGCTGGTTGGCTATGGTTGTACGTCAGATGCTTACCACGTGACTCACCCGATTCCTGGAGGCGAAGGACTTGTGCGCGCTATGCGTAGGGCGCTGCAAAAGGCGAACCTGAGCCTGGAGCAGGTTGATTATATCAACGCCCATGGCACCTCGACGCTTCCGAACGACGCTACCGAGACCCTGGCCATCAAAACCTGCTTTGGGGATCACGCTTACAAACTGGCAATCAGCTCAACCAAGTCGATGACTGGTCACACGCTGGGCGCGGCAGGCGCGGTCGAAGCAGTAATTTCGATTATGGCTATTCAGAGCGGGATTATCCCCCCGACGATTAATCTACACCATCCCGATCCAGAGTGTGATCTGGACTATGTACCTAACAAAGCTCGCCAGGCAACGGTGAACGTGGCTATGTCCAACGTCCTGGGCTTTGGGGGACACAATACCAGCCTGGTTTTCAAGCGTTACGAAGAGTAGAAATGTAAAATGGATATACGTGAACGTGAAATGCCCTGGGTGAAACGCGTCGAGGCTCTGATCGAAGCCCTCGATGGGAGCACCGTAGGCGAATTTGAATTACGCGAAGCGGGCACTGAGATCATCATTCGCCGCCGCCCGGACCTGGTCCTGACCTCTTCTGCCCTGACTACAGTGCAGGTCAGTCCAACTCAGGCCCCTGGCGGCGGCAAAGCAGGCAACACACGCGAAGATCGCAGCCAGCCGGTGCCAGCACCGCTCACCGGCGTCTATTATTCCTCACCTTCGCCCAACTCCCCGCCTTTCGTCAACATTGGCGATGTTATTCACATTGGTCAAATCGTTGCTCTTATCGAAGCTATGAAGGTCTTCAACGAGATCCAATCCGAGGTCGCTGGGCGCGTTATCTCTCTGGTGGCCAAAAACGGCGATGTCGTGCAAAAAGGCTCGGCTCTGCTCAAAGTCGAGCCATTGTAGTGTGCTAAAGGGCAGGACAAACAGGGTAAAAATGTTTGCCCTGCCCTGGCGAACCGGGTGAAGTTCGGCCAGAACAAAAGGTAATTTTAGACATAATGGTCATAGATACACTAACTCCCTTCCCAAAACTACGCTAAGCGTGCTATACTTTCCATGTAAGAAAAAAATTTGTTTCATACCCACAGTTGCCAGGGTTTACCAGATATACCTCATCCGTGCCTCCTTGTGGAGGTGCGCCTGGTCGATCTTGCAACTGGTTCGGGCAAAGGAGGTGAGGGACATGGACGCTGGCCCCAGTCATAGTAGGCATATGCGTTTCGCAAGCCTGCTTGTGGAAAAGTTCTTCTCCTCATCGAGACAAGTCACAGGATGATGTAAACGACGACGTAATACTCTCGTCCGCCCGGCTACTGGCCTGCGCCAGTTAATGCCTTTCCCCATGGCTTACTCGATGAACACAGCATCGCCCCTTGATGCGATGTCGAGTAAGAAATTTTCCGCCTGCCAGCAAGTCCTGCTCTGGTTTCTATCACGAAACCGGCATCTGCTTCTTCCATTTGAACTGGTATTGCTCTCGTTCACCAGCTCACAAGAGATGGAGAAGCAACGTTCTCGTTCTAAACAAGCAAACTACTTCGCTGCCGCGTGTTGATCTCATAGACATAAGTCAGCCCTGATTTTGTAAAATCAGGAAAAACTGGTCTCGCTTGTTTTGTAATTCGCCTGCGACAAACTACAAAACAAATAAAAAAGGTTTTACAGGGGCACAGCACCCAAAGCCCCAGTCAGAGGACTTGCCGTCCTCTGCACTCCTGCTGTTTGGCGAGCGCGGCAAGCTCCAGAAAAATCTGGATGACTCATAGATGCGATCTAAGCATGGCGAATGCGGTTTTTCGGCCTTGTGCGAAAAGAGAGATCTACAGTCCCTGAGCAGCACGATGCACAACATGTCTGCCTATCTCATCAGTGGATAAGCGCGCATGCCCTGCCTTCTTGTTGCGTAGTGAGCATTTACAGCGGACTGCTTTTGTATGCATCCACAAACTGTGGATTGTCTGGCGGCAGATGTTCCAGTTACTCTATACACATCTTTTAGTGTGTATATTAACCTGGTACATCTGTGTGGAATCAAATTCGTGTAGACACTTTGACCTGGCAAGAAGCTACTGGTCCACTTTTTACGAATTTGATGGGAGATTTATACCGTATGCAGAAACGGCTTCCTATTCAAGCGCGTTGTTAGCAACTACGATCCAGTTGTCTGTCAAAAGTCAAACACATGGTAAGAGCAAGCAAGAGTGTTCGCACCTGGCCGGTTAGCGGTAAACAGGCTCGCGGGCTCCCTCTTCCCGCGCAGCTCATAGCGCGCCTCGCGAACAACATTTGACAGCACACTGACAGCTCACTCGCGCGGTAGGAGAAAGGCGGTGATTCCATGATCTTTTTGAGTGTACTCCTGCGCGAAAGCGTTTGTGATCTCGATGGACACAGGCTGGGAACATTAAAGGATGTGTGCGTCTCTCTAAGCGAGGCATTTCCTGTAGTAACAGCCCTGGTGGTCTCTCAACCCACATTAACAAATAACGATCTGATCATTCCCTGGACTCAGGTTGATAATCTGGAGGAAGAGCGTAAGATTCATCTGACAGTCAAGCAGCCGCAGGTGAATGCGTATATCCCTTTTTCTGATGAGATTCTATTACGGCGCGATATCCTGGATACGCAGATTGTCGATACGCAGGGTTTTCGCGTGGTCAAAGTCAACGACCTCAAACTGGCTCAGATCAAAGGCACGGCGCGTCTGATTGGCGTTGATATCAGCCTGAATGGACTCCTGCGCCGCCTGGGCGCTGAATGGCTGATCAAGGCCCTGCCGGCGCGTATAGAAGAGCGCATTATTACCTGGAACTATGTTGAGCCAATCCAGGTTGTCAAAGCCGGCGTCACGGGCCAACTCGCGACTGCTGGAGTTGGCGGCAGCAGTGTGCTGGGCATTGGTGGTGTGATTCCCCAGGTGCAGTTGAGCGTCAGCCATACCAAACTGGCCGAATTGCGTCCGGCTGATCTCGCGGATATTCTAGAGCAACTCGATGCTGAAGAGGCAGGCGCGGTTCTGGGACGACTGGCGCCCGCGATCGCCGCCGATACGCTGAACGAGGTTGAATATCCACTGCAATCTGAGATTCTCAGCGAACTCGATCCTGAACGCGCTTCCGACTTGCTGGAGATCCTACCCCCGGACGACGCCGCGGATATCCTGGCCGATATTCCGCTGGCCGAGGCCGAGCATCTGCTCAGTCTGATGCCTACCAGCGAATCTCAACCTATTCGCGATCTATTGCGCTACGGTTCTGAGACTGCTGGCGGCATCATGACGACCGAAGTGCTGGCGCTGGCGCAAGAACTGACCATTGAAGAGGCCCTGACCTACTTGCGCCAGTATTCAGAACACCTGGAGATGATCTATTATCTCTACATTGTGGACACTGAGCGCCACCTGATCGGCATTGTCTCGTTGCGCGAACTGGTTGTGGCAAGCCCAACTACGCGCTTACGCGACCTGATGGATACGAATGTCATCAAAGTACGAGCCGAGTTGGACCAGGAAAAGGTCGCGCGTTTGATCGCGAGGTATGATCTACTGGGCGTGCCAGTGGTCGATGAGCAGAATCACCTGCTTGGCCTGATTACCGTTGACGATGTGATCGACGTGATCCATGAAGAGCAGGCTGAGGACTTCTCAGAAATCTCCGGGGCCAGTGTCGAGGAAATGGAAGAAGAAGAGCATTTTTCGTTTAAAGCCACGCTCAATCGCGTCACCTGGCTGGGCGTCAATGTCGTAGCGGGCTTCCTGATCGCGCTCGTCTTCTACCAGATCCTGGGTCGTCCGCTGATCGACAACGCCATCCATCTGCAAGTCAGTGGCCTGATTGCCGGGCTAAATTCGCCGCTCGCGCTGGGTGGCCTGATCTGCCTGACGCCTATGCTCCTGCTCACGAGCGGCAGTGTCGGCTCGCAGGCCCTGGGGGTTGCTGGCTGGCAGCTGCGCTCCGCGCGTGGCCTGGATTTCTGGCGCGGCATTTTCCGCGAACTGAGGTTAGGCTCACTGGGAGGCGTTCTGGCCAGCATTGTCGTCGGACTGCTCACCTGGCTGCTCTTCCACTCCTGGTCCCTGGGAACGGCGCTTGGCCTGAGCCTGGGCTTTACGCTGCTACTGGCCGCGCTGTGTGGGCTGATCCTGCCCACCCTTTTCCAGCGCCTGCGCCTCCAGGGCAGCCTTGTTAGCGCGCCCCTGCTCGACCCACTGATCGCGATTATCAGCCTGAGCATTTTTCTGTTTGTCTCGCTCTGGCTGGTCACAGTGATGAATTTTTAAAGCTCGTGCCAACCCGTAAAAAAGGGCTTGACAGCCCTGGCGGGATCTGATATATTCTCTATGCGCACGAGATATTCCTCGATAGCTCAACGGTAGAGCAATCGGCTGTTAACCGATGTGTTGTAGGTTCGAATCCTACTCGAGGAGCTAAAGCCGCTCAGGGAGCCATCTCTGAGCGTTTTTTTGTGGTGAAAATATGGCATAACTTATATCTGAAGCATTGTTGCTTTTATCCCCAGGATTACAGCCACTGCTGCTTTGTGGCTACCACTGCTGCCTGAGTGCGATCCTTGACATGCATCTTTTGCATAATATGATGGACATGTGATTTGACGGTTTCGAGGCTAATGGAGAGGTGTTCAGAGATGGCGCGGTTGGTCAGACCATCAACCAGCAGGCGCAGGACTTCGCGTTCGCGTTCGGTAAGGATGCTTGAGGATTGGCTCAGGGGAAAGCGGGCTTTGAGTATGGTGCCCTGACCAGGGGTGCTGTGGATTTCGAGCGCGCCACCGGCCTGGCGAATGCGCGCTTCCATGCTTTGCAGGCCTATATGCGTGGTCCGAGAGGCGGACCCTGGCTGGTCCATGCGCTCCTGCATGGGAGCGAAGCCCTGGCCGTTGTCGCTGATCTGAACCACGCCGAGACCCGCGACCTGGCGGATGTGAATGCTAACTTCGCTGGCATATGCATGTTTGCGGATATTGTTCAACGCCTCTTGTAGAAAACGATAAATCGGGGCCTGTAGCATTTGCGGCCAGAAGGCAGGATTATCTATATCGCAGGTGATTTTGAGGTACGGAACGTTCAGACTATACTCGTGCATCAGCCCTTTAAGCACCTCCTCAAATTTCTGTTCCTCCAGCGGCAGTGGCAGTAGCGCGGTGATGCCGGCGCGCAGATCATACAAGCTGCGGTTCAGCAGGTCGCGAGACTGCTCAATTTCGTTAAGGGCGAGTTGAGGCTGTTTCTCTAAAACGCGCTGGATATAATCCAGCTTTTGCGTGACATGGGCTATGTCCTGGATGACACTGTCGTGCAGATCGTGCGCGATTCTGACGCGCTCTTGCTCAAGCAATGCCTGCCGCTCAGCGTTGCGTTGAGTGCGACGCAGCAGTAAAAGCGCTATAATATCGCAGGCAACATTGAGCAAGAGACGCTGATCGAGCAAGAGTACCGGCTCCTGCTCAAGTACAAGGCCGAGCGCGCCCAGAAGTCGCTCGCGATAATTCAGGGTTTGCCAGATCAGAATGCGCTCGCTTGCAGCGGGCAGCGAGACCAGTCCGTAGGACAGTTCCGGGCTGGCGCTCTGGAAGGTGTTGACCAGACGATTCAACTCGGCGCTTGCGTAAGCAGTGAGAGCTGCGTCGGCATCCAACGAACTCAGCAGGGAAAAAGCTGCTTGAGCAGGTTGATAAAGCCAGAGGCAACCCGCGCTCGCTCGCAAATTTGAGCCAAGCAGGCTCAGGATCTGCTCGTATAGCGCCTGTTCTTCCATCTGCTCTCCCGTTGTCAGACCCAGTTCACAAAGCGCGAGTATCAGGTTTAAGGCCCCGGCAAATCCCATAGGGGGATGGGAAGGATGCTCTGTGGAGCTTTGCTGCGGCTGCGCGCCTTTCCTGGTGAGAGACGCTTGCTCGTCTGTGCCTGTCGTGGAGCGTATGCCACGCCCTGCTCCCTCTGAAGGCTCTGTATACTTGCGCACAGGCTGAGGATTCTCGTCGCTGCCCAGATAAGCAGAGAGCAGAGAGACGCAAATCAGCAGTTCGTCCTGAGCTTCGCCACTCGGCACAACGCGCGCGCCGGCGGGACTAAAGCAGAAGACCAGTACACCCTGGCGAGATCCCTGGCGCAAGGCGTGGAGTAGCACACGGCCACGCGGCCACGCCCAGGCGCGCTCTGCAGGCAGACTCAGGGGTTCGCGTGAAATGTCGGGAATATTGAGAAAACCTTGCTGGTGCAACACCGAGGCGAAAAGACCCTCCAGAGAGAGCTCAGATGAGAGATCCTCCGTTGGGACAGCAGAAGCAGTGGGGCGCCGGCCACTATGCTCTAGCAATGCCAGCGCCCGGCGCTCAGGGTCCAGCACAAAGAGCAACGCCAGGCGCGCGCCACAGCTTCTGCGCGCATACTCCAGCAACATTGCCCGTCCCTGAGCCACCGACATCACCTGTTGCAATCGTGCGACCAGGCTTAACAGAGTCTGAGACGCCACTACACTTCTTTCTCCCCTGTAGACGATGGTTTTTGCTCAAAAAAACCTCAAAGGTTATTTCTGTTTCCATCATACACAGAGGAAAAAGCGTTAATGCCTCCTCTAACTCCGTTGGCGAAGGAAAAGCACTTAGTGGCTGGCGACCAGTTGTATGCCCTGGGTGCTCTCAAGCTTCTCCATATCCAGCAGATCTCTGGTGGACGACTCGGAGAGCGCCTTTCTAATCTGAGGATCGAAGACCACTTTATCGCGTGAGCAATAGAGTAAACGATTCCAGTTTGCCATAGCCAGATCCCAGACTGGATAGCGCTGGCGGGCCTCTTCATCGCCTTTGCCAATATGGCGAATGGCCAGCGCTGAGAGAAGCAACGCGATAACGATAAAGAGCAACGTAATGACTACCTGAATCAATTCAAGGCCAGTAGTAGAGACCATGATCAGAATTAGAAAGCTACCAATTCCAACCAGAATCATACCAGCGATGATATATTTCATCATGGTTGCTTTGGGCTCGGGCATCGGCGGTGGCGCGATATGCAATTCGCCCGAGTCAGAAGCTGTCTGCAATTTCTTCACTTGATCAGTTCGATTACAGACCGGGCAAGGAGAAAGCTGCCTGCGGGAAGAAACCATAAATACACTATCCTCCTTCGTTCGCCCCTGAGCGAACGCAAAATACCTTGATTATGTGAGAGCATACCACGATGCGGTTAGTTAAACAATGCCCAGATGGTGTACTCATCCAGGCACACAGATCCGCGACATGCTTTTTCTCTTTCTATTGTAAGCGAGTTGTCCACAGAAAAGCAAAATTGTCCCTATGAATCACCGCTGATTTTGCAAAATCAGATCAAAACAGCTTTTGCCTCTCCTCTGGGGCAGGGCATTCACCTGACAGGTATATGCTTCTCTCTTCCAGTGAAGTTGCCCGCGGCAACCCCAAGTACTAAGAGTAGAACGGGCGGCTGGCATCCGCCAGCCGCCCGTTCTACTCTTAGTACTTGGGGTGGGAAGCTTGCAAACGCGATTAATACATAATGACCTTTGTCGAATTCACTGTCGCGTTGTTGTAGAGCCACGTGACATCAGCGGTACTCATGTTGATGCAGCCATGCGAGCCGTGAACGGCGAATGCAGTTCCACCGGGATCAAGATGAGGAAACTGTTTGTCTGCCCCGTACAAGCTTCTCCACCAGCTCTGATGGAAATAGTACCCGCCGCTGTGATAAAGCAGGGCAAAGGCAATAGGGGTATCTGGATAGTAGCCCTCCTGCCCCGGCTTTTTGCCAGAGGTGAATTTGATATCCTTCAGACGTTGTTCAATCCACCATGCACCCGGCAGGCTGGGATGGTCGGGCTGACCGCTGACAATCAAGAAGGCTTTGATCAGCTTGCCGTTCTGGTAGACGCGCAGGGCCTGCTCCGAGAAGGAGACGACCAGCACCATGCCCGAGGTGTCGCCATACTTCTTGATTAAGTGGGTGTCAGTTGCGTGAACCTGGTCGTAGGCCGTTTTATCGGAAAAGTTCGTTTTATAAGCGTTGAAATTGGTCTGCCAGATATTTAGTTGTCCGATAAGATACTGGTAATCAGAGATCGTGTTAGCTGAGGCAAACAAACCCTGTGAGGGATAGTTGACGATACCCTGATACTCGTAGCCCAGATTATAGGTTACACCATCATAACTATCGTAATAAGTGTGGGTGTTAGCCCAGGTGTTGGCCTCGCTCACGAGCTCGCTGTGCAGGCTAAGCGCCTCGGTCCTGAGCGCGGGGATCTTGATAGCGGTGACATGCCCGTTAAGAGCCGCGAGCGCGCTCTGATAGCTCGTATCCGTCGTCGCAGTGTTCAATGCTTGCTGATCGCGCGTGTACTGCTGCTGATACGTGCTTACTTTACCACTATATTGCTGCATAAGCGCGATCCACTGCTGAAAAGTCTGCAACTGCGCTGTTCCCTGCTGCTGCAGAGTAAGCGTGACTGTAGGCGAAGGCACAAGAGTCGGCGTGCTGCCAGCGGCATTCGTCGTTTTCGCACTGCTGCTCACAAACGAGCTGCAGGCGCTTAGCAGAGCTGCACAGATCAGCAACAGACCAGATAAGAGAAACGGCAGATGGCACTTGCGTGTCTTTTGTGTAGATTTAAGCATAGGGAGCCAGTGCTTTCTAACATATCTTTTTATTCATACAGTTGGATATTCTTATCCATACATTAACTAAATCGCATCAAGGAAACTTTTTGTTGCAGAGTTAGGAGTAAAGGTAACCAGATGTGGAATATTTCACATTGTGAGCAAGTTCATCTGGCTCACTCTGGCCTGTTTTTGCTCATAAGCGCAATGATATGTTGTATTTTGTCTGTTGAATCGTTTGTATCAAGTGTGCCCTGATAGGATAATGTCGTGGCGAAATAGTTGCAGGGTACATCTTATTGTGTTATTTTCTCTGTAAAGGAGCTGGGTATGTCTAGTCAAAGTCGAGGTTTAGGGTGGATTCCTGATCTGCCTGACCATCGTGATCACATGTATGTTATGCCCTTTAATCCTGACGAAGCCTTGCCGGCAAGCGTCGATTTACGCATCAATTGTCCACCTGTATATGATCAGGGGAAGTTAGGTTCATGTACTTCCAATGCCATCGCGGGCGTGCTGGAGTTTGATCAGATTAAAGAGAGCTTGCCCGCCATTTTTGTGCCGTCGCGCCTTTTCATCTACTACAATGAGCGTGTCATTGAGGGTACAGTCAGCAGTGATAGCGGCGCGCAGTTGCGCGATGGGATCAAAACTGTCAACAAGCAGGGGGCCTGTTCTGAGACAGAATGGCCTTACGATATCGGCAAATTCATCGATCAGCCATCGGACTCCTGTTACCAGGACGCGCTGCAGCATCGAGCACTGACCTATAAACGTGTTACACGCGACCTGCCAACTATGAAGAGTTGCCTGGCAGAAGGCTATCCTTTCATATTTGGCTTCACGGTCTACGAAAGCTTTGAGAGCGACGCCGTCACCAAAACTGGCATTGTGCCCCTACCGCAGTCCGGCGAGAAGGTCCTGGGCGGTCACGCCGTAGTAGCAGTAGGTTACGACGATAGCACGCAGCGTTTTCTGGTGCGTAACAGTTGGGGAGCCGCATGGGGACAGGAAGGTTACTTCACTATGCCCTATACTTACCTGACTCATCGTGGTCTGGCTAGCGATTTCTGGACTGTACGTTCTGTGGATTAGTTGCTAAAATCCTGAAAAAGAGGGCCTGGCTTGCTGGAGCCAGGCCCTCTTTTTCAGGATTTTAGCATTCTATAAGTGGTTGCGTAACAGCGCGGGCTATGTTATAATGCGACCTGCACGTGGGGTCCGCTCCTGAAACAGGCTTCTCTGCGCCTTCGATGGGGCTGTTGTGGGATTGAACAATTCACTCGGTTATTACATCTCAATCTCCAAAAATGGTACTGCCTCTTTGTTGTATATAAAAGTGTACCAAAAGATGCGCAGTTGCTAAATACTATACTTGACCCTGCTTGAAGCAGAAAGAAAAAATCATGAAGCAGAAATTGAAAACGCACACCGCCATGGCCAAGCGGGTAAAAATCACTGGCTCTGGCAAAATCATGCGCCGCAAGGTTGCCTCCAGCCACCTGCGCCGCAATAAGTCTCCTCACGCCATCCGTTCGATGGATAAGCGCTTTGCACTCGCTACCAGCGATACTCGTAGGATTAAACGCTTACTGCCTTACTCTCTGTAAGCAGTGTTTCAGGATCGAATGGAGGATTAAAGAGATGCCAAGAGTTAAACGTGGCGTACCCGCGCACAAGAGACATAAGAGACTGTTACAAATGGCCGAGGGCCATCGTGGCACGCGTAAGCGCCTTTACCGTCCCGCGCATGAATCTGTCATGCGCTCGATGGCCTATATGTATCGCGACAGGCGCGTCCGCAAACGCGACATGCGCGCGCTCTGGATTACGCGCATTAACGCCGCCGCGCGCATGCACGGTGTAAGCTATAGCAGGCTGATGCATGCTATTCATATCGCTAATATCGGCGTCGATCGTAAGATCCTGGCCGAGATGGCCGTTAACGACGAGGGCGCGTTCACTGTCCTGGTTGAGGCCGCGCTGGCTGCGGTGAAGTAGAGGCGCTAACCAGGCGTGTCGGGGAAAGCATATGACGCTGATTACCAGTCTTGCCAATCCACACGTTGCGCAGGTACGTGATCTGCATACAACAAAAGGCCGCAAAAAAAGCGGCCTTTTGTTAATGGAGGGACCACACCTGCTCGATGCTTTGCTGTTGGCGGATATGTTGCCACGCGAGATCTATTATCAGCCAGAATTTCTGCAGCGCACGCCCGAAGGGCGCGCGCTCCTGGCGCGCCTGCTGCATTCCTCTACATCCTTGCCTGGTGTCTCTCTCTTTGAGGTAACGACGCGTGTCTCAGAGGCCTTGAGCGATACACAGACCTCGCAAGGAGTCCACGCTGTGCTTCCTCTACACCTTTTCAATCCCGAACACTTGCTGACTCGTCGCCCCTTGAGCGCGCGCCCTGTTCTGCTGGTGCTGGACGACCTGGCTGATCCCGGTAATATGGGCACAATTTTACGCACCGCGCTGGCAGCTGATGTGCAGGAGGTGCTACTGACCCCCCATTGTGTGGATTGTTATAGCCCTAAGGTGGTACGTGCCGCAGCTGGCGCGCATGTGGCCTTGCCAGTCTGGACAAATCTGCTGTGGTCGGAGATTGAGGAAAGAATTGCCAGGCATTGTGGAGCTGCCGCTTTGCGCGTCTTTATAGCCGAGTCCAGCGGCTCGCAGCTATACTACGCGGAAGACTTGCGCCGGCCCTTCGCGCTGATTATTGGCAATGAAGCGCACGGCCTTTCTCCTCAAGCCCACGCACTGGCTACGCGAACACTTAGCATCCCTCTGGCTAACCAGGTGGAGTCGCTCAACGCGGCTATGGCTACCGGTATTCTCCTCTTCGAGGCGGTGCGCCAGCTGCGCTGCGCTTAACGATCCCTCTTACTGTGCCCGGCCTTATCTATCCTTGTGCCGTCTCGCGGCTCTGAGAGCCGCTTCATTGCTAAGCTGCGAGTAAGCGGCTCTCTGTCGATAAGCATTCAACAGGAGGACCGCTCTTTAGCATGGCTCTACCAGTGATTGTTCATCTCAATATGGCTATCTGGCTGCCGGGTAAGCAGTTCGCTGCCGCAGCTATCGCAGACCAGAGCTGTCTGTCCCATATGCACCATGCCGCAGATATCACAATCCCAACGCGAAAGGCGGACTGGCGACCTCTGGTTAAGCAAGGCCATGACGGCACGTATGTTTGCTTCGTGGTTAATCTCCGTTGGATGATAGCTAGTATTTCTCTGTGCAATCATGATTATTCTCCTCAAACAGGTTTATCCCATCCATGAGTATATGTACATTTTTGGGAGTGACGTTTATCTCTAATTCAAGTCTAACAGCCACGCTAGACGAAAGTCTATGAATTGAGATAGGGGTTATCGATGCTATACATAACGTAATGATTATGGTCACGACCCCTTTTTGCTCAGAACAAAGCACTCCATCCCTGAAAGAAGATGTTGTTGTTGAATATAATTTCGTGGAAGTACAACCTATGAGTTATCCTTGCTGACGATATCGTTGGCAGGGATAACTCATAGGTTGTACTTAGCGGTCAGATGGATGGTGATTGCCTATTTGCCAATCGTTCGCCAGGGGACGCGAGGGTGTCCTGGGTGGGCGCGGTTGCGTGCCGGCTGGACGCATCTGGGCGCCTGGAGGCCAGTTGTTTTGGGCTGGAAATACCTGCTGGGGATTGCCATTGGTCCACGCGGGCAGAACTTGCTGCTGGTCGGTGTTGTTCCAGGCCGGAAATGCTTGCTGGCCCGGGTTAGCCGGGTTAGGCAGGAATGATGCCGGCCCTTCTCCCTGCCATTGAGGTGGCTGAGTAGAGGGACTCATGCTATTACCCGCAGATTGCAGGGAAGGCGAGAATTGCGGAAACTGAGGGAAGAAGCCCTCCATGTCAGGTGGAGGCGGTGTATGTTGAGCATTGCTGTTTCTCATAGTATTGGCTGTAGCGGTTACGGCGCGGAAGAGTTTTCCAGGGGTGATTGGACCATCGAAGCCCTCGCCGAATACATCACTGCCAGCTTCCAGGTAGTTCAGACTATCGCGCAACTTAAAGGCTTCCACTGAAGCCAGCAGCTGCTCAGCCAGTTGTGCCACGTGCTCCATATTTTGCGCGGCAGCGCGGGTGCTGGTAGTGCTTTGTTGTGTGGTCTCTGAGACATGCTGCATCATCTGCACAACCTCGCTTGAGGATTGCTGCTGTTGCACAGCCATCTGCTTGATGCCCTCAATCTCATCGGCCTGCCGTTCGATGACGGCCACAATGGATTCCAGGGAAGTGCCAGCCTCTTCGGCGAGCTTGCTGCCAGCCGAGGTCTCGCGCTCTGTGTCGTTCATGGAGATGGCAACCGCGCCAATTTCGTCGCGTACATTGCGCACAATCCGCCCAACAGAGGTCGCCAGTTCTTTGGCGCGTTCAGCCAGACGCCGAATGTCAGCCGCGACCGCGCCAAAGCCCTTGCCGTTGTCCCCTGCCATCGCGGCCTGGATGGCAGCGTCCAGGGCCAGACGGTTGGTCTGGTGAGCAATGTTGGAGATCGCTTCCACAATATTGTCGATTTCGCGTGAGCGCTCCCCTAGCGATTGTACCTTATGCGAGGTTTGCTGCACGTTGCTGTAGATGCGCCCCATGCCCTCGATTGTTTGCTGCACAGCCAGGCGTCCACCCTGGGCGGTAATGCGCGCGTCGCGGGCGATGCTAGCCAGGGCCCGCGCTCGCTGCGCGACCTGCTGACTATTGACTGCCATGCGCTCAATCTCTATAGCTGCATTCTCGATCTCTTCAATCTGCCGATCCGCCGTTTCAACCAGTTCTCCCATACGATCGGTGGTGATATTGGTCGATTCTTCGACTTCACGGGCGACCTTTTTCACACGCACCACCAGGCTGCCCAGTTCCTCAACCATATAGTTAAACGAGTCGGCCAGCACACCCAGAGCGTCGGCTGTCACTTCGGCATTAACACGTAGATCACCATCACCAACGCCACTGACCTCGCTGACAAGTTTCTCTACTTGCCCTTGCAGCACATCGCGCTGAGACTGCGTTTCCTGAACCAGATGGACAATATTATCAAGCATACTGTTCATGGAAGTAGCTACAATAGAGATCTCGTCGTTACTGTTGATATGTGCCCGCGCAAATCGATCTCCCTTGGAGATACGCCTGGTCAAAAGAACCAGTTCGTTTAATGGACCAGAAATCGAACGATGGACCAGGACACCGGCAAGGATCACAACGAGCAGCGTAATCAAGAACGCACCAATTGTGCCTATGACAACGGGCTGCGCCTCATTGGTGTCTACTCCGTTCACATGCTTGCTGATGACAATGACATCCTTACCAATCTGAGCCCAATCCCTGTTAATATTCTTGTAGGTGGAGTTCAAGCGGCTAGCGTCAGCGGAGATTTTTGCGACGGTGCTGCTGGCGCTTTTGTATTGAGCAGGATTGGTCATAATCTGCGTCAGTAAATTTAATTCAGCTTTCTGAGCCAGTTCATAATTTGGCCAGGAAGTTGTCGTGATATCATGCAGCAGGCTGGTCTCGGCAAAAGAGGTGGAGTCGTTCGGAGCAACCATGCTGAGAATATTCGTCACTGGCTGCATACTCTGACCCAGACTCGGATCAAATAAAGACCGATAAGTGTTTAGATCTTGCATCTGCTGAGTTGCATCTTGCATTATTTGAGGGGCGGTTGTCTTGAGGGTTGTGCTAAGTGTGGCGTGGGTCGTCGCGTCCGGTGAGAGCAAGACAGACGTAACCTGGGTTTCAACGGTTTTCGTCTGTATATACATAGAGTGCAATGAGTCCGACCAGCTATCAGTGCTTTCCTGCACGCTGGTTATGACACTGGACGCATTTCTCCTGGTGCTCAACTGATTACCATAATAAGTACCCATGATGGCAATTACCACACTCGGAAGGATGGCCGCCAGGGCAAATGCTATGATCAGACGACGCGAAATTGGGTAATTAGAGATAAGTTTCAACATCTCGAATGATATCCCTTCTCAGGCGGCACATTAACTTCGCTACTACATGCTTACTCTTCCAACTATTTTGATCCGGAAATAGGAATATGCGGAAAACTCCTACATTAGTGTACATCACTTCCTCTAAAAATGAAACTATCTTTGTCAGACTCACCTGTTTTTCCTATTACTTGTGTAATTCTTTCGGATTGTCTATAAATTCTCGTGTATATTTTTGCCTGCCCACTCTGAAGAAAAGCAGAGGTTTGGCGGACGCGGCGCGCCCGCCAAACCTCTGCAAAACAAAAAGGGTGGAGAATATACGCGCTTGTGCTGCCTCGAACAAATCTGGGATCACTCATATTTAACCCGGAGTAGGGTTTTCGCCCCAGAGTAAGATGTGGGAGGAGAGCGAGAGGCGGTCAATAGTGATATGATTATAAAATAGAAAGACTGAGCAAGATAAAAGGAGCCTCTCTTGAAAGACTCACCTGTTACCCGCTGGCCATTTCAGAAAGTGCTGATTGCCAATCGAGGTGAGATTGCGCTGCGCGTGATCCGCGCGTGCCGTGAACTGGGCTTGACCAGTGTCGCGGTGTATAGTGAAGCCGATCGCCAGGCCCTGCATGTGCGGGCGGCTGATGAAGCCTATGCTATCGGGCCTGCTCCCGCCAATCAGAGTTATTTGCGCATTCCAGCTCTGCTTGAGGCGGCCCGGCGTTCAGGAGCTCAGGCTATTCATCCTGGCTATGGTTTTCTCTCAGAGAATGCCTCATTTGCAGAGGCTTGCGTCGAAGCTGGCCTGATTTTTGTTGGTCCGTCGGCAGCTCTCCAGCGCGCAGTTGGGGAGAAGACAGCCGCGCGCAACATCGCCCGCCAGGCAGATGTGCCAATCGTGCCAGGCGCGCAGCTAGATGGGCTGGACGAGGCCGCGATCCAGGAAAGCGCGGCTCGGATCGGCTATCCCCTTCTGCTCAAAGCCGCTGCTGGTGGCGGTGGCAAAGGTATTCGCTTTGTACGCGAGCCACGTGATCTGCTGGCTGCGTTGCGCACAGCGCGCAGCGAGGCAAAAAGCGCTTTTGGCGATGATCGCGTGTATATAGAGAAGGCGGTAACACCTGCCCGCCATATTGAAGTCCAGTTTATTGGCGATACCCATGGCAATCTTGTCCATCTTGGCGAGCGAGAGTGCAGCATTCAGCGCCGCCATCAGAAATTGATCGAGGAGTCTCCCTCGCCAGTTGTGGATGAAGAATTACGCCAGCGCATCACCAGTGCGACGGTAAAGCTGATGCGTGCAATCGGTTATGTCAACGCGGGTACTGCCGAGTTTCTGCTGGGACCCGAGCGCAATTTCTATTTTCTGGAGGTCAATGCGCGCATTCAGGTGGAACATCCAGTCACTGAACTCTGTACGGGCCTGGATCTTGTGCAGGAACAATTTCGCGTAGCCGCTGGTCTGCCGCTTTCCTTCACGCAGGCAGAGGTGGTCCCGCGCGGCGCGGCGATTGAGTGTCGCATTTCAGCCGAAGACCCGGAGAATAATTTTCTGCCCGCGACCGGCATGGTCCAGGCTTTACGGGAACCATCAGGTCCTGGCGTGCGCGTCGATAGCGGACTCTACGAGGGCCTGCAGGTGCCGCTTTTCTATGATCCACTGCTTTCCAAGCTGATTGTCTGGGGGCGCGACCGCTCTCAGGCCATTGCTCGCTTGCGCCGCGCTTTAGATGAGTATCAGATCGTTGGGGTGCGTACCACTCTGCCCTTCGCGCGCTGGCTGATGGATCACCCACGCTACCAGGCTGGCGACTTCTCGACTGACTTTATCGCGGAAGAATGGAGCACTCGAGCCAGCGTAGAGGTAGCCAGCCCACTGCCAGCCCCGGAGGAGACCGCTGCCACGTTAACCTCAGAACAGATCGCTGCCCTGTTAGCCACCCTGCTGGCTCAGAAGCACGCGCAAGAAGAGCACGCGCGCCAGCAGTCTCCTGGCTCAGAAGGCAGCACAGAGAGCCGCTGGCGCATGGCCGGGCGCATGCAGATCTTGCGGAGGATGTAAGCGGCTGCAGGGTGCTCAAAAGGGGAGCATCCCTCTGAGCGCTCTGCAAGATTATTTTTCCGCGACCGGTGGGGGCAGAACAAAGGTGGGTGGGACGCGGCCCTGGCGTTGGGCGGCGGCAGCTTTCAGGCGTTCGACAGCCTCAACGGGCACATAGCGGCCACCCAGAGGGGTGGGATGACTACCAGGAGCGTGAAAGTCGGAGCCACCAGTGGGAATCAGATCGTACTCTACGGCCAGGGCGAGCAGTTCGCGTTCGTCCTTCTCGGTGTAAGGGCCATAGTAGGTTTCCAGACCGACCATGCCAGCCGCGCACAAGTCCGGCAACCACTCGCGCAGGGTGGTCAAACCCGGTAACGTAAGTGGATGCGCGATCACTGGCAGACCATTGGCGCTGTCGATTAGACGCGTGGCATCAACCGGACTCAGGCGGTAGCGATGGACATAGCCTATACCGTCTGTACCGATGTATTTATCGAAGGCCTCAGGAATACTCTGAACGTAGCCCGCTTCGATTAAGGCCCTGGCGACATGCGGGCGACCCACGGAACCTTGCGCGATTTCGCGTACGCGTTCCCAGGAGATCATGATACCATGTTCGTTGAGCAACTCGACCATACGCTGTCCACGGCGTTCGCGGGCGTTGCGCAGGGTAGTGAGCACAGCCTGGAAGGCGGGCCGCTCTAATTCCGGGAAATAGCCCAGCACATGGACCTCTCCCCCGGCGGTCTCGGTGTTGATTTCAAGACCGGGTATAAAATCTATGCCCAGTTCAGACGCGGTTTGCGCCGCCTCCGCGATACCATTAGTGGTGTCGTGGTCAGTCAAGGCCAGCACGTGTAGTCCGGCCTCGTGGGCTTTATGCAGCAACTGTCCTGGTGAGTAAATGCCATCAGAGGCAGTTGAATGGGCGTGGAGATCAATATAGTTAGCCATAGATGTATAAGCACAGGCTTTGAGAACTCAAATGCCTGTCTTTCTCCTCTTCTTTTATGGATAATTATTATGAGTTATGCCTGATTTTTTCGCAGCAGCACAAGCGCGTCCACTACCCACCCCTGGTGTTTTGAAGAGGTTTGGCGGGCACACAGCGCCCGCCAAACCTCTTCTTTTCCCCGGGGCGGGGAGGCAAAAGCTGTTTTGGTCTAATTTTGCAAAATCAGGCATGACTCACAAGCAGTTTAGCCCACACACATTTCTCTGACAAACTTTCGTAGAAAATGGCTAGCGTGCATAATCGACAGAGCGGGTCTCACGCACTACGCAGACCTTGATCTGCCCAGGATAATCGAGGCTTTCCTCGATTTTGTGCGCGATCTCTCTGGCCAGACGATCAGCCGCGAATTCATCAACTTCCTCTGGCTTGACGATAATGCGCACTTCGCGCCCTGCCTGGATGGCAAAGGATTTCTCGACACCGGTAAACGAGTTGGCGATGCTTTCCAGGGCTTCAAGGCGTTTGATGTAAAGATCGATGGTCTCGCGGCGCGCTCCCGGACGCGCAGCCGAGATAGCGTCCGCGGCCTGCACAATCGCTGCTTCCAGGCTCTGTGGCTCCGCGTCAGTGGCATGATGCGCGACCATCGCGTGAATGATCTTTGGTGATCTGCCGAAGCGACGCGCAATTTCACCGCCAATAATGGCATGCGGTCCCTCGACCTCCTGGTCAATGGCCTTGCCCATGTCGTGTAAGAGGGCGGCTGTCTTGCAAATGTTGACATCCGCTCCCAGTTCGTGGGCCATCGTGGCCGCGAGAATCGAGACTTCGACCGAGTGCGCCAGCACATTCTGACCATAGCTGGTGCGGAAGTGCAAGCGGCCCAGAATCTTTAGCAGGTCGGGCGGCAGACCATGCACATTGGCCTCCAGGGCTGCCTGCTCACCAGCCTCACGCACTGTCGCTTCGACCTCCTGGCGTGCCTTGGCCACCACGTCTTCGATGCGCGCGGGATGAATACGCCCATCGATGATCAACTTGGTAAGCGCCACACGGGCGACCTCGCGTCTGACGGGATCGAAGCCGGAGAGAATCACCGCCTCAGGCGTGTCGTCAATAATCAAGTCAATGCCCGTAGCCGCTTCCAGCGCACGAATATTGCGGCCCTCGCGCCCAATAATGCGCCCCTTCATCTCGTCGTTAGGCAACGGCACAACTGAGACCACTGCCTCGGCTACCTGATCAGAGGCGCAACGTTGGATAGCCAGCGTGATGATTTCACGCGCGCGCGTTTCTGCCTCTTCACGCGCTGCCTCTTCGATCATGCGCGCCCGCCTGCCCGCCTCCTGGCGTACCTGGCTTTCAATGCGCGAGAGCAACACCTCTTTGGCCTCCTCTTCTGACATCTGAGCCACCCGTTCCAACTCCACCTGCTGTAACCTCTTGATGGTTTCAGCCTCCTCGCGGATCTGATCTATCTGGCGCTCACGCTGGCTAAACTTGCGCTCACGCTGTTCCAATGCCTCTATTTTACGTTCAAGGGTCTCTTCTTTCTGTTGTAAACGACGTTCCTGGCGTAAAATCTCAGAACGCCGTTCAGCGTTTTCGCGCTCTAGACTGGAACGTAGACGCGCCGTCTCCTCACGAGCCTCACGCAACACCTCATTCTGCTGCACTTGCAGCTCCAGCAGGCGTTTCTCACTCGTCTCTTTTTCGGCGCGTAACCGTTCTGCAAATACACGTTTATTGCGTTCCATTCCCCAGCGGTTGCCGACCCAGAGCGCAACTACGGCGCCCACTACGACAATCACACTAAGGAAGATTACAAGAGTATATATCGATGACACGTCGGCCTACCTCCATTGGTAAAGGTAAACAGGCCTTTTTTCAGGCACAAAAAGATAATATGATAGCATATCTCTGCCAAAATTTGTTGCGCTGTACCAAAGATACTATATAGGAGCACTATCTGAACTGTCAAGCGGTGAACGCCTGGCAGATTGCTCCAGGCCACTAGAGATATGATCAAATGCGCGAGCAGTCCGCTCTATTACTTTTTGAAATTGATCCCACATCTTTTATGGATAAGATGTGTATAATACGTGATAGATTGTAGATAAACATTGTATTGACTTTTTTTGGCGGGAGGTTGAAACAGAATGAGTATACCAGATCAGGTTAGCGGAGAAGACATGTTGCGCCCTACACCTGTAGTGAGTTGCTTGCTGTTGCGTATGGATGGGCCGGAGCCGCGCCTGTGTCTTGTGAGGCGTAGCCAGCATGTGGGCAGCTACCAGGCGCGTTGGGCCGGCATCAGCGGCTTTATCGAGGAGGGAGTCTTACCAGAGGAGCAAGCATATACAGAGTTGCGCGAGGAGACAGGCTTGCAGGCAGCGCAGGTGCATCTGCTCAGGCGCGGAACTGTAGTAGAGCATATAGATAGAGAATTGGGCCGGCGCTGGCTGATCCATCCGTTTCTAGTCGAGGCATTGGAACCTGAGGCCATACAACTGGATTGGGAAGCCGAAGAACTGCGCTGGATTGTCCCTGGCGAACTGGCCTCCCTGGAAACAGTGCCAAAGTTGCAGGAAGTGCTTCTTTCAGCCCAACAGGGAGAGCAGATATAACAGCCCTGGCCGTTATATCTGCTCTCCCTGTTGGGCGCTTTTGAAAAAGCAGGCTAAAACAGCCATGGCTGTTATTTTTTATAGCCGTTCAATAATAGTAGCAATGCCCTGGCCGACGCCGATGCACATGGTGGCGAGGCCATAGCGCCCATTGCGGCGCTCCAGTTCATGGAGCAGGGTAGTGATCAGGCGCGCGCCGCTACAGCCAAGGGGATGACCGAGGGCAATAGCGCCTCCGTTGACGTTGAGCTTTTGCTGGTCAATTTCCAGTTCACGGACGCAGCGCAGCACCTGGACAGCAAATGCCTCGTTGATTTCGATCAGGTCCATATCGTTGATGCTCAGACCCGCGCGCTGGAGGACTTTACGCGAGGTCGGGATTGGTCCCAGACCCATATAAGCGGGATCAACGCCCGCGACAGCGCTGGCGACGATACGCGCACGCGCGCGCAGACCAAGTTGGCTGGCGCGGCTGGCGGACATAAGCACCAGCGCGGCTGAGCCATCATTGATGCCCGCCGCATTGCCAGCGGTAACGCTACCACCTTTGCGGAAGGCCGGTTTAAGTGCGGCTAGCTTCTCCAGGGTAGTGTCCGCGCGTGCCTGCTCGTCTAAAAGGACCATAACAGGCTCGCCTTTTTTCTGCTGTGCACTGACAGGCAACATTTCGTCCGCGAAACGCCCCGCGCGCTGGGCTGCTATAGCACGCTGGTGACTGCGCAACGCAAAGGCATCTTGCTCCTCGCGACTCACCGCGTATTTCTCAGCAATGTTTTCCGCAGTCTCGCCCATGCTATAGGGATGGTGAAGGGCAGCCATTTTGGGATTGATAAAGCGCCAACCCAGGGTAGTGTCCTGCAGTTGTAGATCGCGACCAAAAGCGCTTTCGGACTTGCCCAGCACAAAGGGCGCGCGCGTCATGCTCTCCACGCCGCCAGCGACAAATGTATCTCCTGCTCCCACCGCGATAGCCTGGGCCGCGCTGTTAATCGCCTGTAAACCTGAGCCACAGAGCCGATTGACGGTCTGGCCAGCGATATGTACAGGCAAGCCGGCCAGGAGTAAAGCCATGCGGGCGACATTGCGATTATCTTCACCCGCTTGATTCGCGCAGCCAAGAATAACATCTTCAATGTTATCCGCGTCAATGCCAGCGCGTCGTATTGCTTCGGCAACGGTTAACGCGGCCAGATCGTCGGGACGAACATCCTTTAATCCGCCGTTATAGCGTCCAATAGGGGTACGCACTGCTGAGATAATAACCGCGTCTTGCATAGATTATCTCCCTTGAAAGTTTGCCGACCGTTTTTCGATAAATGCCTGCATGCCCTCGCGCATATCTTCGGTCGCGAAGAGCAAGAAGAAATTCTTGCGTTCAGCCTCCAGGCCCTCCGAGAGCGAGGTCTCGAAAGCGGCATGCACCGCCTCTTTGGCCAGCCGAACCGCGAGCGGAGCTTTAGTGGCAAGTTTTTTAGCCAGCTTAAGCGCCTCATTCAGCTGCTCGCCTCTGGGTACCACGTGATTGACCAGACCATGTGCTGCCATTTCTTGCGCAGTAAACGGCTCGCCGATCAGCACCATCTCCATCGTAAGATGCTTGCCGAGCAGGCGCGCCAGGCGCTGTGTACCGCCAGCACCAGGGATAACTCCCAGATTGATCTCAGGTTGCCCGAAACGCGCGTTCTCAGAGGCCACGATGAGATCACAGTGCAGGGCCAGTTCGCAGCCGCCTCCCAGCGCGTACCCGCCGACCGCCGCGATTAGTGGTTTACGCAAGCGCCTGAGCGTCTGCCACGCCTCAAAGCCGCCGAGCATCATCTCGATTGGCGATTTACCTGCCATCTCCTTAATATCAGCACCGGCGGCAAAGGCCTTATCACCCGCGCCTGTGATCACCATACAGCGGATATTCTCATCAGTATCAAACGCGCTCAACGCGCCAGCTACCTCAGCAATCATGCCCATGCTGAGCGCATTTAACTCTTTGGGACGATTTAAAGTGACGATGCCGACCTGCTCATCGCGGTCAACCAGGATGTATTGGTAGTTTTCCGGCATTGCTCTCCTCGCGTCAAACCGCCTCCGCTGGCGGCTCTCTCAAAAGGTAACAACAAAGTAAGAGGAAGTGCATACAAACACTCTCTCCAGTATATCACCAGCAATCAGGCTGGTATGACCTGCCGCTGTGCCTGGCTTGATACAATTGGTATAAACAGCGCCATGCTATCTAACATATACTCCCGGAAACTCTTACCGTGTTGCAGATTATAGTGCTCGAAGGCGGTAATCTCTGTTTGCCCGGCTTTATCTGTCGGAAACATGAAGGGAATTGTGGGGTTGATAAGCTGAGGATCGGCTTGAACGGCGCGCGCGTCAGGACTATAGCGGTCGCCGCCAACCACCTGGGGATAGGGTGGCCTGGCGCAGAGGATCTGCTCCTGACTCTGGAAGAGCAGGCGATAGCAGGTCCAATACTCCAGGTAGACACGTGTAATATGCATTTTGAGTAGATCTTGCACCAGTTTTTGCTGCTGCTGTGCCTGCGCGTAGGCGGCTGGCACTGTAGTAAGTGTGGAGATGGTGCTGGCCAGCACTACCAGGATGACCAGCACAAGCGCAGCGCGGCTGAGCCAGCCTGTGCTGGTCTTGAACGAGAGCCGCGAACCCAGGCCCGTTACACGCCAGAGAGGCCATAGGATGCCCGGTGTGGCGACCAGCAGGCCGACCAGGTAGCGCGTGCTGACTGGCTTCAGGCCTGAAAGCGGACTATGCAGATAGAGTCCAATCACCATCACAGCCGTCAACAAATGCAGCAGGCGCGCGATCTGTGTGAGCAGCTTTTGCTGCTCAACCTCTCCAAAGCTCTGGCCGTCCGCCTGGCGCTGTCTCCAGAGACGCCAGCCAGCCGTGCCAGCCATGAGCAAGCTGCTACACAGCAGAAGTACATAGCCAGCGCTCCAGGCACCTTGCAAGAGCGTGCATGAAAGAGTCGAGGCTGTTGTAGGACCATAATAGGGCAGATCTGTAGTGGCGCAGATCGGCTGGAACCAGGTGGTGAGCGGGATACCCCAGAGAAATGTGCTGACAAACTGCTTTTGCACTAGATTGACCAGATCTGCCGGGCTGGCATTGCTCAGGACCGCGCCACCACCCTGCGTGCTCAGAGCGTTGCCAAGCGCGCTATAGCCAGGAATCAGCAGGAAACCGCCCAGAAGAAGGCCCAGAAGCAGACAGGGGATAGCTGCCGAACGCCATTCACGATAGCAAAAGATGAGAATGAGCACGCCGCTGGTCAGGACAAAGGGCAAGACCAGGATGTGTACCCATAGCGCAATACCCGCGCAAAAGCCCCACGCGAGATAGAGCCAGTAGCGTCCACGCGCGCTTTTTTGGAGTCTTCCGGCACTGGCAGCAAGACGGTAGGCTACAACCAGCAGTAATGAGCCAAAAAGAATAGTCTCGATCGCGCCTCCCACCGCGCGCAATTGCTGAATAAGCATATCAGATGTGGCCAGACTCAGCAGCCCTAGAGAAAGCAGAGCCAGCCGTTTGCTATAGAGCAAACTTCCCAGCCAGTACATAGACAGCAGAAAAAGCGCGAACATGATCAGCATATCCAGGCGCAAAGTGAACTCGGAAACGCCAAAGAGGCGGAAAAAGGGAGCCGCGAGATAAGCCTCCAACACGCCCATGTAATTCTGGCCATAAAGATAGATCGGATGCTGGCCCTGGAAAGCAATATGCATGGCCTCAATACCCATCGTCCCCTCGTCACTATTAACCGCCGGGTAGTCCAGCGCCAGCAAAATCAGGCGAAAAATGAGCGAGCAGAGAATGAGCGCGCTCGCCGTCAGGCCATAAGGACCAATTTTGCCATATTTCGCTAGCTTCTCTTGCCAATGCAACATATATCCTCTTTTACTACAGTAGTTCGATAACTCTTCTGAGGGGAGTACGAAACTCTGTGGCCAGGCAATCCATAAAAATCATATCGTAGACCTGGTCACCCTGGCGCACGGCCTCGCGCTGACGACCCATGACGCGAAAACCAGCGCGTGTGTAAGCGCGGATTGCGCGTTCGTTATAGCTAAAGGTGCGCAGTAAGACGCTGTGCAGGCTCAAGACCGTAAAGGCATAGTCCAGCATTAATAGCGTCGTCTCCGTGCCATAGCCCTTGCCCCAGCAGCTTTTATCGCCAATAATAATTCCGTATTCGGCGGTGCGCTGCCAGTGCTGGATATGGTTTAACTCGGTAAAGCCGATGACTTGGAGGCTGGCTCGTTCGTAGATAGCAAACTCGATAGACGTAGGGCCAGCGCCTTGCAGCGAACGCTCAAAACGTTCCTCAACTTGCTCCCGGCTAGCCGGTTGCAGAGGAGTACCAGCCATCAGGGCCACAGTAAAATCATTTTCCCATCTGAAAAAAGCAGAGATCATGCTTTTCTGCAGCGGTCCCAGCGCTACTTTATCGCCGCTGATATTGAGTACAGGCTTCTCGTTTTGGAGATCTGCCTCTGTATTATCCATCTCTTACTCCGGTTTTATAGAAATCCATTCAACCAGAGAATTTACCATAGATTGTCTGGTTTTGCTACCATACCGAAAATGTGAAAATGCAGATGTGCCGCCACAGGGGTATCTACTTATTCGTAGTGTCGATCCTCAACTGGATGAATGATATGATCAAAGCTCATCCAGATGCTTTTGGTTGGACGATAACAGAGCAAGGGCAGCAGGATTGGCAGCGTAGCCCCCAGCAAGATCATCACTGTGATGGAAACGGCGCGACTGGCAGCAACAGGCAAAGCGACAAGAGTCAGAATCAGTTCGGTCACAACTAGATTGACCGCGATAGCTCCTGTATAATAGCCGGATTCACGTTCAAAAGCAAAATGACAGACCGGGCAGTATTCGTTAGTCTGGATGAAGCCTTTGAAAATCTTGCCTTTGCCACAGACCGGGCAGCGCTGGCGCAAACCGCGCGCTAAGAGACCCAGCGAGGTGATTGCTAACATGTCGATACCTCTCGTTCTTCTTCCATGCATTAATCATAGCAGAAAAGAGGCTCGTTCTGCATTTGAGAAAGATCCGAGCCAGACAAAGATCCGCAAGCACCTCCTGACGCGCCCGCGCTGGGCGGAACGACAGATGCTTGCGGATCTCTTTTTTAGCATACAGGGCAAAACCTAAGCCCTTTTTCTTAGCCATTTTATTTATGCTGCGCTGCCTGGTCCATCTTCTCCCTGTTGGATAACGGAAGCTGGCAACTTGTAGCACCCTCAGAAGGGCTAAACAGCATTAACTGTCCAGTCGCGCGAACCGCCACGGTTAGCGGAGGCCGCGCGTGTCTCTTGCTCCGTGGATAAAGGTGGTGTGGGTGCCCAACTGTTCGCGGTCAGGCGTGTTGTATGGCGATCTAGCAGTTCGTTCATATCGATAATCTGGCGCTGCATCCAGGCGCCAAGATCCTGGCGCTCAACGACCTGGCGAGCCATGGTCGATTTGCTACGTCGTTCCTCCTCAGGCATAGTTAAAGCCTGGTAGAGGGCGTTGGCAGTCTCTTCAACATCGGTTGGCGATGTTGGCACGCTGGCCTTGCCCAATTGCTGGAAGGCCCCTACGGTGCGTGAAAGCAGTAGCACGCCCTGGTTCTGGTTGACCACCGGCCCTTCTTTGGCGACCAGGTTCATGCCATCGATAATTGGGTTGACCATGAGAACATCATAGTACTGCATGGCCGCGAGCGCGAGCGTACGGTCGTTCTGGCAGAAGGCTGTAATCGGTTGCCAGGCAGATGTTCCATACTTCTTGTTAACCTTATTGATGATTTTCATCACATCAGCCGTATAGCGCTTGTATTCAAGCAAACCCTGACGTGAAGGCACCAGGAAGGCCAGAAAATTGACCTTGCCACGCAACTCCGCGTGTTCTTCGAGCATCTGCTCATAGGCCTGGAAGCCGCGTACAATGTTTTTCGTCGGTTCGATGCGATCGACGCGCATAATCGTTTGCTCGCCGAGCAAGGGCAGAATGCGCTCACTCGCGCGTTTCCCAGCCGCGCTTTTGATCAGTTTGCGTTCAGCGGTGACGGAGATCGAGATGGGATATGAGCGAGCCTGGGTGCGTTGACCCTGCCACCAGAGAGCTCCCTCCTCAAAATCTACCACTGCGCCCTCTAAGACAGTACGCGCCCCTTCCAAAAAGTTGCGCGCATCGCGGTCGGTTTGAAAACCAATGATATCATTGCCAGCCAGCCCCTGGTAGATATCCCGGGCGATATTGCTGGGCAAGAAATGCCAGCAGCGCGCATCTGGCCAGGGAATATGAATGAATTGCTGCATGGCAATTGTTGGGTGCTGCTGGCGAATCATCTGGGGCGCCAGGTAAAGGTGGTAGTCATGAAGCATGACAACCGGCCTGGTCTGCTCGCTCTCTATCTCGGCGCATACCGCGTCGGCGATCGCCTGGTTCGCCACGCGATAGCCATTTTCCCAGGCGTCCTGGATCTTTTTGGGGCTGATCGAGAAACCAGTGGGATCATAGAGATAGTGCTGCAGAAACCAGAGTAACTGATTGCTAATGATGTCATAATGTTTATGGTACGCAGTTTTTGGAATACTTACGTAATGGAGATGGAGTTTTTGGCCATGAGCAGGTGTTGATAGCTGTCCGCTTTGTTGGGCTTCTTTTACAGCAAGCCGATCTCCCTCGGTCATAGCCATCGCAACCCAGCTCATCTCCATCTGGCTACCTGCGTCAATTAACGCAGTGATGACTCCACCGGAGCCACGACGCGTCTTAAGATTTTGATTTTGTGTCACATAATACTCTACGGGGCCGCGGTTAGTTGCGACAATCAAGCGTTGAGCATGGAGTTGCGGCCTGGCATTTTTTGGCCTGGCTGTCTCGATATTTATGGGTCTGGACATGCTGATCCTTTCTAAAAATCAGAACGTTGCCTATTCCCTGCGTCCTTTAGCTCTCTTCTGGAATTCCTTAACCTGACTTTGGCCAGCATAGCACTCATTGCTGTAGCTTGAAGAAATGTGGCACAGCATCGTGCGTGATTGATACACAAGACCCTATAGATAATAGTACCACATTAATAACAATATGGGCCAATCTTCCTACTTTCAGGCCAACGTTTCTCTGTTTCCCGGTATATGTCTCTATAATAGTAATCGTTGAAAGGAAGGCTTCCCATATATGATACGGATTGATGGTCGGTCGCGGACTCAACTTCGCCCCGTAAAGCTTGCTGTAGACTTCGTTGACTATGCCGAGGGCTCCGTGTTGATTGAGGCTGGGCAGACGCGAGTTTTATGTACAGCTTCGGTTGAAGAGAAGGTGCCGCCTTTTCTGGAGGGCAAGGGGCAGGGCTGGGTGACTGCCGAATACAATATGTTGCCACGAGCAACGCATACGCGCAATGCGCGCGAGCGAAGTGGAAAAATTAGCGGGCGCACGCAGGAGATTCAGCGCTTGATTGGCCGCTCACTGCGAGCCGCGCTCGACCTGAACAGCCTGGGGGCGCGCACCATTACGCTGGACTGCGATGTTATTCAGGCTGATGGTGGGACGCGCACAGCTTCCGTGACAGGCGCGTATATCGCGCTGCATCGAGCCTGTTCGCACCTGGTGGCGCAGGGAGTGTTATCAACTCATCCCCTGCGCACGGCGGTCGCGGCTATCAGTGTTGGAGTGGTGGAGGGAGAGATTTTGCTGGACCTGTGTTACGCTGAAGACTCGCGCGCTGACGTTGATTTTAATGTGGTAATGACTGCTGGCCACGAGTTTATTGAAGTGCAAGGTACTGGTGAAGGTAGCGTCTTCAGTCGGAGCACTATGAACGCCCTGGTCGATCTGGCCGAAGAGGGCATAACCGATCTCTTGCAGATGCAGCAACAATACATATAAGCAGCGTTGGGGGCAGGGATATACGAGGGGGAAAAAGAACTTGCTGGTACATTGGTACCGAAATAGTCCAACATATATCATCATCTGACTGTGATAGGTGATAATAGAAGGGCAGGCATTCATCAGGATGGATGGATGTTTTTCTGCGTCGGAATGATCATCGTTTCCCATCCATCAGGGTAGGAGCCACGCAAGCGATCCCTGAGTAGTATAGTAAGAGGAATCGGCCTGTTACATGGAAGTCTTCATTTTGCCATGGGGGAAAAGGAAGCAGGGGCCGAGAGGAGTGTAGCTTGAAAGCAAAAGCAGAACGCAAGTGGTTCTGGCGCATCTTAGATTTAATCAATCCGTTGCGCGACCCTAGCCTGACTGTGGCCGCCGTATTAACCTTCATTGAAGAAGTAGGCCAGCGGGATGTCTGGTACATAATTGTTGTCATAGCTCTGCTCAACTGGATTGCCGTGCGTGGTGTAGTCTGGCTGATAGTGAATTTTACTTTCGCCAGCACCTTCATTGCTCGTCGAGTCTGGTGGGCGATCAAGCATCCCAGGTTAGCCTGGCGTATTCTTGACGCGGTTGGCCATGAAGAGATCGTGATTGGCAGCATGTCTGGTTTTTCTGAGAGCGTGATGCTGGCGGATGGCTCGACAGTGATGATGAATCCCTTGTTAGGTGCCAGTGGTATTCAGATCGTGGGCGAGTTGCCAGCAGGAACTGAGATACCGATGCTCAACATGCCCAACGGGCAGACAGCGCCGGATTTTTCCGCTTTTGGTGGGTCTGGCCTTTTCTCCAGCACAGGTATGTTGCCCAATCCCGGCGCGCTGGGCCAGCAGACGATGAATTTTCCGCAAATGAACAATGGTATGTTTGGCACACAGCAGACAGATGGTTTCTCCCAGGCATATACTCAGCAGCGTCCTTCTGATGAAGAGGAGCGACTGCGTCAGCAGATTCAGGTCATGGGTCGTTTGATCGACGATTGGATGCAGTTTACTGAGGAGAAATGGCGCACTATCAGCGATAGCCAGTTGGGCTGGAAGCCCCTGCGTGGTCGCTGGGGTGGCTGGGAAGATATTTTCCAGGACGCCTATGGAGCGAAGACCGCCGACCCGATCGCGCAGGCCGCGCAATCAGCCGGTGAGGCCAACGCCCGCCGCTTTGAGAACTCAAAAGATAAAGGTTCTGCCGCTTCTGCCGTGGCCTGTTTCTTGCGCGATATGATGACCTTGCGCCAGGGTCTGGAAATGCAGCGCCCCGAAAAAGTCAGCACCACTGAGACCCCCACGTATCAGCAATCCCCAGCGCAGCCAACAATGCAATTTGGCGGTGGTATGAACACCGGACCTCTGGGAAGCCGCGGCAATTCTTCACCGCGTAACTCCTTGATCCGTCGCCCCGGTCCCGTCTTTGTTGACGCGGACGCGCAATAATTCCATAGAGGCGAGAACAGCCAATGGCAGGAACGACGAAAGTAGTTCCTGCCATTGGCTGTTCTCGCCTCTATGAATCGTTTGTAAGTGGTTGAGCAAAAGGCGGGCTTGCTGGATTGCAAGAAAAGCGGTAAAATAAGGCCCGCGAAAGCACTAAAATAGTTGTCATGTACAGAGGCCCACAAGGGCAAAACAGGGAGCCATTCTTCCTCAGTTAGCATGAATGCACTGGAGGGGTGTGCCTGTTCTCTGTGGAGGGTTTTTCATGCCAAACAACGTAAACGGCATCACCACGATCGAGGATGTGATCGCGCGTGAGATTCTCGACTCGCGAGGCAACCCGACAGTTGAGGTAGAAATCTTGCTCATGGGTGGCGAGCGTGGAGTCGCGGCTGTGCCTTCGGGTGCGTCTACGGGCGCGCATGAAGCTGTTGAGCTGCGTGATGGAGATAAGAAGCGCTATGGCGGCAAGGGTGTGCTCACCGCTGTCCAGAACGTCAACGAGTCTATTCGTGAAGCCATCGTCGGGCTGGATGCCGCTGACCAGGTGACGCTTGACGATGTGATGATCGAGCTGGATGGTACGCCAAATAAGGGCTCTCTGGGAGCCAATGCAATCCTGGGCGTCTCTCTGGCAGCGGCGCGCGCGGCTGCTAACGCTCAGCAGTTGCCGCTCTACCGTTATCTCGGTGGTGTCTCGGCGCGCACTCTGCCTGTGCCAATGATGAATATCCTCAACGGTGGTAAGCACGCCGAAAACTCTACTGATATGCAGGAATACATGATTCTGCCGCTGGGCGCGCCTAGCTTCCGCGAGGCGCTACGCTGGGGATCTGAGGTTTATCAGGGTCTGAAAAAGGTGCTGCACGACCGCAAGTTAAGCACCAATGTCGGCGACGAAGGCGGTTTCGCGCCCTCTCTCGCCTCCAACCGCGACGCTCTCGAAGTTATTATCGCGGCGATTGAGACTGCTGGCTACAAGCCGGGCAAAGATATTTTCCTGGGTATGGACCCTGCTTCAACTGAATTTTATCAGGACGGCAAATATGTTCTGGCGCGCGAAGGTCGCACGTTGACTTCCACTCAGATGATCGATCTCTATGAGAGCTGGCTTAACGAGTATCCTATCATCAGTATTGAGGATGGCCTGGCTGAGGATGACTGGGAAGGCTGGAGCGAATTCCGCCAGCGCCTGGGTCAGCGCCTGCAACTGGTTGGGGATGATCTCTTCGTCACTAACACGACGCGCCTCAGACGCGGTATTCAGGAGAGCGCGGCCAACTCGATCTTAATCAAACTTAACCAGATCGGTACGCTGACCGAGACCCTGGAGGCCATCGAAATGGCTAAACGGGCAAGCTTTACCGCTGTGGTCTCGCATCGTTCCGGCGAAACCGAAGATACCACCATTGCTGACCTGGTCGTCGCCACCAATGCTGGCCAGATTAAAACCGGCGCGCCCGCCCGTAGCGAGCGTGTCGCCAAGTACAATCGCCTGCTCGTAATTGAAGAAGAACTGGAAAACGCTGCCCGTTACGCTGGTTTCAGCGCTTTTTATAATGTTCCCTCACTCTACAATCACGTTTAAGCCTGTTTTTTTCATGTGTTCAATGGATGATTTTGCTATCGTTGGTTTTCACCAACGATAGCAAAATCATCCATTGAACACATGAAAAAGGGCCTTGTGAGCACTGGTTTGTGGTCTAAAATCCGTGCTATACTTAATTCTAAAGAATATATTTGTACGTATTTGCTCCGCGTTCCAGCCGGGCAAAGAGAGGTAGTATGTTGCAACAAAGTTCACAAGAAACAGGTGCCAGTCTTGAACGTTGGTCGGCGCGCGTTATTCATTATAATCTGAGCTATGTGGTTCAAGGAGCGGCATACGGCACCGATGGCGCAATAGTTTTACTACATGATGTACTGGGAGGAGCGTTTAGCTGGGATGGTATTTTGCAGCAACTGGGTGGTGGTCAGAGAGCTGTGTACGCGCTGGATCTGCTTGGTTATGGCCAGTCGGATCATCCCTGGCCGGCTGATACATCTGTCTGGGGCCACGCCGATGCCCTGGCATTGTGGTTGGAGCAGCTAAATCTTACGAATGTTGTGCTGGTCGGGCATGGGCTGGGCGGTGGCGTAGCACAGATCCTGGCCACGCGCCTCAGCGTTAAACGGGTGGCAGCCCTGGTACTGATCGATACTATTTGTTATGACCATGCTTTCGCGCCCGATTGGCCGCTGGCGGATATGAAGAAGAGTCAGGACCCGGAGTTACCTAATACTGTTAATCACGCCGATTTGCAGAAAGAATTGCGCGAACACTTCCCCAGTGCCGTCAAGAACACCAAAGATTTCGCCAAAGTGCTCGATCAATATCTAGAGCCATGGAACAGTCACGTGGGTAAAGAGGTGCTTTATCAGCATCTGCGCCTGCTGGTTCCCTATTATGTCAACTCTGTTTCGTCTGACCTCAAAGTGATGGGCAAGCCGACGCTGATCATCTGGGGTGAGGAGGATCAGCAGAATCCGCTGAAATATGCCGAGCGCCTGCATCGCGATATTCCAGGCTCACGCCTGCTTGTTATACCTGAAGCGGGCCATCTGGTGCTTTTCGATGCCCCTGACCAGATCGCGAGCGCGTTGAACAATTTTATAGGCAAGCTCTAAGACTAATCTGAAGACAATCTTTCCAGGGAGGCTGCCCATGCCAGAAAAAAAGTATCAGGAGCGTAGCGTTCTGGAAAAGCTAGGCATTCAAGCAGGCCATACGGTAGCATTCGCGAATGCTGTGGAGGCAATCGATCCTGTTCTGCCTCAACGCATTCTCGAATGCACAGGTCTTCCTGCCGCGACAGAAGAGGAAGTTCTGGATGTCGTTCTGGCTGTGATAGACGAGACAACCGATGCGGTCGCGTTGCTACAGAGATGGCGACGGCGCCTCAGGCCGAACGGCGCTATCTGGCTCCTCACGGCTAAGCGGGGTCTGCCTGGCTACGTAGATCAACGCGAACTGATCGCCGCTGGCCAGCAGGCAGAGGTTGTAGATAACAAGGTCTGCTCGGTCTCTGCTACAGTGAGCGCGCTGCGCTTTGTAGTGAGAAAAAAGGATCGACATGAATGATCGATGTGTTTTGCGGAGTTTTGGCCGGCGCTGTGCGCCAGCCAAAACTCCGCAAAACACATCGATCACGAGGCCAGCTTCGCGTCCTGCTGTTTGCCCTGGCGCGGCAAGGCTGGCCCGGTGACGGCGTCAGGTCGCGGAACGGGAGTGCCGATACGCCTGTTCTGGCGCTGGAACTGGTACTTTTCCACGCAGGAGTTATACGCCTCTGCCATTAGAATGTAGAGATCGTACATCTGCTCAAGTGCCTCGCGTGGCTCCCCCGCTTGCTCTGCCATTACCAGGCAATGCCATTGCTGCTGCATCCGTTGTTCAGCATATTCGACCTGTGCAAAAGTCATGGCACCTGCTTTCTGTCCTCTTACGAGGCTTTGTTGCGGCTCTGCCGGTACTCCTGGCTGAGCTGCGCGATTAGTTCTTTGGCCGCGAGATAGTTCAGAGTACGCAGATTTTCCGGCTCAGGTTTGCTTAGACGTTCGTATAAACGATGAAGGCTGCTAATCTGCGCTTCAGTTACAGACTGGTTGGCCTCGTCGTTATCAGGCGCGTTGTAATCAGCTTTTTTCTCCGCGACCCTGGCGATGGTTGCTGGGGTGGAACGACGACCGTTGCCAGACGAAGTCTGAGAACGCGCTACAGGGCTATCTACTATACGGTGCTCTTCTTGCAGTTCCGGGGCAAATTGTGTGCCGAAGCCCAGGGCTGCCAGCGCGCGCCCAATTGCTCCAGTCTCAGCTGCCTCGATAAAATCAGGGAAGTTCGCGGCAGTTTCGGACTTGGTGCCCGTTCCCACACCGCCTGAGCCGTCTCTGACAATCGCTTTGAAGATGGCCAGGCCTTTGTTGCGTTTGACAACCTTCTCTGCCTGCTGCTTTTCCTCGCTCCAGACTTCAAGCGTGGCTTCCACCTCGCGCTCAAGATCAAGATGTAGCATCTCTGTCTCGACGCTGGCGTTAGGGTAGACAGATCTTAGCCAGACCAATCTCCATTGCACTGGCAGGTAATCGGAGAAGCCGTTGCGACCTTTGATCTGGATAAGATGGTCGTTTGGATTAAATGGAGAAGCGCTCTGCTGGGGCTTCCCATGGCTGTTATTCTGATCACTCATGTGGTTCTTTCTCCATTGCCTTCATCGAATTTTTGTTCTACTAATTATACGAGCAAGCAAGCCGTCTTGTCAAGCCAGAGCGCTCTAGCTGTAGGGCTGGCAAAAATCATTATGCCTACCCACGCGCCTGGTAAAGAGTATGCGAGCGTCCCTCGCCCCTGCTCAGGGCTTCACTCTCTCTGACAATCCCGCGTGCTAGCACTTTTCCATGGCCCCGATTGCGTTCTGTTCTCATCTAAAGAAACATTCTTTTTTGCGCGGTTAAAGGTGGCTGTTTACTCATCTTTAAAGCCTTGCGCGCAGCTTGAAAAGCTGAGAACGTGCTATCTTTAGCACGGATTGTGCGTTGTAATAGAGCAGATCCCTGATTACAGGCAAGAAAACTGGGAGAAGACAAAGGATGTCAACAACACACCGACACTCGTTAAAGAAGTCAAACCAATCGCAGAGGAAGCGATCTTCGCGCTTGCCTGTGCGCAAGTCAGGCACGTCGCCTGCGCGAGCATGGCGCTCGCTGAAAAGGCTGGGGAAAAGTCCCTGGCTCTGGGCATGTATGGTCGTTCTAGTTATACTTATCGGACTAGGGACGTGGTACGCTGTTTCCCCGCGGGACACATCAGCAGCATCCACGGCCAGGAGCGCAAGTAGTCGTGTTCAGGGCCTTTCCACAGCAACGCCCATCTGGCACACGGTGCGCACGTTGAATGGCTCCAGCACTGGCAATGCAACGCAGAAGACTGCAACATTTACTGTTTCCAGCAACTGGCAAATCACCTGGGATTGCCAGGGCAAGAACGGCGTTGATGACTGGTTATACGTTGCTATCTATAATCCCGATGGCACCCTGTATAACGCGGGCGCGCAGGTCACGTGTATCGCGGCAAAGAACGTTGAGGGCAGTGTCCAGGAAGCAAAAAAAGGCACATTTTACCTGACGGTCGATGCTAATACAGACTGGACGCTGACTATTCAACAAGCGTGAGAAGCAGCACGAGCGCGTGGATGTTTCTCTCCGCCAGTGAAATTTGCTGCGGCAATTTCACGTAATAAGGGTGAAACGGGCAACCGGCATTCGCTAGCCGCCCGCTTCGCCCTTATTACGTGAGGTGAGGCAGCTTGTAAATGCCTGGCATGCCTCCCTACCAGGTAAGACCCCATTAACTGGTGGATAACTTGAAAGGGGGACTGTTTTAACGCAAGTACCATAGAGGGCCGATTGATCGGGGACCTGTCGCGCTACCGCTACTGATCCAGCCGCCCGACAATTCCCCGTTTTCTAGGAAGCTTTCTTGGAAGTTTTCTTGGCAGAGAAGAGCTGAGCGAGCGACATGTGTCTCGTCGCGAGGGTCCCCGATCAATCGGGACAGGACCCGATCAATCGGCCCTCTCTGGCATTGGCGTTCGTTGCGGCAGCTATTTGGGATCTCACATTCCTCCACCAGATAATGTGGCTCTACC
>JBEVTI010000016.1:0-119701 GCA_041156125.1 Candidatus Paraktedonobacter carboxidivorans
TATCGCCTGTGTGAAAGAATTTACCACATCCGCCGATGGTCGTGGACAGATCACGATTCAATTCAAGTCAGTCAAAGATAACGCAATAGTGAGTGGCATTGAGATTCTCGATGTGTAGAATCTGCTGCGTTGGTAGATACTCACCCTATTCATTCACTATTGAGGAACGGGCTGAGTATGGTATACATGTGCAAATTCGCTCATTTTATGGGAGGAAACGTGCCCATTGCTGGGAATCCCAACATTCTGCTGGCTCATGCCCAATTTAGGGGCTTACAGGTTGTTTGCTTAACATATTGAGCAGGCATTGACCTGCTTTGAAGAGAAAGGCATAATCATGGCACAATTAGAGGCTGTTGAATCAGAGATCAAACGCGCAGATGCAGTAAGAGGTCTCAAAGGGGAGTATTTCAATCTTGGTCGTGGGAGCGATGATTGGAAAAACTGTTTTCATGCTTCTCCCGTTGTCACACGTGTAGATCCTCAGATCCATTTCTATCCAAACTGGTATGGATTTCCCGCCTACGGAGCACTTCCAATCGGCGTGAATCGGGAGTATTTCGCGGTTCGCTGGACTGGAGAAGTACGCGCCCCCATAGCAGGAGGGTATTTGTTCCGGGCTCATTCCGATAATGGTCTGCGGGTATGGGTGAATTCTATCCTGGTCATCGACCACTGGAGTCAGTCCGATGTGATTGATGAGACGAGTAAACAGGCGATTCAGTTGACCAAGGGGCAGAGATATCCAATCAAGGTGGAATACCTTCAAGGTTGGGGTGATGCACACCTGACTCTTCACTGGAAACTCTCCGATCCAGCCGATCTGGGGGTTTGGCAGATTATTCCACAAGAGTGCCTCATTCCAGCACGATAGATGAGCAATGGGAGGGATTATCAGAAGAGATCTCCTCGATAGGCACGGACTGAGGTAGGGCCAGGATCAAACTTATGAAATCACTCCGTACTGCTGAGAAAAGGATAGAGTCGTGTGAAGAAGCTTGAGATGAGCTTTCAGAGGCTTACCTCAAGCTGAGATTATATTTCACCTCCGAACAAGAGCATGGGAGTGGGACGAAACCAGAACAGGAAGCCGTCCCTCCCGAACAGCAGCAGAAGACCACGGAAACGCTAGAAACGGTGGGATAACAGGTACAAACGGTCAAGACACCCAAATGCACGTTTCCTGGGCTCGTTTCCAAGACATCGATGAAAGAAGCTTGATGGAGAGCGGTTTGCCTGGATACATTTGTGCCAGTGCTCATGCTTCGCGCTGATTGCTTACTCGTCGCCCTAAAACCTGCTCACTCGTCATGCTTATTACCAGCAACCGCCCGCATCTGGAATGCCTCCACTGGCGAAGCTCTCTATTCACTCCAGGGCCATACCGCTTCAGTCACTATAGTGCAGTAGTCTCCCAATGGGCAATGGTTGACCACCGCCAGTGCTGATGCAACCGCAGATGTTTGGATATGGACGGGTACGATCAACGGCTAGACCCGCCTGACAGACCGATAAAGCACACAAAAACGTGACAGTTATTTTGACAGTTATCGCCCGCCAGAAACAGCCATTTCCTCCCAGTAATAGCAACTCTAACCCCAGCAGGAGGTCTTCTGCATGGTGTGACCAGACAAGCTGTGAGCACGAATATATGCGTCGGGAAATTCCCCCTTGCGTTTCTCAGGGGAATCTGCTATAGTGCGTATACAATTTGTTTTGTGTTTTTTAGTGGGTTGTCTGGACATAGGGGGAACCGTAGTATATGCCAACATTAGAACGTTCAAATCCACTTCCGCTTTACTATCAGTTGAAAGAAGTTTTACGCCAGCAGATCCGCGCAGGTCACCTGGAGCCGCACGCCGCGATTCCATCGGAGCCTGAACTGGTTGCTAGCTATCATGTGAGTCGGGCCACTGTGCGCCAGGCTTTGAATGAACTGGTCCATGAAGGACTGCTCTATCGCCAGCATGGGAAAGGTACTTTTGTCTGTGAACCACGCATTCAACAGACCTTGAGTGAACTCGCCAGCTTTAGCGAAGAATTGAAACGTAGAGGCAAACGCCCTGGTGGCCTGCTGATTGTCAGCGAACTGGTACGTGGCAGCGAGATTGTGCGCGATCGCCTCAAATTAGCCGATGAGGAACAGGTGCTGCGCCTGGAACGCGTGCGCACCGCCGATGGTCAGCCCTGGGCACACGAAATCGATTATCTGCCCTACCCTCGCTCCAGTGGCATCTATCAGCGCGCTAAAGAAGCCGCCGATGGCTCACTGTACTCGCTCATGATTTCAGAAGGCCTTGGCCCTTACGTCGCCGAGCAGTCTATTAAGGGCGGCATAGCCAATGAGCGCGAGTCAGACCTGCTTCATGTCGCTCCTGGTGAAGCGGGACTGCGCTACGCCTGTACTACCTACGATTCGACTGGACAGCCGGTCGAGTACTCGGAATCATTCTTTCCGAGCGATCGTTTCGATTTCCATATTACCCTGCGTGTAGCACGCTAAATAATCTGTCACTCGCAGATCACCAGGTACCTGATACACATGTGCCGCTCCCCTGGCTTACAAAAAGCGTGGAGAGCGGCATACGTGTATCAAAACACAAAAACTGTTGCGTGCTATAGTCCAAAAGCTATTGCCAATAGCGTACCTCTAATTGTTCATTGCTCGCAAAAAAGAGCACGTGTGTATCAAAACACAAAAACTGTTGCGTGCTATAGTCCAAAGGCTATTGCCAATAGCGTACCTCTAATTGTTCATTGCGCATGATTGTTCATTGCGCAAAGCAAGTTATCAAGTGTTGGTTGATCTAATCAACCGCAATATTTTTTTGCAGAATTCTAGATAAAAGAGGGTACCTATGCTATACTGGCCCAGGGATTTCTGATTTTCGTGCTAGACTTATACAACACACGTTTCAAACGCTAGATAATAGAGGAGAAAACGGTCTTATTATGGACGACAGACAAAATGTGTATAATCTCAATGCTAGCCAGAATGGCATAAGCGTAGAACCAGGCCCGGAAGAGCAAGAGTGGACGCAGAAAGGGAATAACGCCGCTGAAGAGGAAGATTATGCTACCGCCGCTGACGCTTTCCAGCAAGCTGTGGCTATTAATCCTGGCAATGCCCGCTCGCGCTACAATCTGGCACTGGCTCAGCAATATCAGGGAAATACTGAGGACGCTATCGCGGGCTATCGGCGGGCTATCGATCTTGATCCCGAGTTGATCGCTGCCTACACAAACCTGGGTAATCTTTATGGTGAACTGGGCATGCAGGAGGAAGCGCTGGAAACCTTCCAGCAAGCATTGGAATACGACCCCGATAATGACGCGCTCTACGCCAACGTGGGTGATGCCTATCGCCAGCAGTATTTGTACACCGACGCGATCCAGGCCTACCGCCAGGCGTTGATCCTCAAGCTAGACAATCAGCAGGCCGCGGACAGCCTACGCGATGTACGCGAGCGCGTGAACTATCAGTTACGCCGCGTGATGGAGCAAGAGAAGACGATCGATGAAGATCCTGGCGATACGTCGCGCTACGCCGAACTGGTCAATCTCTATCTAGATATGCACCGCTATGAAGACGCTATTTCTGCCGCGAACCAGATCCTGGGCCTCGATCCCCAGGATCGCGCAGGCTACGACGCGCAGGCTATGATCTACGAAGCCATGGGCGATCGCGAGCAGGCTGCCGAGGCATATGAGCGCCTGGTGGAGATCGCACCCGAAGACGCTGAAGCCTGGGAGCATCTGGGCACCTGGCGCTCTCTCCAGGATAATATGGATGGCTCTATCGAGGCTTACGCCCGCTCAGTCCAACTCGATCCCGCGCGCTATACCGCTCGCTTTAGCCTGGCCGAAGCTTATCTCGATGGCGAGCGCTATGAGGAAGCGAGCCAGGTCTACCTGGGCCTGATCGAGGAGACCAACGAACTCGATCCAGATGACCTGGCCGCGGCCTACGCCGGTCTGGCTGACTCTTATAATAGCCTGGAACGCTACGACGATGCGATTAAGACCAGTCAGACACTACTCGAGCAGTTTGAGGATGATCCCGAGGGCTATTATCAACTGGCTACTGCCTACGATGCCCAGGGCAAATTTGACGAGGCTATCGACTACTACCGCAAGGCGATCGTCAGTGATCCTCTCAATGCCGACTACTACAACGATCTGGCAGATACCTTACGCGAAAGCAAACACTATAATGAAGCTCTAGAAAATGCCCAGCAAGCTATTGCCATGGACCCCTCGCTAGTTCTGGCCTACGAGACCCTGGCCCAGATCTACCAGGAAACGGGTCACGAGGAAGCGGCTGCCCTGGCTATGGAGCAGGCAAATACTCTAAAATCCGCTCAGGAATAGTAACTTCCCTACGCACCAAAAGAGTGTCAGGACTATGAGACGCTGTGGCATAGTCCTGACACTCTTTTGGTGCGTATAATTGCTTGCCAGGCTCCAGGCTGAGATGAGCAGAAAAGAGCATAGCAGAGACACAGACTGAAGCGGTTCAGAACGCATGAGCGGTACCTCAACTTAAAAGATGGTTTTCTGCTGAGAAGAACGGAGCAACAATATCATTTTTAAAACCGCTTTAATTGTCTCCCTGGGATGGTTGAAGGGAGGCTCCTGTCCTCTCGTCGGGAAAGATATCCCCATGCATCTGCTGTAAGAGACTGGTCGTCCTCTGCTTCAATATGCGATGCGTTTCCTCCAATTCGAGGGCTGCACTAACGAAGCGATTATATTCCAACAGAAATAAGCGCAACATGATCAGGAGCAGTGCCAGCCACCAGAGCGCTTCCGTAAGAATCAGAGCGCTGAACGGCAGGGAGAGACCAAAGGGAGAAAGGGCAAAAAATAGCTCTACAGCGATCGACCCGCTGAGGGCAATAAATTGGACGAGGATAAAGCGAGTTACGCGCCGGGCTTTGAAATGGAGAGAACGTGGGTTCATAGTCCTTCTACTTTCCCTCTAAAGAGAAGTTATCTGCTTAGTGAATTTTTGTTGCCAGTATTTAACCAGCGAGAGGCCAAAAATGGCGGGCAAACGCAACAAGCCTATACTCCTGCCTCGCACGCGTGTTGAACTGTGGCAAGCAAGTCATTTATGTCAAAAGGCTTACGTACATAGGTTACTGCGCCCATCTGGCAACTCTTTTCTTCCACCTGCCTATCCGCAGTCATGAGTAGAATAGGAACCAGATTGCCATAATGAGCATAGACCTGAGCAGCCACGGCATCTCCATTCAGGAGAGGCAACCCCAAATCCAGCAGCATGAGCGCTGGTTGCTGGAGTAGCGCTAACTCAATAGCTTCGCGTCCATCACCTGCCGTCTGCACCTTGAAGCCCTCTTCTTCCAACATCCATTGGATCATCTGGCGCAGGTCATAATCATCATCAACCACCAGAATAAAATCCTGTGCCTGATGGGCAACACCGCGCTTTGCTATGCGTCTTTGCTCGTCCATGCCTACTCTTTTCCAGCCGCCTCATGCTCTAGAGACGGCTTGTTCTGTTTCACAATGGCAGGAAGACGTACCAGAACACAGCTTCCATGGCCCTCCTGGCTGGTGATGGAGATCGTCCCTCCATGTTCGCGAATCACCTGAGCTACACTGGCTAGCCCAACTCCTGTTCCTGGGATCTGTCCTCGCACATTGCTTGCGCGAAAAAACGGATCAAACAGAAAAGGCAGATCCGCCGCGGGAATTCCCACACCCTCATCCTGGATGCGCATGGCAATCCACAGTAGAGTATCCTCCTCCTCAGAAGTGATATCCAGGCTAATGGAACCTCCTTCTGGGCTATATTTAATAGCATTCGCTAGCAGATTCGTCACTACCCGATCCAAACGGATCGCATCGCCGTATACGGGCAGGTCCTCAGAAAAGGTGCTTAAACGCAGATGATGACGCCTGGCAGTCTGTTGCTGTTCACTCAGTACACGCTCAACAATGGGAAAAAGAGACAGGAGGCGCCGGTCCAGATTCAGATCCTGGCCCGCTTTTAGCTGAGCAATGGTTAAAATATCCTCCACCATCCCATGCATTTTGGTTGTAGAGGATTCAATCACTTTTAAGCGCTCCAGAGTCCATGAAGCATCAACCCGAGCAGCCTGTTGCAAGCGGCGCTGTATGATTTGTACAATGCCTTTTATGGCGGTGAGAGGCGTTTTCAAATCGTGAGAGACGCTTGACAGAAAGTCATTACGTATCTGCAAGGCTGCCTCTGCCTGGCCGCGTGCCTGTTCAGCAGTTTCCAATAAATGGATACGTTCTTCCTCCAGCTGTTTATGCTCAATGCCGAGCGCGACCGCGTTGGCAATTGACGCCATTGCATCCAGGGTCGCGGCAGAGAGAGGCTTGCGCGCAAAAAGTGCCATCACTCCCACGAGCCTCTCTTCCACCAGAAGGGGATATCCGGCAAAGGAGATCATGCCTTCGCGCCTGGCCCATTCTTGTTCGGGCACCTGCTCATCTCCCAGGACGCTATTAGTCAAATGCGGCTCTCGCTTCTGGGCAATGCGACCAATCTTGAAGGCCCCTAGAGGCACTCTGGCATGACCTCCATCCAGGTGAGTGTAGAGACCAGAGCTGGCCCGTAGTTCCAGTGTCTCTTGCGCCTCATCAAGCACCCAGATACGAGCAAATGCCGCATCCAGATACTTGACCAGGGCCTGGGTGCAGCCCATCAGCATCTGCAGTAGGTCCATATGTTGAGTCAGGGCCATGCTCACGGCTAGATTAAGCGCTCCCAGACGTGCTTGATCGGCCAGGGCGAGTTGGGCGCGTCTCCGTTCACTAACATCGCGCGATGTCACGAGGATATAGCTGACCTTGCCCTCAGTATTGAAAACCGGGCTGAGGCTAACTTCCCACCACCTGGGAGTTCCCTTCGCCGTCAGGGCCTCTCCCTCAAACGTCCCTCCCACTCCGCGACAGGCAAGGGCAAGCGCATTCTGAACAGATTGCAGGGCCTCTCCCGACCAGAACGACTGCCATTCGCTCAAGCGGCAGACGGAAAAATCATCAATTTCCATTATCTGCTGGCCACCCTGATTCATGTACAGCAAGTGGCCATCGAGGTCTAAGAGTTTGATACAATCGTGGGACTGTTCGATGATCTGCCAGTGGAGCCCGGAGGGTAAGATACCATAGGCAGCGTTGGAGTCTGTACTCTCTTCTAAGATTTGTTGAGAAGGAAATGATTCCTCCTGAGAAGAGAAAAACATATGATCCTCCCAATGTTGTTCTCTAATTCTACAAAAAACAGGACCCTCTCTCTCATGTTCTTAAACACATCCACACTCTCTCGCGTGAGTAGCACCAGATCAGTTCGCGAAAAACGCTGCACTTTTGAAATGGCTGAGGGCCATGAATACTCCTCCCGCCAGTTTACCATACTCAGTGCTTGCTTGCGAGGGATAGGGAAAAGTAGAGCGGTCACCATTGAACGTTTTCTGCAAAATACTTGCAAAGGAGGCAGAAAGTGTGATCCCTGATTTCGCGAAACCAGGGATCACACTTTCTGCCTCCTTTGCTCTTAGTATCGGCGCAAACGGCTGTTAAGCCGTGTACAATTCGAGGCCGCTGACAAAGGGATTATCGGCAGCGCCTTGCGTGAAAGCAATCACGATCTGGCCGCTACTGTTCGCGCTGACAGCAAATTGCTTCTGCACCGCCGTTTTATAGCCTCCCGTGGCGAAAACATCAAAGTTGCTCAAAACCTGGCTACTATTGATAGCCACATTAAATTGACGCTGGCCCGCCGCAGTCCAGGTCAACTCTGCCCAGTCAGGCTTGAGCGTATAGGCCTTGCCAGGGGTCAGACCGGTCAGGGTATAGGTAAATGCGGTACCCCAGCGGCAGGCCTGATAGACTCCTTGAGGCGCGGGATTGCTGACGCCAGCGGTGTTAATCGAGGAAGAAGCATCAGTAAATGTGTTGCCCTGGCTAAAGCTTGTGTCAGCTACGAAGCTACCAGTGGCACCACCAGAGTTAATCGCTGTGACCAGCGCTCCCGTAGTAGGTGTAGGCGTGGGGGTAGAACTACTGGATGGCTTCAAAATCTCGATGCCGCTGACAAAGGGATTGTCCGCGCTTCTCTGCGTGAAGGCAATCACGATCTGACCGCTGCCGTTAGCCGCGACCGCAAATTGCTTTTGCAGCGCCTTTTTGTAGCCCGCCTGAGCAAAGACATCGAAGTTGCTCAAAACCGTCGAGCCATTGATAGCTACGTTGAATAGACGCTGACCCGCCGCGGTCCAGCTTAGTTCCGCCCAGTCCAGGGCCAGGGTATAGGTCTTGCACGGTGGTTGTGCCAGCAAAGGGTACAGTGCTATTACCAAAATTCTCGTAATCTAGCATGATGCCACCGCCTCGGTACTGCGAGTCAGTGACAACATCGTTTGTCACGCTATTGCCATTACCCCCATAGATGGCGATGCCATTGGCCAGGTAGGGCGACTGCACAGTATTGTGATCGAAACTATCGTTGCTATCACCTGTGGCAGGCACATTATCAGAGGATGACCACATTGCCAGACCATCATCGCCAGTGCCGCGAATGACGGTTTGCGTTACACTTGAGTTTGTGATGTTGCGATGGAAGTTAATGCCATCCGCCAGCGTGCTGTCAATGCGGCTGCCAGTGATGGTCAGCCCATTAAAGGGTCCGTCGAACCACATGCCTACTTTAGTATGCTCGATCCAGACGTTAGAAATGGTCTAGTTATTCAGTGAACCGCCGATGCCGTTGTCCTGTAAACAGTCAATGCGGTTCGTGATCTGATCCTCAACGGCGAAGTTCGACAGATTAACGTTGGCGCTAGGATTGCCATCATAGATATCAAGACCATAAACGCCCACGCCGGTACCGCTGCCGATGGGAGCGCCTCCCAGCACTGAATACCATGGACCAGCTCCGGTCAATGTTACGTTATTGACAAGGATGTGGCTGGTGACCAGATAAGTGCCCCGAGGCAGCCAGACGCTCTTGCCCTGAGACTGGCCGGCGTTAACGGCGTTCTGAATGGCTGTGGTGGCATCTGTAGCACCCGTTGGATCTGCATTATACGGAGAGGCTGTGACAGAGCTGGAACCTGCGGGCTGACTCAGGGGTGCTGCTACTTCCTGAAAATCTGCGACATCGATAGCATACCATTGCGCGGTGTTCTCGCTGTCAACCTGCAGTTTTACCCTGCTACCAGCCGCCATTTCTGGCAGCAGGGTGTGAATCTCGTCAAACTGATGATGCGCTGTCCCACCAGGGCTGTTTGACCACACATTGCCATTGCAATCACCAAAATTTGGCGCACCATAGACCCAGCTATATTTCGAGGTAAGCTGCAGATCGTTGCTCTGCTTTACTCCGTTGATATAGATGCTGAGCGATGCGTTAAAACCGCCACCACTGGCGGTGTCAGGGATACTATAGCGCAAATTAAGCGAGTTGGCTGCTTGAGGTAGGGTAAATTGGACGGATTGCCCGTGAGTCAACTCAACTGCCTGACGATCTACAGCCTCAGAGGCCAGGCCACCCTGAGAGTAAGCGGGGCCGAGGATCGCACCAGTGGTGGTCGCACTATGCGCTTCCATTTCAACATAAGGCAGCGTTGCCCCGCTATTAACTAGCGCGCTGTTTGAACTCTTCAAACTGGCCGCACTTGCCGGGCTAGCCAGGCTAGCGAAAACTCCTAGAGTGCTTATAACCAGGACCAGCATAATGAAAGCTCCCAAAGCCTTATTACGCCTTTTGCTCTTTGCATCCTGCATGTTGCAAAATCCTTTCCAGGCTTCCAACTCATACCACACCGCCAGCCCGAAAAACGGCATGGCTATATACAACGATGTACTACCTTCCTTTTCAGAGGAGATGGAAAACAGGCTTTGTTGTTCCTATTCCTCCTTCCTCAGAGGCGACTTGCCCGGCGCGCCTCTGGCTTTGATGTGCGACTCTCTCAGACTCATGACGTAAAGCACACGTATTCCCTACATCATGTTGTGAGTACGTCAGGTTTAGTCTCACCACATGAACAGTAAAGACAGACATGGTTTGAAAAATCGCAAGGCGAGGCTCTAAGAAAGAGAGATTACCTGTCCGTTGCGGATAGCTGGCATGACATCCTATGGGTCGGAGCGTTCCCCGGTCGTTTGGAATGTAGCGCAGGAATAAACCTCATAGCTTGCTAGACCTCCTCAAAGATAGAGTCTTCGTCAGAATTGACGAACAAGAGATATGAGCCACATAGAAAGGATGCTCGCAGAGCCAGAGGAGAAACGCGAGCAGTAAACGTTTCCTGATATGTGCATTCATTCCTACTGCCTGGCGTTGCGCGGAATCGGCAATGGCGCAGTTGACCTACATCTTTATATGTTATAGCAGAGAAAAATAAGGGTAACGTTTACTTTTTCCTTCCTGTAAAGAAAAGTAGCAGAGAAAAATGTCGTTGTCAAGGGGGGCAGCATTTTTCCTATTCTTAGCTGCCTGAGTTGATATATAGGACCATAATAGCTCAATATGGGAAATTCGTGTAGGGACAGCCAACCTGTTCAGGCCTGATTGGGCAGAGCAGAACATGATTATTCAGAGTAAACGATTACCTAAATCAAGTTAAAAAAATAAACTCAAACCTCTGAGACCGCTCGTAGGCAAAAAGAGCCTGGTAAATGAACTCCAAATTTTCACCCGTTTTCGTAAACTAATTGGTGATTTCCTTGCTCAACAGGATTTATACCCATATAATTCGATATAAGACCCGCTACCATCAAACGGAAGGGAGCATAGATGATGGCCGATCAAACCCATTTTTATATTCTTAAACAGGGGACACAGCAATGGAACCAGTGGCGCCTGGCGTACCCGCATATTCGGCCAGATTTGAGCAAAGCCGATCTCGCTAAAGCCGATTTGAGATTTACCAATTTCAGTCAGACTAACCTGAGCTATGTTAATCTGACCGATGCACGTCTGGATGGGGCAAATTTCAGTGGGGCCGATCTCAGTCTGGCGATCCTGCATACCGCGACTTTAACCGCAGCTAATCTCAGCTATGCGAACCTGACCGCCGCTGATCTAACTGGCGCTGATCTGAGGCAGGCCAGGTTGAATTTCGCGAACTTACGCGTGGCTAAATTGAATGGCACTGATTTGCGCGATGCTGATTTAACATCCGCAAATCTCGATGGTGCTACTCTCGACAACGCTAAAAGGCGTAAAGGTCTTTGGAATATGTTTGATTAAAAAGCGGCAATCGCCACAAACTATGAAGCATTTGTAGCGATTACTGCCGCTAAGTACTAAATTGAAAAAGCCGTAAACTCAATTCTGGCCGTAGTCTCCTCTCAGCCCTGGACTGGGTTAGAGAGTAAGTATGCGTCCAGAACTTTTTTAAAGTTTTCCTGGGCTTCTCCCATATGCTCTAGCATTGGCTCAAGCGCGACTTCGTTCTTGATTGGCGACCCGGGGTCCATCTCAAAATCATCTGACCAGGTCATGAGCGTGCCACCTTCGGCTGCTTCGTAGCGCCAGGTGAGATGGTGGAAAACATAAGGAAATGAGGGCGCGTCGCGACGTGACATCACGACTCGCTCTGCATAATCCAGGATGCGCCAGGCGCGCCAGGTTCGACCTTCTTTGTTGGTCAGTTCAAAAACCAGCTTGGCAAAGCGCCCATCGCGCTCAAAAGAGATCACCCTGGCCGCTGCCATATTGGTATAAAGCTCAGTCCAGCGAGGGATATCATTGGTTAGCTCGAAAACTTTATCCGGGTCTCCCTGAATAAAGATAGAGCGGATTGCACGAGGCATAGGTATGCTCCTTTATCACTACGTTATTATCTGGCCTCACATGTTTTTGCGTTGTTGAATGAGTTGGACAATGTCTTCGATCGTCACACAACTGCGTAACTCCCCGATGGGGATGGTAATCAGAAACGCCTTTTCCATCTTGACCCCCAACTCGACCAGTTCAAGGGATTCGATACCCAGGTCATTGAGCAAGTCGGTGGTCTCTGAGAGAGGCTCATCTCCTATCTGCTGATGGAGAATAGCCGTAACATGCGAAAAAATCGTCGTTTGATCTAAATTACCGATCATAGCTTTAATCCTCTCATAAGTTCTATCTGCTGGCGCTCTGATCCACCAGCCTCGCAAAGTTGCCCCCCCGCGACGAGAGCAGTAGGGATCAGTCAGGGCAACGCCCTGGAAGCGCGTCAAGAGACCGCACCTCTTATATACGCGCTTAATAGGCGGCCTTGTTCAGAGAACTGGTACATGTTAACAGGCATGCCACCCACGTATCTTGCTCATGCAGTTTTACCTGGCAACAAGGAACCATAGTCTTATTGCCAGGACCGCACGAGCACCGATGCATTCGCACCCCCGATACCGCGAGCATTGACCAGGCAACGATCAAGGCGGTCAACCGGGCGAGGGATATGTGGCACATAGTCCAGGTCACAGCCTGGCGCGGGCTGGTCAAGATGCAAAGTGGCTGGAATAACTCGCTGGCGTAGAGCGAGTAGAGCAATAGCCATATCGACGGAAAAAGCCGCTCCAAACAGGTTGCCAAAGGCGGACTTGGGCGTGCTTACGGGAACCTGCTCTGCCGCACTGCCTAGCGCCAGACGAATCGCTCGCGTTTCAGTAAGATCTTCCACAGGCACAGCAGAGCCAGCGGCGAAAAGACAGTCTAACTCTTCCGCACTGACATTAGCGCGCTCCAGTGCGCGCTGCATCGCAGCGGCGTAGCGTACACCATCAGGAGCCGGCTGCACAGCATCATAGCCGTCGTTGGTCGCGCCCCAGCCGGCAACTTCCGCGAGAATTGACGCGCCGCGAGCCTGCGCGTCTTGCGCTCGCTCAAGCACAAAGAAGGCCGCTCCTTCAGCGGCCACAAGTCCATCATGCCCCTGCTCAAAGGGACGATACGCTGTCGCGCTGCCCGTTACAGCCTGGCGTGACATCAGGCCAGAGGACTCGTAGCACAAAGCAGCATATGGAGAGAAAGGCGCCTCGGTTCCTCCCGCCAGCATGACATCAGCTCTGCCACGTTGAAGACAATCGGCTGCATGCATGAGCGCCAGGGCCCCACTTGCTCGATCGCTGAGAAAGGTGCGCCCTACACCTTTGATCCCAAACTGGATTGACATATTCCCCTGCACTGCGGCGGGAAACCAGGCCGTTGCCATATAGGGACTTACCTCGCGCGGCCCCAGTTTCCAGAGATTGCGTAATTCCCGTTCGGCAAATTCCCAACCTCCCAGGTTATTCCCTACGCTGATCCCTATACGCTCACCACCATGCTCTTGCTGACTCCAGACCGGTTTCTTGCCCTCTAGCAAGAGGCCTGCATCCCCCAGGGCTAACTGCGCGGCCACCAGCCCAAACACAGAGAAACGATCGATCTTGCGCGTCACACGGGGACTAAAGTAGGCTTCTGCATGAAAATCCGCCAATTGTCCCCCAACCCGACACTGAAGATGTTCGGTCTCAAAAGCAACCAGAGGTGTGAGCGCATTTTCTCTCGCCATCAGCTTTTCCCATAATACCTCTCCACCTATCCCATAAGGAGAAATGACGCCCATACCCGTGACAACTATTCGTGCAGTCATTGTTCCTCCGCTGCTGAGTAAGACTCAATGATCATGGCTGCATGCAGGCCAGAAAAGCCACTCGCGGTCGTCAGCATCTGATGAATATCGTGGGAGCGGGCATCGTTGGGCACATAGTCTAGATCACAGCGTGGATCAGGATTTTTCAGATTAATGGTCGGGTGAATTCGTTGAGCCTGAATGCTCAATGCGCAGGCGACAACTTCTACAGCGCTAGCTGCCGCGAGGGCATGCCCAACCATAGATTTGGTTGAGTTAATAGGAATGGCGTAAGCATGCTCACCTAGAGATGTTTTGAGGGCCAGGGTTTCGTAATAATCATTTTGCGGAGTGGATGTTCCGTGAGCATTCACGAAATTAATGTCGCTGGCAACTCGACAAGCATTGCGTAAAGCCCCGCTAATGCTGCGTGCAAGGTCGCGGCCATCTGGCGACATATCGGTCATATGAATAGCATGTTCCACTACTTCGTAGCCTGTAATCTCCGCGTAAATCGGCGCCTGGCGGGCACGAGCATGCTCAAGCTCTTCCAACACGACTAGGCCACATCCCTCTGAAAGCACAAAGCCGTCACGATCACTGCTGAACGGACGCGAGGCATTGGCTGGATCTGGCTGGTGAGAAAGGCAGTTGATAATATCAAATGCCGCAATTGTAATAGGAGTAATCGGCGCTTCTGAAGCCCCGGCAAACATTACATCGTGGTCGCCATAAGCGATGCTATCGTAAGCATAACTGATCGCATCCAAACCAGCGATACAACCAGTTGATAGGGTCACGCATTCCCCCTGCAAACCGTAATGTGAACCCAGAGCGAGCGCCGCGGAGTTGCCCATCGCTGCGGGATAAAGGGCGGGCGAAACCCCCTCTGAATGCAACGGCTCCTGTCCCCAGTTCGATGCTTTGGTAAACTCCAGATCAAGTGTCTGCGTGCCACAAATAGCCGTCGCCAGAGTCGCACCCACCCGCGTGGCATCCCATGTATCGCGCTCCAGACCAGCGTCGTGAAACGCTTGATAAGCAGCCGCGAAGGCAAATTGGATAAAGCGGTCTTCCTGACGATACTTTGGCGGTACATGATGGCTGATGGGGTCGAAGTCTGTAGCTTCACATACCACTTGAGCCCCAAACTCATGATGTCCGAAAAGGTTACTACATGTCACGTTCTCCAGGGATCGGCCCGTTGGGATGCCTGCCAGCAAATTCCGCCAGAATGCTTCCTTGCCGATGCCCGCAGGAGAAACTACTCCTAAACCTGTTATAACAACCCTACGCATCGATTCCTTTCTTCAGATCTTGAGAATAGCTCAGATCCTGAGTAATGTGCCCTGCAGCACGAGACTTGCTGAAGGCAAACTTTTTACGATGATCTTGTATGTCATCGTCTAAAATTGTATCTTTATTATTCAAAAATGTCAGCAACAAGTCCTTGAAAATAGGAGAACTTGTTCCGCTTTTACCCAACTTTCATGAGTAGTGGAAAATCTCAGAAAAGGCATCTTTTAAAGTATAGTATTATAAGCTGAACACTATACAAAAAGAGAATCTGACAGATAAAGGGCCAGGACTCTGGGGAAAAAACACCAGCGAAGTCTTCTATACTAGACAGTATTCCTATTTGTATTGTGATATATGGCGTTTCATGTGTATATTTTAATTGGATAGCTGTTACCCATTTTTATTGTGACCTGGGAATTGGGGGGTTTTTCCATGAACCACACCGCTGATTTGTATCCTGCAGAAATAAAGAGCGATATATTTCATTTCTTCGACTTAGAGGAGATATATCCAGGATACAGGCTGCTAGTCAATATTTCAACATCTATCGTATCGCTGGTGCTATTTGGGCATAAGCAGGAGGTACGCGTGGTGGCGCAGCGGATTTTGACCTCCAGTGAGATACGCATTCTCCTTCCTGTTTTAGCCTTCTTGCCCTGTTGCCCTCAGGAAGTGCTCCAGGCCAGCTACTCTTGTTCATACGAAGTATTAATACAAGCGCTTTTCTCCACCAACGCGAAAATTATCGCGCAGTGGGACAGTCTGGTTCAGGAACATCGCCTGCGTCTGGTCGATGCCAGTCAGCAGAAAACCAGGCGCAGGGCAATGAAGGGAGTCTATAATGCTCTTTTCGCTCTGCGCCAGAAACTAGAGCACCTTGGTCTGACCATCCGCTCCAGGCAAGATGGGTTCTACCTATCTCCTTGTGTTAGCGGTGAACCATAAAGCATAGCATCTCAATGCTATATAAAGGAGACCGAAAACATGGCTGCATACTTTCCTTCCGGGCAACAAGGAGCCGACCCCCTCGTCTCGCCCGGGCCTAAAGGCTTCTCACGTCCAGCCACTAGAAGCAACTGGTGGTTTCGTCTAACCGCTCCACAAGAATCGGATAACGCGACATTCGCGCAACGAGAAGCTGTGCGTCGTGGCCAGGTGGCCAGCCTTACGGTTGTATACATTAGCATATATACCCTGCTTCCTTTGCCCCTCGCGCACAATCTCGGCTTTTTTGTGACGCAGATTGTGACCTTTTTTATTAACGCCTTCGCCCTGATCGCTCTCAACAGAAGAGGCCATCTCATCGCCGCCGGCTGGCTGGTCGTGACGGTGCTGGACGCGGGTTTCGCCCTCGCCTTCCTGGCTATTCCTGGCGGCGTCTCTCTTGGGCTGATGCCGGCTTTTGATCTGATGGCGGCCTCCCTTCTGGCGGTCGTGGCTTTCTTTCCACCCCGTAGTGTTTTTATCGTTATGACTATCAACATCATCTTTATTGCAGGCTGGATTACGTTCGGTGACCATACCGCTGAAATTGCTCACCTTTTACAGACAAACCCTTATACCCTTTTCTACCCACCTATTGGTCTGGAATTGTTTATCGCGATCCTTATCTATTTTTGGGTAAGTAGCGCAACCAGGGCGATCACCGCCCTTGACCGCTCCGAAGAGATTGTTGCCCTGGAGCGACGTGAAATTGAACAGCAGGAAACACAGCTCACGCTGAAACGCCAGTTGGAAGACGGTATTGAGCAGATCCTCCAGACACATGTGAAAGCTGCCAATGGTGATTTCGCTGCCCGCGCGCCCTTGAACCGTGATAACGTTCTCTGGCGCATCTCTTACTCCCTGAACAATCTTCTCTCTCGTCTACAGCGCTACAGCCAGTTGCAGACAGAGATGGAGCGAACTCAATATGCTATCAAGAACCTGACAGAACATGTCCGCTCCGCTAAAGCTAGCAATCAACCCCTCCCACCGTTGCAAAGGACAGGGACTATGATTGACGAATTGATTGTAGAACTTGTATCACCTGCTGGCGCGGACAATGCGTCGCTCACCAAACGCTTAAGCCCCTCTCAGTTGACAAATGAGAAGTTGCCCAACGTCTTTCCCGATGAGCCACAGAAGACACCGCGCTTCCCCCCCGCCAGGAAGCCAAGGTACTAAAAGCTAGAATGAGTTATGCGTGATTTGAAACATCACGCATAACTCATTCTAGTGTTCCCTTTTGCCTTTTAGTCAGTGGCTAGAGCTGACTCATAGCTTTGCCTTCTTCATCAAGAAACAGTTTCTGCAGTTGCTGGCGCGCTACAAGGCTGCCCTCATCCTGCTTGCGCAATTCCTGGAGAAGATAGGACTGATAGGCGCGCAAAAAGTGCTTCTCAAACGCCAGCGTTTGCTCGCACAATGCTCGTAAACGCTGACACTCCTCCTGCTCTGCTGGCACCAGGTAACGCCAGCGGCGATTGCCTGAAGTATACATTTCTTCAATAAAGCCCGTCCATTCATCATGAACATGCTCACGATAGAGATCGACACTTGCGCGTTTACCCGGTACAGTTTTCCCACTTTGCCAGGCAATGAGCACAGTCGCGGCCCAGCATACACCCGTCACCAATTTTTTAATATTGTGCTGCGGATCATTCCTGGGGGGGAGAAGTTGCTGATCATAACCATAAAATAATCCGTTCGCCTGAGGATATGTAAGCGGAGAGGTCAGCCCCTCAAGATCGCGCAGCATGCGGGTGATATACACAAAAGGGAAATGCGCGTATAGACGCAGATACTGCTCCAGGTTCTGATCCGGCAGTTGAGCACGCAGATCCGTGCCCCAGATCAGGCGGCTGGCGCATTTGACGCGAAAATGACCCTGCTGGCGTAAAAGGATCTCGTCCAGCACCAGTATCTCGACCATCAATGGGCTGAAACGCGCGCAGGACTGCGCGATCTGTTGCAGCTTTGTTTGCTCAGCGGGACTCAAGCCTCCTCTGACAACCAGGAAGAGGTCGATGTCGCTTGTCTCAATACCGCTGTCGTCAATAAAGCTGCCATGCAAGTAATAAGCGCTAATGCGCCCAGGAAAGCAGGCCTCTAGAATACCTATCGTCCCGCAAAGAATATCATCGACTTGCCGTTTGCCTGTCGAGTACAAAAGCTCAAGCTCCCTCATGGTCGTTCCTTTGCTTACCATCTTCCGGTCAAGACCAGAGACAGGGCTATGTAAAAGCTCTTTTGCCTCGCCGGAGAGGGCCTTGCGGCATTGAGAGGCAAAGTTTCTACACGGGCCTGGGCCAGAGCAATCCCTGGCCCGCGCTACAAGACATTATCTCAGGAGAGCTAAGAGCCGTTCATGGATTTGGTCCAGGACAAAGGAGGCTGCTTTGCCTTCCTCACACCATTGGGCAACCAGGTGCTCTTCAAAGAGCTGGTTCCCCAGAGTAATGGAGCGAGGCAGTTCTCTAGCTAACTGGTTAATCCAATCCCAGGCTTGAGGGTGCCTCTGGCTGAGTGTCGCTTCAACCATAAGAGCCATGGCACTCTGCTCCAACTCACTATCTTCTGAGCCAAAAACAGCGATTTGACCACTGGCGAAAAATGCTGTCTTGTCAATCAATGAAGTCGCGCCCGCTCCACTATCGCGTGCCGCGTAATGAATTTCCCGCATATGCGCCATACGCAACGCGCCAATACACATTGGACATGGTTCAACAATTGAGTAGAGCTTGCAGCTATACACATCTGTCGCGCTCCAGTCCATGGCCAGCAGGGCGTTCAATTCCGCGTGAGCCAGGCGATTGCCAGCAAACTCTCGCCCCTCTGCTGTCTTTTCGCGAATACGGTTGCGCCCGTGAGAGACTATTCGCCCTTGAGCGTCTGTAACGACAGCTCCATGGGGTAATGAGCCATGACAATAGCCCTGCCATGCTTCAGCTACACAGGTTTGCCAGATAGGAGAAAGGCGTTGCCAGATCAAATGTATTCCTCCTTGAACCTGAACGTGGCAAATTCTCAAAGCTAAAGCTCTACAAGGCTTTAGAGATGACATTCTCTCCCAGGAGCTTTTACACCCTATGCCTATTGCTTCAGGAATGAGTACTCTGCTCTGATGTATGAATGACTTTCAGAGGGCTGTATTTGCCAGGTCAGCTCACATTATCAATTAAAAAGGGACGTGTATACAAAGTATCATACACGAAGATAGATAAGATGACAAGAATAGCCCTATTGGCCAGTCAGGCGCGCCACAACAGGCGCGAGCGTTTCCATATGAGATTCGCCGATTTCGATAGACGAGACGCCAAAGAGTTCGCGTCTTCTATACAATTCTTCGACGATCTGATCAACTGAACCAATTAGCATATGGAAGCAATCGATTGTTTGTTCAGCGCTCAAACCTAGACGCTTGCCGATCTGTTGAGCGGCTCCTTGAGACTGGTCGGTTACCGCGGCAATAAAAACTGTTGAACTAAGTTCAATTTGTGAGAAGCGTTCTCCTGCGGCCTGGCGTATCCACTCAATTTTTTGCGCATTTGCGTCCGACAAAGCATTGGTCCATTCCAGACCATGCTCATTATTTTTAGCGACCAGACCTACAATGTCGGCCTCTCTGGCGGCAATTGAAAGCACGCGTTTGCCACCACCGCCAATATAGATGGGCGGATGTGGCCTTTGCTGAGATTTCGCGGCTGTCTTTAAGCCCTTGACCTGGTAGTACTCTCCGCTAAATGTGACCTCGTCTTCGTGGAAATAGGCTTTGATCAGTTGCAGTGCTTCCGCAAAGCGCGAGACGCGCACCGCGGGGGAGTCCATAGGAATGCCTGCCTGCGCGTATTCTTCGGCAAAATAGCCACAGCCAAGACCCAGTTGGACACGTCCCTCTGAAAAAAGATCAAGGTTAGCAACCTGTCTTGCCAGAACTATTGGATGCCTGAAATCATTGCAGAAAACATGGCTACCGATCCGTAAAGAGGTTGCGTCGGCAACCGTCATCAGGCTGGCAATAGGATCAACCTCCTGATAGAGATGGTCTGCGGTCAATAAAGTTGTGTAGCCAAGCTCCTCAGCGCGCCGCGCTTTGGTGATCCACTCCTGGCGCGATTTTGCCCTGTTAACTAGCAAACTAAAACGAAATGGACGAGTAGATGCCATAAAGAAAGCGTCCCTTCATTAAAGAAAGTGCAATAGTTTATGCCCGGGAAGCGCTTACTCCTCCCAGGCATAAACAGGCCTGTATTTTTATTAACGCACTAACTTGACTGGAATAATCAATGCAGCCCCCAGCAACGCCAGAACTGCTCCTACCAGAAATGTGGCTGGATAGCTGTTCAAAAGCGTAAGTGTAATTCCTACCACAAGGGGTACGAGAATCTGCGGCAGCAAACTGCCCAGATTGAGGATAGCAAGATCTTTCGCGTTATCTCGCCGCGTAGGCAAGACTTGCGTCTGCAGCGCCAGGTCACCGGAGAGAAAGACGCCGAAGCCAATCCCCAGCACAGCGGCAGAGATAAACACCAGAGGTAGCACGGGAAAGAAAGCCAGTATGATCAAGCTAAGTGCCATGACAGCCGAAGCGACTATTACAAAGGGTTTACGCCGCTGGAGACGGTCGGAGACGACACCGCTTATAAGCGTTGAAGTGACCATCACCACAGTTAACAAGACCTGAAAGATCCCCACCTGGGCGGTCGCCTGGGTCGCTGTGCTATGCACTGAATCTTCCAGATAGTACAGCAAATAGTTGACGACGATATAATAGCCGAACATGACAAAAACACGTCCGACCAGCACAAGTGAAAAATCGCGCACTTTCAAGGGTCGCACAAAACTGGCCAGAAAGGCTTTGCCATTAAACGCTGGTACACTGTCCCGCGGTAAAACTGGATCTCGCACCAGCAGGACAAATACGACGAGCACAACCGCCAATGCTCCCGCCAGCACGTAATATGCTCCACGCCCACCATTAAAGGCTTGAGCGATCACACCAATGCCAATGATCGCCCCCAGAGGCAGGGCAAATGAAGCAAAGGCCGAAACAGTCGCACGCTGGGTCACTGGTACCTGGTCGGGCACAATCGCGGTCACGCACGAAAAAGCTGTATTCGCGGCAAATTGTAGGAGAACCACGCCAAGCGCGATAATCAGAATACTGGGAGCTAGCGCCAGGATTACCAGCGCGAGAGCTGCAAGCAGACCCGCCGCAATAATCCAGGGTCGCCGCCGGCCAAAACGCGAGGTGGTCCGGTCTGACAATGCTCCACCTAATAAATTTCCCAAAAGTGCTGGAATACTTCCCGCCAGCGAGATGAGTGCCAGCAGCGTCGCTTTGTGAACGGCATCCAGAGCTGCCAGTTGATTCGGTAGGAGAATGCCGAAAGTAGGGATAAGCGCCATCAGAATCACCAGATTGGCCAGGCTCAAAAGCAAGCGCCAACCCAGCGGTTTGGCCAGCGTGGGCATACGCAAGGCCTCTGGAAGATCAGCCTCTTCCGTTGAAGAGAGAGAAGCAACCCCTTCCTCGGATACGCTCGATGGCAAAACAGACTCAGACATAGTCGTGACTCCTTTCGTAAATCGGGCAAATGATACCTGGAGAAAAGTCTCTAAAAGAGAGGAGGTTTTTTTTCTTCATCTCGATACATCCTCGCTTTTCATATGGCGTTCAACGAGTAGACTGAACGATAGAGAAAGAACGAGGCTATAACATTCAAGCTTGTTAAGCGCTAGAGGGATGAGTTCAGAATAGAACAGGTGAGATCAAAATCGACGCAAACAGCGAACGAGGAAGCGCTTCCGGCTTTTCTGGCTAAAGCGATGATCTTCGATCTTACACGAGCCTGCACAGCTTCTGCCGCAGCAGTCTCTTTGCTGCTACATTCATCTTTGAGCGAAGAAACCTTGATCAAGCCCTTGCGGCACGCAAATACCTGGTCTTACTTCTTTCATCTTTTTATAGGAAAGATATAGTAAGCTAACTAAAATCCATTTGAACACTAGAAAACCCCCTACTCATTTAAGTAGCATACATCATTTCAAGCATATTTTAAAGATTTGCATGTTAAAATTTTATTAAAATTGAGAGATTGTTCAAACCAGTATTGCACATCTCTCGTGAAGTTCCTCTAAATAAGAGGCATTGGCCTTTCTAAAGGATTCTCTTTGCTCCAGAGAAGGCCCCTGGCATTCTCGTTTTTCTTGCGCGCATCATCTGCGCGTGACAGGGTGGCCAGAACGAGAGCCAGGTGGTAGAGATAGATCAAGCTAATGGCCGACGCTGACCGCGAAGGTAAGTTTGGGACGCAGACTGAAGTAGATGCGCAGACCAGGGAAAAGCTGAATATAGTTGATCTGGTGGAGAATTATGTTTCCATCATTGGTGACGGAACTTCCCTGCTTGTTGATCTGAGTGCCAATAATATTGCCCTGATTATTTACCTGATTGCCAGAATTGCCCGCGTTATCCTGGTTGTTGCCAAAATTAAGCCCCGAATTCCCGCTATTTCCCTGAAAGGCGCCAATCAGGGTCGAGCTATTGCCGCTCCCGCTGAGTCCGCCCGAACTCTGCCGGAATTGCTGATTGTTCACCTGTGTACGAATCTGTTTACGTTGCGAGCTTACCTGGTTACCGGCGTTCGCGGAGGCATCCTGATTATAACCCCGATTGGTCCCAACATTGCCTGTATTGCCCTGGCCATGCCCAATCGTTGTCGCGGAATTGCCAAAAAAGCTGGCTCCATGATATGCCTGATTATTCTGCTGATCCTGGCCTGACGGTGGCCCGACACGGACTACGGCGCCAGCAGAGTGGGTCATCCATAGTCCGCCACAAAGCGCGAACGCCAGACCCGCGAGAATCAAATAGCCACGATACCTGACAATGAGACGCAACATTATTCCCCTCCCAACTTTTCCACCATCTCTCACGCTTAAATCACTTCTTCAATTTACCGCAAGCATAAGGGCGGTGCCTCAACCAACGATCTGATTACCACTGTTGGAGCTATTATCCTGGTTAAGCCCTTTATTCGAGCCTGAATTCCCGGTATTTCCTTGATCATAGCCTCCATAATGAGTAATGCTGTTGCGATAATTACTGTTCCCGAAAGAGTACTGGTTAATTCTCCGATATCCTTTCAAACGAGAAGTATTGATAATCTGGTTTCCTCCGTTAAGGCTATTATCCTGACTATGACCTCGATTATATCCATAATTCCCTGAGTTGCCCTGACCATGTCCTCCTCTGGTAAAAGTCGGATTGTCATGATTGCTGTTTCCCTGGCGAAACTGGTTAATCTCTTGCCTGGAATCTCCCTCGTAAGCATAGCGCCGCCACGCCTGATGGCTGAGATACCAGTTGCGTTTTTTTACTTTATGAACTGATGTAGTTAACCTGGCGCGTTGGACCGAGCTTGCGGATCGCTCTGAGGCAGCGAAGGCCGGTAAAGCAGACGCCAGCAAACATCCACAAGCCAGCGCCAGACAAAAAAAAGCCCGACAAAGACCCTTTTTCATAATGCACCTCCTCTTCTCTATTTTACGCAGCCAAAAAAGAAGCATAGGGTGTGTCTTTTTCTCCCTTGCGCGTATACTTAAAACAGCCCGGCCAGGCAGTGAGGTTTACGATCCAGGCAGAGGAGCTATGATAGAAAGGGTTCCGCATGCAACGCCGCACATCTGAGAATCCTCAATCACAACAAGATCCCGCGCAAAGGCATAAAAATACCCTGCGCAACGTGCTTAAATTGCGTTCGCCAGCCCTGGGCTATCTTGCTGCCTTTGTCTTTGTTGGCCTGCTCTTGTTGCTAGCAAAAGTGGATACCTATATTCCCCAGGCTCCACTCTTCCTCGGCGCTCCCTTTGGTCTGGTTGCCATTCTGGTAGCATTGATCTGGGGCATCGGGCCCGCGCTGGCCGCGCTGTTACTCAGCTTGATCGCGCTCTCGAACTTTAGCTCACCGGGTCTCTTGACTCCCAATGTTATACGCGATCTCTTAACCATCGGGCCTTTTATAGTCCTGGAAATAGTAGCAATCATCATAGTTGTGCGTCTGGAGCGTGCGCGCAGGGCGCTTCTTCATATTCACCAGGAGTTGGAGAGGACACACGCAAATGTCGTGCAAAGCCATAAGCAGCTTGAACAGGCCAATGATCTGAAAGACTATGTGCTTACCCGCGCGTCACACGAACTAAGAACGCCTCTGACTACCATTCTCGGACGTACACAGCTCCTGGTCAGCCGCCTGGAGAGGTCTGGCGAGACTCCAGAAAACTGGCTCTCAGTGCAAAAGTATCTGGGCATAGTGGAAGTACGCGCGTTATATATGAGTGAACTGATTGATAGACTGTTTGAGCTGAGCCAGGTACACAGCGAGGAGTTGCCCACAATATTGCCTCTGTATGATCTTACAAGCCTGTGTTACGATCTCATTGAGGAAGTCCACACATACAGCAGACGCGGCATAGAAGTCGATCTTCCCAGCACTCCGCTCACTCTTCCTGCTAATACCAAACGCCTCTTTCAGGCGCTATCAAACATCTTGCACAACGCGGTCAAATATTCAGAGGACAATACTCCTATCAGCTTCGTCGTCGAGACAGATAATGACTACGCAACCATACATATCCATAACACCTGCTCCACGCTTGACGCGGATCAATTGAAGCAACTCTTCCAGCCATTCTATCGCGCGCCTGGCGTAGAATATTCCTCCATTCCTGGTTGGGGACTCGGCCTGACAATTAGCAAAGAGATTATCGAGCGCCATAAAGGGGTGATCTGGGCAGAATCTCTACCGCACGAGGGCCTGAGCATCTTCGTCAAACTCGCGCGACACTAGACAAAGGCTGAGAGTAGCTTATTCAACGCTACAAATCAGTCCCAAACCCTGGGCCGCCGCCATGTCCAGCGCGCGGTGAAACTCGATCGCGTGGGAGGGAAGCACTTCGTCTATCAGACGATAGCTTTCAGGTACACCGGGATGCTGATAGCGGAAGCGTAAATAATCGGCCTCGGCCTCAGCTTGATCGGGGTCAATCACGCCACGCAGGCTGGTGCCCAGGCGCCAGACTTCGTCAGGTGTGAGATAGCCAATAAAGACACCATAGGCTTCGCTTGGCTCGTAGCCAAAGGGCATGCAACGCCGCCCACAGGCCAGATATTCAAATAGAGCTAATGAGCGCACAGAAATGCTGGCCAGCCAGCCGCGTATTTGGAGTGCATTAGGATGCACGCCAAGCGCAATTCCTCCTGGCATAGGACGTGTATACTCCTCAACATCCTCTTTGTCCTCGCCATACTCCTCATCCTCCAGCAGGTCCACGGAAAAATCTTCTGTATACCCAAAATCAAGTCTTTCCTCCGGCCAGGCAATGTCCGCGCCTCTCAAGGGTTGAGTATCTGGCCCTACATCGCTCTCATCGCCACGCAAACGCTCGGTCCTGAGGCCTCCCTGCTCGTTTATATCATGTGCCAGCTCGCCCAGGCCAGCTTCGTGAAGCAAGGACAGCACTTCGCTGCGCTCTATCTGAGCACCTACCATGCTGGACGCCTCTTCATCCTCTACACTATCTGCTTCTTGCGCCTGAGAATCTGATCCTGGCTGCTTATATTCATCCTCACTCCAGGGCAGGCAATAGGTCTCAATTAATGCTCCCCAGACGGCGCGAATCGCTTCGGGATTTTGATAAAGCTGGGGAGCATGCCGATACATATAGCTATCGCTCAGGGCGGTAAAGCGTTCGGCGGAACAGAGCTTCTGGTATTCGCGCCGGCTGTACGGACCCAGCGGCAGCGTCTCCGCGAACATTTGCGCGCGCGGCCAGATGCGCGCTCGTTGCAGCGCCGCGGGCATAAACGCTTCTTCGCGCGCGCAACGCGTCTCTTTAAAGAGCCGCACAAGGGCTTTTTCGTCCCGCTGAACTAACCATTGCTCAAAAGCCGGCATAACATGTTCCGCGTAAGCTGTCCAATCAAAACCATGCACCTGTATCATCATAGCTTCCCCTTACCTCACTTACTATTTAACCCAGGGGCAGATTTGCCCTGCTTCTTTGTCTCTCTCCATAGCATACAGTATAACATGTTTGTTCACAATCGCCCGCCAAGAAGCACTTACCAGGGCTATCAGACACTTGACAGAATATCAAGCAAGATATATTATTCGGATAATCGGAAAAAAGCGTAATTCCATTCCAGGAAAAACCAGAGGGAAGAAAACGAAAGGTAAACCGGTATGAAAACGGAGGAGTTGGCGCCGAGCGCGTTGGAGGCACGAGTACTACGCATGCTGCGGGCACTGGCGAATCCAGCTCGCTTTCGCATTGTAGCTCTACTGGCTGAGCGCAAAGACTGCACATCTGTGCAACTGGCCGAGACGCTTCCGCTGGCTCAGTCAAGTCTCTTCGAGCATCTGACTCTGTTGCGCGAAGCGGGACTGGTGCAGGTGAGCAACGAGGGGCCTAACCGCTCCTATTGCCTGGACCCATCAAATATCGACTTCCTCGCAAGCTACCTGAGCGGGCTTGGACAGCAAACGCGCTCTTGGACCGAACTGGTGAGGATCACCGAGAAGGAGCAGCACATGAAGATTCGAGCGGCCACTAGCGAGGATGCGGCAGCTATCGCGCACATTTATAATCAGGGGATTGAGGATCGTTCAGCGACCCTGGAGGTCGAGTTGCGCACGCCTGAGGAACGAACCGAGTGGCTGGCTATGCGTGGAGCACGCCATCCAGTGCTGGTGGCGGTAGATAAAGCTGGCGCGCTTGTAGGTTGGGGCTCGCTCAATCTATTCAATGCACGCCCGGTCTACGCACATGTCACGGACTTTTCAGTCTATGTCGCTCGCGAAAAACGGGGCCAGGGCATTGGTGATGCCCTGTTGAGTGCGCTGGAAGAGCAGGCACAAGGGCTGGGCTACCATAAAATGGTACTCGCCGCCTTTCCCACCAATGCCCCTGGTATGCGCCTTTACGAGCGCCACGGTTTCCAGACCATCGGCGTTTACCATGAACAAGGCATGCTTGATGGTCACTGGGTAGACGTGATCGTTATGGAAAAGCTCTTGCATTGAAAGCTCTACAACGATATAGGTGATCTCTGCTTCTGCCTCCCCAACCCGCAGAAATGAAGATGTTTGCCGGGCGCGCTGCATGCCCAGCAAACATCTTCAAAACAAGCAAAAAGGTTTGGCAATTCTACAGTCCTCGAACCCCTGGCCAGAGGACTGATTATGCTCTACACTCCTACTACTTTTCAAGCGAAACGGCTGCCCTGGCCACATGGAATGGCCCATAGCCGTTATAAGCTTATTGGAGCCACTGAGAGTCCTGGTAGCCTGTACGCGGTTCGCGCTGTGGTCTTGGCGGACCTGGCGGCGGCGACGGTGAACCCGGTGGCGGCAACTGCTGCGATGGTCTGTTAAGCGGCATCTGCTGAGGTGGACCCGGTGGGGGTCCATTGAACGGCATCTGCTGCTGTGGACCCGGTGGCGGCAACTGCTGCGATGGCCTGTTGAGTTGTGGACCCGGCGGCGGTCCATTGAACGGCATCTGCTGCGGTGATCCTGGCGGCGGTCCATTGAACGGCATCTGCTGCGGTGATCCTGGCGGCGGCAACTGCTGCGATGGCCTGTTAAGCGACATCTGCTGTGTTGGCCCTGGCTGGGGGCCATTGAATGGCATTTGCTGCTGGGGTCCTGGCTGGGGTCCTGGCTGGGGTCCTGGCTGGGGTCCTGGCTGGGGTCCTGGCGGAGGACCATTGAATGGCATCTGTTGTGTTGGCCCTGGCAGGGGGCCATTGGGTGGCAGCTCCTGTTGAGGCTGCACGCTCTGACTTTTCTGACTATATTGGCGAATAACTTCAGCCAGGTAGGGATCATTGAGATCCGACACATTTGACCCGAAATTGCCCGCATGCGATGGCGGCGGACCACCAGAGCTATTGTCCAGCTTAGATATCCAGCCGGGAGGAGAGCCACCTTGCGAGCCAGAGAATGGGTCGTCTGGCAAGCCATACATGGCGTTAAAAGCCGGACTAGCTGGCGCGAAGCCATTCGCGTTATGAATCACCGGAAACGCTCCACTGCCAGGCGGAATCATACTGCTTTCATCCGTGGGGAAGATCTGCGGTGAAGGTGGAATAAAGCTGTCCGAGAAGCCACCAAAGCCCGCGCCATTTCCACCCTGCGGCCCAGGCCCGTTGAAGCCGCCATTATTCCTGGGTGGTCCCGCAAAAGTATCAACCGCGAACATATTGGGGTTGGGTCCACCAGGACCGCCCGGACCACCAGGCTCGCCCACAAATCCTCCCACAAATCCCTGGCTCGGAGCCATAGCACTCAGGCTATCGGGATTGGGCACGCGGGTACGCGACCAGGGACGCGCGCCGCTAGGTCGCAAATTAGTAGCAGGCGCGCCCTGTGGCAATAGCATACGGCGGAAAAAGAACCAGCCCGCACCCAGGCCAAGCAGAAGCAAAAGCACAACGCTCCCCACAATCACTACAACCCGGGGACCATCGCTACCGCCACCAGAGTGGTTTGGAGTAGAAGTATTTCCATGATTTCCAGGTGGAACTACAGCGTCAGTCGCAGTGCTTCCCAAGGTTGGTGTATTATCTCCAGGCGCAACAGTGGTTGGAGAACCGCCAGCAGTCGCGCTGACCGAGGGGGACACGCCAGGCGTCGAGGAAGTCGAACCCCGCGTGGGGGTTGCAGTCGGCTTCTTGGTGGGCTTCTTCGTCGCCGTCGCGGTCGCCGTATCTGTGGGGCCTGTGGTGGGGGTATCTGTCGGCGCGGTCGTTGCGGAGGCCGCTGCCGTCGCCGTTTCCACCGCTGACTCTGTAGCGGTAGCCGCCGCCGCTGTCGCTGCCATGGCTACTGCCGTTTGCGCGTCTGTTGTACTATCTAGAGGCACCCGCGGACTCGCGTACGAGATGCCTGGTCCCAGCCCTGATAGGGAGAACACCGCGGAAATAACCACAAAACCACACGCTAACAGTGCCAGAAAAATGCGCTGGCGTGTGGTACGAACAGAAGAGCCGCTATCTCCCTTATCCAGGCCCTTACGCTTTTGGAAAGCTGGCTCATCTTTCTGACCTGGCTCATCAGGCCAGTCACTCTGATCTGATGCAGTTGGATGCTTCCTCATACAAAAAACTCCTCACCGGGCCCGACCTCATCCACACCCCATCTTCTTCACTGAGCCGCATTCTCACCTGTGTGCTTTTCTTCAATATACACCTCCGCGCGCGTGGGAATGTAGCGCGAGAGGAAAAATAGGACATATACCTGTTTTGTGAAACGTTTTCTTAACCACTTGAGACTAGAGCATGAAAGATAGACGTATCAGATGCCCCAAACACAGCCGATATATCCCCCCATCTGCTGAGCATGGAGCTACACCTCGTCTTCTGTTTAATGGTGCAGGCAACGTCCGAATTGCTGACTTCATTGGCAAGAAAACGCATGTCGCGAGTAATTATTGGACCTCAACTTCTTCACCAATCGGGGGTCTGGGCGTGGCGAACAGGCTTACCTGAGCCTCACGCATAGCTTCAGCCAGACCGGGATCAAAGGGAATAGAGACGGCCTTGTTCTCAGCAATGGTCAGCCCTGCTATTTCTGAGAAAGGCGTGTACTCCATCCCAGGATTCCCCGCGGGTGAGTTACCTCCAGGGTACATTGCGCCTGGCCAGGGAGCAACCATTCCCGAGCCATTATTAGCGCTGCCATTCATCATGTCTATCGCTTCTGGCCAGAGCAAAGGACCAGAGGTTGGAGCCGCAGAGAGGGTAAGCCTACGACGTTGCCTGCGCACCACCAGCACTCCGGCACAGAGTGCGAGCGTGACCAGGATAGCCCCACCAAGCGCGATTGGCAAAAGCAAACTCGTCTTGCCAGCTGTATTGCCTATACTTGTGCTGGTCGGCATTGTATGCTGAGCCGCCACCACGGGCGCTGTCGGCACGGGTGTTGGCGTCGCGGTCTTCTGGGCCACACGGGCCGTAGATGTCGGTACGAGTGCAAGACTGATGCCGCTAACATGAAAAGTGGTAACCGCGCTCAATGCTGGTGGAGAACCGCCGCCAACCGCGCCTGTAAGAGTATAGGAGCCTGTGCTCGCATGAACGGGAACGGAAAATGTGTGGGTAAACGCTCCTGAGCCATTCGACAGCGCGGAGCCGAGGAATATGCTCTGTCCACCATTGGCCGAGCGCCAGATCAAGTTAACGTTTGATCCACTCGGCAAAAAATTCGTGCCAGAGACCGTCGCCTGTTTACCCACCTGAAGCGTGGCTGGCGCGATTGCGATGTGCGGGGCACTGGCCGACAAGACCTTATAGTTCCCGACTTGAAAAGTAAAGGAGTTCGCGCTCGCGCACACGCCAAAAGAACCTATGCCCGTAGTTGCTGGCCAGCGAAACCAGCCACTAAAGGCGCCATCACGCACTACGCTCACCTGACCACCCGAGGCAAGGTTACAGGTGTGAAAATCGAGAGTATACCCCAACTTGACCTGAGTGCCATCAGTGAAAAAGACACCGCTCGCGCTAACCGTAATCACGGCACTCACCGGACCTTGCGTGGGACTCACCGTAAATGTGTTTTTTGAGGGGGTAAAAGAGGCAGCTAACACCTGTTCAGAGCTGGTCAGCGCGGCAAATGCCAGAACAGGTACAAACAGACCAACGAGAAAAACACAGTGCCAGAAATGCCTGTGTAAAAAATTTCCTGTTCCCTGTGGGTCCGCGAGACGCTGCATAACGATTCTTCCTGGTGAGGCCTCCACATCCGAACACTCCTACCTGCAGCCCAACCACTCACTCTTTGTAAGTGTAAGAGGGAGCTTACAGGCTGTCAAGCACGGGGGGTAAGATGTACTAGTGCCTGAAGGTGATCGTCTGGTCAGCCAGCAGTAAAGATAGTTGAGAGAGATCAAGAGGGGTATTTACCCAGAAATCGAGAAAACCCTGCTCGTCCTGACCGGGTAGAATATCAGGTGAGATCTGCGCGAGATTCGCGGGAAGCCGCGTCCCATCACTCAAAACCAGGCGCACCAACTCAGAATAATTGAGACCCAGCGGACCACGCTGACTTTTAGGGGCCTGCACGTGAAGATAAACGCGCAAAACATATTTTTTGTGCCCGTACTGGCTTTTCCCATCGTTAGAGAAAGATCCTGCCTGCATCACCGTGGTCACAGTTACAGTCGCGCCCTGATAACTTATGCTGTGATTAACTGTGAACGAACTGGTCAGACCAGTCACGATCACCTTTGAGGCTGGCGTATCGCCCGTTGTGGTGTTGTCGGTATCGTAATGTGGCCCATAAATGACGCCGAGAGCGACAATTAGCGCGATAATGACAATGCCCAGGCCCGCACGCTGCAGCGGCGAAAGGGAGGCCAGCCAGCCCTTCTTCTTCTGTACTTGTGACATACTTACTATTTTTTATTGCTCCGTTTGCTGTGTTAATCCCCTCTTATTATAAGGCAAGTTGCTAGTAGCTGACTAGAGGACTGCCAAAGGCGTTCATATAAGTCAGCCTGATTTTGTAAAAGTAGGCCAAAACAGCTTTTGCCTCCCCGCCCTGGCGAAAAGCAGAGGTTTGGCGGGCGTTGCGTGCCTGCCAAACCTCTGCAAAACAAAAGGTGTACTACCCCGCATCGCGGGAGAAAGTATTAAGGATTTGGCAGGAAGTTTTGGGAGCCGAAGGAGCCGCCTAAGACTTGTTGGGAGGAAGCACCCATCCAGCGATCGAGGACTGTGGCATAGACTGAGCGAAAATCAACGGTATACTTCAGATTACCATTGTTGTCCAGGCTACTCAGGCTGGGTGGCTCACCAAAGATGCCCCGATTGATACCCTTACCGAGTACAAAGAGCGGCGCGGCTGTTCCGTGATCGGTACCCTGGCTACCATTCTCTTCGACGCGGCGTCCAAATTCGGACCAGGTGAGAACGATAACATTATCAGCCTTGCCATGGGCCATCAGGTCACTATAGAAAGCCGAGAGTCCCCCGGCCAGGGTCGTCATGAGTGTATTGTGGGTATCCTGCTGGTTAGCATGGGTATCAAAGCCCCCCAGCGTGACATAGCCAACGCGCAGCCCAAGATCCTGCACAATCGCTTCAGCCAGGATTTTGAGGCCCGCGGCAAACGAATCCTGGGGATATGTAACTGCTGGCACATAGGCCAGGTCAGCCGTGTGCAGGGCACGTGAACCCTCCTGAGCACTCAAAGCAGTGGTATCAAGGAGCGCGGCATAGGGCGAGGTCTTGGGGTACGAGTTATAGAGATTGAGCAAAGCCTGCGTCCGCGCATTTCCACGGTCGGGATCGATCGGGTCAGGCGCGATGGCGTACGACTTGGTGTTCGTGAGCGTGGGCACCTGGGCCGAAATTGAGCGCAGAGCCTGAGCGGTCATTGTACCGACATCCAGCGATTTGAACGGATGCCCGGATTCGTCTACCAGGCCGGAAACAAGCTTACCCAGCCAGCCATCGCTGCCATTGCCGTTTAAATCCAGCGTCTGCCAGATATCCATGGCCTGGAAATGCGAAAGGCTCTGATTAGGGTAGCCTACGCCCTCGACGACTGCCAGTTGGCCGGCATCCCAGAAATTCTTTAAAGGCTGCAAATTGGGGTGCAAGCCCAGGCGTGTATCCAGGGGCAGGACCTTATTATCGGGAATGGCCAGGGTTGGCCGCATCTGCTTATAGAGCGAGTCGGTAAAGGGTACAACTGTGCTCAGACCATCGTTGCCTCCCGCCATCTGCACAACGATCAGCGTATGATCAGTCGCTACCTGCGAAAAGCTCGACCCTTCTTTCGCCAGCGTCATGGCCGAGGCTACTCCCCGGCTAAAAATGGCCGGCATGGCCATACCAGCGGAGACGATTAACATACCATCTTTCATCATTGCTCTGCGCGTTAATTTCATATATAAACCTCTTATCTTAAACGAAGAACAGGCTCCGTCTGCAGATGGGAGCGTTGTCCCACGCTCGCTCGTATCCTGCGCTCACATTCAAGTCAAATGAATCAATTCAATTGGTACTCTGGCGAGGACATGAGCAGGTACAACGCGCCTCGCACACGATTAAGCGGGTACGCCTTGCCTCCGCTCAGGGTAATCTGCGCTTTGCTGGCATTGTCAGTAGCGCTAAAGTAGTCAAGCACCTGGGTCCGACGCTCAGTTGGTAGCGGGCCATCAAGCATGAAACCAGCGAAGTGATCGACAAATGTCTCTGGCGAGGTAAGCTTATTCGCGTTGATCATGCCCTGCAAATCAATCGGTGACTGAGTTGCTTTGGTCACTGTTCCACGCACCAGTAGCAGATCGATATAGTTGAGCCGCGTCATCCAGGCACCACTATTAAGCCAACTGGAGCTAAGTTTATCGCCAGGCCAGCCTGAGACATCTGGTGGATCAAACAGCGGCTGACCCATCAGGGTGGTGATCGCGGGCAGACCCTGGCCGTCGCCCTGTAAACCCAGCGCGCGATAAGCTCCAACGGTAAATTCAACTGGCGACTTGATACGGCTGCGATATGCCTGCGCCGAAGAGAATTGAGGCGAAAGCAGCAACGCGCGCATCACCGCGCCCATATTGTGACCACTCTGCACATAGGCGTCAACCAGCGGCTTGAGATCATCGTTGCTGGGATTTTCATGCACAAAAAAGGAGAAGAGGTGGCGACCAATAAACCAGGGTGTGGCTGGATGGTTGGCTAGAATACGCACAATATCTTTGTAGTCAAAACTACCCGTCTGGCCCATAAAGCGCACTGGCAGCGTGCTGTGGTCCGCGGGATTATAAACTGAACTGTCTACACCCTTAAGATGCCAGCCAGTCAACGCCGCCGCGCCTGCGAAGACATCTTGCTGGGTATAATTCTGAATTCCGACAGTAAACAACTCCATCAATTCACGCGCATAATTTTCATTGGGATGGGCTTTAGTACTTTTAGTCAGATCCAGATAGAAAAGCATCGCCGGATCGGCGGTGATACCAAGCAGGATCGTATCAAAGGTATCAAAAGCATGTGTACGTAGAAAATTGTTTTGATTTAACATGCGTATATAGGCTCTGGGACCACCTACTTTGCGAAAACTGCTGGTCAGAACGCCGCTCCAGAAGAGCGTCATTTTCTCCAGTAGAGGGCGCTGTGTCCAGGCCATACGCAAGAGCCACCAGCGCTGCTGATCCTGGGGAGCGCTCATATTGAGGTTCAGCGCCTGCAAGCTCTTCTCCATCGCGCTATCGTCTACCTTCTGGTAGTTGAGCAAACGATCGACAGCGCCCTGATAGCCCAGTTTGCGGTACATGTCCAGTTCGCTTGCATTCGCGCCAAAGCCGGCACGACGTAAGAGATGGCCAATCTGCACCTCGCTACCCGCTGAGCCTGACGTAGTATTGTTGAGGCCCCCATGGCTCAGCCATTCACCGAGGGCAACGCCGCCAAGAGTAACCACGCCACCAGCCACGGCCAGCCCGGCCAATGACTTTCCCATAAACTTGCGCCGCGCTACACTCTTGCTGACAACTGGTGTCTGCTGTACTGGTCCCTGCGCGAGCGCCCCTGGAGGGATCGCAACGGGCGGCTGCTGATTATAAATCTTCTGTGTACTCGCGCCCGCCGGTGGCATACCGGGGGCCTGATTGAGGACCGTTGGCGCGCCCATCGCAGTTGCGGCAGCTGGCGTCATGGATATTGTCTGGTCCACATGAGGCTGCGCGCTCCCTGGAGCCTGCGCATCACCTGGCTGGTTATCGTTTGTTTTCATCACCTTGTATCTCCATGCAGAGCTGGCTCTGGTCTGCTCATAACATCTTCATTCTTACCTGATCTACCATCAACATCTTCTAAAAAGAAGTGTAACAGGGAAAACTCAAGAAAGCCTCAAGAAGTTCTCCTGTTCTGGGCAAGAGAATGCTCGGCACCTACGGCGCCGCAGATCCTCTCATTTATTGCTCATATTAGAATCGAATTTTAGAATCGAATTTTTTAAATTTTCGTCATTCCTGCAACGGATAGCACCTCTGCTTCGTCCGTAGTAGTGGCACATTTATGTGGCCTGTGTCACCGGCAAAGAGGCCAGCCTGTTCGCCCTCCGCGGGGTGTTGATAGCATCGAACCACGTACAGAAGTAACAGTAGGATTTTTTGCGCATGAAGACGTTTGCAGACGAAACAGATAGAAGTGATGAGTATCCCCAGCAGCTTCAAGACGACTTGCTAGATGCCGCTCATCCGAATTCGCGCTCCTCTCACGCAGTCAAGGCTGCAATGAATGGAGGAAAGGGTGCGCATCGGAAAAAACATACTCGCTTCTTCCCATACATTACACTTTTCGCTATGGTCTGTGCCATCCTTTTGATGGACGCTATTCTGCCACTACGCGACCTCTGGTTTCACGAGGCCCAGCTCACACAGCTGGGTACCTGGCCAGTCATGCCCTCGCTGGTACTTTTTCCGGGCTGGACAGTGATCCCGCCGATCCCACAGCCGCATGTTGGTGGCGTACCCGATGTCCTGTCTAGCTGGGGTACGCTGAGCCTGTTGTTCGCAGCTTTCGTCGCGGTATTCCTGGCCTACATCTTTGCTTTACGCCAACTGCCTACACGCGTTTCTAAACGCTTTGTAATGTATTCAACCCTGGTCCTGGGCCTGTTATTTATATCTATTCCGGTTGTAACTTCGCCCGACCTCTACTCATATATCGCTTACGCTCGCATTGGCGCTATCTATGGTCTGAATCCGCTAACGACTATACCACGCACAATTCATCACGACGTGATTTATAATTACGTGCTGTGGGTCGATCAGCCTTCCGCCTATGGTCCCAGCTGGACATTGCTGACCTGTCTTTTTCAGTGGATACTCGCGGTCTGCCACCTGGGTAATTATGTGCTAGGCATGGTGCTGGCCCTGCGCGTGTGGGGGCTGGTCATGCATCTCAGTTCGGTGGCCTTGATCTGGTCCATTAGCGGCTCCTTGCAGCGCCTGCATGGCATCGTCTCACAAGAAAAACGCTTGCGCGCCACCCTGGCCTTCGCCTGGAATCCTCTGTTGCTACTGGAGGCGGCGACAAACGCGCATAACGATACCACATTGCTCCTGCTGATTCTGCTGGCTATCTGGTTCCTGGTACGCGCGCAACTCGCGCCGGAGATATATTCCACAGCGCGCTGGCTAGCCTGGCTCAAGCCTACGTGGCGCGCGCGGGCTATCTACCTGGCGCCTGCTGTGTTGCTGGCACTGGGCACCTGCTTGAAAATCAATCTGGTGTTGCTCGTGCCTGGTCTCTTCTTTTATCAATGGCTCCAGGAAGGGGAGCAGCCCATACGACAGCGCTTGAAGCGCGTCGGCAGCTCGTTAGCGACTTATGGGGGAATTATCCTCGGACTCTACGCGCCTTTCTGGCAGGGAGGAGCAATCTTCGATGTCTTACAGGTTAATCCTGCTACATATCGCACCATCAACACGCTACCTGATACGTTCAGCCATCTCTACAACAGCATTGTAGCCGCCTTTGGCTTCCCAATTGGCGCGCCGATCGGCTCGCCTGCCGAACATTTTCTTCATACGCTTACTCTAGGCATCTTTGTGCTGATCTATGCCGGACTGTGCTGGCAAACTTTGCGCGAGCCGGGAACGCTGCGTAGTATTCATGGGCTGGTACGCTGGCTGGCGATTACGTGGCTGCTCTACTGCGCTATCGGCTCACCCTGGTTCTGGCCCTGGTATATCACCACCTTCTTCGGCCTCTACGCGCTCTTCGAGGCTTCTAAACCCGCTCAGGTAGTGCTGGCAGAGGAATACGCCAGGCCAACCTCGCGCCAGGATAGCATTTCGCGTCTCTTCAAGCAGTTTCAAACTCTGCTTCTGCATCCCAATATAGTGCGCATGCTGACCTTTAGTATGTTCACGCTCTACTGCTTTACTACCTGGGGACCACTCCACTCGTTCGTCCCTGGCCTGCCAGGCTTCCAGTGGTCTTACCTGGACGGGATCTGGGTCTGGCTCCTGCCGCTGGCCGGTTTGAAGCTGGCTAGCAGCAGATTCAATGGCCTGCAATGGCTGAACACCAGGCGCACGGAAAAAATGTAAGCAGATCGCGCATGCTCAGCAGCCAAGCACGCGCGCAAATACCTCCGCGATCAGTAGAAAGGCCAGATCCAGCGCCAGCAGCACGAGTAGAACAAAATTGATAGCGTTCGAGGCGCTGGAGACACCCAACAACAGAGTGTGATTAAAAACTAGCAAGCCACCAAACCAGCAGCCAATGCCTACAAAGATGCCCAACAGCAACAAAAAGACGAGGAGCCAGCGCGCGCCGCGCCAATCCTGACGACTGGGCCAGAGTTCTGAGGTCACCGTCAGGATCAGATAAGGCCCGAATGCCAGAGTCCACCAGGGCCAGCCGGGATGGTGGAAAATCTGCAGGTGATCAACATTGTTGAGAGCTTCCCAAAGTGTATTCCCGGTACACACCCAGTAGAGGAAATAGAAGGCCAGCAAACCGCCAAACAGCGGAGCTACAGCGCTTAAACCATCGCCTACTCGGCTCATAATTTTGCCCTGAGGGCGCAAATATTGTACCTCACCCAGTTGCAACGAAGTGCGCCCACCTGCGCGCATCAGGCGACCACCAGTTGGTTCTATAACCTTGGGCTTGATGCGAAAGAAGGTGATACTGGAAATGCGAAAACCAAAGGGATAAAACAGTAAGACCACCAGGGCATGGCTCAACTCATGCAAAACCACTCCAGGGGCGTTGATCCAGAACCAGATCAATAGTCCACGTTCCCTGAATATATGGTAGCCGATGCGGTCCACGCGCCGACGCAAGCCTGTGCGCGTAAGGCGCAGCAACGCGAAGAGTCCAAAGACGGCAGCGATAAAAAACCAGGGGCTATAAATGGCCAGTTGTTTCTGCAATTCCGGGTCCATGCTTGACTCCTTGCGCAGCACTATTTATCCACATAATGCGTATTTAGCCCCTTCATTGTAGACATTCAAGAGCATAACGTCAATGCTTTCTGCGCTTCCAGCCAGGGTTTCTCAAAAGCCTTTCTTTAGCCAATGATTTTCTCAGGCTCTTTTTGGTCCTGGATCTCCGGCTCCTCTTCCTGGCCAGCGAGGGGATGGGACTTACGTTCGTAGAAAATGCCCCAGAAGCCGAAGATTGTGATGCTAATTGCCAGAAGATAGAGCACAGTAGGCAAGGAGAAAAGATCAATGATGCTACTATTCAAAAGCAGGACAGGAATCGAGCAAGCATTATAGAGCACCAGTTGCAAAGCCAGAACGCGACCTTTGATCCATTCAGGTGTCTGCTCCTGCATGGCGGTACTGGACGGAAGATTGACAAAGTTTAGCGCGGTACCCGCCAGAAACATAATCACGTCCACGACTACTACCTGTAGCGCCTCGATTGCGAAGCCATTCTGCTTCAACTGCTGGGCCAGCAGGGTAGTGAGAGGCAAAAGCACAACCAGAACAGCCAGGGCAAGGCAGCCTATAAAAATTGTGCGTGACTTCCCGAAAGTTTTGATAATACGGGGCATAAAGAGTGAGCTGAGCACCAGCCCTATGCCAGCCGGGGCGAAAACTATAGGCACAAAATTCGGGGTCTGATGGAGGAGATCTGTGACCAGGGGAAAGGCCAACAAACCGATGAGTTGTAAAAGCACGCCAGCGAATGAGATCTGAATCACCGACTCAAAAAGCATAGGCCGCCGACGAATAAAGGCCCAGGCCTGGAGCATCTCGCTCCAGATGGTTTGCAACACGCCCAACGATTCCGACGCGAGCACGCCTGTAGGTGCTTTCCGCCGTTTGGGCTCGGTAAAATTGCGCACTGGAATCAACGCGATCAAGCCCGAACAGATCAAATAGAGAAGGGCCATAATCAGGTACAACAAAGCAATAGAAGGGATATACAGTCCCAATACAGACAGAGACGGCAAAAGAAGGATCAACAATGGCCCAAGGATAACCAGTCCCAGTGCATTGGAGATCATAAATGTCACCTGGAACAACGAGAGCGCAGGCATGAGCTCCTCGCCAGTCACCAGCATAGCGATGCTTGCGCCCTCGGCAGGCGTGAAAAACTGACCAATAGCGGAGACCAGAAAGGTCAGCAGATAAGCTGGCAAGAGCTGGGTCTGGTTAATGATCAGTGAAACGACAAAGCCCATGGTTGCCAGAGCGCGCAAGCAGTTGCTATAGAAGAGCACCTGCCTCTTATTGCGCCGATCGACAAAGACGCCCGCGGGCGCGCCAATGAGTACAGCAGGCACGCTAAAAGCAATCAGCGCCAGAGCCAGCAGTATATTTGAAGGGGAGACCGTTTTAATCAAAACAAGTAGAGCGTAGTTTGAGGCGCTGAGAACTGTCATAGAGATAAGCTGAGCCAGCCACAAAAGCAAAAAGTTCCTCTTACGCAATAAGGTCAAAAAACCTTCCCCGCGGGGAGTAGCTACCGCCATAACTGTAACTCCTCAGTATATTTTCCCAACGCTGGCTGACCCGTTTCTCTCATTGCACACTGTTTTCACATACCTGTCAAACTGAAGGTGGAGAGATAGTAGGGTCAGAGGCGTGCGAAACAATCTCGCGTGTGCGACGTTCAACTTCGGCGCGCGGCAGAAGGACACGCCGTCCACACCCCACGCAGCGCAAACCAAGATCGGCCCCCAGGCGCACCACCAACCACTCATAACTGCCGCAGGGATGGGGTTTGCGCAGGCGCAAACGGTCGCCTAGCTCAAATTGCACTGGTAGCATAGGCATCTTTCTGTCTCCATCCTTGTAAAGCTCTACCGGTCCTGAGCTAATAGAGGCCAGACCGGAGAATGTACTGTTCAACTACTTCCGGCGTCTGATACATAATTGGACGCCCCTCAGCTACCCGCTGGCGTAGATCCGTCGATGAGATATCCATACGCGGCCCCTCCAGGGTGATCAAGCGCTCCCGTATGCCTGGCAGGCGTCCCACCAGTTCAGCTTTATAGCGCGTCATCTCTTCGTAGCCCGGACGCATCAAGGCTACAATTGTCGCTTGAGCAATCACACCAGCGGGATCGCGCCAGGTCGGTAGATCTCTCAGGCTATCACCGCCGATCACAAAAAAGAGCTCAGCCTGCGGCCCCCACTCTGCGCGCAAAAGACGCAGAGTGTCCACAGTATAAGACGGACCAGCACGCTGCACATCGACCAGCGAGAGCGTGAAATGGGGATTCGCGGCAATGGCCTGCTCCAACATCCACACCCGTTGCTCCATTGGCGTGATGCGATAGTCCATCTTGTGCGGAGGCTGACCAGTTGGCACAAAGACCACGCGCGTCAGTTTCAGCGCGTGATATACCTCCGCGGCAATAGCCAGGTGAGCATAGTGGACTGGATCAAATGTCCCCCCAAGAATACCAATGCGCTCAACCTCCACCTGCGCCCCGGACTCTCCTGACAATCTCTGGTTCGTCAAAACAAACCTCGTCCCTCAGCAAAGCGGTTTGCCCTCCACTGCTTCAGCCGAGAAGCTCAAAAAGGGCTGGCCAGTTGCTTCCCTATATAAGTAAGTTTCTCTCTCTGCCAAATATACGTTACACGTCCCCAGCAGTTTCTTTTACGGACAAATCTGCACTGGGAAAAAGTGTACGCAAAGCATACACTACTTCTGTCACAGTGGCAAGTTGTCCACTCGTAATCCAGAAACGCAGGGTCAACTCCACGCGATCACCAGTAATACCACTAACGGTCACGCCTGGTTCGGGCTTTTTAATAACCTCTGCCTGCTCCTTCACACAGCTGATGATGCGTTGCGGCGTCTCTGTACGCTCAAAATCCTCCAGCGGCAATGTAACAATCACGGTAGCCCGGCGCTCGGTATAGCGAGAGTTGTTAATGACCACACCCCCAAAAACCAGCGCGTTAGGAATGGTCACCTCTTCGCCGCTGACCAGGCGCAGGCGCGTGGCGCGCAATTCAACCGCTACGACCTGGCCCGTATAACTGGCAGTGTTAATCTGGTCGCCAATAAAAAAAGGGTGCTCGACCAGAATATAGAGGCCCGCAACCAGATCTTTAAGAATATCCTGCACAGAAAACGTGATCGCAATCGTCAATGTACCCAGCACAGCCACAGGCAAAGCGACAGCCACATTCCAGATGGAGAGTATCCAAAAAACAGCTATCAGTAATACAACTATATAGGAAATACGGTGAATCAGAATACGCAAATTGGGGTCCAGGCGGTGCTCCCCGATGCCACGCACGGTTAAGCGCGAAAAGGTGCGCGCCACGCCAATCCCTAAAACCACGATCAACAGGCTCAGCAAAGAATTCTTTGTGAATTCGACAAGATCCTGTCGGCGTACACCCGCCGTCTGGCCAAGGCCCTGCCAGAATAGTATCAGTTGATCAACGCCATTGGTCACAACCCCTGATGCTATCCCGGCAGCAATCAGCAGCATAGGCAAGACAATCGCTATGCCCAAAACCTGCGTCAGCCATTCGTCCAGCACTGTCTTTTGCAAACGACGCACCAGCCAGCGGCGCAGCCACAGACCAACGCCCAGACCCGCCAGGACGATCACGACGGAAAAGATGATACGCAAAGTGAGTTCTGTTACGCTCATAACAAAATCCCTGCTTATAGATGTTTTATTCTCGAGAAATTGGTAGCGCGGCCTCTCAGGCCCTCTCTACCCATATATTCGCCAATGCAATTGCTATTATATCACAGCCAATGCAGCGACTCGATCTTCAGAACGAGCTGGCAAAATTTGCTTACGGCGCGCCCCGTCTACTCTACCCAGGGAGAAGAAGCAATAAAAAGACCTTTATAGAGCTTTGCCAGCATATTGTTTCAGGAGTTGAGTTGCGCTGATAACTGCGCCAGGTTCTACCAGGCCGTAGGAGGCTGCCAACTGGCCAACTACCTGCTCGGCTGTAGTGCCGCTGGCGCGCAGGGGAGCAAGTCCGGCGCTCTGCATGCGCTTGGAGAGCCGCTGGCCAGCGCTATCGAGCCAGAGATCTACATGGGCAAAGGTTGGCAGAGGAAAACCGAGCATTTCAAAAAGCAGGATCTGACGCGCGGTCGAAGAAAGCAGGTCCGCACCGCGCACAACCTGATTGATACGCATCAGGCCGTCATCGACAACCACAGCGAATTGATAGGCAAAGATGCCATCAGAACGGCGCAGGATAAAGTCGCCAACAGTTTCCTGAACCTGCTGGCTGGACTGACCTGTGATCAGATCAGTAAAGGTAATCAGCCGCCCATCAGGGACACGCAGACGCAGCGAGGGACGGCGTCCCTGGGCTTCATACTGGCGCCGTTGGGCCGCACTGAGATGGCGACAGGTGCCGGGGTAGCGTAGACCCTCCGGGCCGTGCGGCGCGCTGGCAACACGCGCGATTTCGGCGCGACTACAATAGCAGGGATAGACCAGGCCGGCCTCGTCCAGGCGCTGAATTTGCTCGACGTAAATGACCTGGCGCTCACTCTGGATATAGGGCGCATCTGGTCCGCTTACATCTGGTCCTTCGTCCCAATCCAGGCCCAGCCAGCGCAAATCCGCTAGCATCTGCTCGCTCGCGCCCACTTGCACACGCGGAAGATCCAGATCCTCGATACGTAATACAAAAATGCCCCCGGCGGCGCGAGCGAATAGCCAGGCCAGCAGCGCTGTGCGTAAATTGCCAGAGTGTAGCGCGCCAGTGGGACTCGGAGCGTAGCGGCCACGCGTCAGATCAGACACTTTTCTGACCAGGGACAACCCTCGTCCGCGCGCGCCTGGGCGCGAACGGGATAGACGGAAAACTCGGCCAGGAGATCGACCAGGATGCAGACCGGCAGGCCCACAACATTGAGATAGCAGCCGTCTATTTGCTCGGTGGGCTGGAAAGAGGCATGTTGAATACCGTACGCGCCCGCTTTATCCAGAGGATCACCAGTAGCAATATACTTCGAGATCTCCGAATGACTATAATTGCGCATCAAGACTGGAGTGGCGCAACTGGCGCTGTGCATGACCGTCTGACCATCGAGCGTGGCACAGACGACCACGCTGGTAATCACATGGTGCCAGCGCCCGCGCAGGGCACGCAAAAGTTGTTGCGCGTGAGCTTTGTCACGCGGTTTACCGAGAACCTCATTATCTAACAATACTGTAGTATCAGCTGTCACCACCAGACGCCCGGCAGCCTCGGGCAGTTTGAGCGCGACTCCGGCCTTGTGTTTGGCCAGCCACAGCGCCAGGTTTTCAGGCACACCGCTATAGCGCTTTTCAGCGGCCTCTTCCTCCTCCGAAGCCACGGCAGTCACGTATGGAAGACCCAGCAGGTTGATAATCTGCCTGCGGCGTGGAGAAGATGAAGCTAACAATAACTCTACAGGGGTTTTAAGATTATTCATGCTCTTGCTTGTACTCCAGAATAGCCACACTCTCAATATGAGCCGTCTGCGGGAACATGTCCAGAGGCTGAACCGAACATAGACGATAAGCCGCGTACTCGTGGCAGAGCATATCCAGGTCGCGCGCCAGCGTTGAGGGATCGCAAGAGACATAAACAAGCCGTTTGACTGGATTGCGCGCCAGCGCGGCAAGCACTGGACGCTGGCAGCCAGCTCGCGGTGGATCAATGACCAGCCCATCGAGGTGCTCTGCCAGGGTAGGTAGAAGGTCTTCGACCTTGCCCTGCATGATCTCGACATTTTCCACTGCGCGCAAATTCCAGCGCGCATCTTTGATCGCACTGGCCGACTCCTCGATGGCGATAACCCTGCCAGCACGCCTGGCGAACATCAGCGCGAAGGTGCCAACGCCACAATAAGCATCGAGCACTATCAAAGGACGCGCCGTCCCGCCCGGCTCCGATCCCGCCTGCATGGCCGGGAAAAGGCCGTCCAGGACCATCTGAGCCATTTTCTCGGCCTGGGCTGTGTTGGTCTGAAAAAATGAACTGGGGCGGATACGAAAGCTCTCTCCACCCAATTGCTCATCCATAGTCTCTTCACACACCTCAATGCCCTTTTCCGCCAGCAACTGCACAACCTCAGCGGACTGGCTGGGCTGGATCAGCATCTGGTTGGTCGAGATCGCGCAACGCACGAGCACCTGTGGGCGAGGATTCGTCTGCTGACTAAAAATGGACAGCGCGACGTTGATCGCGGGATGAGCAATTGGACAATGGCTCAGGGGCAGCACGTGCCGGGTACTACGGGCAGTTAAACCTGGCTGACCTTCGCGATTGACCGAGAAGCGCATATGGTTGCGGTATTCCCAGGGATAGTCACAGGGAACAGTCGCGAGCAGGGGAGGCTGCTCAAAATGACCAATCTCGCGCAATAATCCGTCTACCACTGCGCGCTTCCACTCCAACTGCGCCTCATACTGCAGGTGCTGAAGCTGACAGCCACCGCAGGTGCCAAAGACGGGGCAACGCGCCTCAACACGTTGCGGCGCTGGCTGATGGATCTCAAGGACCTTGACCCGGCGCGGAAACGGTTTCCAATGGCGCCGATGGCGTCTGGGCGGCACAGCAGGCGGTTCTACAGCGATCGTCACACGCTCTCCCGGCAAGCAAGCAGGCACTTGCAGCAGCGTTGTGCAGGTCTCACCATCTGAAGTTGGCTCGCTGATCTCAGCTGTGGCCAATCCCTCGCGAGTTAAGGCACCAAGGGTTACCGTATGTAAAGTGAAACGGCGCTCGTCTTGCATTATAAATTCTTTACTACATCACGTACAATCTGAACGATCTCCAGGCCAGGATCGAGGCGCTCCGCTTCAGCCAGATACTCTTGAGCGCGGCGACGGTCCTTTTTCTTGACATAGATCAGCGCCATAAGCGCGCGCAAGTGCGCCGAACGTGGCAGAAGGCGCATACCCTGACTGAGCATATCGCGAGCCGCGTCCAACTCGTCTGCATCAACATACATCGCGCCGAGGTCAGCATACGCGCGCACATCGGTGGGATCTGCCTCGATCGCGCGCTGATAACATTCTTCGGCCTCTTCGAGATGCTCCTGGCTGCGATGGACAAAGCCCAGCGCGTACCAGATAGAAGGATAAGTGGGAGAGAGCGCGGCCAGGCGTTCCAGGTAACCCTGGGCTTCCGCGAAACGCTCGCGATTGATAGCCAGGTTCGCCAGGTTAAATTCCACTTCGGCCTTCTGTTCAGGATCTTGTATCAGTTCACGCGCGAGTAGCAACTGCTTCTCGGCCTCGTCAAGCTCTCCCCTACCGAGCAGCACCTCGGCCAGCAACACATAGCCCAGAGGCGCCTGCTCATCCAGCGAGGCCCGCAAACGAGGCTCGCCTTGCTCCAGAAAATGCCTGGCCCGTTCGATCATACCCAGAGAACTAAAACGTTCGCTAAGAGCAACCTCAAGCACCGCCAGGCGCTGCTCGGCAACCATATGGTCAGGATCATTGGGGAACCGTCTGACGACTTCCGTGGCATAAACCGCTGCGCGTTCAGCAGCGCGAATACTTGACGCACGAGCATATGCATCTTCGTAGACCAGCTTATCCAGTGGATTCTTCACCAGCAAGGCATCGTCGAGAGAGAGGAGCTTCCAGGTACGCCAGATAATCTCCTCAAAATACTCTCCAACATTCAGATCATCGGGCTTATGCTCGCGCATAATTTTTTGCATCGCTTCCTCGTGGACCTGGATGCGCTTGCGCAGTTCCTCGATGGGTAAACCCTGCAGAGTGGCGCCTTCGTCACGGATGCGCGCGATGCGCCATTCACCCTTTTCCTGCTCCAGACTAAACGTGAGCCAGAACCAGTGACGACCCGTCTCTTTGTATACAGCGGTCCCCATAGGCATCTCAGGTAGAGTGCCGCTTAACTGCGTCTCCGTCAATTCCAGCGACCAGCCTATTTCAATCTCCTTGAGGCTGCCCGCGCGCGCAGTCAATATAGAGGTTGGCACCCAGAGCGTTGACTGTGGAGCTTTTTCTGGTTCGCGCAGGAAGTAGATCTCAAAGCGTCCAGGGTGGGCTTCATCAGACCAGTTCCGGCGCAATTCAATCCATTCAGCCCGTGCATGACCCTCCAGCAGAGGACTGCCTGGGTTCAGCAGATCGTAGCAGAGGCTATAATCGCCCATGGTCCAGGCACCAGCGAAATTAGCCGCGACCATATCCGGCTCCTGGTTGCGTCCGATAAAGGTCAGGCCGCGATCCTCGCCCACCTCAGTCGCCTGCAACACCAGACGTTGAACAAGCGGGAGATACTGGCGAAAATCCTTATGCGGCTGCGTCTGACGCCAGTGGTTGACATCCAGGGCCTCGTTGAGCAAGCGCTGACCCTCAGCCAGAGTACAATCGACATAGGGAGGCGGTGGCCCATCATCGGGGTCGGCATTCTCACGTGAGACAAGTTGAATCCCGCGCACATGCTCTTCAATCTGACGCCTGCTACCAACCTCCGTGTAGAAATCCTTCACACCACCTGACCAGAAATCGAGTATGAACGAAAGCAACCGCCCTTCATTATATTCGAGGCCGTGTTCCCAGCACAAAATCAGTTGCAGCTCGCCTGCCTCGCGCATCTCCGCGGCCAGGCCCTTCCAGAAGCGCGGAGGGTTTTCGACACTCACAATACCTGCAGCGGGCCGCTCCTCTTCTGGGGTCCAGCTGGGAACAATCTTCGCGCCAGCCAATTGGATCAGCGCCCTGCGAGCCTCCTTACGTACCATCTTCTCAGGCGCAAACTCATGGACAGCCAGCAGCAGATCAGCGGCATCCGCATCACGGGCGTGCATCAGGCTTTTGAGCAGCCCCAATTGTGCCGTCTCTCCCAGCGAAAATATCTCAGCGAACAGAGCCTCAGCCTGCGCGCGCTTAGTGCAGGCGTGAAGTTCCTCAGCGGTCCCCTGCCGCTGAGAAAGAATGTGTTGAATCCGAGCCTCGTCTTCCTGCGACAATTGAGCAGGGATATGTTTCTTCGCAGCCATTATATCTATCTCTTCTTAACACGAAAGGTGAAAGCACAGAATGTCGTCGAAAATGTATAGCGTTTATTCTCAGGATTGTATCATAGCACGCAAGCGGCGTCGAGCAGAGCCGCCCGGCAACAGGCTATACTAACCATTGCCTGCCCTTTTTCCTGGCGTAGAGATAAGACGCAAAAAAGCACGACCTGGGCGCTTTTTTGCGTCTTATCTCTACGCCAGGAAAAAATTAAGCCAGAGCAACCATCTCGCGCTCCATAACCTCATCGCGCTCCACCAGCAATTCCACCCGTTCAGCGATAATTTCCACAGGCTCACTATGAGTGGGGGCTTGCAGAATAGGCGTGCCGAGCGGTTGGCTCCCTTTATTGGTATTACCACGCGAGGCCATCAGAATAAACATCGTGAAGGCTGAGCAAGCGAAGTACGACGGCAGACTGCGCCAGGCAAAGAAAAGCGGCAGCACTGCCAACAACATCGCGGCCTCTGGATGGCTCTTACACAGACGCCAGTACCAGACCATACAGAGCGGGTAGAAGATCAGATACTCAAGCACCGAATAGATTGTGCTGGGCATATACGTATGTAAGAACGGCGAGCCAACCAGCCCGACAATACCCACTCCCATGGGGAACATGGGGTCGCTAATCGGCGCCATCACCCCGGCAATCCAGGCTTGAGGATTCCACACAATAAACGGCAAGTTAAGCAACGCCATCAATGCACCCGCTATCGAAAGACGATAGAGGGTCTCTTTCCAACCAGAGGTGCGCAAGAGCATGATTGCGTAGAACAGCACAAAAAACCAGGCAGGTTGTTTACAGCTCACAGCCAGGCCGAGAGATAGCGCTGACAACCAGCGTCGATCGCGCCCTAGCCAGGAGATCACCAGGAAAAGAATCATCAGCACATCCAGATTGCCGCCTACCACTGACGACCACATCGAAATATTGGCCAGCGCGAAGACGATAATCCAGGGCCGCATCTCCCGTCGTACCACCAACCAACCCAGAGCTACCAGCCCGATATAGCTCAAGAGGTAGAGCGGCAACACATTATAAATCCCCAGCCAGATAAATGGTACCAACGTCAGGAATGAGAGTGAAGGGTAGCTTACTCTGGCCTCAAACTCTACAGAATTCCCGGACTTATTATCAGTATCAAGCACAGTGCGCAGTTCAACTGGTGTTGGATAATTCAGCCGGTTGGCAAGCTGTCCCAGACGTAGCGGCGTTGTCCAGGTAGGATCAATCTTGAACATATGCGCGATGCGCAAGATATCCGCGCTGACGTAAGGATCATGCCCTTGCAGCAATTCTATCGCCGCATTTGTATCAAGCGAAGTACCATCGTTTGTATACTGCGGAGGTGCAAAAAAGCCCATATAGACCCCGCGGCCAAACTCCACGACCCCGGCAATGCTCGTAATCAGCACCAGCACAAGGGCGATACGCTGCCAGAGATAAGGATGATTTGAGACACGCCGGGTCTGACGGCGCAGCGTAGTGGGACGAAAAGCCATCCACATCATAAAAAAGCTGCTCAGAATCAAGCTAAAGGAGATGGTGCCAGCCCATGGCCTGATATAAGGTAGATATGTTTGATACCAGCGTGGATCGATTTCATTCATTGCTTCGTTGATAGCCTGCAAAACCAATGCCAGGGCAATCCAACAGGCTCGGCGTTGGATATCAATAATCTGCCGGTTATCGGGTGATCGATCAGTCGCGAAGAAGATCGATGGAATATGTGTTCGACGTAAGGCGACCAATTGCTTACGAGCATTGTATACCCATAGACGCGGAAATACTAGCTGCTGTTCCATAGAGTCGCGCTTCCCTCCTAATAGCGTGGCGGCAAGAACGCGCGGCTTTCCACCGCGAAATCAAGTCTTGCAGCATTTCCGGGGTGCCCTCTAACGTAGAGCAAATCGTTGGTCAAAACGCGAGGTCAGAAACGGGAGTTTCGCTACCCCAAAGCTGGAAAACAGGTTCTTCTTATGCCGGGAAATTGGTCAGGATCTTTCCAGCCAGAAGTTAAGACGAAAGTTGTCGCGGCTTCGTCACAAATTAAAAACGAAAGGTGAGTGCAGCGATAGGAAGATTATTGCTCTTTAAAGTTCGCGGCCATGGATCTGACGTTTCGTTGTGTGGTGTTGCGTTTAGCGTTCTTTTTTACGCGGTAGCAGCAAAAGTGAGACCAGGGCATAACCAGAACAGGCCAGCAGGAGCAGCGCGTAAACGACCGACTCCGGGTCGTCATGGGGTCCCAACAGCATAGCCATCCCCCACCAGAGGAAACCAATAAAGACAATAAAGAGCAACATGGTGCTCATAAATTTCTTACCCATGGATATGTCCTTTATTTTAAACTGTCTGCATCCGGCAAACAGATAATGTGTATGCGTCAGCAGGGTATATATCTGGGCATATTATAGCATGGTAAAACCTATTTGAGTGCTTTTGCCAAAGCAGGCATAACTTTCTCTCGCAAAAAACCTATTGCAAGGCCTGCCAGACAAGGCGATGGATGACCGCACGAAAGCGGCCCCAGGCTACCCATTCTATGCCCCAACTATCGCTATAATCGCTCGAAAGATGAGCTAAAAATGCTGCGCGTTCTGGCAGTTCTGCTGGCATGATTTCACGAAAATATTCCAGGTGCTCATCTTGGTCCAGAGACGCCAGTGTACCCCCAGTTTCAGCGAGCAGAAAGGCGAAAGTATAGAAAAGCGGCTTATCCTCTTGTCCTGGCCAATGATAGGCAACGGCGGCCAGGAAGCGGCTGACAGTCACCTCCAGGCCCGTTTCTTCGTGCGTCTCGCGTAGGAGAGCGTCAAGGACTGGCTCGCCTGGATGAATTCCACCGGTCAGCAAGCGATAGGCATTGGCCGGGTAGAATGTCTTTTTCGCGGCAATCAGATGGCCATCAGGGCGCTGCACAACCATACAAACTTCCCCGTAGCGATCCGGGCTGCTGAGAGGATCAAACAGTTCTGTGACCTCAAGCTTAGCAAAATGGACCAGCGGCTGGCCAAACTGTTCAGCCAGTGAGGCCAGTTCGGATTGAACTTCAGCGGGCAAGGCACTAAACATAAACACCTCTAGGCCTGGGGCCAGCGACGGTGCCAGTTCTCTTTCCAGAGATAGGAGCGAGCCAACATCTCCTCGGCACTCTTCAAAGAAAATTCTGTGAGATCTCCACCCATGATATGCGCGATCTCGCGCACACGTTGCTCTGGTCGGAGTTCGTTGACAATGGTCATAGTGCGCTCGTCAAAGATCTGCTTATTCACATTATAGTGGGTATCAGCAAAGGTCGCGATCTGCGGCAGATGGGTCACACAGATGACCTGGTGATTGAGTGTCAACTGCCAGAGCTTTTCTCCGACTACCTGGCCACTTTTTCCGCTGATTCCTGCATCGATTTCATCGAAAATCAGTGTAGGCGTAGCATCGGCCTCAGCAAGGATAGTCTTGAGAGCAAGCATTAAACGCGAAGTCTCACCGCCAGAAGCGATTTTTGTCAGCGGCTTGAAAGGCTCGCCAGGGTTAGGTGCAATCAAAAATTGAATACGATCGATCCCAGTAGCATCACAGGCGTAGTACTCCTCTGACCGGTCATCGATGCAGGCAGGCACGCCATTGGGATCGGGCGTCTGGATGATCTCGACTGAGAAACGCGCGCGCTTCATGTTAAGATCATTCAACTGCTCTTCCATATCCGCTGCCAGTTTCGAGGCGCCGGCTTTGCGGCGTTCGGAGACCTGTTGGGCAAGCTGGCCAATCTCGCGACGCAGAACTTCATCTTGCTTCTGCAATTTCTCGATCAGTTCATCGCGATTGACCAGCGTATCCAACTCGGCGCGATCCTCAGCAACGCGCTTGAGAATATCTTCAATGGTTGCGCCATATTTACGTTTGAGGCGCGAAATCATGTCCAGGCGCTCCTCAATATCGGCCAAACGTTGGGGATCATCCTCGATGTCGCTCTCATAGCCACTGATGCTCGTCGCAACCTCTTCCAGACGATAAATTGCCTCGGCCAGGCCATCTTCTTCATCCTTGAGATTTTTATCCAGGCGCACCAGTTCGTTGAGAGCGCGTAGCGCGGGCCGTAACTGGTCAAGGGCTGGCTGGAAGTCATCGCTGCCATGCTCCCCTCCAGAGATAGCACCATAGACCTGCGTGCAAAGTTCGCGCAGGCGTTCGGCGTTGTCAAGTACTTTACGCTCAGCTTCTAGCTCCTCTACCTCATCTGGCTGCAATTCCGCCTTCTCGATCTCTTCGATCTCGTATCTCAGGAATTCCGCGCGGCGTGTGATATCGCGCACATTTTGCTGCAACTCCTGCAACTGCTTGCGGGCAGCGCGCCATTCGTTGACCCTGCCAGCCATTTGATTGCGCAGGGGAATCAACTCGACATAGCGATCCAGAAAATTTACATGCTGCTCAGGTCGCAGCAAACTCATGTGTTCACTCTGGCCATGAATATCCACCAGCCAGCTCGCTACCTGCTGGAGCACTTGCTGAGAGACCGCGCGCCCATTAATGCGTGCCACAGTGCGCCCGGAGCGGAAGATATCGCGTGCCAGGATCAACTGGTTATTATCGACAGAAACATCATACTGATGCAACAGCGTTGCCAGGGCCACGCTAGCATCTGCGCTCTCGACATCCGCGACCAGCGCGCGTGTACGCGTCTCCGCGCGGTCGATCGCTTCTAAGAGCGTGCTGGCACCGTCATTCTCATCCAGAGAAGCCTCAAAGGGCTGCCAGCCGTTTTTAATGGGGGGGAGGGAATTGATAGAGAAAATACCCTCAACCGAAGCTCGTTCGGTACCAGCCCGCACAAATTCCGCGCCAATTTTGCCGCCCAGCAACGCGTTCACAGCGTCGATAATAATCGATTTGCCGGCGCCAGTTTCGCCTGTAAACACGTTGAAGAGGCGATTAAGGCGTAGATGCAGGCTATCAATAATGGCGAAATCTTTGATGCTTAATTCAAGTAACATAGTAACTCGTCGTACCCTCGAAAGCAGAGACTAAGAATTTTCCCTCAACTTGGCCGAAATAATTTGATAAAAATAGGTCGGTGGTCGCCTGCGTAGAAAACGGGCTATATACTGGCTTCTGCTGATAGTTATCGTCGCCCCATTTTTGATTGCGCGGTTCGTCTGACCATCCGCCGAAAAGACTCCATCCTGTGTGCCTGTAAAAATCTGCAATCTAACCTGCGCTTCAGGTGGCAAGATCAGCGAACGATCAAAAGCCAGGTGAGGAGCAATAGGGGTCAACACACAACTCTCGACCTGTGGGTGAAGCAATGGGCCCCCCACAGCCATATTATAAGCCGTAGAGCCAGTCGCGGTAGAAAGGATAATGCCATCTGCGTGCGTCTTATTATAGAAATAATCATCCACCCAGATATGGATTTCTACCACACGTGGCCAGGTGCCGCGAGCGATTACGATATCATTGAGTGCCAGAAATTCCTCATGCTGTCCATCTTGCCGTAATTCCGCGCTCAGCATCGCACGCTGATCGATCCAGACCGACTGTTCCCGCTCTACATAGAGCGGCAAATGTTCCGCTACTTCCCCAGGTTCTAACTCTGTCAAAAAACCGACGCGCCCAAAGTTGACACCCAGCAATGGCACATTAGCGGGCGCGCACAGCCGTGTAGCGTGCAGGATCGTTCCATCGCCGCCAAGCACCAGCGCGAAATCACAATCCTCAAGCCGGCAATCGGTCTGATCTTCCCCTTCTTCTCGCATATCAATTACGCGTACATTGTGTCCTTGATCCTGTAATTGGGGAGCGAGCCGGTGAGCAAGTTCCACAGTATCCTGCTTGCGTCCCTGATACAAGATCGCAATTGCCTTATGCATCGAAAATTCCCCCACAATGCTCTCTATTGCGGTGTACATCTGTTCGCTTTCGCAAGCGCAGTGTAATCGTATGCCATCGGGCCGGGGTTGTCAACTCGCAGGAACTTCCTTCTTGCAAAATTCCATATAGAACGATGCTTTGAGCAACATACTCATATATTACAGAGCATGGACGGCGCTAAACTTGCAGAAAAGGCACAGATTTGGCTTTGCATGCAGTTCAAAGCAAAGATTCGTTATTCCACCTGTGTTTCCACATATTCTTTTGCCAGTAAAATGGCCTCTTCGCGTGAGTGGATTAAGCCATCGGCCTGGGCTTCGGCGATCACCTCAAGGATCTGACCAATCATGGGGCCGGGCTGCAGCCGCAGGCGGCTCATCAATTCGTCGGCGCGCACCAGGCGGGGCGGCAGAATCTGTGAGCGCTCGCGGATATAGCTGGTGAGCAATTGCCGGGTGACGGCGAGATGGCGACTCCAGGCAGTAGTGCGCGGCTGGGGTCCCAGGGTCGCGAGGTGATCGGCCAGCGAGAATAGCGTGACGAGAAGCCCGGTCGGGCCGAGATCAACAAAGTAGCGCCGAATAGCGCGGGGCGTGACCTGGCTATCCTGCCCCAATTGGCCAGGACGCATATGATGTGCCGTCACCAGTTGCACGAGGCGCCGGTCATGAGTGCTGGCGTTCATACGGCTCATAATCGTATTAGCCACGGGCGCGCCAACCTGCGGATGACCATAGAAATGAATATACCCCTGCCCATCTACTGTGTATGTCAGCGGTTTGCCAATATCGTGCAGCAGGGCCGCTAGCTTCATACATACTGCGCGCAGATCGGCAAACTGAAAGACCTCTTGTTGCTCGCCTTCGCGCAAAAGCTCGCGGATCGCGGCGAGCGCCTCAGCATCCGTGGGATTGGCGGCCAGTTCTGGCGCGAAGGGCGTTTCTGGTTCAGCTTCAAGCGCGGCTGTCAGCACTTCTAGAGCATGCACACATTGCAGCGAGTGCTCCAGCACGTCCCAATAGTGAGGAAATGGCTGACGCATCCCACAACCTGTCTGCAGTTCGGGGAAAAGCACCAGCAACAGGCCATAGGAGTCCAGACGATACAACTGCGCAAGCGCACCGGGCTGTGCCAGTAAGGCATAGAGTTCTGTCTGAATGCGCTCTCCTGCCACCTGGGGCAAGAGGGCTGCATCGCGTCTGATCAGTTTCTCGGTCTCAGAGACAATCGTCAGATGATAGCTACGCGCGAAACGCAGAGCGCGCAGCATGCGCAGGGGATCATGACGAAAGATCTCGCCATCGACAGCGCGCAATTGGAGTTTCTGGAGATCAGCCAGACCATGCAGGGGATCAATCAGCGTCACAGGTGCATTGACCAGTGAGCCAGTGCGAGCCAGTTCTTCAAGTACAACACTCAGTGGCGCTGCCATGGCATTCAGCGTGAAATCACGCGCGCGCAGATCCTCCTCCAATGTCTGACCGTGCAAGGGAGCAATATCCAGCACAAGCTCCGGCATATCCGGGAAACGCAAGATTACACGACTGGCCTTCTCATGCATATGCGCGTAGAAGCCCCCTAGCGCATCAGCCAACTGGCGGGCCAGTTTATGTGCCTCACCAGTCGTCACCAGATCCCAATCGCTACAGGGATAGCCTGATAACAGGTTGCGCAGGGAACCACCCACCAGATAAATGGGCGCTTGCTGGTCAGCAAAAAATTGGGCTACCTGCTCCAGCGTGCTCAACGTTGTATCCAGAACTCCACCACTCCTTCTCAGTTGGGGTGTATATAGCCTTTATCTTATCATTGTTGTAAACACTTGTAGCTAAAACCCAAGAAATTTTCAGCTACTAAATAAACATAAGCTAAAAGCTTAAATCTCGTGCAACAAAGCGGCACGCCCAAAATCTGCCAGCAAATTGACGGCTTAAGCGCTACAAAATTATGATGAAAGCAAAAAAAGCAAGGTCGTTTGACCATTCCCGCAAGCCAGTGTGCTAGAATGAATAGGAAGTAGTACTATTTGATGGTACAATACTCCTAGAAAGAGGACTCTCGATTAGCGGGAAAGAGCAATCCATACGATAAGTAAGGTAGTACTAAGAAAAATAGAGAAGATCAACAGGGCAGGCAAAAGCAGCTTTTTTTCGCGAGCTTTTGTTGAGCAACACATTGATTCGATCTCGCAGGAAGGAGATGCGGTGGTGCTGCTAATTTGGCATCGGTCCCCCGCAAAGAAAGCATGAGCGAACAGCCATTACGTGTGATGGTCGTTGTGCAACAGCCCATTTTTCGCCAGGGTGTCATTTCTATCCTTAAAGAGATGACGGAGTGTGAAATCATCGGGCTGCCCGCGAGTGCGGGCGAGGCGCTGGAGCTGGCGCGTGTACGTGAACCGGAGGTAGCGCTGCTAGATACGTTTTTCGACACAATCGATATCCTGGAAATTGCCCGCCAGATGCGCACGTTTTCGCCTAAAACCGCTGTGATCATTTTATCAGAACTGGAAGGCGAAGAATGGCTATTCCAGGCCGTCAAAGTAGGGGCCGCAGCTTACTATACACGCAATATCACAGCACATGAACTGATTGAGGCCATTCGTAAGGTCAGCCAGGGCGAATACTTGATTAACGACGATGTGCTCTCTCAGCCTAATCTGGCCAGCCGCGTCCTACAATCATTCCGCGAGATGTCCACGGGCACCGAAGAAGACCTGCGTCCCCTGGAACCCTGCCCGCTATCCGGGCGTGAAGTGGAAATCCTGGAGCATATCGCCCGCGGCAATAGCAACAAAGAGATTGCCAAGCTACTGGATATCAGTGACCAGACAGTCAAGAACCATATCACCTCAATCCTGCGCAAACTCGAAGTCAACGACCGCACCGCTGCCGTGGTCTACGCTATCAAACAACGCTGGATCAAAATGGAATAAGTGATAGTTGGGCAGAGCAAGTGCATGCACTCGCTCCGCCCTTGCTCTGCCCAACTATAGCCCGGTAGTCCTGATATTAGCTAGCCTTTTTACACCAAAAAGTCATGCTCTTTCTCACTATATTTTCCCCCTTTACAGAATCGCAACAGTATGATATGATTTCTCGCGTCAAGGGGATGTAGCTCAGCTGGAAGAGCGCGACAATCGCACTGTCGAGGTCAGGGGTTCGAGCCCCCTCATCTCCATCGTACTCGCATAGTGCCTTGCAAATCGCAAAGCGTTGTGGTATAGTACTAAAACAACGTGCAATGAGCAGGAGTAGTAGGCTAAATTACTACAGAGAGCAGCCGGGTGGTGCAAGGCTGTATTAAGTAGCTGAACTCGCCTGCGAGCAGTGAGTCTGAAAAATCCTGGTTTGAGGTATTAATCCTACAGAGGTTTTAGGGCTTGCCGGTACGCCCGATATCGCGTATAATGAAGTGCATATCTCAGATTACCTGGGCCTGTAGCGCAGCTGGAAGAGCGCATCCATGGCATGGATGAGGTCAGGGGTTCGAGCCCCCTCAGGTCCACCCATCACAGTGGTTGGTAAACGATCACCAGACTGATGAAACCGCCTCCCTTCTGAGATTTGAATTCGGGTGGTACCACGGAAAGTCCTTTCGTCCCGCAGGGGTGAAAGGCTTTTTTCGTTTATCTTGTGTGTCGTGCCGTACTGAGTACAGGTTGAGACGATCTGCTGACCTCTCTGATGATCTTTTAACGTGTAAATCTGAGCCTGGAAAATATTTTATGCCAGATCAATTTACCAGACGCCAGCCGAGAAACAGCTTTTATTTCTCTGGCAAACTATCTTTTATGACTGTGATCGATCACCTATGCTGGTGAGAAGAGGAGTACAAACATGAATACATCCACTTATGCTACCTATATTATTCGCTGGTTTATTCCGTATGGCCCTCTGCTTCTTCATGCTTTTCTCTTGACCCACCTTTAACTCATACTATAACGCAGCCTGACTGACTATGTTGCTTTCCCGCTGGACGGGCCAGGCAGAAATTGAGGAACCCAATCATGATTACACGCACCAGGTATAATCCAAAAGAAATCGAACAGAAATGGCAGAAGGAATGGGAGACACAACAGCTGTATCACGCTCCCGATGCTTCGCCAAAGCCCAAGTTCTACAATCTGGTGATGCTGCCCTATCCTTCAGGCGACCTGCATATGGGCCACTGGTACAACTTCATTCCAGCTGATGCCTATGGACGCTTTAAACGCATGAACGGCTTTAATGTGATGCAACCGATGGGCTTCGATGCCTTTGGCCTGCCCGCGGAGAATGCCGCTATTAAACATGGTGTGCAGGCTTACACCTGGACCTTGAGCAATATCGCGAAGATGCGCGAACAGTTGAAAATGATGGGTGCAGCCTGGGACTGGCCGCGCGAGACCATCTCCTGTCTGCCAGAATACTATAAATGGACACAGTGGCTGTTCCTGCAATTCTACAAACACGGCCTGGTGTATCGCACAAAAGCGCCCGCGAACTGGTGCCCAAGCTGCAATACAACGCTGGCCAATGAACAGGTGCTGGCCGATGGTACCTGTGAGCGCTGCGGGACTACAGTTATTCGCAAAGAGATCGATCAGTGGTTGATGCGGATCACAAAGTACGCGGAAGAACTGCTGGACTTTTCGGCTATCGAGTGGCCGGAAAAAACGGTGACGATGCAGCACAATTGGATTGGACGTAGCGAGGGAGCAGAGATCCGCTTTACGATTGAGTTGGCAGGGAAACACGAAGAGATCCCAGTCTTTACTACCCGCCCGGACACAATCTATGGCGTGACATTTTTTGTCCTGGCCCCTGAACATCCCTTCGTGGAGAAAATCACGACACCTGAGCAGCGCGCGGAGGTCGAGGCTTATATCGAGCAGACTCAGCGCATGACTGAGATCGAGCGTATGAGCACTGATAAGGAGAAGACGGGTGTCTTTACTGGTAGTTATGTGACTAATCCAGTCAGCGGTGAACAGGTGCCGGTCTGGATTGCTGACTATGTGCTGATGGGTTACGGCGCAGGCGCGATCATGGGTGTGCCAGCCCACGATCAGCGCGATTTCGAGTTTGCACGCCAATTTGCTATTCCAGTTGTCGAGGTTATTCGACCCGCGGAGGAGGAGTCCAGCGATCCTGCGACCTGGCATGGCGCGAAACTGGCCTACGGCATGATGGTCAATTCTGGTCCTTTTGATGGTACACCCGCTGAGGAGGCCAGAGCCGCGGCCATCAAATATATCGAGGAAAAGGGCGTGGGCAAGGCGACAGTTACGTACCGCCTGCGCGACTGGCTGATCAGTCGCCAACGCTACTGGGGCTCGCCTATTCCGGTGGTCTACTGCGAGAAGGATGGGCTGGTGACTGTGCCCGAAGAGCAACTGCCTGTGATTCTGCCTGAACATGTGGAGTTCAAGTCTACTGGCGAGTCTCCACTGCGCTATGAGCCTGAGTTTTTAAATACGACCTGTCCTGTCTGCGGCGGTCCGGCGACTCGCGAGGTGGACACGATGGATACGTTCATTTGCTCGTCCTGGTACTTTCTGCGCTATGCTGATCCAAAAAATGCTGAGCAGGCCTGGAGCCAGGAGGCTATGCAGCGCTGGCTACCGGTGGACCAGTATATTGGCGGCGCGGAACACGCTGTTATGCATCTGCTATACGCGCGCTTCTTTATTAAAGCACTGCGCGATATGGGTCACCTGCAATTTAGCGAGCCGTTCACTCACCTGTTCCACCAGGGCATTGTGCTGGGACCCGATGGACAGAAGATGTCCAAGTCACATGGCAATGTTGTGGCTCCCGATGAGTATGTCAACAAATATGGGACCGATACTGTACGTGGCTATATGATGTTTATGGGTCCGTTCGATCAGGGTGGCACGTTTAAAGCCGAAAATCTGGCTGGAGTCTGGCGCTTCCTGACACGCTTTTGGGATATGGTTAGCGAGAACTGGGTTGAGCATCCCAATACTGCTGAGACCCCGGCAAGCCAGGCTGTCGAACGCCTGCGCCACAAAACCATTAAACGCGTTACCGAGGAGATCAGCAATCTGCGCTTCAATACCGCCCTGGCTGCTCTGATGGAGTGTAATAACGCTCTGATCAAGCTACAAAAGGATGAGGTCGCGCACAGTGCAGCTTTCCAGTCCACGCTGGAGAGCATGCTGCAACTGCTGGCTCCGCTGACACCACATATCGCCGAAGAATTGTGGCAACAGACAGGTCATACTGGCAGCATACATACATCTGACTGGCCTCAGTACAGCGAAGCGATGACGAAGGACGAGAACTTTACGCTGGTCGTGCAGGTCAACGGCAAAGTTCGCGAACGCATCGAAGTCGCAGCTGAGATCAGCGAGCAGGAGGTGCGGATGCTGGCTCTGGGCAATGAACACGTGGCTTCCTTCATCGGCGATGCTACTGTGCAGAAGGTCATCTATATTCCCGGCAAGCTGGTCAATATCGTCGTCAGAAAATAAGCTGTTCTTTTGTGAGAAAAACGGGTGCCCTGCTTTTGTCGAAGCAGGGCACCCGTTTTTCTCACAACCAATACCGATTGTGTTAGTCATGAGATAAATCAGGAACTTCTCGCGTTATTTAGAGCAGTTTACCTATTTGGTTACGCCAATATACTATATAGAGATGAACAGCGTGAGGCGTCTCGCGTTACTGAGCATGCTCGACTAATGCCCGAAAGCTCGTAGCCAGGGGGCTACGCGCCGCAAGGAGAGAAAAATGGATTGTAACCTTTTTTGGTTAAAACCACATATACCTATATATAGAGAGGAAAGACTTCCTCTTGAAACAGTGTTGTGAGTTGTCTCGGTGGTGAGAAATTCAGCGACCAGCTATGGAACCTGGCGACCTATCAAATCGTATATGTGACATACAATAGTGTATGCTGAAATCTCATAAAACAAAACCAGGGTGAAGCAGTTCACAACATGAAAGTTATTTTGTAGATAGCCAAGGCCCACGTTTCCGCTTACACTTTTGTTTGTAGGAAAATAGGAATATGTGGTGGTGTTGGGGCGATTTATGTAATACAAACAAAAAGTACTGTATTTTCAAGAGTACCAGGTTACGGTCTTTGCAGTTGTTCAAGCAACCTGATGAGATAATAGCCCGGCTAACAAATAATACTTTTTTAAAGAGCGGAAAAAAAAGCCGAGGATAAACCCGTCTTATGAAGGTGGAGGAAAAAATGATGACGAATCCGCAGATGCGCTCCGAACAGGCTATCGCCAACGGACACGCACTTGAAACAGAGGCTACCGAAGGAGAAAGATTGGCCCTCCTGGGCTTTAACGAAGACGAGATTACTTCTCTGCTCTGGCTGCGCCAGTGGTACCAACACGGAGGTAGCGACCGCGTGGAAATCGTGCGCCAGCTAGAAGTGCTGAAACAACAGATTTTACAAGGTCAACTCGACCTCTAATTTCACCTATTTTGCACCCGCGGCGCAAAAATCTCAGTCTAGCTAGAGTCCAACAAATAGAGAGATAAATGTATCTATATAACCTTTTCCGAGATTGGCCCGATCAAGTCCGCCCCCGGCCAATCTCGGAAGCTTTTTCCCTTGCTTTCTGTCACTAATCGGAGTAAAACATAACCAGAACTGGTACTCGTGCGTAAATATACAGGAAATTATTCATTCGCTACTCACAGCGGGTCGTTTAAGCATATAAGCAGTGGGCAGCGCCCGCAAGCAAGAGCAAAGAGCAAGCTGGTGCGCTGAGAACATGCTAGTTATTACAAAGAACGGGAATCCTAATGCGCATTATTCTCTATCTCGGTAAAGGCGGCGTTGGCAAAACTACAATTTCCGCGGCTACAGCGGTGCGCTCCGCGGCTCTGGGTAAACGCACGCTGGTGGTAAGCACCGACCTGGCCCATAGCCTGGCCGATTGTTTTAATACTCCCCTGACTTCAGAACCCAAAGAACTGGCTCCCAGGCTTTGGGCCCAGGAAGTTAACGCGCTGGATGAGGTGCGTAACACCTGGGGCAAACTCCAGGGCAAAGTGGGCGAGTTATTGAAGCAGCGCGGAGTTGACGCGGTGATGGCCGAAGAGCTGGCTCTGGTGCCCGGCATGGATGAAATCGTTAGCCTGCTCAATATCTATCGCAACGCCCGCGATGGCGACTTTGAGGTTGTAGTGGTTGATGCGGCTCCGACCGGCGAGACCGTGCGCCTGTTGAGCATGCCCGATACTTTTCAATGGTACGTAGGTCGTCTGAGTAATCTGAATATTAAAAATGTGGCGCTCAATATGATGGCCCGTCCATTTATTAAGGCCCTTCTCCCTTCAGGCGAGGTGCTGGACGCGATAAAACAGTTGAGCGAGCGCGTTAAAAGTCTGCGCGACGTGCTGAGCGATCCCGCTATCAGTTCGTATCGTCCCGTGGTCAATCCTGAGCGTATGGTGATTAAAGAGGCCCTGCGTGCCGAAACATACCTCTCACTTTTCGGCTATCCCATCGACACGGTGATCTGCAACCGCGTACTCCCGGCTGAGGAGTATCAGGATACCTTTATGCAGGAAATGTATCGCACACAGGAAAAGTTGCGCAAACAGATTCACTCTACCTTCGCGCCGCTCCCCATCTGGGAGGTGCCCTATCGCTCGCGCGAGATTCTGGGCCTGGAAAAACTCGGCGAACTGGCTCAGCAGATCTTTGGCGATGAAGATCCCACGCAGATCTTCTATCAGGGCCCGCTCCAGGAAATCAAACGCGAAGGCGATGTCTATATCCTGCGTCTACCCCTGCCACACGTTGAGATGGATAAAGTGGTGATGACCAAAAAGGGCGATGAGATGATCGTAGAGATCGGTAACTTTAAACGCGATATCACCCTGCCAGCCATGCTGACTAATCACGCAGCTGTGCGCGCGCGCTTTGTAGATAAAGCTCTGGAAATCCATTTCGCGGCACCTGACGCGGAAATCTCTGCATAGCTGATGTGACTCAAAGGTTCCCAGAGATCAGAGAGGGCCTGGCTTGCCGCGGCAAGCCAGGCCCTCTCTGATCTCTGGGAACCTTTTGCCTTATTTTTGTTCTTTAGAGAGTACGAGAGAACTTCTCAAAGGAGCAAGCTATGAATGAGGATGAAAAGGGACTCTTACACCTGCTCGCCCTGGATCAATGTCAGCATTTTCCGTGCCTGGTACAGAACTACCAGCACCTGCTCTACGCATTTACCTGGCGGCTGACTGGCAATGCTCAGGATGCCGAAGACCTCCTCCAGGAGGCATTCCTGGGCATATATACCACGCTAGCATGCTATTCACCCGAACGCATTCAAATGCTTAAATTACGCCCCTGGCTCTATAAAATTACTCTGAATGTCTTTCGCAACAGTAAACGTGGCCAGCACTTGAATCTGCTCTCTCTTGATCAGGATGAAAGCGCGCAAATCCCCGCTTTATCCTCAGATGGCCCTGAATGGCGCTATGAGACGCTGGAGCAGTTCCAGGAACTGGAGCATTTGCTGTGGAGATTGCCAGAGCAATATCGCGTCGTGGTGATCTGCTATTTCTTTGAGCAACTGACTTATCAGGAAATCGCGGATCTACTCGATCAACCGCTAGGTACCGTAAAATCGCGTCTTCATCGGGGCTTGCATCTGCTACGAACCCGACAGGGCATTCAGGCAGAGGAAAGGAACTACGCCAATGGAGCATATTAATCCTACACCTTTCAAGCAGAAAAACCACGTCCAGGCGCCAGCTTCCCTGGCAACTGATCTGGAAAGGCGCCTGGCCGCACAGGCGGAGTATGCGTCTCCTCTCAAGCCAGTAACGGAACTGCTCCATGCGCTTCATGATCAACGCTGGGAAATCCGCTGCGCGGCCCTCCAGGGACTTGCGCAACGGGGAACTCTCCCACCCGCTGAGATTATGATGGCTCTGCAAGATGAGAACATATATGTGCGTATGACTGCTCTGCATATTCTGGGCAACTACCCGACCCAGACGGCTGCGGAACCCCTGCGCATGGCCCTGGAAGATCCTGACTGGCAGGTGCGCGAAGTAGCTCTGCTCACACTGGGCAAACTAGATTTAGGCCTCTCTCACGAAATCACCGAGCTCGCTGAGAGCGATCCTGTCAGTAATGTACGCTCCACTGCACAGCTCGTTCTCTCACACGCTTCACCTGCTGCGTTCGCTCAGAGGCAAGCACAAGATACAAGGAGTACTATAACCATGGCTCTTGAACAACAGAATGACACAACTTCTACGCAGTCTATGGCACCTGAGCGCAAACCAATACGCTGGCGCAGGCGCATTGGTCTGGTAGCCGCGCTTGGCATCTTTTTCCTGATCGTGCTTACGGCGTCAGGTCTTGCTAATGGCTGGTGGAATCCCATCTTTGGCGGCGATCAGAGCGTCTATCAACCATTGTCCCAAACAGCTACGGATCACGGAATAACCATCCAGCTTACCCAGGCATACGCCGACGAGGGGCGCACAGTGCTCGTCTACACGATCAGACCATTGGGCTTTACCAATCAGACGAATTTGAGCAGTACCACACCTCAAAAGCAGGAAGCGTTAAGCTATACCTCGTGCGATGTGCAGGACGGCTCGTACCATTGCTATTGGGTCCAGCCGAGCTTTCTTGTGCCGACTGGCACGCATACTCTGACGCTGACCTGGGATATCGGACAGGTTATTCCACAGGCCTCTGTCTCTCCCTCTGTCTCTCGTCTGGCGTCAATTAAGGGAGACTGGCACTTTGTTTTCACCATCCCCTTCCATCACGAATGGAATTCAAATCTGCCTGATCCAATTCACAGCGGCCAACAACTTCCTGGCTAAACATCCGCTCTGCCATTGCTCGCAAGTCGCGCGGCAACCCGGCACTTCCTGGACTCTATTGGCGCAGGTTGTTGTCTCCTCTGGGAGAGGCAACAACCTGCGCCTCGCGGGGCGCGACAGTCTGAGTCACACTCTCTCGATTTTATGCTATCTTGACATCCCAAGATATCTCACGTACACTCTAGATGCATTTCTCTATAAAACAGGGCATTTTCTGCTTACCTCTTTTTATCTGGAGACGCATATGAGTGATCGAAGTGGTCAATCTCTGGGAAACTAGCACCTCCTCAGTTTGCTGGGATAGGGAGGCTTTGCCGAAGTTTATCTTGGACAGCATATTCATCTTAACACTCAGGCTGCTATTAAAATATTACTCGCGACAAAACTCGACGATCAGAAGGAAATCGATGGTTTTCTACGTGAAGCCCAGACCATTGCCAGTCTAACCCATGCTAATATTGTGCGCGTCATGGACTTTAACATCGAGCGAGGTCTGCCTTTTTTTGTGATGGAGTATGCTACTCAGGGATCGTTGCGCAAGCTTCATCCTAAAGGCTCGCAATTGTCCTTAAAAACCGTTGTAGGCTATGTTCGCCAGGTTTCCGCCGCTCTGCATTATGCTCACGAACACCGACAGATCCATCGCGATGTCAAACCAGAGAATATTCTTGTGCGGGACGACGGCAGCTTGATGCTCAGCGACTTTGGTATCGCGACTCTCGCGCACAGCTCTGTTTCACAGAGCAGCGAGAATATGATCGGTACTGTCACATACATAGCGCCAGAACAAACCCCTGGCCACTCCCATTTCGCCTCGGACCAATATGCTCTGGCCACGACGGCCTATGAGTGGCTGGCGGGCAAGTCTCCTTTTCAGGGCACCGCTGTCGAGATCGCTATCCAGCATGCCACAGCTATACCACCTTCTTTGACTGCACAGCTTGCTAGCTTGCCACCAATGGTGGAGTCTACTATCTTTAAAGCTCTCGCCAAAGAACCAAAAGCACGCTTCCCTGATGTCCAACTCTTTGCCCTGGCGCTCGTTCAGGCTGAACGCGGTATCTATGATCCGTCTACGTTCCCAGAGCCTCTAGCCCAGCCAGCCACGAACCCGCAAAACTCGCCTTCTTTATCCACAAATGTCAATCTTGGAGCAGCAGCAAAAAAGCCGGAACCTGCGCCACCACAACCAGCACGTCAACAGAGTCCTATAGCTCAGCAGCGTACAAGGGCGCGAGAAAGCCTGGAAGGCCTGGATCAGCTCTGGTACACCTGGTCCCAACATGGACTCGGCGTGGGGACAGGCTACCGCGTGCGCGCGGCTTCGGGAGAATTGCGCAATACTCAGAGTATGCGCTATCGCCTGCTGGACCGTTTCCTGCGCTACGAACTGCCTCAGGGCATCAATATCAATGAATTTGACGCCCGCAACGCTCCCATCTCCTACGCCTTTATCAGCAATGGGCCAGAACGCTTGCTGATCCGTAAGGTCTTCAAAGGTCGCGATCCTGCCGGACGCAATCCGGTCTTCTACAATCCTCCACCTGCCGATGCCAGAGATCTCCAACGATATAGAGTTTATGTGAGAGGAGCCCTCGACTATCTGATCCTGGTAAACAGCGGTGAGGCCTTCCTGGATTTCCTCAAAAACATGGAAGCTCGGCAGTGCCAAAGTACAGAACAACTGCTAGAGGAATTCACGCTGGCGTTTGCTCAGGGACAGTTGCTGACCTTTAAACAGGTGGAGACGATTATCACTCATCCCGGCAAATACGGCGAGAAGCTGCGCGATCCACTGTTTCAGCAACAGAGCGCCGCATTGCTAGTTGAGAACAGTGATTACTGGCGCGCCCAGGGCCAGCAAACCTTTCAGCAGGTTAGCGCGCAACTCGCTGCGGCTGACCAGAGTGAGCCCACCTACCAGGCTCTCGCCAGCTATGTGCAAGGCCTGACTACCTCTCTGCTGGATATCCTGCGCGAGGGGTTGCAGCAGTTCAAAGCGCGGGAGGCCCAGAGACAGAACCCCTGGCAATCGTTACGGCTGGCGGGAGATCTGCTTGTGACCCTGGTGCCACCCGCCTCTCAAAAGACTTTTGGAGCGCCCTGTAAGCAACGGAGCAGCTTGTTGCCAGCAAACCGCCCATTGTATAATTATTATGAATCAGCGTTATGCCGCGATGGTCATACATTTTGGCCTGTCCTCGCCGCAAAAGATATCTGAAAAGTCACTGTTATACCATTGGTGACCAGGAGCCTACCATGCAAAGGCAGGCTATTTATGGTCCGCTTCACCACCATTTAAATAGGGATGAAGCGACCTCGGCTCAAAGGAGAGTTGCTCATGCCAGAACTGGACTTTATGCCCATTCAAAACTTTGACTACCTTGAGTTTTACGTGGGCGATGCCAAACACACCGCCTATTACTTTACACACGGCTGGGGCTTTGTGCCCATTGCCTACGCGGGTCTGGAAACGGGCATACGCGATCACACAAGCTATGTCCTGGAGCAGGGCAATATCCGCCTGATTATTACCTCCGCGCTGAAAGCTGAGGGCGCCATTGCTGAACATGTGCATCTGCACGGAGATGGCGTGAAAGACGTTGCCTTGCGCGTCGCAAATGCCGCGCAAGCCTATCAGGAGGCGACCAGCCGCGGGGCGCGTGGTGTCAGCGCTCCTGCTGTCAGGCGCGACGAGTATGGCTCGGTGACTCTGGCCTCGATTGCGACCTATGGCGAGACCATCCATACCTTTGTTGAGCGCCAGGATTATCAAGGCGCATTTCTGCCAGGCTTCCGCGCGCTTGAGAGCACGACACCGCGCCGGGCACGTCCCGCGGGCCTGGCTGGCATTGACCATGTGGTAGGCAATGTCGAATTGGGCAAGATGAATGAGTGGGTGGGCTTCTATGAGCAGATCATGGGCTTCACGCAGATGATCCACTTCGACAATCGCCAGATCAGCACCGAGTACTCGGCTCTGATGTCCAAGGTGATGCAGAACGGCAGCGGACGCATCAAACTGCCTATCAATGAGCCAGCTCCGGGACGCAAGAAATCGCAAATCGAGGAATACCTGGACTTCTATCGCACGCCCGGCGTCCAGCACCTGGCCCTGATTACTGATGATATTGTAGCCACTGTGCGCGATCTCAATGGACGCGGCATAGAATTTCTGCGCACACCCCACAGTTACTATGATAGCGTGCTGGAGCGCGTGGGGCATATCGATGAGAATCTCCAGCAACTGGCCGAACTCGGCATCCTTGTGGACCACGATGAAGAGGGCTATCTCTTGCAAATTTTCTCCAAGCCGGTCGTCACACGTCCGACAGTCTTTTTCGAGGTCATCCAGCGCAAGGGAGCTCGCGGCTTTGGCGAAGGCAACTTCAAAGCCCTGTTTGAAGCACTGGAACACGAACAAGAATTGCGAGGCAACCTGTAGATGAAACTGGTCACATTCAAAACCATCAACCATACCACCTACGCGGGAGTCGTGCGCGAGGATCGTATCTTGCCGCTTAACTACCCCACGCTGCTGGAATTGCTACAAGATCCGGCGGGTCTGAGCAGAGCACAGACGATCCTTGCGAGCAACGAACAGGGACTGGCCTTGCGTGAGATCAAGCTACTGACACCCATTCCCAATCCACCAACTATGCGCGATTTCTACGCCTTTGAGCAACATGTGGCAGCGGCACGGGCACTACGAGGTCTGGGTATGCAGCCGGAATGGTATGAAACCCCGACGTTCTACTTTACGAATACCAGCGAGATCTACGGTCATGATGAGCCGGTACCCTATCCTGTGGGCAGCCAGGAACTGGATATCGAACTGGAAATTGCCTGTGTGATTGGACGCGAGGGCAAGGATATCTCTGTTGACGAGGCGGCTGATTATATCGTGGGCTACATGATCATGAATGACTGGAGCGCGCGCGATTTTCAGCGCCGGGATATGAAGCTCAGTCTTGGGCCAGGCAAAGGCAAGGATTTTGCCACCTCGCTTGGTCCCTGGCTGGTCACCCTGGACGAACTGGCCGCGCGTCGCACAGGTAGCGGGGCCAACGAACGCTATGACATGACTATGCTCGCGCGCGTGGATGGTCAGGAAATATCGCGTGGCAATTTCAAGCAGATCTACTACAGTTTTCCGCAGATCATCGCCTATGCCTCGCGCAATGTGCGCCTGCGCCCTGGGGATGTGATCGGCTCCGGCACGGTTGGCACTGGCTGCCTGCTGGAGATTGGCACTGAGGTCCATCCCTGGTTCCAGGCCGGTGAGACCATCGAATTGGAGATCGAGGGCATCGGCATTTTACGCAATAAGCTAGCTTGATTGTTTGCAGCCCGTTGAGGAAAAAGAGCCTACGGGCATTCGCAGGAGGGATAAAGCAATGCCTGCCTATCATCGCCTGGGTCAGATTCCGCCCAAAAGACATACACAATTTCGCAAGCCTGATGGTACCCTCTATACAGAGGAGATGTTTGGCATCGAGGGTTTTTCCAATAACTACTCAAACCTGTATTATCACTATCCACCCACGCGGGTCAAGAAAGTTGAGCCATACCGGAGACGCGAGCTCGAAGAATGGCAGGTTGATACACAGCGCCATCATCACCTCAAGACTACGCTGCTCAAGCCAGGTGGGGACGCCATCGCGGGCAATCAGATTCTGATGTTCAATCAAGACCTGACGATTGGCATTGCCCTGCCCACTGAGCCGATGAACTACTTTTATCGCGATGGTGAGGCAGATACCATGTACTTTATTCACGATGGGCATGGCGTGCTGGAGACGAATTTTGGTCTGTTGCCCTATCACGAGGGCGACTACATCTTGATCCCACGCGGCACAACCTATCGCTTCGAGCTTGCAGCCGATAGTCTCGACTCGCGTTTCCTGGTAGTTGAAGCGCATGGCAGCATCGAGCCGCCGCGTCGCTACCTGAGTCCCACTGGCCAGTTGCTGGAGCATTCACCTTACTGCGAACGCGATATTCGCCGACCAGAAGAACTGGCCACCCATAGCGAGCGCGGTGACTTTGAAGTGCGCGTCAAAGTTGGCGCTCTGATCTCCAGCTATTGGTACGACTTTCATCCCCTCAATACCGTGGGCTGGGACGGCTGCGAGTATCCCTGGATCTTTAATATCGCCGACTTCGAGCCAATCACCGGGCGCGTTCATCAGCCACCGCCGGTTCATCAGACTTTCCAGGGACCAAATTTCGTTGTCTGCTCGTTTGTGCCACGCAAGCTCGACTATCACCCGCTCTCGATCCCGGTGCCCTACAATCACAGCAACATCGATAGCGATGAGATGCTGTATTATGTCAACGGCAACTTTGGCAGCCGGCGCGGCATCGAGCGCTCCTCGGTCTCACTCCATCCACGCGGCATCCCTCACGGCCCGCACCCGGGCGCGGTCGAAAAGAGCCTGGGAGTCGAACAGACGCATGAACTGGCCGTTATGGTTGATACATTCTATCCACTCAAGTACACTATAGCCGCCCGCACAGTGGATGATGCCAGCTACCCTTATAGCTGGTTTGATGCATGATGCTTTCAGGAATCTCTACTGCCAGCGGCATCTTGCGAATTTCCACAACCCGCGGTTAAGTCAGACGTAATAAAAGTAAGGCCCGCTGAATTGGACCCTGACAAATTAAGCAAGCAAAGAAAAAGAGGCATTAGCATATGGACTATCGCTCACAAAGCTATTACTATAGAGCGCAGCGCAGGGGTCCCCGGAGGCGTGGCTACTTCGGTGGCATCGGTGGGATTATCTGGCTGATTATTATCATTTCATTGTTCAGTGGCCATGGGTCCTTTCTGATCTTCCCCTGGCTATTAATCGGCCTGCCCTTCTTCTTCTGGGTACTCAGGCCCATGCTCTGGGGCAGATCTAACCAGCAGCAACCCGATGCGCAGCCCTACGTCCAACCTGGCGCGCAACAGCCCGACCAGCCCGCACAATACGCAGCGCCACAAGAGCCGATCTATCAGCCCTACAACCAGGGCTACACTGCTCAGCAAACGGTTAACGAGCCTCACGAGGCATACGTAGAAAGCAGCCAGCCCAATCAGTATGAGGTAGAGCAACACACGCAACAATATGAAGAGCCGATGACCATCTACCCGCAGGAATAAAGAGGCCAATTTTTGGGTAGACAATGACAGCCTGACTGGTTTCGGCCAGTCAGGCTGTCATTGTCTACCCAAAAATTGGCCCATATGCCCACGGCTCTATTGTCTCTCGACATTGGCCTCGACATACTTTATAGTCGAAGGTATAGACCTGGTTTTGTTTTGCATGTCTTTGCATTTGCCAGGTGGAGAGGTGACAAAAATATGGCAACAGTTTGGGATCAGCGTTACGCGCAACGCGTGCAACGTATTCAAGGTTCAGCGATTCGTGAATTGTTAAAAGTAACCGAAATACCTGGTACTATTTCGCTAGCGGGAGGATTGCCAGCAAGCGAGATTTTTCCGCTTGAACAGATCTCAGAGGTAACTCAGCGTATTCTAGCCAGGCAAGGCCAGCAAGCGCTTCAATATGGAGCCACTGAGGGCTATACTCCTCTGCGCGAATTGCTAGCACAGCGCCTGACGCAAGAGGGTGTCAGGGTTTCGCTTGATAATATCCTGATTACATCGGGTTCACAACAAGGTCTTGATCTGCTGGGCAAGCTATTCGTTAACCCTGGTGATCCCTTCCTGGTGGAGTCGCCAACCTACATGGGAGCGCTCCAGGCCTTTAATCCCTATGAGCCAAATTATGTAGCGGTGCGCTCTGATGATCAGGGCATTATCACTGATGAGCTAGAAGTGGCTCTGCAACGCCACCCTCGCTGCATGTATGTTTTGCCTACCTTCCAGAATCCTGCGGGCGTAACCCTGACCCTGGAACGGCGTCAACAATTAATTGGGTTGACGGGACGTTATGAACTGCCAGTCATCGAAGATGATCCCTACTCGCAACTGCGCTTTGAAGGCGAGCCAGTGCCAACACTCCTGCAACTGGAGCACGCGCGCCAACAGAGCCAGGGAGCGAGCGAGCAGTTGTACCAGGGCAATGTCATTCTGGTAAATACCTTCTCAAAGGTCCTGGCGCCCGGCCTGCGTGTGGCCTGGATTGTCGCGCACACAGATGTGATCCGCAAATTAAGCCTGGCCAAGCAGGGCACTGATCTTCACACAGCGACCCTCAATCAGATGATCGCCTACGAACTCGCCCACGACGGCTTCCTGGAGGAGCACGTGCCGGTGATCCGTCAACTCTATCGCGAGCGACGCGATGCCATGCTGGCCGCGCTCGAAGAGTACTTCCCGGACAATGTCAGCTGGACGCGCCCGCAGGGTGGACTCTTTCTGTGGGTAACGGTGCCAGAAGGCGTTGATACCGCGCAGTTGTTAAAAGATGCCCTGGAGTATCGTATCGCGTTCGTGCCCGGCAAAGCTTTTCATGCCGATGGTGCCGGCGCGAACACCATGCGCCTGAGCTTCTCCAATGTCAATTCCGCGCAGATCGAGGAAGGTATTCGCCGCCTCGGCAAATTGCTACATAACCGTATATTACATATCTAATATGTTATTCACGCGACAAGATCTGCATCAGGTCTGATGCAGATCTTGTCGCGTGAATAACATATTAGACTCCGCTGCTCTGTTCTACAGATGTTTGCGCGATGTAACGCAGGTCGAGTTCTTCCAGTTCTTTCTTTTTGCCCAACAGGAGTTTGGCCATAGCGAAAGCGCGGGCGAGTTGCTCCTTCTCCAGGGTGTAGCCTAATTCTCTCAGTTGAGCATCAAGGGCGGCGCGCCCGGAAAGCTTGCCAACGTGCATGCGGCGGTCGGCGGAGGTCAGGCCAATAGTTGCGGGCGTCATGATTTCGTAAGTGCTGGCGTCTTTCAGGACGCCATCCTGGTGGATGCCACCACCATGCGAAAAAGCATTGCGACCAACTACGGATTTTGTCCACTGCACATCCATACCTGAAAGGCGCGCGACCAGGCGACTAGTGGCTGCGATTCTGGTGGTATCGACTCTGGTATTCAGATCCAGATCAGACGCGCGGGTACGTAGCGCCATGACTACCTCTTCGCTCGCGGCATTGCCAGCGCGTTCTCCCAGGCCGTTGATGCAGGTGTCAGCACGCTCAGCACCGTTACGCAAGCCTGACAGCGCATTGGCTACCGCCAGGCCGAGGTCATCGTGACAGTGAACTGAGATGCGTGTAGTGGGAAATTCACGCCGCACATCGGCCACCAGCTGGCCAAATTCCCAGGGGAGCGCGTAACCCACTGTATCGCACAATGTAACAAAACGCACGCCTTCCTGGATGAGCGCGGCGCAAACTTCCAGGATAAAATCGTGCTCAGTACGCGTGGAGTCCTCCAGGGCAAAATCTACATTTGCGGTCAGTGTCCGAGCATGGGCGACAGCCGTGCGTGCCATCTCCAGCACTTCGGCGCGTGTCTTGCCCAGCTTGACCTGACGATGCAGCGGGGAGACGCTGATAAATGGCTGAATAGCCGAGCTTTTAGCAATCTTTACCGCCTCCCAGGCTCGCTCGATATCAGCAAAGTGCGTACGCGCAATCGCGCAGATCTCCGCGTTCTCTACCTTTGAGGCAATCAAGCGCACAGCCTCGAATTCGCCAGGCGATGAGATCGGAAAGCCGCAATCGAGGGTATCAAAGCCCATATCAGCCAGAGCCTGGGCAATGGTAAGTTTTTCAGCGGGAAAGTAGTTAACACCAGGCGTCTGCTCGCCGTCTCGCAGTGTTGTTTCGTAAAATTTGACAATACGTGCTTGCGTTGCCATTTGAAACTCCTTTGTTTCAACTCTTGAGTTTTACATCCCTGCACAAATCTGCCTATCTGCTTGCCAGTATAGCACGTTCCTGTCTGCCAAAAGTTACGGTTTTTTCGCTATTTAATGATATCCTTGGCGAACTCTTCTGCTGGACTCCCCGGCACCTGTGGCACCTTGCCCTGTTTTGAGATGTGGCCTGGTGAGCAGCAGGGCCGCTCACCAGGCCACATCTCATGAATGTATGAGTCGCGTAGCGGCTCACAAAGGAGTTTGCCAACACTATCTGCTTTTTTTGAAGACCGACTCTAAGCATATGATGGGGGTGCATCGACTGGATCAGCGCCCCAGGCGGGATTGGACGCAGCGGCAAGTTCGTAATCGAGCGTTCCGCCATTGGCAATGAATGTAGCTGGTAGCCAGGGGGCCTGGCTGGGCATGCCGTCTACATTCAAACTCTGGATATAATAGACGCTGTCCGAGGCGCCAGGAGCGTTGATCTGGATAACCTGGCCACCGGGACGATGCAGGGTGATCTGTGGAAAAAGTGGAGTGGTCAGGACAAGGTTGGCGGTACCAGGCGTTTCGGGAAATAGTCCCAGCGCGGCGAAAACATACCAGGACGACATTTCGCCAAGATCGTCGTTACCAGGCAAACCATTGGCGCCAGGCATCCAGAGTGTATTCAGAATCTTACGCACAATAGACTGCGTCTTGTAAGGAGCACCAGCGTAGTCATATTCCCAGGGTATCTCGATACTTGGCTCGTTGCCCATGAAGGCGTAGGGCGCGTCTGTACCTACATTCAATTGAGTAAAGAAGGTATCAAGCCGCTGAACCACTTGAGCGTTACCACCTATAGCATCGAACAGGCCGCGCAAATTAAACGGCACCATCCAGGTATATTGAGCAGCATTCCCTTCAATCCAGCCACGATTATCCGCCAGGCTCTCTCCCCTTTCGAAACTACCATCCGCTCTGCGCGGCTGTAAATAACCTGTAGACGCGTCAAAGAGTTTGCGCCAGCCTTGTGCGCGTTGCTCAAAGCGCTGCTGGGTCGCACTGGCGCCAAGCGCGCCAGCAAAGGCGCTGAGTGCGAAATCCGCGCTATTATACTCCAGCGATGTTGAAGCAGAACCATAGAAATTGCAACAGTTATACGCGGCGCCTATCGGCTCATAGCCCAGATTAGTCAGATAATTCAGGCCAGGACGTTCGGCGCTCGACTGGGTAGCCTGCCGCACCATGGCCTTGAGGGCTGCCTGTGTATCAAAGTCAGTCCCGCCAAAGGCATAGATGTCAGCAATAATGGCGGTGGCAGGATCACCTACCTGCACATAAGTCTCGCTATTGGCGATAGGCCATTTAGGCAAACCACCCCCTTGCGTTCCATCATTGACCAACGATTGCGCCATATCAGCCGCCTGGTCCGGCGCTAGCAAAGCCAGCAACTGCGCCTCAGAACGATACATGTCCCAGCCGGAGAAGTTGGCATACTGAGCGTGACCACTGACAACATGGTGAAGCTTATTATCAAAGCCGATGTACTGTCCATTTATATCGGAAAACACGCTGGGAAAGAGCAGCGAGTGATACAAAGCGGTGTAAAACGTGGCTTGCTGGACCGGGGTGCCGCCGCTGATCTGGATTTTCTCCAGCCACTGATTCCATGTCTGCTCTGACCGCTGAGTCAGCGCGTCAAAGTTGTCCGAGGGATTCTCCTGATCGACATTCGCTCTGGCATTAGTCACACTGACATATGAGACACCGACACGAACACTGACAAAGTTTTGTTTGCGCGTATCAAAACTCACAAACACGCCTGTGTTGGGACCAGAGGTCGTTGTGGCACCTGGATTTACCGTGCCTGCTCGCCATGTGCCGTTGCTTAGAAAAGGGCGACTGAATTGTGCCCAGAAGTAGAGACGATAGGTATTCCAATGCGTCCCGCAGAAGCTACCATTATTGACCCAGCCGGAGATCGTATCGCGTCCCAGCATTGCCTGGGCGTCAGTTACTGTTGTCAATGAGCCTGAGAGGTTGAGCAGCATACTCGCTGGCTGGCCAACTGGATACGTAAAACGGCCAGCGCCACTGCGCGGGGTCACGGTCAATTCGGTTGTTACGCCGTTATCCATCTTTAGACGATAGAAGCCGGGAAAGGCCGTCTCGTTAGCATGTACAAACGTAGAGATATAACGTGTAGGATCGAGCGCAGGAGCGACCGTGAAGGTGTTCGCGACAGGCATAAAAGGCACGTCTCCATAGGCAAAGCAGCCAGCGCCGCTCAGATGGGTCAGACTAAAACCTCGAATGCGGTTATCGCTGTATTTATAGCCACTGTACGCGCGCGAAACCGTGTCAGGACCCCACTGCACCATGCCAAACGGCATATCCGCGCCTGGAAAAGTCTCACCGCCACTATAGGCCGCGGGTAATCCCTTTTGAATGCCGGTTCCAGTAAATGTATTCACATTGCTCGTCAGATCCTGAGTCGAACTGACTACATCGATCCCACCCGGCGGGCTGCCCGTGCTCATCGAGACATCGCCATCCAGGTGGACCAGGCCAGTATCAGCAAATAATAGCGGCTTGACCAATAAAAAAATCAGCGCACAGCAGAATAGCACTGGCAATAAAAACAGAAAAAACCTTACCCACCAGAACGATTTCACGTAATCCCCATCTCCTTTCCACATATCATCTCCTATATCCGATTATACGCATGCTACCAAACTGTTCAGATGATGCCAGCACGCTATCACCTACGCGCAAAAATAGTATTGGACAGATCACTCAAGCAAGCTTATACTGGCAGAAAGGCCATAACTTGAAAGTTAAGCCTCGATATGAGATGATCAAATTGAGAGAAACCGCTACGCATTGAGGCCAGCACAGGCAAATGTGGTTATGCGCCTCTAACTCCTCAACGAATTCAATGGAGAACAATTTTATGGGAAAAACAATGTTCGACAAAATCTGGGAGGCCCATGTAGTGCGCCAGATGCCAGGAGAATCTACTATTTTGTATATCGACCGGCACCTGGTACATGAGGCAACTTCACCCCAGGCGTTCGCGGGCCTGAAAACAGCAGCTCGTCCAGTGCGCCGAGCCAGCGCGACCATTGCCGTGTTGGATCACAATGTGCCCACTACGGTAGGCAGGAAGATGCTTGATGTAGTTGACAAGGCCAGTGAAGAATGTATTGTGACCATGGAGCAGAATGCGCGCGATTTTGGCGTGACGCTCTTTGATATGAAGGACACGCGCCAGGGCATTGTACATATTATCGGCCCCGAGCAGGGCATTACATTGCCTGGCATGACCCTTGTCTGCGGCGATTCACATACATCGACTCATGGGGCGATGGGCGCGCTGGCCTTCGGCATAGGCACAAGCGAGGTAGAGCACGTACTGGCTACGCAGTGCCTGCTGCAAGAGAAGCCGAAAAGCATGAACATCCGCATTGAGGGCCAGTTGGCCCCTGGCGTGACCGCGAAGGATGTCGCCCTGGCAGTCATCGGCAAGCTGGGTACCAGCGTCGGCACGGGACATGTGGTGGAGTTCAGCGGCTCAACGGTGCGCGCGCTCTCCATGGAGGGGCGCATGACGCTCTGCAATATGGCAATCGAGGCGGGCGCGCGCGCGGGCATGGTCGCGCCCGATGCAACAACCTTTAACTATATCAAGGGCCGCACCTATGCCCCCAAAGGCGAGATGTTCGAGCAAGCAGTAGCATACTGGCAGCAGCTTGCCAGCGAGCCCGACGCCAGCTTCGACGCGACCTATGAGGTCAACATCGCCGGCCTGGGTCCTCAGGTCACGTGGGGCGTCAACCCTGGCATGGTGACTGACATCAACGGCTCAATCCCCGATCCCGAGCAGGTCACCGACACTGAACAGCGCAAGGCATATGAGCGCGCGCTGGCCTATATGGGCTTGCATGCCGGCCAGAAGATCACCGACATCAAGCTTGATACAGTCTTCATTGGCTCCTGCACCAATTCACGCCTGGAAGATCTGCGCATGGCAGCAAAGTATATCCGGGGCAAGCACGTCGCGCCCAATGTGCGCGCGATTGTTGTGCCTGGCTCCATGCAGGTGCGGCACATGGCCGAGGAAGAGGGTTTGGCCGACATCTTCCGCGAGGCAGGTTTCCAATGGCGCGAGGCCGGTTGTAGCATGTGCATTGCCATGAACGGCGATCAGCTCTCCGAGGGCGAGCGCTGCGCCTCCACCAGCAACCGCAACTTCGAGGGTCGCCAGGGACGCGGCGGGCGCACCCATCTGGTCAGTCCCGCAATGGCAGCCGCAGCCGCCTGCGCGGGCCATTTCGTGGATATTCGCGAGCAGTAAATGTTTATCTGCGCTCGCTTGAGCGGCTGAAACATGCTGTCGCAGCATAGAAAAGGTCATTTCATTATGGAACCATTTATTACACTCACTGGCCTGGTCGCGCCGTTGGATCGTACCAACATTAATACTGACGAGATTACGCCTGCGCGCTTCTTGAAGACGATTAAGCGTAGCGGCTTCGAGAACGCACTCTTTGCCAACTGGCGCTTCACCGATCCACAGGGCAAAAATCTCAATACTGATTTTGTACTCAACCAGCCACGCTACCAGGGAGTGACGATCCTGCTAGCCGAGGATAACTTTGGCTGTGGCTCCTCGCGCGAGCACGCTCCCTGGGCGCTGCACGACTATGGCTTCCGCTGCCTGATCGCGCCAAGTTTCGCGGACATTTTCTACAATAACTGCTTTAATAACGGCCTCTTACCCATCGCGTTGCCTCATGCTACAATACGCGAGCTGTTCGCGGAGGTCGAGGCTCACGAGGGTTATCAATTAAGCGTGGACCTGGCGGCGCAAACAGTTACGACTCCTGCCGAGCGTGTGATCCATTTCGAGATCGATGGCTTTCGCAAGGAGGCCCTGCTCAAAGGGCTTGATAATATTGGCTGGACGCTCAGCCACGCGGATGAGATTCGCGCTTACGAAGAGAAACGCAAACAGATTACGCCGTGGATTTTCGCGTAACAGCGTAGCCACAACCACACAGAATATGATAGATTGAGATAGAGATGGTCGAATACTGCCTCATCTCAATCTATTATTTTACGCTTGAGTTCAGACAACAGACGTTCTGGCACCACGCGCGTGCCGCCTTAATTATTCGCAGCAGCCTCAAAGCGCAATGCCCACAGGCCAGAAGAGCTCGTTTCGGCACATCGCTGACATCTTGCGAGTGTATATAGCAATGACAAAAAGGTTGCTTGATTTTGCAAAGGAACATTTCATGACAACACAACAGGTTGATGCTAGCCAGGTTCCTTATCAAATCCTCAATGCTGAGGGTAAACTGGTCGGTCCATTACCCGACCTGAGTAATGAACGTCTTCTGGCGCTCTACCGCTATATGCAGTTAGGGCGTGCCTTCTCTAATAAAGTCATCGCCCTCCAGCGCCAGGGGCGGGCCACGACCTTTGGTTCGCTGGTCGGGCAGGAGGCTACGGCGATCGGTCTGGCCGCGCCGCTCCAGACCCAGGACTGGCTGGCAACTTCGTATCGCGAAATTGCCTCGCTGATCGTCAAGGGCGTGCCACTTGCCACCATGCTCTATTCATTTCGCGGCATGACCCCTGCCAACTGGCCTGTAGAGTCGCGTTGCTTACCCTATCAAATTGTGATTGGTACGCAGATGCTCCACGCTGTCGGCCTCGGCATGGCGGCAAAAATCGCTGGTGATTCTACAGTGGCCGTGGGCGTCTGCGGCGATGGCGCGACCTCAGAGGGTGATTTTAATGAGGCACTGAACTTCGCGGGCGTCTTCCAGGCTCCAGTCGTCTTGATCGTACAGAATAACGGCTGGGCTATCAGTGTACCGCGTAAGAAGCAGAGCGCGGCAGCCAGCTTCGCGCAACGGGGCGTGGGCTTCGGAGTCCCCGCGCGCCTGGTCGATGGCAACGATATCCTCGCGGTTTATGATGCCGTCTCCCAGGCTGTCGAGAGCGCGCGCTCCGGCCAGGGACCTAGCTTGATCGAGACGCTGACCTATCGTATCGGCGCGCATACCACCGCCGATGATCCGACCCGCTACCGCGACGCGGCTGAAATCGCCTCCTGGCAGGCTAGAGATCCCATCGCGCGCTTCCAGACCTTCCTGCTTGAGCGCGAACTGCTGAGCCAGAACAAGATTGAAGAGATGCTCGCGGGTATTGAAAACGAGATCAACCAGGCCGTAGAAACAGCTGAGAATACGCCGGATATGGCGCCTGACAGCTTCTTTGATTACGCCATGGCCGATCTCACGCCGCGTCTCCAGGAGCAACGCGCCGATGTGTTGCGTCACGCCAGGCAGAAAGAATAGTTGAAGGAAGAAAACGCTATGCAAATGACGATGATCGAAGCGCTCAACTCGGCGCTGGCCCTTGAATTAGAGCGCGATCAGCGCGTAGTGATCTTCGGGGAGGATATTGGGGCCAATGGCGGCGTCTTTCGCGTAACTGAACACCTGCAAAAGCAATTCGGCGCGGAACGCGTCTTTGATACACCCCTGGCTGAGTCCGCGATCATTGGTACTGCGGTCGGTATGGCTGTTTACGGACTGCGACCTATCGCCGAGATCCAATTCGCTGGCTTTCTCTTTGTAAGCATGAATCAGCTTGTCTCGCAGGCCGCGCGCGTACGTTATCGCAGCGCTGGTGCCTTCACCTGTCCACTGGTCGTGCGCGCCCCCTACGGAGGTGGCGTACGTACACCTGAAATGCACTCGGACAGCCTGGAGGGAGTCTTTCTACAAACGCCGGGGCTGAAAGTGGTCGTGCCCTCTAATCCTTACGATGCCAAAGGACTGCTCGCCTCAGCGGTGGCCGATCCTGATCCTGTGCTTTTCCTGGAAAACATCAAGCTTTATCGCTCTTTCCGGCAGGAGACGCCAACTACTCACTACAGCCTTCCGCTGGGCAAGGCTCATGTTGTGCGCGCAGGTGAGGATGTAAGCATTTTCGCCTATGGCGCGATGGTCAGCGTGGCTCTGGAGGCTGCTAAAATGGCTGAACAGGCAATGGGTACACACAGCGAGGTTATCGATCTACGCACAGTCTGGCCGTTGGACGAGGAGGCCATCACGCGTTCTGTAGAAAAGACCGGGCGGGCGATCGTCGTTCACGAGGCTCCACGCGCTGGCGGTATCGGCGCGGAAATCACCGCGATCATCAATGAGCGCTGCCTCTATTCTTTGCTCAAGCCTGTCGAGCGCGTCACTGGCTATGATACGCCGTTTCCTGTGCCAGGGGTAGAAGATTATTATGTGCCTACGCCAGGCCGCGTGTTGACAGCCCTCAAAGTAGTGATGGAACCTTGAAATGAGCGCGCGAATTGACGTTAATTGCGCCTGGCTCTGCCTGTTTGCGCAAACAAGAGCAAGGCCTGCCGCTTATAATCAACGGGGATTGAAGGACAAATAAGCATGAACGAACTAAAACTGGCAGATCTGGGTGAGGGCATGCACGAGGCCGCGATTGTCGAATGGCTGGTTAAAGAGGGCGAAAATGTGCGCCTCGATCAGCCTGTGGTCAAAGTAGAGACCGATAAGGCTATTGTCGAGATTCCTTCGCCCCTGGCGGGCTACATTACTGAACTGCGCTTCCAACCAGGGCAGATCGCGAAAGTTGGCGAGGTGCTGGCAGTCTATAATGCCGCCCAGGCTGGCAATGGAGGCACACAGGCGCGTGCAGACCAGGGCAGCTCCCCTGGCGCATCTGCTCAGCCTGCTGAGATAGCCACAGAGCGAGCCATTACGTCCGACGCGCCCACTAGCAATGGAGCTGCCATTACACAGAGGCGTGTGCCAGCCGCGCCCGCTGTGCGCAAGCTGGCCTTTGAACTGGGCATCGATCTCGCGCTGATTACTCCCTCGGCCAGCAATGGACGTGTCACGCTGGAAGATGTGCGCAAGCACGCTGAACAGGCGCAAGTGCCATCCGCCAACGGCTCATCCAACGCTGCGCCAGCTACGTCCAGCATGCCAGCCAGTCAAGCGGATGGAACAAAGCCCGCGCGGCCCTCGACCAGCACTCAGGAGGAGCGCCAGCCATTGAGTGGACTGCGCAAGCGTATCGCTGAGCACATGGAGCACGCGTGGCGCACCATTCCTCATGCTACAGCTTTTGATGAAGTTGATGCTAACGAACTGGTCGCGCTACGCAAAGCGCTTCTGCCAGCGGTAGAGAAGCGCGGCGCCCACCTGACCTATCTGCCACTGCTCATCAAACTGCTCATACCTGTGCTCAAGGAATTTCCTATCTTCAATGCCAGCCTGGACGCAGAAAAGCGCGAGATCGTGTATAAACGCTTCTACCACCTGGGCGTGGCCACGGCTACCCCGGAGGGACTGCTTGTGCCTGTACTACGTCACGCTGATACGTTAAGTGTAAGCGAGATCGCGGAGCAGCTAAAACATCTGAGCGAGGGCGCTAAGAAGCGCACACTGGCCCTGCACGAGTTAAGTGGCAGCACCTTTACGTTAAACAATGTGGGCAGCTTCGGCGGTGCCAGCGGTACGCCCATTATCAATCATCCCGAAGTGGCCATTCTGGCGGTCGGTAGAATCGAGGAGAAAGCTGTTGTGCGTAATGGCAGTATACTCGCGCTTGCGCGGATGCCACTGGCCCTTTCGTTCGATCACCGCCTGATTGATGGCGCGCTGGCAGGGGCCTTTCTGGCCCGTTTTAAAGAACTTGTAGAGCAGCCCCAACAACTCTTACTAGACATGATTTGAGCACTGGATGCCTATAGATCAACAGCCTCAAGCAAGTACCGGACTCGCGGCAGGTCGTCAGCCGCGCTCACTTTGGCGGAACCGGGACTACCTCCTGCTGGTTTGCGGGCAGGTAGTCTCACAGCTTGGCTCACAGTTTTCGCTGCTAGCCTTTCCGCTGCTGGCGCTATTCATCAGCGGTTCGCCCGCACATGCCGGCCTGATCGGTTCAATGCGCCTGCTGCCCTATTTTATGCTCAGTCTGCCGGCTGGCGCGTTAATCGATCGCTGGGACCGTAAGCGTCTGATGTTCGTTTGCAATGTCGGGCGCGGACTCTGCCTGCTCAGCATCCCTATAGCCCTCGCGCTGGGCCACCTGACCCTCCTGCAGCTCTATCTGGTCTCACTGCTCGAGGGCACGTTCTTCGTTTTCTTTGATCTCGCTGAACTCGCTTCTCTGCCGCATGTTGTAGCTAGAGAGCAGATTATAGCCGCAACCACGCAGAGCGAGATGGCCTATAACCTGTCATTTATGCTCGGTCCGGCACTGGGCGGGATAATCTACGGTCTGGGCAAATCTCTGCCCTTTCTACTGGATGCCTGCTCTTATCTGATCTCCCTCTGCTCGCTCTTGTTGATCAAGACAAAATTTCAGCGCACACGTGAGACCAGACCAGAAAAGCTCTGGATCGAGATGCGCGCTGGCCTGCTCTGGATTTGGCACCAGCCATTGATCCTCTTTCTCGCCTGTATGGGCACGCTTTTCCATCTCTTCTTTGATGGCATCGCCCTGATCGTGATTGTCCTGGCGCGCCAGACACATGCCGCGCCTTTGCTGATCGGTCTGGTCCTGGCTATGGATGGCGTGGGCAGCACTCTGGGTTTGCTGCTCTTCTCGCGCTTAAGCAAACGCTTCAGCTTTCACGCGATCTCTAGCGTCTGCTACTGGATCTGGGCTATGCTCTGGCTTACCATGCTGCTCGCGGGCAATATGCTCACATTGGGCATTATTCTGGCCTTGATTTATTGTGCGATCATGATTTTCGATCTCGCGCAATTCAGTTACCGGCGCCTGCTCATCCCGGACGAACTCCAGGGGCGCGTCAACAGCGTTTTTCGCTTAATTGCCTACAGCGGCGCTCCGCTCGGACTGACGCTGGCTGGCCTGCTACTACAAATTTGGGGACCATCTATGACTATAACAGTCCTTGGCATAGGTGTGATTGGAATGGCTCTGCTTATTACATTTAATTCCCATCTGCGGCGCGCTCGGCCACTGAGTGAAATCAGCAGGGAAAAATTCGTTGAAATACCGGCAGATTAGTTTACAGGAGGAAATGAAAGATGGTTGTTGGAGATGTCACTACTGCGGTTGATGTGCTGGTGCTGGGCGCGGGACCAGGCGGCTATGTCGCTGCTATTCGCGCGGCTCAGCTTGGGCGCAAGGTTACGCTTGTGGATGCGGGCGCGCCGGGTGGCACTTGCCTGCATGCCGGCTGCATACCTCTCAAGGCGCTCCTCTCGGCCAGCGAGCGCTACGCCCAGGCGCGTGGCGACGATCTGGCCGCAATGGGCATTACCAGCGAGCACGTCACGTTTGATTGGAGCAAAATGCAGGCGTGGAAGCAGAGCGTCGTGCAACGGCTCTCCGAGGGCGTACGTCGCCTGTTACTGGGCAATGGTGTCGAGTATGTTCATGGCACTGGCTGGTTTATTAATGATCAGGAGGTGCGCGTCGAAGGCGAACATGGCTCGCTGCGCTTTAAATTCGACGCCTGCGTGATCGCCACTGGAGCCGAGTCCACGCCCCTGGCAGAACTGCCTTATAATGGCAGTAGCATACTCACGCCCGAACAGGCTCTAGCTCTGCCAGAGCTACCCGCTAGCCTGAGTATCTTTGGCGACAATTATATTGCCCTCGAACTGGCCACGCTTTTCGCCAGGTTGATGCAGCCACATGCTTCTGGCGAACACGCAACGCCGCACGGCTCCAGCGCTGGCACAACAAACACACAGGTCAGGCTTTACACGCCCGGAGCACAACTGCTGCCCGACGTTGATCCTGCTGCCCTACGCCTGCTCCAGGCCGCTATGCGTAAACAGGGTATCGCCATCAGCACGCAGGCTGTAGCAACGGAGATCCAGGAGCGCCCGCTGATCATCGCGCAAGGCGGCAGACCGCGCGTCTCAGGATTGCGTCTCGATGCGGCAGGTGTGCAGTTGCATCCCGCTGGCGGCATTGGCGTAGACAGGCAGCAACGCAGCAGCCAGCCGCGTATCTTCGCCGTTGGCGACTGCGCCAGTGGCAGTGCTGGCCTGGCCAGTTGGGCCAGCAAACAGGGCAAAGTCGCCGCGGAAGTCATCGCGGGCCAGCGCGTGCAGTTTGCGCCCCTGGTCACGCCGCTGGTCGTACACACCACTCCTGAAATCGCCATCATACGTACTTCAACAGACCTTGAGCAGACGACCAGCGGACGCTTCCCACTGGCTGCCAATGGACGCGCACTCACCCTTGGTACAGATAATGGCATAGCTTTGCTTAACGCCGCTTCTGATGGCACCCTGATCGATGCCACCGTGGTAGGCCCGCGTGCTGGCGACATCAGCAGCCTGCTCGCCCTCGCCCTCGAAATGGCTGCCACGCTGACCGACCTCAGTGAGATCCTTTACGCTCATCCCGGCCTGAGCGAGATAATCCTGGAGGCCTCAGAGCAGGCCCAGGGAAAAGCAATTCATACTCTAAATAAAACGCAGTAGGATGTATAAGCAGGCACCAGAGAGCAGGATCTTGCCGAACACTGAGAGAAGCTCTGGCGCAGCCTTTTGTCTAAAGCTGCGCCAGAGAGAGCAAAAAATTATCGATATGCTTCAGTAATCTGTGGGCGGTAGTCTTATATGTTAGTGCTTCCCTGGCGTAGGAAGCCAGGTAACGGGCCTTTTCCCAATCACCTCTGGCTTTAGCCACTTGAGCCAGACCAAAGTTTGTGTAGACCGTGCCAACAGTCGTGGTGACTGGCGCGTGCTCAAGTATTGCTTTAAACGAGCTTTCTGCCTGTGCATTATCGCCTATAGCAAGGTAGGTCAAACCAAAACGATAATTTAATTCTCTGGCTTCCATATCCCCTACTTCACCCTGTTGCAGAAAGGCATGGCGAGCCTTTGTGTAGAACTCCAATGCTTGCGCATACTGCTCTTGCTTCCTGGCGATATCGCCAGCCATTTTGTTAACCCGGATCAAGTAAGTGGAACTCTGGACAAGGGCCAGGCTTTTATTGATAAATTCTAACGCTCGCGGAAGATTGTCCCGCTCAAGTTGTATCCGTGCCAGGTAGGTATTAGCGAGAGCCATAAGGTCAGAGGCACGCGAGTTTCGTGGGGTGATGCTTTGAGCCGGGAGCAAACCCAGAGCAATGGCTTGTTCAGCCTCTTCCAGACGATCCTCCTGAATAAATGTCCAGCTAAGACCATCAATATAAAACAGGGCTGCATATTCGTCCATGCCCGCCTTGTGGGCTACCTCCGCCACTTTTCGAGTATTGTTAATCCGCTCCTGAAAGAACATACGCCTATCCATGTAATGAGTCAGGAGCATCATAAGATCAACGAACTTCTGAGTCTGTGCCGCTTGCTCCGCCCACGCCAATACATTGCTCAAGTTAGGCCACTCTTGATCCACGGGAGCGAGATCGTATGTCTTCAGTGCGTTCAGGTAATGCTCTATGGATATGTCTCGCTCAAGAGAGTCCGCGACGAAGCGCAAGTAATAATCACTCCAATGTTCTCTGGCGTGTTCGGCGAAAGCGGCTCTCTGCCGCAACTGCTTCGTCGCGAAAGCACGCGTAAGTGGATGGATACCATAGCGAGAACTGGCTGTAGCCTCTCCCTCTTTGACCTCCAAAAGCATGAACTCGACCAGCTCTTCCAGCGCCATACACAGCTCATCCGCGGTCAATTCTGCTGTAGCGCCCAAAGCTTCTTTACTCATAGAGTCAGCAAAGAATGTTGCGACCATTAAAAGACATTTACCATGATCCGTCATGATCTGCCAGGACCACATGAATACCTCATCTAACGTATTGTTTACACCGGGACCAGCGGCGCGGAAGATTTCTATAACCTCTTTCAGGCCTTTGCCTCGTTTGATCAATCCCGATGCTATCTCGATAGCTTTAGGATTGCCCTTCGTGACATCCACCAGAGGCTGCAGTAGATCTTGCCGAGCAGCTTTCAGCGAATTTAGTCCAAGACGCTGAGCATGTTTCTTGATTAGCTGTAACGCAGTCGTATCATCCAGGTCTTTCAAGTCGGTATTCCAGGTGGTCCAGAAGCGGTTAAATCTGCTGGTAATCAGCACTTTGCTGGGATTGGGGACGCGCTCTAACCAGAACTCCAGCGCTGCATCTTTAATAGTCTCGAAGTTGTCAATAATCAGAAGCGTCTGATTGGTCCGCAAAAGCTCATCTACTTCGCGCTTCTTCTGCTCTAATTGCTCCATAGGTAACGTAATAAGTGAGAAGTCGCCGAGGACACGGGCAATTGTATCGAGAACGTCATTCAACCACAGTTGTTGTTCGAGGCGATCTTTAGCTGAAACCCAGACAGCATACTTGAATGGTGGATTTACAGGCCCACCACCTTCCGTCAGGCAGAGATGCGCTATCTCGATAGCCAGTCTGGTTTTGCCCATGCCACCCATACCAACAATAGAAATGAGTGGCCAGGGTTCAGCCAGACCCTCCAGGACGCGCTCTACATCCCGATCTCGCCCTAAAAAAACACCATATTGAGAAGGCAGATTATGCCTCGCCCCTGGCAATTTGGCCGGGACGACTGGAAGGATAATACTGTGCTGATATTGTTCTTGCGCGACCTCTTGCGAAATCTGTAGCTGTTTGACAACACCACGCAGATTTCTGGCGATATCTGCGTACGCCTCTTCAGGATCTGCCCATTTAGTCACAGGCAACCCGCCGGTCGGTAAGACCTGCAAAGAGCTAAAAGGGGCATCTTTCCAATCGACAGGGCGCAGAATGATAGGAATCACGCGTGCTATTCCTGTTGTATGCCTCTGTAGAGCTTCCTTCATTTCTTTCTCGTAACAATAATCTGAAGCCAGAAAAGCAGCGCTAACTAAAAGCAAAATAATATCCGCGGCCTTCAGGTGCTCGTCAATCTCAGGTTGCCGTTCCATACCCGCGCTAATTTTTCCATCATACCAGATCTCAATGAGTCTATGACGTTTTAAAACGCTTAAATGCTCATCTATTTTATCGCGTAGTGCTTTATCCTCATAGGCATAGCAATAGAAAAGTTTTAGAGGACCTCTAGTTGATTCTGCCATTTCCTGATACACCTCGTTTATGAAGGTTTAAATAGATTTATTCATTATAACATGAACGTGATAGAGGATTATTTTCTTAGCTGATCCCAAAACTATAGAAACACTTATAGATTATCTGCGCCTTTTGCTGTGGGGCAAAACTCCCGTGTAGGCATGCCGCCAGCCTTTTGCGCAGAAACTCAGCCACATACCAAACGATGCGGCGGTTTTGCCGCCAGGTGCGTACGGTTTTAGCAGCCCTGGACTATAGAGGAAGTTCTAGACAGGCATGATATCCTGAAATCATTGATTGCTTGCTGGCGCACCTCTGTGCCGATTGCGGGCAGAACATGCGCGTTCTCGTTTCAGGAATACAACTTATGTCTACTCTTTTTCCTCCCTACCAGCAGAATCAGTCAATGCTGCTGGAAACGCTTGAGCAAGGCTATACGTTGCCCGCGGACTGGTATACTGAGCCCCTGATTTTCGCGCAGGAAAAATCCCGTATCTTTCGGCGCGCGTGGCAATATGTCGGGCTGGTTGAGCAGGTAAAGCAGGAAGGCGATTTCTTTACCTGCACTATAGGAAATGTGCCAATCGTAGTCACACGTGATGAGGCAGGAGAATTGCGGGCCTTCGTCAATGTCTGCCGTCATCGCGGTTCCGAGCTAGTTTTGCAGGCATGTGGCAACCACAAAACCCTGCAATGTCACTATCATGCCTGGACATATAACCTGGACGGCACGCTACGTACAGCGCCAGGTATGAAGGACGAAGAGGGCTTCGACAAGACGCAGTTTTCTTTGCATACTATGCAAATTGAAACCTGGGGTCCATTTATCTTCGCCACCCTTGATAAAAATGCCGCGCCGCTAACCAGTCTGCTGGACAAATTGCCTGATTTACTGCTGGCAACTGGCGTTAACCTGCATAGTCTCAAGCGCCGCGTGCGCCAGACCTATGAGATACAGGCTAACTGGAAGATAGTTGTTGACAACTATCTAGAATGCTACCATTGCCCGGTCGCGCACCCCGGCTTTAGCGCGTTAATCGACATCAATAGCTATACAGTTAGCGAATACGAGTATTTTTCCACTCAGGGTGGACCACAAAAAGCGCACGCTGATCCCGCCAGGGTCCCAAAATTTAACAAAAGTGGCGTCGTTACTGATGGCTTTTTCGCCTACCTCTGGCCCAATTTCACCCTCAATCTCTATCCCGGCCCGGGCAGCCTCTCGCTCAACCTTTTCCTGCCGCTGAGTGTAGACAAAACGCTGGCCATCTTCGACTATCTATTCGATGACGCGGTTACTCAGACCGACCAGGAGCAATTTGATCTGTTTATCGACCAGGTCCAGCGCGAGGATATCGTGCTCTGTGAGTCGGTACAGCGCGGCCTGGCCTCTGGCTTCTTCCAGCAGGGCCGGCTGATGCTCCAGCGCGAAAACGGCCTGCGCCATTTTCAAAAGCTAGTTCATCGCGCACTGGCCTGATAAACAAATGGAGAGAGGGATTGTCAAAAGCGCCGCTTTTGACAATCCCTCTCTCCATTTGTTAAAGAAAGCAACCTCAAGCCCCTGACGGCGTATATGTTCTAATGCTTTTATAAATCCTTATACAGTATTTTGCTAGAATCAAGGAAAGATAGGTATGCAAAACCACGAACAGAGCTATGAAATATATGAACAGGCATCAGTAAGCGAGCATAGCAGCAACACTGATCCACGCGAGCAAGGTCAAGAGCAGATCAGCGAGGGATGGCCGCCCTATAGTCAGGGCTACGGTCATTCTGAGCGCAATGATATCTGGAGTGAGGGTGAGAAACTGCGCGTGGAACCCGCGAGAAAGAATAAGCAAAGCGTCTCCTGGTTCTTGGGACTGATCATCCTGCTCTGCGCGCTTTTCATCGCTGGGAGTATTCTTGGCCTCATTCTTATCTGGCTGAGCTGGCTGGTGTTGACAGTGCTGGTAACGATAGGGATTTTTGCCTTCATTTTAAACTGGCGCATTGTTAGCATTCCCATGCCAGAGCGACGTTTCCAGATCAGTGAGCACGCGCGTCTGGTGATCAATAATGGCCTTGGCAGGGTCGCGATTCGCAGGGGCGAGCCTGACGCAATCACGGTGAACGTGACCAAACGAGCCAGCGGCTTTGGTATCAATCCTGAAAAGATGCAGGTACTTTATAATCAGCGCGCCTCCACTCTGGGTATCAGCACTAAAGTTCGCTGGAACATCTTCCAGTTTGGTCTTAGATGCATAGATTTTGAGATTACCGTGCCTGAGAACTGCAATGTGCAGATAGACAATGCCTCCGGGAATGTTTTGCTGCAAGGCACCAGTGGAGACATCCGTCTGCGCACCGGTAGCGGGCGCATTGAAGCTCATAAACTGCAAGGACAGATCCTGCTCAAGACTGGTAGCGGCAGAATCACTGGCAGCGACCTGCAAGGTCAGATAGATATAGTCACAGGCAGCGGGAGCATCGAGAGTTCTGGTCTGCGGGGACAAGTCGCCTTGACGACGGGCAGTGGTCGCATCATCATGCAAAACGGCCACCTGGCTGGCTCCTCGCGCGTCAGTACAGGCAGTGGCAGGATTGCCTTTGACGGCACGCTAGATCCTCAAGGCGACACATTGCTCAAGACCGGTAGCGGCAGCATCACGCTGCGTTTACCAGACGATGCAGCCTTCAGCCTGGATGCCAGAACCGGCAGCGGCGGCGTAGTCAATGAATTCGGCGGGAACCCAGTTGGCAGTGAACCCCGCACACAGCTTACACTCAGAACAGGTAGTGGTCGCATTCGCATCTCCAGAAGCAACCTCTATTAAGCAAGCATTCTATGCGGCCTTCTCTGGTGACCTGAATCATCAGCAGGAGAGTTTTCTATGAGGCAGCTTTTTGCGTTTCGTCCATCGAGCGCAATTCACGGCGCAGGAGGTCGCGGAAAGCCTGGGCGGCGGGCGAAAATTGTTTATCCTCGCGCCAGACCATGCTGAGTCGGGGGCGCATTTCCAGATCAGTGACGGGGATGTGTAGTAGTTCGCCGCGCTCCAGTTCGCGCCGCACGCTCATGGCCGAAATGATAGTCGCGCCTACGCCTTTGAGGGCCATCTGTTTGATCACCTCGCTGTCAGGCACAGTCAGCAACGAACTTACCGAGTAGCCCTGGTGGGAAAAAGCGTGCTCGATGGACTCGCGAATGCCGCTATCCGGCTCCCGCAAGATCAGCACGCCATCGCGCAGATCTTCAGCTTTGAGCGCCGGCAGTTCACTCCAGGGATGGCTCGGCGCAACGACCAGAATCAACTCATCGTAAGCGACAGTTTCGTATTCCATGCCTAATGGCAATTCTGAGGGGTCAACCTCGACCAGGCCAAAATCCAGGCGCCATTCTAGCGTTTCGTCAATGATGTCACGCGACTTGAGAATTTCCAGGTTGATCTTCACGCAGGGATAACGCGCCCGAAAACGCGCGACAATGGTGGGGAGAAGATAAATGCCTGTAATCGCGTTAGCTGCCAGCGTAACTTCGCCGGTCTCAATATCGCTCAAGGCCGCCAGCGCCTCTTCCATTTCACGTTCCAGAGAGAACATGCGCCGGGCATAGGTTCTAAGCACCTGGCCCGCGTATGTCAGGGCGATACGCCTGCCCTGGCGCTCTACTAGCTTCTGCCCAACTTCTTGCTCCAGGCTTTGTACAATCTTTGTGACCGCAGGCTGACTTAGATACAGCTCTTCCGAAGCACGCGTAATATGCTCATATTCCGCGACCGTCATAAATACACGCAAATGATATAAGTTCACGCGATCTTCTTCCTCCCAGGGGGAATAGCTCCACAAAATTAGCCTGGCCCCATTATATAACCGCTCATCGAATGAAACAATAACACAAATGAATTAATTCCAGAGGATCAATATCGTTTTTAATCTCAGCAACAAAATGACATGTTCTGAGCTTGTAGCCACCTCAAGCTTATGGTATTGTGTTTTTAAGTCGGGGCGATAGCAGTGAAGCATCACCCTATTTCACAATCACATACTTTCTAAAGAGAAACGCAAAGAGAGGTTTATTCCATGTCAGAAAACAAGGGCTATGTACATCCAGAGGTTCTGGTGGACGCCAACTGGGTTGAGGATCATTTTGGTGACGCCTCGGTTCGTCTGATCGAAGTAGATGTTGACACCAAATCTTATGCTGAGGGCCATATCCCCGGAGCTGTCGCGTTCAACTGGCAAAAGGATTTGCAGGATCAGATCGTGCGCTCACCTATTTCACGGACGCGGTTGGAAGAACTGCTGTCAGCCGCTGGCGTGGACAACGACACAACAATTGTGTTTTATGGCGACAATAATAACTGGTTTGCTGCCTGGGCGCTCTGGATTTTAAAGTACTACGGCCACAAAGATGTTCGCCTGCTGGATGGTGGACGCGTGAAGTGGCTGGCCGACAATCGCGAACTGACGAGCGAAGTGCCAGTCTATGAGGCGACCAACTATAAGACCAGCGAGCCTGATGAGTTGATCCGCGCTTATCGCGACCAGATTCTGAGCGAACTGGGCGCGGAAGATCTTGCCATGGTTGATGTACGCTCGCCTGGCGAGTACAGCGGCGAACTGCTGGCACCAGCCAATCTGCCCCAGGAGGGCGCGCAGCGTGGTGGACACATTCCAGGCTCGGCCAATGTTCCCTGGGCCACCGCGGTCGCGGCTGATGGCACCTTCAAGACTGCCGCTGAGCTAAACACGATCTATGGCGGCAAGGGCGTGACTGCCGATAAGTCTGTGATTGCCTACTGCCGCATTGGCGAGCGCAGCAGCCATACCTGGTTTGTCCTGCATTATCTGCTGGGCTATGAGGATGTGCGTAACTATGATGGTTCCTGGACCGAGTGGGGCAGCCTGATCGGCGCACCTATCGAGAGATAACATCCAATACCTCTCGCCTTGAGAAAAATCAGAACCGGGCCGCGTAGCAAATCAGGTGTGGCTCTCTTCTGGTTTTTCTCTTTACTTTGTAACGAAAGTTACATTTATAAGATTTATTCCTGGCTTTTATGAATTCCATTCTTATCTGATATGATTGGCTTTTTACCTTGACTCAGGTCGGAATTGTTCTCTATACTCCTGGTAGATAAAGGTAACTACAGATACGGATTTGGAAAACTAAGCTGCTTATTTCGCTCTGGCAAAACTGCTTGTACCTCGGGGTGCAGGCAAACAGCGTCTTCGCTAGCCCGTTTAGCAGGCGCGCTTTACTTGCCAGAATGAAAAGAAGGCACCTGATGTCAGGAGAATAGGATGAATATCCTTCAGGCATCAAAGGAGCGCGGGCGAGATCGATGTGGATACTCCCAGCACAACTTGCGCGGTCAGGCAAGGCTCTTTCCCATTTCCGGTCACTGTGTAATTTTGCAGGCATAGAAGGAGCCACATTTTCATGAGCAAAGTCCATACGCACGGATGGCATCTAGCACTCCTCAGTATTATCTTTTCTTTGCTACTGGCCGGGTGCGGTGCTACTAATTCGTCGAGCGGCGATGGCACAAGCAGCAACCCTCTGACCTTAAACCTGGGCTACTTTCCCAACCTGACTCACGCGGTTGCTCTGGTAGGAGTGGGGAATGGTACATTCAAAAAAGAACTGGGACCCACGGTCAGTTTGCAAAGCAAAACCTTTAACGCTGGCCCGGCTGAGATGCAAGCGCTGCTCGCAGGTTCGCTCGATATTGCCTTTGTCGGTCCTAGCCCGGCCATCAGTGGCTACACATCAAGCCACAACACAGCGCTAAAAGTCATTGCAGGTGCCTCCAGCGCTGGCGTGGAATTTGTGGTGCAGGCCAGTGCCGGAATTAATAGCCCGGCTGACCTGGCCGGCAAGAAAATCGCTGATCCGCAAAAAGGTGGGACGCAGGATGTAGCTTTACGCCACTATCTCGCGCAAAACAATTTGCGGAGTACAGATAATGGTGGCAATGTGCAGATCGTTTCAACTGACAATGCCAGCATCCTGACCCTCTTTAAGACAGGCAAAATCGATGGTGCCTGGATGCCGGAACCCTGGGCCACCCGCCTGGTAGTCGAAGGCAAGGGCAAAGTCTTTTTGAATGAGAGCACACTCTGGCCTGGTGGCCAGTTTGCCACCAGCATCGTGGTGGTGCGCCAGGCTTTCTATAACGCGCACCCTGCTGTAGTTAAGACTTTTCTCCAGGCCAGTGTAGAGACCGTGCAGTATATCAAGTCCAACACCACCCAGGCAGAACAGATCGCGAATACACAGATTCAGGAGATCACTGGCACGGCGACAAGGGCCGACGAACTGCCACTGGCCTTCCAGGATCTCCAGGTGACATATGATCCGCTGGCCAGCACGATAAATGAGCAGGCCAGTCGCTCGTTCGCGCTTGGTTTTGTGAAAACGAAACCAGACTTGCAGAATTTTTACGACCTTGGGCCGCTTAACGCGGTGTTGTCCACAAAAGGTCTGGCCGCTGTGGCAACATCCTGACGGCATAGAAAAGAGCAAGAGATCTGTGTTTAGCAGTGAACAGCCTTTCATAGTCTATTGCAGCCTGTTCACTGCTATCACAGTCCTGAGCCATTTCTGAGAAATGCTTGGCAGAACTAGATCACAAGCCGTCAGGCATGAAACGAGAAAGGAAGACCACGATGTTTTTAGCGTCAATTCTGAGCGGCGCATCCAGAGTCGAGCAGACTGAAGACCAGGAAAGCTTGAAGGCGGGTACACCGCTGAAAATCGCGGGAGTGAGCAAAATCTTCAGCGGGCGCGCTGGACTGGTTAACGCCCTGCGGCCCGTGGATATTGATATTGCGGCAGGCGAATTTGTCTGCTTGCTCGGACCCAGCGGCTGTGGCAAATCGACTCTCCTGAGCATTGTCGCGGGTCTGGAAATTCCCAGTAGCGGCACCGTTTTCGCGAATGGCGAAAAAATTAATGGCACCGGTACCGACCGCGTGCTGCTCTTCCAGGAAGCCGCGCTCTTTCCCTGGCTCGATGTCCAGCAAAACGTTGAATTTGGTCTGCGTCAGATAGGTATACGCGGCAAAAAGCGCGCGGAGATCGCGCAACGCTTTATCGCCATGGTTCACTTGCAGGGCTTTGAGCGCAGCTATGTTCACCAGCTCTCAGGTGGCATGCGCCAGCGCGTAGCCATCGCGCGCGCCCTGGCCCTTGATCCAGCGGTCCTGTTGATGGACGAGCCATTTGGCGCGCTTGACGCTTTCACCCGCGACCGTCTGCATACAGAGTTGGAAACGATCTGGCAAGCGACGGGCAAGACCATCCTTTTTGTGACCCATAATGTGCGCGAGGCAGTGGCTCTGGGCGACCGCGTGCTGGTCTTCGCGCCACGTCCCGGGCGCGTGGTTGGCGAGTTTCGCATCGATTTACCTCGACCACGTTCACTTGAAGATTACCACGTAGCCGCAAAAACGGCGGAGATTATGAGCGTGCTACGCTCAGCTATTGATGAGGGGGAAAAAGAGGAACTCTATGGCAGAAGCAATTAAAGACACCCCGACCACCTCTACGCCAGCGAGCTCCGTTCTCGCGCGCGCGCAACAGTGGAGTAGAACATTCTGGGGCAAATGGCTGATCCGTATCCTTTTTTATGGCTTACTGATTGCCATCTGGCAGCTCCTTTTCAGCAGCGGGTTCTGGCAAGATTTCATCCTGCCCAGTCCAGCAGAGGTCTCCAGTTCCCTGGTTACTGGCTTCCAGAGCAACTTCTACCTGCAATCCATGCTGGCCAGCCTCCAGCGCCTGGGCATTGGCTATAGCATCGCGCTGGTGCTTGGACTGATCCTTGGCCTGTTGATCGGACGCTTTAACCTGCTCAAGGAGACTGTCGGCTCGCTGGTGCTGGGTCTACAGGGTCTGCCAAGCATCTGCTGGCTACCCCTGGCAGTGCTCTGGTTTGGACTTAATGACCAGGCGATCATCTTTGTGGTGATCATGGGCGCGCTATTCTCGATCGCGCTGGGCGTGGACGCGGGCGTGAGAAATATGCCGCCAGTCTATCTGAAGGCCGCGCGCAATCTGGGCACACGAGGGTTCGCTCTCTACAAGGACGTGATCTTCCCCGCGGCCTTTCCCACCATCGTTAGCGGTCTGAAACAAGGCTGGTCCTTCGCCTGGCGCTCTCTAATGGCGGGCGAATTACTGTATAACACGGTCAGCCTGGGCAATCTGTTGGAGACAGGGCGCGATCTGCTCGATTCCGCGCAAGTGATCTCAGTGATGCTGCTGATCATCTTTATCGGCGTAGCCATAGACGCGCTGATCTTTGGTCCCCTGGAACGCGTCACCCGCGCTCGCTGGGGTCTGACCGGCTAAAATTTCAGTTCGTTACCACGCCAGATCCCAGGAACAGTGCAGCTCTTGCCTCATCCCTTGACTTTGGTAAGAGGATCTAGCGCGCTGGTGAAAAGTTCAGGTGAGACATCCGCTGGAACAATGACTTTGAGGGCCCCAGGGACCACATCAAAGGTGGCGGGAGTATGACCGGCAGGGTCGCCATCAACTTGGATCGCTACCGGTTCTTTGGTCTTAATCACCACTTTCTTCATAGTCATTCGTATGCATAAAAGAACCCGAAGTCGGGTTCGCGATAATCACAGCAGAACGCAGAGCCGGGCCTGGTGTATGTAGGGTCTGCTGTTTCTCTTCTATTTCCATAAGCCAGGCGTCTCCCACGCTGACATATTAGTCCACACGCGGCACACGCGCGAGGATCTCTGAGACAACTTCATAATTAATGGTGCCAAGCCGGCGCGCAACAGTCTCCGCGCTTAAAGCGGCTGTGCCCTGCTGACCAATTAACACTACCTCATCTCCCACACGCACTCCCTTAATATTTGAAACATCGACCATCGATTGGTCCATACAGACGCGACCTAGCAAGGGAGCTTCCTGACCGTGAATCAGGACTGAGCCCCAGTTGGTGGGAGCGCGCCTGAAACCATCAGCATAGCCTACAGGCAAGATCGCAATCAACGTGGGCCGCTCGGTGATATATGTAGAGCCATAGCTTATCCCCTCGCCAGGCGGAAGCAGTTTGACCTGGGCAATCTGCGTCTTGAACGCTAACGCGGGCTGAAAACCCTCCGGCAAAGGCGCATCAGGCGAAGGTTCCAGGCCATACAGCGCAATTCCCGGACGCACCATATCAAAACGCGCTTCCGGTAGACGCAGAGTAGCGGCGCTGTTGGCCGCATGCACCAGCGGTGGTCTCAAGCCCTCCGCCTCGATTACTTGCAATACGTTCTGAAAACGCGCAAGTTGCAAACGCGCGTGTGAGAGGTCCGCGGCGTCAGCCTGGGCGAAATGAGTAAAGATCCCTTCCAGTTCGAGGTGAGGCAGGTAATGAATTGCGCGCATCAGTTGCAAAATCTCGGCTATGTGCTCCGAGCGAATGCCCAGGCGACCCATACCAGTATCAATCTTGACATGCACGCGCACGATCTTGTCCAATGCCTGGGCGGATCGCGCAAGCGCCTGGGCTGCGTCGAGGCCATACAGCGTGATGGTCAGATCCTGGCGTACAGCCTCGCGCATCTGCCAGAGCGGCACATAGCCAAAGACCAGAATGGGCACGTTGATCCCGGCCTCGCGCAAGGGCGTAGCCTCGCTGACTGTCGCCACGCCGAGCATGCTGGCTCCATTATGTAAAGCTGTGCGCGCAACCTTGAGCGCGCCATGTCCGTAACCATCGGCCTTGAGCGCGATCAGCACGCGGGTTCGGGGTCCAACCAGTTCTTTGAGAAGCCGGGTATTATGCGCGATAGCGCTCAAGTTAATTTCTAGCCAGGTTGGCCGTTCGGGCCGCATAAGTACAATCTGCTTCCAACCCGGCGTCTGGCGCACAAGTTGCGCGGGCGCCAGTTCTGGCTCAGCCATCAATTGCTCACTGACGCGCTCCATACGCATGCCTTCCGCGCCCTTAATCAGAATACTGCGCGCTGGGGAGTGCTCATGCGCGATCTTCCCGCTCGCGATAGGCCTTGTCAGCAACTGGCGCGTGACCCTGGCCGCGTCCTCAGGTGTGGCCGTGGCGATGACGCACTCGGCAGGTAAACCAGCCTGCTGAGCAGCATCAGCAATCTGAACTGCTCGCTCTCCACGCGTGACCAGATAATCGACGCAAGTAGCGGCCTTAACCCCAACCTGGCGATGGCCTTCCGCCTCGAAATCGCCAAGGTGCAACATATCGCCAAGAATCGCGATGCGCTGGCCCGCTGGCAAGGCTCGCAGGGTCTCTAAGCCAGCAATCATCGAGGCCGGACAGGCATTATGCGTATCGTCCAGCAAGGTCGCTTGAGCCAGGCCAGGTACAATATGTAATCTACCGGGTAGCGACTCAACATGCTCCAGAGCGTGGCTGATCTCTCCCACAGAGACGCCACAATAGCGACCTACATGGTAAGCAGCCAGCATAGTTGAGACATGATGCGCGCCCAGGAGACGCGAGGCCAACTCCAGCATCGGTTCTTGTCTCAGCGGAACACACAGCTTAAAGCGCAAACCATCCCAGCCAACATGCACAGCGCTCACCTGTTCGTTCCCCAAATGGGATAGCGAGGCACTGAGATCTGTGGGTAGCGCGTGACCGCCCAGGTCGCCCACAAAGCCAGCGCCGTTGGCTGGTAAGTGACTCAAAAGTGAGAGGAGTTCCGCCGCCATATGCTCCTGCGAGCCAAAATACTGCAGCAGATCAGGGCTGATATTCGTCAATACACCAAGCAGAGGGCGAGCAATAGCACACAACTGAGCGATCTCACCGGGATGATCCCCGGCCATCTCTAACACCGCGTACTCGTGGCGCTCCTCCAGACGGCCTAGAGAAAGGGGTAGACCCAACAAATCGTTATAGTTCTGCCAGCTCTTAAACGTCGCGTAACTGCTGCCCAACACTGCCGCGAGCGCTTCCTTTGTGCTGGTCTTGCCAGTTGTACCTGTTACCGCGACCACCACAGGATGCCAGCGCTGTAAAACCGCGTGGGCATAGTGCTGGAGAGCCAGGCGGGTATCCTCGACCACCACCACTACCAGTCCTGAGGCCTCGAACTCATCTTGCACTGCTGCCGACGAGTGCTGCATAAAGCGCGCATCCACCAGCGCGCCCGCCGCGCCGCGCCTGGCAGCCTCCAGCACAAAATCGTGTCCATCGCCGTGCTCACCGCGGACAGCTACAAACATCTCGCCAGGCAAAAGTTGCCGGGTGTCATGATTAAAAGCATCAAAACGAGCCTGTTTTCCCGCGTACGCGAGCATGCCGTTCGTCGCGGCCAGCAAATGTTCGAGGTAGATCACCGTTCTTGCTCCGCTCCTGCGTATTAGCTGAAGCCAATCTTCAACTTCTTTTTGTATTGTAAACGCGGAGCACCTCTGATCGCCAGTGGTCGGGTGGGAAACTCCGGCTGAAGCTACAGTGAAGCTTGACGCGCCAGAATCAGCGCGCCAGCACAAATTGCGCACTACCCACGGTTTTCACCAGACCTTTCAGTTCTAACATCGTCATAGCCGCAGTCACTATGGGGGCAGAGAGTTCGGAGGAAAGGATAAGCTCGTTTATATGGATTGGTTCGTGACTCAGCAAAGCTAGAAGCGTGCTCTCAGTACCGTTCTCAGGCAGGGCCATCCGCGCCTCTATACGCAGAGGCAGCATGAAAAGATTGAGCGCATCCAGAATATCTTTCACCTCCAGTACCAGGTGAGCACCCTCTTTGATTAATTTATTTGTGCCCAGGCACCTGCTTGCGAAAACGCTGCCTGGCACGGCGAAAACCTCGCGCCCCTGCTTGGTGGCAAAATCCGCGGTGATTAAAGCACCGCTTTTCTCGCCAGCCTCGACTACCAGTACCCCTTGAGATAGCCCGGAGATAATGCGGTTACGCGCGGGGAAATTACCGCTCTCTGGTTGCACGCCAAGTGGATATTCACTGATCAGCACGCCCTGGCCACCCTCACCAATGCGCCGTGCCAGTTGTGCATTGCGGGCAGGATAAACGACATCCAGCCCACATGCCAGCACGCCAATGGTGCGACCACCAGCCTCTAGCGCGGTATGGTGCGCGATCGTGTCAATCCCCAGTGCCAGGCCGCTGACCACCGTGACCTGGCCGCGCGCCAGTTCCGTCACCAGACGCTCTGTTACCTGCTGACCGTATGTATCTGCATTACGTGTACCGACCACAGCCAGGGAGAAGAGATCTGCTTCGTTTAGCTGACCCTTGAGATATAAGACGGGAGGCGAGCCCTCAATTTCACGCAAGAGAGCCGGATATTCTCGATCCCGCCAGGTCAGGACGTTTACCCCCATCTGCTCTAAACGCTCAAGGTCGCGCTCTGGCTCTATCTTTGCGCGTTGCAACAGAAAGCGCTCAAGCGTCCTTTGATCCAGCCCGGCTCGCGCCAAATCCTGCCTCCCCGCCTTCCAGGCCAGCGCCAGATCCTCGTGAAAATAATTGAGCAACAGGCGAAATTTGACCGGTCCGATACCCAGAACTCGATTGAATGCCACCCAGTACTCAGACCCATCCATGCTCAAGCCAGCAGAGGAAACATTACAAGCCGCAGAAAAAGACCCTTCCATCAAGCAAACCTCCAGGAGAACACATCGACGCAGACACAGATCACTATATATCGCTGCCATTGTAGCATAGCCATAAAAGCGGCAATCATCGATGTATAGGCCAGTGTTAGCATAAGGAAAACAGAGAGGCATTCCCTCATATTTATGCCGAGAAGTACCAGTTATGTGCCACCTCGTGCCAGGTATCCCCTATGGTACGTTTTATTGAAAATAGAGATATAAAAATAGCTGAAGATACAGGGGCCAGATGGAAGACAGGCGAGTTGGTTTAGATCAGCATCCCAAGCCATGTTCATGCCTGAGAGCACGGCTACAATCTTCATACCCCGAGAGTGGGGAATTGTAAAACAAGCTCAGCTAAAAGATAGAACAGCCTCTCGTGGCCTGTAAGTCCGTGTTTTTTTATAGCAATAACAGGTAAACGGTGTTAGTGAGGCCTGTCTAGAGCGTTTAACATCGTAGGATGACCACTGAATTATGAGAGAGGATATTACGTAGAGGAACGAGGAGTGGCTGAGACTATGATCCTTGAAAGAAACTGTTCGCGCGCTACGTTTTTTTGGGAAACGGGAGCGAAGAACAAAGTATCCCGGTGATATAGAGCAGCATATAGAAGAGAAACAAAGGCAAGGTTAAGCCGGGAGAGTATGACAAGGAAGTAAAAGGAAGACCTGATGAGTAATAATTATTGGCAATCGCAGAACAATCAGAATGGCTCGTCTGAGCCAGAGAGTTCCAGAAAATCTGGACTGCTCAGCAACTATGGAGGTCAGGGCCAACCACCCCAGGCTCCATTGCTGCCGGGTAATAATCCCATACCTCAGGGGCCACCGCCATCTTCGCCGCTTCCTCCGCCGATGCCTTATCAGGGCAATCAATCCGCTCCCAGCACTCAGGGAGGACCATCGTTTGCGCCCGCGCGGCCATCTTCGCAGCAGTTGCAGCCCTTTCAACAACAGCGCAACGCGCCAGGCTTTATCGCGGGTCCAATGCAAGTGATCCAGCGCATATCCGGTAAAATGGCCGCACTGCGCCGCTCAGGCCCGAACGTGGACCCCAATCCTCTGGTACGCTACCGTGGACCAGAGCCGCTGGTGCCACCCGCAGTCAGGCCAGCACCCGGACTTCCTGAACCCTGGCGACGCTCGCGCGTGCAGCGTATCGCCCATTTAAGACGGAGGCGCCGCGAGCGCTTTATCCATAATGGCCCTGGGAGCAAACGACTAAAAATAACGATTATTTCGAGTATAGCCGCGCTCTTGCTTATTCTTATCAGTTCGACAGTTGGCTATGCCTACAATTTTTATATGAGCGAGCTGCCCAGCCTTCAGCAACTGGCAAGCTCACAGATTCCCCAAACGACGCGTATCTACGATCGCCATGGAGTACTCCTGAATACGTTGTACGATAACACGGACCAGGGTAAAGGCGGACGTAGCACACCGCTTAGCTACTATGACCTGCCCAAGGTGCTCCAGGACGCGCAAATTGCCGCGGAGGACCCGACTTTCTGGACCAACAATGGCATTGATCCTCAGGGTACGTTACGCGCGCTTACAGAATATATCTCCCACGGCGGGCAGATCTCTGGCGGCGGTAGCACAATGACGCAACAATTAATCAAAAACCTGTCGCACAACAACAATCCTAATTTCCAGCGTAAAGCCAGCGAAGCCACCCTGGCCATTGCCCTGACTCAGCAGTACTCCAAGAAAAAAATCATGGAGATGTATTTCAACGATTCGCCCTACGGTGCCCAGGAAAGCGGGGTAGAAGCAGCTGTAGAGGACTACTTTGGTCTGAAACCACAATGCAATCTCAAACATCAATGTACCCTCGCCATCCAATACCTGGATCGCGATCTGACCAAATGCACAATCACCAAACCGCAAATTGACGAGAACAGTTGCGCCGTCGATCCGCTTCTAGCACTCACACGCTCAGCAATGCTGGCCGGCATTCCACAGAATCCGACCTCTTTCGATCCTTCAGCCAGCACCGATAAATTTAATAACTTGCTGAAAAACCGTCTTCCCTACGTGCTCGATCAGATGAGGCTCGATGGCATGTCGATTGACCTGGGTCTGGGCGATAAAAACAATATCATAGGGCCGATTACCCCGCAGATCGAAGCTCAGGCCGAAACCCTGGCTGCCAACATGAAGATAGTTGGCTTCCATCAGACCATTCTGGCACCTCACTTTGTCCAGTGGGTGATCTCAACGCTCTCGACTGCTCTGGGCGATGGCGATTCCGCTACAGGCCTCACAATTCTAAAAAATAGCGGACTCAATATCTACACGACCCTCGATCTCAACCTGGAACAATTTGTCGAGAAAGACATCAAACATAATCTGCACGATCCGGTTTTTCAGGAGTTTCTCGGCACTTACGGCCCGTTAAACACGGTATACAACGTCAACGACTCAGCAGCAGTGGTTATGGACGCTAAAACAGGCGAAGTGCTGGCCATGGACGGAAGTGCAGACTATAATGATTCCCAGGCAAACGATGCGAAAAACTACAAGCAGGTCGCTGGTCAGGTGAACGCGGCAGCACCGCCATCCTACCTGCAACCAGGTTCAACGATCAAACCGTTCATTTATGCCACCGCCTTTGAGGAGGGCTGGTATCCAGGTATCAGAATGATCGATAACAAAACCATCTTCCCCAAGGGCAATGGTGGGACCTATCTGCCATCAGACTACCAGGGCACCTATCATCCAAATATCTGGCAGGATGTGCGTCTTTCGCTGCAAAACTCATTCAACATTCCAGCAGTGAAAGCTCTGATGTTCGCGGGCATAGATAACGTCGTGAATATGGCCAGGCGGATGGGCATTACAGCCATTAATCGCGACCTCGCGGTGCAGTTCCCCGGCAATACCCTCCAGCAAGCTTACTTCCCTTCGTTTGCTCTGGGTACAGCCGGTATCCCTCTCATTCAAATGGTAGATGGTTACCAGACCTTCGCTAACAACGGTATGCATATACCGTCTCATAATATCCTGGACATCTGGGATAACTACGGCAATAACCTCTATCACTATGACCCGACTCATCCCGACGCCAGCCAGGCGATCAGCCCGCAGATCAGTTTCCTGATCACTAACATGCTGACCGACAACTACGCCCGGCGCTATGAGTTTTCTGGCATTGACACACTGACCATGGCCGACTGGAAAGGTCAGGTTGTTGCCGCGAAGACTGGTACAACTGACCAGTTTAAAGATAACTGGACAATTGGCTATACAACCAACGTCGTAGTGGGGGTCTGGTCGGGCAATGCCAATGGAGATCCGATGCATAATGTTATCGGTGTGACCGGGGCAGGTAATATCTGGCACGATATTATCGAGTACACCAGTGGACGCGCTCTCTATGGTATGCATACAGATCTTAACCTCGCACCTGGCGTCTTTACACCGCCCAGTGGGGTTGTTCAGCAACAGGTCAATACCGTCAATGGTCTCGCTGGCTCTGGCACATTCGATTGGATGATCGATGGCGAACAACCCCAGCAGTCTGGCGTAGCTGCCTGCCCGACCAATAATGGCAACGGCAACGGTAATGGCAATGGTAACGGCAACGGCAACGGCAATGGCAAGAATAACCCGAACTGCACCAATAATGGCAATGGTAACGGCAACGGCAACGGCAACGGTAACGGCAACGGCAACAGTAGCATTTTCGGTGATTCACCGAACAGTGGAGGAGACGGATCAGGATGGTGACATCTTAAACTGATTTTCTTGCAGCGAAGAGAGGGTCTGCATCGACATAGTGCGTCGATGCAGACCCTCTCTTCGCTGCAACGTGCGTTTATCGGCCATCCCACTTGACAGACTCCACTGGCGAGTGCTATTCTGTATTTGCAGTCACAACATGAGACTGCTAGCAATCTAAATTGACAAGTAGAGTATCATACACATCAACATCCCGGCATGTGGGGTGTTGTGGAGGGTCGAGAAGCACGAGATGATTCCACTGAGTGAGCGCAAGCAGGTTATTCTGAGGGCGCTGGTCGAAGAGTACATTCACGGTGCGACTCCGGTGGCATCTGAAACTCTCGTACGCAAGTATGGACTGAATTTCAGTTCAGCGACGGTTCGCCACGAGTTGGCGGGTCTGGAAGAAGCGAACCTGATCTATCAGCCACATACATCAGCGGGGCGCGTGCCAACTGATCTGGGCTATCGTTACTTTGTCGAGCATTTAATGATGGAATCTGCGCTCTCGCTTGATGAGCAACGCCTGATCCGCCATCAGTTCTATCAAATACAGGATCAGTTGGACCAGTGGGTACGTCTGACGGCCTCAGTAATGGCTCACCTGCTCCACAGCGCGGCGGTAATGACACAGCCTAGATCCAATGAAGGTCGCCTGAAACACTTCGAAGTGCTCTCAGTGACTGACCTTTCGGCGCATCTGGTGCTGGTATTGACAGATGGCACAGTAAAACAGCAACGCCTGTTACTGGACACACCGATTGGACAGGAGGAGTTTAGCAACTCGGCATTGCATCTAAACCAGTTGTTTGAAAACAAAAACGCGAGCGAGGTTCTGGAGATCCTGGGAAAATTGGATCTCTCAGCCACGGAACGCCTTTTAGGTACAACTATCACGCGCATCCTGGAACAGCACGGCGACCCCATCGGGGATATATTCTACCGCGAGGGCGTTGTTAATATTCTGGATCAGCCTGAATTTACCAGCATGGGCCAGGAACAGGAAAGAAGTGAGCGCGTGCGTAAAGTCATGTCAGTGCTAGAGCAGCATCGTTTCTTGCCAGCGTTGACCTCTCATCTGCGCGACATTGATGGTGTGCAGGTGATAATTGGGGGAGAAAATGAGTGGGATGAGATGAAAGACGTTAGCCTGGTCGTCGCACGCTACGGACAGGAAGGTAAGATTGGTGGTCTGCTGGGCGTGATCGGCCCGACACGCATGCAATATGGGCGGGCGATCGCGGTAGTGCGCTATATGACACGAGTCATGAATGAACTTCTGGCCGAAATGTACGGCTATGGTGATTTATAATAGAACTCTCTTTTAGGAGGCAATAGTGGGCAAAGTTATTGGTATCGACCTGGGAACAACCAATTCCTGTGTCGCAGTTATGGAGGGCGGCGAACCGGTCGTCATTTCCAATTCCGAGGGGGCTCGTACTACCCCTTCGATCGTTTCCGTCCTTAAAACTGGTGAGCGCCTGGTAGGTGAGTTAGCCAAACGCCAGGCAGTCACCAATCCCGAAAATACGATCTATTCGATCAAGCGCTTTATGGGCCGCAAATTCGAAGATCCCGAAGTGGACCGCGACAAGCGCCTGGTGCCCTACAAAGTCGTGCGCGCCAGCAATGGCGATGCATGGGTAGAGTTGCAAGGCAAGCAATACAGCCCGCCGGAAATTTCGGCCATGATCCTGCAAAAGCTGAAAACGGACGCCGAAGCCTACCTGGGCGAAGAGGTGAAGCAGGCGGTAATCACAGTTCCAGCCTACTTCAACGACGCTCAGCGCCAGGCAACCAAGGACGCGGGACGTATCGCGGGCCTGGATGTCATGCGTATCATCAACGAGCCGACCGCGGCCTCACTGGCCTATGGTCTGGATAAGAAGAAAGACGAGCTAATCGCGGTCTATGACCTTGGCGGTGGCACGTTTGACATTTCAATTCTGGAACTGGGCGATGGCGTTTTTGAGGTCAAAAGCACCAACGGCGATACCCACCTGGGTGGCGACGACTTTGACCAGCGCATTATCAACTGGCTGGCCGATGAGTTCCGCCGCGAAAACGGTATCGATCTGCGCCAGGACCGCACGGCCCTCCAGCGTTTGAAAGAGGCCGCTGAGAAGGCGAAAAAAGAGCTTTCCAGCTCTATCACAAGCGAGATCAACCTGCCCTTTATCACCGCTGATGCCAGCGGTCCCAAGCATCTGATGATCACTCTGACCCGTGCTAAATTGGAGCAACTGGTCGAGGAACTGATCGAGAAATCACGCGGGCCCGTTACCAAGGCCATGTCAGACGCGGACACCCGCGCCAGCGGGATCAATGAGGTCGTGCTGGTCGGTGGTCAGACGCGTATGCCAGCGGTACAGACCATGGTCAAACGTATCTTTGATCGCGAACCGAACCGTGGTGTCAACCCGGACGAGGTAGTGGCTATTGGCGCGGCCATCCAGGCTGGTGTGTTGACCGGTGATGTCAAAGATGTCCTGCTTCTCGATGTAACCCCGCTGTCGCTGGGCATCGAGACCCTGGGCGGCGTTTTTACGCGCCTGATTGAGCGTAACACGACCATTCCAACTCAAAAGAGTCAGGTCTTTTCGACAGCCAGCGATAGCCAGCCAAGCGTAGAAATCAACGTGCTCCAGGGCGAACGCGAATTCGCCAAGGATAACCGCGCGCTGGGCAACTTTATCCTGGACGGCATTCCACCAGCTCCCCGCGGTATCCCGCAGATCGAGGTAACCTTCGATATCGACGCTAACGGCATTGTGAATGTTTCTGCGCGCGATAAAGGCACTAATCGCCAGCAGAAGATCACTATCCAGGCCTCCAGCGGACTCTCGAAGGATCAAATCGATCAGATGGTCCGCGCAGCTGAGGAACATGCCGCTGATGACCGCAAGCGCAAAGAGGAGATCGAGGAGCGCAACCAGGCCGATAGCGCCGCCTACCGGGCGGAGAAAAGCATCACTGAACTGGCTGACAAGCTGACCAGTGAGCAGAAAAGCGACCTGGAAAGCAAAGTCGCTGACATTCGGTCAGCACTGGCTACCGATGATATAGGGCGCATTAAAGCGGCTCGCGAAGCGTTGGAGCAAAGCTTCCATAAGATCACGACGGACATCTACCGCCAGGGTGCTGGCGGAGACTACGGCACTCCAGATCAGGGAGCTCCCGATGCCAGCCCCTCCGATGATACTATCGAAGGCGAATACAAAGAAATGTAATCTAGAGGTGCAGGGGCGACCAGTCTGCCCCTGCACCTCTCTGGCCAGAGTCGCTCTTCATTGTGGCAGGGCTTTCCACGCTAAAGCAGAACAAGAGTAGCGAGGGCGATAGCCTTCAGCGCTCGGGGAGGCAAGAAAGAACCGCGGAAATGGCAAGCCCTATCCCTTGTGGGCTATCGTCTTGCGTAAACTTGACCAAAGTTGTACTATTTTACACATACCACAGATCCGTTTTGATCCTGAAGTCATCAGCACCGCTACTTACAGCTAGAGTATAGAAAAGGGGCCAGAGCGGTCCAATTGAATAGTAGATCTAACAACCAACTACCATGGAGAGGCGGAAACCATTCTGCCGGGGCAATGCCCTGTTTTCATTTTAGCACGACGAAGGACCATTGAATGGCCACGAATAAGCGAGATTATTATGAGGTACTAGGGATAGCGCGCAGCGCGACCGACGAGGAAATCAAAAAAGCCTTTCGTCGCCTGGCGAAACAATATCACCCGGATACCAATAAAGAACAGGAAGCGGAGGCCCGCTTTATCGAAATTAATGAAGCCTACGAAATCCTGAGCGATGCACAAAAGCGCAGCGCCTATGATCGCTATGGACATGCGGGCGTAACGAGTGGCGCAGGCGGGGCAGGCTTCAACGGTGATTTCGGCGGATTTGGTTCGATCAACGATCTATTCGAGACCTTCTTCGCGAGCGCTTCTACCTCTCAAAGACGCACAGGATCTCAGCGAGGCGCGGACCTGCGCTATGATTTGACGATTACATTTGAAGAAGCGGTCTTCGGCTGTCAGAAGGATATCGAACTCCCGCGTTGGGAAAATTGCACTACCTGCTCAGGCAGTGGAGCGGCTCCTGGCACCTCGACGGCGCGCTGTTCGGCCTGCCAGGGGACTGGCGAGCTGCGGCGCGTTCAGCAGTCCATTTTCGGTCAGTTCGTCAATGTAACCATGTGCGAACGCTGTCGTGGAGAAGGCAGGGTGATTACTACCCCCTGCGAGAAGTGCCGGGGTCAGGGCCGCGTGCGCCAGAACCGGCGCGTGAAAGTCAATATTCCAGCTGGCGTGGACGATGGCATTAATGTACGCGTAACTGGCGAAGGTGAAGTCAGTTCACGCGGAGGCACTCCTGGCAATCTCTATGTGATCTTGAGCGTCAAACCCCACCCGGTCTTTAAGCGTAACGGTAACGATATCATCTATGAACTACCGATCAGCTTCACCCAGGCCGCACTGGGCGCTGAGGTAGAGGTGCCGACAGTCGATAATAAAACCACCATGCTCAAGATTCCAGCGGGCACCCAGAGCGGGCGTACCTTCCGCCTGAAAAACATGGGCGTGCCAGTGGTCCATAGTACCGCGCGCGGCGATCAGCATGTGACGGTGAAAGTAGTTACCCCCACCACTCTGAGCCCGGAGGTCAGGCATCTTTTCGAGGAGCTTGAGCGCCTGGAAAAAGAGCGCAACGATCAAAGCGATAAAAGTTTTCTACGCAACTTCTCTGAGAAAATTCGGGATGTCTTCCCCTAAAACAATTATAGAAGTCATGGGACCCTGTCAGGCCATAAACTGCGTAGTCTGACAGGGTCCCATGACTTCTATAATTAGCGCGCCTCTCCGGCAATTTCGCTGGTCTCGATCAGCCCGGCCATGTATGGTCGCAACATAGCCTCGATACCCATACCAAATTCCGCGACAAGCGGCAGGTGATCGCTGGCATCCTTCCCAGCTACCTCAGCAGTCCCTTCGACTACTTTACAGGAGTGCAGACGAGTAGCCAGCGAAGAATTGGCGAAAAGGTAATCAATGCGCCCCGCAAGATTGGCCGCTGGACAGGTAAAACCCCAGGCACGCGGATTCTTGTAGCGAAAACAGTCCACATAGCCAGCAGCTTGTAAAAGGCCAATGCTTGTGCGCGGCGCATAAAGTGAGCCCGCTTCGTCACATAGGACGCTCAACATCCGGCTATGTGGAATCAGTCGTAGTAAAGGGGTAAGGAAACGTAGTTGCGACGGCACAACATAATTCAGAGAGGGATGCCCGCTAGGCAGAGGATCAAGTCCTTTACTTTTGAAATCCTGATCCACCTCTACCAGATAGCTGATCAGTTTACTCGCTTTAAAGCGATCTCCAGGTGCTAAAGCGTTGAAATCACCCATTAACACATGTGGCTCGTGGTTGGCGCGCAGGACATTGAGTATTGCCTGCACTTCTTTACGCCTGGGACCATCACCGCCGCGTCCCTTCCAGAAGGAGGCCACCAGGTGATTCACAAAGACCGTCAGACGCTCTCCGCTTGCTTCCTCCAGACTTACCTCGAGTAACGGCCTGCTGATTACGCCTTTTTCCGTGTGGACGGCGCTATGCACAATCGTTAAACGGCTGAGCAGAGCAATGCTGGTCCTCCAGGAACCATCAGGAGATGCGTTTGTGCGATACTCCATACCCAACCGCCGGGCTAACTCTTGCACTACATGCAGATTATGCGCTTCAACCAACCCCACGACATCAGGATTAGCCGCCCTGATCATCCGCTCGATAGCATCTATGCGCCTGGCTCCCCCTGCCAGGATATTATAAGAAAGGATACGGGTCATTCTTGATCACAACCTTTACACTAAAAAACATGCTAGCACCACCATATATGATCTAACCGAGTTCTTATAAAACAGCAACTTACTCTCTTTACTACAGTAAGACGAAACAAGCTGCTAAGCGGATACAAACCATGAAAAAGAGAGAGACATTCTCTATTGATGAGTTTTGCATGAAGGAGGGATTGCGCCGCTACGTGTAGCGGCGCAATCCCTCCTTCATGCAAAACTCATCAATAGCCTAGTAATTCCAGGTGACGCGCTCCAGCAGGTAGCGCTTCACCTCAGCGAGAGGTAAGCGAATCTGTGTCATATGGTCGCGTTCGCGGATAGTCACAGTCTGATCATCCAGGGTCTGGAAATCGACAGTGACGCAGAAAGGAGTACCGATTTCATCCTGCCGCCGATAGCGGCGCCCAATCGCGGCGATCTCGTCGTACTGAGCAACCATGACGCGCTGGAGCTGTTTGTAAAGGGTCTTCGCGGTCTCAGTCAGTTCCGACTTGTTCTTTTGCAAAGGCAGCACAGCAACCTTGACCGGGGCAATCCAGGGATTCAAGCGCAGCACGGTACGCGGCTCTTTGCCGTTCGGATCCGGTTCCTCTTCGTAGGAATCGAGCAACAGATTCAAGAAGGTACGATCCACACCACCGGAGGTCTCAACGATCCAGGGAATGTAACGCTCTTTGGTCTCAGGATCGGTATAGCTAAGATCCTGACCGCTGTACTGGCTGTGACGCGAGAGATCCCAGTCCTGGCGCCAGTGAATGCCTTCCCATTCCTGCCAGCCCAGAATAGTTCGGTACTCTACGTCAAAGGCCTGTTTAGCATAATGGGCCAGTTCGTCAGGACCGTGCGGGCGCAGGCGCAGGCGATCTTTATGGTTGATCAGGCTTTTATACCACTCGAAACGCCGCTCTTTCCAGTGTTCAAACCACTGCGACATCTGGCTGGGATGGACAAAGAATTGCAGATCCCATTGCTCAAATTCGCGTTGGCGGAAGAGGAAGTTGCCTGGCGTTACTTCGTTGCGAAAGGCTTTACCAATCTGGCAGATACCGAAAGGAATCTGCACGCGCGAGGACTTGAGCACATTGTCGTAGTCCAGGTAGATATTCTGGCAGGCCTCACCACGCAGGTAGGTCTTCATCTTATCGCCCTCAACCACACCAATATAGGTCTCCATCATCAAGTTAAATTTGCGCGGCTCGGTCAGTTCGCCACCACATTCCGGGCACTTGTTCTGTTCACGGTTCTCCTCTGGTAAATGATCAAGACGAAAACGCCGCTTGCACTTCTTACAATCTACCAGTTGATCAACAAAATTCTCAACGTGCCCGCTGGCCTCCCAGACACGCGGATGTGTAATAATATTGCCCTCAATGCCAAGAACATTATCGTTGGTCTGCACCATAGACCACCACCAGAAACGTCGAATATTGTTGCGCAACTCGACGCCCAGTGGTCCAAAATCATAAATGCCCGAAACACCGCCGTAGATCTCTGAGTTAGGATAAACAAAACCACGCCGCTTAGATAGCGAGACGATTTTTTCAATGGGTACCAATGGTGTATCCTGGACTGTTACTCCCGGTTGCTCTGTTTGTGTCATAGGTGAGATTTCCTCCCTCTCAAAAAAATTCCCCAGGCGTTCATGAAAAACGCCCAGGGACGAATACATACCGCTGTAGGCCTGGGGCTACTACATTCAAGGTATGATGCGCGGTTCCACCCTGCTTCTTCACGCCACGACACAAACCTATGCCATGAGTTCTCGTGAAGCTACTCATTCTGACCGGCTCCAAAGCGCCCTTCACCTTAATGGGTTGCCGACCTCGCACCATTTATCGGCTCGCTGCTACCCCTGACGGGTTACTCCTCTTCATCAATGCCGGAAGTAATTATTTGTTCGCAAGTAGTATAGCGAAGTTACGCGAGAGATGCAAGGGGTATTATCAGGATTTCTCCTCGCATTGGCTTGTTCCCAGAAACCATTCATGTTACAATAGAGACCACAAAATTTGAATTGTTGTTACATATTCTATTCACTAGAGAAAGCACTAATGGACGAGCAGGTGGCGGCAGAACCAGACGAGCAGGACCAGGAAAGCTGGACAGACCTTTCAGCATTCGCAGCACGTTATCCATTTCCTATTGATGCCTTCCAACTGGAAGCCATGCAGCATCTTGCCCATGGCCGTTCGGTCCTGGTCACTGCACCCACTGGCACAGGCAAGACGCTAGTTGCCGAGTATGCGATCTGGCGAGCACTCCAGGATAATCAGCGTGTAATCTATACAACGCCTCTTAAAGCACTCTCCAATCAAAAATATCGCGATCTGTGCAATCTCTATGGCTCGGAGGCAGTTGGCCTGGTGACAGGCGATATTGTGGAGCACAGCAGAGCCTCTATTGTGATTATGACCACCGAGGTTTATCGCAATATGCTGCTGGAAGATGGCCCCGAGCGTTTTGCCAGAGGTGAGAGCAGCACGCCTGCCTCATTGGCTGACGTAGGATTTATTGTCTTCGATGAACTACATTATCTGAGCGACGCCGGGCGTGGGCCTGTGTGGGAGGAGGCCATTATCTGTTCGCCGCCAACCGTGCAACTGGTTGGACTCTCCGCCACAGCCAGCAATGCCGAAGATCTGGCGGACTGGATTAGCCGCGTCCACAGGCCCATCTCGCTGGTCGTCCATACGGAACGCGCTGTGCCTCTAGAGCACTATTACTTCCTGGATAATAAACTCCACCTGGTTATGGATGCCAACGGTCAACGCATAGAGCGTTTCCCTGACATTGGTGGAGAGACACGTCTGGCTATGGCTCAGGGCCGCAATCGTCGCTATGCTTTTGACGAAGACACGGCAGAGGTTGAAAATAATCACCATGCTGAAAGCGAGTCGCCGGACCAGGCTGGAGAAACTCCTCCCGCAAACAACGCCACGAGCGCCGAAGAAGGGGAGAAAAAAGGCCGACGCCCTAAAGCGTATAGAACCGCCGAGCCTGGCGAAATCCTGGGTGCCCTGCGCGAAGCCAGGCTTCTGCCTACACTCTACTTCCTGCCCGGACGTAAAGCTGTAGAGGAGGCCGCGCTAAGCGCCGCGCGCCATTTTTTCACCTCACCAACCGAGGCCGAACTCCTGCGGCAGGAGGTGAGCGAATGGCTGGAACATCTGCCACCGGAAGATCGTAATTTACAACAGGTCCACGCGCTAGTTGATCTGCTCCCACGTGGTCTGGGCTTCCATCATGCTGGACTGCTACCCGCGCTCAAAGTGCTGGTCGAGACGCTTTTCGCGCGTGGCCATTTGCGCGCTGTCTTCGCGACAGATACGCTGGCCCTCGGTGTCAACATGCCGGCGCGCTCGGTCGTAGTCGGTAGTCTTAGCAAGTTCGACGGTCAGGAGATGCGTCTGCTCACCCCTAATGAATACAGCCAGTTAACTGGACGTGCTGGCCGACGCGGCATGGATATCCATGGTTCCGCGATCATACCGTATTCACCCTGGGAAGCCTTTGAAACGGCCTTTGCTCGTATCACTGCTGAACTGCACCCCGTAATCAGCTCGTTCGCTATTCGCTATAACTCGGTGCTCAATCTCTGGCGTCCCGGCGATACCCGCCACCTGCGCCGCATCTGCGCCTCCAGCCTGCGCGAATACCAGCGCTACATCCTTTGGGAACAGCGCGAGATGCAGCGCCTGCAAAAACTTGCCCAGAAACAACACAAAGCGAAAAAAGCCGGTAAGAAGAAGGGGTTGGGTTCCGAAGGAGCTGCCCAGGCTCTGGAGAAAAGGCGCCAGAAAATCGGCGCTTATCCGCTTAGTCGCGCCGGCGCCGCTGAACTCGACGGCACAATTTACGCTCTGCGGGCGCTCAATTATATCAATACCCAGGATCAGTTAACCCTGGCTGGCCAGCTTTTGCGCAGTATCTTTCATCCCTCTGGCATCCTGATGGTTGATATGGTGCTGATGGGCGTGCTGGACGAACTCAGTGCGGCAGAACTTGCCGAGGTTTGTAGCTGGTTCACTTATGATAATGATCGTCGCCTCAATAACCGCAATATGCTTAATAGCCAGCTTGTCCAGGTCAGGCGCGACCTGTGGAGCATCGTCCAGAGCGTCCATCGCATTGAGGAAAATGCACAACTGCCGCTTTCGCCAACCATCATGCCAGATTTTCACGGCATCGCCCTCGCCTGGGCGCGCGGCATGTCACTCAGCGGTCTGTTACGACGTATCGAAATGGCCGAAGGCGACTTGCTCATGCTACTCAACCAGACCATCGACCTGCTACAACAATTGCAAACCGCGGTCGGACACGCGCTTGATCTGCCCGCCAACTGGCAAACAGAACTATCCACGTCACCCGCAGAGCCGGACCTGCGCAGTCACGCTGAACGTCAGCGCGCTGAACAACACGCTGAACGCTTGAAAATCTATCGCACGCGCCTGGAGCGCCTGCGTCCCCTTTTCGCTCAGGCATCACAAGCTCTCAAACGCGGCATTATCCTGCAAAGTCGCACTGTTCCTTCCATGATCGCTCGTATCGAAGAAGAGGAAATCCCCGTCGATAATGCCGAAGACATTGATCCACTGGACATGGTAAAAGAGATTTAGCAACATGAGTGATCCCTGATTTTGGCAAAATCAGGGATCACTCATAAACAATGCCACAGAAACAGCTTAGAAAAAAGTACCATTCTCCAAATTCTCCTTCATTAAACCGTTTTATTATGTTAGTAGTTATTTTTATAGGACCATTCTGTGTATTTCGTTTAATAGTTTGCTAGCTATGCAAGTTTTTGCGGTGATCCAGGAGAACTACCCTGGAGGTACCTTGCCGAGGAAGAGGTTGATGAGCCGCTTTCTCTTTGCTAGCTAGCACTGGCAGGTAGCAAAAAAAACTCGCGGATCACAGGCATGCGTTTGAAATTCAGGCCAGCAAGGGGGTCACAATGTAATGGTACATAAAGAAACAGTGCGCGACCCATTACTTTGGTCATGTTTTGCAGGCTCATCCATTGCCATATCGCGGGATTTTGACTAACATGTACAGAAGTAGGACTATTTGTTAAGAAAAACGCGGTAGAAAACGCCGCGGCGGTGTGTGTTTATAACACACTCATGGAGAAGCAACCAGGAGCTAGATTCAGCGAGTATATCTGTACATACGCTGACGTAAATAAACGGCGCAAGCAAAAAGAGGTAGAGATTTGATGAACGCTGAAGCATTACTTGGAACGGTATTAGGAACCTGCACATTGCAACAATTAGTCGGACAGGGTGGAATGGGTGCCGTGTACATGGCGCAGCAATCGCGCCCACGTCGGCAGGTAGCTGTGAAGGTATTAATGCCCGCAACGGCGTTAAAGCCTCATCAGTTGACGGCCTTTCTGGAGCGTTTTCGCCGCGAGACCGATGCCGCAGCTTCACTGGAACACCCCAACATTATGCCTGTCTATGAATATGGCGAGCGGGGTGGACTGGCTTATTTAGTCATGCCCTATATCAGAGCTGGTACGTTGCGCGATGTGATGGAACGTGAAGGGTTGATGGCGTTTAGCAACGCAGTCAATTATCTTGAGCAAATGGCGGCAGCCCTGGATTTCGCGCACGCTCGCGGAGTTATTCATCGCGACATCAAACCCGCCAATATGTTGCTGACACCAGAGGGGCGCTTGCTGCTAACCGATTTTGGTCTGGTCAAGGTGCTCTCGGATAATCAGTCTGAGCAGATGCGTCTGACCGGAGCTGGCGCGCCGGTGGGTACGCCAGACTATATGTCGCCTGAACAGGTGATTGGCGGTGAAGTAGATGGTCGCGCGGACCAGTATTCGCTGGGTGTGGTGCTTTTCCAGATGTTGACCGGCACAACGCCATTTCAAGGTGAGACGCCGATGCAAATCGCGTCCCAGCAGCTGCATATGACACCGCCAGTGCCGCATTCTCTGCGCCTGGATTTGCCGGAAGCCGCGGAACGTGTGCTTTTGCGCGCCATGGCGAAGCGACCTGAAGAACGTTTCTCAAGCGTTCAGGAATTTGCGCTTGCCTTTCGGACTGCTCTAACCGAGCCTGACTACCAGGCCAGCCTGGGAACCTCATCCTGGCAGAATAGTATGCTCGGTGAAAATACTGCCGCCTCCCTGCGCAAGGGTAGCCTCTTTGATCCCAAGTGGCAGTCGTCCACTGGCACGATGGCCGCGGCACAGTCTCCATTTCATACAACCGCGCAGTTTAGCGCGCAGGCACCCGCGGCTTCGTTTAATACGGAACCGGAACCACGCCCCACTGGAACTGGCCTGCTCTCTAAGACCGGTCTCTTCCCGCGCATTGGCGATAACACAGGCACGATGCAAGCTGTTACTGGCGCTGACGCGACATCAACTGGCCTCTTCACAACTGGCCATATGATGACAACTACTAATCCTCGACAGGCAGCCTTTAGCAAGACCACAGGCCTGGCCGCAGATACTGGAGTGCAGTCCACCGGATTGCACTCCACCGGATTGCAATCCGCATTTTTCGCAAACTCTACCAATACGCTTCAGCAGCCCTTCCCAACCGGGATGTTCCCCAGTGGCAATCTGCAACAACTCTCGCCCTCCACGCAATCTACTACCAGCGCGCTGAGCTTGCTCAACGCTGAACCAAAGGCAGGTAATACGATTAAGCTCACCGGCCAGGTGAAAATCGTCAAGGTGCCTGTGGCTCCTGGTCAGTATGTTACCGGTCTGCTACCAGTTCAACAACCAGCGGTAGCCGACCCCATCTCAGAACAAACGACAAAACGCGTCAGCAATTTCTCAAAAATGCTTGGAGCTCTCATTCTGATCGTTCTGCTGCTTGCCAGCGTTGGCGGTGGCTACGTCCTGTTACGCTCACACGCCAATGGCTCCGCTTCCTCCTCACAGCACACATCTGGCACGTCGAATTCATCTACGACTGCCTCTGTGCAGGCATCTGCGACCGCGCAAGCCAATAATATTCTCTTCTCAGACCAGCTGACACAGAACGTTCATAATTTTCTGGTCGATGACCAGCATTTCTTCAAAGATAGTGCTTACCACATCGTTGATAAGACCGATAGTGGAGCGGGCATGGTTGTGCAGCAAAAGTTCACCAACGCCATGGTCTATACGATCACGATGGAAGAGATTACTGGCGACGAGATATCGACAGCTAACACCTTCGGCGTTATGCTTAACTATAACGTGAACGCCAAGAAATTAGAGACGTTTTACTCGTTTGAGATTCTTAACGAGGGCACCAGTAGTCAGTATGGCTTCTATAAATATGACCAGAGCAAGTCTTATCCCTGGATGCAACTTAAATCTATGAAGGTGGGCAAAGAATTCCATGGAGGTCATGGTGCGAAAGCGGTAAATATTGTCAAGATCGTTGAAAATGGCAGCGCATTTACCTTTTATGTCAATAACGTCCAGGTAGGTACGACCAAAGATGGCTCTTTACAGCCTGGTTCAGTAGGTCTGCTGGTCAACCTTAAAGGTACTGAAGTAGCCTTCTCGAACATGCTCATCACACGCCATTAGTACTCAGCAATAGTTCAAACAACAGCATGACTTTTTCCGTCACGCCGGGGTATGACTTGCCAGATAGGATCATCTTTTAGTAAGATAAGTCAGAGAATTTTGTGTGAATTTATCTTCTATCTGGCAGCCAGGTGGTGGGTGCAGGCGCCTGGTCGTGTAGATCACCAGGGTATTTTTGTGACACCTGCACAGGTCGCGGGCTTTCAAGCGCATGGTCAGAAGCAACGTCTATATTAAATCAGCAAGACCAGCGGGCGCAAGAAGCGAGCACGGCATTCCCGGCGATCTTCAAGGAAGCGTCGGCGCATCGTTAAGAAGAAGGAAAGATCTCATGAGTCCTGAAGCATTGATTGGGATGGAATTGGGAAACAGCGTCATACAACGCTTGTTGGGTCAGGGAACAATGGGTACGATCTACCTGGCGACCCGCGCAGATCGTCAGGTGGCTATTAAAGTTCTTTTACCGTCAGCCTCCCTGACGGAGGCTGACAACGAAATATTTCTGCAACGCCTTGAGGAAATAATCGCGCGCAGCGCTTCTCTTGATCACCCTCATATCCTTCCCATACTCCACCATGGCCGACAGGGGCAAATGGTCTATCAGATCACGCCTTATGTTGCTGGTGAGAGCCTGGAAGCCTTATTTGCTCGCTCACAGACGTTATCTTTTGTGCAAATTCAGCATTATCTTGAGCAGATGGCTGCGGCACTGGACTATGCCCATACACACGGCATTCTCCACGGGGATATCAAAGCCAGCAATGTGTTATTAACGCCTGCGGGCGATCTCTTTGTCAGCGACTTTGGTCTGGCCAAACTGACGATAGAGAAGAATTTTGCCAGTGTGCGCCGGGCGCTACCAGGCATGCTCAATGCGATCGCGCCAGAATACGTACTTAGCCAGGCGACCGACCAGCGAGCCGATATCTATGCGCTGGGGGTGGTATTGTATCAAATGGTCACTGGTATGCCACCTTTTCAGGGCAATTCACTTGGCGAGGTGGCGATGAAGCATGTGCAAAGCACGCCTCCATCTCCACAAACACTACGCACTGATCTACCACTGGCGGCTGAACAGGCCATGATACGCGCGCTGGCCAAAAATCCCACTGAGCGTTACACGCATGCCCGCGATCTTGCCACAGCTTTTGGCCTCGCGCTTGCCGCGACCCATTCAGCGCCCGCGCCAAACAAGGCCACGCACGCACTGAATGCCCTGACCGAACTGGCCAGCAGGCCGGAAGCGCTAGTAGAACCAGTAGCAGTTCCGCGCACTGGAGGGCTTTTTGATCCCAAGTGGCGCTCACAGACATCTCTGCCAACACCAGCCAGAAGCGCTCAGCCACCACAAGACGCGGAAGCCACACAATCAGCAGGAACCAGGGCTCCGGCCACCCATACTCTCACCCAGCTCTCACCTGCGTATCCGACCCCGGCGGACCAGCCCACGAATCCCGTTCCGGTGGTGCAGCCTGACTTTGCTGAAAAAACCGAGCAAGCTGGACCTGGCGCGCAGAGTCCTCAAGGAGTTAACGAACAAGCTGGACCTGGACCCGGCACACGAAATCTGCGAACAGCTAACGAACAGATTAATTTCGGCACAGCGAATTTTCCTATGGCTAGCGAGCAGATTCCTACGCTCGACTTTCCAGCAACGCCTGAAGCTACGGTAAACAGCAAACGCGCTGGCCTGCCGGGTGCTAGCAATTTCCAGGCCAGCACACATGAACAGAGTCTGGCTCTTTCAGGCGGAAACGCCGGAATGCTGCAACTGGTGGATGCTCCGGTGAACAACACAGACGAGCTAAAGAATCTTAACTCACAACAGTTGCCCAGCCCAACTGGCATGCTTGGCGCGCTGGCTCAGTTCCCTGGTAATGGAGACGGAACGGGCACGGGAACAATTAAGCTGACAGAGTCGGTGAAGATTGTTCAGGTGCCTATCGCGGGTCAGCCTGGACGCTTTATGACTGGCTACCTGTCAACACTGCCCGCGGAACAGCCAGAGGTAAAGCTTACCAGGGGCCTTAGCACCAGGATGAGGATCGTTAGTATCATTCTGGCTGTGATCATTGTAGCCACTGGCTCCGGTGCTTTCCTGGCCACGCGTGGCCACAGCAATCAAGTAGATCCGGCAGCCAGAGGTCAGGCCACGCCCAATCTTCAGGCTACAACCGTATCTCAGGCTAGCGCAACTGCCAGTGCTAACATTATTCTCTCGGATACGCTAAATCAGAACACTAATCAGTGGCCAACTGGCTTGCAAAACTGGTACACTTGCGCTTTCCAGAATGGGGCCTATCATATTAGCAATCACGATAAGCAGAAAAGCGCGTCCGTCCTCTTACCCCGCAAAACGATCAATGGACCATTAACCTATTCCTTGACCATGCAACAGGTTAAAGGGGATCAGACCTCCTCCAGTAATCTGTTCGGCATGATTTTGTACGCAACTGTGCAAAATGTTCCACATAAACCGCAGGTTGACAAATTTTATGCCTTCGAGATTCTTAATGACTCTGGCGGTCAATATCAGTTCTGGAAATATGATAATAGCAAAAGCACTGGAAATCCCTGGAATCAACTTTGGACCAAGAATTTCGGCAAAGAATTCAAACAGGGCAGTGGAACATCCCATGTCAATACAGTGAAAATTGTTGCCACCGACAAAATGTTCACGTTTATCGTGAATAATAAGCAAGTTGGTACATGGAAAGATCACTCCTTCTCCGCAGGTGGGGTTGGTATGCTGGTCAATCTGGATGGCTCGGAGGTTGCTTTTTCCAATCTCCTGTTAACGTACGCATAAATCTTTCTGGCTGTTTTGCCCGTTTCGGGCCTACTGGTGGAGGTATCATTGACCATTATTTCTATCGCCGCTTCGAACGCGGCTCACCTGGCTAATTCACAGGCATTGAGTTCTTTGACAAACACACTGGTAGCGGTAGTGCTATATGTGGCGGCTTTTCTGTTTCTACTTAATGTCGCCCTGGCCATTACTTCCCGTAAAGGGCGGACCCTTGTCATCCTCTCGTTTGTGGCCGCCAGCCTGCTTGAACTGGCCATCTTTGTCTTTGTGCTACTTCTGCATATCGGTATTCTCACCCATATACCGTTCGCTCTGCCGGCTGGCTTGCCCTTTAACCGCTCCGAGATGGGTGGTACGCTGGCTCTAGCGATTGGTCTCTTCCCAGCTGCTTACTGGCAGGGTGCATCGATGTCACAACTGCGCCAGCGCATGGCCGATGATGCCAAAGTCATTAAGAATCGCGAGGGCGGCGTGCGCGTGCGCAGCCAGGCCCCTGGCGAGTGGCTAAATTAATGAGAGAGCTGACTCTGGCCTGCTTGTGCGCAAGCAGGCCAGAGTCAGCTCTCTCTTGGTCTTACTCTTATGCTTTGACGAATTTAATAGCAGCAACGACCGGATCGGTATGGTGCTCAGCCATACGCAACTCCGCACGCCGCAGATTGTGCGCA
>JBEVTI010000017.1:0-104458 GCA_041156125.1 Candidatus Paraktedonobacter carboxidivorans
TAACAGATCGAACTCTGCCTGACTGGTTTCTTCGATTGTTCAGGTACTTTTTGTTAAGTTAACGCCTATGGCGGACACCCCAAACAAATTACCACTTAAACGGATTTGCAGTTAGAGAGAGATGCCTGTGCATTGACCAATGCACAGGCATCTCTCTCTAACTGAGCAACTCATAAATTTACCCAGGCATCTCTGCCTCTTCCTCTTCCTCCTCAAAGCGCAAATTCTGATAGATATCAGCCATCGCAAGTTGTATATTCAGACTGGTCAGCTCTACGCTCTCGTCCGCGCTATAGTGACGATAGTGCCATGCTTTGGGATTTTCCCGGTCTTCCTCAGCGCGCTGCCAAACCTCTACGGAGGGGAAATACTGATTTACCAGCACAATTTCCTGAATGCTTGGACATTACTGATAAGCTCTGAATTTGATGCCCCGATCCCTTGTCTCAGTGCCGGGAGATAAAATCTCTACTATCACACGGGGGCAGCGATAAGCGTATTGCCGTGCCTCCAGTCGCTTGCCTGACACGAAACTGCCGTATCTGGATAGACATAGTATGGCTTGTCATTCTTTTTTCTTCCCAGAAGAACCTGGACATCAACGCCAAAAACTTCACATGGCCCTGCACGCAACTGGCGATCGAGCGTCGATTTTATGTTACGTCTGATACGATCGTGCTCGATACTCCCTCCACTCATCATATACGCTTTTCCATTGATGTACTCGTATTTGCAGTCAGGCGAGAGATGCTCCAGTGTATGATACTCTGCAATTGAGATGGCTTTGCCGAACCAATCTGTCTGCTCCCCAGGCTCATCTTGTCTAGAAAACTGTGCCACCAGAACCTCCTTTACGTTCGCTTCCTATTCTCAAAAACGCTGTATCTCCGCTCGAAGCAATATTGTTCTGCGCATCTTTACATTACCACATTGCATATTTGCATGCCTCAGCCAAAGGAAAACCTTCACAATTTTCTGGCGAACATTGACTCATCTGGAACAGCCTCTCCAGTTTCTCAGCATAAAAAACAGAGCAAGTGGAGGCCAAACCCCGCCTGCTCTGTTTTGAGGCATCAGACATACAACTGGATATTCCTGCGCTCTTTCTCCAGAAATGCCTGCAGGCCATTTTTGCCAAAGACATCTTTAAGATTGCTTTTCGGGGTTTCCAATTGAAGAATCACCAGATAACGGCGGATCAAAACGCGCAGGCCATTCTTGTAAGACGCTTCGCTGATGATCGTTTCCTGGCTGATGTTAAGAAAATTGTTGAATTCATTCATGAGATAGCGATCAGGATCGAGTTCCTGAGCAAAAATGGTGCCTGTGGGAACCTGGCTTTTAATGACTTCTTCGATCAGCACATCTTCCGCAAGGTAAAGCACCAGACTACGCGAAATGCTCGTCGGTGAGGTGTTTAGATCTTTTTTAATCTCTTGTAACACAGTGGTCTCGAAAGCGAGCAATTTTGAGTCCGCTCTATCTGCTGGGATACGTTCGCTTAACCAGTAGCGTAGCAGAGAGGGCAAAGCCTGGTGAATTTTGCCGTACTCTTCGCGCACGATGCTGCGATTGAGTATTGGCAGAGAGGCCAGGACTGAGCCAGGATGTGACGCCTGCCGAGTTGAGGGCATATAGCCGCTCTGCTCGGGCAGAGGAGCGGAGACTGGCGCGAGATTATCCGAGGCCGGCAAGCCGGGTATCTGTTGTTCTGGCGCACGCTGGGCAACAGGATTTCCGAAGTAAGACGCAGAGAGGCTTCTTTCCTTAAGGCCGCGCCAGTTCAGCCATTTTTTGCGATAGGTGTCGGGCCATGGACTCTCGCTGACTGCTTTGTCGATACTTTTGAAGATATCTCTATCCTGTTGAGCAAAGAGCGCAAGCAGGTAATTAGCCAGCTCCTTCTCAGTGAGATGAGAGTTCTCGGCCTCGCGCAGTCCACAGAGTACATAGGTCAGCAACTCGGCAAGTTCCGGCCCGCTCCGGCCAGCAAGCATAGCCATCCAGCGCAGAAGATCCCAACGAGATTCTGTGATAATCTTGCCGAGGCAATTCAAGACCATTTCCAGGTCTGGCTCGCTTTTTACTCGTTTGACCAGCATGGGAATGAATTCTTCAGCGAAGCTTTGTACCTGCTCACTGTTGCCCGCAGAGCCAAAATAGATAAAGATGCGTTGAAGCGCGACGTTGACATCACCCAGCATTGGCAGGGTAAGCACTCTGGCATTGATAAAGCGACTGAGCGTGGCCCAGTGGATAAGAAGAGAGAGCGGGTCAGACACAGGCGTTTGCGCAACCAGGCTATTGAATTGCCTGAGCACACCAGCAATCTTCTCATCAGTAAGCTTAACAGGCGAGAGCGAGTCAAGAAATTCCTGGAGATACTGAGCCAGAGCCTGGGCTTCGTGAGCGGTGGCGAGCACGCCAGGATGGCAACCTGCCAGAACCTCAATGATCTCTTGCTCATCCAGGCGATAAGCTGTGGCATGACCTATCGAGGAGAAAAGCGTATCTATAAAGCTGGCCTCGATAGAACTATTGGCCAGCGCGAGGAGCAAGTACACCCGGCCAGGATACTCGTATTCCACCAGGCTCTGGAAAAAATTGCTCGCAACAGCGCCAGCCTCTGTGTCGCCCTCTTGCAGACGATATTGCAACGCTTGGAGAAAGATCGACTCGTGCTGCTGAATAAACGCAAGGGCATTCCTGGGCAGGGTCTGGATATGTGGAGTGATGGCTACCGCGACCCACGCGCTTGGAAGGTCCAGGCTGAGAACCTTCTCCAGCTTTTTCCAGGTAGGAATGTCAAGCCACGGCGTAATCTGCGCTAGCACTTGTTGAGGCTGTGGAAGCTGCCTGATCTGCTCTAATAACCACAGATGAAATGGCCACAGGGGCGCGCTGGTAAGATATTCATGCAGGGGTGGCTGCGCGAATTCTCTAAGCAGTTGGAGCCAGATACGCTCATTGCGAGCGGGTGGCACGAGGGTGGCAAGCAGATGTTCGCAGTGATTAGGCACTTTCCAGGCAATAGCCAGACCCTGCCCCTGACGTGTTTTGACCTGGAGCAGTCCTTCACGTAGAGCCTTGATAATTGGCAGAGCCAGTCCCTTAAAATAGGCGGAGAGGGCCTTTTGAGCCGGGTCGGTCTGTTTCTCTCCTTCGGCCTCAAGTCCTGTCACAACTTGCGCGAACGTTTTACTGCCCTGCTTTTCCCAGTATTCACTACGATCAAGCAACAGAGCCGCGCTCTGCTCCTGGAAGCGCGAATTGCGGAGTTTGTCGGTGTGGTCGCTGGCATGGGTAATGATTGTCTCGATCTGTTTGACTGTAGGAGGTGCAAGGTTGGGAGTTCGCGCGGATGGCTCGATCTTTTTAGTAAGTGCAGGTTGATGCGAGTGACCCTGCTCAGCACGCTCCAGAGCCTGAGCGAAGTCTTGCACGCTCGCGAAGCGCTCTTTGGCTTCCTTCGCCAGCGCTTTGAAGACTACCTGCTCAACCGCGGGCGAGAGTTTGGGAAGCTGCTCCACTAGAGAAGGTGGTGCGGCGGTAAAATGCTGGGCAATAATCTCGTGAGAGGCACCGCGAAAAGGCAGCCTGCCCGCGAGCCACTCATAGGCGCTAATGGCCAGCGCATACTGGTCTGAGGCGAACTGTGGATGGCCCTGCATTTGCTCCGGCGCCATATACGCCATTGTGCCGATCATATCCTCAGTATGCTGCGAGACCGAACTGTGCGCGATGGTCGCGATCCCAAAATCGCTGAGCATCAGGCTACCATCGTCGCGCACAAGTATATTATCTGGCTTAACATCGCGGTGAATCTGCTTGCGATTGTGAGCATAGTGCAGGGCATCAGCTACCTGGCGCACATAATTTGTGATCGTTGCCAGAGGCAATTGCGAGCCTTTATGCATCTTACGCAGCGATCCCTGCGCGGCATATTCCATGACAAAAAAAGGCAGCCCCTGCTCAATATTAAAGTCAAGCACGCGCACAATATTCGAGTGCATCAGGCTGGCGATAATCTGAGCTTCGCGCCTGAAACCCTCCATTTCCGTCTCGTCGTTTAACTTTGTGGCTAGCAAGATTTTAATAGCGGCCTGTGTATTAAGATGAATATGTTGTCCCAGGTAGACCTCAGCAAATCCTCCCTGCCCCAGCAAACGTACAAGACGATAGGTTCCCAGAGATTGGCCACTCCGATCATTCATATATATCTCTCCTAAGAAAGAGCAAAGTGAAGTGTTTCTTAGTATACTACAGATGCTATCTGGCGAGCAATGTTTTTGGTTATTTGGCGGGACTATAAAAAGCCGCACTTCAGCAAAGATAAATTCCACATCAAAGTTTTAAAGGGGCTTTTACCTTGACAGAATAAACTTTTCAGGTTAAAACCTCAATATATCGTACTAATGAGTAGTGTCCACGATAAGCTCCAGCACTTCGCGCGCGGCCCTTTCGCCTGACTGAACTGCGCCATCCATATAGCCATTCCAGACCGTGGCGGTTTCAGTGCCAGCCCAGTGGAGCTTGCCCAGCGGCTGGCGTAGCGCCTCGCCATAGCCCAGCCAGGCACCGGGAGCCATCACGCCCGCATAACAACCCCTGCTATATTCTTCTTCGGACCAGTTTAGCTCTTCATAGGCCACGGGTTGCGCGGCCTGTTCTCCAAAGTAGGACACAAAGCAGGCAATAACTTCTGCCCTGCGCTCCTCACGCGTCCTGCGACCCCAGACGCGGCCCTTGTCTCCCTCCATAAAGCCCATCAGCACACCGGCTGGACCCTGTTCCGGCGAATTGTCAAAGGTGATACGCACCGCGCCGCGATCGCTAGTCACCTGGCCAGAGTAGCCAGCCGCGCGCCAGAAAGGCCGCTCATACACGCACTGCACCTTGATTACAGTACCCATGGGCACGCGCTGCGTCAGCTGATCGCGATAAGCGGGCAGTGCGGGCCGATAGCGCAGACGCCCGGCCAGCGTGGGCGGCATAGCGATAATCGCGCGCCCGGCCTGAACCACAAGCGTATCACTCACAGCCTGCACAGCCGGCCCAGCGTGGTGCAGCGTATGGACCGGCGCGTTGAGTACGACACGCTCGCCCAGGTGTGCGGCAAGATGATTAGAGATAGTCTGCGCGCCCGCGTGAAAACGTCGCTCCTGCGCGCCATTGGCAATACTGATCAACTGATTAAGATTGCCGCCCGAACGAATATAGAAGAGAAAATGTAACAGCGAAAGATCGCGCGGCTCCACCGAGAACACCGACTGCACCGCCAGGGTCAGCAAATGGCGCGCGTGCTCAGACTCCAGATGGGTGAGCAGCCAGGTCTCGACCGTCTGGCCATCCCACTCAGAGGCGTGAGGCGCGGTCCACGGCGTCTCCAGGGGTACCTCATCAGCCAACAGATTCAGGTCGAGCATAGCCTCGATGATTTCCATCATCGCCAGCGGATCACCCATGGGTAGCGCGCCCTCGTACTCAGCGCGCTCGCCAGCGTAAAACTCGATATTCTTGCCCTCGTTATATGTGGGAAAGGTCCTAATGCCAAATTCCTCGACCAGCGCGGCCAGGCGCTCCTGCGTCGGACCAATCCACTGGCCACCCAGATCCAGCAACGTCCCATCGCTGGCCGGGCGACTATACGTGCGCCCACCTACGCGCTCACGCGCCTCCAGCACCAACACCTCAAGGCCAGCCTTCAGCAACTCGCGCCCGGCAGTCAAACCTGCCAGGCCCGCACCAATCACAACCACATCGCACTCGCGCACAGGCAACGCCGCGAAAAAAGATGCATCATCGCTCATCTGCTCAATCCTCTCCCGGAATGAAACTAGATCCTCGCGCCCGGCAGCCACCAGTTCACCTTCACCCGCGCCAGAACTGTATCCTCGCAGCTATAGTTGAGATAATCTTAACAAAGCATACCATGGATCATCCACCTTTTCAAGCCAGTTCTGGCGAACAAAGCCCAATCCCAAAGCACGCCAATTTACAAGGCACTGATGGATTGCATCCCTTTTTGCCTTTCATAGAATTTAAGAAGAACAAACTAATTATACAAATAGTTCTGGTATAAATTTACTAGAGCCAGCATAGCAAGCAAGAGGGTCATTTGACCCATCTTCTCTATGGCCGTGTTGGGACTCAGCAAGCTTCCCCAGCGGTGAATGCCAGCTTCTCTTTGCCATCTATTGCAAGCTTAGATCTCGTCTATCAGACTTCAGCTATCACAAAACATATGTTACTATTGGTTCATGACTGTGCCGAAAAAGGCTATCCCTATCGCAAAGTCACCTGGCCTTTTCGGCTTTCTGATGTACCCTTCCTCAAAGCGGGAGCGGCTTGACGCTTGCTTGATCATGAGCCGCTTGAGGATACTAAAACTATGCAGCAGCCAGCATAAGAAATTCGTCAGAGAAGCAGGCAAGCAGGCAAACAGGAGCAAGATCATGGCGACACAAGAAGAATTGCGCGAGGCCCTGGACGACTATATTACCCAGGCCCAGAAGAGTCCACGCGTGACCCGTTCGCTGCGCAACTGGGTTTGCAATGTGTATTTCGAGGCAACTGATATCCCAGCTACCTTTACGATGGTCATTAAGGATAGCAAGACGACTATCTTTGAGGGCCAGTTTGAACAACCCGACTTGATTGTACGCGGCAGCAGTGAGGATCTGGCCAATATTTTCTGGTGCGATGCCAATCCCGCCTCTAATTATATGCAGGGCGCAGTCAAAATCCAGGGTTCGCAGGACAACGTGATGCGCCTCGATGCCATGGCCCTGCTCGTCTATATGGAGGTCAACAAAGAGAGCAAATAGCGGTTATGAGTTAGTCCTGATTTTGCAAAATCAGGACTAACTCATAACCGCTTTTCTTACCTACTCGTTGACGTTTTCGCCTGCAAGCACGGGCACGAAGCCTTCGCCGGGACGATAGTCGGGGGATTGGTGACGGAAGTATGTGTTGTAGAGTTGCGCGTAGTGGCCACCCTGGCGCAGGAGGGTTGTGTGGGTGCCCTCTTCAATCACGCGCCCGCGTCCCAGAACCAGAATACGGTCGGCATGCTCGATCGTAGAGAGACGGTGCGCGATCAGAATGGCCGTGCGGTTCTTGAGCAGCAGTTCCAGCCCCTCCTGAATCTGCGCCTCGGTCAGCGGATCGACGCTAGCCGTAGCTTCGTCCAGAATGATGATCGCTGGCTCTTGCAGGAGCACGCGCGCCAGGGCCACCAGTTGACGCTGGCCCATGGAAAGCGCGCGTCCAGCCTCGCCCACAAGCGTATCGAGACCCTCCGGCAAGGCCTCCAACCAGTCGCCGTAGCCGATACTGCGCGCGATTGCCTCGACCTCCGCGTCGCTGGCCGTAGGGCGAGCGTAGCGAATGTTCTCGGTGACTGTACCTGAGAAGAGGAATGGCGACTGCGGCACAATGCCCAGCAACTGATGATACGTGTCCAGGTCAAAGTTGCGAATGTCGCGGTCATCGATGAACAGTTCGCCACCCTGGTACTCGTAGAAACGCGCGATCAGCTTGGCCAGGCTGGACTTGCCAGCGCCCGTGTGCCCAACAATTGCGATGGTCTCGCCCGGCTGGATGGTCAGGTTAAAGTCCGTCAGGACCGTCTGGCGCTCGTCGTAGCTAAAAAAGAGATGGCGAAACTCGATCTTGCCACGCAACTGCTCCACAGGCTCGCTGGCCTTCTGGTGAACACGCGGCTCCACGTCCAGCAAGGCAAAAACGCGCTCGCTGGCCGAAAGACCAAGCTGGAACTGGCTCCAGAACGAAGCAATACTGGTCAGCGGAAACCAGAGCAAGCCCATACTCTGCACAAACAGCAGCCAGTCACCCGGCGAAATCTGCTGGCCGAGCACGTCGCGTCCACCAAAATAGACTACGATCACCGTCCCCATATTGGCCAGGAAGAACAACAGCGGAAAAACACCACTATAGAGAAAGCCGGATTGTAAGCTGACCCGGTACGACTGTCTGTTTACACGCACAAACTCGTCATACATGTTCTGCTCCTGGCGAAAGTTCTTGGCCACCGTAATCCCACTGACCAGTTCCTGCACGTTCGCATTGACCCGCGCCAGCGAACGCTGAGAACGCCGCGTAGCCCGCCGCGCGAGAATCCTGAAGAGCAACGCCACTAGCACAATGGCCGGTACAATCGTCATCGCTAGCAGGGCCAGAGTCGCATTCCTGAAGAAGAGAATAATCACCAGCAGGAAGAAGAGCAGAAACTGACTTAGCAGGTTGAGAGCCAGCGTCACCACAGTCGCAAAATCCTCCGAGTCAGAGGTAACCCGGCTGACAATCTTGCCACCGATAAACTCATCAAAAAACGACATATCGCGCGCAACCACTGCCGCGAAAGCATCTGTGCGCAGATCCAGCACGACATCGCCAACCGAGCGCGCGGTGAGACGCAGGCGATAGAAGTTAAAGGTCCACGAGAGCAGACCCGCGACAAGAATCGCCCCGATCAGCGTCAGCACATTGCTCAACGTACGCGAGGCCAGCAGGATATCCAGACCCCGCGAGACCAGCAGGGGAAAGGCTGTATCCACCAGCGCGCCAACAATCACCAGCAGAGCCACAAAGATCATCGTGCCCCTTCTGGGACGAAAGTAGCTTATAATACGCGCCAGTAGGGCGCGATCAGTATATTTGCGGTCGTAAGCCTCAGCCTCCAGACCGTCCATCAAGAAACCCATGGAACCCTCCCTATCCTTTCTAGCTTATTCTTATTCCAGCCATGCCCTCTTTACCCGTCCCCTCGCTTCCACAGCCCCTGGCAAGCCTTCTACCGGCTCCTGATACATCTCATGCTCAAGCTACAACCCGGTCCCACCTCTCCTAGTCAGTCGCTCGTACAGCCTCCGGTAAGCCTGTCTCCACCAGTTCTGGCTGCGCCTCCTGCGCCGCTCCATAGTGAGCAAAGATGCGCCGGTAGGTCTCACAGCGCGCCAGCAATTCCTCGTGCGTGCCCTGGTCGATCAGTTCGCCCTGGCGCAGAACAAGCACCTTGTCAGCCCAGCGAATCTGCGAGAGGCGATGGGTGATCAGCAGGGTTGTACGACCATCCAGAACGCGGTGAATGGCGCGCTGAATCTCATCTTCAGTCGCGCTATCGATCGCGCTGGTGGAGTCGTCCAGAATCAGGATGCGCGGATCGGTCAGCAGGGCGCGGGCAATGGCGATACGCTGGCGCTGGCCACCGGAAAGCGTCACACCGCGCTCGCCAATCTCGGTCTCATAACCCTCTTTGAAGCCCATGATAAACTGGTGCGCCTGGGCATCGCGCGCGGCCCGCTCAATGGACTCCCGATCGGCCTTCTGGCCCAATCCATAGGCAATATTCTCAGCCACTGAACGCGAGAAGAGAAAGATATCCTGTTCGATTGTCGAAATCTGCGAACGCAGAGCGTCCAGATTCCAGTCGCGCACATCGACCCCATCGACCAGCACGCGCCCGGACTGCACATCATAGATGCGGTTGATCAGTTTAGTCAGCGTGCTCTTGCCCGCGCCGGTCTGACCAACAATCGCAATCGTTTGACCCTCCTCCGCGCTGAACGAGATATCGCGCAAAACAGGCGTGCCCTCGTAGCTAAAGTTCACATGCTCAAAGACAAGCGCGCCCCGCATCTCGTGCTCGCCCGCGTCATAGCCGCCTTCATTCTCGTCAAGTTCGGTCTCTTCTTTCAAAATGCGCAGAATACGGCTCGCGCCCGCCAGGCCAAGCTGGACCAGGCTAAAGGACCAGTTGGCATTGAACGCTGGATAGCGCAAGACCACCATCAAGCCCATAAAGGCCACCAGGCTACCCACTGAGATCTGCTGCTGCGTTACCAGCCAGAGTCCATGCAGGAAAGCGCAAACCAGCGCTAGCGAGAGCAACAGAGGCGGCAGATACCAGGACTGCACGTAGCCGTTCTTGACAAAGAGATCGCGATACAGGCCAGCGCGCTTCTCAAACTTGCGCCGTTCCTGTCCCTCTTGCGCGGTCGCCTTGACCACCTCAATGCCGCTGACAGCCTCATTCAGGGTCGCGTTCAACTCACCAAACTTCTCGCGCATGGTATTTGCCACTGGCGCGAGCTGGCGCGCATAGAAACGTACCGCAAGCTGAAACGAGATCGCGAAGAGCAACGGAACCAGCAGCAATTGGAGATTGATCGAGCCAATAAAGATCAGCGTTATCAACAGGCTCAGGTTGGAGTCGAAAACAATGTCCAAACCCGGCGTCACCATGCTGCTCAACTGCGTCATATCGTTCGCAGCCCGCGCCATAATATCGCCCACGCGCTGACGATTGTGGAACGTCTGGCTCTTCCCCAACAGGCTTAGATAAAGCTCCTGGCGAGCATCGCGCACCAGACCCTTACCAACCAGCTCAGGAAAAGCGCGCGCGCCAATATCCGCAGTACCCCCAAGCAAAATCGTACACAGCATCAAGAAAATTATCTGTGTCAATTGATGCAAAGAACCACCCAAAACCGCGCTAAAAGCCCAGCCGACCATCAGAGTTACCAGCCCATAGATGCCATTGGCCAGAAGCGAGGACAGCATATAGGCAGCGACCAGAAACTTGTAACGCCATAAATGCGACGTAACCCAGCGTCCAGGGCTGGCTACACTATAATGATATTCATTGGCAACGGTAAACTCTCTTTTAAGCAAACTGCACCTCCTGCATCACAAATAAGCTCCATCAAGAGAAAAAGATTTCCGGGTCATCTGCTCTTTTCGCAACACAAAAACGCCGTTTCGCCACATAAAAAGCTGCGTCTTATGAGAGGGACACTAGAACTTCTATTCTATCATATCTTGCGTCTGGTCGGGTGACAGCCGAGGAGAAATCCTGGGGAACAATCGCAATGATTGTAATGCCACTATCTGATAGCTTACCATATTGTAGGGATTTTTTCCAGAGGGATACAGCCAGCGTCCTGTCCTCAAGGCCCACGACAGGAGCAAGCAATGGGCTAGCGGGCCTGCGGAAGCCAGCGCAAATTTGGACCTATAAGCAGTTCTGTCATCTCTGCGTGGTGAGTATTCCTCATGGGTATAGCTCTTGTCTCAAAATTGTGTGCTTCTGCAAGAATACTTACCTCTTTAACATGATCGTATGTCATAAGGAAATCACCTCGCAACCCTTGAACCAGATCAAAGAGATGTGTATGGTTGAGTTCAGAATGAAAATAAAGACGCTTACCAGCCTTTTTCCCGGCAATTGTATAAGGAGGATCAATAAAGAAGACTGTATCAAGGTCATTTCTATATCTCTGTATAACTTCTAAACCATCGCCCTGTATAAAGGTAATACGATCCCGCATTTGCCTGATACGCTCTATACGCTTTTTCAATGTTAATGGATACCAGCTTGACAACAACCCTTTTCCATTTTCACCCTGTTTTAGCAAACCTGCTCCGGGTGCCAGAATCCCTCCACGATTTGTACGATTGCATAAGATAGTTTTAAATGCTCGCTCTGCTGGCATCAATTCAGTACTGGCCAGGCGTTGCTCTACATTCTCGAAGGTAACCTCAAAAGTTTCAATTTCATGAGCAAGCCACAACGACTGTTCCTCACTCAGCATGGCCTGCCACACAGCAGCAACATCTGCATCTAACTCAACCATTATTACATGATCAACAAGCCGCTCAGCTATCGCGGTCAGGCTTACACTTCCTCCGCCGGCAAAGGGTTCAATTAAAAGTGTTGGCCGCATTGGCCGCATATCTAACTGTTGCCTGAGGGTCTGTGAAAGCCAGCGCCTCAATTGAGGTACGATCCATGTTTTGCCACCGGGATAACGAAAAGGACTAATTTGAGGAACGGAAGCTACATTTACAAAAGCTAAATCATCTGCGTCCTCGAACAATGGCATTTGCATATCTCACTTGCACCCTTCAAAAGCCTATAATGTTTCGCCATCTAACACATCAAATAATGTCGGAGCTTGTAGGAAAGCTAAAAACTTCGGCTAATGGGTGCTTAGGCATGATTCATTTTCTCCCAGGAGACCATATACTGTTCTTCTTTTTAGTACATTGTCGTTAGTCTGTCAAGCATTTGTAAGAAGACGTAAAACTCTGGAATACGCTTGTCAGTTACAGAGAGGCTGAACCAAAACCAGCGCTTATAAGGGTGTGGGTTTCCTTCAAACGCTTGCTGTGTTAGAATAGCAGCCAAAGGAGAGCTATCGATGCCTGCGCGCAATAAAGAAACAGTTTCCAAAACTCGACAGCCGCGACCTGAGCTAAGTATTCGGCCTCGGCGTGGGCCGATGATCATTATTCTTGTTCTCTGCCTGGTGATCCTGGCGGTCATCAGCCGAGCAGCCAGCGCGACCTTTCTGAATGCGCCTACAAATGGGATCGCTAGCCAGGTACTATTTGCTCTCCTCTATCTCGTTGGTTCCATTTATGTACTTGGCATTGGCTGGTCGGCGCTGCGCCTGCTGACTGATAGTCGCCCCTCGCTGCAGACCAACGAGGAAGGGCTGACGCTGCGCCATCTGCCCTTCCTGGGCACCATCAGCGTTCCCTGGTCCGCAGTCAAATCCATTCACGCGGCCCGTTCGCTTCGCCTTACCCACCTCTGCATCGTACCCACAGACACACACCAGTTCCTGAGTCGCCACAACCTCCTGCTTCTGGCCCTTAATGCCAGCACCCGCCCAGGCATACGCACCAGCACGGTTCTCAGCATCTCGCAAAACGCACTCCAACCCTCGATACAAACACTGGTCAAACGCATCACACAGGATTACGAAGTACAGGAGAGCAGTGGAACATCTCAAGCGACCCGTTGAAGAGATCCGGCAAGGGGTGTATTATATAGGTGCTAAAGAGCTAAACTACTACCACGCTCAAGTTCGCTCTTAACGTAATTTCGTCTGATGACAAGTGGAGGGATCGTACATGCCCGTCGAAACACATAAGGAGACGCTGGGCTTCCAGGCAGAGGTCAGCCAGCTGCTCAATTTAATGATTCACTCTTTGTACAGTAACAAAGAGATCTTTCTGCGTGAGTTGATTTCAAATGCGTCTGATGCAATTGACCGTCTGCGCTTCGCGATGCAATCGGATGAGAGCCTGCACGAGAGCGACGCGGAACTGGAGATCCATGTCTCCTACGATAAAGCGGCGCGCACGATTACCGTGATAGACAATGGCATCGGCATGGCGCGCGATGAGGTTGTACAACAGATCGGTACAATCGCGAAGTCAGGCACGCGCGAGTTTTTGCAGGCGCTAACCGGCGATCAGCAGCGGGACGCCAATCTGATCGGCCAGTTTGGCGTTGGCTTTTATTCGGCCTTTGTGGTGGCTGACCATGTAACGCTCACGACCCGCAAAGCAGGCATGGCCGCGAGCGAGGGCGCACGCTGGGAATCCAACGGCGAAGGCGAGTACACACTGGAGACAGTGGAGAAAGCTACGCGTGGAACCGAGGTCACGCTGCACCTGCGCGAAGAAGAGGATGAACTGCTGAGCGGCTATCGCCTGCGCTCGATCATTCGCAAGTATTCTGACCATATCACTGTTCCCATCCTGATGCCAGTTGAGAAGCCAGAGCAGGAAGAGGAAAAAGAGGAAAAAGAGGAGCAAAGCGCGCAAGATGAGCGCGTTAACCAGGCTTCAGCCCTCTGGGTACGCTCTAAGAGCCAGATTCCTCACGAGGAATATATCGAATTCTACAAGCACCTGGCTTATGACAACGCAGAGCCACTGGCCTATCTTCACAGTCGCATGGAAGGCAAGCAGGAGTATATCCTGCTGCTCTACATTCCAGCGACCGCGCCCTACGATCTCTGGAACCGCGAGCGGCGTCATGGCGTCAAGCTCTACGTGCGCCGCGTCTTTATCATGGATGGCGCGGAGGAGTTGATTCCTGGCTACCTGCGCTTCTTACGCGGCGTCATCGACTCCAACGATCTGCCGCTTAACGTTTCGCGCGAGATCTTGCAGCAGAACAAGCTGATCGAGGCCATTCGCTCAAATACGGTCAAGAAAGTTCTGAGCCTGCTCGCGGATCTGGCGAAAAACGAGCCGGAGAAGTACGCAACCTTCTGGAAAACCTTTGGCAGTGTACTAAAAGAAGGCATGATTGAGGACTTCAGCAACCAGGAAGCACTTGCTAAACTTTTCCGTTTCAGCACAACGCTCTCCAACGCGGACACCCAGGATATCTCGCTGGAAACCTATGTTGAGCGTATGAAAGAGGGTCAGGAGAAGATCTACTTTATTAATGCCGAAAGCTATACCGCCGCCAAGGACAGCCCACTGCTGGAAATCTTCAAGCAGAAGGGTGTCGAGGTACTGGTGCTCTCAGATCCACGCGTGGATTACTTCTTCGGTAGCGAATTGCATGAATTCAACGAGCATCCGCTGCAATCGGTCTCCCACGGCGCAATCGACCTGAGCAAGATCGCCACGCCCGCGGACGCTGAAGAGAAGCCGGAGGAAAAGGAACAGGCTAGCGCGGACGAGATTCAGAAATTGCTGGATCGTCTCAAGGACGCTCTCAAGGACAGTGTTAAAGAGGTGCGCGTCACCACGCGCCTGACGACCTCGCCCGCCTGCCTGGTGGTCGGCGAACACGATCTGGACCCACAACTCTTACGCCTGTTGAAGGCCGCCGGGCAGCCGGTCCCCAGCACCAGGCCAATCCTGGAGATCAACGCCCAGCACGGCATCGTACGCAAGATCCTGCACGAACAGGACGAGCAACGCTTTGCCGATTGGGCCTCGATCCTCTACGATCAGTCCGTGCTCAGCCTCGGCGAACAGCTTGAGAACCCGGCACGCTTCGTCAATCGTCTCAATAGCTTGCTCTCTCAGTTGTCTTAGCGGCAAAATAAGCAGCTTCGTCTCCAGTCATACATGCTACGGAGCCGAGGTAGCTAGTGTTTCTTCTCTAGCTTACCTCGGCTCTGGCGCACCTCTAACAGTTTGCGATCTTACTCGTGAACATCTCGCCTAACCGTCAACACCACAGCCAGCACCACAAAAGCCAGCACATAGAACAGTGCGACAAGTAAAGTATGCATCCCATCTACATCAATCGCTGGTCCAAAGCCCAGATTAAAGCCAGGATGTCCAGTCAGGGTTGCGCTCATCTGGTTGAGATTTGGCCCCAGTAAATAGGCAGTGATCTGAGGCCAGAAGTCGGAATGGGTCAGCCGATAGCCCAGTGGAAGCAGTAACGCTCCAAAGTTGTCCAGCGGAAAGAAGACCAGCGCCGCGCTGAGACCAAAGGCGAGCGAGCGACCAAGCACAGTAGCCGCCGTAGCTAGTAGCAGGCTCGCGACCGTGCTGATCAGCACTGTCAGCACATAGAGCACAAGATCTCCCTTGATATCCAGCAGCAGATTCAGGCTACCATGCCAGGCCAGCGCGCCTCCCAACATGACTGCATTCATGACCAGGCAACTCAGCAACAGTAAAAGCGCCACCAGTGTAAGCGCAGTTAACTTGGCCAGGAGCAATTGGAGTCGCCCAACGCCGCGCGCCAGCAGCACTCGTATCGTTCCCAGTTGATACTCCAGGCCGATCACACGCGCCGTCAGAATCAGCAGGTAAAAGCCCGTCCAGGCGCGCATCAGCCCGATCATTTCGGCGCAGAAGTAATTAAAAATACCTCGCTGCAAAAAGAGATCGGGCTTGACTGACAAGTATGTTATAAGATAAGGAAGCATCACGAGCAGTAACACCAGCACTGCTAAAATCCAGGTCGTCCTCTGGTTTCTAATTTTCAGCAACTCTCCGCGCACCAGTCCACTAAAGCTCGGCCTTGCTGTACGCAAGCGCTCCCCACTCTCACCGACCTTCCCAAATGCATGAATTACGCCTTGCATATTTCCTCCCGGCTCTGCCTATCCTACAAAAATCTCTGGTAGAGCCTCTTTCTCAGCTTTTTTTATAATTTGTTTGAACCATAGTATCTTATCATAGTACTGCCAGGTGAGTAGCAAGTCAGGGAATAAAAGTTCAATAAACGCGCGTCGCATAGCTTTTTGCTTCTCTAAATCACAGACAAAAGCTACTCATGTTACGATTCTCGTGCTCACAAGCACTCTCAGGCCAGTTCATCGTGTAAGCAACATACATACCTTATTGACTATATCCAATATTGCGCTATAATGACACTAGTTGAACTAGTTTTGGAACTGCTCGTAAAACAACAGGTAACCGCCCAATCATAGCAGAAAAACAACGCCGAGGAGACGGTGCCATGCACAGTAATTCTATTACGTACCGCCAGCAGTACAGCTTCTGTAGCAAGGCTGGCTGCCGCAAATGCCAGGAAGGGATTGGGCACGGTCCCTATTGGTACGCGTATCAAACTGTGCAGGGACGCACTGTACGCACGTATATCGGCAAAACATTACCGACTGGCGTCCCTGAGGAGCAAATCGCGACACCGATCGCCACACCCCCACCTGTGAAAAACAGTTCGCCGTCTCCACTCTTTCGTCTGACGACGCTGGGTTCACTAGGCCTGGAGGGTCGCGGCGAGGACGAGAGTTGGCAAAAGCTACACGAAGCAGGCTGGCGTTTGCCACAGGCACGCGCGTTATTGGGCAGTCTACTCAGCACGCCCAATCGCCAGTTGACCCAACAGCAGGCATGTGAACTCATCTGGCCTGAACTGGATAGAAAGAGCGCGGCGCAACATCTGCGTAGAGCTGGCACAGCGCTAGGTCAACTCCTGGGAGCGGTTTACAGCAAAAAGACCAATACTATTTTGACTCTGGCTGGTCAGGACCAATTCTGGGCCGATTGCACAGCCTTCGAGGACCTACTCGCGCTGGCCCACGCGCTACCGGGCGAACAACGCGGTGGGCGTGGCGCATTATTAGAACAGGCCATCAAGCTCTATGGCGGCGATTATTTCCCAGAGGAGCATATAGCAAGCTGGCCGCTCCCGTATCGCCAGCACCTGCGCAGTCAGTGGAGCGAAGCGCTGCTAGAACTGGTCGATATCTACCTGGACCAGCAGCGTCTAGCCACGGCTAACGAATTACTCGATCAACTGCTGGCCACAGATCCCACCAACGAAGCAGCTGTACAGCGGCTGATGTTCCTCCTGGCGCTTCAACAACGTAGGGTAGAAGCTGTACAGGCCTATCAACGTTTGATCACTCTTTTACACCATACCCAGCAAGCTACCCCCTTGCCTGAAACCCGCGCGCTCTTTCAATCTATTCAACAGGGACACGAGACGCTTTTTAAGCCTTTCGCGACAACCGCCGGCACTCAGGGGGAGATGGGCTCAACCGGCGAGGAGGCAGGCATGAGATTTCCCCCAACAGGCAACAACGAGGAACCAGGGCTGATTCCGCTTGGTGACGCCAGTTCTCAAGCCTCTAAAGATAGCGAGACGCCCGAAGTGGCGGCTACGACGATCTCTTTTGTGCGCGCTAATCAAAGCCCGCTAGTCGGTCGCGAGACAGAAATGCGCACGCTTGAGCAATTGTTGGAGCAAGTCGGGTCCATGCGCCCACGCCAATCTCTAGAATATAGCGCGCAAGCCCTTTTCCAGGAGGCGCGCAGAACGCAGCACGCACACTGCCTGGTTCTGATGGGCGAGGCCGGTATTGGCAAAACACGCCTGGCCGAAGAGACAGCTCGCGAAGCTCAACGCCGCGGCTGGTCGGTAGTCTGGAGTCGCACCTACGCTCAGGATCGTGGTATTCCCTATCGCCTTTGGACGGCTGCCCTGCGCAATGTGCTGACCTATGCGCCTGACCTCGCCCGTCACGCCGCGGAATTCGCCTCGCCCGCTATCTATCAACCCTTGCGCACCCTGATCCCGGACATACAAGATGCACTGGGCAAAACCAGTAAAAACGGCACGGAAGGTCTGTTCTCTGATAGACTTTCGCCTGAACAGGACGAGTCGCGTCTGCGCGAGGCGATCTACACCTTTCTGACCTCGCTCAGTTCCAGTTCGCCTCTGCTGATCGTGCTCGACGATATCCAATGGGCCGACGATAGCAGTGCTCATATGCTGGGCTATCTCACCAGACGCATGGCTGACCATCCAATCGTACTTCTGACAACCTGTAAAGAGATCGAACTGGCAGCAAATCGCGTGTTGAATCCCCTGATCGCCTCTATGCTACGCGAACAGGTCGTTGAGATCATACATATCCAACCACTGAGTGACGAAAATATTGGAGTGCTCGTCTCCGACCTGCCTATTCCTGCCATCACGCGCATTCAACATCAAGTCGCGGGCAATCCCTTGTTCGCCGAAGAATTGGCCAACGATTTACGCACCAGGGGCAGCACAGCCAGTATATTTTCGCCTGTCCATAGTAAAGTGGAAACCCTGATTTTGCCCGATACCATCGCAGCCGCGCTTAATCAACGCCTGAATCGGCTGAGTAAAACCTGCCGGGATCTGCTGGACAAAGCCGCGGTTCTGGGAGGCTCTTTCGACTTTGACCTGATCTCCGCGACTGAAAGCGGCAGGGTGCCAGGAGATGACGATGTAGTCCTGGACCTGCTGGATGAGGCCCTGGAGTCGGGAGTGCTGACTGAAGAGGGTAGCGGCGCTCACGTAACCTATCACTTCTGGCATCCGCTGCTCGCCAGCCATCTCTATAATGGACTCTCCGCTACCCGGCGGGCACGCCTGCATCGGCGTATTGCTGAAGTGCTGCGCCAGATCCATCAGGCGCGTGAGACCGAAGAGGCCGCGACAATTACTCAGCATTTGATCCAGGGTGGCGCTGAGCCTGCTCGCATCGCGCATTACGCTGAACTGGCCGCTCACCACGCCTATAGCCTCTTTGCCTATTCTGATGCCGATCGCTACTACCGTCTGGTGCTGGATCAACTGGCCCCGCGCCTGCTAGCTCCTCTCTACAGCGGACAACCAGAGCAGCCGCTGATGCCGGGCATCACGGTGGAGCAGCGTATGCATCTGGCCTTCCTGGTCGAACGGCTGGCGGAATGCACACGCGTGCTGGGCAATTTTCAGGACGCGCTCAATTTCTACCTGCGCGTCATCCAGTTGCGTTCCACACCCTCCAGCGCGTTCGCTAGCCAGGCAGAAGAGCGCCAGGAAGCCCAGATCCAGGCCATTCTCTGGAGCGAGATTGCTCTGGTCTGCCGCTTTACCGGCGACACCGCCGCCGCACGCGAGAGCAATGCACGCGGTACCGAGGTTTTGCAGGCCGCGGGGATTAATGATGGACCCGCCTGGGGCTGCCTGCGCCACCAGCAAGCCAGCCTCCACTGGCTCGAAGGAGACCATCAGGAAGCCCTGGCAGCCTCGCACCAGGCGCTTGTCCTCTTTACAGCCTGCCTGGCAAAGTCCGCTGGACAAGGCAATATACCCGCCTCACGTCAGACACGCGCACTGCGCACACTCCAGGGCGATCCCGTCGATTTAGGACGCGTCCATGCCTTTCTAGGCCTTGGCTATACCGCTACTGGCCAGCTCAGTGAAGCCCTCAAACACCTTCAACAAGGGCTGACCATCTATCAGCAATATAGCCGCCCCCGGGAAGTCGCGCATGTCTGCTGTAATATCGGCCATATCTATCTGCTTAAAGCAGAGTACGATCAGGCCCGCTCGTTCTTCCAGGGTCAATTAAGTTATGTCGAGCAGAGCGGAGATACACCCTTGAAGTCGGTGCTGCTCTATAACCTGGGCGAACTGGCCATGGCAGCCGGACAGTTCGATGAAGCTGAACGCTTTTATCGCGCCGGATTGGCCCTGGCTGCACAAATCAAGGACCGCGAATATCTCAGCAACTGGAACGCCATTCTTGGCAACCTACTCATAGAACAGGGCCGTTTCAAAGAGGCCGCAGAGGTTACACTACTTGCTCTCTCCATTGGACGAACCGAACCGCCCAATCAGCCCAGCATTGGTTTCGCGTTGACCACCCTGGCGAAACTACGCTGCGCCCTGGTAGCCAGCGAGCAAATGGCGAAAAATGCCAGGGGACGCCGCGCTCTTATGCATGCCAGAACCGATCTTCAACGAGCCCTTAAGCTCGGCGACCTGGATGCGGAACGGCGCACCCAGGCAGAACTGGCTCAAGCACGCGTCTCTTACCTGCTCGGCGAGTTCTCCCTGGCACGCAAACAATGCCAGCAGGCCACTCACGCCGCCCAACAATACGAGCTACAGGCCATCCAGGAACGCTGCCAGCAACTTCTGAACATGCTACCTGGTGCATAAAAGCATCTTTAGGAAGAAGCCCTGTGAGCAAGAACCGTTCGTAACGTTTTAGAGACGGGCATAGAGTACGCTAATTTTTAAAGTAGCCAGAGCCTGGAGATAGACAGGCATACTGTTGTTGATGAACATGCCTGTGGCTTTACTCTGTAATGCTGGACTAAGTAGAGGTATACTGCAATGAATCTTCTCTCTACACTACCGGGGGCCAGGGCGAGTGCTGACCCGGAAAAGCAAGGAAACACCCGTTTAAGCGGGTACTGGCTCGTCCTTGCCAGAATACTTTGGCTTGCTATTTTTCTCCTTATGCTTGTGGTCTTCTGCGCTAACCTGCTTGCTGGCAGATATAGCCTCGTACCCACCATACTGATTGTTACAAATACCAGCATATGGTTTATAGTCAGCCTTGTACTGTTCTGGCGCAAGTCACATGATCGGGCCATTCTCCAGATTTCCTTGCTCCTCACTCTCACAGGAGGCTTCTTCTTTCCACCCATTCCTCTCGCGCTATGGAACTATACGGCCTGGAGAATTCCCATCAATGCGTTGGGATTGTTGGCCGGGGCAACTCTCACCTTTGCATATACATTTCCCGATGGTCACTTTGTCCCCGGCTTCACCCGCTGGCTCTCCCTGGGCTGGATTGCTGTCTCACTGGTGCCCGTTCCTACTCTCGGCACTTTCTATCCCTGGCACTGGTGGTTGTCCCCACTCTATACCCTGATACGACTCGCCTTTTATGTCAGTATTGCATGCGCGCTACTCTACCGCTATCGACGTATGTCCACACCAGTCCAGCAGCAGCAAATCAAGTGGGTGATCTTTGTTCTGACTTTTCTAATTGTGGAGGTAATTCTAACAGATTTTGTAGTAACGATTCTCCCCATTTACTTTCCCGCTCTACGTGTCTCAACCCAGCTTCATCTGTTCATCAGTTCTATTGCTTTTTATCTTTTGCCCGCTTGCTTTCCTCTTTCAATCGGGATAGCCTTTCTCCGCTACCGACTCTGGGATCTCGACCTTATTATCAAACGCACTCTCCTCTATGGCCTGCTTTCGCTCCTGCTCGCTCTAGTCTACTTTGGCCTCGTCCTCAGTCTGGAGTTCCTGGAATCTCTGTTCACTGGCCAACTCTTGCAGTCACCTACCATCACGGTCTTTTCAACGCTGATTATTGCCGGGCTGTTCTACCCCTTGCGCCGTGGAATTCAACAAGCGATTGACCATCGCTTCTATCGCAGCAGATATGACGCTGCCAGAACTCTGGAGGCATTCAGTACCACCCTGCACAACGAGCTTGATCTTGATCAGTTACATGAGCAGTTGCTGGAAGTAGTGCAGAAAACAATGCATCCAACATTTGTCTCTCTGTGGTTACAGCCACGCGAATACAATAGAACAAAGCAGGATGCCTGGAAGCCCACTTTTTCTGCCTCCTCTAACAAAAGTATTCAGGCATGACATTGCTTCCACGCTACTCCTGGAAGGCGATCATCCTGGCTAATACTGCTCGCTTGTTGACAGATACTATAAAGACAGTTACAATGTATGTGTCGTCAATATACATACGCCCATACATAATAGCGCAACGAAATTTCTTCTGTAAGTTGCAAGTCGCTTAGTGGTCTGCTACTTTCTCGTGAACGATAGCGGGGCAATCACTCTGCTGCCATTCATAAAAAACGCCCTGCGAAGCGCTATAGGGGTTGAGAAGTCGCTTTACGAGTTACCAATGGTATGGGCGCGTAAAAAACACAGAAGCGTCATAACTAATACAGGGATAGCCTCGCGCGGGAGTGGTGTTTTGGGACGCCATCCTTGCAGCATCCCCGGCAAGCTTTTTAAATGGGGGAAGATGGAAGTGCATACATTTAAAATCAGAAAAAACACGTGTCCTGGCCTGGTCAGGCCACCAGCCCTCCTCTCACTGCTATGCTGCCTGCTCATGTTGTTCGTGGCCGGATGCACATCAGGCTCCAGCCAGAATAGCCAGCCAAAGGCTACAGTTGCGCAGCAGATTTATCACTACGCGGATGTGGTAACTGATCTCGCAAACATCGATCCAGCTCAGGCCGTTGATCAACCTTCCCTGGAAGCGAGCACAATGATCTTCACTGGACTGGTTCAGTTCGACGATAATCTGCAAGTGCAGCCCCAACTCGCGCAGTCCTATGAGATCTCAGCCGATGGGCTGACCTATACTTTCCATCTGCGCCCTCATCTTAAATTCAGTGATGGACTACCTTTGACTGCAACCGATGTAGCCTATAGCATCGATCGAGCGCTCTCTCCAGAGGTCGCTAATCTCAATGGGACCACATTAACCTACCTGGGCCTGCTCAAAGACGCCGCTGAACGCGTCGATAATAAGGTCCATACGCTCATCGGTGATAGCATTAAAGTAGTCGATCCTCAGACCATTCAGTTGCTTGTTAGCGGACAAACTTCTTACTTTTTGCCAGGGCTGGCCTATCCTACCTCCTTTGTGGTCGAGAAAAGCGTCATCGACACATGGGGCAATAAATGGACCGATCACCTGAATGTTAACCATGGCCAGGGCGGCGCTGGCCCCTTTAAGGTTCTGAGCTACAACCATAGCAGCGGCATCGTCTTTGTACACAATCCCAACTACTACGGCCCACATCCTCAGTTCCAACGCGTAAACTTTGACTTCTATAAAACGCCTCAGGCCGCGTTCTCTGCCTATCAGGCCAACCGGGCGGATTTCGTGAAAGTTGTGCCGCCCGAACAACTCTCGCTGGCCAAAACTCTGGCCAACAGGCAATATGCCCAGGTCTCTGAACTGACGATTGACTACATCGCTATGAACTATCTCTATAAGCCATTTAATAACATCCATATCCGTCAGGCCTTTGCCAGCGCCATCAATAAAGATGTGATCTCTACCGCGATTTATAATGGCACGCGCACTGCTACCTGCCATATCATACCGCAAGGCATGCCAGGCTATAATGCCCAACTACAATGTCCCGCTGGCATAAGCACACAGGGAGACACTGCCAGGGCAAAAACGCTTTTCTTGCAAGGTCTGAAGGAAGAAAACTTGACCCTGCCTACCTTTCCGCCAGTTAAAATCACCTATCAGAGTAAGACGCCCATTCTAGATCGCATGCTCACAACTATACGCCAGGAATGGCAGCAAACGCTGGGTGTCACTGTGACCATGCAGCAAATGGATTTTTTACCACTTGTGCAGGCCGAAGCAAAAACTGCCTGCACACAGAGTAATTCCGCTCTCTGCCAGAACCAGGGACTACAAATGTGGGTCGCCGCCTGGGGCGCGGACTACCCCGATCCGCAGGATTGGATTACGCTGCAGTTCGACCAGAATGCGCCCAATAATATGTCCAATTATGGACAAAATCTGAGCACCTCCGCCAAAATGCAGCAGCAAACACAGGTAGCAATGGAGCAGGCGGATGCAGAACTCAACCAGAGTATACGCCTGACTAAATATAACCAGATCGAACAACAATTGGTCAACGATGTCGCCTGGCTACCCATCGATCAGCGCAGCGGCTCGGCTGTGCTCAAATCCTATGTGGTTGGCCAGACCTCCAATCCGCTCTCGCTGATCCCACCCAACAACTGGAGCAGGATGTATATCGGAACCCACTAACGTACAGGCCTGTTGCAGCTACTTAGCGGCTGCTTCGATCAATTCTAGCAAACGCGCTGGAGTCACCGCGTGTACCTTGCCCTCCAGTTGTTGGACTATACGCAGAAGGTCGCTGGGGGTAATGTCCCAGGCCAAAATATAGACATTGATAAAGCGCATGCCACGCGCCTGCGCATTCTGGATCAAGTTGAGAGTATGTTGAGGATTGAGGGCCAGGCCAAGGTTCTGGTAGACTAGCAGACCAGAGCGCCGCTGCCAGGAGGGAACGCCACTGCCCGCGCCACTCAGGATGCCGCGCAGACCATGCGCGGCGAGTTGGGAGACAAAAAGCTCTTGCAGATCAGCAGACAGAAACCTCATGCTGAACCATGTGCCGCTATCGAGCACCTGCAAAAGCGCCGGACCCAGCGCGTGCAAAGCGGTCGCGGTTAGCTGGAGAAAAGCCACACGATGCTCACGCGGCCAGTACGAGGGCAGGATATAGGCCACGCCGCTGGGGCCTGCGATCAGGCTATCCTGCTCGCTCGCGGTACGGCGATAGAAGGCAGCCAGACGAGGCATGGTCTGCCAGAGCGCGGGAGCGATAGTCCAGCCCAGAGGCAGCTTGCCACGAGCCGGGTCGCTCCAAAGCCGCAATAGCCGATGCTGGCAATACTGTAGATTATCACCATCGCTGATCGTAAACGAAAGGTATGTCACATCCGCATCAGATGGCTCGTTTGCTTGCCCTATCGCCCCATCACTTGTAGAGGGAAACGACGCTGGTGTTTGCTCTGGCACTTGCTCCATGGCAGAAGAGTTTGGCGCTGATGTTTGTTCTGGTGCTTGACCCATGGTGGAAGGGGTTGGCGCTGGTGTTTGCTCTGGCGCTTGCTCCATTGTGGAAGAGCTTGGCGCTGGTGTTTGCTCTGGCGCTTGACCCATGGTGGAGGGAGTTGTTATTTGTTCTAGAAGCGAAGGTGTCTGTTCGTGCTGGCCAGGCATGCTGGACCAGACGGCAAGGTTAGTACAATGGTCGCTGGCCAGCGTGAGCAGAGCCGCGCGTGAGGCCAGGCGAATACCAAAGGGTTCGCTGACAAACCAGCCTAGATGCAACGCACCCGGATGGAAGCTGGCGAACAGGCGCTTGAGAAGACCTCGCTCGCAATAACCACCGGCCCCGAACTCAGGTATGATCTTGCGCGCATCCAGCCAGCTGGTAAAAACACGCTGCGTCACCAGGTACGAGCGCAGACCACCGCACAGGGTCGGGGCCATACCTGCTAGCAGATCTGGTGAGCACTCTGGCAGCAGATGTTTGTATGCCCAGAAATACGCCTGTGCCCGACTTTTCCAGTTATAGACGCGCAAATCCTCCAGAACAGTCAAATGATACGGAGCCTGCTGTAAACGGCTGGCCAACTCGGGCGTGGCAACTATGCCCCCTCGCAGAGCCGCGAGCGTAGTTGCCACGTTCCGCGTATCAAGCAGCCTGGGATCGTAGATCACCAGGCCCACGACCAATTCTCGCTGAGACACTAGCAAATGCTCTAGCACCTTATCGCCTGCGACAGACGATGATATACAGGCCAGCGAGGGATCAAGCTCTTTAAGCCAGAACTCATCATCGCTATTCTCAAGACAATAAACTCGCGCCGGGCCGCGATTGATCAGCCCGACCAGCGTCGAAACGCTTAACAACACCTCAGGTGAGGCTGCGCGCAGATCGTATATCTCCAGGCTGCTCGTCTGAGAGAGCGAGGGCAATAGAGATGCTTCTGGCCACACGGCTGCTGGTCTGGTCGTATACAGTGTCGTTTTCTCCTTTGAGGCTGCACTTTTTCAGAAAAAGCCGGCAAGCTGCAATTATTGTAGCACCTTGCCGGTAATCAATCGCGGATGGAGCATGTGAACTGGAACTTCTCTCTGTCAGGATAGCGGGCAGAGCTGTTGCAAAGTCGAGAAGAAAAAGAAAAATAATTGTATTTGTGAATACCAAACATCAACCAAATTCGTTCCAGGTGTGATACAATCGTATTAAAATACTTGATGAGCGATGGCACTCATGCAATAGTAGAACAGAATGGACCAGGATACCAGCGCCGCCAGGGTCATCCTGGATTCGAGATGTTAACGACTGCGGGGCGGGACGCGCCCCACGCGGGAAACCACGTAGAAGCCCCCAATGGTGGGGGCGCGTTCACATAGAAAGGACTCCGAGCATGCCAGATAAGATGGTTTCACCAGATCTCTTTCGTCCGCCTGTCGCCTTCCCCGACGTACCTTACGACCAGCTCTTGCGCATGGCAGCGTACCGTGTACCAGACCGCACCGCGATCATCTACCACAATCAATATTTTACCTATCGCGAAGTGGTGAGTATGGTCAATTGCATAGCTAATAGCCTGCACAATCTAGGTATCCGCAAAGGGGATAGGATTTGTCTGTTTATGACAAATCGGCCCGAGTACACGATATCGTTTATTGCCGCCGCCTCTATTGGAGCAGTGATTAGCCCGATGAATCCGTCGTATAAAGATCGCGAAGTTGGCTACCAGTTGGAGAACTCCGCGGCCAGCGCGATCATTATTCAGCGGGAACTACTTCCCTTGCTTCAACTGGTGCTCGACCAGAAATCCCTGCCTGAGCTCAAACATATTATTGTCACCGGCGCCGATACCCCTGAGAGCTTACCAGAGGCTCTGCCCTGGTCCAGGCTCTTACGCGCATCCTCGCCCGAACTACCCCCTAAGGTCGAAATTAGCAGCGATGACCTGCTGGCACTGCCTTACTCATCGGGTACTACAGGGCTGCCAAAAGGCGTGATGCTGAGCCATCGCAATCTGGTCTGCAACAATCTGCAATTTACGACCGCGCTGCAGACCAACACCACTGATGTTGCCCTGCTCTTCTTGCCATTCTATCATATCTATGGCGTTATGCTCACCGGCAGCTTCCTGGCCTGCGGCGGCACGCAGGTGATGATGGAGCGCTTCGATCTGCTGCAATCCCTGGAACTGAGCGAGAAACACAGCGTGACCTACTATTTCGCTGTCCCGCCGATCATCGTGGCTCTTGCTAATGCCCCGGTAGATCTGAGCAAGTTGAAGTCCGTCAAATATGTCTTCTCTGGCGCGGCTCCTCTGCCGTTGGACCCGGCGCGCCGCTTGGCAGAGAAGACCGGCCTGCAAGTGGTCCAGGGCTATGGTATGACCGAGAGTTCCCCATTGACACACTCCCAGCCCAAGGATAAAGATCTGGTGCGTCCAGATAGCGTGGGCCTGCCTACACATAATACCGAACAAAAAGTTGTAGACCTTGAAACAGGCGAGCGCGAACTGCCGAGCGGCGAGGATGGTGAGATCATTATCCGCGGACCGCAAATCATGCAGGGCTACTGGAAAGCGCCTGAGGAGAGCGCCAAAACGCTGCGCAACGGCTGGCTGTATACCGGCGATATCGGGCACATAGACGACGAAGGTTATACGTATATCGTCGATCGCAAGAAAGAGATGATCAAATACAAAGGCTTCGGAATCGCTCCGGCGGAGATAGAGGCACTGCTGATGGAGCATCCTGCCGTCATGGATTCCGCTGTCATCGGCATCCCCGACGAAGAAGCAGGCGAAGCTCCTAAAGGCTTTGTCGTCCTGCGCTCTGGTCAAAGCGCAACTCCCGACGAAATCATCGCCTTTGCCAATGGCAAACTGGCGGGTTATAAGAAGGTTCACTACATAGAAATCGTCCAGGCTATTCCTAAAAACGCCTCGGGCAAAATCCTACGGCGCGAGCTTAAAGATCTGGAAAAAGCACGACGCGAGGGAAAATAACATTCAACATAAGGAGCAACGCGCGGTATTTGCCTGTCGAGCAGATACCGCGCGTTGCTCCTTATAGCAGATGCTCTTAACGTACGCAGGCCAGAACGTCAGCAAGCAGCCCTTGCGCGGTCGCAAGCGCGCCAGCTCCAGGGCCGCTGACGATGACCTCGGAAAGTGTATCAGCCTGGATAGCCAGGGCGTTGGTCGCACCATCGATACGGGCCAGGGGATCATCCAGCGCGAGTGCCTGGGGGATGACGCTAGCTACCAGTTGCTCCGCGTCGCGCTGGATAGAGGCGATCAGTTTGATGCGCTTCCCCTCGCTGGCAGCGCGCCGCATATCGTCTACACTTATGCCTGTGATGCCTTTGCGCGTGACCTGCTCTTGCTTGAGCGGCTGATTAAAGACCAGCGCTGCCAGAATGAGTATCTTGGCCAGTGCGTCGTAGCCCTCCACATCAGCCACTGGATCGGTTTCAGCATAGCCCAGGCGCTGGGCTTCAGCCAGTACTTCCGCGTACGCACGCCCACTGGCCATGGCGCTCAGAATATAATTTGTCGTACCATTGAGAATGCCGCGCACTGCCTGAACCCTGGCCCCAGCCATGCCCTCCAGCATCATACTGATCACCGGTGTGCCAGCCATCACGCTGGCTTCCATGCGCAATTGTACCCCCTGCTGGCGAGCCAGCGCGAGCAATTCCAGACCAGCCAGCGCGCCTGGCCCTTTATTAGCCGTCACGACATGCACTCCTAAACGTAGCGCTGTCACAATATGACTGAGCGCGGGCTCTGCGTCGCGCAAGTTCGTCGATGTAACCTCTACTAACACATTCGCGCCAGTCTCTCCCAAACCCTCCAGAATCGTATCCCAATGACGCGTACGCTCATAAGCGGTTAGAGGCTGCTTGCTCGCGCCCAGTTCAAGCACGGTCGGTATATCCAGGCCGTCCTCACGATAAATAAAGCCGTGGCGCGCATTGCCCACACCTACCAGGCGCGCATCAATATCGTATGCCTGGCGCAAGTGCTCCTGCTTGTTGTGCAGCAACTCAATAAAACCCTGTCCCACCACACCAAACCCGGCTACCGATAGCCGCAATGATCTCATATCGTTGTGATTCCTTTTCTTCTAAAGGCGAGCCAGCCGCTCCATTTGCACCTCGCGCACGGCCCGCAGCGCATCACTCTTTGTCTCTCCATTAAAACATGCCCGGTCAACCATTCAATCAGAGCCAATCCTGCCCGGCAGGGTAAAACCCTGTGGCAAGCGGCAAGAAAGCACGAATAAGCTACCGCTTGACTGGTTTATCAACATACCATACAATCAAAAGAAGTTATATGGTTTGCTTACTCTTATCGCTAATACCGAGGACCGCGTCTATGCCTGAACAATCAATCCGTCTGTTTAGCCTTGCCTGCACTGAAAAGCGCGGATGTTATAGCTGGAAATATAGCCAGCAAGCTGCTGACCAGGCTCTATACGAACGGGCACCCGACTGTTTTACAGCCGCGCTTGAAGTGCTTCCCAGGCAGAATGAAGACTATTCGAGAAGGGAACAATGATGGGACAGGCTGGCAAGCAGTTTACGCTGCTTCATCTGAGACGCCACCTGGCGCGCTTTCGCGGCATCGATCGCGCCTATAAACAGAGCAGAGAGGGACGTGGCTACTTTCAGCAAGGACAATATTTGCGCGCGCTGAACTATTTCGATGAAGCACTTTCAATCGCTCCTGACTATGTTGAGGCTCATATCGGACGCGGGCGCACGTATTATGCGCTCCAATCCTATGACCGGGCCCAGGCCGATTTTGATCATGCTCTGCGCTCCAACCACAAGGCTTTTGAGGCTCTGTTCTGGCTCGGCCAGACGCTCTCTATCCTCAAAGATTATCAGGAAGCCATTCACGCTTTTCGCCAGGCTATTCAACTTAAACCCCGCAACGCTGAGGCTCATAATGGGCGTGGGCAGGCCTATCTTCAACTCCAGGAATACGAACTCGCGCTGGCCGATTTTAATTGCGCTCTCAAGCTGGCTCCTCAATTCGCTCTGGCCTATACTAATCGCGGTCTAACATATATCGAACTCAAACAATACAAAAAGGCCCTGCGTGATTTCCGCCAGACTTTGCTCATTGATCCAACGCAACGGCGCGCTTATGCTGGCAGCGGGCAGGCATTGTTCGCGCTAAAGGATTATGCTCGTTCGCTCAAATTTTACGAGCAGGCCCTGCAAATTGCTCCCACCTGCCAGGTTTACAACAATATGGGTGTCACGCTGGATGCCTGCCACGCGCGCCAGGAGGCTATCACGGCCTACACACACGCCATTGAGATCGATGCCACTCAATGGACACTTTACAATAACCGTGGCTGGTCACACTATGCTACGGGAAATACCAGTTCCGCCCTGGCCGACTTTGAACAGGCTATCGCACTCAGCCCGCAGGAGGCTTGCGACGCTTATCTAAATCGCGCCTGGATTTACGCTGAGCGCGGCCAGTATACCCAGGCTCTGGAAGAGTGCGACCATGTTCTGCTGTGGGGCATCGAAGACGCTCTGGCCTATGCTCATCGCGCGCGTATTCACTACTGGCAGCAGCATTATGAGCAGGCGTTGGCCGACTGCACGCAGGCACTCCAACTCGACAGCGCTTGCGCCGAAGCCTATGGTGTGCGTGGCCTGGTCCTCTCTCAACAAAAAAACGCTAAAGAGGCTCTTAGCTGCTTTGCTAAAGCTCGCGAACTGGGCCACGATCTCTTCTGGTTGGACGAGGCGCAGAAAGCTACCACCGATGCTCTCCAGTCAACGTCTCAATAAGGATTGTGGCTCGCGATAATATTCCGCTAGAAAGGCAGGCCCTGGCTTTATGAGTATACTCAGTCGTGTCATTGGCGGAGTTGCCAAACTTCCTCCAGTGGAGACGCGCAACGTTTTAGTTGAGCGCGATCTCAAAGTGCCGATGCCAGATGGTATCGTCTTGCTGGCCAATCGCTATGCTCCGCGTGGCGTTGAGAAACCGCCGCTGCTCCTGGTACGCTGCTGCTATGGACGTGGAGGCTTTTTCGGCTTGCTTTACGGATATTTATTTGCTGAACGCGGTTTTCAAGTGCTAATTCAGAGCATACGCGGCACTTTTGGTTCAGGAGGCATCTTCAGACCCTTCGTTGACGAACACGACGATGGCCTGGCGACCGTAGCATGGTTAAAAACGCAGCCCTGGTATCCTGGCTCGTTTGCCACCAATGGTCCAAGCTATCTCGGCCTGGTGCAATGGGCGATTGCCAGCGAGGTTGGTCCCGATCTCAAGGCGCTGGCCATTCAGGTCAGTACTGCTGAGTTTCGCAGCCAGACCTATCCAGGCGAGGCTTTTTCGCTCGATACAGCTCTCTCCTGGACGCACCTGGTAGCTACCCAGGAAAAAACGAATATGCTGGCCCAGGTCTTCTCGCCAACCACACGCAAATTCCGGCCAATTTTCGCCCATCTGCCTCTACGCGATGTTGATCAACTGGCCATTGGCGCCCATGCGCCTCACTTCCAGGAATGGCTAGAGAATAACGAGCCGGGTAGCGCTTACTGGCAGGCACGCGGCTTCGAGCAAAGCGTCAAGGATATCACGGCTCCGCTCACTTTACTAGGCGGCTGGTATGATATTTTTCTGCCCTGGCAATTACGCGACTACCGCACTCTGCGTGAAGCGGGCAAGCAGCCCTACCTGACCATCGGTCCCTGGTCACACGCTCAACCTGCGACACTATTCAACGGCTTCCACGAAAGCCTGGCCTGGTTCAATACCCATTTGCGTGGCCAGGATGGGCAATTGCGCGCTGCCCCGGTGCGCCTCTTTATCACCGGCGCGAATGAGTGGCGCTTTTATCCCGACTGGCCACCTCCAGGTACCCAGAGTCAGCGCCTCCACCTGCTACCAGGCGGTGCTCTGGCAACGGATCTACCTCCGGCATCGGAACCTGAGCATTATCGCTATGATCCAGCCCGGCCCACGCCAGCCCTCTCCGGGCCGGTGCTGACTGGCAATGCTCTGCCAACCGATAACCGCTCGCTAGAGGCTCGCGCGGACGTGCTCATCTACACAAGCGCGCCTCTGACAGAGGATCTGGAGGTCATCGGCCCGGTGCAGGCCGATCTGTATGTTTCATCTAGCCTGGCATATACAGATTTCTTCGCACGCCTCTGCGATGTCAATCTCCAGGGCAAATCTATGAATGTTTGCGACGGACTGTTGCGTGTCCAGCCGGACAGGCCTGCTGCCGCTACAGATGGCACTCTCCACCTTACCTTTGATCTCTGGCCCACCGCGCATCGCTTCAGAGCTGGCCACTGCCTGCGCTTGCAAATCTCTAGCGGCGCCCATCCGCGCTTCGCCCGCAATACTGGCAGCGGTGAACCCCTGGCTACTTCTACTAAATTGATCTGCGCTGACCAGTCAATTTATCATGATCCAGAACATCCCTCCGCCATCATCATCTCTATACCAGAGCTATAAAGAGAGCCAGGCCGACTTCCTGACAGGAAAAGTTGGCCTGGCTCTTCCAATTAGAGTGGTTGGGTGCAAGTTGTATTAACCAGGGCACAACTCAACGGGTCCAGCAAAGCGTTGCCGCCCACTAATGCGTAAAGCTATATCCACCCAGCACTGAGCTATATATACCCAGAACGAGAGCTGCTGTTGAGAGAGAACAGCCTGCCACGACCATCCATCTGGGCACAGCAGTCAGCCAGCCCGGCAGGGAGAAAATGAGACCAAGGATGGGCAAGATATTGCCTGGATAAGGCAAAAACCAGAGCAGGATGCTGGCAAAGCCCAGAAGCAGACCTATAATTGCCAGACAGTGGGCAAACCAGCCAGTAGACGCTGAAGGAGTTGGCGTGTGCGAGAGTGGATAAAGATAGGCAGGACGCGGCATCGGCGTATTCTCCAGATAGGGAGCATCTGTGGGAAGAAACTCACACACTGGAATGGGTGACGCGGGCCTGCCTGGCTGCCCTGGAAGTGCCCGCGCATCAGCAGAATCTTGTGGCGATTGGCTGCTCATGCTGTGATATATCTCCATTTCAATTCATATTATCCTTAACATGGATGGATTATTGCAATGGACAGGTAATTTCAATTTATTGCTGGTTTTATCCCGCGTATGAATAGAGCACTTTGCTTGCTATACAAGCAACAAGCGTCTGTGCAAAATATACCAGACGTAGGCTCTTGAAACAAGGGCACCAGCCTGACGTAAGCCAGATCGAGAACGCGGTTGGGTCCTCAGAGCGCCTGAGAAGACAGATAAAGGCCGATCACAGAGGTAAAAAGAACGCGGAGTTTGTGCAAATTGCCCTTGACAGCACCCCGACTTCTCCTGTATACTTTCTTACAATACAAGCGCACTGTTACAATTAAATACAGACAAAGATATCTCAAATATCTGCTCTCATCAAGATGGGTGGAGGGACCGGCCCTGCGAAGCCCGACAACCCCTCTCGCAATGTAGCGAGAAAGGGTGCCAATTCCGGCGGGACTTTTAAGTCTCCGCGAGATGAGGGGAAGAAGCAATGTTGCTAACACCCCTGAGAGCCAGGGGTTTTTTGTTACCTTAAAACAAAAGGCAGGAAGGAATGCAAGTTGCTTCTTGCGAGGAATAATAAAGACGTAATAGGGGACGAGTAGACGTGCCAGGCAATTACAGAGAACTGGCGAAGCTGAGAAACCAGCATTGCGCGCGCGTTGAAAATGGCCTCGAAGTCGCAGGTTGAAGGCTCCAGACGAGCTTGTAGGCCGCGCCGGTTGGCTCCGTTACAGGCCAGAGTGTGTCACACGCTTTAGCGCGTTCTTCGGTCATTTTTGACTGCAGGGAGAGAAGGATTGTTTCTGGTGTCCCAGAAGATGATGGCAAGAGCGGCCTCTCCAGTACAGCTGGATCGGATAAGCATGGCACACACAAAGGCTTGCGCTGCGAAGCGCTGGCAAATCAGGGTGGTACCGCGGAGCCATTGAACCCCTCGCCCCTGTATGGGAGAGGGTTTTTTTGTTCTCATTTTCTTGTCAGCAATACGCGGTATGAAAGGATTTTAGCGATGGTAATATGCATGAAGGACGATGTTGTGACTTTTGCACGGATCACCCCTGTTAGCATACCACATATGGCGGAACACTGGACATTTGATGCATTGCCACTGCAACTGGGTGGCTCGTTCGGCCCTGTCACTCTGGCTTATGAAACCTGGGGGACATTAAATAGCGCGGGAGACAACGCAATCCTGTTGACGCACGCGCTAACCGGCAATGCTCACGCTTATGACGTTGAGCAGCCTGACGATGCGCGAGCAGCCTGGTGGAATCCGCTGATAGGGCCTGGGAAACCCTTCGATACTGAGCGCTACTTTATCATTTGCTCGAATGTGCTGGGTGGATGCTATGGCAGCTCAGGGCCAGCCTCAGTCGATCCGCTCACAGGCCATAACTATGGCTTGCACTTCCCACTGGTGACGATCCGCGATATGGTCAACGCACAACGCAAGCTGATTGAGTATCTAGGCGTACGCCAGCTAGCAATGGTCGCGGGTGGCTCGGTGGGTGGACAGCAGGCACTCGAATGGGCTGTGACTTACCCAGAACTGGTAAGGAAGGTCGCGGTAATAGCTGCAACGGCGGCGTTGACCGCGCAGGCTGTGGCATTTAACGAGGTCGGGCGCCAGGCAATTATGGCTGATCCGCGCTGGCAGGGAGGCGATTACCTGGCAGGTCAGGGACCGGATACCGGCCTGGCTATCGCGCGTATGCTGGCGATGATCACCTATCAGAGCGAGGAAGGTATGGAGGAGCGCTTCGCGCGCCGCCCGGCATCTCGCCACGAAGCTAATGCTCCCAGCGGGTACGCAGCTTTCGGCGGCGCGTTTGATGTCGAAAGCTACCTCTACCATCAGGGACAGGCGCTGGTCCGGCGCTTCGACGCCAATAGCTATCTCTATCTCAGCCGGGCAATGGATCTCTACGATGTGAGCGCTGGCTATTCCTCGCTGGAGGCTGCTTTGCGCCGCATTCAGTGCCAGGCACTATTCGTTGGTATCCGCTCGGATTTTCTCTTTCCGGCAGCCCGCGTGCGCCTGCTCGCTGAGCAACTTCGTCAGAGCGGCGGCTACGCGACTTACTTTGAACTTGACTCGGCTGACGGTCACGATGCTTTCCTCAAAGAGTGGGAGCAGATGACCACGGCTCTTTATAGCATTCTAGACTAAAGCAGCAAGCGGCATTTAGCCGCTCTGGCGTAAGACGCGCGGCATGACCACTCGCGTTGCGCTACCAGGCGCAAGCAGACGCCGCGCTTCAAGCGCAGTCGTACAGAACGCACCAGGAAACTATTGGCTTTATCGTTTTAGGAGATCAGGAGTTACATGCATGGCCTTAAATAGTAACCGTCATTACGGTTTCGAGACCCTCTCACTGCACGCCGGCCAGGAAACGGCTGACAGCGCCACCAATGCCCGCGCGGTGCCTATCTACCAGACAAGTTCGTATGTCTTCGACAGCCCTGAGCATGCCGCGGACCTCTTCGCGCTTAAACAATTCGGCAATATTTACACCCGCATCATGAATCCTACACAGGATGCCTTTGAGCGCCGCATTGCGGCTCTAGAGGGTGGGGTTGGCGCTCTGGCCACAGCTTCTGGCCAGGCGGCGGAAACCTTTGCCATTCTTAATATCGCGGGCACAGGCGATGAAATTGTCTCTTCAGCCAGCCTCTATGGGGGTACCTATAATCTTTTCCACTATACACTGACCAAACTGGGCATCACCACGCACTTCGTGGATAGCCGCGACCCGGAGAACTTCCGCGCGGCCATCAACGATAAAACTAAAGCTATCTACGCTGAGACGCTAGGCAATCCTCGCCTGGATACATTGGATATTCAGGCTGTGGCTGATATCGCCCACGAATACGGCCTGCCTCTGATTGTCGATAATACGCTGCCTACGCCCTACTTGCTGCAACCTTTTAAGCATGGCGCGGATATCGTGGTTCACTCGGCAACCAAGTTTATCGGCGGTCATGGCACCTCGATCGGCGGCGTGATTGTCGATAGCGGCAAATTTGACTGGGCAGCCAGCGGACGTTTTCCCGGCCTGGTTGATCCTGATCCTTCGTATCACGGCCTGAGCTATACCGCCGCGCTAGGTCCGCTGGCTTATATCATTAAGGCGCGTGTACAATTGCTGCGCGACCTGGGTGCCGCGACGACCCCCTTTAACTCCTGGCTCTTCCTCCAGGGTCTGGAAACGCTACCCCTGCGCATGGAGCGCCACAGCGAGAATGCCCTGCGCGTCGCGCACTTCCTGGCAACGCATCCTGCGGTTGACTGGGTGAGTTATCCTGGTCTGGAGAGCCATCCACAACACGCTCTCGCGAAAAAGTACTTCACTCATGGCTATGGCGCGATCCTGGGCTTCGGCATCAAGGGCGGTCTGGAGGCTGGCAAACAGTTAATCCGTCATGTCGAACTCTTCTCACACCTGGCCAATGTGGGCGATGCCAAGTCGCTGATTATCCATCCAGCCAGCACCACACACTCACAGTTGACACCCGATGAGCAGGTTGAGACCGGGGTAACAGCCGACTTCATCCGCCTATCCATCGGTCTGGAAACGGTGGACGACCTGATCGATGACCTGGATCAAAGTCTGCGAGCCGCAACGGGCAATTAAATTTCCAGTAACGCATGATTCAGGACAATCACCCTTAAACTGGAGCCTGGAACTGTCCTCAACTTTTGCTCTTTTCTCTCACACCGTCGCAAATGGCGAGAGAAAAGGGCCTGGCTGATGAGGCTACCTCAGACTCCGGCAGAAAGATCTCTTCACCCCCTCTTTTTGATAGATTTTTAAATATTGGAGTTTGCATCTCATGGAACGTAGCGTTAGTGTCCTAAAATTCGGAGGGACATCTGTAGGCAATGGTGTATATATTCGCCAGGTGGCACAAATTGTAGCACGTCAAGCTCAGCAGTTAGAGGAGGATTTTCCTGCCGTGGTTGTTTCAGCCATGGCGGGGGTGACTGACCAGTTGCTGAGGATTACGCGTTCGATTACCATCGGCGAGTTTGAGGCCAGCGCGCGCGAAATAGATGCACTCAAAGAGAAGCATCGCGAAGCAGCTGCAATAGTCTCAAGCTCGCCCGAAGACCGCGCGCGTTTACTGGATACGCTAGAAGAAGCTTTTAGCCATCTTGAGCAAGATGTAGAGCGGCTGCGTGCTGTCCGCTCTAACCTGGACGAGGTGCCACTCTACACAGCCGGCGTTGCTGCCTGGGGTGAACGCCTCGCGGTCTTGCTGGTCGCGGCTGCCATACGCGCTTGCGGAATCAAGGCTGAGGCAGTGCGCGACGAGGTAATCATCATTGAGGCCCCACGCACCGAGATGCCTTACGTGCCAGGTACAGTCATCGGTGCGGAGCCGCTAGCTGCTGAAACACGCGCTAACGCAGCTCTGCTGGTGAAACCGTTGCTGGCAAGCGGAGTTGTCCCGGTCATGGCTGGTTTTATTGGGCGCACACATGATGGCATGGCGGCGACCCTGGGCCGTAATGGCTCAGACTATTCTGCCGCTGTCATCGGGGCTGCCCTCGATTGCGTGCAGGTTGAGATCTATACCGATGTTGATGGTGTGCTAACAGCCGATCCGCGCATTGTGCCCAACGCGCGCTTGCTGCCGCAACTCTCGTACACGGAGGCTGCACAACTCTCATGGTTCGGCGCGAAAGTCCTGCACCCACGCACCCTGATCCCGCTGGCCCAACGCAATGTACCTGTACGCGTACGCAATACGTTCCACCCATATAATCGCGGCACGATCGTCGGTCCCGTAGATGATGCGCAACGCAGCGCCGCCACGGCGATCACCGTGCGCCGCCAGCTCGCGCTAATTACTGTTGAGAGCCGTCACCTTTTTGGCGCACCTGAAAATGTCGGGCAAATCTTCGCCCTGGCCGCGCGCGCAGGTATCACACCGGTCGCGATCTGCTCTTCATCTGGCCATCACCTGGCCTTTATGGTCGAAGAAAAAATGGCCGATTCGGTCGTTAAACTTCTCGAACACGACCTGGAGAACTGGAAGGTGAGCAGCCGCAAAGAGCTGGCCGCCTGCGCCTGTATTGGTTCAGGCTTTACAAGTAGCCCGATGAGTCCCGCTCGCGCCAGCATCGCGCTGGCCCGCGAGCGCATTCCCGTGATTACGCAGGGTGCCTCCGATCTGGGCATTATTCTGATTGTCGAGGATCGCGATAGCGAGCGCGCGCTACGCTCACTGCACCGCGATCTGGTCGCGCCAGTCATTCCACTGGTGCGCCATCAGGCGCCAGAGAAACTACAAGAGATAGCGCGTTAGCACGAGAAGCGCGCTTATCCTGTGTCTTATCCCAGAGTGGCATTGCATGTACAAATGGTTTATCCTGAATGCAAGCAGGGCCGCTCTGGCCGGTGATGCCAGGAAAGGCTAGAAAAGAGATATCTTATGTCAAGACAACAGCGTATTCCGGTCGCGGTTCTCGGAGCTACAGGCATGGTCGGTCAGCGCTTCATTGAATTGCTCCAGGATCATCCCTGGTTTGAATTGGTTGGACTGGCCGCTTCGGAAAAGCATCGCAAACAACCCTATGGACAGGTCGCACACTGGCGCCTGTCAGGTGATATGCCAGCCTCGGTCACGACTCTGCCCGTGGTAGCCTGTAAACCCGCCGAGCTGCGAGGGGTGAAAATCGTCTTCTCGGCCCTGCCAGCGGAGGTCGCGGGCGAGATTGAGGCTGAGTTCGCGCAAGCAGGCATGGCCGTCTTTAGCAACGCGAAAAATTACCGCATGTTCCCAGATGTGCCGCTGGTGGTAACAGAGGTCAATCCCGAACATATCGGCGCGCTTCAACAGCAGCAAAAGGAGCGCAACTGGCCTGGCTTTATTGTCACCAACGCTAACTGCTGCGCTACGCCATTGGTTATGGCCCTCAAGCCTCTCCAGGATGCATTCGGTCTGCGCAAAGCGCTGGTCACAACCTTCCAGGCCATCTCTGGCGCGGGCTATCCAGGCGTGCCTTCGTATGATATTCTGGATAATGTCATTCCCTTTATTGCTGGCGAAGAGGCCAAGCTGGAAAGCGAAACTCAGAAAATGCTCGGCTCCTGGAGCGAGTCCACAGGTTTCAGTGACTCTCCTCTGCTGGTCAGCGCGCACTGTAACCGCGTAGCCACGCGCGAGGGTCATCTGGAGTGTATAAGCGTCGAATTTGCACGCACGGCAACTCGCGAGGAAATCCTGGAGGTCTGGGAGAGCTTTGTCGGTGAACCACAGCGCCTGAACTTGCCGAGCGCGCCAGCCAGAGCGTTGCTTTATCGCTCCGAAGTGGATCGCCCGCAAACCCTGCTCGACCGCAATGCCGGGCGCGGCATGAGCGTTACCCTTGGTCGCTTGCGCACCTGCCCGATTCTACAGCATAAGTTTGTGCTGCTTGGCCATAATACTATTCGCGGAGCTGCTGGTGGTTCCATCCTTAACGCGGAACTTTGCGTAAGTAAAGAGTATATCCGATAAGCTACAATAAGACGCATATACTGGTGAACGCAGTTTGCAACTCTATCTTTCTGGGGCAATAACGGAGAACTCCACTGCTGCATGGCGGGCAGCCTTAGAGATAAACTTTGAGACTGCTCTGTCTCCCTTCCCCCACTGGATAACAAGCCGACCACTCTGTCGCATATAGTATATCTTCAGGCATATGCGCTAGCTCAGCCATTTCTCCATGAAAACGACATCGCTGCTCTGAAAACCCTGCTTCTTATAGAAACCCAGTACCCCGGTGTTATCACCCGCAACCAGCAGGTTGAGCTTGATGCAACCTTGGGCCCGCAGGCGCACTTCAAGCCTCTCCAGGAGTGCTTTACCTATGCCCTGCTCCTGGAGGGTTGGCTCAACCGCCAGGTGATTGACCCAGCCACGCCGACCATCAAAACCGCCCAGTACCGCTCCAATCACATGCTCCTGCCGGGTTATCGCGACCAGAAAAAGGTCTTCATCTCTGCGCAGTCTCCTGCCGATACCCTCGCGACTATCCGATGGTCCGACCCGAATACCAGTTCGCCTCCATAAATCAACTACCTGCTCATAATCACCCATCGTAAATGTACGCAACTGAAACAACTCTTTGTCCGCTTGAGATATCTGCTGCATCGTCATCGCAATCGCTATAGTCCTTTCCTGTAAAGCACCTGAGAGATAATATATCTACCGTTAGCATATCCCAGCTATACTCCCTATGGCAAGGTGGAAGATGGCCATGCCTGATTTTGTAAAATCAGGACAAAACAGCTTTTGCCTCTCCACCTAGAAGAAAAGCAGAGGTTTGGCGGGTGCGCAGCGCCCGCCAAACCTCTGCAAAACAAAAGGGGTAGGGAGCGCAACGCGCTCGTGCTGCCAAGAAAAAATCTGAGATGACTCATAGCTGGAAAAGGCTTTTGCCTGCGACAGAAGGAGAGCACAACCCGCGTTTCCTTCTGCCGCAAAATTGGGGATGACCCATGAGTCAGAGGAATGACTGTTCTCGGCGCTCCTGCTGCTTTAACTTACGTATTAGTAGCCATTGGTTGATGCAGTCGGTGTGGCTGAGCCACTGCTGGCGGCTTTCAGGTCTGTTGCAGCCACAAACCAGACGCCTCCAACACCCTCGCCGTTGGTCTGACCAGCCGCGGAATCGCTGGCGAAAGTATAGAGTGGATGGCCCTGGTAAGTAACCTGTGTGCCATTTGTGTCGCTGATTACGCCCAAAGTACCAGGCAAAGTCGAGGGGCTGGTAGGTTTCCCGGAGCCGCTAAAGAGCAAGGGGGGCCAGGCCTGGGCGCAGCCGCCGCTACACACAGAAGTAGCGGTGTCGCTGGTACGATAATATAGAGTCATACCCTTAGGGTCCGTCAAGATTGTGACTGACTTTCCACTGACTGTCGCGCTTGCTGTCTGGACAGCGGACCCGGAACTGGCTGTGGTTGCCGCGGGCGTTGATCCGCTGGCGGTCGTCGCAGTGGGTGCTGCCGTTGGCGAGCTGCCTGTATCCGTGCTGGCATTGCCACAGGCTGTGGCTATCGATGCTACTAATAGCAACAGAAGAAAAGATTTAAGAAGATTGTGTTTCATAAGCATGTGTATTGCCCTCCTAAGAGCGTACAGGTATTTATACAGGGCCATCAGAGCTTCTAATTCAGTCTGGCACCCTATATGTCTCTCTTAGGAGATACGTTAATGAGTAACAGTCTCATGAGCTTATGACGAATATGACAGTCATATCATTCGGGCATTTTCCCCTCAGTAGCAGCTTCATTCACGTCAGGCAAGGGTGCCGCGCAATTGCCGCAAAAATGGGCCGGGACCACTGTGGCTTTGCAGTTTGGACAAATCATCAGCGCGAACATTGGCCGTGTTGCACCTGTAGAGCGCGGTGAACTGGTCTCTACGGGTGGTTCAGATTCTGGCGGAGTGGGAGGGTTGGTCACAGGTGTTGACTGCGCGGGAGCCTCTGCCACTGGTTGCTGCTCAGTGAAATTGAAGGGCGCGTGACAGGCATGACAGCGCGACGCACCTGGATGGTTAAACGCGCCACAATATGTGCAGTAGAAACCCTGAGGTGCATGCGGTCTGCCCGGTTCCGCGCTGGTGCGGACGCAGTATGTTTCGACCAGGCTCCAGACATCCTGGGAAAAACCAGAACCTGCTAATCCCTGAAGCAGCGGGAAGAGTAGCAAGGGCGGGAAAAAAAGCGCGCCGAGCAGACCAAAGGCCAGACTGGTTTCGTCTATATTCAGCCAATCAGATGCTCCCATCTCTACGCTAACTCCACCAGCTATACTCACGATATGCACACCAATTGCTCTATGCCCGCCGCTCCAGTCGCTGTCGCGCATAATCTGAACGTAGATACGCTCTCCCTTTACAATCTTCTGCGCCCTGGCAGAATGCCGCGCCTGATAATAAGATGGCTGTTGAAAGGCTCCGACCAGATAATCGGCCAGAGCATGAGAATTGATATTACCATAATAGATACGCTGTTCCATAAAAACTCCTTATTTTAGCCCGTTTTATCAATATACCTGTATATCCTATAGCATAGCCGATAAGCTTCCCTTTTCCCTGGGTCATTTGTCATATATGCTGGCTTAAAAAGTCATACTCTATGCTGTTGGTGTGCTGCCAACGCTGATGAACGTGCTCTGGCTCGCCTGGCTGAGCACTGTCCATGTACTCTTCTTCGCGCTTTCGACAGTGGTTCTGTGGTCCCGATGGCCTGGAGGATCTGGCGATGCTATCGTTTTGTCTGACAAGCTCGCTCACTCCATCTAAGCTGATATTGCTGTGGTAACAGGCATATAGTGCGTGATATCATAAGGGCAGAAACATCGTTATACTCGACCATGGAGGAACGCATGCCACTACTCAATCTGTCCTCTGATGAGCTTCTTTCGACAACGCGCGCGGTACGCAAACGCCTGGACCTGACGCGACCTGTGGAGATGGAACTGATCCGTGAATGCGTGGAACTTGCTGTCCAGGCACCCACTGGCGGCAATACTCAACGCTGGCACTTTATCGTTGTGACTGACGCTGAGAAACGCAAGGCGCTTGGTGAGCTCTATCGCCAGGGAATGATGGCTGTATACGGTCCTGACGCTCCTGGCAACAAAGTACCACCCTCAGAAGACGAACAGGTCGCGAAAACCATGGAGCGCGTCAGAAGTTCATCCTGGTACCTCGCCGAGCATATGGGTGAAGTGCCAGTGCTGGTGGTACCCTGCATTCCCGGCAGAATGGAAGGAGCTACCAATGCGACCCAGGCAGGCATCTGGGGTTCGATTCTACCCGCCGTCTGGAGCTTTATGCTGGCGGCTCGCGACCGTGGTCTTGGCACCGCCTGGACAACCCTCCACTTGCTTCACGAGCAAGAAGCCGCCAGGGTGCTCGGCATTCCCTATGAAAAAGTCACACAGGCCGCTCTAATCCCTGTTGCTCACACCATTGGCACCGATTTTAAACCCGGTCCCCGCAAACCACTGGACGAGGTTCTACACTGGAACCAATGGTGAGTTGTCTTTAGTACAAAGGTCAGGGTAACTGCGTTGTCCTGACCTTTGTTAAGGTAGTGCCTGGCAAGGCTCTCTATGAGTAGCCCTCGCGTTATAAGCAGTATCTCCATATAAAGTGCCATTGGACCAGAACAGAAGGAGCTGTTTCTTATGTTTTCTTTCGGCATCGAGCATGAAGTGGCCTTTGTAAGCGTAGATGGTTCTTTTATCGATTACGATTCACCCCTGGCATTTCCTGGCTTTTCTGCTTTAATCGAGCAACTTCCCCTCTATCCTGGCGATTATCCTCAACTACGGCTCGGCGACGCAGGTATTCGCGTGAAGCGCTGGTACCTGGAGGGCCTTGAGCGCTTTGATGACGCGGGGCACCTGCTGACCTGCCTCGCTAAAGGCATTGAGATCCGCACAACGATTCATCCAACCATCAACGGCGCGCTTGCCGAACTCCAGGAGAGCTTCCAAAAGCTGTCTGTGCTAGCCAGACAGGCTGGTTTTATCCCTGTTCTCAGTAGCTTTCATCCATATCAAACGCGTTTCACAGCAGATCCTCCCTTCAATCCCTATGAAGAAAGCCTTTTACACCTCTCGCCAGAGGATGAGACCGCGTTGCTTTCAATGATTACTTATGGACCAGATCTCAATTTCTCGCTCCAGGATAGCACCGACGAAGCCTGCATTGACCTGGCGCAAAAACTAACCTACTATAGTCCCTATATCGTGCCTTTTACGTTCAGTGCTCCTTTCTACGCAGGCACCTTGTGGGATGGACTCTCGGTAAGAACATTCCTGCGCACCGGCTTACGACCGGCTGCGCTGGTCTTTCTAGATAAGCCTCAGAAAATGCTGGTAAGCAACCCCTCGCTGACTAAACAGGCTCGCAGCCTCTCTGAAGTTGGACGCATTGAATTTAAGGCTTGCGATAGCTGCGACGATTTTAGCCTGTATGCCGCGCTGCTGGCCCTTCTCAAAGGGCTGGCCCTGGATAAGACGCTTGATGGGCGAGCGCTCGTTCCTGATGCCGCGCTGCATCAATTCGCCGCCCGTCATGGGCTGGCTAATCAGACGCTTGCCAGGGGTACACAAAGCGTACTCGTGGCAACTCAACAGGCTCTGGCAGGAGATCCTGATGAGCGTTGGCTGGACCCTTTATGGACGCTTCTCCAAACTTATGAACCCCTGGCAATGCGCTTGACGCGCGATTACCAGGCCACCGGCTCTATTCAGGCCGCGCTGCGCCGAACCTACCAGAGCTTCGCCGAAAATACTTGAAGCTGTACCCGCTGCGTTCAGGAAAAGAGCCGAGCAAGAAAGGCATTCTGCTCAGCTCTTAGTGCATCTCTGGCCTAAATATCATCATGTTCCGCCATCCATTCCGCGCGCTCAATCAAGGTGTGGACACGCTGACCAAAGAAGCCAAAGCGGGGGTCGCGGGTCTGACCACGCACCCAGCGACTGAAGATTTGTTGCAAAATGACCGCCAGCTTAAAATAGGCAAAGGTCATGTAGAAGCGCATAGACGAGAGGTCACGCCCGCTTTGTGCGGAATAGCGCTGCATAAATTCGGCGCGACTGAAGAAGCCGGGCAGTGGTGTGAGGCCTGGCAGTATGGCGCGCAGGCCCGGGGGATCATCGGCCTGAACCCAGTATCCCAGCGAGACGGCAAGGTCAAAGAGCGGATCACCGATGGTGGTCATCTCCCAATCCAGCACCGCTGTCGGGCGCGCGAGGTTCGCGGTATCCATTAACATGTTGTTAAGTTTGAAATCGTTGTGAATCAGCGCAGGCGCGGGACTGGTCGGGATATGCTCGCCAATCCAGCGTGTTAGCGATTCCACGTGGGGACTTTCACCCGTCTGAGAGCGCTGGTAACGCTCAATCCAGCTCCTGACCTGGCGCTCCAGAAAAACCTCTGGATGCCCAAACTCGGCCAGGCCAGCCGCCTGCCAATCAAGAGCATGGATGCGCACTAGCGTATCCACCACGGTTTCGGAGATGCGCTGGCACAGCTCAGGTGTCACCTCTACGTCCGGCGGGAAGGCATCGTTCAAGACAAAGCCTGTGCGCCGCTCCATTACATAGAAGGGCACATCCATGATTTCCCGATCGTCGCAGAAGAGATAGGGTCGAGGCGCCAGAGCAAAGACGGGGTGAATACGTTCCAGCAAACTGGCCTCGCGCCGCATATCGTGAGCTTTGGGCGCGACCGGTCCCAGCGGCTGGCGGCGCAGCACACCCTGCCAGGCACCCGCGCTCACCAGATAGGTAAGATTCGAGGCGCCAGAAGGAAATTGGCGCACTTCCAGCGCTCCCGCCCCAAGGCCGGGAATATGGGCGCGCAAATACTCTTCAACCCCGGCCCAATCCAGTTCCTCACCCACACGCACAGCGATTGTATCGTCAGGGATACTCATAAATTGGCTCCTGCTGCAGATGTGTAACGCGTCAGATCATTACTTCTGATACTGGCGCAGTAGTGTGCGCGCGATGGCCCGTTTGTGAACTTCGTCGGGACCATCGACGATATGCATAGTACGCCCATGCGCCCACATCGAGGCCAGCGGAAAATCATCACTCACCCCAGCAGCGCCAAAGACCTGCATCGCGCGATTGACAACGTTAGTCAGCATCTCCGGTACCACGACTTTGATCATAGCAATGTCCTGCTGAGCCGCTTTTTTGCCTAGATTATCAATGGTCCAGGCGGCTTTCAATGTCAGCAGACGAGCTTGCTCAATCTCCATAGAAGAGGTGGCAATCCATTCCTGAATAATGCCCTGTTCCGCCAGGGTCTTACCAAAGGCCGTGCGGCTGGTCGCGCGCTGGCACATTAACTCAAGGGCGTAGGTCGCGGAACCGATAGAGCGCATGCAGTGATGAATACGACCAGGACCAAGGCGCGCTTGCGCAATGGCGAAACCGCTGCCCTCTTCACCCAGGAGATTGGTCGCGGGTACGCGCACATTCTCAAATAAGACCTCACAGTGGCTTTCGTTATCTATATAGCCCATGACTGGCAGGCTGCGCACAATAGTCACGCCGGGCGTAGCGCGTGGCACAAGGATCATACTCTGCTGGTTATGGCGATCCGAGTTGTCAGGATTAGTCTTGCCCATGACAATCAAAATCGCGCAACGCGGGCGCGCCGCCCCGGAGATCCACCATTTGCGCCCGTTGAGCACATATTCGTCACCCTCGCGCTTGATCGAGAGCTGGATATTCGTGGCGTCGGAACTGGCCACCGCCGGCTCAGTCATAGCAAAAGCCGAACGGATCTCACCGTTAAGCAACGGCTCCAGCCAGCGTTCCTTCTGCTGAGACGTACCAAACTGAGCTAGAATCTCCATATTGCCCGTATCGGGCGCGGCGCAGTTAAATACCTCAGAAGACCAGACCACCCGGCCCATCAGCTCAGCTAACGGCGCGTACTCCAGATTGCTCAGGCCTGCGCCATACTCCTCGTCGGGCAAAAAAAGATTCCACAGACCCTGGTCTCTGGCTTGCACTTTTAACTCGTCTATAATCTCGGCATGGTGATGAGGATTATCCGCGGCGGCTATCTGCGCGCGATAGGTTTGCAGATTGGGATAAATCGAACGGTCCATAAAAGCGCTGATCTGCTGCTGGAGGGTTTTAACCTTTGCTGAATAAGAGAAATCCATGGGAATTACCTCCGCTGGTGGGTGAATAAACTTCACTGTCTTCTCAATACGCATAGTATAGCACATGAGCTAGAGCAGGTTCACCCGCGCTTTGCTGACAGTGAGAAGGGGATGCAGAGAAATGCCGACAACCTGCGTGCCGGCATTTCTGAGAGTTTGACGCCAGACAGCTCTACTGTAATAAGTTTGTCAGCGCCTCCGCGCTGGTCACGGGTGCCTGACAGGAGAAATTCTGGCAAACATAGGCGCTGGGCTGGCCAGCTTTAAGCGGACGGTCAGCGAGCAGAGGGATAGCTTGGATAGCCGCTGTGTCGTCAGGCGCGGCGCTGGCCAGCACGCAGTCAGGGCGGTAGCGACTATTGACAACGCTCAGCAAGCTCTGTGTCTCCAATTGCTGAGGATCACCGATAATAGCGATTTCGCGCGCGGGCGAGAGCACAAAGTCTAACGCGCCCAGCGCGTGAGAGAAAGATTGTGGATACTTGACCATCAGATCGCTCAATGGGCGTAGATACTCATCTGCAAGCTGGCGATAGCTACTCTCGCCCGTCCAGGCAGCCAGGCGCAAGAGTACCTCTGCGGCCACGCTATTGCCCGCGGGCGTAGCATTATCCATAATATCTTTAGGCCGGCTGAGCAACTCCTCATGGTCAGTGCCAGTATCAAAGAAGCCGCCATTCTCTTTATCGGCAAAGAGCGTGATCGCTTCATCCACCAGGCGGCGAGCTTCACTAAACCAGCGCGGAGCAAAATCGGCCTCGTAAAGGGCGAGCAGCCCATCGGCCAGAAACATATAGTCCTCCAGATAAGCATTAAGATGAGCATGCCCGTCCTTATAGGTGCGCAACAGACGCCCGGCGGGCGCCAATGCGCGCAAAATAAACTCGGCGTTGCGCCGCGCCACCTCAAGATAGTCGGCACGCTGGAGATAGCGCGCGGCCTCGGCAAAGCTGCGCAGCATCAGACCATTCCAGGAGGTCAGTATCTTCTCATCCCGCGCGGGCTTGATCCGCTTTTCTCGCTCAGCGTAGAGAGTAGCACGCCCACGGCGCAAGACTTCTTTGCAATCCTCCTCGCTGACGTTAATTCCCTCAGCAATCACTGCAAGCTTCTTAGAGACGTGCAAAATGTTTTTGTCCTCAAAATTGCCGCGCTCGCTCACATCATAATAGAGCGTAAAGAGCTGCGCATCCCTGGGCGGCAACAAAGCCGCGACTTCAGCGGGCGTCCAGAGGAAGAATTTACCCTCCTCGCCCTCGCTATCCGCATCCTGAGTCGAGTAAAAACCGCCCTCTGGAGAAGTCATTTCGCGCATCACATAATCAAGCGTCTGGGTAGTAATGCGGCTATAAAAGGACTCACCTGTGACCAGATACGCGTGCAGATAGAGGCGACTGAGCAGCGCGTTATCGTAGAGCATCTTCTCGAAATGAGGTACCAGCCATTCGGCATCGACTGAATAGCGATGAAAACCACCAGCGAGCTGATCATAGATACCGCCATGAGCCATGCGCTTGAGAGAGACCTCAACTACCTCTAATTCGGACCTGCCCGACGTGCCAGTAATTTCGTCGAACTGACGATGGAGATGCAGACGCAAAAGAAACTCCAGCGCCATTGTATTGGGAAATTTAGGCGCGTCACCAAAGCCACCGTTGATCTCGTCAAAATCCTTCACCAACTCATGGCCCGCCACATTCAGTAAATCCAGAGAAACGTCGTCAAATGTGGCAAGAGCACCCAGAGTGCGCAGAGGCGCACCACTCTTGCGGCGCAGAAGATTTGCCAGTTGTTCAGCCTGTTCCTCAATATCCGAGCGCTGTCTGGCGTATAAATCGGCCACCGATAGCAGAAGACTGCGAAAGCCGGGTACTGTCTGGCGACCATACTGGCGATCCTGGGGCGGAAAATAGGTTCCACCATAAAAGGGACGACCATCAGGCAGTAAGAACACTGTCATTGGCCAGCCACCCTGGCGCGTCATGGCCTGGATAGCCTGCATATAAATGCCATCGATGTCCGGGCGCTCCTCACGGTCCACTTTGATCGAGACAAAATGCTTGTTCATCAGTCCCGCGATACGCTCGTTCTCAAATGACTCACGCTCCATGACATGACACCAATGGCAGGCTGAATAGCCTACACTCAGCAGAATTGGCTTATCCTCTTCCCGTGCTTTGCTCAACGCCTCTTCCCCCCATGGGTACCAGTCAACGGGATTGTGCGCATGCTGTAATAGATAAGGGCTGGTCTCATTGATCAAACGGTTTGTATGTGAGTATGAGGATGGCGTCTCCATCCCCGTGTTGCTTCTGGTCATAAATTTTCTCTCCGAAAGAGTCTCTATTCCCTGCGTATACTACCTTACTTTGCCGATTCTTCTCTGGCATTGTACGACATCCGTACCAAAATAAAAACACGCCCGACTGGGGCAAAATAATCTCACTCGTTGGCGGCAAGCCTGAACAGACATTTCGCGCGTATATATAACGACTGCATCCTCTCAAAATTCCTCGTACCTCTTGCATTATCATTCAAACTCTGGTAAAATGAGGCAAATGCGCGAGGCACCCGTACCAGAAGATACTCAGAAACAGCTTCCACGGCGGCTCGAGGAATATTGATATTTCTAAAGAGATAAAAATAACTCGGAGCAGGTCGTAAGCAACTGGGCAAGCACTTTAACTGGAAACATAGCTTCACCCAGATAGCGGTCTTCTCTTTGCGAACCGTGCGCTATAAATGGATCTGGCTCAAGCCCAAAACCTGACGCGCCTTATTCCCAGGATCTCGATTATTTGTTGTATACTCATACGGTTTTACCTGTTACCTGTGGTTCATACACAAAAGAGAAAAGTGTCTGGCCACGGCAGCGGCACAAAAATTCTCCGACTGTCGCCGCTGTACACTGGCATTATTATTTCAGAGGAGTAAACAATCAGTTTGCTGACCACGCCTTCTATGGCACTCTTAATGTACCGCTCTTGCTGAAACAAGGGCAGGCGGCCAGACGTAATATGCTATCGTCCTTTTATCGTTACCCGGAAAGGGAGTAGAGATGTATAACCAGCCACAAGATCCCTATAATCAGTTCAATCAGCAACAGCCACCGAGCGGCCAACCTCCAACAGGTCAGGAGCAACCGTACGGCCAGTATAACCCACAAAATCCAGATTCCGGCTACAGGCCGCAACCCGATTATGGGCAACCTGTGTCCGGTCAACCAGGTTATGGCCAACCAGGTTATGGACAACCTATGCCTGGCCAACCTGGTTATGGGCAGCCGATGCCCGGTCAACCCGGCTATGGGCAGCCGATGCCCGGCTATGGACAGTATCAACAACAGGTGCCCTATGGCCAGCAGGTACCGCCTTTTGCTCAACCCCAGCAATCCCCTTACAATATCAATATCCAGGTTGGCGGCGGAGCCGGCGTCATGGTCCCGGAGAAGGATTGGCTCACGACTCTACTTCTCTGCATCTTTTTAGGCTATCTGGGCATTCACCGCTTCTATACGGGGCATACCGCCATTGGTATCATTCAGCTTCTTACTGCTGGTGGGTGCGGCATCTGGGTACTGATCGATTTTATTACGCTACTGACCAACAGCTATACAGACAGCTTTGGACGCCCTCTGAGACGCTAATGCGTAAAGAACAGATGAAATTGCCAGGAAAGCGGACCGGGCTACTTCTGCTACCACTGCTTTTCTGGTTGCTACCAACAGTATGGCTGGAGCGCGGCCCGTCGCTCTGCCTGATTACATACATTACCGGCAAGCCCTGTCCTGGCTGTGGAATGACGCGCGCGCTCTCGTGCCTTGTTCACGACGAACCTCGCCGCGCCTGGCGCTACAATCGCCTGGCCTTCATTGTCGCACCACTTCTGGGTTATGTCTGGGCAAAATCGTTGCTCACAACCAGCCACTCCGTGCCATCTACCTCACTTGAGGGAGAAAAAGGCTCGCATGAGTTGCGCCTTTCAACGCCGGAACGCTAAGCCTCGCCGCCCTGATACAGCAGATGAGCGGCAGCGCTCGCCAGCAAGGCCTCCGGTAGATAAGTTTGAGAAGTTCGTTTCTGTCGAAAACATACATCTCAAACTTACGCGTGGGATAGCCCTGCTCCGCCGAGATCGCTCACCCCACGCGTTGAGAGTGGTAATGAGCATTGAATAACGAGAAGAGAATAACGATATCAATGCAAATTCCCTTTGCTACCGTTGTTACAACTGCCACGGCTTATTTAAGCAACGTTGATCCAGGCCTGCAAGCGACCATCACCCGCGTCGGACCATGTACGCTACAGCCTGACCCCGACATCTTCTGCGCCCTGATCGATGCCATCATCTCGCAGCAAATTTCGATGAAAGCAGCCGATACTATCATGGCACGGGTACGCGCAGCTTTGCCAGAGAACAAAGTAACACCTGCAGCTTTACTGCCTTTCGACGTTGATAGTCTACGAGCATTTGGACTTTCAGCCTTCAAGGCTCGCTACATCCTTAATCTGCTTGAGCATATCAACTCAGGACAACTGCAACTCGAACATCTCGAAGCTCTTACGGATGAAGAGATTATCAAGCAGTTAACCGCTGTCAAGGGCATTGGCAAATGGACAGCCGAAATGTGTCTCATTTTCACATTTGGTCGCCCCGATGTGCTGCCTATCGACGATCTCGGTCTCCTCGAAGGCATACGTATCGCCTATCAATTGCCCACACGCCCCTCTAAACGTGAAGCGCTCGAACGCGGCGAATTGTGGCGCCCTTACCGGACCTTTGCCACCTGGTATTTGTGGGCCTTAGGCGGATTAGAAACGAAAAACCCCAGAGAAAAAACTAGAATCGTCTCCCTCTAAAACCTGGGAAATAGCACAACTGGTAAAATAGTTGCTATTCTCTCTCTTACGACAGATAAGAAAGATGATTTTCCCGGCTGGAATGAGATAAGCATGGACACACCTGAGAATTATTACGCCATCCTGGGCGTACCGCTAGACGCGGACAACGACACGCTCAAGCGCGCATACCGTCAGTTGGCAAGGCGCTATCACCCGGACCTGGCAGGACCGGATGGAGCTGTGCAGATGAAGCGCATCAATCGCGCCTATGATGTGCTGACTGATCCTGAGAAGCGCCTGAACTACGATACCATTATTGGCGGCAGCATTGATATGCGCGCGGGAGGATTGGTGAGGCCGCGCCCTGTGGCACGCAAATTTAATGCAGAGGATGATCTTGAATTCGCGGGCCTGAGCATCTTTAGCACCCGGGGTCCTTTACACAGCGGGGCCAGGCTACGCAGTACACTGGGTGTAATCTCTGCACTGAATAGCGTGACGACGCAGAACGGCCTGGTGATCGCGGCTGGCTCCCTGGATAGCAAAGGCATCTGCTGGCAAGTGGAGCGAAATGAGCCGCCAGTGAACTTCGCCATAGACCAGCAGCATACAGTCGAATCGCTACGCGAGTTGCGCTTCTCAGCCAGTGGTCGCTTTCTCGCGGGTTGGGGCAGACTAAGCCTGCATGTTTGGGATACCACCGCTGGCTCAACGCGCTGGAGCTATGCTCTGGATCAACGCGCCATCTCCGCCCATTACTCACTGGATGTGGTTCTACAGGAAGAGGTCAACGACGCGGCAAATGTCTGGATGGCCCTGCCACTTCAACTCAAAGATCCCCTGGCGCCGCGTATCCATGGCGTCAGGGGCACTGATGTACTGGCGCATAAGCTCAATACGCCTCCTGCTAGCCTGGGCGAGCCATTCAATTGCGTGGAAAGCGAAGTGGAGAAACGCCAATTCTGGGCAATTCGCCTGCGCGCGCTGGCACAAGACTTACGCACGCTTTTTACGCTCTCCTGCGCCAATGTACCTGACGAAACCGAGCAGATGATCGTCCTACATAGCTGGGATCTGACAAGCAAAGCCCGCTTTGCCAATAAGGTGCGCCCACAAATTAACGCCGCAATTCTCGCTGGTCCTTGCGCACAGTGCGCGCCTCCATACGCGGTCACACCTGATCTTCACAATGTAGCCTTTGTGTATGCGGATAAATTGCTCCACCTGCACGACACACACAACGGCACCTATAGCGAACTAGCCAGCGGCTCTATGGGTGCCAGTTCACGCCTGGCTCTGACGCCAGATGGAGACTGGCTCGCGGTAGCACGCGAGGATAGCGAAATCAATGAAGGCGTCATCGATCTCTGGTCAACGCAGCAAGGCCAGATCATCCAGAAGCTCTATCATCCCTGGCAAATCAGCGCCCTGCACTTCGCTGGCAAACAACTGGTGGTCGCGCTCACAGATGGCACCATCCAGATCTGGCAATGAGATCAAAGGTCCTTTTTCAAGCGCCACAACACTTACAGAAACGGGCATTTCAGGACGAGAAGTCCCAGGTGACTTGCTCTTTTCAGCCAGATGCGACAATATTAGTATAAAGAAGATATTATCCAATTAGCCTGTACTCCTGAAAGAGCGTACCATAGCACTGTATGGGCCGCTCAATTTCAGGAGCTTTCAAGCAAGTTGGGAGGGACCACGCGTCTCCCAACTCTAGTGAGGTATCATACATGCGAATTTCGGTCATCGTTCCGGTCTATAACGAAGAGACCACAGTCGCCCAGGTATTGGATGCTCTGGCACAGGTGCCACTTGACATGGAAGTCATCGTGGTTGATGATGCCTCTACAGATCGCACCTGGACCATTTTACAGGAACTACGCCAGCGCGCCCCCTTTAATACCTATCAATACCTGCGCCACGAGCGCAATCTGGGCAAAGGCGTCGGCCTGCGCACAGGCTTCGCGCGGGCCAGCGGTGAGCTTGTGACCATTCAAGACGCCGATATGGAATACAATCCCCAGGATCTCCCAAAGCTGGTCAGCCGCTGGGAGTCGGCAAGCGATTCCTGGACAGCCGTCTACGGACAGCGTAATTTCGCGGGCCAAAAAATAGCCACCCAACTGGGCAATCATGGCCTGACATGGCTGACAAATATACTTTATGGCTGCCATATCCATGATATGGAAACCTGCTACAAGCTGATCCCCGGTCCCCTCGCGCGCGCACTGCCTATGGAAGGTCGCCGCTTTGAGATCGAACCTGAGATCACTGCCTGTGTTGTGCAAGCTGGCTGCGCTATCCTTGAGGTGCCGATCGATTATAAACCACGTAAGGAAAAAAAGCTCAATCCCTGGAAAGACGGTTGGCCGGCGCTGGAGATGCTCTTCCGGCGTAAATTTATCAAGCGCTTTCATTACACAGGACCTAGAACGCTTACGCAGAGCCAGCCCGACAATACTAGCACACCAGAGGCAGATCTACAAAAGCTGGTACAGTAAGCGCCCGCGCTTGCCTGGAGGAGGTTACTATGGCCAACCGTCCAAAAATTCTGGTTACACAGCAAGTGCCAGTCCCTGCCTATGCATTGCTGGAAGCCGTTGGCGATGTCACAGCTAATACAGTTGAGGGAGTCATCTGGTCGCCCGCGGAACTTATGCACCACGGCCCCGGCCATGATTATCTCTTTTGCTTACTAACAGATACTATAGACGAAGGCTTCCTCACGGCTTGCGCCAACGCACAACCGCGCTTGCGTTTGCTCGCGAATATGGCTGTTGGCTTTAATAATATCGAGCTTGCTGCCGCTAACCGCCTGGGCATCGCGGTCAGCAATACCCCAGGTGTGCTGACCGATACCAGCGCGGACCTGGCCTTTGGCCTCCTGCTGGCCGCCGCCCGGCGCATCTCGGAGGCGGAACGCTTCTTACGTGCTGGCAAGTTCACCGGCTGGGGTCCGTTACTCTTCTGCGGCGCGGAAGTCCATCACGCGACACTCGGCCTGATCGGTATGGGACGCATCGGCAAGGCGCTGGCCAGGCGCGCCAGCGGCTTTGCAATGCGGATTCTATACCACAATCGCCAGCGGCTATCGCCCACTGAAGAGGCCGAGTATCGCGCAACCTACCTGCCACTGGATGAACTTTTACAGCAAGCCGATTTCATCAGCATTCATACTCCCTCTACCCCGGCCACCCATCATCTTATCGGCGAACGCGAATTGAGCTTGATGAAGCCCGGCGCGCTGCTCATTAACACTGCTCGCGGTCCCATTGTCGATGAAAAAGCACTGGTACAAGCACTGCAACGCGGCACTATCGCAGGTGCGGGTCTGGATGTTTTCGAGCACGAACCTGTTGTCGAAGCAGAATTACTGGGCATGGAGAACGTCGTTCTGCTGCCACATATCGCCAGCGCCTCGCTACAAACGCGCACGCTTATGGCCACCATGGCGGCTCACAATATCCTCGCGCACGCGCGCGGAGAGCGGCCACCAAATATTGTAAATCCCGAAGTATTGGGTACGAGTCAGCCTTGATTTGATGCCGTTGGCGAACTCCTTTGCTAGACTCCTCAGCGCCTGTGGTGCCTCGCCTATGTATTCCTGGCATATGGCCTGGTGAACTGCAGGGCAGTTTACCAGGCCATATGCCAGGAATACATAGGCCGCTGCGCAGATCATAAAAGGAGTTCGCCAACGGTATCTGATTTGAAACATCATGCGTTGTAGGCGCACCACTCCAGATGAGCTTCTAGAGCAACTTAGAAGATGCCGTTGCGCAAAGCGCCACTGGTGCCGAGCGGTCCCTGTCAGCGCTGGCCCCCAATCACAAAATCAAAATGACTCATGTGATAAGATAACATAGAAGAGTCAATATAATTATCGCAATCCACATGTAGGAGAAAAAACGTTGCGGCTATTGCTTGTACGTCATGGCATCACACAACATAATATCGACCAGATGTATACCGGACAGACCGATGTTGCGCTGACTGAACTGGGCGAGCGCCAGGCAGAGGCGGCAGGGAAATATCTGGCTGACGAAAAAATCGATCTCATCGTCTCCTCTGATCTGCAGCGCACGCGCCGGACAGCGCTGGCCATCGCCAGACACCACAGTTTGCCAGTGCTGGAAGATCCTGATCTGCGCGAAGTTCACATGGGCACCTGGGAAGGTTTCACGGCCAAACAGATTCAAGAGCGTGATCTCGCCGAGTGGACCTCTGTACGCAGCGATCCAATTAATATCGCACCATTGGGAGGCGAGAGCTTCTCGCAAGTATACGCGCGCGCGGGCAAAGCTCTGCAACATTATCAGGCACGCTATGCGGATCAGACAGTGCTCTGGACCACCCACGGCGGATTCATCGGCATTCTATTCTGCTACGCCTTAAAACTTGATCTCATCTATCGCCACAGCTTCCGTCACAATAACGCTTCGATCAGTGAACTGACCTTTGAACATGAACTGCCATGGATCATGCGCTTAAATGATACAGCGCATCTGCGTCTTCTCGATGGAGATCTGCTGGCTGTATCCTGATATATAATAGATGGAAAGGCAGATGATATAACATGCTACGAGCAGGAATATTGGTTGAGAAAGAACTGGCACTTAAAGGAATCTTTCAGGGAGAAGAGCACTCGTATGTGAGCTGTATTCTCGCGGATGCTAACGATCCTACACGCCAGTTTGAGTGCCGTGTACTCGACGAAATGGATATCCCCTTCGAGCCAGGACAGCCAATCACATTGGAAGTTATCCACGTAGTCACCGATCGTAAAAATGGCAAGGTTCGCTTTGATTGTCGTCTGCCCTGACATACAAAAGCATTCCATATAAACAAGGAAGGCGGACGAGTGAGAATTTCGCTCGTCCGCCTTCCTTGTTTATATGGAGAAAAAAGCTTAGTACTCCGGCATTGCGGGAGCGGCAGGTTTTTCCTTCTCAGGCAGATCAGTGATCAGCGCCTCGGTGGTCAGAATCATTGCTGCGATGCTGGTAGCATTCTGCAAAGCAGAGCGAGTCACTTTGGCCGGATCGGTGATACCAGAGGCAAACATATCCTCGTAGTGATCATCAAGCACGTTGTAGCCAAAGTTGTTATTATTCTGCTCTTTCTGGGCGCGGCGAATACCCTCGACGATGACCGAACCATCTTTGCCACCATTGGCGGCAAGCTGGCGAATTGGCTCTTCGAGCGCGCGACGCAGAATGTTCACACCTGTGGCGGCATCACCGGTCAGGCTCAAGCTGTTTAGCGCTTCGATGGCGTTCAGCAGAGCTACACCACCACCAGGGACCATGCCCTCTTCAACGCCCGCGCGGGCAGCGGAAAGCGCGTCCTCCACACGTGTCTGGCGATACTTCTGCTCAACTTCAGAGCCTGCGCCAACTTTGATCAGCGCTACACCACCTGACAATTTGGCCAGACGCTCCTGGAGCTTCTCGCGATCGTAGTCGCTGGTGGTCTCTTCGATCTGGGCCTTGATCTGGCGGGTGCGGGACTGAATATCTTCCTGAGAACCGTGACCCTCGATGATCGTGGTGTCCTCTTTGGTCGAGACCACCAGGCGGGCCTGGCCGAGGTCGGCTAGCGTCACGCTATCCAGGCGACGGCCCACATCCTCGCTAATCACTGTACCGCCAGTAAGGATGGCAATATCCTGCAGCATCTCTTTACGGCGATCACCAAAGCCAGGGGCCTTGACTGACAGCACATTGAGGATACCGCGCAGCTTATTCACCACCAGGGTGGCCAGCGCCTCACCATCAACATCTTCAGCGATAATCACGATCTCGCGGCGCCCCTGCTGGGTCAACTTCTCCAGAATGGGCAGGATATCAGCGACCGCGCTGACCTTCTTATCGGTGATCAGGATGTGGGGGCTTTCGATAGAGGCCTCCATCTTCTCCGCGTTGGTCACGAAGTAAGCCGAGAGGTACCCTTTGTCGATCTGCATACCTTCCACGTACTCGGTCTCGAAGTTGGTGCCACGCGAAGACTCAACCGTAATCACGCCGTCCTTGCCAACCCGATCCATGACATCAGCAATCAGATTGCCGATTGTCTCGTCAGCCGCGGAGTTGGTCGCGATATGCGCGATATCCTCGCGGGTCTCGACAGGTCTGGCCGTCTCGTGAATATAGTTGACGATCGCCTCGGTGCCTTTATCAATGCCATATTTCAACTGCATTGGATTGGCGCCAGCGGCCAGGTTCTTCAAACCCTCGGTCACTACTGCCTGAGCCAGTACTGTCGCGGTGGTCGTACCATCACCGGCGACATCGTTGGTCCTGGTCGCGGCCTCTTTGAGGAGCTGCGCGCCCATGTTCTCGAAAGGGTTCTCCAACTGGATCTCTTTCGCCACTGTTACGCCATCATGCGTTACAGAAGGAGCGCCAAACTTTTTGTCGAGAGCCACGTTACGCCCTTTGGGTCCAAGAGTCGTCTTCACCGCGCTGGCCAGGATATCGATGCCTCTTTTCAGCGAACGGCGAGCCTCTTCGTCAAATATGAGCTGTTTTGCCATGTCTTCTATGCCTTTCTTCCAGTCTTAGCCAATAATGGCAAGAATGTCATTCTCCTTGAGAACCAGAAACTCTTCACCATCCAATTTAAACTCTGTCCCACCATATTTGGCGAACAGCACGCGATCACCCTCATGTACATCCAGGGCGAGACGCTCACCGCTATCCAGCAAACGGCCACTGCCAACGGCGATCACTGTGCCCTCCTGGGGCTTCTCCTTGGCGGTATCAGGCAGCACGATACCACTTTTTGTCATTTCTTCTTTCGCGGATGGCTTGACGACTACACGGTCGCCGACAGGACGAATTTTTCCCATAACGAGAACTCCTTTGCGTTTCAATAGTGAGTAGGTATAACCACTGGCCCGGTGCGGTTCGATAACCATCATCCGCCGTTTTTTACTCGTAATGAATGACACCCATAATAGTCACCGAGCGATAGAGCGAATAATCACAGGTGCAGGGGCCACCGCCAGCACAGCCAGTACAGCAGTACACTTTACCCTGTACTACCGTTGGCAACCAGAAAAACTCAATATCACAATTCGCGCAACCCTGAACCTGGCGTCTCCCCACACCTGGACGCGCTAACTGAGCCGCACCTTCTTTCGTAGGACGCTGCTCCTGATGTGTCGCGCTATGCATTTGTGTTTTGTGTTGAGTCTGCTTTTGCTTCATTATCCTGGCCTGCGGCAATGCTTTTTCTGACCACCCGACGTTTCCGTAAAAGAGTATGACATACATTCTGTTAGAAGCACGTAGGATTACTGTTAGAAAAGTGTTAGAATCCTCTGGCTCGCGCCTCTATTATCTTCTTTTCCGCGCTGTCAGCTTCAATAGATATCACCTGCACCTCTGGCACGATTACCTCATAGGCTTGTGTCTCTACATGCCAGGGCTATATAAAAGTGAGCTTCTCGCTTTACAAAACCTCTCCCAACAGAGTCTGAGAGAGTAGTCTGACGAGGTGAGAGATTTTTGACGGAGCGGAGATGATATAATAGGGCAGTTCGTCCCAGACCAGGGCGGAAAGAAGGACTATTGATCTATGGCTTTTATTGCTAGTATCCAGGACCATAGCTATATCATTAAAACCAGCACTGACCCTCGGCAGAGTCAGATTACGTTGGACGGCACTCCACTGGAAATCGATTGGCAGCAGATCGCGCCTCTGGCCACCGACACGCAGGGCAGAATTGCTCAAGGCGGACAGTATACATTGTTGATCCAGGGCTACTCGTACGAGATCTTCGCGCGCAGGCTGAACAAGCCCGACGAGCAGGTAGGGCTGACTTACGAAATTCTGCTCGCGGGTCAGCGCTTTGAGGTTCAGGTCGAGGATGAACGCGCACGAGCGCTGCTTGGTTCGCTCAAAGACACTCACAAGGTAGGCGAAATCAAGGTGCGCGCGCCCATGCCCGGCCTGGTACTCTCGGTCCTGAAGGCCGAGGGCGAGAGCGTTGAACGTGGCGAGACTGTCGTGGTACTGGAAGCGATGAAAATGGAAAACGACCTGGCCACCCCGCATGCAGGCACTGTTAAAGAGGTCCACGCCAGCCAGGGACAGACGGTCAACCAGGGCGATGTTCTGCTTGTGATTACCGGGAAAGATTAGCTATAAAAATATTCAGAACGGAAAAGAAACACCCATGAAGATGGATAGCCAGCTGCAGAACTTTCTTGACAGGCTCCACCAGCAGGGCGCGGAGAACGATGCACACTCCACCGAGCAACCACAGAGAATGCTCAATCTGGAACTTGAGACAGCCCGCTTACTCAGCTTTCTGGTGCGCAGTTCCAGGCGCACGCGTATTCTGGAAATTGGTACCTCCAATGGCTATAGCACCTGCTGGCTAGCATGGGCTGCGCAACAGACCGGTGGTCATGTGACCAGTATTGATCGCGCAAAAGAGAAGCAGGCCCTGGCCGCGAACAATTTGCACCTGGCGAGACTGAGCCAGCTGGTCGATCTACGCTGTGGCAACGCTACCGAGGTTGTCGCCAGCCTGCCCGGTCCCTTCGATTGCATCTTCTTCGATGCCGACCGCTATAGCGCGCCAGATCAACTTACCCTGCTACTGCCCAAACTGACTGCCACAGCCCTGCTCCTCGCCGATAACGCACTCTCGCATCCCGCCGAGATCGCGGGCTACCTGGCAGCAGTGCAGGCGCTGGAAGATTTTGAACATATGATTATTCCAGTAGGGAAAGGGCTGAGCGTAGCTTATAGAGACAGCCAATAGGTAGCTGTGGCTCGCTTATTAGTATTGCCCTGATCTCCTATCTACCCTGGCAAGGGCTGATCTAGCAGCAGAACTCTGTCGTCGCGCAATAAGTTCTACTCTAGCTTCCCCTCACCAGGGTTTATGCTATAATGCCTTTGGTAATAAAGGAGGATGCCAGATGGAACAACAGCGCAGTGAAAGCGCCGCAGAGTGGCGCGCTACGACTGCTCATGCCGCGCAACAGAAAACGACCGGACGCCAGCCCACGTTTATGACCAGCCCCAGCTCGGATATTGAGATTCCCGATATAGCGAGCGCGGAAGATCTGGCGGATTTTTCCGAGCAGGAAAAGCTCGGCTATCCTGGCGAGTTTCCTTTTACACGTGGAGTTCATCCTGCCATGTATCGTTCCCGCCTGTGGACTATGCGCCAGTACGCGGGCTTTGGTACGGCTGAGGAGTCGAATAAACGTTACCATTTCTTGCTTGCGCAAGGCACAACTGGCCTCTCGGTAGCTTTCGACTTGCCCACACAGATGGGCTACGATGCCGATCATCCTCTGGCAGTGGGCGAGGTGGGCAAAGTTGGCGTCTCGATCTCTAGCCTGAAAGATATGGAAATGCTGCTCCATGGTCTGCCTCTGGAACGCATCAGCACTTCGATGACCATCAACGCGACCGCCAGCATTCTGCTCGCATTGTATATCGCGGTGGCCAAAAAGCAGGGAATCGCTGTGAACAAGCTCTCCGGCACCATCCAGAACGATATTCTCAAGGAGTATACCGCGCGCGGCACCTATATCTACCCTCCACGGCATTCGATGCGTATTATCACCGATATTTTCCGCTACTGCGCGGAGAACCTGCCGCGCTGGAATACGATCAGCATTAGCGGCTATCACATACGCGAAGCTGGCTCGAACGCAGTGCAGGAGGTGGCGTTCACGCTCGCGAACGCGATCACTTATGTAGAGGCAGCCATCCAGGCTGGACTCGATGTGGACCTTTTCGCTGGCAATCTCTCCTTCTTCTTTAATAGCCATAATAATCTTCTGGAAGAGGTGGCAAAATTTCGGGCCGCGCGCCGGATGTGGGCCCACATTATGCGCGAGCGCTTTCATGCACAGGATGCGCGCTCGCTGATGTTGCGCTTCCATACGCAGACGGCTGGCTCTACGCTGACCGCGCAGCAACCGGATAATAATACAGTACGCACCGCCTACCAGGCGCTGGCCGCGGTGCTCGGCGGCACGCAGTCCCTGCATACTAACGCGAAAGATGAGGCTCTGGCCCTACCTACCGAAGATTCCGCGCGGGTGGCGCTGCGCACACAGCAAATCCTGGCCTATGAAAGCGGTGTTGCTGATGTAGTTGATCCGCTGGCGGGTTCGTATTATGTCGAGTATCTGACCGATCAGATCGAGAAGCAAGCCTGGGCCTATATCCAAAAAATCGACGACCTTGGTGGCAGTGTGCATGCAATTGAACGCGGCTTTATGCAGGCCGAGATTGAACAAGCGGCTTATACTTATCAAAAGGCGCTCGAAGAGGAGCGCGCGATTGTCGTTGGCGTCAATCGTTTTGAGCTTGAGCATGAGGAGCGACCAGCGTTACTACGCGTGGATGCTGAGATAGGCAAACGCCAGGCAGCCAGGGTGGCAGAGCTGCGCCTGAGTCGCGATCAACAATGCGTTCAGCAAGCACTGAACGCGCTGGAGGCTAGCGCGGCGAGCGATGCCAATCTGATGCCACTGATCATCGATGCCGTAGAGGCATACGCGACTTTGGGCGAAATCAGCGATGCCATGCGCCGGGTTTTCGGCGAACAGGGTGAGTTCCGTAGTCTCGCGTAGGGTATTTCAAGATCGCGTGCGGGCGCAAAAGATCCAGACTATTGCCAGCCCGCCCGCAGTAGTATTAATACAAAACTCGTACAGGCCAGGCAGTTATGCGCGGGTAACTCCTATAGAAATAGTGTTGTAGAGATATGAAAGATTGGAATAACGAGCAGAGAGAGGCATGGCAGCCCGTGAGCGCCGAGGAACCCCGGCCTGGACGCGACACTGAGCGCAGTGCCGAACTCCTCCAGTACGAGCACCAGTTGCCCCTCACGCAGGCTAATGCTCCGATTGGCGTCTTCGATTCAGGGGCTGGAGGATTGACTATCCTCAACGACCTGCGCGCCGAACTGCCACACGAAAGTTTCGTCTATCTTGGCGATACCGCGAACTGTCCTTATGGGGTGCGTAGCGATGAGGAGATTACAGCACTTACACTTGAGTGCTGCCGTTTTTTGATCAAGCAGGGAGTCAAGCTGATTGTGATTGCCTGCAACACCGCCTCGCAGGCTGCTCTGAGCACGCTAAGAGCTACTCTTCATCCTCTACCCTTTATCGGCGTTGTGCCCGCGGTCAAACCAGCTGCTCGCCTGACCAGGAATGGGCGTATTGGCATCGCCGCGACCAATCAGGCAGCAAAGGCAATCTATTTGCGCCAGTTGATTGACGAGTTTGCTGGCGGCATTGAAGCTTTCGCGGTCGGCTGTCCGAACCTGGTAACGCTGGTGGAGCGCGGCCAGTTCGAGGGACCCGAGGTGGAAGCTACTGTCAGACAGGCACTGCAACCTGTGCTGGCGGAAGATATCGATGTACTCGTACTGGGGTGTACTCACTTCCCCGCGTTACGCCCGGTGATTGAACGCGTGGCTGGACCCAGGATTCAGGTCATCGATAGCGGTCAGGCTATTGCGCGCCGCACCCGCTCGATCTTGCAGATCGAAACTCTGTTCGCGCCAGCCACTCTACTGGGCAATGGCGGCGGCACACTGGAGATCTGGTGTAGCGGTGATCCAGTCACTTTCAGTCGCGTAGCAACACATATTCTTGGATTGCCCGTCCAGGTACGGCAAGCCATCCTCGAGGTTCAAGGAACAAAATGACAGAGCCAAGCGCTATTAATACAGACGAAGCCACGCCAGACGCAGAGGAGAAGCGCGCCGCTATTCCCGCGCCCGTTCCGGCGAGCACGCAGAAACCCCGGCATGTGCGTATCGCGCGCCATGTCTCAAATATCCTGGGTCCAGCGACGATCTCTTTTCCCATGATTCTGCTGGTCGCTTTCTATAAAGCCAGCAGCGTTGCTAGCGCTCTGCTATACGCGGCACTTACGCTTTTCTTTCTGAGCGTTGGTCCGTTTGGCTATATTTTGATCGGAGTGCGTCTGGGCAAACTTTCTGATACAGATGTAAGCAAACGTACTGAACGAACCGGACCATTTACCTTTGGCCTTATCTCAGTGTGTCTGGGCTGGGCCGCCCTGGTGCTCACCCACGGTCCAGGTCCGTTGATCATCACAGTGATTATCACCGCGCTCTGCGGCCTGATCATGATGGCGATTACTCTCTGGTGGAAAATTAGCCTCCACGCGGGTTCGCTGGGAGCCGCCGCGACAATCCTCACCGCGTTCTATGGAGTCAGCATGCTGCCCGCCTTCGCTCTGCTCGTACTGGTCAGTTGGTCCCGCGTGGTCCTGCGCCGTCATACAGTGGCCCAGGTGATCGCCGGTTCGCTGCTCAGTATCGCACTGTCGGCAACAATCTTGAAAATTTTCGGCTGGTAGCATCGAAAATGATCCATCAATGATTTTTACAAGCAGGAATAAGCCATGATGAAGAGCATTTATTGCGACACTCATACCCACTTCTTTAATCAGTTGACAGATAATGACCAGATTGCTGAGTTAATCAATGATCCTAAACACGTCTTCTGGTTGGATCTACAACAGCCGACAGAACAGGAACTGGCGACGATTGCCAATCTCTTCAAACTCCATCCGCTGGCTATAGAAGACGCCAGTAATGAGCATCAACGCCCTAAAGTGGAAGAGTACGAACATTTCTTATTTCTGGTCTTTCACACAATTAATCTGGATGCCAGCAAACGCGAGTTGCTTCTAGAAGAACTGGATGCCTTTGTGGGAGCAAACTACCTGATTACAGTTCACAACCAGCCAATCAGGGAACTTGATGAAGTAGAGCAACGCTGGAAACGCAGTAATGCTCAGGTGGAAAAAGGCATTGGCATTCTTCTGTACTCGTTGCTAGATACGATTGTCGATCACTATTTTCCGGCTGTCGATGAGTTGGTAGACCAGGCGGAAGCTCTTGAAGACCGTATGTTTGCGGAAGCAAGGGCTGTGCGTGAGCGCCAGCTTACATTAGATCTGCTGGCCCTCAAAAAGCAATTTCTGGCCTTCCGGCGCATTGCTTCACCTGAACGCGATGTGCTCAATACGCTAACTAACCGCGATAGCCCATTCTTTACCGAGCATATCACGATCTACTTCCGCGATGTCTACGATCATGTCGCCCGTCTGAACGATACACTGGATCTCTACCGCGATCAACTCAGCACGATCATGGACGCTAATCTTTCTATTGTCTCCAATGATCTCAACAAAATCATGCGTACACTGACGGTTATGTCAATTGTCCTGATGGTTGATGCCCTGGTTGTAGGTATCTACGGCATGAATTTTGACTATATGCCCGAACTGCATTTGCACTATGGCTATTTTGCGGTTCTGCTCTTAATGCTGATAGTCAGCGGAATGCTGGTAGCCCTTTTCAGACGTATGGGGTGGTTTTAGTTCAATTTGCGGTAAATAAAAAGCGGCGACCAGGAAGGCTGCCGCTTTTTATTTACCGCAAATGGTTATTGCTGCGTACCGGCTGTGATAGCGGCGCTCGCGCTGACCCGTTCGGGTAGTTGCGCGGCGGCTCTGGCGCGTTGCTGGGCGCGAATGGCGGGAGCCTGGGCGCGGCGCGTAGAGGCCACAGTAGCGCGACTGACAATGTTGATAAAGGCGAAGAGCATGACCCAGTTAAGCACTCCCAACACGATCAGGAAGATCGTATTGTTAAAGCCAAGAGCATTGAGCACAAGGTAGAGAGCACCAGTGAGTAGAATATTGAACAGAGTGGTCGGTATAAGGATCAACCAGGCAAACTGCATCAACTGATCCGAGCGCAAGCGCGGAAGCGTGCTACGTATCCAGATAAAGACGAAGCACAGGCCATAGACCTTGATGAAGAAGTAGCTAAGAGCCAGAAGATTGCCCAGCAGTCCCCAGCCAGGAACATTAAGATTGGTCAAGTAGGCCACACCGGGTCCAGCCCAGCCACCCAGGAAAAGTGTAGTCGCGATCGCGGAGACAATCGTCATGTTACCATACTCACCCAGAAAGAACATGGCCCAGCGCATCCCGCTATACTCGGTCAGGTAACCAGCAACCAGTTCTGACTCCGCCTCTGGCAGGTCAAACGGAGCCCTGTTGGTCTCAGCGAGTCCGCAGATGTAGTAGATGAGCAGCATCAAAGGTTGCACGAGGAAGAACCAGGTCCAGGGAGTAAAGCCCTTGAAGACGAAATCCCAGAAAGCGATACCCCTGCCCGGATAGCTCGTGGAACTCTGAAATTCCATGATACCCTTCAGCGAGATGGTGCCAATACCAGGTCCGTGGGGATCGAGCACACTGGTTAGCATCACGATGCCTACCAGGGCCAGCACAAGGGGCAGTTCATATGAGATCATCTGGGCTGCGGCGCGCAGACCGCCCATCAGGGAGTATTTATTGTTTGAACCCCAACCGGCCATAATCACTCCCACCACATCCAGAGAACTCATCGCCACCAGGTAGACAATACCAGTCGCCAGAGCTGTACCCGGCAGGCCAACGTAAGGCGAGAAGGGCAGTACGGCGAAGGCCGCGATAACTGGCGCCAGGAAGACCGAAGGGGCGAACCAGAAGACCGCTATGTCGGCACCTGCGACATGGATATCCTCTTTGAGCAACAGCTTGAGCACATCCGCGACGGTCTGTAGCGAACCTTTAGGGCCAGTATGATAAGGACCAAGGCGATCCTGCATCCAGGCCATAACTTTGCGTTCAGCCAGTACCAGAATTGTTGCACTGGTCAGCACAAAGCCAAAGAAGGAGAGAAACGCTACGACGAACTGCAGAAAGTCCCACGAGATGATACCATTCCAAAGTTCGGTCCACAGGTCTGCAAAAATTAATCCATGCATAATAAAATAACTCCAGGTGCGGAGGAATGGCACAGACGCCATCCCTTCACGCAATGTTTAGCGGTCAACCTCACCCAGAACAATATCGGTACTGCCCAGAATCGCGATCACGTCGCCCATCTTATGGCCGCGTAGCAATTCAGGCAGAATCTGTAGATTGACAAAGGACGGGCCACGCAATTTAGCACGCCAGGGATACTCACTACCATCGCTGATAAAGTAAATGCCCAGCTCGCCTTTGCTGCTCTCAAGCGCGAAGTATGTCTCACCGCGCAAGGGACGCAGAGCGATCGGCGTACGCGTGCAGATCGAGCCACCCGGCATGCGATCGATAGCCACGCGGCAGAGGCGTATGCTTTCTATAATCTCATCCATGCGAACTTTATAACGCGCGAAGCAGTCGCCTTCCTGGCGCGTCACAATATTCACTGGCACCTCACGATAAGCGCCGTAAGGACGATTGACGCGTAGATCCCATTTGACACCACTGGCGCGCAACATCGGACCAGTCAGACCATAAGCGATTGCCTGCTGCTGATCGATATAGCCCACACCTTGAGTACGCGCCTCAAAAATCTCGTTGCCGGTGACCAGTCCTTCCAGTTCACCCATATTCTTCTCGAACTGGTCAAGAAAAGCCGAGCAATCATCCAACCAGCCCTGGGGGAAATCGTGAAGCACGCCACCAACACGTATATAGTTCACATTAAAGCGGCTACCACCCAGAGCCTCAAACAGCGAAAGAATAATCTCGCGGTCACGGAAGGCCCAGAGCAGGGGAGTGACCGCGCCAAGGTCGGCCAGGTACGTGCCAACACCCACCAGGTGGCTGGCGATGCGCTGGAGTTCGTTGACCAGCAGGCGAATATATTGCGCGCGGCGCGGTGGCTCAATGCCCATCAACTGCTCGACGGCGCTGGCATATGCTGTTTCACTCAACATGGGAGACAGGTAATCGCAGTTATCCATGTAGCGAATACCCGCCATCACTGTGCGATTCTCCAGGATTTTCTCGATACCGCGATGGAGATAGCCAATGACGGGGGTGCAGTTGACCACCGTCTCGCCCTCTAGCGTCATCACCAGACGCAGCACCCCATGAGTACTGGGGTGCTGGGGACCCAGATTGAGCAGCATCTCCTGGGTTTTCAGCCCCTCGGCAGATTCGTCAAGTTCAGGATGCGCGCCCGTATTTAGATTTGTAACCATGGGTTTCCTCTTAATATACTCTACTCGTAGCTCTGCTCTTCATAACATCCAGCATAATCATGGATAGAAATGTCGTTTTACGCTGGAGCGCTCTGGCGATATACTGACCAGCGCCGTCCAGCAAGAAACAACCAGCCCAGAGCTGTCAGGCCCATCGCGCCACCATAGAGATAGTGGTTCGCGTCTTCAGCATAAAAGAAAGTAAAAAAAATCGCGATGCCCAGGAAGCCTAAAGTCAGCATCAATGCAAAGACGACCCTCTGCAAGCTCGCTCCACCAGTTGTACGTCTACGGCGGGGAAAGCTGGCGGGCCCGCTCTGCTCAACCCGTACCTGGCTGGTCACCCCTCCACCGGCAGGGCGAGATCGGTTCTTCTTGCGCCTCTTCGTCTTAGACATACACTCGCTTTACCTTTCAGGCCCGGAAAATGCCTGTTCTATTTGTCTGTCTCTTCTTTGTGACCTTCAAAGGCGTGACCAAAGGTCGGCGTACCAGGATGCAGGCGCTCCTGTTGACCCTGACCTACCTTCTTATACACAGCCCTCTCAACGCCCTTCTGCTGATACTGATCAGAGACCGCCATATTGGGATCAACCTGGGTAGTCGCGCGATCTTTCACTACATGAGGTACCGGACGGAAGCTTTTGAGAAGTGGATGACCCTCGAAATCATCGTCCAGCAACATGCGGCGCAGATCAGGATGGCCCGTATAACGAATACCATACATATCATAGGTCTCGCGTTCAAGCCAGTTGGCCGTGGGCCAGACCGAAACCACGCTATCCACTTCCGGCTTCTCGTGATCCAGGCGCACCTTGATTTGCAACAACTGGCCGCGCGTCAAGGAGCGCAGATGATAGACGCTCTCCAGGTGGTCAAGCATATCGACACCGGAGATACAGCTGAGCAAATCAAAGCCGAGTTGATCTCGCAAAAAGCGGCAGACAGCCACCAGATTAGTACGGTCTATGTTCAGGCTCAGAAAATCGCCTTTCAAAGTCTGTGGCTCAAGCACCTTGCCAGTAATTTGAGCAATTGGAGCAAGGTCGCGGGTCAGCGCGGCGTTCTGGTCACGATAACCACCACGCGTGGTAGTAAGATGTTTCCCACCTGGTACTAAAGCCATCGGATCACTCCCTTACGCCAGGCATAGGCGAGTCCAAGCGCCAGCACAACGATGAAAAAGAGAATTTCAACAAAGCCAAAGATGCCGAGTTGTTTAAAGATTACAGCCCAGGAGATAATAAAAACAATATCCACATCAAAGGCCACAAAGAGCAAAGCAAAAATGTAGAAACCTAGAGGGTACTGGACCCTGGCGGAACCGATAGGAGTCTCACCAGACTCATAAGTTTGTAATTTTTCTTTGGTTCTTTTATGAGGTGCCAGCAAGCCGCCCAGAGTGGCGGCGATAATGGCGAAGACAAAGCCCGCAGCCAGGAGAATACCCGCATATAAATACCCAACATTGATTGTTGTTGACAACGCCCTTCCCTCCAGATAGTCACCGTTGTTCTTTTAAAGAACAACAGCACATTCTAAAACTTCTCGCATGCTTATTTTACCCATGCCACCACTCAAAAAAAACACAACACAAGAGTTACTTGGCCCAAACAACGCGCGTATGTTCATAAAATAACTATAGCACTCCAGCCTACTTTCTAACAAGAGGGGAGTACACGCGCCCGTACTGCCTAGAAAGAATCTGGGATCACTCATAAATTGCTGCGGCAGGCTATCGCACAACAATAGCCCGCCGCAGCAACTCATTTTTTTGTCCTGATCTCAGACCACTGGCAGATCGGGCATAATGACACTATCAGGTCTGGCCAGCAGTTGCACACCGCTCATGCTGGTGCCTTTGCTCATTTCAGCAAACTGTACGATAATTACCGATACGTTATCCTCGCCACCGCCATCGAGGGCAGCCTTGATCAAATCCTGGCCAGTCTTGTTGGGATCTTTCGTCGTTTTACTCAGCACATCTCGAATCAGGGGATCACGCACCATGTCCCAGAGACCGTCAGAGCAAAGCATGAGCTTATCGCCTGGTTGCAGATTGACCTGGAATGTGTCAACCTCAACCACTGGCTTCTCGCCCAGACTACGATAGATCTGGTTACGCTTGGGATGCGTATAGATATCGTCGGGCTTAATGATGCCAGCATCCACCAGGCTCGCTACCACAGAATGATCATGCGTGACTTTTGAGAGGCCCTGACCTTCGCGATAGAGATAGGTGCGGCTATCGCCTACATTCGCGACATAAGCCATGGCGCCAATCACCAGGGCCGCGGTCATGGTCGTACCCATATCCGCGTGCGATTCCATATTGCGATTATGCACCGCCTGGTTAGAGGCCTGAACTCCATTCTCCATCATTTTCAAGAACGCTTCGTTCTCTTTAGACTCTCCGCTGGTGAGCCTGGGCAGCATAAAGTTGATCATCGTCTGAATCGCCTGGCGGCTGGCGTCCTGGCCATTGGCGTGACCACCCATACCATCGGCTACCACAAACAGCCCGAACTGCTGGCTGGGAGTATCATACCTGTAAGCAAACATGCTATCCTCGTTAGGTTTATGTTTGCGTTTGATGCCTGGATCGGTACGCGTGCCAACCGCCAGGCTGAGATTATGCCCGCGCATCTGCTGGATCGCCTGGGTAGGTTCCTCGTAAACCTGAAATGGCGCACGAGGCGCGCTCATCTCGTTATTAAACTCAGGCACCGGCGAAACTGGAGCATTCGGCGGTATCATGACTGTTGGTTGCTCGCTTAAAGGCGGAGGAGCCACAAGCGGGGCACTACCAACTAAACGCACATCTTGAGCAGAGGACGGGGAGGTAAGCGCAAAATGGCAATTGGGACAGATTGTATCAGTCAACTGCACTGGATTATGACAGTTCGGACAGGCTGGCGCTAACCACTGGACTGGCGGTGGCACTGGCGCTCCCGCTTGCGACTTCTGCTGGCTAACCTCCTGCTTGGCTCTCTCCTGCGCGATCTGCCATTCATTAGCCATCAAGGCCAATTTACGCCGCCGTCCCAGGGATCGCCACACCAGGACTACCAGCAGCAGCAGAAGCAGCGCTCCCAACGCGATCACCGCTGGTAAGAGCCAGGGATACTTTTGAAAAAGCTGGGTGACGAGAGACAGGGGACCCGTATTATTCCCTCCGCTATTTGGGCCACCCGCTCCATTCTTGAGAGCTTGAGTATCGAACGTTTGCGCAGCCATAAATTCTGAATTAAGCACATATGCCTCGTGTAGATAAGGATGAGCAACTATATATTTCGCCGCACTGATCTCAGTGATGCCGCGCTCCCAGCAAGAAGCAACGCTACAGACACTGGACGAAGTGGCAGCAAGTAGAACGTTTGGTAATCCATGATCATGCGAGATTTTTTGCAAGGTCGCCAGCGTCAGGGAAGTATAACTGCCCGCCCCATTATTGACCCACAGCCCCACCAGTTGACCCTGCCCATCGAGTTCTGGCGTCCCTCCCTCCATCAATGTGTTAGAGGTAGCCGTTGCAGAAGAAGAGCCGCTATTTGGCACCGTGTTTCCCCCTGCTTTCCCCACGATACTCGGCGTAAGATATTCCTGAAACGCGCCTGTTGAAGCATTTTGGATAATGTCTTTAGAGGGATAGATGCCTACCTGCGTCTTGATCAGGCCGACATTTAAAGGGGTATCATTCTCCAGGCTTGCCAATCCAAGATACGGCTGGCTGTGCTTACTTTGGAATGTCAAAAGGGTGTAGGAGGGATGCGCTGTATCGAGTGTACTCACTGCCAGAGTATCACCGCAGTCGAGTGCTTGGATTACCTCTTTGCTACAAGTCAGCGTGTCCAAAGGCTTCTGCTGCCGGGTTGAACCCGCGTATTCACTGCTGGCCCAGATCTCCACCTTGTTCAAGGTCAGATGCCCGCCCTCGACCTGTCCGCAGGTGCTCATTCTTGTGCTGACCAGATTTCCATCGGTCAAGACCCAATTGGTATAACTTGTGGGTGCCAGGGAGGGACTCTGGCTCGCAACCAGCACGCCCAGGCCAGTACAGGTCAATGCATTCTCGCCAGGGTGACCACTGTAAGTCACGGTCAGGCGCAACACCGAGACACCAGTCTCGTTAAGCACCGCGACAGATGTTGGCACTGACGAGAGAGAAAAAGCCCCCGCCTGCGCATTGGCGCGTGCAAACGCTACCGCGGGCACCAGGCACGGTAGTGCCAGCAGTGCCCCAAGCAGCAGAGCAAAGGTGAAACGACCTGGACTTTTGCGTATACGGGACATGAAACATTGTGTACTCATGTGCTCCTTCTCCCTCGGTGGGGTTTTGCCTGCTACGTGAGCATACTCACTCATTTATCCCACTCGATTCCACAAATTTCGTAGTTTTCCCTCAGCAGCCGTGTACTCTGTCTCAGGCTCCGGCTTGCTATCCCTGATCGGAGCGAACGGCGGCAACTGACGAATAACTTTATTTTCAGCTACAGGCGCCAGAGCGCCCTCTGCTTGCATCACCACCACCGTTTGTACAACGGGTGTCAGATTTCTCCCTTAGCTGCACTATAAACGCACTCCCTGATGGATGCTACCTGCTTAGCGCCGCAAAACCGCGCGCAGACGCCGCTGCATCTCCTGCGCTTGCATATTGCCTGGTTGCGCATTCACGACAAAATTACACTCCCGCCAGGCATCCTCTAATCTATTTTCTCGCTCGTAGATCTGAGCTAGCAAGAAACGCGTGGCATGATCAGCGGGATTAATCTTCAACACCTGAACATATTCCTGCTCCGCCAGCGGCAATTGATTAAGACGCTGAGCCATCTGCCCGGCATGGAAATGAATATCGGGTCGCCTGGGATCGAGCACGGCGGCCTCCTGGTACTCGCGCAAGGCAGCGGGAAATTGCAGGATGGCCTCAAAGCTCTTCCCCAGGTTAAAATGTGCCTCGAAATCACGCGGATTGAGGCGTACAGCCTGGGTATATGCATTCGTAGCCATATTCGGCACGCGCCGCAAATGCAAGTACACATCCCCTACCAGACGATGCGTCTCAGGGTCGTTGTTATTGAATTGCAGGGACTTATTGTACGCTTGCAGCGCCATTTCAGGCTGCGGAGGCTGGCGCCGCGCGAAAACCTGACCGTACAGTTTGTGCAAAACCGGGTTATTCGGGTCAAGGTTATACGCTTGTTGGAGGACGCTAAAGGCCATGTCAATCCGCCCACCGCTGAGATGATCCTGAGCCTGGCGCAACAAAGCGCTCGCGGGACCGGTAAACGCGCCGGCGGTACCCGAGATCGGCTGGCTGGGCGTCGCGCGATCGGGCGTGCTGGAGAATACTGTCGGCTGTTGCGCGGACTGCGGCAATGAACTCAGCGGGGGCAAATTGATAATCGCGCGCTCCATATCGGCGGCGCTAGCCCAACGTTGCTCAATATTGCCGTCTAGCGCTTTAGCTATGACCTGCTCAAAAGCCATAGAAACATCAGGGCGCAATGCTCGTAGCAGCGGAAAATGGAAAATGGTCGGCTTATTGTTTGCTGCATCGTGGTGTGTCAATACGCGATGAATGGTCGCGCCCAACGCGTAGAGGTCGCTGCGCGGCTCTGGTCGCCCATGGAGTTGTTCAGGCGGAGCGTAGCCAATGGTCATAATGATAGTAGAGCTACGCGGTGATTGCTGGAATGTGCGCGCAATGCCAAAGTCGATCAATTTAATCTCATCTTTATCAGTGACCATAACATTGGAAGGCTTAAGATCGCGGAAAATAATAGGGGGAGACTGACGGTGGAGATAACTTAACACGCTGCAGACCTGCTGAGCCCAACTACGGGCACGCGCCTCAGAAACACCACGCGCTCCATTTACTCCGGCTATATTTCCCTCTTTTTCCAGAACATCACCTAGCGTGCGCCCCTCGATAAAATCCATGACCAGGTAGTGGCGTCCTTCCTCCACAAAAAAATCGCGCACGCGGGGAATACAGGGATGGTTGAGATCAAGCAGGAGTGTCGCCTCACGGGTAAACCACTCTACCGCCTGGACACGGTCCCCATCATTCTGAAAATCATCGAGCATCTCTTTAACCGCGCAGGGACGATTAAAACGTACGTCGATTGCGCGATACACCGCGCCCATTCCGCCCGCGGCAACTGGACGTTCTATTTTATAGCGCCCGGTAGACAACTCTGTGCCCATAGGTAAACGACGACTTGCGCCCCCTCCCTGTCCAGCAAAAGATGAGCCCATTGACTGCCCCATATAAGACCCTTCCGCATCACTCTGAGGAGTCGAAGGATTCCCGGCTGAGGCTGCGTCTCTTGGATCTGACGAATAATTACTTGCCATATTCTACACCGCTCATGAATGATACTGTCTGAACTCCAATTACCATATGTACTAAGCAGAGTTCAAGAATACACTATTTTAATCTGGCTATCTTATTCCGCTTTGGCGCATTATAACATATTCCAGAGAATTTGATGAGTAGCCTGACTCGCAAAGCGTCTGAATATGATCATACTAAAAACAGTCCCTTCTGTGAGAAGAACGAGGGAAACCTTCTATTTTCTCACAGAAGTTTGAGTAAACACTTCTCTTCCTGAGCTGGACAGCTTACGCCGCGCTCCCACGGGCCGCGCGATCCGCCTCCTGGGCAGCCTCGACATCATCCTTCATCCAGCGCGCGCCAAAGATGCCAACCAGGCCAGCCAGAACCAGAGCCGGTGTGCAGGTAATCATCATGGCCAGCGCCAGGTCCTGGCCAGCTCTGTTCAGCGCGAAATGCATACCTCCTGTAGGATCAAACAGGCGCGCCAGCACACCCACTAACGTAGGCGAGAACGCATCCCCCAGCAAGTGCGCGATGAGCAAAGAAACAGCCGTCGCGGAGGCGCGCAAGGCAGCCGGAGCAACATCTTGCGTGGCCGCAGTACTTGGACCTGTATAAAAGGTAATTAAAACGGTTGTGATGATAAAGAAAAGCGCAAAGATAACAAAGCTATGTGTCGCAATCGACACAGCAAAAGTCGGAGCACTGATTAGAAAGCCGATTCCACAGACCAGCACACGTGAACCCGCGTGATGACGATTGAGCCAGTCAGCCAGATAACCGCCAAAAACCGTACCAATCAAACCGGCCAGCACAATTACACCGCCAGCGAAGAGGCCCGCGGAGACGCTTGTCAGACCAAAAAGGTCTTTCTGTTGTAAGTATGTAGGCAAGAATGTAAGAGCCACACTCAAGACAAAATAGGCAAAGATCTGCATAACAATCAAGACAACCAGCGTCTTAATACGCAATAGGTTGCGCACCTGGCTCCACGCGTTGACAGACACAGGAGGATTGACCACAACTACCGGATTTTCGAGCATTCTGCCCTCTGAGGCAAGCTCACGAGCAGCTTCTTCCTCATCCGCCTCGTTACGACGTGGCTCGCGTAGTTTCCAGGCCAGAAAAGCGAGAATCAGGCCAGGGATACCAGTAAAGAGAAAAGCCAGACGCCAGGCACCTCTATAGAGGCCAGCCAGCTCGCCGCCCAGCACATAGCCTACAAGAATACCCACCAGTTGCGCCACGCTCCACCAGCTCATAATGCGCGAGCGTTTGGCGCGGGAAAAATAGTCGCCCATCAGCGCAGTGCCCGCGGGAAAATAGCCCGCCTCTCCAACTCCCAGCAGCATGCGAAAAAAGAACAGTGAGAGAAAATTAAACGAGAGAGCGGTTAAGACGGTTGCCAGGCTCCAGAAGGTCACACAAAACGCCACCACATTCTTACGTTTGGTGCGATCAGCGATCAATCCGACCGGGACAGTTAGCAGAGTATAGACGACCAGAAAGGCCGAAGCCACGTAGCCGATGCCATCCAGGCCGAAGCCCAGTTCATGGGCAATGGTGTTAGCCGCTCCAGTCAGCACATTACGATCCAAATAGTTCAAAAAACTAATTAAAAACATTATCCAGAAAACATACATGGGGTAGGACCGCGATGTCCGTGCGGTAGAAACCGTTTCGCCATTGTACGGCTGAGAAATATCACTCATGCACACCTCCAGGTCAGGGGATACCATTTTTAGTGGAACGTACCTCCGGCTAGCCGGGGCTTCTACGCGGTTGCCCGCCTGGGACGCGTCCCGCCCCAAAGTCACTGAGATCTCAGGCCCAAATTGATCTGCGCAAAACCGCAGTCAGGCCCAATTCTGTTCCACACTCGCAAGAGTGCCAGCGCTCCTCAAGTACTCCATGGCAATTTTACCACATCTTGAATAGGTCTGGACGCTGTATTAGAGCCTCCCGAACGCTATTGGGCGACCCCGACCTATGCTGCCTTACGTTTTGTCGCAGTAAACATTTTTATATTTTACTTGCTCAATATAAGGTCCATTCTTAGCTTTAACGTTCCTAACTTTAAAAAGTAGGATTGAGCATATCCAGAAAGCTCCAGGCTTTAAGATCGCGCTCAAGATGGAAGCGCAGAAGGCTGTGCATAATCCCTTCTAATTCCATTTGCAAAGAGGCATTGAGGCGCACGCGCGCGGACTCATGCCAGGGGTGATTCTGCATGTAGCGTAGCACCTTCAGGGCATTGAGCGAGAGACGGCGCTCCCAAAGATGTGAGCACTGTGGACAGAGCGCGCCCCCTAAGGACGCTTTAAAGCCATTTTCTTGAGGCAATAATTCGTGGGAGCAAGAGGAGCAGTTTTGCAGCCCAGGAGCATAACCCACGGAAGTCAACAGGTGTAATTCAAAATAGCGCAGCAAAAGCGGTGTCTTGCCAGTATTTGGTGTCTCCGCAGAAGCTTTCTCTTGCAGGCGTTGCTGCATCTGCACGCTGGCATCAGCGTCTAGATAGCGCAGGGTTTGCAAAAGCAAGTTATAAACATCGATATGCGGCACCCGTTCCTCCACAAAACGATCCACCAGTTCCGCCAGATAGAAGCCACAGGTCATATGCCACAGTTCCGTACGCAGGCGCAGGAAGTTCTCGCGCATCTCTACCTGGGTGATGATATCCAGATTACGACCCACAGCGATCTGCAACTGGCTGCGATTCAACAATTCGACGTGACCAGCCAATTTGCTGACTGGACGCCGCGCGCCTTTCGCGATGGCGTTCAATTTGCCTTTGTGTGGAGTGAACAGAGTAATCAGGCGATCGGCTTCGCCGAAATCGCTGCGTTTAAGAACAATAGCTTCGGTGGAGTAGCTATGCTGCTGGCGCATAAATCTTCCTGGAATAAAAAAGACGTGATCGATCATCACGTCTAATTAGGAGGCGACGAGCGGATTCGAACCGCTGGTGCAGCTTTTGCAGAGCCGTGCCTTACCACTTGGCGACGTCGCCCTGTTTATATTTAGCATAGGAGAAAAATGGGAGCGGGAGACGGGATTTGAACCCGCGACATCTTCCTTGGCAAGGAAGCGCTCTACCACTGAGCCACTCCCGCATTTTTCACAACGACTTAAGCCTTTTTATAAGCTCTCTCGTTCGCATATTTACTATACTATAGCCTGAGGGAATTGTCAACAGGTTTTGAGAGGAATTTTCTCCCACAGGGATGCTCTAGCCTTTCATCTATAAACTTCTCGTAACTTGTCACGACACCTCAAAGCCCCGGTCGCGCAACAAGGCTATAACATGCTCAAGATGCTCTGGTTCAACGCGCACCAGGCGCTTCTCAGCCGGGACAGCGTCGCCGAGCAGTGGACCAATCTCTTCATCAGCGAGAATATCTTGCAGAGCCTGGCTAGAGAGGCTAAGTAAGGGCGCAGACTCAATATGCATGGCGGGCGCTTCGCTGTAGCCACTGCCCCAGAGTTTGAGACGTAGCAGAAATGAGCCGGGCACGCCGGCGACGCAATATTGTTGCAGGAAGCGAATAATCTGCTGAAGTTCGAGGCCCGCGTTCAGAGCCTGCTGGAGAGAGAGAGGAGTGATTCTGCGCCATTCACTGGCAGCGCCGAGTGCGGCATTCTCAGAGGGAAGCTGCGCTTCTGCCGCCTGGGTAAAGCGCTCCAATTCAGTCGCCAGGTAAAGATTGGTCAACGGATAGCGCGGTTGGAGCAAACCTGTGGGCAAAAGATACCACTGGGCCTCATGGGACGGCAGGGTTGCGCTGGTTAAAACATCCTGATAACGCGTAGCTGAAGCCTGCACTGGCAGATAATCACGCTGCCAGAGGAGATCCTGCAAGTGTTCGAGTTGCGCGGTAGCCACTTCAGCCAGAGTGGGAGCCAGCCGGCGCAGCAGCCAGGGACGTGCCTCGTGATCCTCGAACAGCGTATCCAGCAGGGCAGGATCATCGACCTCCAGCAAGGTTGTCGCGCGCCAGAGTTCAACGCGCCGGGCCTGACGCTCCCACTCCTGGAGCGAATAGCGCACATTTTGCGGAATAGAACCACCCGTCGCCTGTTCTAAAATCTGCTGAATGCCTTCGGCTGTCAGACCAAGCTGAACTGCATGAGTTACGCTGGCCTTGCTCAGATGATACTGGGCGATATGCTCAAGGCGCACACGTTCAGCGAAACGGTCAAGATCGAGCAACAATGCTTCGGAGACAGGAGCCAGGGCTACCAGATCAAAATTCGGCTGGACCACCAGACGTCCCCAGATTTCCTCAACAGCTTCTGGCGGATTTGGAGAGGCTAGCAAGCTTGCTCCCTGCGCCAGACAAAACGCGTCAGCGTGCTCATTGTCGCCCTCCTCTACCACACCCAGCCAGACTAGCGGCTTGCTGACAAGCGTACGGATGAAGCCACCTTCCACCACATGCCAGCCTTCGCGGTGAGTCAGCCAGCCACGGCGCAGGCGAAAATTCCAACCATAGGGATTGCTACCCAGTGTATAGCGCTCGGCTCGCAGGCCATACTGGCGCGGGAAGAGCAGATAAGGAATATGCAGCTTCATACGCGCAATAAAGGTCGGCAACGCATGCCAGGTCGCTGGTGCGGCCTGGAAAACGTGCTCTACAACGAGTTGACGCGAGCGCACTGCCTCCTCGTGTGCCTGATCAAGAGGAGCCGGCCCTGGCTGGGCCACCACATTCGCCACAAAAGCCAGTTCGTTCCAGAAGGGCGTTTCCAGCCAGAGCTGAAAACAGCGCCAGGCGCGCTCGGAGAGCGGCAACATGAAAAAATCCTGGGCCGGGGCTGCGCGCAGCGTTCCCTGGCGCTCAAATAACAGGCCTAATTTCAGCAACAGCAAGCGCAAAAAGAGCAGATAAGGCGCGTCATTCTCAGTATGAATCTGCTCAGTACTCAGAGGTTCCCAGAAATGGCTAAACGTGGCCATCTGTTCAAGTACCTGGCGCAAGGCCGTACGCGAGAGTAAATGGCTGTTCACCAGCGGCAATCCATCGCGCGCGCGCGCCACCAGCGACCAGTACAGATAAAGCGAGCGCTGCAAAATACGCATCCCTTCACCAGGTAACACAGGCTGCTGCGCGTCTTCTGGTGCGGGTAGTTGATCCAGACCCCACTCCTGGCTGGCAAGCTCCACAATTGTCTGCGGAACGATTAGCACGCCATCATAGACACCACTGGAATAGTCGCGACCCACAAAGTTGGTCTGTTTTCCCCAGAAGAGCAGGCCGTTTAGCAGTAAATGGTGTAAAGCCAGTTCAAATGCCCCATGAGGGTGAGGAGTTGGATAGAGAGAGGGGGCATTGGCAAGATACCTGGGTGTGGACAAAGGAGATGGATGAGTGATCGAGGCCACACTGCCGCTTTTTTCTGGCGCGGATGTCTGGGCAAAGGCGAAGGGAGAGCCAGGAGCATTCAGGTAGAGAGCCATGTCACGACTATTCGCCCGCCCACCACAGGCCACCAGTTCGCGCAAAACGCAGGACTCCGCTTCACTCAATGCACGCAACACGTCTTGACAAGCCTGGTCCTCAAAAAGATAGGCGGCAATCTCTCCCAAATTCTGGGAAGCCACGTCGGGCATGTCCTCCATACTCTGACCGTTGGCAGACTGAATGGCCAGGCGCGTTTTCATAACCACCTGTAAATGATACTGTGGAACCGTCTGTAGCAAATGCAAATCGCTCTGTTGCATGGCGCTCAACCCTCTTCATGCAGGAGTGGCACCTGCCCGCGTCGTTTCAGCTCCTCCAGCAATCGCTCTATACCCTGCTTTTTCAGTAGAAGCAGAGTCGGCTGGACCGGACGAATAGTCTGCTCATCCAATGATGTAATAGCCGCCAGATGTTGCATTACCGAGCTATCAGCCGTTTGAAGCAGTGAAACATCGCTATAGAGGCGCACTCGTCCATAGTTGGCAATGCGACGCTCAAGACTCGTCAGCAATTTGCGCAACTCCTCCTCTGTCCCCGGCGTAGAGGCGCCAGCCAGCATCTCCAGCAATTCGCCAGGATCATATCCCCGCTCAATTGCCAGGCTTAAAGTGCGTGCCGTCAGACAATATGCAAGCTGTTCATCGCGCACACCTCTATTTTCAGCGAAACGTTCCACACAGGCTATCAGTGGCCAGTTGGCGGACTGGCAGGAAATCAAGATATGCCCCTCGGGCGAAACAGTTAACGTCTGCGCGACCGCTATAGCCTGCTCTTGGCCAACAGAGAGAGAGAGCGGGTGACCATGAAAGAGAAAATCGGCTACAGGAGTCAAACGAAAGGCCAGCAACTGCTCGCTCGGCGAGAGGGCCAGATCACAAAGTCCCCACCAGTGCAAAGGCCCCTGGAGCAGATAGGCCAGGTAGCGCCCTTCCGCGCGCAACCAATCGGCGAGTTGAGTAGGATGCAATGGGCGCCCTTCCTCCTGCTCAATCCACCAGTGGGGCGAAGGAAAGAGCCGCTGACGCCGCTGGAGAAAGGTCGGACGCAGACGATAGACAAAACGCGCAAAAGCTGAGAAGTTCACCCATTCACCTGACGGAACTTGCGCCAGTAGCGCGAGCAAATCCTGGCGCGCCTCGTTATTCTCCTGCTCTAGCTCACCACGCCTCAGGTCAGGTTGATTGAGGGGTGTAGCCCGGCAACGCACGCGCAGCACATGCTCAGACAACTCGTAAAGTTCGACATACGAGGGCTGATTTAACCAGCGGGTGAACAGATCGTATAGAGCATCATTACGTGCGGGACCAAGCAAGAGTTTGGATGCCTCCGCTAATGCGCTCAAATGCGTCTGCCAGTTCTCTTCTTTATAAAGAATATTCGTCAGGCGCAGCAAACGCACAACGAAACGCAAATAAGCAGGCGGGCGCGAACTAGTCGCCTGGGCAGCCTCTAGCAACGCTGGAGTTGGCTGATCCTCAGGGGGCGGCAAAGCCAGCGATCCATCAACGGGCGCGCGATCTGAAAAGAGCGAGCCGCCGCGAGACGGACGCTTTTCCAGCGGGTCGAGTGGAAAACCATGCAATACACGTGCCACAAGCAACAAATCACTCAGTAGTGCATATGGCTCGGCCATTTGTAGCGTTGGCAGTGAGGGATTTGCACCCTTGCCATAGGGCACCTCGACATTAAAAGGCGTGACTGGTAACGCCACATGCAAGGCTTCACGCACCTCCTGAGGAATGTACCAGCTAATATCCAGGGGTGCCAGGCCAAGTTGAAAACGCTGTTGCAGTGAATGGTTAAAGCTGGTACGCACGATCAACAGTTTCGCCTGCAAAGCCACCAGCAAATCTTGTAATGTTCCAGTATTACCCAAAGAAAAACGCTCGAAGAGACCGCGCAGATCCTCGTCGCTCATTGAGCCACCAGCTAGAGCAAAGGCCGCTAACAACTGACGCTGTGGTTTTTCCAGCGCGCTCACCACCCGCCGAATGGCTTCAGGCTGACGTAATGTCTCAATCATCGTCTCCGTCAGTTGTTGCTTGCTCAACCCGGTTTGCGTGACACCATATTCGCGCGACAATGCACGCAATTCGCTCAAGCCAAATTGCGTCAGCGTTTCGCTAATCGTATTCACTGCCTGGTGCCTGGATGGCAGGGGACTATAGCGGGAGGCCACTGGCACTAACGGCTCATGAGATAGTGGTTCCGCGGAAGCTGATAGATCTTTGGTCACGCCATGCCCTTTGTCAGATATAACTGGGAAGCCCTCAGTCTGAACAAGAGACGAAATAAACGTATAGGAATGGGTCACCCATTGGTAGAGGAGGGCAGTTGCATGCACACAAATAAGAGCGGCCTTTTGCTCACAAGAACACACAACCTCACACTCAAGGCTGTTCGACACTTCCACCTCTACCTCAAATTGCTGCTTAGCAGAGAGGGAAGGGACAGTGCCCGATGGACCCTGCCCATCCGTTTGTTGCTCACCAATCACGTAACCATTCTCGGCTGGGTGTAACATATCAGGTATCGTCACCACTCCTGAGAGGCGCGCTCCCTGCCGTTTGGTCGTTGAAACATGCCCGCTACGGCAATACTCTTGTCCCAGAGACGCGTTAGCCAGCCCCGCCAGGCTAACAATATCAGCCTCACGCAAGCGTTGTAACACACCAGGCACAACATCATCCATACCTAATTACCCACGTCTAAACACATCTATCACTAAGAATTTTGACTATCATAGCACGAAGCAGCACGAACGGTCAAACGTCACTACCAGATTGGCATGACCGGACCTCTTCAAAGACTCCCATAGCAATACTGCTACGTATCAATAAATAGAACGAAGCAAATTCAAGAAAAAGTGGTTATCACTTAATTCAGGTGCTGTATAGAGGCGGGCTATCTTGAAAAGGAGAGCAAAGCAGCCATATAATATATCAGCAATACGAATTCCGCTTCATTAGGAGATATGTTTATGCAAAACCAAACTACTGTGCCGGCAGCGCAGCCAGCAATTGAACACCGCGAAGCCTATGGAACAGCGAAAACAGAGAACCTGAGCGACTCAGGCTGGTGGCGCATTCTTCTGCCTCTGGTTGTGTTTGGAGGTAGCCTGGCTCTACTTGTTATTCCACTGATATTTCTTGTTCCTTTACTCATCAAATCGTTTGATCCAGCTTACGCGGCAAACGTTCAGCACACTCCGCTGACCTGGCTCTGGATTGTGATGATTTTGCTAATCGTTGGCCTGGACTCCGTTATTATTCGCGGTCTGGTCAAAGTATTTTTCTCCCAGAGTGAGAATTATCGTTAGCTGCAGCCACGCGCCAGAAAAGCAAAGATGCATAAGCGATGCCAGATTTTGTAAAATCTGGCAAAAAAACGTCCCACCTGGAGAGAAAAAGGTGGAGCAGAGTGTTTTGCGGGCGCGTGCACGCGCCCGCAAAACACTCTGCTCCACCTTAAACCTTTACCGCGCCACCCCACCCGGCTGAGAAGAGAGCTTTGCCTACAGCAGAAGAAGAGTCCAAAGCACGTTTCCTCCTGCCGAAAAGCCAGGGATGGACACTTATGTTTTCACCGTGGAAGAGTCGCATCTTCTAAAGCCAGTAACCACTGCTTCATAGGCAGCCCACCACCATAACCTGTCAATGTGCCATTGCTGCCAATTACGCGATGGCAGGGCACTATGACTGCTACTGGATTAGCTCCGTTGGCCGCGCCGACCGCGCGCACGGCCTGGGGACGAGCTATCGCGCTGGCAATCTGGCTATATGTACGCGTCTGGCCGTAAGGGATACGATAGAGTTCTTCCCAGACAGCTACCTGGAACGCGGTGCCATACAGATCGAGCGGGCATGAGAATTGGACAGGCTCTCCCGCGAAATAACGGCACAGTTGCTCCATAGCCTGCTGCAATGGCTCAACCGTCTCGGCTTCAATCAATTGCGCGATCAGCAAACGACGCTCCAGCCAGGCCAGACCAGCCTCCCGGCTAGTTCCCGGTGTGCCAGTCCAGCACACGCCCTTCTCCGTAGCAATCACAGTGCATACGCCTTGCACACTGGCAATACTGCTCCAATAAAGCGATTTTGCCGGCGTCTTCGTTTTCGCAACAACAAACATCATAACCCCTTTGTTCTCTCTTTGCTTGCCTTACCTGAGCTTTGCACAGAGCCTCATCGTAAAACCACAACTATTTTCTACCTGATCCGACAGCGAGCAACTCTCCTACCAATTAGCGTGCGCCGCTTGCCTGCTGAAAGGCCTCGTCAGTTTTGTATGCCATCACAAAGTCGTTTTTATGCAATCCTCCGATAGAATGGGTCCACCATGTGACCGTCACTTTACCCCATTCAGTCAGCAGAGCCGGATGATGCCCTTCCTGTTCAGCCAATGCACCAACCTGATTGGTAAAGGCCAGAGCACACACAAAATTGCGCAAGGCAAAGATTTTCGTAAGACGCTTCACACCATCCACTTCGGCCACCTGCCAACCTGAAATCTGAGACAGGTAGCCGGCAATCTCGGCAGCATTTGCTGGTGCCACACCTCCTTCACACGGTATACAACGCGCCTGTTGCAGCTCATCCATAGTGGCCTCTCTTTCCTTATTCCAAAGATGTAACTGATTCTAAACTTATTTAGTTATATTTGCCTGCTATCCTGCTTGTCAAGAGCCTCTCTTGCAGCTGGAGGAGGGCTGAAAGCGACCTTTATGCGGCCCACAGCTACACTAGAGATAGCTCAGGCCGCGTTTTCTAAGAAAGAAAGGCTCTTATAAACTGTAGGGGCGAAACTGCGGCCTCTGGCGGCAAAGCCGCCGAACTATCGGAGAAGAGGTTGAGTGGAGTTTTGCAACATAAGCTGGCTGCATGCCTGAATGGCAGTTTTACCCCGCCGTCGTAAAAGACTTGAAATTTTGTTCGATATAAGCTATTCTTGTAGAGTGATCTACTATGAAAAATAGCGTGACCAATAAAAGGAGGCATCTATGTTCACAAAAATTGGTACTATCAATGTGGCTGTTAGCGATCAAGACAAAGCTCTCGATTTTTATGTTAATAAGCTTGGCTTTGAGAAAATCGACGATCAGCCTATGAGCGAAACCGAGCGCTGGATCGAAATTGCTCCTCCCGGAGCACAGACCCATATCATGCTTGGCCTGCGCGGGCAGAGCGGCGGCGACAAGACTGGCTTCACTGGCTATGTCTTGCATACTGACAAGATAGAGGAAACCTGTGCAACGCTCAAAGCTCGTGGTATCAATATTTCCCAGGAATTGAGTACCGAACCCTGGGGCAAATGGGCGCAGTTCACCGACCTTGACGGCAACGAATTCGGCATCTGGGCACCTGCCTGGTAAATCCCTTTCTCAGCAAATCATAGCGTTAATGTTTCTCTCTGCTGAAGTATTTTTTGCTGCTGGTCAGACATCCATGATTTTGGAAAATCGTGGATGTCTGACCAGCAGCAAAACATTTACCCAATATGTGATAATATATGTGAGCACTTCAGAATTGTTTCCTCTCCTGGTCAGGAGCTTATTAAGAGTACATGCCGGGATGCTCTCAGGCAGCCTTTAAAGGATACGCAAAGACAATGGCTATACAGCAACCAGCCAAACGTTCATATGGAACGGTGTTTCTGGGTTTCCTGGCGCTCTGTCATCCTATACCTGTGCTCTTTCACCTGATTGCCATCACGATCTTTGCTCTGCTGGCCGCGTGGCCACATCCTGTCTGGTCGGTCGTGCTGCTGATTGTTGGCGCACATACGGCCATGCAGATGGCAATCGCAATCTTGAACGATTATTGTGATCGCAAGACTGATGCTATAAGCAAGCCGAGCAAGCCTATTACACGAGGCCTGATCACGCCGCGCGAGGCTCTGATTGCTGGATGCTTGATGATTGTGATCATGGTTCTGCTCCTTTTGCCTCTGCCACCCCTGGCCGGCCTGCTTCTGTTGATCTACCTGGCTCTGGGTACAGCCTATAACCTGGGCCTTAAATCAACGCCTTTAAGTGGGATCGTCTTTGCCCTGGCCATGCCCTTGATTCCTCTCTACGCCTTTGCTGGAAACGGGCGTAACATCCCCTTTCTGATCTGGCTGGTGCCCGCAGGCTTTCTGCTGGGCGTGGCGCTGAACCTGGCAAACTCGCTGCCAGATCTGGAGGAAGACGCAGCCGGCGGGGTCAGAACACTGGCGGTAGTTCTGGGAGTTAAACGCTCGTTTCTGCTGGGCAATGCCCTGCTGATCCTGAGCGCGTTGTTAATTTTGACCTTACATCTGACTGGCATTCTGCATATCCAGCCCCTTGCACTAACTCTGACCCTCTTGCTAACCGCGCTTCTGCTGCTGGTGATCCTCTTTTCTACCGGTGCTGAGAAACCGCGCGCCACACGCAAGCTCTACTTTTACCTGCTCACTCTGACCTGCATTGTGCTGGTTGGAGGCTGGTTTTTAGGTGCGCTAATCTAAGGTGATCACGCCTGACCATTGCAGTATAGGCAGCTTCTTATGAACACTGCTGGTCTATAGTATGGGTGAGCTTGTGCGCAAGCCTGGGCTTGCGCACAAGCTCCATGCGCGAACCATACCCAAAGGAAAGCGTGCTACTTTCTCAGAGGGGTCCCTGAGCAAAGCCGCGAAGTAAGCTTCACTCAGGCAACAGGTTCACCTCCAGTGCATCTCAGGCTTGTGGAGGAGAGACTGGACCAACAATAAAGGCGCCGACTTCCCGCTGGGACCACATATTTCCATCGTAGCCCCAATCTTCATATGGAACCTCGTTGAAGACGCAGTAGAGGCGCAAAGGGCCAGCTGAATGATCAGGACGAGTCTCGGTAAAGATAGGATGGCCATCTATCTCAAAGACCGCGCGAGTCAATTCCTCAACCAGACCACGCTTGCGCTCACTATTGAGTATTCCGGTCGGCACTGTGATGACTATGCGATACAGGGGATTAGCGGGATCACTGGCGCGACCGCCAACGGTCAAAGCATTGTCCTTCAGTTCGTGGAAAAGCACCCAGATATTCGCGATCAAGCGCGGATGACCGGGGAAGCCCTCCCATTTGGCAAGAATGGGTGCGAAACGTTCGCCAAGTTGCTGTTGCTGCCCTTCACTCAAGGCACCTTTGGAATACGTGAAATCAATAAGTGGCATAAAGATACTCCTTTTCTTGCAGCACATTTTTTATTTTTGTTCATCTCATACGCGTGCTTTTCTGCACACATCTGAGAGTATTGTGCTTCATACAATGAGACATGCTGGGAAAGCATATGTGACCGATTTCCGGCCTACATCTCAAAGATGTGAAAAGTGTCACTTGCGAGGAGTCTCTTAATCGCCAGGACCAGGCGGTCGGGCGCGGCAAAAGATGGGTGGCTGCGAAAAATAGCTGCTACGCGTTCCAATTGTCCAAGCTCACGAGCCTGAGCCTGCAAACTCGCATCTGGTTGCAAAGCGCTTACCATTAGCGGATGAGTTGTAAACAACGTAGCGAGCCTTCGCTTCTCGTCTGAAGAACTGCGATCAAGGTGGCGAATGCAGTTGCACTCCCTGGACTCATTGGCCAGACGACAATTCGGTTCCAGAAAGCGCTGCAAGCGTGCTCGTGCTCGCGAGACGCGCTTGCGGAAAGCTGTTTCGCTGATTGTAAGAATGGTAGCACCCTGAGCACTACTTACCTCAAAAACTTCGCCCAGGATATAGGCAAGTCGGTGTTCTCGGTCAAGGCAAAGTAGCATGCCGAGTGTGCAACGCAGTTGAAGATCTTTGACGAGCAATTCTTGCTCAACTCCATCCCGATTCTCATGGACAAAGGTGGTCCGAGCACGTTCAACTTCCACGGCTTCCAGAACGTCACTGATAAACGCGGATGTCAGCGGGGTCATTTCGGCCCGATGCCGTCGTGTACTTAACAAATGATGCTTCGCGATCTGATAGACCCATGTCATAAAAGCACTTTCTTGCCGAAATTGCTGCAAATGCGTAATTACTTTGATTAAAATCTCTTGCGTAGCATCCTCAGCATCGGAAGGGTGCCACAGCATTCGTAAAGCCAGATTATAAATACGATCTTGAATAGCCTGCACGACTGCTTCAAGCGCTTCCTCATCTCCCGCGCGTGCCTGCTCTACGAAGTAGTCTAATCTCGACTCCATGTGTATCATTTCCTTTTGAAAACGAGCTTGAATAGTTTCCAATTTGTAAGAAAGAGGCAAGAAAGACTACAGCGTATTTTATTTAACCTCTTCTGTTGAACTTCCCTCCTGGAAAATACCTCCGGGTCCCTGCTGAGGAACAATGACCTTGAGTGCTCCGGGGACAATCTGGATGCTTGCAGGGGTCTGCCCTGCCGCGTCACCATCAATCTGTAAGGCAATCGGCCTGCGCGAACGGATTTCCAACGAGGTACATGTTTTATAGGTGATTAACTCTCTATTGCGTTTGCGTTGCAAAATAAGATCTCTCAGCATTAGCATAAATCTCCAACGGCTTCCCGTGCGCACAATGCAGACATCCAGAAGACCATCATCACATTTGGCCTGCCAGGTGAAGGTAACTGCGCCTCCGTAGAGTTGAGTATTTCCGATCACGATTTGGAAGGCGCGCGTTCTCATCTCTTGCCCATCAATGGTAAGTACGACACGAAAACCTCGAAATCGAATACTCATCCCCAGCATGGTGAACACATACCCCAGAACCCCAAAGCGTTTGCTGTGGTTTTTTTCAACCGATTGAGCAACTTCTCCGTCAAAGCCGACACCCACCATCAACAAAAAGTAGCGATCATTGATACGACCCAGATCAATCTGGCGGGTGACTCCGTGAAGCAAAACATCTCGTGCGCCTGCACTCTCCAAAGGAATCACCATTTCGCGTGCCCAGACATTGACTGTTCCAATGGGAAGGACACCCAGAGCAGTCTCACTTCCCGCCAGTTCCTGGATAATCTCATTAATTGTCCCATCACCACCAGCGGCGATCACGATATCGGCCTTCTGCTCAACCGCCTCGCGCGCCAGGCGAGATCCGTCACCCGCGGCCTGGGTTAGCTTTAGCTCGACCTGCCATTCTGCCTGCTGTAAAAATTTTACCGTTTCTTCCAGATCGTGGGCGAAGCGTGCATAACTTCCAGAGGTTGGATTCGTGATAATGACCGCATTGCGCGGGAGCGTCGATGTATCAGGTGCTTCCGAAGGAGCCTTATGCGGGATCTTTTGTACTTCCATTTGTCTATTTCCTTCACCAGAGATATTTGAAACTCTACTCCTACTTCTCATACATTCTGGATGGGGTTTTCGCTTCAAAGAGAGAAGCGAGAAAACCAGAAGGCCTATTCAGCCAGCCGCCTGACACATGCCCTCCTCACGATCTCTCCAGTGTAGCACAGATTTGTTCTCGCGCCTGCCCTGGAGAGATCGTGAGATCGTGAGCGTTCACACTTGAGGAGGCAGTTCTTCTGCTGGAAATTGTTCAGGATGGGCCTCTTCCCAGCGCCGCCAGAGAGCCACAATAATCTGTTGGAGCACGCCGACTACAGGTATGGCGAAGAACCCTCCTAAGATGCCAAAGAGTTCCGCGCCAGCGAAAAGCGCAAAAAGGGCCAAAATGGGATGAACCCCAACTGTCTTACTGAAAATGCGCGGGGAAAGGATTTGTCCGATAAAAAATCCCTGAAAAGCCGTCATAAAAAGGGTCACAATCAGCACTATGACCCATCCCTGTGGTAACGCTGCCAGAATACACAGGGCCTCTACGATATAGCCGCCTACGACTGGCACAAAGTAGAGAAGAAAGAAAAGGGCTCCCAGCAAAGCTGCGTATGGAACGCGCAACAGAGTCAGCACCCCCCCGATACACAGCGCTCCTATAAAAGCGATTAGCAACGAACCCCTAAAGTAGCCACCCAGGCTCTGATCAAGGGCGTGCAGCAAGAAGTTAATAGCGTTTCTCTGCCTGATCGGCGTTTTCAGGGAGAGCCAGCGAATGATGCGAGGGCCGTCAACCACAAAGTAAACGCTAAGGGTAATCACAACAAGGATATTGATAAGATTGCTAAAGAGCACTGTCAGGAAAGGCAGGAGTCCTGAGAGCGTGCCAAGGGCCTGAGAAAGCACTTGATTCTTGAATTGGGTAACCTGGTTTGTGGTAATACCAAACATGCTCAGGAAGTTTACCACCGATTGAAACTGATGTGTTCCCGCGGGACTCAAGAGAAATTGAACAGACTGCACGACCGATGAGGATTGCTGGATAAGAGCCGCAGTAATCAGAAAAATGCCTCCAGTCAGAAAGCCCGCAAGCAGAAGATAGACAATAAGGATGGCAAGAGGACGGGCCATATACTTTTGTAAGATCCGCACAAGCGGAGAGAGCAGATAGGCCAGTAGCGCGGAAATAGCCAGCAGGATGATCGCCTGGATAATTAATGAAAGTGCATAGAGTACAACCGCTGCAATAGCAATGAAGGCCAGCACAGTCAACGCGAGGATCAATCTCCTGCGCCGCTGTTGGCCGGCTGGGCGGTCATTGGTCGATGGCTTCTCTAGCGAGAGATCAGTGGTGTTTGAAGACATCTCTTTCCTCCCTTTCAGATCTGAAAGATGTGTGCGAGATTCGTTCCAGAAATGTCTTTCTCACAGTTTGTCAGCGAAACTAGCGCGCTGTAAGAAAGATATGACGTGTCAGTGGAGATACAAGCCAGTTTTCAGATCAAAGCAGCTACCAGCGAGCACGCCTGGCAGAAGACTGTGATATGCATGACTTCAATAACAAACACGTAGATGCCGATCAAACAGACACAGTCAGTAACCTGGATGCAGGACTGATAGCAATAAGAACATTGCAAACGCTCGATACTATTCCACTGACGTGGATCACACCTTCACATGAAGCTTGCCAGGTAGGAAAGTGTTGTCATGCGAGGCGCTCGGCACCTCGCATGACAACACTCTCAAAAGTATTTTTGGCCTAGTTGAGACTCCAGACACTTACACGATTATCGCTAACATCTGGAACATTATTCGCCAGCAACAGCGTTGAGGAAGCAAGGCCTTTACCATCCGAGGACCAGATTAGAGTGGTGATCCTATGCTGAGCATCAACCTGCCCAAACGTGGTAACGAGCTTTTTGGCGGTGACATCATAGACCTTGATGACAGTTGCGCTCTCGGCCAGGTATTTGCCATCCGGGGACCAGACAATGTTATGCACTCCCTGCCCTGAAACTTTATTCTCGAACGAGGTCAGAAGCTTTCCATCGGCAGATGTGTAGATGTTAATCACACCTTCGTCATCTATCGCTAATAAAGAACTATCAGGTGAGAAGGCCCATCCGAAAGCATTTCTATTATGTGCAACGGCGAGCTCGCCTATCTTCTTGCCAGTCTGGAGATCCCAGATTTGCAGCGGGCTAGTATTGTCCCTCTTATCCAGGTTCTGCACAATAGCCTGTTTGCCATCAGGCGAAAATTGGGTGACACCATAATTTGCAGGAAGCTTTGCTAGAGTTGTTACATGGTTGCCATTGCTGACACCCACGCTCTTGATACTCCATTGAACCGTTGAATCCTGAGAAGAAAAAATGATTTTCTCGCTATCAGATGACCAGACCCTATCGCCTAACATATTGAGGTTTTTCAATTGCGCCAGGATTTTTCCATTGCTATCCAGCACGTATTCGCTGTTGTCACCAGCATCACTCACGAACATTTTCTTGCCATCAGGCGACCAGGACACTGCATACGCCTCTTGCTCTCCACAAAAGGCGGGTCACTGGCTGCATCTGCACAATGGACGCTTCTACTCTCCAGGCTATGCGTCAGACCCATTCAACAGGCGTATCAACAAATCGTACAAGGTTTCTCGTTCCATAGGCGAAAGTGGCAAGAACGATGCCGAGAGTATCTCATGGACCGTGGTATGACCCTCGTGCAGGAGCGCCTCGCCGGAAGGTGTGAGGCGATGACGGATCGCCTTCCCCGCGCCAGTGAGGCGCTCAATCCACCCATGAGCCTCCAGTCGGCTCGCCAGGGTGCCAAAGGATTGATCGGTCTGGAACGTCAATTGCGCCAGTCGATGCCCTGAGACGTTCGGGTGACGACTGATCGCACGCAGCGCATCCCACTGCACCAGCGTAATTCCCAAAGGCGCAAGCCGGACATCAAGTGTACGGTGATGACGGTGTTGTAAGCGTTTGACAGCCTGACCCAGTTCTTCAAGTGCGACAATCATCAATCTTCTCTCCTGCTATTTTATAAACATACTTATATACCCTTGTTTATATAAGTATGTTTATGTTATAATGTTTATACAAGCTTGTTTATATAAGTTTGTTTATATAAGTATAACAGTTCTGTCGTGGATGTCGCAAGCCCTTCCAGCCTTGAGGACTGGGAGCGTGGTTCGTAGAGTAATCCAAAGACAGGAGAATACGAATGAAAGGATTTGTTTATGAGTGCCATCGTACTGAAACCGGGAGAAGGACGCGCGCTTCCTCTCGGTCCTATTCAGATGATTGTCCAGGAGGATGGGGAGCATACACGAGGAAGATTGGGCCTCGCGGAATTTGCATTGGCTCCTCATGCTCCCACTCCCCCGCCTCATATCCATCACGCGCATGAAGAGGGCTTTTATATCCTCGAAGGTGAATTGGAGTTTCTGACAGGGACGCAGACCGTGCGGGCTGGTCAAGGAACATTGGTGATGGTACCCATTGGAACCATCCATACGTTCAGCAACCCGACTGACAAGCCCGCTCGTTTCCTCAACACGTTTACACCTCCGCTCTATATTGGCTACTTTGAAGAAATGAGCAAGCTCATCCAGGAAAATGGTGCTCTGGGTCCGCAGCAAATAGCTGAATTGATGGCTCGCTACCACACAGAGGTTGTTTCCTAACTGGTTTTTTCGCGCCTTACGGCTTAAATCACATAAAAACAGTCATCGCTAGTTCGCCGGTGTGAACTAACCGATGGAGAGACTAAAAGAAGGATGAATCACATGAACATGTTACCTGCTCCTATACAAACACGAAAAGAGTCTTTCGCTGATGGCTTGACCCTGCGCTTTGACGAGCGAGAGAACAGCGGTCGTCCTATACTCATCTTACATGGTGGTGGTGGTCCGCAGACCGTGGCTGGCATCACTGCCGGGCTGGACAAGGCTCACACCCTGGTGCCGACTCATCCTGGCTTTGCGGGCGAGCCACGTCCTGAGTGGTTCAATAGCATTGATGATCTCGCTTTCGCCTATCTTGAATTGCTGGAACGGCTCAACCTGCATAATGTCCTGGTCATTGGCTCTTCGGTCGGTGGCTGGATCGCGTCCGCGATGGCCTTGCGCGATACCATGCAGTTGATAAGCGGCCTCGTTCTGGTCAATGGCGTGGGTATTGTGGTTGATGGGCATCCAATTCCTGATGTATCCACTCTGGCGCCCGAGAAGCTAGCGGCTCTCAGCTTCCACAATCCAGCAGCCTTGCGTATCGACCCGGCGACCATAACACCTGAGCAGATTGCAGGCAGGAAAGCAAATACAGAGACGCTCTATGTGTATGATAGCAAGAGACTGGGCGGTGATCCAAAGCTACAGCGTCGCCTCAGGAATGTGAAAATCCCGGTTCTCGTTGCCTGGGGAGAGAGCGATCGCGTGGCAGACCTTGAATATGGCCGTGCCTATGCCCAAGCGTTCCCGCACGCTCGCTTCGCACCTATCCCCGAAGCTGGCCACCTTCCGCAGATCGAGCAGCCTGAGCAGTTGTTAACCCTCGTGCGGACGTTCGCGAGAAGCATCAGGGCGACGCCACAGACCACAGGATCGTCTGAAGAGCATTAAGTTGCATCTCGCTTCTTAATGAAGAAGACCAGCAACACTGACGCGCCGGTGTTGCTGGTCTTCTTCATTAAGAGGCAGGGGAGGATAAAAAACTTACCTGTAAAAATCTGATTATTTCCCAAATCATATGTACTATAGATGAGCCGCGTCATCCCAGGTGTACGGACTGACAGAGAAGCTCATTCGCTACTGAGCAAGTATGCCGTTCGGAATATTATAGTGACCCCTGTTTGATAGCTTCGATATAGATAGTAATCTGTGTCTCGTTGCCTATAGCGGCGATCCCATCGGCAATCTTGAGATTGAAATTCATGCCAAAGTCACGGCGATCAATGTATGTTGTTGCCGACAACCCTATGCGCCAGGAGTCAGTCAGAGGGTCCTGGCCCATGCCTGTATAAGTTGCCTGGAAGGTGATTGGTCGTGTGAGTCCATGTAACGACAGATCGCCGCCGAGCCAACACTGAGTGGAGTTGACCAGACGAAGCTGGTTGCTCTTGAACGTGATAGTAGGATGAGCAGTTACATCAAAGAAATCGGCAGAGCGCAAATGGGCATCGCGCCTGGAAGCACGAGTATAGATGCTCTCTACGGCAACTTCCGCTGTGATTGCGGCCCGCTCTGGATGTTGGGGGTCAAGCGTGACGGTACCTCGGACATCAGAGAAACGCCCTTTGACCAGGCTGATCTTTAAATGTTGGACAGCAAATTCGACGAGGCTGTGCAAAGGATCAATACTAAAAATCATCAGAACGGTTCCCGCTTTCATCGGAAAAACTCTTTCTCCCATTTCCATGGATGATAGCAGATTAGGTACCCCTACCTAGTGTGTATACTCACCCTTTTGCCAAAGGTACCGCACAAACCGTTGCTCAAGCTTAACTAACCCAAATTTTCACTTCAGTCAGAGCCTCGCTGATACCTTTGCCAGTCAGGATAAAGATAGGTGGGAGCGAAGTGGTAATCCATGTGGAAGATTCACGTGAGCAAAGGTAGTCTGGGGCACATCCAACTCCGTCTCCCCCCTGTAAAACAGTATACTACGTGTACGAAATCAAGCAGACGCTTTATACAGGGATTAGGAGAAGGGAAGAGGAGAGCGAAACTGCTTTTTGGAGGCTGGTAAAGGTGCCTGGAGTTGACTGAGGAGGTCTTCAAACAAGGGAGTTTCAACGAGCGCGTCAGCGAAGTCCTGGATAGTGGCAAAGCGGCTGGCTGGATCTTTGGAAAGCGCGCGTTGCAATGCCTCTTCGACCTGGAGGGAGACAATGATGCCTTTCTCGCGTAGCGTGGGTGGCGATGCGGACAGGTGTTTGTATGTGACCTCTTCAAAGGTGCCGATGAACGGCCAGGAGCCTGTCAGCAATTCGTGAACCATGACCCCCAGAGCATACTGGTCGCTGCTACGTAGTGAACAGCCCTCCAGTTGCTCTGGCGCGGCATACAGAACGGTTCCCTCGAAATCAACGACATTTGGCACCAGACTATAAGAGACCGTGGCGGTTCCAAAATCGTTGAGAATGATCTGGTTCTGCTCGGTGAGCAACATGTTCTGCGGCTTGACATCGCGATGGACTATTTGATGCTCATGGACGTATTGAAGCGCATCCGCGATCTGGCTGGTATATGGCACCACCTCTCCAAGCGGCAGGCGCGTACCCCGTGGATAGCGCTGGCGTAGGGTACCATAGGGCATATAGCTCATGACAAGATAGGGCACGTCAGCGTCAGTTAAACCAAAATCATAGATGTGGATGATGTTGGGATGATCAAGCTTGCTAAGCATAGCAGCCTGTGTGAGAAAGCGCTGAATATCACGTTCGCCCGTCCAGGCGTGCAGAAGCTTAACTGCCACAGGTTGGTCAAGTCCAGGATACTCTCCTAGATAGACCTCCGAAGAGTTGCCCTGACCGAGCAAGCGCAACACACGATAACCACCTATATATTGTCCTGGTATAATCTCACCAATGCTCATGCTCTGTCCCTCAATACCCTCAATGCCGGGTGATTGCCCATAAGAACGATACGTGTTGCCCGCATTCAGGTATAGGTACTTTTAATAGTACCATGGCTCGATTTAAATCCTTATAGGGAGACCTGGCGTTGGTAGAAAAGTACCGTCTTTTGTTTAAAGAAACGCGAACCAACAGGGCTTTTGCATGCTAGTAACCTGCTTCTTGCATGCTTTTTGCAGGGTAAGAGCTTGAGCAATGGTGTTATGCACCAACAATGGTCTATACGCCAGGGCCCACCACCGCGCGTGAAATAGGCTCACCATGCGCTTTTTCAGGGGGAAGTCTGCAAGAAGAGAGCCCGGCCAATGGCTGGCAGGCTCTCTTTTAAAATTCAGCTATAAAAACATCTACGCGCCGGAGTTGGCGTCTATTGTTCGTAGACAGCAACAACGGTGGCGCGAGGAGAGACAATTGTCCCCCGGTGGCTCACTTGCTTGAGCTGCCACCCACCTTCAGCCAGAGCGAGGCCGTCTTTTTCAAACTGGCTTTCAGCGCTGACAAACACGTCATCTACGAGGAAGAGACTTTCATAAACACGCATAAGTTGCTGTGTCTGTTGCTGTGGCTGATCGATCGTAAGATCGGCTAACTGCATTTACTGTACTCCTGATATGCTAATTTCAGCACCCTCTAACCGGGTCGCAGAAAGATTTTAACTGGAGCCACTCGCCTCCAGGGCAAAGCGGTCTCCCGATTTTTTAAAAGGTCAAATGGAAATGCACTACGTGCAATCATAGAGCTTTCGCGGGATAGAGCTTATTCATTAAGGGGATGCCATATCCAAGAAGTTGCTTAATTGATTGTACTTAGGATCATCTAAACCAACTGCCAGGCTAATTATACAATGAGCAGGCAAACACTGCAACTAGCAAGCAGACAAGTAGCCAATCTGGACCCCCTGACCCGCACTCCCACAAGGATAGAGCACTGGCAAAGTTTTTTTGCCTCTCTCACACTCTGGGAGGGGTCTTGCAAAGCGAAAACACAATTTTTACATTGCCCTGCCACAAGGAAAGGGTTTCTCCAAAGTCGTTTTGCGCTCTTGTAAACGTTTCCATTGGAGGGTCCAGGGAGTGTGGAAAGATGGGCACTGCGGTGCCCATCTTTCCACACTCCCTGTTTTTCTCAGGGTGGGCGGGCGGGGGGAAAGACTTGTGAGAAACCCTGGCCACAAGCAAAGGATAACTTGACTGAGAGTATTCTCTAAGGTATATATGTGATTGAATATTGAATGCTCGTGTCGTGGAAACGCCAGTAAAGGATAGAGTATGGAAAAGCTTCAGGTTATAGATGAGTTATTAACGATCCAGCAGATGGCTCAGATAAGTGGGTTGAGCGCGCATACATTGCGCTATTACGAGCGCGCAGGCTTGATGGAACGCATCGGACGCGACAATTCAAGCGGCCATCGCCACTATACCCGGCAGGATCTAGACAGAATCGAGTTTATTAAGCGCTTACGAGCGACGGGTATGCCTATTCGCGATGTGCAACGCTATACTGAACTCTTACGCCAGGGCGATGATACAGTCGACACGCGTATGCAATTGTTAAAGCAGCACCGCCAGCACATTGAGGAACACTTGAATGAAGTAGAGCAGCATCTTGCCGCCATTAATTACAAAATAACGTACTACGAACAAAAGCAGCTTCAACAAAGAGAGGGAAAGTGTTAGAAAGCAGTTGGATAGATTTTTATGCCTTGCAAACGTTTGCACAATAGATCCGAGAATACCTGGCCAGTCAGAGCCGAAATAGCTGGTAGAATAAGCTCATCATACTTCAAATAAGGCGTAATTCTACACGAATAACAGGAAAACCGTAAAAAAGCAAGGATAACCACTTGACAATAAAAAGGGAAATATGGTACTCATTAGAAAAGGTTTATGCAAGCGCTTGCAAATCGTGGACAAAACTTGTATGGAAGGAAAACGGAATTGAGCCGAAAAACAACCAGCGGCAGGACTAACCTTGCACGGGATATCACGATCTTTGATGTTGCTGATGAGGCTGGAGTATCGTATTCGACAGTCTCACGAGTGGTCAACAACAAGAGCAATGTGAATCCTGAAACGCGTGAACGGGTCTTGCGCGCGATGGCGCAACTGGGTTATGTCGGCAATATTCCGGCTCGCAGCCTGGCCGGGGGTTCGACGCGCGTCGTCGGTCTGCTGGTTGACCATTTGAACACCAGCTATATGGGTGAGATCATTCGGGGCATTGACGAGGCTTTAGAAGCCAATAACTACAATCTCATGCTTTATACAACCCATCAACGCAAAACCAAGGAGTCTGCCTACGTGACAAAAATCACACGTAATCTTGCCGATGGCTTGCTGTTGATTCTACCCCGCAATGAGAAAGCCTATTTAGAGACCCTCTACCAGCGCCGCTTTCCGCATGTCCTGATCGACTATCAGGGTTATAATCAGCAAGTTCCTTCTGTCATCACCACTAACAGGCAGGGAGCATACGACGCCACCGCCTATTTTATCTCTTCGGGACATCGACGTATCGGCTTTATCACTGGAAACATGGAGATCGGCTGCTCACACGAACGCCTGCTCGGCTACCAGGCAGCACTCACAGATCATGGCCTTGACTTAGATCCTCAACTGGTGGGTGAAGGCGATTTCCTGCAACCGCAGGGCTATGAGTGTACACACCAGCTCCTCAATCTGCCTGTTCCGCCGACCGCACTCTTTGTCTCGAACGATGTCATGGCCTTTGGTGCGATGGAAGCCGCGCGAGAGCGCGGTTTGCAACTCCCCAGAGATCTCTCAATCATTGGCTTTGATGATATTCCGCAGGCAGCTCATATGCATCCAGCTCTCTCTACCGTGCGCCAGCCGCTGGAAGAAATGGGACGCCACGCGGCCAGTCTTCTCTTGAAATATATTGCGAATCCCCTGGCCGAAGTCGAGCGTATTGAGCTACCTACGAAACTTATTATTCGGGAGTCATGCCAGGCGCTATCTGTCTGACCTTCCCATATGCGAAAGGAGCTGTTTTCTCTATTCCTTAAAGCAATGCCCAGCTATATCAAAGATGTTCCCCTTGGACATCTTAGCCGTTCATGCTGTCGTGCTGTCGTACTATCAGGCGTGAGGCCACTGGTTTATTAAGGAAGCGACAGTGTTCGCATTGACAGCATTGAATATGGTTGTTATCTGCCCAGAGTTGGGCTAACTCCACGTACATTTTTGAAGGGAGCATACAACCTTATGAAACGACGCGATTTTCTGGTCTCCATGAGCGCTGCTGGTGCCGCTCTATCCTTGCCTTCCGTTCTAGCGGCCTGCGGCTCCAGCCCAGCTACCTCTGGCGGGAATGTAACCATCAATTGGTGGCATATCTCTACTACAGATCCGGCCAAATCAAACTGGCAAGATCTTGCTAACCAGTATATGAAGGCTCATTCCAACGTAAAAATCAAGATTACAATCCTCGAAAATGATGCCTTCAAGACCAAGCTCACTACAGTTATGCAGTCTGGTCAACCCCCCGATCTTTTCCACAGTTGGGGCGGCGGCGTCCTTTTCCAGTACGCAAAGGCCGGACTTGTTCAGGACCTCTCATCCGCATTACAGGGCGACTGGCAAAATTCATTCAATACAGCCGCGCTGAATGTCTATGGGCAAAATAACAAATACTACGGCGTGCCCTGGGATATGGGTGCGGTAGTCTTCTGGTACAATAAAGCGCAATTCGCTAAGGCGGGTATCACTACTCCACCAGCGACCTGGACGGATTTCTTGCAGACGGTCAAAAAGCTCCAGAGCGCTGGCCTGATTCCCATCGGGCTGGGCGAAAAGGATAAGTGGCCGGGCCATTACTGGTGGGTATACCTGGCCGTGCGGCTGGGTGGTAAGGCAGCTTTTGATAAAGCGTATAATCGCACTGGTTCATTTGCTGATACGCCATTTGTCCAGGCTGGCCAGCATTTACAGGAGCTGGTTGCCCTTAATCCCTATCAGAAAGGCTACCTGGGAGCTGCCTACACCGATGAATCAACAATTATGGGCAATGGCAAAGCAGCGATGGAACTGATGGGCCAGTGGGCAGGTGGTGCTGACGCGAGTAGCGCTTCAGATAAAAAAGGCCCTGAATTCGGTATCTTCCCCTTCCCTGTGGTCGAAGGTGGAGCTGGCAACCCGACCGATGTGCTGGGTGGTGGCGGCGGCTTCGCAGTCGGCAAAAATGCTCCCCCGGAGACAATCGATTTCCTGAAGTTCCTGACTAATACGACAAATGCTACAAATCTTGCCAAAAAGGGCATCTCAGCACCACCGATCAAAAGCGCTCTGGCAGCTATCACTGATCCTATCCAACAGCAGATCGTCCAGATGGTCGGTACCGCGCCTTACTTCCAACTGTACTATGATCAATACCTCCCACCAGCAGTTGGTCAGGTCATCCTGGATCAAACGCAGGGTATCTATGCTGGTACGATCAATCCTACTGCTGCAGCCAAAGCTATCGATGATTCTGTCGCTTCATCGTTGACATAGAACCAGGTACAATCACATGGCTTTCGTTTGGATAAGGCCAACTCACCAGGTATCTCCAGTGTCCAAAAGTTGCTTGATTGTACTTAGAACAGTGCAGGAAGCCATGACTCCCGCGGAAGCGTGAGTTTTCTGGCACTTTCTGCTCTCACGGAAAGTTATCATATCCGCGACAAGCATGCCTTTTCCCTGGTTGTAACAGGAACGGTGACCCTTGCACCTCTCCTGTTACAACCAGCCGGATGTGAGACAAGATGCGGCTACCGCGGGTATACACAGACATTTTGTGCTGCGCGCTACAGCAGCATCTACACCTGGTTGATGCCGTTAAGCACTCCTGGAAAGGATTCTTTTATGCAAGTGACCTCTCGCTCTCATATAGTGGAAGAGGCCGCAGTGGTGCAGTTGCCTGTCCGACCCCGGCGACAGCGATTCAGGCGCACGGGTACGATTGTGCTTTTCCTGCTCCCCAGCCTTGTTTTGTACTTCACATTCATTTTCTTGCCTGTACTCCAGGCTGTATACTATAGCCTCTACCATTGGAGCGGTCTGGGACCGTTGACGGATTTTGCTGGCCTGGGAAATTACATGACTGCATTCAAAAGCACGACATTTTTCTCGGCCTTTTTCCACAATGTGGTAATTCTGGGGCTTTCGCTGATCTTCCAACTGACGCTTTCCCTGTTCCTGGCACTGGTGATTGGCAAAACTCTGCCCGGACGCACCATTTTCCGCACCATTTTCTTTCTGCCATTCATTCTTTCTGAAGTGGTCGCGGGAGTCATCTGGACGTACATTTATGAGCCAAATGGTGGCCTGCTCAATACAGCTTTACAGAATCTAATCCCAGGCTTTCAAGCTCAGGCCTGGTTGGGCGATCCCCATATTGTGCTGTATTCCATCTTTGTAGCCATGATCTGGAAGTACTTTGGTCTGCACCTGGTCCTCTATGTCGCCGCTATCCAGAACATTCCCGACGAGGTTATCGAGGCAGCGCGCATTGATGGAGCCTCAACCCTCCAGGTGGTGCGCCTGATTAGTCTGCCCCTGCTGAGCAGCACTATTCGCCTGACCATCTTCCTTTCGGCGCTGGGATCACTGCAGTACTTCGATCTGATCTGGATTATGAGTGGCGGCGGACCGGTGCATGCCAGCGAGACTATGGCCACCTACCTTTATAAGGCTGGCTTCCAGAGCTTTGAAATGGGCTACGGAAGCGCGGTCGGGGTAATCATGATCTTGATCTGCTTTGTTTTCTCGTTAGCGTACCAGCGTTTCATTATACGCAGAGACCTGGCAGGCAGTATCACCGGAGGAGAAGAGCTCTAGAAGGAGAAGATCTATGTACGCAGTCCAGCGTCAACGTATCAGAAGGTCGGCGACTTTACAGCGACCAGTGCAGTTAGGACTTCGCTATCTGGTGTGCGGAGTAGCGGCATTCTTTGTGCTGATACCGATTGTCACTGTTGTCATCGGCGGCTTTAAAACAAATGGTGAACTGGCCAATACACCTTTCTCGCTGCCAGTGGTCTGGCACTGGGAAACGTATGCTGGAATTATCACTCAGGGTAGTTTCTGGCTGGCTATAGAAAATAGTCTGCTTATAACGTTAGCTACGGTTGGCTTACTGCTGGTGATATCCTGTCCATGCGCCTTTGTCTTAGCCCGCCTGCCTTTTCGGGGTCGCGAGCTCATTTTTAATATTATCCTTTTCGGCCTGCTCTTCCCGGTCTCGATGGCAACCCTGCCGCTCTATATTACCTTGCGCAACATGGGCCTGCTGAATTCACTGGCAGGCGTGATTCTGCCGCAAGCTGCTTTCGGCTTGCCTACCACCATTCTGATCCTGCGCAATTTCTTCCGCGCTATTCCGCGCGAACTAGAAGACGCAACCTATATCGACGGTGGCTCGCCAATCGATTTTTTCTGGCGCATTCTGTTGCCGCTGGCTCGACCCTCACTGGCTGTCGTTAGCATGCTGGTCATGGTGCAGAGCTGGAATAACTTTTTGTTACCCCTTCTGGTGCTTAACGACGCCAGCCAGTGGACGATACCGCTGGGTGTAATGCAGTTCCAGGGCGAGCATAGCGCTGACTGGGCTACTATTATGGCTTATATCACTCTGACTATGATCCCCGCGATCATCTTCTACCTGTTCGCGGAACGCCATTTGATCGCTGGACTAAGCGCTGGAGCTGTCAAAGGCTAATGCTCCTTCTGGCTCTCATCCTGTGACCTTTTTCTCGCCTTTGCTCGGCAGTACCAACTCTGGTCCATGCGCCGCATGCCAGACGTGCTGATCCTCTTGAATTTCGACCTGGGCCGTTACGCTGCCCTGGCTTCCTCACTTCATTTCGCGCATACCGACCTCTACGGGTTCCCGCGCGAATTATTCCAGGTTGAACTGGATCTGCATCTGCGCTGGGCTAACGCTTACGAGGCCGATGAGCACCTCTGTGATAACTGGTTAGGCACAGTGATTGGCAGGTTGGAGGCGCGCTCAATCGATTACGATCTCTCAGACACCCATCTGGACCTGGCGCGGCTCTCGCGTTACCCTCTCGTCTGCGTGCCAACTGTCGATTTTATGGATGCCGCAGACCAGGCTCGCTTGCTAACATACGCTGAACGGGGAGGGCAGTTGATCATAGGTCCCGGTCTCCCCTACCTTGATCCAACACTGTCGCCCTGTGAGGTTCTACAAGAGCATATTTCCGCACCGGGCAGAACTGAGGTTGGCGCGGGAACCATCTGGTGGATCACTCAGGAAGATGTACCCGCGACAGTGGATGCGCTGGCCAATCCTGGCGAGTATTCATGCGATGATTGCCAGATGCAACTGGTATGCCAGACAAATAATCAGTGTACCCTGCTCTTCATAGCCAACTCAACTGCCCGGCAGCGATCCACAGTGATACGCTTCCCAGGTATGCGCCGTTTGCGCGCAGCCTGGGGAGAAACGGGGATGCGCTCAGGAGAAGGAGAGATAGTCGTGAAACTGGAGCCATATAGCGTGCAGATCTGGGAGGTGGTAGCATGATTGATCCACACTGGGAACTGGTGGATCTGGACCCGCTGACCTGGCGTCAGATCGGACGCTTTTTCGATCCTGGTCAGTATCTGCGCGCGGCTCAGCCAGGTGAACACGGCCTGTTCATTCTCCATGAGCGCGGCAGGATGCTGCGCGTTGTGGACTCACAAACTGGCGTACGCCGCGATATCACACTCGACGTGCTTGACAATCCGCAGGAATACGCGCGCTTGCTCTATGCACGCGGTGAGTGGCAACGCGTGCATGTGATTGACAAAGCACACCTGGCCCTGGTAGCACGAGTTGCCCAGGAAACACCCCAGGACGATAGAACTCTGGATGAGTACTACCACCAGGTTTATCAACTCCTCTGGGGCAACACGCATAGCTATGTAAGCGTCCCGGCTCATCCGCGCCACTGGCATGGCTGGACGTATGAGCAGATCAACCATTGGCTGAGCACTCTCCCGTTCTCGCCGGCAAGCCTGGCTTTAGGCGTTTTTGGGGACAACCACTGGCTGATCGGACTGATCCTGGTCTGCGAACATGGTCAAATTCGTAAAGTAACCACTTTTGAGGCCCTGGATGCCGCGACCCTCGCGCATGGCATCGCGCCAGAGACGCTTGCCGCTCTATCTCAGCAACTAGAGGAAACCTTTGCTCCACCAGTTGGACTATTGCTCTGCACCCAGGATGTCTTCACTGCCTGGCTCGAGCAGGAGGAGAAAATGCCTGTGCTACTTACCGCGCGCCAACAGAATCAGGCACACTGGCTCTCTCTAAGCAGCGTGCAATAGCCGGTTAGTAGTCTGATTTTCATGAACACTCGTCGCTTACTCTTCCTTGCGGCCAGCGATGAGTGTTCTCCTCACTCTTAGTCAGGGAAAACAAGCGTGTTACATCACCTGCATAGAGTACCTACCGTATTCACCCTTAATAGCTCGGCCTGCACAGTAGTCTGATGCGCAGAGCCTTATGCTGAGCAAAACGCGCAGAATATATGCAAAGTAGCGACGTAACAAACCAGGGATGGCGCCTATATTTTTGTTGTAGAATGGGAAAACAAGATTGTCACTGCCCAGGCTCTACATCCTGAGGGGCGACAAAAGGGGCATGGCTTCGCTGTCCTATAGCAGGCAGTTGCAAAGTCAAGCTCTGATGAGATTGTTTAACCTCTCTCATTTTCCCGGCCAGGATAGAGAACCTCTGGAAATGTATCGGTAACGACGAAAGGGAATAAGAATGGAACTGAAGAACAAGGGTGTTCTGGTCACAGGAGGTGCCTCTGGTCTGGGCGCGGCCTGTGTGCGCTTGCTGGCGGAAAATGGGGCAAAAGTGGTCATCGCCGATTTAAATAGCGCAGGTGGCGAGAAGCTGGCAGCGGAAATCCACGCCGCTGGCGCGGACGCAGCCTTTGTCCAGACGAATGTAACCAGCGAGGAATCTGCGCAAGCGGCTGTACGGACTGCTGTTGAGCAGTATGGTGGCTTGCATATTTTGATTAATTGCGCGGGCATCGGCGTGGCGGAGAGAGTTGTAGGTAAAAGCGGGGTTCATAGTCTGGAAAGCTTTCAGAAAGTCATCAGCGTCAACCTGATCGGCACATTTAACGCTATCCGCCTGGCCAGCGCAGCCATGGCCACAAACGAACCAAACGCGGGTGGAGAGCGCGGCGTGATTATCAACACTGCCTCTGTCGCAGCCTTTGATGGCCAGATCGGCCAGGCCGCGTACTCTGCCTCTAAAGGTGGCATTGTCGCCATGACCTTGCCTATCGCGCGCGAACTGGCCCGCTACGGTATCCGTGTCATGACCATTGCACCAGGAATTTTTGAGACTCCCCTGCTGGGTAACCTGCCCGAACCAGCACGCATTTCTCTTGGTCAACAAGTTCCCTTCCCT
>JBEVTI010000018.1:0-95878 GCA_041156125.1 Candidatus Paraktedonobacter carboxidivorans
CCAGGAATTTTTGAGACTCCCCTGCTGGGTAACCTGCCCGAACCAGCACGCATTTCTCTTGGTCAACAAGTTCCCTTCCCTCCACGCCTGGGCCAGCCCCCCGAATATGCGGCTCTGGCAAAGCACATCATCGAGAACGAGATGCTGAATGGCGAGATAATAAGGCTGGATGGAGCTATAAGAATGGCTAGCCGCTGAGCTTAACTCGCTTCTTACTTATAAGAGAGGCTCAGAGAGTGAGGCGAGATCGACGCTACAGTGTCGATCTCGCCTCACTCTCTGAGCCTCTCTTATGCAATCTAGAGATATTTTGACCTTTGGTACCATCAGTAAAAAGAACTTACCTTAAACGTGAATAAGCATGAAACAGCGAGACAAGACTCGCTAAACTAGAACCAAAGGTACAGAGGGGAGTTCGACATGTTCTCTCAGAGCGCTATAACTGGTATACTACCAGCAAGGCCCGAAAACGGAATCACAGGTGAGATTTTTGCGCCACCCACGATCTCAAGCAGATCTGCTTCTGGGGTGCAGTTGGAACGCGCGGTAACCTGGATGCCAGAAAGAACTGTGATCGGCATGTCGAAAAACAAAATAAAGCCTGGACAAGGAGCTGCTTCCTCAGACAAAAATGAGCAGTCCCTTGATCTGATTGTGCTTTATGAGAAGCATAAACGCCCGATCCACACCTATGTTTATCGCTTGCTTGGAAGCCAGGAGGATGCAGACGATGTGACACAGGAAGTTTTTATGCGCGCTTTTGTCTCATGGAACGAACTTTACGATCACAATAACCTTTCTCCCTGGCTCTATCGTATCGCGACCAATCTCTGTGTTGATTTGCTGCGGCGGCGCAAACGCATCTCCTGGTGGCCTCTGGTGCGCCGCTCGTCTGATCAGCAATTTGAGCAACAAACAGAAGATGCCTCCTATCTGCCTCCAGACAGCGGCGGCATTCCCGAAGTTTTTGAGCGCGATCATATTCGCCTGGCCCTGGCCAGAATGCCCGAGGATTATGCGATTGTTCTCGTATTAAACGCAGCTCAGGGACTCTCGTACCAGGATATCGCAACCATTCTCGGCATTTCTCCTAACGCGGCTGCTACGCGTATTTCACGAGCAAAACGTATGTTTGCTGAACAATACCAGCACCTCAATGATGAAGAGACCAAGCAGTTGGAGGAACGGGGATGAACAACCTTGACATGCCACCATTTCCCACTCCTGGTACAAGCGGGCCGCAAATCTGCGAGGCCGTGCGCTTCTATCTGGCACTTGTTGATGAACTACCCTTTGAGCAGGTACGCATCCTGGCTGAGCATGTAAAGGGCTGTGAGGGGTGCGCTGCCGAATTCCAGCGCTTGCAACAGACGACGCGTCTGCTAGCAACGCTGCCCGCAAGCGTTCCCTCAGCGCGGGTAGACAATGCTATTCTGGCGTTTTTGCACGGCCAGCCGCCAGTGAAACTCGCATCTGTACAGTTACATCCAGAAAAACAGATTGCGCGCGAACCCCAGACTGCGCACCCCAAACGACGCACCTCCGCCCGCCGGCGCGTGGGAACGCTGGCACTGGCAGCAGCGCTCTTGCTGCTTCTCACGCTGGTCGTTGTTACCTTCTTACCACGCTTGCTCTGGCCCTCCTCCGGCAGCATGTCAGCCTTTGAACTGCCCTCTAATCTCACCTGGAGCGGGTATGTGCTGCATTATACCGAGACCAAAAACAACATGCAAGGCAAACAGTATCAGATTGAGGTATACCAGGATCTTGGCACCAATCAGATGCATATTGAGTCCACGATGCAGGGAAAATTTGATATCGTGGTGGTCACTGATCAGCAGAATATGCTGGGTGAGGATATGATGCACCACATTGCTCAAGAAGGAGGCGGGGTCGCGAACTGGACTGTCGATGGCTCAATGTTCGAGTTAGAGCAACTGCGTCATGATCTCGCCACGCACCGCGCGCTCTATTTTGGTCAGAGCACATTCATGGGCCAGCAGGTCTATCAGATTCGCATGGACAACGGGCAGATTCTCTTACTCAACATGCAATACCTGCCAGTCAATGCTCTGGTCAACAGTTCTCAGGCAAACTCTAATACTTCTCTCTATACCACTTGTGAGCTAATGCGTACCGCGCAAGTCTCTGATTCAATGTGGGACATGCAGGTGCCATCCAATTTCCGTATGGGCCAGCTACCCACAAAAGTATAAAGTAGAAGAAAAAGCGAGATATGGAGAAGTGCAGGCGCGACCGCGCCTGCACTTCTCCATATCTCGCTTTTTCTTCTCCAGGATGCGCAAAAGTTTACTTGAAATGCGGGAAGAAGAGGGATATACTAATTGGGAGCGCGGATCATGCCTGAAACGCCAATTCGATGTGACCGTGAGTGAACCTGCGCATAGATACGTCAACGAACTGATTTGAACCGTGGAAAAGGGCTTTGAACTCCAGAAGTCAGGCCAGACTGTTTCCATGATCATACGAAGCAAGGAGCACAAGACAATGCCAAGTCAGCAAAACCCTGAGCAAGAGCATCCAAGCACGTATGTGGTCGCAGATCGTGCGAATGAAGAGGAGATGTTGCGCTTAAACACCCAGGATCATCTCCTGACTAGCAGTATGGGCGGCGTGCTTCCAGAGCAAACAGACCTCAGCCGCTTTACGCGTATTCTTGATGTAGGTTGTGCCACCGGGGGCTGGTTGATCGAAGTAGCGCGGGCGCTTCCCCAGGCATCTTTGCGCGTTGGGATCGATGTGAGCAAACGCATGCTCGATTATGCACAGGCACAGGCAGAAGCTCAGCAGGTGAATGAGCGCGTAGAGTTTCACGTCATGGATGCCCTGCGTATGCTCGAATTCCCCAGCCAGACCTTCAATCTGGTGAATCAGCGCATTGGAACAGGCTATTTGCGTACCTGGGATTGGCAGAAACTCCTGCAAGAATATCAACGGGTATGTGTGCCTGGCGGCATCGTCCGCGTGACAGAGATGGATGTTACTCCCCGGAGTAACAGCCCGGCGCTGATGCAAATCGGTGAACTGTTCGTGCAGGCACTGGCAAATGCTGGCCATCTCTTCACTTCCCAGGGCGATAGTATCGTCAACCAGTTACCGAAGCTACTGGAGCAGCACGGGCTGCAGAACGTGCAAACACATGCCTACACTCTGGAACATCGTAATGGCTCGTCAGAATGGCCTGGATATGTGGAGAATACGATGAGCGCCTTTCGGACATTGGCGCCATTTCTGCGCAAATGGACTCAAGTTCCAGATGACTATGAGGCGATTTATCAACAGATGCTCCATGAGATCCAGCAACCCGATGCTTTTATGATAGGGACACTGGTGACTGCCTGGGGAACGAACGCGCTATAAACCAGCATGTTTTCCGCACGACCCAATCAGGGAGGACCTGCGCCGCTACTATAGCCATAGAAATAAAGCAAAAAGAAGGTTTGTTTATACTTATAACAGTGCAACAGGCATTCAGCCAGACTTCTAGAAAGAAAAAGACACATGTCAGAACAGCAAGCTGTTATCGTTGGCGCAGCGCGCACACCGACCGGGAAATTTCTTGGCTCCCTGGCCCATTTGAGTGCTCCTGAACTGGGCGCGCTCGCCATAAAAGCTGCTCTCCAACGCTCAGGAATTGATCCCGCGAGCATCGACGAAGTGGTCATGGGTAACGTTGTCTCAGCCGGCATTGGCCAGGCACCGGCACGCCAGGCAGCCATAAAAGCTGGCCTCTCCGTGGACATTCCCGCCTTTACAGTGAATAAAGTCTGCGGCTCTGGCCTCAAAGCGGTCATGCTTGCCGCGCAGGCTATCCGCGCGGGAGACGCCCAGGCATATGTCGCTGGCGGTATGGAAAGTATGAGTAATGCTCCGTATCTCTTGCGCAAAGCCCGCACGGGCTATCGCATGGGCAACGGCGAACTTGTGGACGCGGTAGTCAATGATGGCCTATGGTGCGCCTTCGAGAATATCCATATGGGCAATGAGGCCGAAATTATCGCCGAGAAATTCCAGGTGACGCGCGAGGAACAGGATCGCCTGGCGCTGGCCAGCCACCAGAATGCCGCCGCGGCTACAGCTGCTGGACGCTTGCGCGATGAGATTGTACCGATTGAGCTTCCCCAGAAAAAAGGCACGCTCGTCCTTGATACCGATGAGCCTATTCGTGCCGACACCTCGCTGGAAGCCCTGGCCAGACTCAAACCCGCTTTTCTGACGAACGGTACCGTCACGGCTGGCAACGCGCCTGGACTGAGCGATGGCGCCTCTGCTACTATCGTCACCAGTGCGCGCTTTGCTCAGGACAATGGTCTGACCACTCTGGCACGTATTATGGCCTACGCGTCAGCCGCGATTGAGCCACGTTACATCTTCGCGGCTCCTACTCGCGCCGTGCGCCGCGTACTGAACCTGACTGGTTTAAAGATCGACGGCTTTGACCTGATCGAGGTCAACGAAGCCTTCGCGGCCCAGGCCGCAGCCAATGGCAAAGAACTGGACTGGGACTGGAGCCGTGTCAATGTCAATGGTGGAGCAATCGCTCTTGGTCATCCCATCGGTTCCAGCGGCTCCCGTCTCCTCACCACGCTGATCTATGAGCTGCGCAGACGCGGTGGCGGGCGCGGCCTGGCTACGCTCTGTCTGGGCGGCGGCGGCGCGGTCGCTATGGTAGTGGAAGTGTAAAGAAAGAGGCGGCAGTTTCAGGATTTGAAGCCCCAGGCTGTAACACCCTGACCATCTACCCTGAAATCTGGCTGCTGGATCTCACGCACCATCCGATGGTAAAGGCTCTCGTAGTCATCCGGTACGCGGGTCCATTTATGAATAAAGGGAGACACAGTGCGAAAAAGATATTTCATATCTTCAATAAAAATCTGTCCAACCACTGTCTCCGCGTTAGCCTCTGGCGCATATATACGGACCTGCGTCTGCTGAAAACCATGACGCTCTAGCAGGCCAGCTAGCTCGTTGGCTACTCCAGTGGCATCCGGGCGAAAATAGTGGCCCGCTTCATGGAAGGCACGCGCAAGCAAGTGCAGGAGAGTCAGAAGGGCCTGGCTACTACTTTGTTCTGGCAAATCAGCTTCCGTCAGACGAGCCATACCACCCGGTTGCAGTAAGTGATGAAACTCCTGGAGTAATTTGGACCACTCCCAGAAGCGCAAAAAACCTGTGGCAAAACGCAAGTTAACCAGATCAAAAGAGTCACGCGGAAACTCAAGCTCTTGCAGAGCATCCATGACGTAAAATTCCACGCGCCCGCTAACCTTTTCAGCTTCAGCCTGAGCGCGGGCGTACTCGATGGTGCGTCTGCTGATATCCACACCGACAAGTTGGGGAATCGTAGGATATGTACGCGCCATCTCGATCAGCCAGCCACCAGTGCCGCAAGCCACATCCAGGACATGCTGAAGGCTCGTAGGATCTGGATGCTCTGGCACAAGACCTCCCTGAGCATCCAGCATCATCCGCTCTTGAAGCTCCAGGCGTTTCAGTTCTTCCTGATTGGAACGATCCTGGACAATATAAGTGCTGACCTTCTCGCGGCGAGGATGGATCGGCAGAGCCATAATCCCGCACTCCTTGTTTGTAATCTTTTCTACATTTATTATAGCTGGAAATGGAACATTCGTCGAGGTGTTCACGCCGCACATGATACAATACACCCATGATAAACGGGTACTACCTTTGTCCCGTATTACCAGATTGGGATATTGCAGCAGTCCAACTCGTAGAGGAGTAAGATTCCATGCCAGAACAGAACCAGACGCAAGATAAAACGTATATGCCAGAAGCAGCCGTGGAGCAGGGAACGTTATTCTCTACAGACGAACTGGCGCGTCTGACGGCAGAACGCCAGGAGTGGGAAGAGACGACGGTTCAGCAATCTCTGCAACGCATGCCGGAACGAGAGAATCTGCTGACCACTTCAGGAGTACAAGTTCAACGTATCTACACTCCTCAGGATAACGCCGACCTCGATTACAGTCGCGATCTCGGCCTGCCGGGTGTATATCCCTACACGCGCGGTGTGCAGCCCACGATGTATCGCGCCAAATCCTGGACTATGCGCATGTTCGCCGGCTTTGGCACCGCAGAGCAAACCAATCAACGCTTCAAGTATCTGCTCGCGCAGGGCCAGACCGGACTCTCGACCGCCTTTGACATGCCAACTCTCTATGGCTATGATACCGATCATGAAATGGCTGCTGGCGAATTTGGTAAGTGTGGCGTGGCTGTCTCTTCGTTAGCGGATATGGAGGTACTCTACGCGGACCTGCCTCTCGACCAGATTACTACTTCAATGACCATCAATAGTCCGGCCTCCGCTATCTGGGCTATGTATATCGCGAACGCGGAAAAGCACGGCTTTCCGCGCGCCAAGCTGGGCGGAACGTTGCAAAACGATATTCTCAAAGAGTATATTGCCCAAAAAGAGTTTCTTTTCCCTCCTGAGCCTTCCATGCGCCTGGTCACAGATACCATAGAGTTTGGCACCCGTTTTATGCCGCGCTGGAATACGATCAGTATCAGCGGCTATCATATTCGCGAGGCCGGCGCGACTGCTGTGCAGGAACTGGCCTTTACCCTTGCCGATGGATTGGCATATGTTGAAGCCGCTCTCAGACGTGGCCTGGAAATCGATGAATTCGCGCCGCGCCTCTCGTTTTTCTTTGATGTTCATAACGACTTTTTCGAGGAAATAGCCAAGTTTCGCGCCGCGCGTCGCCTGTGGGCAAGATTGATGCGCGAGCGCTACAAAGCCAGAGATCCACGCTCCTGGATGATGCGTTGTCATGCCCAGACGGCGGGCGTGTCTCTGACCGCTCAGCAACCAGATAATAACATCGTGCGTACAGCTATCCAGGCTCTGGCCGCTGTACTGGGCGGCACTAATTCTTTACACACGAACTCGCTCGACGAAGCCCTGGCTCTGCCAACAGAAAAAGCTGCTCTGATCGCTCTGCGCACCCAGCAGATCATCGCCTGCGAAAGCGGCGTGCTTAACACGATCGATCCTCTGGGCGGATCGTACTTTATCGAGAACATGACCGCACAAACCGAACAGGCTGCCCTGGAATATATCGAGCGCATTGAGGCTCTAGGCGGCGTGCTGCCCTGCATTCAAAATGGCTTCTTTCAGCGCGAAATCGCTGAATCCGCCTATCGCTATCAGCAGGAGATCGACGCGCATAAGCGCACTATTGTGGGCGTTAACGACTATACCAGCAAGGAACCGATCAAAATCCCTACCCTCTATATCGATCGCGTAGGCGAACAGGCCCACCTGGCTCGTCTGCAAAAAGTGCGGTACACACGTGATCAGGTAGCTCTGCAACGCGCTCTGGACCATTTGCGCCGCGCTGCCGAAGGTAGCGAGAATACTATGCCCGCGCTAATTGAGGCAGTCAAAGCCTACGCGACATTAGGCGAGATCACAAATGTCTTCCGCGCAACCTTTGGAGAATATATGGAGCCAGCGGTATTCTAGCGTTCGCGCGGCCCTCGCTCCTCTTGTCTTTTGGTCCTGTCTCTGTTATGCTCGTAGCGCTGGAAACGCAGAACGGCTACGCTTTGCGCGCATATGCTCGCGGCCCGTGTTTCCGCACACCTCGCGTCTTGTCTTCCTCCAGACGAACCGCCCGCATTTCACGTATTTTCCGGGTTGATCTGGAGATGTTACTTTGAAGCATCTTATTTACACGGAATAAAGGAAAGAGTATGTATGCGCTGGCTAGAATTAACCGTACAAACTCACCCGGAAGCAGTTGAATCGGTAAGTGAACTGCTGAGTAGCTATGCCCCTGGCGGAGTGGCCATCGAGGAACCAATCGAGTTGATTGACGAAGGACAGGAGTACCGTGTACTTACCCAACAGGCGGTCAAGATTCACGCATACCTGCCCATTGACGGCACAGAAGAAGAGATCCGCCAGCGCGTTGCTGAGGGACTCTGGCATTTCTCCAGCCTGGGGGAACACTTTGTGGGCGAGCTCATGACGAAGATTGTCAACGAAGAGGACTGGGCTAACGCCTGGAAAGAGTACTATCACGTCTCGCGTATCGGGCAACGCCTGGTAATTCGCCCTTCGTGGCGTGAGTATACCCCGCAGGGGGACGAAGTGGTGCTGGAACTCGATCCCGGCATGGCCTTTGGCACCGGGCTGCATCCGACTACACGTATGTGTCTGGAGCAGGTTGAGTTGCGCACGCGCGCGGGGATGCGCGCGCTCGATGTCGGTACAGGTTCGGGTATTCTGGCCCTGGCAGCGGCGAAACTGGGCGCGACAAGCGTCTACTGCATCGATAATAGCAGCGTCGCGGTCGAGAGCGCGAGCGCCAATGCTGCAATCAATCATCTCAGCGAGCGCATGCAGGTAGTGCTGGGCACGCTTGACGAGACCAAGGCGCAGAAGCATGCCGGACAGTATGATCTCGTCCTGGCCAATATTATCGCGCGCGTCATCGGCAGTATCGCGCCTCAACTCGCGCAAGTTATGGCTCCTGGCGCACTCCTGATTGCCAGCGGCATCATCGAGGAACGCCGCCATGAAGCCGAGCAACCGCTGCTCGCTGCCGGTCTACGCCTGATCGATAGTGTGATGATCGACGATTGGGTCACACTGCTTATGACCCGCTAGTTCAGTCTTTTCACAAATGCCGTTCTCAGGAGAAAAGCCTATGCATCGCTTCTTTATCACTCCAGAACTAGTCAAAGAGATAGGCGTTGGCCTCTCCCTGCCCAAAGAGCTGGCTCACCAGGTACGCGACGTATTGCGTCTGAACCTGGGCGAAAAACTGATCCTACTGGACAACCAGGGCAATGAAATCCTGGCCACTGTCGAAGGTAGCAGCCGCGCTGGTGTGATCGTGCAACTGTTAGAGCGTCATACAGGTCAGCCTCCTTCGCCAATCCGCATTGTACTTTGCCAGGGCTTGCTCAAGTCAGCGCGCTTCGAGTGGGTTCTGGAAAAGGGCACGGAATTGGGGGTCTCAGTCTTTGCCCCTATCCTCTGTCAGCGTTCAACAGCGGGACTCAAAGACGCTGGAGCCGCGAAGATTCAGCGCTGGCAGCGCATTGTGCAGGAAGCAACCGAACAATGCGGGCGCACTATTCTGCCTGCATTGCTGCCTATCCGCACGCTGGCCGAGGCGCTCAGCGAAATTCCCGCTGGCTCCCTGGCTATTATGCCCTGGGAAGAGGCCGAGGGCCACTCACTGCGCGACGTACTGGCCAGGGTGCGTATGCGCGTGGCTGGCGTGGTAATTCCTCAAACTATCCTGCTCTTCATCGGCCCCGAGGGAGGTCTGACAGTGGAAGAAACAACATTGGCCCGCAACCAGGGAGTCCAGGTCGTTACTCTGGGTCCGCGCATCCTACGCGCCGAGACTGCCGCGCTGGCCAGCCTCTCCAGCGTGATGTTCGCCCTGGAGCCTTAAATCAAATTGTCAGAGCAAATGACCATCAACGCTTCCCGCGAGGAGAGCCAATTCCTCTTGCAATTATCTTCTATCCAGGCTATGCTCTGTCAGAACCACACAGCTAAGAGCAGGAGAAACCCCCTATGGCAGAAGAGCATGTGTCAACAAAACAGCCGCTGATTGAGAGCGAGGCCGTTTCCTGGTGGAGCTGGCGACCAGGCATGAGGCCGTTGCGCGCCTTTCTGTTCGGTGGACTCCTGAGCTTGCTGGCGCTTTTTCTGTTAGTGAATGGGGCCTCAACGCTTAGCGCGGGCGTGCTTGACAGCTCCAGTGCGCCTCTACGCATACCTGGCGTTGTCACAGGACACGGCAAGGATATACTGGGCTCACCTCAGCTTACACTACATCTGAACGAGAGCGGTTTTCCAGCACTGATTACGCTTGTGGTTTCACCCGCGACCTCGCTCGCGCTCACCAATGGTAGCGCTGTACTCGTCGATTATGCGCCACATAAGCATATACCTTACGCGCTGGAAAACGGCAAACAGCGCTATTCACTGCCTGGGACTAGTGTTTTTGAGAATTTCTGGCAAACTCTGGGTCTCTTGCTTTCCGGTCTCTTACTGCTCCCCTATCCATACCTGCTCTCCTTCTGGGGCTGGCGCGACCTGCACCCGGATCAGAAATGCCAGCGAACCGCCACTGTTATAGCCACGCGGGCCGCGCGCCAGACCACTAACCGAACTCCTGGCCTGGTACCGCGTACAACCCATATCTGGTACGGGGTAGCCTTGCAAACAGAACAATCAGCGACCACATCACCTGAAATCCTCACTTTTGCCGTGCGTCAGGAGCTCTATGAAGAACTTCTGCGCGGCACATGTGTGGAGATAACCTACTCGCCTCATCTGCGCTACTTATACGCGCTCAAAGTATTACATACTACCATCAAGTAAGGAAGGTATTACATACTACTATTAAGCAAGTAAGGAAGGGATATGCTGGATAGGGTTTTCTCACGAGACGCGCGCGTGCTTCTGCAGCGCGGACTTGACCTGCTCTTTCCACCGCGTTGCGCGGGCTGCCGACGCGGCGGCTTTCTCCTCTGCCCGGCCTGTTGGCAAACAATGCAACCATTGATGCTACCACTCTGCGAGCACTGTGGCGCTCTCCTGAGCGAGCCTGCTGAAGGTTGCAGCTCCTGCCGCTATAAGCGCTTGCAACTGCATGGCTTGCGCCACGTTAGCCTCTATCAAGGACCACTGCGCAAAACTATTCACGCATTTAAATATGATGGACAGCTACGACTGGCTGAGCCTCTGGGACTGCTGCTGGCCGAGGCGTTTCGGCTCTACGGTCTGAAGGCGGATGGTGTACTGCCTCTGCCTCTGCATCCACAGCGCCTGCGCCAACGCGGCTACAACCAGGCAGCTCTGCTCGCCAGGGTATGTGCTACTCACCTGAAGATACCGTATCTAGAAGATCTGGTGATACGCCAACGCCTTACTTGTCCACAGGTTGGCCTGGCTTTCTCTGAACGGCAGCACAATGTCGCTGGAGCTTTCACCCTCACTTCTAGCGCCCACACAAGCTTGCGCGGCTATCACACGCTCCTATTGATTGATGATGTGTCCACAACTGGCGCGACTCTCGAGGCCTGCGCGGCTCCACTCTATGCCGCTGGAATACAACAGGTCTGGGGACTTGTACTCGGTAAACCTGCTAACCTGATGCAAGATGGATCGAAAGGTATGCTATAATTAGCCAGAAAATCAGGAGTGTGCTATCGCTGAGCTTATTCTCTCTATTGGGAATAAGTTGCTATCGTGTTTCTATTAAAAAAGGATAACTTATGTTTAGTAGCGGGAAACGGCTGCGTACTATTCTTGTCTGGTTGGCAGTGCTTATAGCCCTTGGCGTGGTCCTTGTGCTTTTCCTGCGCGCGCCAGCCAATACCCAGCCAATAACTGTTTCCGGGCTGCTTGCCGATGTGAAATCCGACATCCAACGTGGCCAGAAAGATACTCTGGAGGTCGCGAGTACTACACTGACCCTCCAGCGAGCTAATAACACAAACAAAGAAGTAGCGACAATTAACGATACATTCAATGTTACCGCTGTGCTTAAAGATAATGGGATTGACTATACCAGCTCGAACCTGGTGCTACAATACGATCAGCCCAGTTCAACTGGCACATGGATTAATATCCTGGTCGCATTGATCCCGTTCTTGCTAATTGCGGGCCTGCTGGTCTTTATGATTCGCCAGGCTCAGGGCAGCAATAATCAGGCCATTTCTTTCGGCAAGAGCCGGGCGCGTATGTTTATAAGCAATCGGCCAACTGTAACATTCGCAGATGTAGCCGGTGTCGAAGAAGCGAAACAGGAGCTTGAGGAGATCGTGGAATTTTTAAAATTCCCCGATAAATTCTCCGCGTTAGGGGCGCGCATTCCTAAAGGTCTACTCCTGGTTGGCCCTCCGGGTACGGGCAAAACCTTGATTTCGCGCGCGGTAGCCGGAGAGGCTGGTGTGCCCTTCTTTAGCATTAGCGGCTCAGAATTTGTAGAAATGTTTGTCGGCGTGGGTGCCAGCCGGGTGCGTGACCTCTTTGAGCAGGCCAAGCGCAATAATCCGTGTATCGTCTTTGTAGACGAAATCGACGCTGTGGGTCGTCAACGTGGCTCAGGCCTGGGCGGTTCACATGACGAGCGCGAGCAGACGCTCAACCAGATTCTGGTCGAGATGGATGGCTTCGATACCAATACCAATGTAATCGTGATCGCCGCCACCAACCGGCCCGATGTGCTCGATCCCGCTCTCTTGCGCCCCGGTCGCTTCGATCGTCAGGTCGTACTTGATCGACCCGATATCCGTGGGCGTGTCTCCATTCTGCAGGTTCATTCTAAAGGCAAACCGCTGGAGCCCAGTGTCACGCTGGATACCCTGGCCAAACAAACACCTGGTTTCTCTGGCGCGGATCTCTCTAATCTGCTGAACGAAGCGGCAATTCTGGCCGCGCGCCGCAATAAACGCACAATCGGTATGAGCGAACTGGAAGAGGCGATTGATCGCGTCGTCGCTGGACCCGCGCGCAAGAGTCGTATCATTAGCGAGCGCGAAAAGGCTATCGCCGCGTACCACGAAGTTGGCCATGCCCTGGTCGCCCGCATGCTCCCAAATACCGATCCAGTCCATAAGGTCTCCATTGTAGCCCGTGGACAGGCTGGTGGCTTTACTATGCTCTTGCCAACGGAGGATCGCTATCTGTGGAGCAAACCGCAGTTTGAGGATATGCTGGCCTACGCCCTGGGTGGTCATGTAGCGGAATTGATCATCTTTGGTGAAGTTACAACTGGAGCCTCAAATGATATTGAGCGCGTCACAAAAATCGCTCGCTCAATGGTGACCGAATATGGCATGAGCAGCCGCATCGGCCCGATGGCGCTGGGTCACAAAGAAGAACTGGTATTCCTGGGTCGCGACTTTAATGAGCAACGCAACTACAGTGAACAAACCGCCCGCGAGATCGATGAGGAAATCAGAAATATCATTCAGACAGCCTTTGACAAGGCTTATAATGTACTTCAACAGAATAAGCCGCGTTTGATTATGATCAGCGAGCGTCTGATCAAAGAAGAGACATTAGAGGGACCCATTTTTGAAACGCTCTTTAACCAGCCTATCGAAAATGAGCAATACAAAATTCCCTCGATCCTGGCCGGTCTGCCAGAGTTGTCCAAAACCAAATCTATAGGTCTCGCAAACAGCCCGGAACTACTCTCCGCCAGCGACAAAGCGCGGTCACTGCCCTCACAAACGCAACCACCGCACAACGGAGAGATTAGCGCGTCTCATTAATGATATCCCTGATTTTGCAAAATCAGGGCAAAACAGTTTGCCTCCCCGTCCCGGAGAAAAGTATGAATCATCCCGGATTTTGGCAAAATCCGCCAAAACCGGCTATACCTCCCCGCCCCTGGGGTGAGATGATGAGTTTTTGTGTGGTGGGCCTCCAGCCCGCCACACAAAAACTCATCTGAAAAAGGGGTAGGGCGCTTTGACAAACGTTTGCAAAGTTTGGGATAACTCATGCAAAGCTCGCTATCTTTTTGCATTGGCTCACACTGATGGCAAAGCCACTTGACGTAGACAGTCACTTCAGGAAATAATAGTGTACATAGGACACTATTATAATGTCATGCAACGAAAGGGGAGCTTAGATATGGCCAATTTCATAGGAGCACCATCTCTGGTGGATGAGCAGGATGCTTTCAGAGACGTATACCCGGCGCGCGTACATGAGTTTACTGAGGCGGGACGCCAGGTACAGTTGGCACCAGCTAGCAGCGATCGCGAGAAGATCGCGATTCTGCTTGTGGATTACCAGCACGATTTTGTTGATCCCACAGGCACGCTCTCAGTGCCGGGAGCCAGGGAAGATGTTGCGCGTTTCCTGAGCTGGTTTTACGCCAATGCGCCTACTATAACCTCAATTTACGCCTCGCTAGACACGCATCTGCCTTACCAGATCTTCTTTAGCGCCTGGTGGCACGATCCCCACACAGGTGAGCACCCTCAACCATTCACAGCGATCAGTGCCGCCGATGTGAACGACAGACGTTGGGTGCCGCTCTTTCACTCTGAATGGTCTATATATTATGTCAATAAGCTGGCGAAACAGGCTAGAAAAGATCTGATGATCTGGCCATATCACACCATGCAGGGCACTCTGGGTCAGAGTCTGGTCGCGGCGCTTAGCGAGGCCATTGCCTGGCACAGCGCCGCGCGGGGCACACAGCCGATCTATCTGCCCAAAGGACTTACCACGCGCAGCGAATATTATGGCATCTTTGGCGCGGAAGTGTATGATCCCACCGATCCCACGAGCAGCGTGAATACTAGCCTGCTAGACGCCGTTATCCAGCATGATCGCGTCTATATCGCTGGCGAGGCCAGGTCGCACTGCGTGCTCGAAACCTTACGTCAGCTCACCACTCACCTCAGCCAGCAGCCAGCGTTGCTCGGTCGTTTGCACCTTTTAAGCGATTGCACCAGTTCCGTTCAACATCCCACGATGGATTTTGACGCCATGGCCAACCAGGAGTTAGAACTGATGCAAAAGCAGGGCATGCAGCTTGTGAAGAGCAGCGATAAAGTCTAAGCGTTTCAACGTGTGAATAAAGAATGGTATATGCCGCTGAGCACTGGCTGGCTAGATCGGGTCGGCCAGCTCTCACCACAAAAAATCACAAAAAATCTGCGCTGAGGCTTCACAGGGGCCGAGCAATTCCTGTGAGAATACCACCCATCCCCTTGACAAACCTGGACTTCATCGGTTATCATATTAACCAGTTAGTTAATACAATGCACTGGTTGGTTAATAGAGAACGGGAGGTCAGCGAGAAAAACGTGGTTAAGATCAGTCGCGAGCGTGACGCCGAAGTTGCGCGCGAGGCCATTTTGGAGGCTGCGGAAGAAGTTTTCGCGCGCGAGGGCTTTGATGGAAGCCGCATCGATATCATTGCTGCGGAATCGGGCTACAACAAAAGCCTGATCTTTCATTACTTCATTGATAAAGAAGGGCTTTATCGGGCCGTAATCAAACGTATGAAAATGCGTATGAACGGCGAGTTACTGGAACCACTTACAGCCTTTATTGAGAGTAGCGATGAGATGAGTATTCACAGGGTGCGTCTGATCCTGGAAATGGCCATCGGACTCTACCTCGACTATATGACAAGCCATCCACGCAACCTGCGTATCATGGCCTGGGAAACAGCCGAAGGCTGGGTCACCTATCTGCGCGAACCAGCTGGCAAGGAGTCTGAGACGTACCGCGCTTCAGTCTTCTGCATAGCTGACTTCTTAAGGCACGCGCAGGAGGCAGACGTGATCTGTAAAGAAGTAGATGTACGCTTTGTAGTCATGAATCTCATGAATATGTGTAGCATGTATCTACTCAATCTTCCACGTTTTCAATGGTTTTTTACCGAAGCCGAGACCGATCAGCAGACAAAACTGGCTTACATTCGTCAGCAAATTGTACAGCTTGTTTTGTATGGCATATTTACTTCGTCACAAGAAGGGATACACAAATGAGTAAGGGACTCAGATGGAGGATAGCAGCGGTGGTGGCCCTGGGCATGTTTATGGCCATTTTAGATAATACTATTGTCAGCGTTACATTGCCGCAGATGCAAAAGGCTTTTCATACAGACTTTGGGACAATTACCTGGGTTGCCACCGCCTACTTTCTGGCCCAGGCGGCAGTGATACCAATCGTAGGGTATCTGAGTGACCGCCTGGGCTCCAAGCTAATCTTTCTGACCGCATTGGCAGTGTTTACTGTTGGTTCAGGTCTCTGCGCGATAGCTCCAACCCAGGAAAGCCTGATTGCTTTCCGCATTTTCCAGGGCATCGGCGGCGGTGCATTAATGCCGGTCGCATTCGCGATTGTCTATCGCATCTTCCCGGCCACTGAGCGTGGACCCGTTACGGCGGTGATTGGTATTCCAATCATGCTGGCCCCGGCCTTTGGTCCGACCATCGGCGGCTACCTGAGCACCAGTTTCGACTGGAATGCGATCTTCACGATCAATTTGCCCATCGGTATCATTACTTTAGTGCTGAGCATTTTCATTCTGCCGGGGCGCGTAGCTGAACTACAAGCAATAGCCGATGAGAATAAATATCGCTTCGATATCCTGGGCCTGGTGCTTTCAATGGTCGGCTTTACCTCACTGGTTTATGGTATATCCCAGGCCGGTTCAAGAGGCTGGGGCGACTCGATAGTGCTGATCAATATCATTGCCGGCCTGGTAATCCTGGTAGCCTTTGTGATAGTCGAACTGCGAGTCAAAGATCCAGTCATCGATGTACGGTTGTTCGCCAACTATACATTCTCAATAGCGAATGTCCTGATGTGGGTTGTAGTCGCAGTGCTTTTCGGGGCGCTTTTCCTGCTACCTCTTTTCTTTGAAAACGTGCAGGGCAATTCAGCTCTGACCTCTGGTGAATTCCTGATCGCGCAGGGTCTGGCGACCGGGACGAGCATGGCGATTGGCGGTGCCCTCTATAACCGCGTAGGACCGCGCATTCTGGCAGTGGGTGGTCTGCTATTGCTGATTGCCGGTTCCTATGGCCTGACCCAGATTGATGTCAATACAACAGGTCAGTCTCTGCAAATCTGGCTGATTATGCGCGGCCTGGGCCTTGGTCTGGTAAACATGCCTCTGCAAACCCTGGCGCTCTCAGCGGTGAGCAATAAAGCCATGGCTAAAGCCTCATCGCTGGTCACAGTTACACGCCAGGTAGCAGGCGCGATTGGTGTCGCGACCTTGACCACCTACCTGACCCAGCAAACAAAGAGCCACGCGACAGATATCGGCAATGCCATTAAAAATGGCCTGACCACACATCAGCTTAGCGGGGTGGCCGCGACCTGTGTCAGAGCAGCTGGTCCTACCTTAAATCAGGTAGCTGTGAGAACCTGTGTGGTGCAACATGCCACAGTCAATGGTCTGAATGATACCTTCTGGCTGGTCACAATTTGTTGCACAGCCACACTCGTGCTGGCTCTGTTTGTGGGACGCGATCCCGCCATCGAGGCATATAAGAAAGCCAGAGCACTTGGGGAGGACGTAACGTTGGAGCGCGATCCAGTTCTGGCTGCTGAATAAAACGCAGACGAAAAAGGGGGTGGTCGGCAAAGGGCTAAGAACTTTGCCCGCCACCCCTCTCGTATCTACTTCACTCCACTATTTTGCCTTCACGCGCTCCAAACACGCGCGTAGTTTAAACCAGGGGAGTCGCTTTCCCCGCTAACGATAGAATTGCCATCAGGGGACCAGGCCAGAGAGTAAACGTAATGGGTCGAGCCAGTATAGGTATAGATATGAGCGTTGCTGCTGGTGTCGAAAATAATTACTGTATTCTTACTGGCAGTAGCGAGATACTGACCTCTGGGCGCCCAGCTAAGTACACCATTGGCAGCTGGATAACTGTTGATAAGCCTGCCTGTTTGACTATTTCCCTGCCAGACATTCCAGACCTGGGTCTCGCGCTCGTTAACAAATGCTAGCAGTCCTGGTTGAGGAGACCATGCCACATTGGTCGCGGCACTCACCACATGCTTAAAAATCACCACGCTCGGATTCTGGATGTCCCAGGCCTGCACTGTTTGTGCGTCACTCGAAGCGATAAAGCGATTGTCGCCAGACCAGGAGAGCGAGGAAATGCCGCTGCTCGATCCCTGCTGCGTAAAGGTGTGGATGCCCGTACCCTTGAGCATATCCCAGACAAAAACATAGCAGGTCTGATCAGCATGCAGCGTAGCTACAGCCAGCATATTACCATTCGGCGACCAGGCCAGAGCAGTGACCAGGGTTGTCTGACCAGGTACAGATAAAATAGGATAGTCGGCTGAATAGGTTCCGACAACATTGCCATTATCTGGATTTACAATCTGGATTGGATTGCTACCCACTGCGAGGTAGCGCCCATCGGGCGACCAGGCCAGGGCCCTGACACTATTTCCAGCCAATTGCGCATCGAGTAGCGGGCGATAATGATTGCTCACCAGATCCCAGATCCAGATCTTGCCCTGCGCGCTAAGCGCGAGCTGCTGGCTATCGGGCGACCAGGCCAGCGCAGCAAAAGCACTGGTAGAAAAGGGGGAAGTCGCGAGGATATGGCCAGGAGGAGCGTAAGGATAATCTGGCATAGCGGTCGCTTGAGAGGAAGAGGCTGATTTAATGGAAATGCTAGCCTGCGTGGCACCATTAGCCTGAGCATCGCGAGTCAGGTGGACGATGGTTAGCAAACTACCCACCATTAAAAGCAGAAAAAGCATGGCAGCGAAAACGGCCAGCCCTCGCCCACGCGCATCTTCACGCTTGTGCTGAAGCAAACCGGCAGGCTTCTCGGAGGGTTTGAGCAAACGCAAATGAGACTTAGGCCCTTCCTCTAGCGAGGCCGGCATGGACGCGGACCCTTTTTTCTCGGGGTGTGCTTTGAGATGTTCCCACACGCGCTGTAAAGAACGCACATTTTCCGTGCCCTCCGCGCCATAAAGATAAGATAAATCTGATATCAGCAAGAGATTAGGATCTCTTTCAGTCATCTTCTGATAAGATGCATCTGCATCGCGCTGTAACAACGAGAGATCAAGCCGCTCATCCACCATTTCGGGAGAGAAAAAATCCTCTTTATCGTACATCAATCTCTACCTCTCTCGTCTACCGTATACACCACACGCAATAGCTTCATTGTGCGCGAAAGCATCATACGGATCGCACCTTCGCTCTTCTGAAGCATGGTAGCAATCTCAGAACAATGCAAATCATTCGCGAAACGTAGACGTAGCACTTCCTGCTGTATTTCAGGCAGCTGCGAGATTTTCGCGCGCAACAAAGCATATTCTTCGCGCCGGAGGGTCACATGTTCAGGGGCATACTCATCTCGCTCATACAGATCATCCAGAACCAGATCGAGCTGCACTCCTGGCCGACGCGCGACCCGCCGATAGTGATCGATAGTTTTATTGCGCGCGACGCTCCAGAGCCAGTTCTCCTGCTCCTTCATGGCTAAAACAGCAAAGTTCTTGTGCTCTAAGGCCGCCAGAAAAACCTCCAATAAGAGATCCTCGGCATCCTCGCGAGAAGAGGTATGTCGATAGAGGTAAGCGAAAAGCACGGGCGCAAAACGCTGATAGAGAGCAGCCAGGGATGGGTCATCCAGCGTCATGCATGAATTTTGTTGCATGTCGTCCTCTACAGAATGAGATTATCTCATAGAAGATATCGTCCTGCAAAGCAAAATGTTACCAATCAAGGAATTTATGCCTATATGTAGTACTTTTCCTTTATTTCATAACTATGAAGCGGCCCAAAAGTAGAGAGGGTTTGCGTCGGCGCGCCGACGCAAACCCTCTCTACTTTTGGGCCGGGGTTGTCACGCCCGCACAACAAGCAGACGCGTTTTACCCAATTTTACAAACTTATGTACAGCTTACTCCCCTTCACCTTCGTCATCTGAGAAGGAATAGGATGGAGGAGTATAGGGCGATTGTTCAATGGGCACGCGGTAGCCACGCGCCTGATTGCTCGCCGGGTTGGCCGGTGGCGCGACTGGCGCGGACTGCGCGGACTGCACAGGCGTTGTGAGATCTGTGCTGATAGATTTAACCAGGCGCTCGATACGATCCCAGCGCGCTGGATAGCCCTCAGCATAGAATTTCTCTTTCTCTTCCACATCATAAATGTAAAAAGTGTAATCCTGGCTGTTATAATGATAATCGACGCGCGTATAAGGAACACGCAGCAATTCCAGGACTTGCAGGCTGGGACGCGATTCACTTTTGGCGCTCTTCGGTCGATAGCCCTTATCCTCAGGCTTGCTGGCCTGCTCTACGAGCAGCACGGCAGCGCGCCAGACATCGATCGGCACAGCTTCGGGCGGTGCTTCAGGATAGAGCAGTTCAGTGACCTCGGCGCTGTAGGCCAGATCACCGGTTGCGTTCTCCACACGTTCCTGAGGAATTGGCCCATTGCCGAAAATTTGCGACTGGAAGCTCAGATCGAAATGGCGCACGAGGTCCCGATGGCGCACAACTTTGCCGGTACCGCCACAGTTGTCACACAATTCGGTCTTTGAGCCATGGCACGAGGAACAGACACGTTTGCCAGTGCCGCAGGTACACTCGACCTCCCCATCCACGCAATCGGGACATGGCACGGTGCGCCCTTTATTGGCGGGATCATTATCGATCGGGTTAGGCAAAGGAACGCCCTGCTGACGAATGCCATCAAAGACATTCGCGATCCTCTCGTTGACGCTATCAGCCAGGTTATCGGCGCGCCTCTGGAAAAAGGGCTTCTTCTTCTGATCAGCCCAATCGGCGACGTAACCACGACCGCGACAGGTAGTACAGCGGGCTCGCGTGCGACCCTTACAATCCGGGCAGGTAATCCAACCACGCCCGGAGCAGGTCGCGCACAACAGATGGCCCGTATTGTTACAGGCAGTGCAGGCGAGAGCCTCGTCGTTACCCTCCAAGCGTATACGAGTATCAGGTGCCTTTAAGCCAGTCACCAGCGGCATCTCATAATCCCAGATCGGTAGCACCGGTCGCATAGCGCCGGCTGGTCGGCCCGTATAAGCTTCCGCCGATGTCTCTATAGTGCGCGTCTCCCAGCGAGTCTGCAGGCTAATTTCCCAGGCCTCATCTTCTCGCACAGAAACTATATCCATGTAGTTGCCAAGTTCACGCGCAATCTGCCAATTGCCAGAACTCCACATATTGGCAAACTGGCGCACACGCTCCTCTTCCATATTCGAGGATCGACGCGGTTCAGGCGCTGCATTGGCCTGCTGCCAGTATTCAGTCGCGCGCCCCGCTACTCGTGTGATCCGCCGCTGTGCCTCAGTTGCTCCTTGAATGACCAGGCGTTTGATTTTATCTATATTCTCCTGGCTGAACGGCTGTGCCTCTGGATCTTTCTCAGATGCCTGCTCTTCCTGATCGTCTGGCGCCTGCTGAGGATTCACAGAGTCCCATGCGTCTTGAGGGATCTCGGCACCCCCGGGCTCCTGTTCATCTGGCGGAACCTCCGGCTTACTTTGCGGATTTCTCGGACCATAACCGGGATTCTGCTGCCATTCATCACCCATAAGTGTTGCCTCCCTGATAGGGCGGATCATCTTTCATCTCACGCCCCTGGATTACTAGAATATCAAACCGCGCCATACAATGCTTCGCCTCGTAAGAAGCGAGAGGAGGCGCACTGCCGTAGACAAGAAAAACCTTGTATATGTTGTACACTTGTGCTATACTCGCGCATAGTTTTGGTGTACATGAACATGTAAAACTCTCTCTGAAGGTCCCAGCATCCACGCTCCAGCGGGTATACGTAGTACACAATCCGCCTTGTTTTGAAGCTGCCCCTGGTCACGAGCCTGGCCCGGATGGAGCCTTCAGGAAACTCCCCCTGAACAGTGTCGAGGGATCATCAGAGATATATACGCTGGAACCATAAGAGAGTTGTAGATTAATTTTTGCTAACCAGTGCAATCGCCAGAGATTAACGCTTCTTTCGGGCATAGGAAAGACGCGCATAACCTACAAAAGCGGCGTAATCTCCATTTGAGCGGGCACACCTGTCACCTCAAGATCGTGCTCGTGGACCAGCAAATTGATCTCGCTGCGCACGCCATACGCGGGTAAATAGATGCCTGGCTCCACGGAACAGCAGGTAGAAGGCAAGAGCTGGCGTTCGTCCTGCGTCTCAAAGTTGTCGAGATTCGCTCCATTGCCATGATCTGAGGTACCAATACTGTGTCCAGTACGATGCACAAAGAACTGCCCATAGCCGGCACGCGCGATCCACTGACGCACGACATCATCTACCTCGCAGCCCTGGACTAGCTCGCCCGCGGCCAGGCGCTGACGCACAAAGGCCACTCCCGCATCGCGAGCGTCGCGCACAAGAGCAAAGATTTCACGCTGGGACTGCGGAATCTCCGCGCGTGTGCCGGCAAAACCCATCCAGGTGTAATCGGCAAAGATAGCGTCGGGAGCCGGCAGATGCGCCCAAAAATCGAAAAGCACCAGATCGCCTCGGCGTAGCGGACTATTGGTCAGGACGCTCGGTTCGTAGTGAGGATTGCTGGCATTGCCATTGACAGCTACCAGAGGAGCCTCTGAAAGCACCAGCCCTTGCTCCTGAATAAGCGCGGCGAAACGCTGCTGCACTCCATACTCGTCGAGAGCCTGCCCCTGGCGCAAATCTTCGCCCAATTGCGCGAAAAGCGTGTCTTTCGCGGCAATCAGCCGTTTGCCTGCCTCGCGATGCCCCTCCATTTGTTCCGCGCTTAAACGCGCTACAAAATGCTGCGAGATATTCGCTGAACTTATAACCTCAATACCATATGAGCGCACCAGTTCCACCGTCCCGGCATCTACGCGCGCGATAGAGGGAATAGCGTTCATTGACGAATACTCCATCGCCAGACGCTGCCCCTTGATCAGCAACGCAGCCAGGTGTTCACGCATCTCCTGCCAGGTATTAAAGATCAGTTGTCGCCCCGGTAATTCGCGCAAGACATGCGCCTCTACCGCGCTTACCAGAGCAGATGGCTCGCCTCGCGCCGGTACAAAATAGAACCAACGTCGCGAGTAGAAAGCCTCCTGTGACAGACCCAGAATCTGGTAGGCAATAGGGTTTGATTTGCGAAAATCGTAAAAGAGCCAGCCGTCCAGGCCCTCCTGGTTTAATGCCTGTTGGATATCTATAAGGCCCATAACATTGCTAACCTGCCTTCCTACATGTGTTCACGTGTGTCCACAGTGTCGATTGCGACGAAAACTGCGAGCACGGCACAGCATCTGTGAACAGCTCTGTTGTTTGTTATGTTTATGCTGGGACACACAACTATAGACACGCTTCAAGTGCTTATAATGGCGCGATCCCCTCTTGCAACGCTCCCGCACGGAGCGGATCGTGTCTGATTGTCCATTATACCATCTGCTACGCTTAAAACTACCAATGTGATAGAAGTAGCCCTGCTCGTTGACCCTGGTGACCAGGGGTTTTGCTATCCAGGGGCCTTAGCTCCATTTTCATGACGAAAATCCAAGAATAATCCTGGTGGGCAAGCTGTTTGAGATGACTTGCCTACCAGGATTATTCTTGTGAAAGCGACCAGATTTCATTTTGGGATTTCCATACAATAACTATGGTGTTGGAGAAGGTGCGGGGCTCACAGGGTTAAGATTAAGCTCGTCTCCCAGTTTAGGGCTTCGAGAAGTAGAGATAAAGGTCACAGCTTGAACTATTTTGACAAGCTGCGTTTCTTGTTCCGAGTCAGTGGGAAGGCCGTCCCCAAAACGTGTTAACTGAACTTCAATCTGCCCCGAACCGGAGGACGTAAAGCTAGCTGCTGTGACATCCTGTTTATTAACAACTGCATCACCTTGAGCCACCATAGAAAACTTATATTTGAAAGTAGTTCCGTTACAAGGTAATTGGCCTTCATTGGCGAAACCCCCTTTCTTAAAAGGTAAAGCTTGCTGGAGAGAGATTGTGAGTTCTGCATTTTTTTCACCTTACCCTTTGGAGAACAGGTATATTGCCCACTTACCTGGGCGACCCCATTGGCATCAATGAGAACAGCCTCATCTATGCTGAGGCTGTTGCTCGCTACAGCAAAGGCATGAGGCGTGGATCCAGTAAGGCCACAGAACGCGGCGCACAGCAATACGCAAAAGCAGGCATTAAGCAAAGGACGTGGCAACGATCGCAAGCATTTCATAGAAAAGTTCTCCTTACGGGCATATTCTATATATAGAATTACAGAACATAATATAGATATGCGGATGGAGATATAGCATGAAATTGTCATAGTGCCAGACGCCTGATGCCATTGGCACAGCGCTATTGGATTACCGAAATGCTTGCTTTTCTCTCTGGTATAATGAAAACGTATATGCATCGGGTACGTCATCTGGTTGGTGAGGAAGAAAGGGAGGTAGCAGGCGTTCATGGCATACTATAAAGGTCCGATCTTAAAACGGTACGCGCAACAACATAAGGTTGAACCGCGCCCACCAGCACATCCACTCTCTCCTCTACCAGAGTTGCGCGAACTGTTGCCACAACGTAAACTCGCCAGGAAACCGCTTGAACACTTTGCACTGGCGTCAGAGAACAGCATAGCTGGGGAGTCCGCCCCTGCAGGAGCAGAAACCCTGGCGCATTTGCGACAGCGCCGGCACAAAAAACACAGGCCAGCCAGACGCTTAGAAGGAACGCGAAGCACTTCTCCCGCAAAGGCTCCTCTACCTTTTAAACGGCTCAAGAAACGCGGTCAACCCACGCGCCGCTCTTGCCTGGTGCTCTCTATCTTGCTGCTCCTTAGTGGCCTGTTGCTGACCGGCCTGTACCTTACTGAGACAGACATCCTTGGACCCCTATCCAAGTTTTTCCATCCTATTAATGGAGATACTAACGGCTCAATCAATGGGCGAGCCTGGAATCTACTCCTGCTGGGCAGCGATAATGATCAAAAGTTTGTTTTTCCCGATCTGCTCACCCAGGTTATGATGGTGATACGCGTCAATCCGTTCAACAATAGCATCTCTATGGTCTCTATTCCTCGCGACTCCTGGGTCTCGGTGCCTGGCCAGGGTATGCACAAAATCGATCAAGCTTTCTTTCTGGGCGCAAGCACACACGACAGTTTTGACGAGGGCGTACGCATGGCGCGGACGACTATCGAGCAGGACTATGGCATCCCTATCGATCGCTACGCCTGGGTAGGCCTGGATGGCTTTTCCAAAGTCATCGACACGCTGGGGGGCGTGGACATCGATGTGACGCATCCTGTAGCAGACGATAATTATCCCGACGATACAGGCAAGGGAGGTACACACAAAGCCAATCCCTATGCCAGCAAACGCATCTATCTTGCCCCAGGCGCCCAACACCTGAATGGCGCGCAGACGCTGGAATATGTACGCTCGCGCCATGCCGACCTGGTCGGAGATATCGGACGCACCCAGCGTCAGCAGGAAGTATTAGAGGCGTTGAAAAAGAAACTCGATTTAACCCACCTCTTTAACCGCCTACCTGAACTTTTCCACGATTTGACGAGCAAAGTCTATAGCGATCTCAGCCAGCAAGAGATACTTTCCATAGCGAATTTTGTACGCAACTTGCCCGCTAACTCCATCCACAAGCTCACTCTCGGCCCCGGCAAAGGTCAACAAAATTACGGTGCGCTCACCCTGACTAACGATCCTGGCCTGGACCAGAGCCAGAATATCGTCCTGCCCGATTGCGACAATATTCAGCCAGCCATCAACGAGATCTTCGATCTAGGTGAGACGCAAAGTTGCCAGGTCAATGGCACAAACTCCACTCCAGGTACCTGAGTGTCGAGCCTGGAGGCGGCGCAGCCATCTACAGGCTTAACATCCAGGCACCTGGGGCAAAGTTCCGCCGCTTTCTCAGGAAGAGAGGGTGAGATCTATGCTACAATGGAAGAGGATTTTTGACTTGTCAGAGAGAGGATCATTGACTTTGATTGAGCAAAGGTGCGGAGAGACGCGCTACATGCAATTTAGACAATATGAGCAATTTCCTGAGCTGGTGCATGGTATCTTTACACGTAAAGGAGGATATAGTCAGCCGCCATATCATAGTTTGAATGTCTCGCTCAGTTCGAGCGAAGAACGTTTTGCAGACGCGGCGCGCAACCGCTTCCAGGTATTGCAAAGCCTGGATATTGCCGAGTACCCCTGCGCAACGATGTGGATGATTCACAGCGCGCGTGTCATCAAGCTAGACGCAGACAACTGGCCAGATTGGAGCGAGGACTGGCCGCATCGCGCCTACGCGCTTGACGAGGTGGGTTGTCCCACGGGCACACGCCTGCAATGGACCTTTAAGCCACGCACTCAAGGTGACGCGTTGATCACGCGCAGGCGTGGCGTGGCCCTGGCTATGTCCACTGCTGATTGCGTACCCTTGCTCTTTTATGATCCTGTCAGCGAGGCCATTGGCGTGGCTCACGCGGGCTGGCGCGGAAGCGCGCGTGGCATCGCGGCTGCGACAGTAGCGGCAATGCACGAAGCATTCGGCTCGCGACCAGCCGACATCCATGTTGGTATCGGTCCCTCGATTGGTCCCTGCTGTTACGAGGTTTCAGAGGAAGTGCGAGAGCTTTTCCTCAGTCAGCGTGAGTTCACGGATATCCCTACCGAAGCACGTTATCGCGAACTTATCGCCAGTTCTGCAGTCTTTGAAACGCTCCAACTCTCCACCGGAAAGAGTCTGCGGCTCGATCTCTGGGAAACCAACCGCCAGCAATTGCTATTGGCGGGACTCACGCCCGCACATATTGAGTTGCCAGCTATTTGTACTAGCTGTGAGAAAGAGCGCTTTTTCTCTCACCGTGCCGAAGGGGGACGTACAGGGCGTTTTCCAGCTATCCTGGCTTTACGTCCCTGAGTTGCTCCTGCCAGCAAAGCGATCCTGTGGTATGATTCAGCCAGAACTGTTAGTTTGCTGAAGACAGACTCAGAGGGCAACTCCCTGGCGGGCAAAAGCGTAGATTATGAAAGAGATAAGAGATTTAGGCGCAGAACAGATCGCGGAAAACATTACCCAGGTACGTATACGCATCGCGGAAGCCGCCAGCAAAGCGGGGCGCGATCCGGCAGAGATTACGCTGGTGGCGGTTTCAAAGACCAGGCCAGTAGAACTTGTCGAGATAGCGTATAATTTGGGGGTAACCAATTTTGGTGAAAACCGTGTACAGGAGGCACTGCCAAAGATCAAGGCCTTCCATCCTCAGGGTTTGCGCTGGCATCTGATTGGCCATTTGCAGAGCAATAAAGCGGGAAAAGTGGTGGAGCTATTCGCCTGTATTCATAGCGTAGACAGCCTGCACCTGGCTCAGGTGCTCAGCCGCCACGCGCAGGAACATGGCCAACGTCTGGCGCTTCTGCTCCAGGTAAATGTAGCTGGAGAGGCCAGCAAAGAGGGTGTGTCGCTAGCGGAAGCGCCCGCAGTGGCAAGGCAGATCAGCGCTTTACCCGAACTGCAGATTGAGGGGCTGATGACTGTTGCACCGCTGGTAAATGATCCTGAGGAGGTGCGGCCTATCTTTCGCGAACTGCGTTTGCTGCGCGATCGCCTGCGGTCCGAAATTCCTAGCAGTTCCTGGGCGCAACTCTCAATGGGCATGACCGACGATTACACGGTCGCAATTGAGGAAGGAGCAACGCTGGTGCGGGTTGGCCGAGCCATCTTCGGGCAGCGCGTGCAGCCAGTTCGCGGCTAGCGCGGGCGGAAAGGCAGGGGCGCGCCACAGAAAAGCGACCCGCTAGAGTATCATCGGCAGAATGCCGGAGATTTGCGAGAGGGAAAAATGAGCACACAGGATATTCAAGAACTGCTCCCAGGGCGGAGGGTTCGACAGAATCACGCGCTGGAACACGCAACAATTACGATTCTCAGCATGTACGTCCAGGATTTGCGTGTTAGCGCACGCTCAACCTCGCGGGGCTTTACCATTTTTGGAGATGTAGATCTGGGTCAACTGCGCCGGGCGCTAGATGAGGCACTGAGACGGCTCCAGGCGGGTGAGGCCAAGCTGGCCATTCACCCCAACTGTGGCACCAACCTGGTTGTAGGCGTTGGACTCCTGACATTAGGCACAATTCTAGGCATGAGTTCCAGCCGCGCGCGTACACGTGTGGCCTCGGCGGCTCTCTCGTCCGTAGCTGGCCTGGCTGCCGCGCGCCCAGTCGGCCAGTGGGTGCAAAAATATATTACAACTCTACCTGATTTGCGCGGAGTACGCGTCACTGAAATCTACCGCCGCAAAATATTCAATCTCACCCTCGTTGAAGTACGAACGATACAGGAGTAACGACCCATGAAGACGCTACTACTGACCATCCCACCTGACCATGGCTTGATTTATGGCATTGTTCTGTACGGTATTGGCATGCTCATCCTGGCGCTATTTGTCCGCATGATTGCCTCGTGGGCGCGCCTTGATGAGCGTTATGCCTTCATTCGCTTCCTGGCTAAACTTACCGACCCCTTTATCACGCCTCTCCGGCGCTTCACACCTCGTATAGGCGGCTTTGATGTTTCATTTATTCTAGCCTTCATTTTCCTGGGCATTGTGCAGATTCTACTTGTGCAGGCGCTGCCCAGTGGTTGGTAAGCAGACAGCATGCGTATCACGGTGCGCGTAGTCCCGCGCAGCAGCAAAAACGAGATCAGGAGAGAAGGGGAGATTTTCAAGGTACGACTCACGGCCTCTCCAGTGCAAGGAGCCGCCAATGAAGCCCTGCTCAAGCTGCTGGCCGAGCGCCTGAATTTGCCAAGACGCAACCTGCAGATTATCCAGGGTACAACAGGGCGGCAGAAGATCATCCAGATCGACGATACGGCCCATTTGACGCTCACAGATATCCAGCAAAAATTAGTATAGGCTTAGCAAGAGGCGCGCTTCTCGTCCCGGTTTGCGGATGCGAGAAGCGCGCCTCTTGCTAAGCTGGCGCTAACTACGAGACCAGGAACTGCCCCTGAATCTGAGGTTCCATCTTAATAAAGCCTTCTGGCGAAACATAGAGGATCACTACGGCCTTATTGATGGGGTTGCCATCCGTACCAAAAGCGATCTGGCCGCTCGCTCCTTGAAAAGCGTTTTTACCGTTTATTTTCGTGAGCGCTGCCTCAACATCGCTCGACGTGACTTGAGACTTGCCGCTATTTTTTACCGCTATCAGCAACGCTGCCAACCCATCGTAGGCCAGGATGACATCGTTATCCGGGCGATTCCAACCATAGCCAGCATGGAGATTGCCAGGATTGAGATCATTACCATAATCGGTGAAAAAGGTTGGCTGGCGCGCTTTCAAACCCAGAACGCTCCAAACATCGGGATAAGTAAATGTGGTGAAATGCAGGCGCGTCCAGGTAATGCGCGAGCTTGTCTGGTAGCCGGAGAGTTCATAGAGCGCGTCTCCACCCATAATCTGGACATTAGCCCAGGGACCAGTCGTTGGCAAATCGGTCATCAATGTACTGATGTCACTGGAGTAGCCGGAAAAGTAGATTTCATCAGGCACGGGATTTGTGTATTTCAACGCATCCTGGAGAGCTGTAACAATCGTCGCGGACTTGCCTACTGTATACTTCTCCGTGGTCAGGATGGTGTGTCCATCAGCCTGAAACTGATCAGAAAAATCTTTCGCCAGGCTACTGGTATAGGCATTTAATGGATCAGTGAAGACAATTACGTTGTTGGCGTGTAGCGTGCGTTCCAGATAATGTGCTCCAGCGATGCCCTGATCCTTATTTGAAGCGCAGACGCGGAAAAAGTAGGACGAGACACTGGTTAGCAAGTCACTGGAAGCTGTTTCTGAAACTATCGGCAGTTTCGCTGCATTAAAGATGCTAGTAGTATTAACTGCGTACGAACTGTATGGCCAGCCCATGATGCCAACAATTGTGGGATCAGCTTTTGCTGCCTGAACAATTTGCTGCGCGACCGCAGCCGCGTTGCTAGATTCACTGCTGCCATTGGCAATCAACAGGATCACGCCTATCCCATTCAACAAGGAACCATCGTTATAGGTTTTCTGAGCCACATATGCTCCCTGTAGATCGTCGCGCCCCACACCAGTAGTCGCCCCGGTCAACATAGTTGCCACTGCAACTGTTATATGTACCCCACCGGCGGCCAGGACTTTCTGGTTCTCCATATAAATCAACGCTTCAGCATCATTTGGCTCAGCTGCCACTGCTTGCTGCCATAAACCCTGGGCCGTGGCGGTGTTGCCTGTCCTGAAAGCCGCGGCAGCCTGAGTTTTAAGCGCGCCATCCGGGCGTCCGACATCGAAGGTAAAGGAGCCATCGCTGACACCGATCTCTTCGCCAGACGAGGCTTTGGTCTCGTAAATCCCAGGAGTACCAGAGGCAACCGGGGTTGCAGTAGGATTGTTGGGGCCTTTTAGCTTAAGCACACCAAAAATTGCCCCACCAAGTACAAGTAACAGCAGCAGCAGGATAACAAGTATCAGCAAAGGAGTACGCCTGCGACGCTTAGGCTGTGAAGACTGGATCGCGGGCATTGGCTGCGATGGCTGATAAAGATAAGGCGGCGTTGGTGGGCCTGGCATCTGGGAGGCTGAAGCAAACGCCTGATTGGCTATCCCCGGCGGTGGGGGTGGCAGTGTCGGCCCTGTTCCCTGCTGAAGCGGGGGTAAGGGCGTATATGGCGTCCCACGATATGGAGGAGGCGCAAATGTGGATGAACCCTGTACAGTAGGCACGTTAGGATTCTGCGCCATAGAAGCTCCGATCAGGCTCGCCCCTGAGCCTGGCATAGTAATCTCTGACATCGTACCCGATGAAGTATAGCCTGTCAGGGCTCCAGAGGCAATGCCAAAACGCTGATACAGAATCTGGTCCACGTCGCTCTTCATGGCCGAAGCACTCTGGTAGCGTTGATCGATATTATTGTGCAACGCGCGCGTCAGAACGCTTTCTATATCTGGAGATAGCTGAGGATTAAACGTCCGCGCAGGCGGGTAAGTGAACGGCTGATAGCCACGCGGATCACGATTAGTCAGCAAATGATGCAGCGTCGCTCCCAGTGCGTACAGATCTGAGCGCGGGTCCGCGTTCCCCTGGTATTGCTCAGGAGGAGCATAACCTGGCGTACCCAGAGCGGAGGTCTGCTTACGCTTGGCATTGCGCGCGGCATCAGCGCGGGCAATACCGAAATCCACCAGGTGCGCCCTCTTGTCCTTAATCCCAATGATGATATTGGCAGGCTTGATGTCACGGTGAATTATCGGCGGAGTCTGCTGAGCCAGGTAATCCAGCACATCCAGGATCTGTGAGGCAAAGACCAGCACATCACGCTCATTCAACGCCTGATTCAAACGATCAATGCGATCCTCCAGGTTTTCGCCTTCAACGTATTCCTGCACCATAAAGAAGCGTGAGTTTTCGTCAAAATTGTCTGTCACATTGGGAATTAATGGATGATCAAGGTGAGCAAGCGTTACCACTTCGCGCTTAAAATTCGCCTCATCCTCTTTGAGCCTGGTCGGATCATTGTTATCCGAGATGAGTTCTTTAATCACGACCTGTTTGCTGTCCAGACGTTTATCCGTGGCCAGCAGCGCGGCTCCCATTCCGCCCTGACCTAGAACTTCCTTGATAATATAACGCCCACCTTGCAAAGGAGTACCTATCGTGAGCGAACTGCCCCCTCGCGCTCCAGGGGTGGCGACTGTGGGAGGAACAGCAGAAGAGCCCTGTACCGTGGGGGCCGCAGGCATCCGCTGCCCACAATTGCTGCAAAAACGCACGCCATCGCGATTCTGCGCTTTACAGTTGGGACATTCCATGTTCTACACCTACCTTCTCCGAGCCAGGGATACACCTTAGTCTCAGACTGGATAAATCTTCACCCTTGATTATAAGTGATTTCTTAGCTATAGTCGAGGGGCTATAAGTCATCCCTGATTTTTCAAAATCAGGCCTCACTCATACCTATAATTAGGAAAAACGTAGAAAAGATACCAGCATCCAAAGATACCAGCACTTTTAAGCCAGAAAGGATGGCCAGTGTAGAAGCGTGCCTATGACATAGATCAAAATAGTACATGTATAAAACTGCGCACACTGCAAAATCCATTTCTGACGCGAGCTGATCCCGTAGAGCAAGACTGCCAGCACCAGGCCAGTCGCGATACGACCAGAGGAGACCAGATCTTCGTAGGAAGAATGTGACATCAGCGTAATCAAGAGGAGATTGGCCAGTAAAATCAGATAAAACGGGCTAAAGCGTTGTAGTAATGGCCCTTTTTCGTACCAAAGCTTGCGAGCCAATGCGGCAATAGCCAATCCCCAGCCAGCCAGTGTAGGCAGAAACATCATCAGTAAGAGTAGATAAAACTTTTTTGGAGCACCAGCATAAAAGAAAATGCCTGCGAAGGGAATATGCTCAAAAGGTCGAGTAAATATGACGCCTGTCTATCCTGAGTTGTGCCTTACATTGACCTCTGGGAGGCTGGGCTAAGTAGAATTGCTGGTGGTAATTGCCTACACATCAACATATTTGCCATCTGGCAGCAGGCAGATCCTGGCAGGGAGCAACATTAGTCCTGCTTTTGTAAAAGCAGGGCTAACCTCGCTTCTAGCATTCCCGCCCCGAAGCAAAGAAGAGGTTTGGCGCGCTGCGCGCCAAACCTCTTCTTTGCTTCGGGGCGGGAATGCCAAGTCTTAAAGATGCTGGCAACGCAGCGAGATGATCCCTGGGGCAAAATGATTGGCTTTTTGCAAATATTCTTGCTCATTTGCCTCAATCATCAACTTATGCATTACAACCACGTCCCCATCCGGTAATGGCTCGGCGGGTTGCAAGCAAAGTTCCATGACCGCGCAACCCTTTTCATAAACCTTCACCAATCCACCGGAGCCAGGAATGCGGTAAATCCTGTTCTCTATTGAAGGGCTGTGGACCTCCAGGTAGCCAAATTTCATTAATTGCTGGTACTGACCTTCGGAAAGCATTTCACGTAGCAGGACCTTGGCGCGACTCTCCGCTGAAAGGTGTTCGCTCATCGATTCGCGAAAACGTCCAACTCGGCCATCGGGAGTCTGCGAGAGGTAATAGATGGCTAGCAGCAGAAAAAGCAGCCAGATACCTAAAAAGAGGCTCAGTGTTTGCAGCATAACCAGCCCTCCTAGCCACCTACGACGCGAGGCACCATGACTATTTGCTCAGCAGTATGATCAAACTGCTCAATCCGCTCTACAGGTTTGCCGGACTCGACTTTGAAGGCGGTCGCGCCTCTTGCGCGCTCCGTGTGAAAAATGCGCTCAGCTTCACGTATCGCTGCAGCGGCCTCTGTATCCCCAGCTTCGGCCTTCTGCTGATTCCATACTACCCGCTCATCACCACGCTGGGACATAATCCGTAGCATACCCATAGTCTGTCTGCCTTCCTTTTTGTTTGCACCTAAACATACTCGATTGAAGTGAATTCTTTATACTCTGCCTTCCTTCTCCAACCGAGCGACCGACACACACTGGAATAGATTGAGCATAGCACGCAAGTGCTTAGTGAGTCAAGGGCAACAATATCCTATGAGCTTGCAAAACATCGCGTGTAACCTCTAAAAAGGCCTGGAGCGCCGGAGAAACCCACTTGTCTTTATGCCAGAGCATCTGAATCACGGCGCTGAATTCTTGATCCTCCCAGTTGAGCCTGACCAGGCTCCCGGCTTCCAATTCGCGGGCAACGGTCATGGCCGGCAAAAAGGCAATACCCATCGCGGCAATGGCACATTGCTTGATAGCCTCAATCCCCTCAAATTCTAGATGGGTGAAGACACGCAGTCCAGCTTCGTTCAAATCCCGCTCCAGCGCGTTACGATAGGCGCAGCCCATTTCAGTCAGAAGAAATTGCTCATCTTCTAGATCATGGGAACTGACTGAGACTCGCCTGGCAAGGCGATGATCTGGAGAGACCAGCAGATAAAGCGGCGCCGGCGCGAGAGTCTCTATAGTTAAAGCGGTAGAATGCTGCGGGTCATCGATGATAAAACCGAGATCCACATCTCCTTCGCTGACGCCGCGCCGAATATCAGAAAATGTGCTTGAACGAAAGAGCAGTTTGACCTGTGGAAAACCCTTGCGAAAGCGGCTAAGCACCTCTGGCAAACAATAGGTACAAATACTCTCCGGGGCTGTAATGGTCAACGTGCCCATAGGAATGTCCCCACCCATGACCACGCTGCGCGCCTCTTCACTTAAATTAAGTATCTTATTCGCGTAAGGCACCAGGCGCGTTCCTGCGTCTGTCAAGGCTACACGCTTGCCCAGACGATCAAAAAGTCGCACACCCAGTTCTTCTTCCAGACCCTGAATCTGAGCGGTAACGCTCGACTGCACGTAGTTCAGTGCCTGAGCCGTGCGGCTAAAACTTAATGTCTCGGCTACCATCCGAAAGGTCAACAACTGACGCAGTTCCATGGCTCTCCTCTTATCATTTTTTTCGATGGTTATGATCAAAATCAATTTCTTGACTTAATAGTACCATATAGCTTACACTTTAAACAAGTGATATCACACAAGAAAAAGGACTCGTAGATAGAAACAAGGATACGCTCTCATCAGAGGAAAAAGGCATGGAATTCTTAATTTTTACACTTATTCTAATTTTATTAGACCTCGCAGCCTGGCGTTGGGGCGCGGATAGCCGCGATAGCATTGACAGCCCCGAGTGGAGACGGCGCCAACTCAGAACCAGGGCACTGTAGATTTGTAAACCAGTAGAGAGGTAAACGACTTGCACGTTTACCTCTCTACTGCTTAGAGGGCAAAAACTACTGGCGCATGGGTGCCAGTCTAAACACGAAGGTGCTACCAGCGCCGAGCATGCTTTCAACTGATACCTGGCCACCGTGGAGTTCAATGATCAGCTTGACAATCGCCAGGCCCAGGCCTTGACCACTGGTTCGGCCTCCTTCAGCGGCAGGAATCTGAAAGAAGCGCTCGAAAATGCGCGCGTGATATTCAGGGGCAATGCCAACGCCAGTATCGCAGACGCGCACCTCAAGCAGTTGCTCGCCTTTATCTTCAGACGCGGGCAAGATACGCGCACTGACTGTCACACTACCTCCAGCCGGGGTAAAACGCAAAGCATTGATCAGCAGATTACGTAGCACCTGCTGAGTGCGCACTGTATCGAGCAGTAGAAGCGGTAGATGCGCGGGCAGCCTGGACTGCAAAGTCACCTGGCCATCCTGAGCGGTAAGCTCCAGTTCTTCAATGGCGGCATCTACCAGTTCCCCTAGAGACGCTGGCACCCGATGCAAGCGTAGTTGTCTGGCATCAGCGCGCGAAGCCAGGAGAAGATCTTCAAGCAACGCGTAGAGATGCTCACTGCCCGCACGAGCGCGGCGCAGAAATTCATGCTGCTGCTCGTTTGTCTCACCCGCGATACCCTCAAGGAGCAGATCCAGGTAGCCATTAATCGTATTTAAGGGTGAGCGCAATTCATGCGTCACCAGGGAAAGAAAATTCGCCTTCATACGATTGGCGTCGCGCACCATCTCTGCCCGGCGCGCATTACTCGTAGCAAGAGTCACTTGCTCAGCTAGCAGAGCCAGCACGCGTATATGTTCAGGAGGAAAGGCATCCTGACAGGGGTCACAAGCAATCAGCCAGCCCTGTACTCGCTCCTGTTCAAGCAGAGGCAGACAGGCCAGGCTACATTTCGCCTCCCCAACTAGTGGCTGCATGCGCGCATCCAGGCGCACATCGCGCAGGATAAGTGCTTCGCGCTGCTCAGCAAAAGCAGCTAGCGGCCCCTGGAGTAGTGGAAAAGCTATCCTCAGCTCTTTCAGAGGATCTTGCCCGCTGGGCAGGAAAACCAGATCGACGCCCGCGTCATCCAGCAAGGCTACCGTGCAATCAGTCAGATGGAGTAATTCAATCGCATTGCAGGCGATTTTCTGAACGATTCCGGCCAGTGCGGACCACTCACCTCCAATAGAGTGAAAGGGAGAAATTAATGGATGCTGAGCATGGGAGGTGGGTTGTGCAGTCATCGAACGTCCTTCCACAGATCTTTCTTAGAGCGTGACAGACAGAAAAATAGCTTTAAAAACTCGGAGAGCCAGACAAAACCAGGGCGAGAAAGAGCTTCCAACACAATACGCACAGTATATCATCTGGGAGCAAGAGGAAGCGGATAATGTCTATATGCCGGGTGAGCGTTTAAGCACTGGCATGGTCTTCTCTTGCTCTGGTAAACTGCCCGAAGTGCGCGGATTTTTTAGCTGCTGAGATGGATTGGTGGCGAGCGCGGCTGACTTCAAAGCAAGCGGCATAGTTTGCTCGACAGCAAGCTGTTCCCAATTCGCGGAGGCCAGAGGGAGAGTGAAGTTGATACGCGCTCCCGCATTGGACATATTCTCAGCCCAGACGCTGCCACCGTGAGCCTCTATGATCGCGCGCACAATCGCCAGGCCCAGACCGCTACCGCCAGTAGTGACCTGACGAGCGGGATCGGCCCGGTAGAAACGATCAAAGATGCGCGGCAGAGCTCCCGTGGGAATGCCCTGGCCACTATCGACGACGGCGATCAGCAGCATATCTTTTTGCTGGGCTGCCTCTACAGAGACATAGCCACCGGCTGGCGTATAGCGCAAAGCGTTGCTGCATAAATTATCGAAGACGCGGCTAAGCATATCGGGATCGGCCCAGATAACTGGCAGATTATAGGCTACATTGTTGCGAGGCTCCACATTTACGCGCTCAAATTCAGGAATCAATGCGGCGAAAACCTCATCCACCAGAGGGGCAAGACGGACAGCGCGGCGCTGAGGTTGCATAGCCCCGGCCTCGGCCTTCGCCATCATATGCAGATCCTTGACCAGACGACGCAGGCGCAGGGTTTCGCGCATAATAATACGCCCGGTCTCCTGGAAATCTTCACGGTTCTGACTGATACCATCCGCGAGCGCCTCGCCGAGTCCAGCGATGGCTGTCAGCGGTGTCGCCAGATCGTGCGTCACATTCATAATTAATTCACGACGACGCAATTCTTGTTGCTGGAGTTCGGCCACATCCTGCTGCAGACGGGCAGCCATCTCATTAAACACGTTGGCCAGTTCACCTAACTCACCGCGCGCACCAGTTACCACGCGCGCGCTATAGTTACCCTCCGCCAGCACTTGCGCGGTACCAGTCAATTTGGCCAGTGGGCGCGTAATTGTGCGCGAAAAGAGGATCGCGGCCAGAGCAGCCAATAAAACGACCGCCAGCGAAACCAGTAAAATCGCCAGGTGGATATTCGTCAGAAATGGTGGCGTCGTGTTATCCACTGCCGAGCGTGGAATGACCAGTAACACCCCTATCACCTGATTAGTGCTCTCAGCATTCGCGAAAATCGGCTCAACCACAAAGGGACGCGATGCATCGTCTGCGCCATGCGCGCCGATTGCTCCCTCTGTGGTTTTCCCAGCCCGCGCTGCGTTAATAGCGATTTGAATGTGGATATAATCCCCATTGTCCAGCGACGGATCGGCGGCCAGCACAATCAACGCGCGAGGCAGGATCTGGGTTTTATTTGTTCGGGGATAAATGAGATTAAAAGTACGTCCTGGACCATAGACCAATTGCAAATATTGTTCACCTGTGGCGCTTTGCGTAGATAATCCCGGTATATTCTCCTGTGCAGCCTGATAGAGATTGTTAGAATGCACAAATGCTTTGCCAACCCGATAAGTGACATCGTTGGCCAGGTTTATTAATTCCTGGCGCTGGTTGCCACCATAGGAAATATTGATGATGACGAGAATAATGCTAGCTAGCAAAACTGTGGCTATGAGCGCGACCAGTGTAGAGCCCAGAGCCAGGCGCCAGCGAATACTCTGCCACCAATCTGCTTGATTTGCTCGTTGTTTGTGCTTCATGAAACTTCACCAGGTGCGACTTGGCATGGACTAGAGACGCGAAGCTATCTCAAATTTATAACCTACGCGCCAGACGGTTTTGATATAACGATAATCGCTTGTGGCTTCCAGCTTCTTGCGCAGAGCGCTGATGTGGACATCAATAATGTGTCCGTCGCCGTAATAATCATAACCCCAGATCTTATTCATTAAGACTTCGCGGGTAAAAACTCTGCCAGGAGCTTGCGCGAGCAGGGCCAGGATATCAAACTCGGTAGGAGTCAGCATAATCTCTGTCCCTTTCACCTCAACCCGGCGTGAAAGAATGTCAACTAACAAACCGGGAAAAGTCAGCGCAGCTTGCTCTTGAGCAGGCTGGCTTCTTGAAACAGGCGTGCTCTGAGGCATGCTACCGTTTTCCTGAGCATTATTCATACGGCGCAAAATCGCCCGCACCCGGCTGACCAGTTCGCGCGGACTGAAGGGTTTCACCAGATAATCATCGGCTCCCAATTCAAGTCCCTGAATGCGATCATCCTCATCGCCACGCGCGGTCAACATCATAATCGGCGTGCGGGACCAGGAACGAATGCGGCGACAGACTTCAAAACCATCGAGGGCAGGCAACATGATATCCAGTATCACCAGATCAGGATTCTCACGCGCGTGCAAAGCCAGTCCATCCGCGCCATCTTTCGCGGCCACTACAACATAGCCCGCATCTCTCAGATAAAGATTGAGCAAGTGAACGATGCCTTCTTCGTCTTCTATGACCAGGATTTTCTGGGGCATAGCGATAACTCCTTTATAGACTGGCCTCTCGCACTTATAGTAGCACAGATAAGCACAAAAAATATAGCGCTAAACGCTATCGGTCACGCGTCTTGAGCAAATCTTGAACTTTACCCACTGATCTGGCAAAGGACTACTATGCTTATGCTTCTACGAGTCAAGATAGAGAAAAATGGATCTTACACAGCCAGGCTGTGTAAGATCCATTTTTCTCTATCTTGACTCGTAGAGACATTATGCGGGCTGCTGGCTTTTGATCCAGTTGTCCAGTGCTTCGCCGCTCTCGAATGAAACGATCAGGGCGTAGCGTGGTTCGGGACCAGGATGCCAGGTCGCGTGCCAGAGGCGCTGCGAATCGATGACCATCTGGCGATTGCGCGGCACCGCGATGCGCGACTCTGTGGAAGGATCATGCTTATCCTCGCGCAGAATCATGTAAGATTCGGGATTGTCGGTTAATTGCAGCCAGGAGCGCACAACCCAGCCCTCGCCAGCGGGGTTAAGGCGGTTGTTATCATCAAGGTGCAGGTTATGCACTGCCTCTTCATAGGTGTTGGGATTCAACTTGATAATGCGAACACGCCCATAATTCGCTTTCACATTCTCCGTCCACCTGACCAGGGTCGGACAAATCTCGGCATTTTTGGTCCAGATGCCATCTTTGTCCGGCTTGCCATGATCCCAGAAGCCGGCGCACTCCATCTCGCCACGAGCGGAAGCGATGGGAGCGAAGTTCGTATCACCACCGCTTTTCCAGTCCATATATTCAAGGCCGTTCCACTCTTCCAGCGGAATAGCCGGGCCAGCGTAATCCTTCAGGACCACGAAACCTTTCTCTTCCATAACATCTAATTTGACGTGCGACATGTTAACTCCTTCAATTCGTTTCAAGAACCTGTAGCAGCATCGCTCCACGGGTCTCTACGTGGGCTGATGAAATATCTCAGGTAGCCCGAGAAGATCATTCCAGGCCCCTCATTGGACGGATACAGCGTCAGATTTCCCACGCCTATGTATCCCATCCATTGCCATTCTATCATACAACAAACGTACTGTGCTTACCCTTTATCGCTGCAACATTGTGCGTTTATCAAACTAACCTGCTAAGGATTTTCGGGCCAGGAAAGATAGCCCAGATGGAATGCTCGTCAGGTCGCATGCACTAATGCAGGCTGCGGGTTAGCGAGAGCAGCATGCTGATCCGCTGAACACGACCCCCGCTTGAGTTTCACACGGAGCAAGCCCAGGAAAAGTTCTCTTTGAGATGCTATGATAAGTGCAGCGAGCGCATCGTCACGCCGTTGTGTAATGCTCACTGGTATAGCCAGGAAGGAGTTTGTCCATGACCTCAACTAGAATCCCCAACATGACCGATTACGAGGCCGACTGCCGTAATTTTTCTCTAGAAGTCCCCGAATACTATAACTTTACTATTGATGTGATAGGCAAATGGGCGCAAAGTCCTGGCAAGTTGGCTATCCTCTGGGTCGGTCCAAACAACGAAGTAGAACAGGTCACCTTTGCTCAGCTTGCTGAACGTTCCAGCCGCGCCGCCAATGCCTTCGCCAGCGCTGGCATTAGCAAAGGCGAGCGCGTGCTCCTTATGTTGCCGCGTATTCCTGAATGGTGGGAAGCCGCGCTCGGCTTGTTCAAGCTCGGAGCAATCCCCATTCCTTGCACAACACTGCTCACGCCTAAAGATTTACAGTTTCGCTCAGAAATCGCCGAGCCCAGTACAATTGTTACAGATAGTGAGGGCGCGGCTAAATTCGATCAGGTACGCGCACAGTGCCCCTCCGTACGCGCGGCAGTAGTGGTTGAGCATACATATGCGGGCGTGGAGCGGGCGAACTGGCACAATTATCAAGCCATGCTACGGGATGCCGCGCCGGAATTTACTGGCGCGAAAACCCGCAGCGATGATCCTTGCCTGATTTATTTCACTTCAGGCACAGTCGGCTATCCCAAAATGGTCTTGCATACCCATGCCTCCTACCCTATCGGGCATACCATCACGGCAAAATACTGGCTAGACCTTGGCGAGAACGATCTCCACCTTAACATAGGGGAGCTTGGATGGGCAAAGGCAGCCTGGTCCTCACTCTTCGGTCCCTGGCAAATGGGCGCAGCCATGTTTATCCAGGACGGGCGCGGGAAATTCAATGCTATTGAGACTCTGGAGTTGTTGCATAAGTACCCAATCACAACGTTTTGCGCGCCGCCTACAGTGTACAGAATGCTCGTCTTAGATGAGCCGATGGCCTATTTACAGGCCAATCCACCAAAGGCGTTACGCCATTGTGTCGGCGCGGGCGAACCACTTAACCCCGAAGTTATTAAAATCTGGGAAAAAACCACGGGCCTGACCATTCGCGACGGCTATGGGCAAACCGAAACAGTGCTGCTTTGTGGAAACTTCCCACCTCTGACAGTCAAGCCCGGCTCAATGGGCAAACCTTCGCCGGGCTTTGATGTGAGCGTTATCGACCATGATGGCAGCGAACTACCACCTAATAAAGAGGGCGACATTGCCGTCAGGATTAAACCAGTGCGTCCGACGTGGATGTTCCGTGAATATTGGCAGAATCCAGAGGCAACGGCCAATTGTATGCGTGGTAACTGGTACATCACTGGCGATAGGGCCTACAAAGATGAGGACGGCTATTTCTGGTTCGTGGGCAGAGCCGATGATGTGATCATCAGCGCTGGCTATCGCATTGGACCCTTTGAGGTTGAAAGCGCGCTCAAAGAGCATCCGGCGGTCGCTGAGTCAGCAGTCATCGCCAGTCCCGATGAGATGCGTGGTGAAATCGTCAAAGCCTGTATCGTTCTCGCTCCCGGTTATACTGCCTCCCCTGAACTGGCCGAGCAACTCAAGGAGCACGTCAAGCGCGTGACAGCCCCCTATAAGTATCCACGTGAGATTGAGTTTATGGAAAGTCTGCCCAAGACCATTTCTGGCAAGATCCGCCGCGTCGAGTTGCGTGAGAGGGAGCAGACAAAGTGAGCTTTAGAGGGATTAGAGGGTTTCTCCCGGATTGTGCGCAATCCGGGAGAAACCCTCTAATCCCTCTAATTTATAGAAAAAGCTAAATTTCGGGTCCGGCTGTAATCTCATCGAGCGCTTGCAGTTCCTGCTCGCTGAAAGTCAGATTTTGCAGGGCACCCACATTCTCAATAATCTGCTCAACTTTGGAGGCACCGATCAGGACGCTGGTTACCGCGGGGAAATGGAGGTTCCAGGCCAGGGCCATCTGCGAGAGCGTTTGACCACGCTGGCGAGCAAGGACATTCAGACGGCGCACTTTATCCAGAATAGCGGGACTGACTTGCTGGTCGCGGTATTTCTCATCCCACCAGACTGCGGCTCGTGAGTCGGTGGGCAGTCCGGCCAGGTACTTTTCGCTTAAAATGCCCTGAGCGAGTGGACTAAAAGTGATCACACCCGTGCCAGCCGCGAGTGTGTGCTCGAACAGATCGGTCTCCGGCACACGCGCCAGCAGGCTAAAGCGTGGCTGATGGATAGTGATGGGCGCCAGTCCCAATTGCTTTACTAGCGCGGTAGCCTGGTCAAACAGCGCGCCTGGGAAGTTACTCACACCAACATACAGCGCTTTGCCCTGACGTACAAGCAAATCGAGCGCAGTTAACGTCTCTTCCAGCGGAGTCTCTGGATCAGGCCTGTGGGCGTAGAAAATATCAACATAGTCCAGCCCCAGGCGTTTGAGCGACTGATCCAGGCTGGCGACCAGGTATTTCTTGGACAACCCATCGCCATAGGGGCCAGGCCACATATAGTAACCGGCCTTGCTCGAGATAATCAACTCGTCACGCGGCATATCACGCAGAATTTTCCCTACCACAACCTCCGCATTGCCGGGTGGACGCCCATAATTATTGGCCAGATCAAAATGCGTGATACCCAGATCCAGTGCCTTGTACAGGCACTCGCGCGCGATTTCTTCCCCGCGGTACCCACCAAAGGTTTCCCATGCTCCCAACGAAATCGCTGGCAGCTTCAACCCCGACCTCCCGCTCCGACGATAGAGCATGGAAGCGTAGCGGTTCTCTGCAAATTCTGGCATTGCCATTTCCGCCTTTCTGTTACACTCTTAACATCGCTCATGATTATCCTTCCGCTAACCTTGCTGCGAAAACAACATATATGCGCGAGCCGGGCCAGCCGAAGAGGATTGTTAGCAGGTTTTTGAGCAAAAGAGTGAAGAATCCTTCACAGCCATGGTATCATATTCAAGCGCTCGCCCACCAGCGATAACCCATACATACCCAGGGGGTCCTGGCATTCAAAGGACAGGCACTATCCTCTAGAATAAAGTACAAGGAAAACTGTGCTGCTCCTCGTTCTACTATAGAAGCGACTTTTCAAGTCAAGCCTCAATTCTTTGAGCCTGAATTTTGATATATACGCTGAAATGCGCAATACATCACAGACAGATCAGGCTGTTTGTGTTAAATAATATCCATAGAGAGCAGTTTATTGGCGTTAAAAAAAGAAAAATCATAGAAGCATGAAAGAAGGGGAATATGTTAAGGCAACCTCCTTTATCCAGGTGGCGATCGCATCGGTGGTTTGGTCTTTCCGGTTTAGTGCTTGCCCTCTTACTATTGGCAGCCTGTGGCGGAGAGTCAAATACCCAGCAGACTCCTACGACCAATCAATTTGTGACACTGCAACTCGGCATTCCAGCTCCGGCTTTAAATGCCCCCATCACCGGCCAGGTGCCTGACAGCCAGATTTTGCATGTCGGCATAACGTTCGCTATTGACGAGGCTACGCTCAAGCAATTTAATCAGGGTCGCACAGCCCGACCCGGTCAACCCACAAGTGGAGAAGATCTCGCGAAAAAGATCGGGATTAGTGACGCCGATTATCAGAGAATTAAGAATTTCTTTGGCGTCAGTAATGCCAGCTTGACCCTCAGCGAGACTCATACAAGCTTGAATGTAGATATTAAAGCCGGCGAAGCAGCTAAACTCTTACAGACAAAATTCGTCTACCATATGCTCAATGGGCGCACATATTATACGCCTGATCCACTGCATATGCCCCAGGTCCCGCAATCTGTCGCAGCGAAAATTCTGGCAGTGACCGGCCTTGACACTTATAGCCAGGCGCCTAAAACTGGTCTGGCGTCCGCGGGCAAACAATTCAATCCAGCCAGTGCAAAAAGTTTCGGCCTGTGCCCACTGAACGTACCTGGTTTCGCTGGTCGCGATCAGGTCGCGCATACCTATGGCTTTGATAAACTCTGGAATCGCGGCTGGACCGGTCAGCAAGCAACCGTTAACCTGGTAGAAATCGATGGCGTGAGTCAGAGCGATCTGAGCGCCTACTTTTCCTGCGTCAACTACAAGGGCAAAGTTAGCTTTACGACTATCGATGGCAAAAGCCCTGTACCGGGTGGCGAAACCACGCTGGACATGGATATGATTGCTGGACTGGCCCCCGATGTTAATATTCATGACTATCAGACAGATCTCACCAACACAGCTGATGGTGGCTGGCAAAACCTGCTAGATACCTTCCAGCGCATTATCGACGATCACTCCCATAACCTCGACTCAATGGAAGTAGTTAGCGTAAGCCTGGGTGCTCCCGAAGCTGCTCTAACCACCTCCCTGGCCGCGGCTTTCACCCAGCGCCTGCAAATCCTGACGCAGGTTGAGCATATGACCGTCTTCGTTGCCAGCGGCGACTGCGCGGCCTTCATGGACGGCGTCTATGGAAAACTGGACGTGAGCTTCCCCGCCAGCGATCCTTACGCGGCAGCGGTGGGCGGTACGGTCTTACAGACAGATCTGTCGGGCCAGCAGCGCAACAGCGAGATAGCCTGGTCGGATAGCTCGGATAAGCAGCAGTGCAACAATTCCTGGGGCACTGGTGGTGGCCTCAGCACCTTCTTCGCGCGACCTACCTGGCAAACAGGCGTCAGCGGTATCCAGAACAAGTATAGTACTGGCAAACGCCAGCTCCCGGATGTTGCCGCGGTAGCCTCCAACCTACTGGTTTTCTTCGAGGGCATCTGGCAACCAATTGGCGGCACAAGCGCAGCCACACCCATCTGGGCGACAGCTATGGTCATTCTAAATCAGGGATATGTCGCCACTAAAGGCTATTATTCCTACGGACCTGACACTTTCTACTATATCCAGTCGCATGCTACTCAGACGCATCCATACTATCAGATAACGCAGGGCGACAATCTGTACTACAAAGCTGGCCCTGGTTGGAACTACGCTACGGGTCTGGGAGCACCCTACCTGCCAGACTTCCTGGGAGTTGAACAGGCAACCACGTCCTAAGTACAATCAAGCAACTAATATAGGATGAAACCTGCTTACCAGGCGCATTCAATCCCATATTAGTTGCTTCATCAGGGTTTCTCCAAAGTCGTCTTGCGCTCTTGTAAACGTTTCAATTGGAGGGTCCGGGGAGTGTGGAAAGACTTGTGAGAAACCCTGATTGCTTCATAAAAGTCACTTGACCTTTGCGGCTTTCCGATGTACCATTTCTCAAAGCGGAAGCAGCCTGTCGCTGACTTGATCGCGATCCGCTTGAGGATACCGAAACGAGGATACTGAAACTGGAACTAAATGTCTTTTTTCTGCCTTGCGCCATTCTGGCAAGCCCGGAAAGCGCGCAGGATGTGTATATTGTGATTGACCTGATTCGCGCGACCACCAGTATAACCGCGATGCTCGATGGAGGAGCGCAACGGATCTTTGCAGCTGGTACGGTAGAGCAGGCGCGGGCGGCCCGCCAGCTATACCCGCAACGCCTGCTCTGCGGTGAGCGCAACGTTAAGCCATTGCCAGGCTTCGACTATGGCAACTCGCCAGTGCAGTTCGCCGCGGCTGATCTAAACGAGCGTGAATTGATCATGACGACGACCAATGGTACGCGCGCTTTTCATGCCTGCCCAACCAGTGCAGTGCGTCTGGCTGGCTGTCTCAATAACGCCACGGCTGTCGCCAGCAAAGCGCTGGAACTGGCTAGCAAGCGCCAGGTCAATCTTCACCTGGTCTGCTCTGGCGAACTGGATGCCTTCGCGCTGGATGACTCGGTATGCGCTGGCTATCTGGCCCAGGAAATCCAACGCCAGGCCAAAGAGCGTGGGCAAGCTCTCGCCCTGAGCGAGAGCACATTGGCCGCGCTGACCATTCAGGCAACCTACCCACCAGGCGAATTGCTGGCCTACAGCAAGGCAGTTCGCGAGGTTATCGAGGGTGGCCTGCCTGATGATCCGCCTTTCTGCATGCGCACAAACACCAGCCAGAGCGTAGGTATAGTCGTTGAACAAGAACAAACAACCGGCTTGCTGATTATTGAACGCGCCTAAATTTCCAGGAAACGCGTGAAGACCTTTTCTAGCCGCATCAGAAGCATATGCTTCTGATGCGGCTAGAAAAACGCTTAATCGATGGTTAGAATGAGTTTGCCGAAATTCCGATTCTCGCTCATGGCTATGTGAGCTGCACTGATTTCTGCCAGTGGATAGGTGTGCTCGATGATTGGTTTGATCTGACCACTGGCTAAGAGCGGCAGCACGCTAGCGGCAAAGGCACGAGTTACCGCCATCTTCTCTTCCAGGGTGCGCGTGCGCAAAGTGACCCCCTTGATCGAAATACGTTTGCCCATAACCAGGCTAATGTTTAAATTACCCGTTGTGCCTCCCAGCGTGGAGAGGATAACCAACCGCCCCCAACTGCTCAGCGCCTGCAGATTCTGCTCCAGGTAAGCTCCGCCTATAAAGTCCAGCACAACCTGTACTCCCTGGCCAGCAGTCAGCGTCTGCACCTCGGCGGCGAAGTTCTGCGGTGATAAACCCATCTCGAGGCCGATCTCACGCGCCCGCTCTAACTTGGCTGGCGTGCGCGCGGTACCAAAGACGGTCGCGCCTGTCGCCCTCGCTAACTGAATTGCTGCTGTGCTCACCCCACTGCCGGCGGCGTGAATGAGTACACGTTCGCCCATGCGCAAACCGGCCTGGGTGAAGAGTGCATCGTGAGCGGTCATAAAGGCCTCAGGCACACCAGCAGCCTGCACAAAGTCCAGCTTCTCAGGAATCTCTACCAGTAGCCCCTCGTGGATCAGTACATACTCGGCCTGCGCTCCACCACCAACCAGGCCCATTACACGCTGGCCCGGTTTCCACCTGCGTACCAGTGTGCCAATTGCGTCAACTTCGCCCGCGAACTCTATGCCCGGTATATTGGTGGGTGAACCGACTGGCGCAGGATAATTTCCTGCTCGTTGTAAAAGCTCGGCCCGGTTCAAGCCCGAAGCCCTGACACGCACCCGTACCTGCTCTCCCAGCGGCTCCGGTGTCTCTATCTCCTGGATTTCCAGGACTTCGGGACCGCCTGGCTGTGTAATAATTGCTGCTTTCATTTCAATATGGCAGAATATCCACACTGCTCAGATGTGGAAGACATGCCGCCTCCTCGCTTGTTATTAGAAAGCTACACCTTTTTCTAATTTGCAGTATACCCCAAACGCTCCCCCTCAGAGAATCAGAAATGAGATGTGTGAAGATGGCACGCTCGCGCTATCCTCACACATCTCATTTCTGATTGAAGAAAATGAGCAATACGGGCATAACTGTGTTGCTCATTGAAAACTATTCAGCTTAACCCTTATAAACAGCTGACAGATTGATCTCAACCTTGACCGCATCACTCACAAGCACGCCGCCAGTCTCCAGGGCTGTATTATAGGTCAGGCCGAAATCTTTGCGATTGATGGTCGTTACGGCTGTCAGGCCCGCGCGGGTGCCACCCCAGGGATCTTTGCCCTGGCCTGCATACTCCGCGTTAAACTCGACCTCTTTCTCTATTCCATGCAGACTCAGCAGGCCCAGGACGCGATAGTTCTCGCCACCTTTGGACTCTACTTTTGTGCTTTTGAAGCTAATCACCGGGTATTTCTCAGCATCGAAGAAATCGGCAGAACGCAAATGACCGTCGCGTTGCTCGTTGCGAGTATCGACACTTGACGTTTCAACCTGTGCCTCAACCGAAGAATTTTCCGGCTGTTGTTCGTCGATTTCGAGCTTGCCACTCAGAACCTTGAACTGGCCGCGCACATTTGAGACCATCGCGTGCCGCACCGAAAAATGAGCATCAGAGTGTACAGGATCAATTTCCCAGGCCATATATTTTTCCTTTCCAAACAAGCTGCCGGTTCGCTGGCAGTCGAGCGTCGCCTTAGCAATTTTTTGAGAAATTCAGATTGGCGCTTTTGATCGATTTCTCTCAGTTAGTCGCTTCTATTTACGTTGGTTAAATACAAATTATTAGCAACTTCCCTAACAGAAGTTACTATAACACACTTTATTTCCTTTTGTCAAGTTACTAATATAATGTTAGACACAGACAAATGTTGCGATTTGATTTAATCCAATGTTTTTATGAGCCCCAGGCATTCCTAGCCAGGTCAGGTGCTGGTCAATGGCAGAAAATAGGCGGTGGCATGATATAATTGTTTAAAAGCCAGGATCGGCAGTTTAGAAAGCATGAGGACAGCAAAATGTTCACGCTGAATGATATATTAGTGGGGAATGCCGACCATTTCCACCTCCAGACAAGTTCGCAGATTGATCCCGAGCAAGTTTTTTCCGAAGCTCATCATGATAGTCGCCTGCTCAAAAACGGCGATTTATTTATCGCGCGCAAAGGTGAAGCCGCTGATGGACATCGCTTTATAGCTAGCGCGGCGCGAGCGGGAGCAGGGGCCGTGCTCTGTACAGAACCTGCCAGTGACGCGCCCGCGGAGTTCTTACAGATTGTGGTACCGGATGTGTTGAAGGCTTTGCACATGACCGCCCGCACGAGGGTTCAACGGCAAGAGAATACCATCTTTCTTGGCATCACTGGTAGTAACGGCAAAACAAGCACTAAAGATGCTGTAGCGCTAGTGCTCAGCCACAAGGCTCCAACCTTGAAAACCTTCGCTTCTTATAACCACGAACTGGGTTATCCTCAGACACTACTACGTCTGGAGCCTCGGCATCGCTACGCGGTACTAGAGATGGGCGCTCAGTGGGTTGGCGAGTTGAGATGGCTTAGCGAGACAATCGCGCGTCCAGATTGGTCGCTGATCACCAATGTTGGCGCGGCTCACCTGGGGATCTTCGGCAGCCAGGAGCGCGTGGCTGAGGCCAAAAGCGAACTGGTCCAGGTGCTCTCGCCAGCAGGGATAGCTATGCTTAATTATGATGATCTTAATGTGCGCGCGATGAGCGAGAAAACAGCAGCTCGTGTGCTCTTCTATGGACTCAACCCCCAGGCGCACATTTTTGGCGACGAGATTGGTGGCGATCCCCTGAGCGGACTGAGCTTTACGCTTAATTATCAATACACTCAGCGGCGCGTGGAGCTGCATCTACCAGGACAACATAGCTTGCTGACCGCGCTAGCTGCGGCTGCCGCGGGTGTGGCCGCTGAAATGCATATTGATACGATCTGCTCAGCCCTGGAAGAACTCAGACCACCGCCGGGACGCTGCGAGGTCAAAACAGGCCCTAACGGCTGCACACTGATCGATGACACGTATAATGCCAATCGCCACTCGATCCTGGCCGCGCTTGCGCTCATGCAGACCAGCGAGCTCGGACATCAGGGAAAACGCTGGGTCGTGCTTGGCGATATCTTTGAACTGGGCCATTACGCCCGCCAGGAGCATCTTGCCAGCGGCGAGGCTGTGGCAGGCGTAGCGGATTACCTGGTGGCCTTCGGCGACCAGGCGCGTTTCTATGTCGAAGGCGCCATTCAGGCAGGCATGAAGCCTGAACAAACATTTTATTTTAGCGCTAACGTCGAGAACGCCGGAGAACTGGAGGCCGCGAAACACGCTGTCGCCGATCTCCTGATCCACGAAGTTCACACAGAGGATCTCTTACTCCTGAAAGGTTCACGCGGCATGCGTAGCGAAACAATGTTAAAGATGTGGTAACTCTCTTTTGCTCTTACTCTGTGCTAAAGACAGAAAATAGCGAAGCGCTAGCTCTGCACTCACACGGGCAAAGAGGTAAACAGAACAAGGTTATTGCGCGCGATTCTGTCATGCATACTTGCGCCAGAACTAACTGTTCTGGCCTGAGAGTTGCCAGATGCCCCAATACCATGCAGATCATAGACTGACTATACGACAAGGGAGAGGCATAAAAAATGACAAAACATCAGAAAAAGATACGCGTTGGTCTGATTTTCGGGGGCCGTTCGGGCGAACACGAGGTTTCATTAGCTTCGTCCAGTTCAGTCATGGCCAACCTGGATGCCGAGAAATATGAGATCGTGCCTCTAGGCATCACAAAAGAAGGTACCTGGCTGCTCGGCACAGAGCCAAAGCAACTGATCGCCAGCGCGCAGCGAAGTGCGCAAGTAGAGCACGCGTCGCAAACTACTGCTGTGACCCTGACAGGTGATCCTACTCTGCAACGGCTCATCTCTGTGCAGAGCGGGTCCGATCTGGGCAATCAGGGTAGACTGGACGTGATCTTTCCCATTATGCACGGCACCTATGGTGAAGATGGCTCGCTCCAGGGACTATTGGACATGGCGAATATTCCCTATGTCGGTTGCGGCGTGCTGGGCGCGGCCCTTGGCATGGATAAAGAGAAAATGAAGATGATCTTCCAGGCAGTCGGTCTGCCCATCGTAGATTATCTGGTTTTTAGACGCAACGAGTGGGAAAGAGCAGCCGAGAGCATTCTGGACAGGGTCGAGCAGCACGTCGGCTATCCCAACTTCGTCAAACCGGCCAACCTGGGCTCAAGCGTAGGTATTAATAAAGCGCATGACCGCCAGGAGCTGGCATACGCCATTAAAGTTGCCGCTGAATTCGACCGTAAAATCGTCGTCGAACACGGCATCAATTGCCGCGAATTTGAATGCGCTGTCCTGGGCAACGACGAGCCATTGGCCTCAGTTGTCGGTGAAATCGTCTCTAGCAATGAATTCTATGATTATCGCGCTAAATATATTGATGGCAAGTCGCAGGCCCTCATCCCGGCAGATCTGCCCCAGGAAACTGCTGAGGAGGTCCGCCGTCTATCTATCAAAGCTTTCAACGCCCTCGACCTCACCGGACTCGCGCGCGTAGACTTTTTTATGGAACGCGAAACAGGCAAGATCTATATTAACGAGGTCAACACTATGCCCGGTTTCACCGAGATCAGCATGTATCCCAAACTCTGGGAAGCCAGCGGCCTACCCTATCCACAATTGCTTAGCCGCCTGATCGAACTTGCCATCGAGCGCCACGAGGATCGCCAGCGCAACCGCACAAGCATGGAAGCATAAGTCATGCCCGATTTGAAACGCCACGCGCTTTCAACACATGGCGTTTCAAATCAGGCATGCTTCATATAAGAGTTAGCGGATGCACCGCTAACTCTTATATGTGGTCACATCCAGCTTTGCCAGATCCTGGATCTGCAAGCTAATCGTTTGCACGCCAGGATCTTGTGTGCCAGCGGCGTTGGTGCCGCCGCTCAGGACTTCCAGCGCCAGATTATTTAGCGCGCTACGCATATTCTGGCCATTTTGCTGAGTCAACTGGATATCGTTCATCGCCACCAGTTGCAGAGCATCTGTTTGCAGCTCCTTCAGCCAAGCGGCGACGGTGTTAAGTTCAGGATTGACCTGGAGCGCCAGAGTCTTCTGGTTGCTTGACACGCCTGGCGACTGCAGCAAGGCATTCAAATGGTTGTCAATATGCGTGACATAGCCGGGTAACGCTGGTGTCAGTGAGCAATCAAGCAAAGGAATAGCAGCTATGCTTGGCAAAGTTTGATCATCGATCATGTTACTGGTGCCAGGAGCGGCCCTCTGCAAATTCTGCTGAATACAGGCTGGTCCATTCAGAATGTAGAGAATATCCACGATCTTGTGACGCACATCGACCGCGGCACTATGATCCACGAACTCGCGCGCCCACTTCACCAACTCGTTCACGTTGTTTAGCAGCCAGAAGTTCAATCCACCTTGCAAATGGACCTTTTGCAGATCAGGATCTCCCGAAAGTAAGTGACGCATATGGCAGAGCACGCTCAATTGCGTGACCGTCACCCCGGCGCAGTCCTTGATAAACGTACCCTGAGGAATCTCCCCATAGTAGCGCCACGCCGCTTTGTCCAGCGCCGGACTGATCGGCGCTGGATTACTCACCTCTTCAGTCACCAGAAAGCGGCTAAATAGGCTGATCAAATTATTATGCTGCGGATCAGTATAAGAGAACACTGCATTGCCGCCGTTGACCTGAAGCACACCCAGAGCGCGAACACTGCTCTCAGCCTGAGCCACATCTGGCAGCAACCAGGCGTAATACTGTTTGCCAGCGGCAGGCGCAGGAATATGGCTCAGATTGATCTGAAATTTATCGTTGAGACCCTGGTTTTGTAAGCCATTGCCTGTGCCAGTGCTAATGAAAAACGCCTGACCCACAAGAGAGGTAGTCGTTGTTGTAGAGGACTGATGCAAGGCCTGGAACACGGCCAGCCCTGAGCCAAGCAGGACAACCAGCAGTGCCACGCTGAGCGCGATCAGCCAGCCGCGCCTTCTGAACAGAGGCCTCCGTGGTTGCTCTAGCGCAGGCAGTGGGGGAGGCTGAGTATAAGCAGAAGGGCCGGATGAAGATACCTGCGGCGTTTGTGCATAAACGGGCACGGGAGTCACTGCCTGGGGCTGGTTTCGCTCAGCGGGAAGCAGGGTAGGCAGTTGATCAACCACAAAGCCCTCTGGAGACGGTGAGCGGGGATTCATCACAGGAGGCACTGGCGCTTGCAGGTTTGCAGCTGCTGGTGTGGGCGTCCTGGGACCCACAATAGGTGGAGTAGGTTGCCTATTAGCTATCTGGGTTGGAGCCTCTTCCACGGATCTGGCAGCACCAGGCGACACAGCATCAGGCAAGACACGAATATCAGGTGAAGAGATCGGCAAATTGCGTCGATCTGGCAAAGTCAGACCAAGCGCAATCGCCAGAGATGTCGTCAAGGCCAGAGCACTGGGATAACGATCCTCCGGGCGTTTCGCAAGGCTGCGCAGAATCACCGCGGATAGTTCCGACGAAATAGCCGGGTTGAACTGCTCCGGCGCTGGTGGAGGCGTAATCATATGTTGTTGGAGAATAGCAAATGGCGTTTCTCCGCGAAAAGGAGGCCTGCCTGTACAAACCTCGTAGAGCACCACACCCAGAGAATAAATGTCACTGGCGGCGGTATCAGGGTGTCCCTGCGCCTGCTCAGGAGAAATATATAACGGCGTCCCCATAGAGGAATTCGTCAATGTACCAGCTGACGAACCCATAATTTTCACAATGCCAAAATCCGTTAGAATTGGCTCTCCCATGGGATTGCGCGAGACATTACGTTGATCTAACAAAATATTAGCTGGTTTGATATCACGATGCAGTAGCCCACGGCGATGAGCATAGTCAATGGCATCGCTAATCGAATAGAAAAGCGAGAGCAGATCGGCATCCGGTAGAAACTGGCCCACGCGAGAACTGGCACGCAGGAACTCTGCCAGCGTCTGCCCCTCAACATAATCCATAACCATATAGGCCAGCGCATCGTCATTGCCTGGCGCTGGCGTCTCGAAATCGTAGATCTGCACTATATTCGGATGATGCAAAGAAGCAACTGCCTGGGCCTCACGCAAAAAACGCGAAATAAAAGTTGGATCGCTGCGCAACATAGAATGCAGAAATTTGATCGCTACAAAACGCTGCAAGCGTGCGTCAAAAGCTTTCCACACCTCGGCCATCCCACCCTGACCCAGGCGCTCACGTAGTTCATACTTTCCCAGTTGTCCAGCATCGATATGCATATCCATTCTCCTCAAGCTGATGTTCCAAGATAAATCCGCTGTACTACTCTTTCTCCGCTACCTCAACGAAACATGGGCAACGGTTCATCTTGCTCGACCCCTTTGCGTAAAGGGCAACGATGAAGAGCACGTCTTTGAGCATCAAGTTCTCTTCTACTACTTCCCTTCACTCTTTCCGCTCTCACGAGTATACGCCCAATTCGGTCTAATATCTAGAGGCGCAATTAACTCTAGGGCTATGAAATAGTACACACTCACGCTTTTTTCAGACCATACGAAAACAAAGTATCTCCAGCTATTTGCGCTCAATTCCCAGGCCACCTTTGCTACCTGATAGTTCATAAACGCCGCCGTGTTGCTCGTAGCCACCGGTGAAAGGGTCCTCTGCCAGAAGCATCGGTGTGTCAAGGTCAATAAACGAGAAGCCGCCGAGACCTGCAGCCAGGTGAGCAGCCGCGGCGATCCCCAGGCGCGATTCGATCATCGCACCAATCATGAGAGCGCAGTGCTGCGCCCGGCAAATGGCCGCGATATCCAGCGCCTCGATAATGCCTGTCTTCATTAATTTAATGTTGACTGTATTTACCGCGCCCATCTGGAGTAGACGCGCGACTGCCGCCGCGCTGGAGGCGCTTTCATCGGCAGCCACAGGTACAGTGGTATGCTCAGTCACATAGCGCAAGCCCGCGTAGTCTTCTTTAGGCACTGGTTGCTCCAGCAATAAAGGGCGAATTTCGCGCTCGTCTAGAGCTTCCAGACAGAGCAAGGCCTGATTGGCTGTATAGCCCTGGTTAGCGTCCAATGTCAGGCCAAGGCCCGGCGCACCCTCGCGAATTGCCTCCACACGCGCCACATCCTCACGCACATCACCGCCAACTTTAACCTTGAGACAACGAATGCCCTGTTTCAGAGCCTCCTGCGCCAGCTCATAGCCATGATCGGGCGTGACCATAGGAATGCTCAAATCGGTCTCGACCGAACTGGCGAAGCCACCCAAAAAGATATACAGAGGGATGCCATATGAGCGTGTCAGAGCGTCCAACAAAGCCATTTCTAAACCCGCGCGGACAGTCGCCTGCGTGTAATAGAGACTATGAAGCAGCCTGGCTAACTGACGCCAATGCGCCGCATCCTGGCCAATAAGTAGCTCAACACAGCTCTGAGCAGCAGCCAGCGCCGTTTCCTGCGATTCGCCAGTGCTGGGAGGAAAAGGCGCACATTCACCATAGCCAACGCTCCCATCCTGCAAAGTCAATGTAATCAGCACATTGCGCGCATTGCTCACACTTCCCGTCGCGATAGTAAAAGGCTCGCGCAAAGGAATAGTCAATGCTTCTACGACGACCTGCCGAATTGTGGTACGACTCATGCTCGATCCGCCCTTTCTGCCAATGAATTGACCTATCAATTATCCAGCTCCATTGTAACAAATTTTGCCAGGCTTGTGTGGTCTATGAGCACAATTGCAAAGCTTTCGCGTGCTCTTTTCTTGCTCATCTACCTCGCAAAAAGCACTTGAGCAAGAACCTCCTCTCGTCGCCTGGTGTACGCACCACACAACTGCTTCTCCATCTATTAGCACTATGTTCTAAGCAGAGAAAAGAGCAAAAAACACATCACTCTATACTTTATTTTGTTATCAGCCATTTATCGAGACCGCATAAGCAATACACTTGCATCTGAACAGGTTATTGTTTATAGTATAAAGAGGTGCTGTTGTCAAGTTCAGGTGTGTATTAGTGATTTATTCTAAACACATAAGGGGTATCTACACAATGAGTACTTACATGATTAATGGCGTTCCAACAGATGTACCCGAGGCTTCAACCGCAGGTGACTTAAAGCGCTATCTGGAGAGGCCAGATCACTCAGTAGTCGTAACCCTCCCGGATACATCCGAGCGCTTGCTTAGAGACAATGAAGCACTTCCCGCGAATGCGACAGATATTACGGTCATTCCCCAGTTCCGCTATGGCTCATAGGCGGGGATCAGACCATGCAATTTACTGACAGACAGAGACGACTTGGTCGCCTAAAGGCTGAGGCGTATATGATCGCGCAACGCTATCAAGTGAATGTCAGGTATGATAGAGAGGACGGAAGCTGGCTGCATGTCGAGCAGTTGTCCATCCCTGCTGGTTGGAACAGGTCTACCGCGGATATTCTCATAGATATTCCTCATGGAAGCCCTGGCTATCCACAGATCGCTCCTGAGTGGTTCTGGACAAATCGTGATCTGGCAACGCAAAGCGGGCACGCGATTAGCCATTTCTTTAAGTTAGGCAGCCAGGGAGTAGATGAAGAACACTGGCGCAAAGGGTTCGGGCATTTCTGCATTCACTTGATCAGCTGGCATCCCTTTTCCGGGCCAACTTTTGAGCGCGGCGATACCCTGGTAGCCTATCTCCATGTCATTCAGCAAGTTTTTCAGGAGCAGCGCCGTATATAAAGCTGATCCTAGACAGATTGTGAGCAATATTGTGGAGCCAGCACCTTCGATCGTTATGACCGCCTCTTTCTGGCAGAAGCTCTATCGCCACCTGATCCGTGTCTCGGATGAAAATCCTCATCCAGAGGAGCAGATGGCTTTCATTCTGGCCAGTGTCAATAAGTCAGCACTTGGCGTGCGCCTGCTCGCTTATGAGATGATTCCCGCCTGCTCGACTGATTTTGTCTATCAGTCGCGAGGGGGGCTGGAGCCAAAACCAGAGTTTGTGGCCGCGACAATCAAACGCTGTCTAAAAGAGGGTTGGCACCTGATCGAGGTTCATTCTCATCCTTTTGATAGCGGCCTGCGCACCACTTTTAGTAAAATCGATTGGGCCAATGACCGTATGAAGATGCCTTCCATTGCCTCAATCATTCCAGAACCATTCCTACATGCCACTATGGTTGTCGGACAGAATGCCCTGGACGCTCATTTTTATGAACGAGCAAAGAAGCGTATCCGACCAATTTCCCGCGTCACGCTTGTGGGAGAGCGCATCCAACATCTGATCCCAACGACTGACAAAAAGTCACAACGCAGCAAGCGCGCGGATGAACGTTACCACAGACAGGAACTCTTCTTTGGTGGCGCAACGCAACGCACATTGGCGGAAGCTACTATCGCGATAGTGGGCCTTGGCGGTTTGGGATCACTGGTAGCGACGCAACTGGCTCACCTGGGAGCTGGCCACTTGATTCTAATCGATCCTGATTGTGTCGAGCGCAGCAATCTCAATCGACTATTTGGTGCTGGAATAGCTGATCTCGGTCATTCCAAAGTAGAGGTCTACGCCAGGTTAATTGGGCAGATCTCCAGGACGACACGTGTTACGCCCCTCGCTGTCTCCCTGCTTGATCGCGCGGATCAAAGCGCCATTAATTTCGCGCGCGGAGCCGATGTGCTTGTTGGCTGTGTTGATAACGATGGCGCGCGCCTGATTCTCAACCAGATTGCGGTACGTTACCTGGTTCCCTTTATCGATGGCGGCTCTGGCATTCACATGGATAATAATAACCAGTTCCAGGCGGCTGGTGGACAGATCCAGCGCATTCTACCTGGCGAGGGTTGCCTGGAATGTCGGGGCTATATCAATCCGCAACAGGCGCATTTTGATCTGGCCTCCAGAGTCTTCCAGGACGAAGCCCGCGCTCATGGCTATGGCACACGCGAGGTTGCTCCAGCAGTAATTTATTTAAACGGCATCATTGCTTCTCAACAAGTGGCGGAAATTGTCTATCTGCTGGCGGAAATGCAGTTGACAACCACGAGTCAGCCTCAACTCATTGTCTACAATGCCGTGCAACGCAAACTAACGCCCGTCTTTATCCAGAGCGATCCCGCCTGTCCGACTTGTGGTCTGGAGGGCTTCACAGGACTCGGCGATTTTACGCCAATCGAATTCGCGGCTAGCGAATTAACAGAAAAAAGCGTTGCACAGATCATGACAGCCGCGCCTGATTTAGCTGAAGTCTCTTGCCAGGAGGAGTTGAAGGATACCAACCATGCCTGAGGAAATACCCTGGAATAGCTCTGTCTATCCAGAAAAATCAAGTCTACGCGTCTCTAGGGAAACTGGAGTCCTGCCAGCGCTAAATCTGCCACAGCGCGGAACTCCGCAAAGTTATCGTGGATTTCCAGGCCAACCTCTTGTGCCAGCAGATGTCTCTCGTATTCCAACTCAACCATTGCGTACTAATCAGCGACTCACCAGGCCTGAGCAATCCTGGCAATCTGCTCAGATAAGCAGGCAAACTCCTCTGTTCGCGCAGATCACCACGCCTGCACTTCAAGGCTCCAATGCGTACTTCACCCACCCCGAACCCGCTCTCCCTCCGTGGAACACCCGGCCTCTGTGGCCTATCGCTCAGCCCACTCCCGCGCAGCTTGCCCCATCCCCGCAACATCCTCAACTCACTCGGCCTCTGTGGCCCATCGCTCAGCCTGCTCCTACGCAGCTTGTGCCGCCTGCGCAACATTCCCAATCCACACGGATCTCGCCGCCTGCGCAACATTCCCAATCCACATGGCTCCCGTGGCCCGTTGCTCAGCCTGCTCCCACGCGGCTTGCCCCACCTGCGCAACATCCTCAATCCACCCGACCTCTGTGGTCCACCGCTCAGCCCACTCCTACGCGGCTTGCCCCACCTGCACAACATCCTCAATCCACCCGACCTCTGTGGTCCACCGCTCAGCCCACTCCTGCGCGGCTTGCCCCACCTGCGCGACTCGCTGCCCCCGTTCCGCCCTCCCGGCTTACTGCTTCCACGCAACTGGCCAGATCCATCTCGGCTTTGCCAAATCAACCTTATAGCCTGACTTCGCTTTCTACACCCCCGCTTACGTACACAAGCGAGCCCAGATCTGCTATCCAGCCCATGTTCTTACAACAACCAGCCAGAACCGGTGATTACACAACACCCCTACCTTATAACACCTATGTAAATACACCATATCAGCTAAGTTCTAGAAGCAAACTCACCCGGCCAAAGCATTATACGCTGCCGCTCACGGCAATCCTCCTCTTATTCCTGGTCGCCATAGTTATCTCAGGCCTTGTAACGGTCCAGCAGCAAGTACAGGCCACGAGCGCGACCTCAAAGTTGCCCTATCCTCCTTACAAAGGAACATTGTTACTCAACGATCCATTGCACAATAATAGTACGCTATCTTCCTGGGAAGTAGGCAGCAATAGTGCTGGCACATGCGACTTTGAGGCGGACGCCTATCATGTAAGAGCCACCCGGCGCGCAGCTTTCACTTACTGCCAGACCCAATCCCTGCTGCCTGGCAATTTCGCCATTCAGGTCAAGATGACCATTCTCGCCGGCGACCGGGGTGGGCTTGTCTTCCGCTCTAAACAACTGGCTGGCTACTTCTTTAGTCTTGATCGTAAGGGTCTCTATAGCCTCACAACCTTCACCAGCAGCGGCTCAGCCACACTCCTTAGCGGTATCAGTCCGGCAATCACAAAAGGCCAGACTTACCTCCTGGCAGTTGTCGTCATCAATCAGCGGATTGATCTTTATGTCAATCAGCAACACATCGCCAGCAAGACTAATGCGACGCTCAAAAGCGGCGCAATTGCTCTGGGCACACAAGACCTGACCCAACCCACCAATGTTATGTTCAGTGATATCGAGGTCTGGCAAGTTTAACATGCCAGACTAATGCAATCCACAGTCTCACCAGGGCTGAGACTCCATTTTTAGAAGCAGCACTCTGTATGTGTGCTTTTGTTAAAACATCCAAAATGGCTATCAATAGCTCAAAGTACTCACGCTTCTCGTATGAACAGATTAAAATAAGCTAGGCATCCATGACACAGTATGCCAGAAAAACCTTTTCTTCGTCAAAAGCAGCGCATACGACAATATCTGTGAAAGGTAGAAGGCCAGGGCACCAAGCGACTATGAACGGTTTACTCCAGCAAAAAGAGGCGGAAAGCATACGACAAGGGGCGGCAGAACTTGCCAGGGGAGGCCGTGTACGCTTTACAGTCAGATCCCTGAGTGGGAAGCTGGTTCTTAGCTCGGCTTTGATGCTTTTACTCTGTATGCTCTTATTTACCGGGCTTTCGTGGTGGTTGGTGCGCTCATTCTATGAGCGTTCAATCCCCAACGACGCGAACGAGCACCTGAGCAGTTTTAGCCAGGCATACACAGCGGAGAGCGCGCAGCGTTTTCACAACCTGATCAGCAGAGCTGCGAGCGTGGAGGTCGCCGCTGTTCTAAGACGGCAAACTGGCGCGCAAAGCAAGCTCGCCGAAGCTTTCGCACTTGATCTGGTCCAGCAACGCCTGAGCAGCCTGGTGCTACTCGATGAAAACGCGCGCATGCTGATGCTGATAGGCGGAGGTCTACCAGGTGGACTACAAAGTCTGATAAGCGCGAGCTTACAGGGCCAGGAAGGCGCGTTGCTTGTCGCGGACGGTAGCTCCTGGATACTGGTATTGGGAGTGCCCGTTCAGGGCGCCAGTGGGCAGATAGTGGGAACCCTGCTTGCGACCCAGTTACAGGATAATGCTCTCATAGCACAACTGGCCCCGCATGCTGAAGCGGATGTGCTTCTCTGTCAGGGCCAGCAACTGCTTGGGAGTAGCGAGAGTTCCCTTAGCCAGAAACTGACCATAAACACCGCAAATCTCTGCGCGCCCGGTACAATGGAGATCAATGCCAGTGGGCAAACCTATCTCACCACCACTGGAAGCGCGCGCATCTCACACCAGCTAGCTAATACTCCTGAGATTGAAATTGTAGATGTAGAGGCACTTTACAATCTCAACGCGCATAGCGAGCGAGTTTGGCAGATCTTGCTAGGCATCGGCATCTTTGTCTGCGCCCTGGGTATTACCCTCTACACGATTATCACTCGCATCTTCTTTGTGCGCCCCTTGCGCCATCTACAGAGCCATGTGCAGGCGTTGCTCCCCGTGAGTCTGGACGCCAATACACCAGCGGATGATGAACTGAGAGGTCTGACTCGCTCCCTTAATCTGCTCTCCGCGTCACTGACCACGCGCGAAAATGAGAATCATGAGATCACTAAACAGATGAGCGACCTGCTCACCATGGGCGATGTCTTGCTCTCCACCCTCAACCTGGAGCATTTGCTTAGCGAAATCGTCTCACGCTTAGGCCCAATTATGTATGCCAGCAACGTAGTGTTGCATCTGTATGGACGCGAGATGGCATCGCCGTGGGCGGTTGCGCAGTGGAAAGATCAGCAACAGCCTTTCGTCGAAGCCAGAGCAAACGGGAAACAGGGCAATGAACAGAGTTCTCCTCTGGTCTATCTTGATCCCGAAGGCGATGTCACACTGGCCGTTACCACAAAAATGGCCGCGGTTGCGGTGCCCACACGCCGTCCCATGAGCCAGACGCCAAGCGGGAAACGCCGTGCCCTGCGCGCACCCAAGCTGACGCCGCCGCCACCTGTTTTTACCCCACGCAGACCACGTATCCCACAATCGGCCTTGCGAGATCTAGATATCACGCTGGCACGCATGGCCATGCAAAAACGCAAAATTGTCTACGCCGAGAATATTGCGGCCATCTATCGCGAGCGCGGAGAAGCCTGGGCCCACGCTGCGCTAGAAACAGGCTACCATTCAGTCATTGCTGTGCCTATGCTTTTGCAAGAACAGGTTATTGGCGCGTTTATTTTATACGACGATAATGCCAGGTCGGTTGCTGAAAGCGACACGTTCCTGCTTACTACCGCGGCCATCCAACTTGCCATGGCTATTCAGAATACCTTGCTGTTCGCCGAGGTCAAAGACAAAAACGCCGCGCTCGAACGTGTAAATCATTTGAAATCTCAATTTCTGGCAACTGTGACCCACGAACTGCGCACGCCGTTACACAGTATTATCAGTTATGGTGCGTTGATTCTGGAAGGTTTTCTCGAGGGAGAATTGACCGGTGAACAAGAGGAGCATATCCAGTTTATGGTCAATCGCGCCGAAGATCTTTCGAGACTGGTCGATGATATGCTAGATCTCTCCAAAATCGAAGCTGACCGCCTGGAGGTCAGGGCTGAACCGATGCAACTGGAGAAAAGCCTGCAAGAGGTTGTCAATCAATTAAAGCCAATGGCGAATACAAAGGGACTCGAATTGCTTCTAGAAATTGATGAAGGCCTGCCACCTGCACTGGCCGATGGACAGCGCACACGCCAGGTGGCACTGAATCTAGTCTCGAATGCCCTGAAATTCACCGAAAAAGGGGGAGTGACGCTACGCTGTAAAGTCCTGGAGCGCTACGATATGCTACGCATTTCCGTCCACGACACGGGGATCGGTATCTCGCCAGCAGCGCTGGACTATATCTTTGAGGCCTTTCGCCAGGCCGATGGCAGCACCACGCGCCGGTTCGGTGGAACCGGGCTAGGCCTGACTATCGCGCGAAAACTGGTTGAGCTACAAGGAGGAGAGGTCGCGGTGGAAAGCATTGTAGGTCTGGGCTCGACATTTTCTTTCACTCTGCCTATCGCCTCACGCGTCTCAATCCCATAAAACGGTGGAGGAAGTGGAAACAATATATATCATGAGTATAGTAAACACGTCAGCATATACAAGCAGAAACGAGACACAGGTGCCAACCATTTTGATTATAGAGAATGAAGTCTCGAACAGAATCTTGATCGAACGCGTTCTGTCTACCCGTGGCTATCGCTGTATTTCAGCCTCAAATGGTCTGGAAGCCCTAAAAATCCTGGAAAAGGAACGCGTTAGCCTGATCTTAACGGACCTTTCAATGCCCGTAATGGATGGATATCGCACAACTCAACTCATTCGCGAGCGGCCTGGCATGGAGCGCGTGCCCATCGTTGCAGTCACTGCCTACGCGCAAAGCGACGAAAATGAGGCTGCCCTGCAGATTGGCTGCAATGAATATCTGACCAAACCCTTCAAACCTCGCCAACTGCTAGAAGTGGTAGATCGCCTTTTGCCCACCGATTAAGCAAGCAAGCGCGACCCACTACCTGCGAGTGAGGAAAGCAAGAGCTGCGCGCAAACGCCCTTCCGCTGGCCCTGGTTCCTGGACAGAAGCTCTAGCGGATTTTGCGCGAATTTGTTATGATAACATCATTAGAACGTGATCACTCAAGACATAGACCGACCGGTCGCGCCACAGAACCGGTCTCTCACTTTTGGGAACACATTCATAGGAACACTCAAAAGAAAGAGCTGGAGATTTTATGGAGACGAAATTGCTGAGCCAGGCAGTGAAAGAGGTAGCATGTGATACCTTGATTGTAGGAGCAACACGTCTGGAGAAAGGGCAGGAGGGTAAAAAACCAACACTTTTCACTGTGACAAAAGAAGTGGATGGTTTGCTGGATGGGCTGATCAGTAGTATGTATACCAACGGTGAGTTTAAGGGTAATATCGGAGAGACCAGCCAGATCTATACCATGGGTAAGTTAGCCGCCCGGCGGGTGATTGTAGTGGGACTTGGAGCCCCGGAAAAACTTCAGAGCCACACATTTAGACGTGCCAGCGGCCTCGCGCTACGTTTCGCGCAGAGCAAAGGCGCGCACAAAGTCGCTCTGGCATTAGGTGAACAGGAGCGCGGCCAGAGTCTGAGCGCCGACCTGCAGGCCGCGGTAGAAGGGGCGCTCTTAGCGACCTATAGTTTCAAGAAATACCAGTCAACATACAATAATGGAGCGCGGATTGAGAAGATTCTGTTTCTAAGCAAAGACGCTCAGAGTCAAGAGCAGTTGCAGGCACTCCAACAAGGCATTATTGCTGGCGAAGGCGCTAATTTCGCTCGCAACCTGGTCAACGAGCAACCAGCCATTCTGACCCCCACAGAGTTGGCTAACCGCGCGAGTACTATGGCCCAACAGTTTGGCTTAGAAGCGACGATACTTGATAAGCCTCAGCTTGAAGAGCTAGGCATGGGTGGCCTGCTGGGAATTGCCAGGGGTAGTGTCGAGCCGCCCAGACTGATTATCCTGCGCTATCGCGGCGCACCTACGAGCGACAAAGTGCTGGCCCTGGTTGGGAAGGGCATCACCTTTGATTCGGGTGGCCTGTCGCTCAAGACAGCTTCTGGTATGGAGAGCATGAAAGGCGATATGGGCGGAGGCGCGGCAGTGATCGGCGCGATGCAGATCATTGGCGCTAGCAAGCCGAAAATCAATGTACTCGGCCTCGTTCCCGCGGCAGAAAACATGCCCGATGGAGCTGCCTACCGTCCAGGCGACATCCTACGCCTGATGAATGGTAAAACCATCGAGATCCTGAACACCGACGCCGAAGGGCGTCTGGCGCTGGCGGACGCCCTCTCTTACGCAGTAAAAGAGGGATGCTCACCGATTATCGATATCGCCACACTGACTGGCGCGTGCGTAGTTGCGCTTGGAGCAAAACGCGCGGGCCTCTTCTCGAATGACGATGAACTAAGGGATGATATCCTGGCTGCCGGTGAGACCAGCGGTGAAAAATTCTGGCCAATGCCCCTTGATGACGAATACCAGGAGCTCATTGAAAGCTCTATCGCGGACATGAAGCAGACTGGTGGTCGCTACGGCGGCGCTATTACAGCCGCCAAGATTCTAGAGCATTTCGTGGGTTCAGCCAAATGGGCCCACCTGGACATCGCAGGTATGGAATTTACCGAAAGCAAACAATCCTTTATAGAGCAAGGTGCAAGCGCCTTTGGCGCTCGTGTACTGGCCGCGCTGGTTTTAAAGCGAGCTGAACAACGCTAGACATGCATGAACTTGCCTGGCTGGATCAGTATACTCATAGTAGCCAGACCCGTTCTGGCGCAGCGGGCAGCCAGGCAAGTCCGACCCTGCCGCGAGTTCAGGAGGGTACTCATGCCATTCACAAATGTTAGAGTACATCTTATAGACCAGAGCTTTAATGCCCAAAAAGTTTAGGAAAGGCTACACATGTTACAACAAGATATCGCGTTGATGCCAAAATTCACACGTAGCGATGCCAATATCTCCGAACTGCTTGAGCGCATTCATGAGATTGCGGACCTGAGCGCTTTGGGGGCGCTGGCCGAATGGGATCAAAATACTGACATGCCCGAAGGCGCGGGTGAAATCCGGGGAGATCAACTGGCAACCCTGCAAGGTGTGCTCCACGAACGCTGGGTCTCTGAACGCTTAGGTTATTTGCTGGATCAACTAGAGCAAATGCACGGGCAGGCTGCTCTGAACGATGCCGATAAAGGGCTGATTCGTGAAGCCAGGCGCGGCTACGACCGCGCGACAAAGTTGCCACGTACCCTGGTTGAAGAACTGGCTCGTGTTCAGGCCGCGAGCTTTGAGTCATGGCGCAGGGCCCGTACGAACAATGACTTCGCCAGCTTCGCTCCCTGGCTGGAGCGTACCATCAGCTTGCAGCGCGAGGTCGCGGACCACCTGGGCTTCGTCGAAGCGCGCTACGACGCACTGCTTGATCAATTTGAGCCAGGCATAACCGCTAGCAAGATTGATACCCTTTTCGCACCGGTGCGTGAGATCAGCGCGGACCTGCTCAAGCGCATTCAGGCCAGCGGATATACGGTAGACGATAGCTGCTTGCAGGGCGAGTTTGCACACGAGAAACAGATGAAATTGAGCAAGGATGTCCTGCGAGCAATGGGCTATGAATTCGCGCATGGCGCCATTGCTCGCTCCCCCCATCCGTTCACCACCAGCTTTGGCAGCCCCTTTGATGTACGACTGACAATCAACCCTGACCCGCGCTTTATCCAGGCCAGCATTATGGCAGCCATTCATGAAGGCGGTCACGCGGTTTACGAGCAGGGTAGCGCGCCAACTCTGGCACGCACCATTCTGGCCGGTGGTGCCTCAATGGGCGCGCACGAATCGCAGTCGCGCCTGTGGGAAAACAATATCGGGCGCTCTCTGCCATTCTGGCGCGGACAATTCGCACTGGTACGCGAGACCTTCCCGGAACACTTCGCCAATGTCGATGTCGAGACCTTCGCACGCGCCCTTAACAAAGTGCAGCCAAGTCTGATTCGTATCGAAGCCGACGAAGTGACCTATAACCTGCATATTATCATTCGCTACGAATTGGAGCGGGCTATGGTCAACGGCGAAGTTGCCGTCGCATCCCTGCCAGGCATGTGGACAGCCAAATACCGCGAATATCTGGGCATCGAGCCAGCGACAGATAGCGAAGGCATCCTGCAAGATGTCCATTGGAGCGGCGGTTTCGGCTACTTCCCAACCTACACCCTGGGCAATCTCTATGGCGCGCAGATCTTCCACAAGCTTCACGAGGTCTTCCCTGATTTCGACTCACGCCTGGAGAATGGGGAAATTACCTTTATTCTGCGCTGGCTGGAAGAGCACATGTATGCCTATGGAGCCATCTACGAGCCCGAAGACCTGATTCGACGCGTCAGCGGAGACCTCCCCAACCCCGCTTACTTCGTCAGTTATCTGACAGACAAGTTCAGTCCCCCTCAAGCCAGCTAGCAGACAAGCAACCGGCATAAACCGGCAATACAAAGGCAACTTCCAGGCAAGAGCAAGGAACAGAGGACTGCAACGGATACTGGCAAAGTTACAGAGGAGAGCGAAGGTCATCTGGATGGATGATCTTCGCTCCCCTCGATGCTTATCTCATAGCTTCCTGATTGTCATCAAACGCAAGCATAAAACGCAAAACGTCCTCCGGTGCCCAGGCCGTACTTATGACAAAAAGAAACTGGTGCAGAACCGCGAAACTTTCTAGAGCAGCTACACGCCCCTTAATAAAAGGCGCGACAGTAGGAAAGCGTGTCTCCGCGATATCTTCCAGCATCCGGCGCATCATCTCGCAGATGCTCCTGCGCTCTTCATAGCGCCCACGGGCAATAGCCGCCGCCAGCGTCTCCTGGCAAACATAGGCGGTACTCTCTTCTCGTGTATACCTGGGCTTTTGTACGATTTTCATCTTCGATCTTCCCTTCATTTAATCGTGATACTTTGAACAATTGCCATCCGCAGCAGAGAATAAGTAGTTGCTATCCTCTGCCTGGTTTATTACAGTGGAACTGTCACGGAACGACTGTTCCACTGGCGATCTGGCAATGATTCTAAGGAATTTAAGATCCTCTAAGAAGAGTAATACGTCAGTGTCTGCGAAAAACGGAAAGTTTTTGGAGGCAAAAATTATACTTTTTCTAGCAACTCCAGCAACACGCCATTGGTACCCTTAGGGTGCAGGAAGATCGCGCGGCCCTCGGCTGCCAGGCGTGGCGTGGTATCGAGCACCGCCGCCCCCTGCTCCTGCATTTCTCGTAGAGCAAGCTCGATATTTTCGACCTCCAGGCAGATATGGTGCAAACCCTCGCCACGTTTCTCCAGGAAATTATTCAGGCTGGTAGCAGTGGCAGCTGGCTCTATTAATTCAATCTCGCTGCCGCCTGGTCCACCCATAGGCAGAAAGGCAATGCGCACTTGCTCGCCAGGCACCTCTTTGATCTCGCTGGGAACAAGACCAAGCGTATCACGATAAAAGGTCAGCGCCTGCTCGATGTTACGCACAATAATCGCGACGTGATCAATGCGTCTGGGCATGTTCTTTCCCTTTTCATTAGATTTTGGGGCAAAGTTCCCGGTGAAAATCGGCCTGATTCAGAGTATGAGGAACGAGACTGAACAGGCCAGTGCCAAGTTGAATGGCATTAGTCAGAGTCTGCTGAGCAATCAGCGAGCCAATGCGCGTCTCCTCGCTATATTGAAGCAGTTCAGCTGCTTGCTCAAATTCCACCAGCGTCAGCACTTCATAGCTCAAATCTGGTTTGACCAGCAGATTCAGATCCAGATCAATGTAAGTCAGCCGCTCCAATTCAATGTGAGCCGGTTGAATAATCGTGGCGTACGTATGTATTAATTCACGGCCAGCATAAAAAGCGCTTAGCGTATACCAGCGTTCTGGCCAGAAAAATTGCACGCAATTATTGCGTAAAGGGCGTGTAGCTGTACTCCAATTCATAGGGGTACCAGCAGGCAGCCAGAGACGCAAACAATCACTGGCTACCTCAAGATTACCCTCATCTCCCAGACGCGTCTCGGCACTCAGACGATAGCCTCGCCACTTACCTCGTACCATCTGATCATAACTTCGACTCTCTACCTGAAAATCCGCTTGCATGGATAAACCTCGCTTTCTGTACGAGGAGACTTTATCACGCTTTTGCCCGACTGGCAACCTGTACACCGCAGAGGGAAGCCAGGGCTGTTTCAAGTCTCTTTCCTCAGTCATTTGCCCCTGTTTGAAGCAGACGAGCCACATGGGTACGCCATGTGGCTCGTCTGCTTCAAACAGGGGCAAATGACTACTCTTCCTGGCCAGCTTCCTGAGATTCGGCTTCTACCTCAGCCTCACCCTCTTCCTCTTTTTCATCATCCTTTTTGCCGTTAGTGGTAGAAACGGATACCACAGTATCGCCATCGGCAAGATTCTGGACAAGCGTGCCCTGAGTGGTACGCCCAAGTACACGGATGGCGCTAAGATCCATGCGAATGACCACACCAGCAGCGGAAACGATTACCAGGTCGCTGTCGTATTCAGTAACCAGGCGCGCGGCTGCGATCTTGCCGGTCTTCTTGGTCAGGCGGGCAGTTAAGATGCCAGCCCCACCGCGATTGTGGCGAGGATACTCGTCAATCGGCGTACGTTTGCCATAGCCATTTTCTGTGACTACCAGAAGTTCGCCACCTGAAAGGGCAAGATTGAGCGAGACCAGTGTATCACCAGCAGTGAGGCGAATGCCACGCACACCTCCACTGGTACGCGAGGCAGAGCGCAGTTCCGCGACAGTGAAGCGGATAGCCTGGCCACCAGCAGTGATCATCAGCACCTCATCCTCAGAGCGCGCAGTGCGAGCACTGATCAGCTCGTCATCTTCCTCCAGATCCATAGCGATCAGACCATTGCGACGTACTACCTCAAATTCGCTCATGACCGTCTTTTTGACTTCGCCCTTTCTGGTCGCCAGAATCATAAAGTCACGACTGACAGCTTTCGGCACAGTCACAACCGCCGTCACACGCTCGCGCTGCTCAATATTAATCAGATTGATGATATGCTCGCCCTTGGCCGTACGGCTGGTATCAGGCAGTTCAAAAACCCGCAACTGGAAGACACGTCCGCGATCGGTAAAGAAGAGCAGGCTATCATGCGACTCGGTGACAATCAACTGGCGCACAGCGTCATCTTCGCGCGTCGCCATACCCGTGATACCTCGTCCCCCACGACGCTGAGCGCGATAGGTATTGGAGGGCAAGCGCTTGATATAGCCTTTTTCCGTTAACGTCACCACCACCTCTTCATTAGTAATCAGATCCTCATCGCGGAAATCGCTGGCCTCAGCCTCACCCAGGTCGCTGCGCCGGGCATCGCCGTATTTTCCCTTCAATTCCTCAAGGTCAGCCTTGATCAACTTACGAATCTCGTTGATGTCAGATAGAAGTAACTGGTAGTAGAGAATATTCTTCAGCACCTCACTCAGTTCTTCCTCAATCTTACTGCGCTCCATGGCCACCAGGCGTCCCAGGCGGATATCCAGTACAGCTTTGCATTGCTCATCAGAAAGCGCGAACTCGCGTTGCAGGCGAGCAGTTGCGACCTCAGCCGTCTGTGACTCACGAATGGCGCGAATTACCGCGTCCAGATTATCCAGAACGATCTTCAAGCCGTCCAGGATATGCCGGCGTGCCTCAGCTTTGCGCAATTCGTAGCGCGTGCGGCGCATCAAGACAACCTCGCGATGGTTGATATAATGCTGCAAAAAGGCTTTGAGGGTCAGAATACGCGGCTGTTGATCCACCAGAGCCAGCATATTGGCGTTAAAAGCGCTCTGCATGGCCGTGTACTTGAAAAGCGAGTTAAGTACGCTCTCGGGGGTAGCGTCGCGTTTCAGTTCGATAAGCATACGCATACCATGGCGATCGGACTCATCGCGCACCTCTGAGATACCATCGATCTTCTTGTCCCGAGCCATTTCAGCGATCTTTTTAACCAGATCAGCTTTATTCACCTGGTAGGGCAATTCAGTGACAATAATCGCTATGCGCCCATGCTCAGCCTCTTCAAACTGCGTGCGCGCTCGCACCACCACCCGACCTCGCCCACTGGCATACATGCTGCGAATGCCCTCGCGTCCCTGAATGATACCGCCTGTAGGAAAATCCGGGCCGCGCACAATTCGCGAAAGCTCTTCAGTCGTCGCCTCTGAATTATCGATCAGATACGCGATACCATTGCATACCTCAAGCAAATTGTGAGGAGGAATATTCGTCGCCATACCGACCGCAATACCTGTCGAACCATTTAAAAGAAGATTGGGCAGCCGCGACGGCAAGACCCAGGGTTCCGTTGTCTGATTATCATAGTTCGGCCTGAAATCAACTGTATCTTTTTCAATATCGCGCAGTAGCTCATCAGCGATTGCCGCAAGTTTTGCCTCGGTATACCTCATGGCTGCCGGGGGATCATCATCCTGGGAGCCAAAATTGCCTTGACCGAGCACTAGTGGATAGCGCATGGACCATGGCTGAGCCAGACGTACCAGAGCGTCATACACGGAGGCATCACCATGAGGATGATAGCTTTTCAAGACCTCACCAACCGTACCCGCGCATTTACGATACGACTTTGTGGACTGCAAGCCCATCTGATCCATGGCATAGAGAATGCGCCGATGAACAGGCTTCAAACCATCGCGGACATCCGGCAGAGCACGACTCACAATCACGCTCATCGAGTAATCCAGATAAGCCCCTGTCATCTCTTCTACAATATTAACGGTTTTAACAGTGCCGAGTTCCATGAGAAATCCTCTTTAATACAAAATCTATAGAAATTCCGCGGGTGGAAGGGAAGAAAAGCCAGGCGAGGATTTTGGAAAATTCAAGCCTCAAACCCTCCCCATTATAGCACATTTCAGGAACTAGAACAAGCGTAGAAAAGTTATATCGATCGCCTTCTATCCTTATGGCGAGCCAGATGATTTCGCCACGCGGGGTATTCTAAATATAACAGGCGGAGTTGCTGCAAGCACGATTGTATTGGCATATCATGATACACATTATTGAAAATTTGGCCAAAATACTCTAGGCTTTAAAGGGACTCTGTGGTATCATTAACGTACTAGAGGTTTCAGTGCAAGTCTGAGAGCAAAACCGTCTGTTGCTGAAACAATGTTCGAGTATACTATCTCTGGCGGCGTGGCATTCTAACCAGGATAGTTTTTGTGATGAAGGTTGGAGACGTGTTCAGCCACGTCTTTCACCAGATAGTATTACCTCAGGCCATAAGGGGAGGGAGGCCAGATCATATGTCTTTATCACTGAGCGCACCACAGTGCTTCTTTCTCATCATCCTTGCGTTTGCTGTGGTTGGCTTTCAAAGAGGATGGAAGAGAGAACTGGTTTCGCTTGGGTTTTCCCTGGTTGGAGTTCTATTTCTCTATCTGGGCGGTGGCACCGGACTGGCACAGTTTCTCTTTCTACGCTTACCGGTAATCGCTCAAATTGTAGTAGGTGGATCAAGTACAAATACTCCAACAGGAACTGTACCAACGGGCGATGTGCTCGCAACCACAATTATCACCTTTATCGTGATTATTGGAGCTGGCTACCTGGTCGGCAATAGGGCATTTCCTAAGGCTAACGCGCCAGCAGAGCGCTTATTGGGAATTCTTCCGGCCATTGTCAGTGGCTATTTCTTGATGCTTTATGTGACGAATGTGCTTTCAAAAGCGCAATTGATCACCTTTGGTGTGAGTACTCCCAAACAGGATACTATTGGCAGCTATATGTTGGTCATCGTGGTTGTCGCTGTGGTCATCATCGTCGCAGCTCTGGTAGCAACCAGCGCGAAAAAGTCCTCTGGCGGCGGGAAGAAATAGCACCAGGTGTGAGGTGATGTTGTAATGAGTACACAAGTGACAGTGCCTCCAGAATGGGTTGCCAAACGGCACGAATTTGGTGGGCTCCGCCAGATAAGGCGCGACGAGAATAAGAAATTAACCTTTAAGGGCCAGGATCAGGATGAAGAGGTGAAAATGGTGGTGCGCCAGCATCCCTTCTTTCTGATCAAGCCTGCTTTGCCCGCGCTTGTCTCCCTGATCCTCCTGGCCGTTGTGCTGAGCCTTTTTATTCGCACTCCCAGCTTAGCGCCGGTCTGGACGCTGCTTACTGGTAGCTTAATCCTCATCTTTCTGATCGCAACGAGCATCTTCATCTGGCGCTATTTCATCAACTGGTGGATGAACATCGATATTATTACCAATAAGCGCGTCATTGTTTGTCGGGGCTTCCTGCTCCCCACGCGTAAGGTGACTACCCTCGATAAAATCGTCCAAATTTCTGTCGAACAGAAGACGTTTTCGCGCATTCTGTTCCAATTTGGAGATGTTCACCTTTATATCACCGGCAGCGATTATGTGATGCGAGATGTTCCCAAGCCCCATGAGGTCAGAGACGCTGTTCATGGCGTGCATCAGGATTTTAAGCAGAAAGCCAAGCCGGCAAAAGAATTACCCAAACTCAAAGATCCTGAAATGAGCAAATTGATCACAGAACTAGGAAGAAAGGAGAAGGTGCCAGAATTGCCAGATGCTGATAAAGCTTTCTCTCAGGCACATGATTTAACTCATCTGCGCAGACCCCTGCGCCGCTTCGGCGGACCCTTACGCCTCGCCGCTAATGTGACCTATTCCTCAGATGAACACACAGTCATGTACATTCAACGATCGAAATGGCTGCTTGCTTTCCGCCTGGCTCTGCCTACGTTGGGGCTACTGGCCTCAGTCGTTACAACTTTTGTCGTCACGCAGATCGCCATCTTTACCGTGATCCTTGCTGTGATCATGCTGGGCATCATGGGTCTGCTAACCATTAACTTTGTCGATGACGTGTTTATCCTGACAAATAAACGCATTATCGATATCGAGCGAAAGTTCATCTTCTTCTTTGAAGAGCGTATCGAAGCCGAATACAAAAATATCAAAGATACTAAAATCCAGGTCACCAATGTTTTCCAACTTATGTTGGATGTCGGCAATCTCTTGATTGAGACGCCAGGCAACAACCCTGACATCAAAATGACCTTAATCGACCATCCGTTTTTTATCGCGGACCGCATCAACCAGATGAAAAGCTTTAAAGATAAAGCGGATAAGGCCAAAGACCATAACAGACGCCAGGATGAACTGATCGGGTGGTTCACCAATGTGGCGTTTGTGTTGGAGAAAAAGATGATCAGCAAAGGTGTGCCCGATTTTCAGAGAATGGATTTCTGGAGCGCGGCTTCCATGGCAGCCGAGATCGGTATGAAAGTTATTCCAGTGGGCGAGGATGATTCATATCCACAAATAGAGCCGGGGCACATCGTTTCACAAGTTCCCTTGCCCGGAACGCTGATGGATATCGATCCCGATTCTCCTACGGGTCGGCCACAAATTCACGTAGTCTTGAGTAAACGCGGCTAGCAATTTTTATCAAGCATGCTGAGCTTTGAGCAGGTACTCGTTGTCTTGCCTGCTCGCTCAGTTCAGGGCGAAACGATCACATGCAAACAAAAAGAGAGGATCTGGATCAGCAATACTGCGCTGATCCAGATCCTCTCTTTTTATAAGGGTCTTAGCGCATATTCGTACGCGCCAGCAAAGCGATGCATTCGATGTGATAGGTCTGGGGGAACATATCAACTGGCTGGGCCGCGATCAGGCGATAACGTCCACTACCACAGAGTGTGGCGATATCGCGGGCTAGCGTGCTGGGATCGCACGAGACATAGCAAATAGCGCGTGGAGCCAGCGATTGCAGGGCCTGCAAGGCTTTAGGATGGCAACCGGCGCGCGGGGGATCAACCAGGGCGATATCGACACGCTCCCGGCGGTAGTAGATCTGCCCTAACAGGCGTTCCAGAGTACCTTCAAGCGCTGTAATATTGCTCTGATTATTAAGCGTAGCGTTAGCGCGCGCGTCCATGACAGCGCTGGGTTGAGACTCAACTGCGACCACGCGTGAGACACGCGAGGACAGGAAAGCAGAGAAGAGGCCAACGCCACTATAACCGTCAAGTACGACATCCGAGCGCATTGGTTCCAGTAAGGCTACAGCGCGTTCTGCCAGTACGGGAGTCTGGACCATATTGACCTGGAAGAACGAATCGGCGGAAACGCGAAAGCGACGCCCGGAAACCACGTCAGTCAGAAACTCCTGACCAGCCACTACGCGCCCGTAACGGCCTCCCACACGCTCGATAATCACTCCGACGATGCCCGGAGCCGTTGTCATCAACTCCTGCGCCAGCTGTTGTGGAGCCTCCATAACTGAACCGGGTCGAGCGTGAATGCTCAGCAGTGTAGGTACAGCCTTTACAGGAGTCGAACCAGGAGCGCTGACCGCTCCAATCGCACCACGGATCGTAAAGCCCTGAATCATCTCAGCCAGCGTCTCGCTGAAGTAGCTCTGGAGTTTCGCGCGCACCCTCTGATAGACCATATTCAGCGCTGGATGCAACAACTCACACGACTCCAAATCCTGAACCTCATGGCTATCGGTAAGCTTAAAACCAATTTCTCCCTCGGGCCCGATAGAAAATAAAGCAATATTGCGATACTCCCAGGGCGAGATATTTCCAGGCATACCAAGCGTAGGATGGACAATCGCGTCAGGTTGCTTCCCAATACGTACCAGAAGTTGACGAACAATATGGGCTTTCCATGTCAATTGGGCAGGATATGCAATGTGTTGCCATTGGCAACCACAATCTGTGAGCAAAGGATAGAGAGGTTCAATTCGCTCTGGCGCCGGGCGGACGATCTCCAGCAGAGCCGCACGCGCGTGTCCCCTTCTCTCCTCTACAATCTCGACGCGCACCCGTTCACCAGGAATTCCTCCCGGCACAAACAGGACACGTCCCTCATATCGGCCTACGGCATCCCCTCCATAGGCAAGATCTGTCAGTTCAACGTCAATGCTCATGTTCACCTCGGCGGCCACCTGTAGTTTGAGTGCTCATGCCGCAACCTCGCAGGCGCGGTAGAGATAAGCTCGGCACTACAGCGCATGTGTCCGTCCCATCTTTCCAACATAACGTAATCTGTTTTTCATGAAAGCAATCAGCAGCAAAGTCGAAACTCCGCAGGCGATATCTCCTGCCATTACCTTCATCTCAACAGAGGACGTTGCCTAAAACCTCAGCGGATGCCTGGGCTGGCTATAAAGTCGTGTGCCAAAGCGACTTAGAAAAACAGCACCCAGTCCAAGTAGACCAGCGCCAGTACTGACGATCCAGCCAACGTAGGGAATAGACCCTACCAGTATCAATACAGCCAGCCCCACGCTCACTTGAATCAGGCGAGTATTATGCCGCGGTGCAATGACCCGCATAATATACTCTCCCACCAGCCAACCAATCGCTATTGTTCCCAACGCCCATGCCGCAATCAGACCGATGGCGATAATGATCGCCAGCGGAATAAGGATAATAAGTGCAATCAAGACAATTAAGATTGTCGGTGCCAGCACAAGACTCAATGAGCCTAACACCAGACTACGTCCCATCTTACTTGCCACTGTTGTACGCACAAACATCACGTGTTCGGGAAGCAGCAAGACAAGTACCAGGCCCAACGTAACCCAGATTATGAGCTGCCAGAAAGGGAAAACAAATCCAGCACCGATACCCGGTAACCAGAGTGAGACATGCCTACTCCGGTCATTTATCTCGCCATATAAATGCGCCCCCGCTTCCAACCGCTGACTGCCGCCAAACAAGTTGATGTTTCCTTGCATGTGAGAATTACTCTGCAAAACGGCTGAGCTGCCATACAGATTGATATTCCCACTTACCATTCCCGCGATATGTATGTTCGAGCCAAAAGCGAGAATATTACCCCGCACCTGGCCTTTCACATCTAATGAACTTCCGAATAACGTGAAATCTCCACATACTACTTCACCCTGATTTACCACTAACGATGCTCCAAACAGAGGTTCACTCTGCTGTGCCGTACATGGGCTTCTTGATGCATTATCCTTATTCTGGTCTGTCTGATTCTCTGGCGATAGCCAGCCCAATACAATCCCGACACCCTGCGATAACAGGCCCGCTCCAAGGATCAGCGCGAGTCCAATCAACGCTAACGTTTGCCAGCGCTTGCGTCTGGTTTTTTGCATACTGGAACTCCCTATGACCGTTCACTGTCCGCCTCTGTCCTCCTCCCACCTTCCTTTTTCCGCTCAGGCCAGTAAATCAAAGCAAAAAGGAAGTTTACGCATCCCGCGGATAACGCATCAAACGTATCCACAAACCCATCAGCAAAACGACGATCAGGGCCGCGACTGAGAGCACCCAACTACCCGCTGGAATAAGCGCCAGCCCCATTCTCATGCGCTCGCTCAGCACAACCAGGATCGCGATACTATCGTCCAACGAATTCAACGTTCGCTCTAATAGAACTGGCCTTAATATGAGCAAAAGCACAAATCCAAATGCCAGCACTCCAGCGCCGCAACACAGAACACTCATGAACTTCAAACCCGTGCGCAGATGCTCAGTACGTTGCTTCTGCTGCTCGCGCAGATCTTCAAGCTGCTGCGAGACCTGCCTGCGCTCTTCCACTGCCCGCATGATGCGCTCAGTCGAGATATTGGGGCACCTGCCTGCCCGCGTTGCCATGGATCGCGGGCTCTCTTGAGCCGCGCGCGCAGCAGTGGAACGTTTTTTATCCTCGCGCGAGTACATCAGCTTGCTCCTCTTCTTGCAACTGATTCTCTTTCATATAACGAGCCAGCAACTCGCGCGCGCGATGCAAACGTGCTTTGACCAATGTTGGCGTCAACTTGAGCATCGAGGCGATCTCTTCATAAGAGAAATCATACCAATAGCGCAAGACAATCACTGAGCGATATTTGCTATGTAAGCGCTGTAAATACGCCTGGATCTCATCCTGCTGCTCGCCAGCAAGCGCCGATTGCTCAGGACCGGCTCCCAGATCAGTGATCCATTCCAGAAAGGGCACATCCTCTAACGGCAAGGCCAGGAAACGTCTCCTCCTCAACTGGTCAATCGCCAGGTGCGAGGCAATCGAGAGCAACCAGGTACTAAATTTATGCGCCGGTTTATAGGTGGCAAGCTGCGTATAAGCACGGACAAACACTTCTTGCGTTACGTCCTCTGCCTCGGTGACATTACTCAACATGCGATAAGCCAGGTTTTGCACAGCATCTTTGTAGCGCTCGACAAGCACCGCAAATGACTCTTGCTTCCCACTCAAGGTCTGCTCGACCAGCACTATATCACTTAAAGCCTCTACACCTGCCGTGCGTACATATCCATAAGACGAAACACTTTCCTCTACAGCACTGACACTCCTGGCCCGCTCTTTCGCGACACTGACTTCACCCGCCATTACCTGCGCCTTCTTACGCCGCGCTTTACGAACAGGCGTGCCTGGTATACCCGAAGATCCAAGAGGGCCAGTAACCCTTAACGTCGATTCCATGCTTTCTTCACCGCTCTTTATCTGTAACTTTTTTCATAATTTTTCAGAAAAAGACTATCTACTAGGATCTACGAGCAATGCCTGGTAAAGTTGTAATCTCCATGTGTCAGTGTAACATGACTCTGCCAAACAGGCAAGTCTACGGTACTTCATGGATTCTCACGCCCATGCCCAGGCTTGTATGAACAACCAGATCAAAAATCTGTTCATTGCTTCATGTGTCCATCATATAAATGAACAAAAATTCATATTGTTGTCTTCCCAATGCGCAGGTCCATGGCCGTTAGTCGAGGCACAATATTGCCATAGCCGCGTTCCAGAAAATGAATGCCGGTGACCAGTGAGGTACCCTGAGCGATGGCAGCGGCAATGACATAGGCCAGGCCGGCGCGCAGATCGGGTATCGCGATGGCTTCATGCTCTCTGGCTACCAATGGCGTTGATCCCAGGATAATCGCGCTATGCTCATGGCTGGTCTCACGATAACGACAGGTTGTGCCGCCCAGGCAGTGAGTGGTGAGCTGAGTTTTCGCGCCCAACTTGTCCAGGGCCTTAAGATAGCCAAAGCGCTTCTCGTAGACCGTCTCATGAATAATTGAGATCCCATGAGCCTGTGTCAGGAGGATGGCAAACGGCTGTTGCCAGTCTGTTGAGAAGCCCGGCCAGACATCAGTCTCGATAATGGCCGGGCGCAAAGGTTCTTTACGATAGAAGCGAATACTGGAGGCGCCTTTTAGCTCGACGCCACCGCCTGCCTGCTGGTAGTAAGACAGAAAGTTACCCAGCGTCTCCGGCCTGATACCATGTACGGTGATATCGCCATTGGACGCGCCAGCTAGCGAGGCCCAGGACGCGGCCTCAATGCGATCTCCCAGGACTCTCATATTCGTGCCACTGAGCTGCTTAACGCCTTCGATGCGAATCTCGCGCCCGGAGGTGGTAAAAATGACCGCACCCATTGAGCGCAGCATAGTAATCAACTCAAAAATTTCCGGCTCAATGGCGGCATTAGAAATAATCGAGCGTCCCTCGGCGAGCACCCCCAGGTAGAGACATGTCTCTGTCGCGCCTACGCTGGGATATGGCAACTTGATATGCGCACCCTTGAGCGTTGCCTGGCGCGTAGCGATATAGCCCTCGGATGTTTCTTCGATTTGACCCCCAAAGTGCTCGACCGCCTGAAGGTGGAAATCGACTTTGCGCGCGCCAATCTGACAGCCCCCAACGACTGGAACCATGACACGTGGAAACCGATGCAGCAACACACCTAGCAGCAAGATAGGAATACGATTCGCTCCTGTATGTGGCATCAAAACCTCTGGCTGGCTCAGTTCAGATGGATCGATCAGCAACATCCCCTGGTCCATCGTCTCCACGAGCACGCCAATAGATTGCAGCATCTCTCGCGTAATATCGACATCTCCAATCGGAGGTACATTCGTTAGTACAGTTGGCGTATCCGCCAACAAAGCCGCCACCATCGCTTTGGTCGCAAAGTTCTTCGCCCCTAAACACTGGATCTCCCCCACCACCGGTCGCCCCCCCTCAATCAGATATGCATCGGTTGGCATCGGATAACCCTTTCTTCTTAGAAAAAGCCGTTTCTCTCTGGCCTAAAAAGCCACTTTCTTTCAGTATACAATAGTTAACCTGCGACAGAACACAATAGTTACTGACTTCAATATGACTATATAAAAGTTCTCAGCCTCACCCATTCCTGCCAAAGAGGAAGCAGCGAGATGCCTGTCACAGTCTTCCTTCTTCGATCAGCTAAACCTGGGGGCATTGCAATCAGCATTGAACAGTCCCGCGAAGCCGCTTCAGCAACATATGCATCTCGTTGCGCAATCTGTGGGTAGATGCAGAATTACGTCGGCTTTAAGAAGGTCAAGAGACCCACACCCTTGCATAGTTGTAGGTTGCCTCCGTGACCGCCTGGCTATCGAGCTGTTCTCCTACGATAACGCCGATCAACCCGGAGCTGTAGCGACTATCGGTGAGACGGACAATGATTTTGCCATTGATATAAAAGGTCATCGCACTGCCATTGGCGGCAACCGCAAGACTGTTGGGCTGATTGAAGCCTGTTTTGATGGCTGCGCTATTTCCCGTGCTCAACTGCTTATCATCCTCACTCGTCAGATCTGACTCTGTGGGATCTGGCATAACTGCATCTGGCTCTGCTCCAGGCTCACTCTCGTACCTCGTAGCCCCAAACTAGCACAGTCATGGTTCAAAAGTGGGACAAAGTGGGACAGAATACTTTTATTATGAAAACACAACCATTGAAACACAGAGGACTTTTCAATCTTCAGTGTTTCAGGCCAGTGCGAAAGACTGAAGACTCTTTATGAAATGACATGAAAATGCACGTCGAAAAAGAAGAAGCCCTACAATGCAAGAGAGCTTGTAGAGCCTGTTGATAGGGCGGGTGGGAGTCGAACCCACACGACCTTGCGGTCTGAGGATTTTAAGTCCTCTGTGTCTACCATTCCACCACCGCCCCAGGGGTGTAGTTGTGCCATGATATTAACATGCCAGATGCTCTTACGTCAATCATTTTTTGATATTGGCCCGGGCAAGGTCAAAGTCGTGCAAGCAGGGTTGGCTGCGACAGAAGGATAGGCGAGCAGAGCTGGCGTTTGGTTCTGGTTGCTATTCCCGCTGAACCTTCGCATCCTATTTATTTTCGCGGCGTTTCAGCCGGGATGTGGTGCTTGCGTTGTTGTGTTAAAGAGATAGAAGGTCAGCGAGCCAGCGCTTTTTCTAGCGAGCAAATGGTAGTGGGCTTTAAGCCAGCGCAGAGTTGTCTGCACCTGGGGATCGCGGATACTGGCGCGACCGAGGCCGAAGAAGAGGCGCGCATGGTGAAGACCATAGCCCTGGATTGCATTAGTGTCGAGCGCTGCCAGGTAGTTTCCCAGGTGATTGGTAATGTCGTAGTTCACCCAGGAAAAGTAGCCGGGTGAGTCTGTATCGAAATGGGCCTTGCCAGAAGGATAGGCTTGCAAATAGTATTCGATATCGACCGCGCAGCCTTGAGAGTTGTCATAGCAGACCAGACCATCGCCGTCTTGATAGTTCTGCTGGAGCCATTGCGTGCCCGTACGCCAATCTTCAACCTGAGCATGGAGATAATAGTTGGACGCGCAAGATAGGCAGAGTCCGACGATGCAGAGACTGGTGATAAGCTGCACGGCCCACCAGCGCAACAGCGTAATGCCAAACGCGACAAGCAGGATCAGCGCGGGCACGATGACTACCAGGTAGCGCGCTGAGAAGAGACGCGTTGACTTCTGTGAGACAATGTAACTGAGGGCAACCGGAAAGACGACCCAGCAAAGCAAGCAAAGCACCAATGGTAGCAGTTGTACCAGGCGTTTCTGCCACCGATACCTTGCCGCCGCATTCTCCGGCAACACAGAGAGTCGCTTTAACAGTTCCATACCTGGAGGTACGAACGCGAGCAGGGTGATCAAGAGACCTGGCAAGATCGTCAGCATAAAAAGACTCAGCAAGAACTTGTTATGCGCACATATGGTCAGGAAAAGATTGTATATATCCTTCAGAGTGGGAATCGGTAGCCAGCCTGTTTTTGAGCCAATACGGCTGGCGGCATATAGCAGCGGCGCGTTCAGAATGGCAATGCAGACCCAGCTACTCAATAATGGGCGTATCTGCTGGCGCAGGCGCGCTTGCCAGGCATTAGGAATGACCAACAAGAGCACGAGAGCCAGGGCCTGCGTGGTCAGCACCAGTTCGCTAAAGAGATGGGCGTACGACGCCAGGGCCGACGAGAGCACAAAACAGACCCACCAGCCGCGCGCTCGCTGCCTGGAGAGGTCGCTGGAGAAGAGCATAAAGAGTGCGTACCAGGAAAAACCTAGAAAAAGCATTTGCAGTGTATACGCGCGTGTTTCCTGTGCATATGTCAGTTGAAGTGTATTAAGCAAATAGAGTAGAGCAGCGAAGACGGCTATAAATACGTTAAAAAAGCGGCGAGCCAGAAAATAGAGCACCAGCATGCCCAGCGCGGAGAAAAAGGCTGAAGGTAAACGCACAACCGCCTCAGTAGCATGCACATGCAAGAATTCCATGAAAGCCAGCCAGAAATGCAGCACAAAATAATAGAGAGCCATATTTGGCTGAGTGGTCAGGACAATCCGCGAGAGCAGCGGTAGCGCTTGCCTGGCACGCGTGATTGAGAGAGCTTCGTCAAACCAGATACTTGGCAGGCCGAGTCGATAGAGATTAAAGCTCAGCGCCAGAAAAAAAAGCGCCAGGACGATTAGAATGTCCAGCCAGCGGCCTGGTTGCCCAAAGCGCGTTAAGAGAGATGGATGGGTAGGAGTAGCAAGTATATCCTTGATGCCGCGCTCTTTCTTAGAGCCGGGACCTTTTTTCGATGGGTTACATAATCGGGTCATGACTATCCTCTTTAGTTCACCACAACCAGCACAGCGGATAAGATAAAAAGCGGGAAACAATGAGCGAAATGGTTGCTAATCTGGCTCACAGACTCAACGCCCAGGCAGCCTGCCTCTGCCAGACCTGCTATTTTTAACGCGAAGTCTATCTAAAAGAGAGTGTAACAGAGATAAGACGAGAAGGCAAAGGTGATTCTGTCGATCCATTACTTCACATTGTAGGTGCGTACAGGAATTACGCGCAAAAAATCCTTGCTTCTGTTATAATGGCAGGGCAAAATTCTCTGAAAGAAGGTATACCTATGCCTCAACAATATAAAGCCCTCCAGGGTTTTAAAGATATTCTACCTGATGATCAACCCTACTGGCGCCTGATTGAAAAAGTGGCGGTCGAGGTAGCGGAGACCTTTGGCTATCGGCGCATTGATACGCCAACCCTGGAGGAAACTTCGCTCTATCGGCGTACCTCTGGTGAGGGTACAGATGTCGTAGAAAAAGAGATGTACAGCTTTGACGATCGCCCGGATAAAGAGGGGCACAGCACAAATGTCACGCTGCGCGCCGAAGGCACGGCGGGAGTAGTGCGCGCTTATCTGGAGCACGGGATGTTTCAATTGGCTCAGCCAGTCAAGCTTTATTATCTGAGTGTGCCGGTTTTCCGCCATGACAAACCACAGGCCGGACGATTACGCGAACACCACCAGTTTGGTGTTGAGGCGCTGGGCGACGGCGATTCGGCTATCGATGCCGAGGTCATTGGTCTGCTTTATCAAGTCTATACACGCCTGGGTTTGAAAAATGTGCGCGTGCGCTTGAATAGCATTGGCGATGGCACTTGCCGCCCTCAATATATTGAGACGCTCAAGGATTATTATCGCCCACTGCTCGATGACGCCTGTCAGGACTGCAAGGTGCGCTTTGTGAAGAATCCCTTGCGCCTGCTCGACTGCAAGGAGCCGCGCGACCAGGCGAAAATCGCGGCTGCTCCCAGGATCTCAGATCATCTGTGTCAGCCATGCCAGGAGCATTTTACAGCTCTGCAACGCTTTGTCAAACTCTATGGAGTGCCGATCGAACATGATCCGCTAATTGTACGTGGACTTGACTATTACTCGCGCACGGTCTTTGAATTCACGTCCAATGATGACAATCTCGCGCTTAGCGGCGGGGGACGTTACGATGGACTGGCGGAAATTCTAGGCGGCTCACACACGCCGGGCATTGGCTTTGGTGCTGGTGTTGAACGCATCATTCTGGAATTGAAAAAACGCGCTATTCAGCCTCCGATGGCGGCAAAACCACGCGCCTTTGTGGTCAATCTTGGCAAAAGCGAAGAGTTGAGAGATGCCACTGTCAGCCTGGTCGCTGAACTGCGTCAGGTGGGTATACAGACTGAGATGAGCTATGGCGGACGCAGTGGGAAGGCGCAAATGAAGCAGTCCAACGCCTCTGGCGCGGCCTACGCGCTGCTGCTAGGTGATAATGAGTTGGCAGACGACTTTGTGACGGTGAAGGATCTGCAGGCCAGCGGACTGGGCATCGAAAACAAGCAGATCGAGATTAAACGCGCGCACCTGGTAGAGTTTTTGCTGAGCGGGAAGTAAACCGCTAAGTCCAAAGAGAAAATGGGGAAGTAAGCGCATGCCAGGGTATAGAGATCAGGAGTATCTCCTGAATGAGCAGTATAAAGATGCTACAAACTTTAGCATGCGCGTTGAACTGCATCGGCGCTTTAGCGTAAATAAGTATGGCTGGCAGCGCTGGGTCTTCGATCAACTGCGCGTTGACGAGGGTGGTAGCATGCTGGAACTCGGCTGCGGACCGGGCTTGCTCTGGTTGAGCAACCTGCGGCGTCTGCCAGCAGACTGGCAGATCACGCTCTCCGATTTCTCGCCGGGTATGCTCCAGCAAACCCGTCAGCGGCTCGGCGAGGAGCATTTCACCTATCAGGTGATAGATGCACAGACCATTCCCCGTTCGTCGGAAAGCGTTGACGCCATCATCGCCAATCACATGCTCTACCATGTACCCGACCTGTCGAAAGCCCTGGGAGAGATCCGGCGTGTCTTGAAGCCAGGTGGACGCTTCTATGCCACCACCATCGGTCGCCAGGATATGCGCGAACTTAACGAGCTGGTCCGGCAAACCCTACCGGACCTCCCCTGGCAAAGTATCAGCCTGCACTCGCCCTTTGTTCTGGAAAACGGTCAGGAACTCCTGGCTCCTTTCTTTGCAGCCGTTACCTCGCTGACCTATGAGGATGCACTCGAAGTTACCGAGGTCGAACCGCTGCTCGCCTACATTCGTTCAGGTAGCCTGGGTTCCAATTTAAATGAGGAACAACTGGGCGCGCTCAGGCTAAGGATGCAGCAAGAACTGACGACCTCCAGTACGCTTCATATCACAAAGTCTATGGGCATATTTATAGCGAGCAAAGCAGAATAATCAACGCTGGAGCCGCAGAAGATATGACATGCTCAGCCGCCACATCACCAGCAGGATAACTGCATCCAGCAGCGCGAGAAGCGGCATCACAAGGAGAAACGGCACGCGCCAGGTCAGCACAAGTTCAGCTCCAAGTAAGACTATGGCCAAAGCAAGCAGCTGTAAGCGGCGCGGAGTAACAGGCATCTCCTCTTGCATCAGCGCCTGCAGACGATCTTCGATGGCCAGTGAAAGATCTTCATCCAGCGCGCTACCCAGCACAGCAAAAGCAGTATAGCCAGGCAGGAGAAGCAGAACTAACAGCAGTGCTTTGCCCAGGTCAAGCGCGGAGAGACCTGTCCAGAGGCCAAGCAAGAGGGCCACTGATAGGCCAGGCAGGAGGGCCAGGCAGAGGAAAGTATAGAGGCGACCACGCAGAAAACTGACAAGACCACGCGGCATGACCAGGTAGAGCGTGAGGCGTTGGCCCTCGCTGCTAATACTATAAGGCGCATACTCAAGCAGTATCAAGGCGAGTAGAAACGTGGCATAATTAGCTACCAGCAGCGGCGAGGTCAGGTGCAGTGGGCTGAGCGCGGCACAGATCACCTTGAAAAGGGCAAGCAGGACGATAAAGACAAGCAGGCGTAGCCAGGCGAAGAGATGGCGACTCTGGTTGAGCAAGCCCTTGACAAGCAGAGCAGCCGTCATTGTACGCGAGCGGCCAAGCACTGTCAGCAGCAGAGGTAAGCCAGGAAGCGCCAGTGTATTTATTTTCTCGGACTGGCCCTGGGAAAACTGCACAGTCGCGAGGTAGAACTGGCCAAGGGGACCAGCCATTGGCAGCAGGGCTACGAGCAAGATAAGCACCATGCTCAGCAGGGCCAGTTCTGGAGCAAAAGCAACTAATGATCTTCCAGGGGCAAACCAGTTGGTAAGCACAGTCAACACTCTTTCCACACCGAATAAAAAGTTCCAGTTGGGTCCAGACACTAGTAGAAAGAGCAGGTAGGGCAACACAAGCAGTCCTGCCGCTATGCCCAGCATCGTGCGCAGATGCGGCAGGAGAAAGCGTAGTACCAGAAATGTTATCAGTTGTGCCAGCAGGACTACAAGAGCTGCCCCTGCTCCCAGCAGAGCCAGCCAGAGGAGCGAGGACCAGCCCAGCACAGGCGCGAGAGCCAGACCAAGCACACCTATCTCCCAGCAGAGCCAGTTGCCACTACCTTTGAGCAAGATCAGCCCGTAAAGTGCGCGCCAGCGCGTAGAGGAAGCGATAGGCTGCAGCGTGAGCAGCAGGGCTTCGTTGCTGTTCAAAGCATATTGAAAAGTCGCGAGCACAGAGAAAAAGGCCATAATGCTCCAGGCAGCCAGGCAAACCAGCCAGAGATGGCTAACAAGTACGCCCTCAACTTGCCAGACAGTCAACGCGGCGAACAGGCGCAGACAGGCCCAGATGCCAGATCCTAGCTGGATTGCCAGAGCAAGCGAGATCCCAATACGCGCGCGTCTATCCTGGCGCAATCCATTAGTGCTTGAGCGCAAGGCAGCTCGCCAGATGACGAGAAGCGTGTTCATACTGTGGCCTCCTCTTGAGCAGTTAACGCCAGAAAGACGCTCTCCAGGTCAGGGGCCGAGGCCAACTCACGCAATTGTGCCGCGCTCCCCTCCGCGAGTAAACGACCATGCTGAATAATACTTACACGATGGCAAAGCGTTTCAGCTACTGCCAGGTCATGGGTTGAGAGAAAAATGGTGGTGCCCATACCAGCCAGGTGCAGGAAAAGATCCTTCAAACGACGCGCGCTTAGTGGATCAAGCCCGTTGAGCGGTTCGTCAAGGATCAGCACTGATGGTTGATGCAAAAGCGCGCCCGCGAGCGAGAGCTTGCGCTTCATGCCAAATGAGTAGGTAGCACAGAGTCGGTCAGCCTGCTCGATAAGATCAAGCATAGTCAGTAATTCGTTAATACGAGCTGTGGATTGTTCACGCGGCAGTCCGCGTAATTGCGCCAGAAAGGTCAAAAATTCGCGCCCCGTCAGACGATCGTAGAGCAGAGCACGATCAGCCACATAGCCCAATGCCCCTTTAGCCAGCAATGGTTCGCGCCAGACATCATGGCCTGCCAACCACGCGTGCCCGGACGTGGGCTGGAGCAGACCGACCAGCATCTTAATGGCGGTCGATTTTCCCGCGCCATTGGGACCAAGAAACCCATAGATCTCCCCACGGCGGATTGTCAGATTAAGCTTCTCAAGCGCCACAAAATCCGCGTAATGGCGCGTCAAATCCACAGTGCGTATAGCAAGAGGGGCGTCTACCTCGGTTCCCGCGACCAGTGGTGTCCGTGGAGCAAGGGATACAAGTTGCTGATCTAGCATCTCGTCTTGTTTCCCTCCTGACTGCACAACAGTAACTGAATGCGCGTGAGCAGGCGCGGACATAGTCGCAGGATCGACAATCTCTGGCAAGTCCAGCATGGCCAGAAACGCAGCGCGTTGATCAACGTTGATCAGCAATTGATCGGTCGAGCAGGTCCCACGCAGACCAAAATGGAACAAGCGTGGGCTTTGCAAACGTAGCAAAACCTGATTATTGTTGGAAAAAGCCAGCGTCAAGTAACGTTGCTGCGTATCGTAGTACAGCCTGGGAATGGGTCCCAGGCGCTCCTGAACCGGGCGCGCGCTCAGGATCTGTGCGCGCGGAAGACTGGCGTGAAAATCGAGCCCATAGCGCAGCTCTAAGCTTGTCGCCGAAACGCGATGGCTCGTACCAAGTGGCAACAAAAGCCTGCCAAACATCAAGGCGACAAACAGAGCAGCGACAGTCAGAAGCAGGGTTTGCAGCAAGGCACCAGGTACAAAATGCAAGATCAGGAAAACAATTACCATACCTTCCGCCAGGCAAAGAAACAGAAATGCGCCAACCGTGCTCAGGTAGGGCCCTTTGCGCGCGGCATAGGTAAAGATCTGCGTTGAAGCTACTCGAGACATAGTTTATCACTCCTCTTCAGGTCGATGACCAGTAGTAAGCGCTGTGTGGCCAGCGGCACCTTTTTGTGCCAGGAGTTCAAAGAAGCGCCGTTGAGCTGGTGAAACGGCTGTCGCAAGCAATTCTACCAGCATGCTGACATATGGATTGGGTGCCAGAGAGCCACCCTGCGCGAGTTGCGCAAACAGGCGAGGCAAATCTGGACTGCTCAGGTATTCTTCGGCAAGCTGAGCCACTTCGGAAGCATCCGCGGGAAGATTGGCCAGGCCAGCGATGCGCATCTCCAGATCAAACAAATGGTGAAACTGCTCAGCTTGATTAGCTATATGTTGAATGGCCTCCTGAAAAGTCTGACGATACTCAGCCGGCCAGTGAAAGGAGCCAAGCAAAGCATCTATGCTTTCACCCCAGGCCAGCGCTGCGGAACTTTGTTCCGCAAACAGCGAGGTAAGCTGAGCCTTGATTGCGGGCGAATAAAGAAAATGTGTCCCTTCCTCAACTGGTTCAAGTTTCTCACCGGCCAACAAAGTCTGCAATAGCGAGCGGCGTTCTTCTAGTTCCAGGATTTGCGCGCAAAGTTCCTCTACCAGAGATTGTAAAGCCGCGCGTAACGTGCTCGCGCCATCCTCGCTTACATCACTGAGAATTGCGCGAATGCGCTCAAGCGAGAGACCCAGGGCACGCAGGCGCCGAATACGCTGTAAACGCAACAGCTGCCGCGCTGTATAGAGCCGATAGCCGCTCTCAGCGCGCACCGGCTCATCAAGCAGGCCAATTTCGTGATAATAGCGAATAGTCTTGGTCGAGACCCCAACCAACCGTGCGATCTCACCAATCTGGAGCAATTCTCTCATAGCAGGGTTTTCCTTTCTCTTATTAGAGACTATAAAACCTTCCAGCGGGGTTAAGGTCAAGGGTGTATTTTAGTGGAGGACCAGCACATCCAGGGTGCGCGGTCCATGCACGCCTTCGACGCGGTTGAGTTCGATATCCGAGGTAGCTGAGGGGCCAGAAATAAAGGTCAGAGGCCGATGATGGAGCTTGACGGCGGCGCTCAAGCGCGTTATAGCTTCAGGAACAAGATCTACAATTTGTTCCTCATTGATGACGCAAAGATGATAGTCTGGCAACAGAGAGAGCACGCGGCGACCTTGAGCGCTCCCTCCATCCAGGACAATTGTACCTGTTTGAGCGATACCGAGTGCGCAACCGGTGAGCACACCATCGCTGCCATCCAGTTGCTCGTTGCTCAGGGGCGGCATATCGCGCAAAATCTCCACCTGCGCAGGTTCCCAATTCAACAGCAGATCGGCTGGCACAACCAGACGCTGAATTCCACGTTCAGCACAGGCAGCGGCAATGGCCTGGGAGAGTTCACGCGCCTCTATACGCTTTACCTTGACTTTGTAGTCGGCTACGCGTTCGATAAAACGCTCTATCATCTCTGCATGCTCGGCACTTCCGCTATGCAAATAGGTACGCGTGACAGCGACCTCCTCTGGCTGCTCGTTCGCGGGTACATCCTGGAGGGCTGAGCGAATGCGGCTTAAAATCTCTTCACGCGCGTCTGTTCCGCTCTTCATGCGTCTCCTCCTGAGTTGTGCTGGACCTTCTGACGTTCGCGCCACCAGTCGCGAAAGCTCTGGTCAGGGACCGCTGGCATATCGCGCATAATCGTCCAGTTGCCTGGTTCGCCAGGCAGCCACTCGATAAAATCGCCGCGCTTTAAAGGCAACTGGCCAAGTTGAGCCAGCTTCTGAGCCTGTTCGTAGCGCACACGGCTTCCGAAGGTACGCGCGATCATACGCATGACAAGCCCCTCCAGGTTAGCGCGATCGCGTAGCCGGCGACTGAGTTGCTTCCGACGCACCACTCGCCCACGCAAATAGATTAGAATCTGAGGGATGTTGATCTTAACCGGGCAGACATCATAACAGGCCCCGCAAAGCGATGAAGCATAAGGTAGCGTCTCAGCCTGTCGAATATCCAGCAACTGTGGCGTGAGAATCGCCCCAATCGGGCCAGGATAGACAGAGCTGTAGGCATGCCCTCCCGTGCGCTCGTAAACCGGGCAAATATTCAGACAGGCACTACAACGGATGCAGTTGAGCGTCGAGCGACCCACAATATCCGCCAGCACCTGGGTGCGCCCGTTATCGAGCAGCACAAGATGAAACTCCTGGGGTCCATCACCCTCGTGTGTGCCACTCCAGAGCGAGGTATAGGGATTCATACGCTCGGCAGTCGAGGAACGCGGCAAGAGCTGTAAAAAGACCTCCATATCCTGCCAGGTCGGCAGCACCTTTTCAATACCCATGACTGAGATCAACACCTGCGGTAGCGTCACACACATACGTCCATTACCCTCGGACTCTACCACACAAACGCTGCCTGTTTCGGCCACCGCGAAGTTCGCGCCACTGATCGCTACCGGAGTCGCGAGAAACTTGCGACGCAGATGGGCGCGAGCCGCATTAGCAAGATCGCGTGGCTCGTCGGTAAGCTGCTCTACATCAAGTTCGCGCAGAAAGATTTCACGAATCTCCGAGCGGTTCTTGTGAATCGCTGGCACCAGAATATGCGAGGGGCCTTCGCCTGCAAGCTGAATAATCAGTTCGGCGAGATCGGTCTCGATAGCCTTGATACCCCTGGCCGCCAGCGCGCTATTGAGTTTGATCTCGTCAGTCGTCAAAGATTTAACCTTGATCACCTCGTGTGTACCGTGACCTTCGACGATTTGCGTGACTATCGCGTTCGCCTCCTCTGCATCGCGCGCCCAGTGAATCTGGCCACCAGCGCGCTGAACCGAGGCTTCCAGTTCCAGCAAATAGGTACCAAGGTGACGCAGAACACGCTCCTTGAGGGCCCGTCCAGCCTCGCGCAACTCCTCCCAATCCGGCATCTCCTCGACCACGCGTGTGCGTTTATCGCGAATTGTGTGGGTAGCTTTACGCAAATTACGGCGCAGTTGTGCATTGCCCAGAGCTTGCTTCGCCGTAGACTGAAAGGTGGGTAGAGGGCGTCCCTTCAAGGATGGACCAGTCAGCTCACTCATCGCAATAGGCTCCCTTCTTCCGTCGCAGCCAGTATCTCCGCGATATGCAGTGTGCGCACCCCAGCTCGTTGGCGATGCAGCGCTCCTCCCATATGCAGCAAGCAAGAATTATCAGCCGCGATACAAACCTCGGCCTGCGTATTCAGCACATTACGCAGCTTATCGTTCAACATAGCCAGCGAGGTATCAGCATTTTTGATGGCGAATGTCCCGCCGAAACCGCAACACTCCTGTGCCTCAGGCAATTCTACAAGATCGAGGCCGCGTACTGCGCGCAACAAACGTAAAGGAGCATCGCCGACATGTAAAAAGCGCAAAGAATGGCAGGTAGGGTGATAAGTCACGCGATGCGGGTAATACGCTCCCACATCTTCTAGACCCAGGCGCTTGACAAGAAACTCGCTCAACTCGTAAACACGCGGTGCCAGTGCCTGCACCTCCATCAGCAAATGCTGATCGCCAAACCACTCAGCCGCCAGTGGATACACCTCACGCACCATACCAGCACAGGAAGCAGAAGGCGCAACAATTACCTCAGCCTGACCAAAGATGCGCACAAAACGCTGAATCAGTGGCAAAGCCTCGCGCTGATAGCCAGTATTAAAATGCATCTGCCCACAACACGTCTGCTCCTCAGGAAAATCGACGGTATGCCCAAGGCGTTCGAGCAACTGCACCGTCGCGCGCCCGGTCTGCGGGAAGAGGGTGTCGTTGAAACAAGTAATAAATAGGGAAACTTTCATAATCCTCTTTTCCGGGAAATCGCCACCCGTCGCTATCTGTAATACGTACCCCTGGCGGTCTCTACAGTATCATGGTACAGAGATCTGAGCAGTGGTCTTTATTGTATTATGGCACAGAGATTTCAGTAAATGAAAGGTTTCAATACGCATACAGACAAGATAAGTGAGGCTTGCGTTAAACAGGTGTGGTTCTCAAGCGCGCTTTGGCAGCGAGTGGGCAATACACATCAAAATGGACAGACAGAAACCAGGAAACCGGTGCGAGAAAATGCTATACTGGCCTCCTGGTTTCTGTTTGTTCATTCCCCTGCTCATTTTTCGGATAAGCAGAATGCTAAGTGAAACTCAGGGTATGTTATAGGCGCCATTGCTTTGCTCTGACTGGAGCGAAACTGACAGATCTTGATTAGCAGCAGCAGCTTCAGTTATGTGCCTGGTCTCCAGCAAGGGCCTGTTTTGCCTTAACCACAGGCGAAACAGCCCATTGGCAAGCGTATAGTGGGCATTTTCCGAAACATTTTCCTGCTGTTCACCTTCGATCGTAGAAATGACATCTTCGGCCCAGAGCGTTTTAAGAGAATTAATCACCTCCAGAGGCTCATAAGCGTAATGAAATTTCTTATAGATAGCCCTGATATCATCCAGATCAAGTGGGCGCCCTTCATTTTTAGAACCTTCAGCAATGACCTGTAGCAAACGTTGCTCCGTTAGCTCGAAACGTTTCCAGAGCCAGTCAAAGTGAATAGTACCTGTCCCTAAGACCGCCTGCGACATCATATTGACATCATTGATTGTCGCATAATTTTTCTTCATATCGTTGCAGTGATCAACGAGAGAGCGGCAAAGCAGATGGATCATATACGGTTGATCAGCGGTAAGCTGGCGAATTTTATTCACTACCTGTGGTTCATAATCCAGGAAACCTGAGACTGGTTTGGTGATCAGATCGATAGCACCCTCAATAGAGATGCGACTGGAGAGCCTGTGGTGCATAGCGATATTGAAGAAGACCGACCAGTAATTGCGTGTCAACTTCTCAATTTGCTTTGTGCCAGAGAGCAAGACCTGAATATAAGGCCGCTCCTGGATGACACTACGCAAGTATTTAAAGATCTCCGGCGTCAATTTCCCCTGTTTCACCTGCTCTTCCAGTTCTTCAAATTCATCGAGAAGCAGGATCAACAAACGATCTTCCAGTATACTTTCCACCTTATCCAGGAAGAGTTCAAAATTGAAGCGGGCCGTAGATGGTGATACATCCACAAAATCCTGACCGCGCGGCATCGGGAGGGCAAGCTTGTGCTTTGCCGCCGCCTTGTAGATCGTATATGTGATTTTGAATATAAAATTGTTGAGCGTGAAATCAAGGCTTAAAGCCTGGAGATCGATCATAGCCGCGATATGCCGTGCAAACATATTACTCTTTACAAGCTGATTGAGCAAAGTGGTCTTGCCGGACCGGCGCTGGCCATAGAGCACCATGACCGTTTGCGCGCTCGTGCGGGTGAGATTATCCTGCAGATAAGCCAGCGGAGCCTCGCGACCATAGCACATCCGTCCATCGTGGAGAGGAGTACCCGTGCTATAGGGATTTGCGATAAAAATGAATTCTTGTGGGCGCTCGATAAAATCGAGGCGTTCCTGGTAATCAAGGGTGCGTTGCTCATGTTCTGCATCGTCATAGATAACTTCAAAAGTTAGCGTAACCGAGTCCCCAATTGGCTTGATCAAGAACTCCATTCCCACATCCTGGTTGGCAGGAATAACATCAACAAGCTGAGATGTAATGGAAAGAGCATTTGTAAAGCTCTCATCAGTGAGCAAAGTGACCTTTACCTTGCTCGCTGGCGCGCGGCCTTTGTTAGAAACTTGCAGCCAGATGCCAACAGTTTCCTCCAGATGGACTGTGCGAGATTGCAGCTCGCACTTCAAGTCGGGATGTCCCCGTAAGTCGTTGCGCTGTTTATTAAACAATTCTTGCCAGCGGGCGATAAGTCCTTTGAGGATCACATATTCAGCCTGGTAAGGTTGAGGCGCACCTGGTAAGGGAGAAACTCCATATTCACGGTCAACCAGGCGCTGGAAAACCTCAAACGCGCTAATACTCTCAAGCAAGAGGATCAGGCGATCATTAGGATCAGAGCGGCGCGAGTAAGGTTTTAAAGGACTGGTAATTGAGCTTATCTGATCCCCAACATGAAGGAATGGCAGTGCATAGGGATAAGAAGCCTGAGCAACCTGAAACTGCTCAGGCTTCACGCGAAACTCATAACTGGCCAGCTCTTCCATACCATTGAGTTTGAAAAGAGACAGCAATTCGCGGTAAATCAACCAGAGGTCCGTACTATAAGCGAAATTGTGTAGTTGGCTGAGCGTTTTAAGCGCTTCTGTGATTTTAGTGAGTGTGGCCACCACGTCAACTTGCTCGAAGTCGAACTTCATAGCTACCAGATTGACCACAACCTGGCGTACATTCATTGACTTGAGGTTATAAGCTGTGTGATCGAGTGCTTCGCGCTTAAGTCGGTTAGAGAAGAGCCTGGATAGATAGACTAGAAAATCAGTCTCAAAAAGATTGAGAAAATCAGCCAGCACTCTGCCTGTTTCTTCACGAACCCAGGTTGATTCAGTATCCTGCGCAGCAACGAGCAACAATTTAAAAAGAGTCTCGCCATGCGTGTGCTGAGAAGCTTTAATCTCATCCGCGAAATTTTTGAGTAGATGGGAGATCTTACGCAGAGCCGCGCGGCGTGTATTGCGCTCGTCTGAGTCCAGAGCGCGTCCCAGATAGGAATGGACCACAGTCCAGTCATGATTAGCCAGAAGTTCCAGGTGTTCAACCACCTCAATGCGCACATCACGTGTAGGCTCGATGAAAAGATTATTGAGCAACAAACCCGCGCGTGTTGGATCAACAGGGTAAGCATGCATCAAAGTCGCTGGCAAGATTTTGCGCACATCAGTGAATGCATCATGGGTCGCATCGTTGAAGAGATCAAACGCTCCAGGCGGCAAAGGGCTTAGTTCGATCAGTTTGGCCAATCCGGCGGCACGCAGCAATGGCTCACTATGCTTCATAAGTGCATAAAGAGCCTCAAGCGGATCGCGCTCAGTCAGCAAATGTTCCCAGCAAAATGTGATGAGTTTTGTGAGTTCTTGCCGATTAACGACCTGGAGAACTTCCAGGTGATTTTCCTCCACCATAACTATTTCAAAGTTATTATCCAGATCGATATCAGCAACGCGCAAAGCCTGGATAGGATCTCTAGCGGCATAACGCCAGGTGAGGTCCCCTGTGGAGGTAAACACATAGAGAATACCATCAGCACACCCGGCCAGGATCTCTTCACTACCATCGCCATCGATATCGGCTGTTTCTAGAGCCAGCACACTATGGTAGAGCACATAGCGCCAGCGCAGATTGCCTTCATCATCAAGTACATAGATATTGCGGTCTTCTGTGCCGATCAGCACCTCCAGACGACCATCACCATCGAGATCTTTCGCGCAGAGTGCTAGAATGCGGCTGCGAGTCGCATAGGTCCAGAGACGATTAACGCCACGTGTATAAGCGAACAAAACATTGTCTGACGTACTGATCAGCAGTTCCGGGTTACGATATTTGCCGCCTTCGTCAGGATCAGAGGCATAGACGCGCTGAACAGTGTTTGGCAAATCAAAAACACGAGTAGGCGCGTCAAAAGTATTCGTATACAGATACACTTTGCCGCTTTTAGTGCCAACCAGCATTTCATAGCTCTGGGCATTTGGCGCAAGTATATAGAAACAAGCAGCAGGTTCAGGAATATTTAAGACTGTAGATGAGTGTGCCTTGTCAGAGTTCAAACGCACGACAACACCTTTACCTGTAGCAAAAGCTAATTCTTCGCCATTTCCTGCAGTCAGATAGCCAGACTGGGCATCAAAAATCTGACTATTATCTGGAGATTTTTCTGACCAGAGCAAACGTCCTCTGGCATTAAAAATGGATAGACCCCCATCACGTGAACTCACTACCACCTCGCGTCGTTTATCGCCTGCCAGATCCGCCAGACAAAGCGCCCGGAGGTAGCCCATCTTCTTTTTCTCCCAGAGCACCTGGAACTTCTGTCGGTCGAGTTTCAAGAGTGAAAGCAGTGCATTAGTAAAATCACCAGCCTCTATCAGAGCTTTAGTAGCAGTAATATTCAACGCCTGATCGATACCACCGTAGGTTTCACCAAGCACATTCAGTAGCAATTCAAGTTGCTCTCGCGTCAGAGTCAGCAGGGTTGTGATATCTGGTTTACCTAAGGCTGAGTAGTCACGGCGGATTTTCTTGTCGAGATCCTTAATCAATTGGACGCGGAAAGCATAAATTTGCGAGTCGTCTGTACCAGCCAGAACCTCGATATGTCCATCACGATCCAGGTCAAAAGTATTCAAACTACGGAACCGTTTTCCCATGTCTTGACGCCAGATGAGCTTGCCTTGATTATCCAGAATAGTAAGCGACTTATCATCACAGGCTACCAGAATCTCTAGCTGGTGATCGTTGTTTACGTCTGCAACAGTGGTAGTCAGGGGGCGGCTACTCAATCCATAGGCCCATTTTTCCTCAAGGTCGGGACCAAGAATAAAGAGTTTCTTTGTGCGCGTGCCTATCAGGATTTCAATCTTACCGTCTTTGTCGATGTCAGCGGCAAAAAGGGTATAGATAGCCTGCTCCATTTTGCGCGTGGTAAGGAGCTCGCCTGTATTGGAAAGCAAGTAGAGATAATGGTTATCAGACCCGATCAACGTTTCCGAAAGGCCATCACCGTTGAGATCGCAGGTAAAAATAGCGCGAATAGGATCATCTGTCGGGGTAGAAAACTTCCAGCGCAGTTGATTATGAGCTATATCAAAGCTATAAGCACAATGATTGTCGGCAGCAAAGACGATTGAGGGATATGGAGTAGTATCCATCCACATTTGCGAAATATTGTACTCTGCATCGAACCAGTAGCCAGGGCCTCCATTGCCTGAACCTGGAGGTAAAACTTCCTCCCCCTGAGGGTTGAGCACATAGACTTTGCCATCACTAGCGCTGGTTGCCACACAGGCTCCCTCCAGTTCAGCAAAAGGTGGGAAAGCCGCGATAGTTGTTAACCACCTCTTCTCCCCGATGATCTTTTCCCAACGCGGGCGACCATCTCTGGTCAGGGAGCGAACACGGCCATCGCGCGACGCAGCCAGTACCTCTATATCCCCATCAAGATTGATATCGGCAGCGTGAACGCCTGTCACCCAGTCTTTTACCTCATAGCCCCAGAGGTCTTTAATACAGGTAAGACCATAGCGCAAATCCTCTTGTAGCCGCTCAACTGCAAGCGATGGCAGGCTAGATGAAGTTATAAGTGCCATAAGAAACCTCCTGGCGTTTGCTAAGAAACTCTAAGCACAGTAGGGAGTTCACACTTGATTATACTCTTTTTTCTTATCTTTAACTATACATCAATACTTATGCCAATCTCTGACAAATTTCTGACTGATAACACCTATAGATTATATCAAACCATCATTGGCACAAAGAAGTAGATTGAAAAAAAGGGAGCTTTCAGGTAATATTGAGTTGCGGCAATAGAAAAATCCTGTAAAAAAAGCTATAACTGCGGACATAGCAGAAGGATGACAGGATATTGGCAGATTTCTGCTG
>JBEVTI010000019.1:0-95235 GCA_041156125.1 Candidatus Paraktedonobacter carboxidivorans
GCGGAAATAAATCTATGCTAGTGATACTATCACTAGCAAACTCTCACAAGGTTATCCACAGGATGTGGATAATGTGGATAACTTATCCACATTATCTGTGGATAAGTGAAATTCATCTATTTTTCATAATCGGTATGTGGATAACTTTTGTATGCATATTTTGTAAATCTCAGAGTTTTGCACAAATTAGGAAAGTTATCCACATTTCTGGCCAGTTTATCCACCGACGCTTTTTTGTACTGAGGAAAATTCCTCAGGCCTGGGGAATTTTCCCCGCACGTTATCCACAGGGTGTGGATAATGTGGATAAGTTATCCACATTATCTGTGGATAAGTACTGGATAAGCGGAAATAAATCTATGCTAGTGATACTATCACTAGCAAACTCTCACAAGGTTATCCACAGGATGTGGATAATGTGGATAAGTTATCCACATTATCTGTGGATAAGTGAAATTCATCTATTTTTCATAATTGACATGTGGATAACTTTCTACAAAGAAGAGCTTACTAACGATTAAATGAGAAAACTGGGCTATGAAGGCTTTTGTAGCGCTGAGAACAGGCGGGATCGATTTTTGCGGGCAGATGATGATCAGATGCGTACAGATGGCAGAATAGGCTTTTACTTCACAGAGTTATCCACATAAAATGTGGATAACTCTGTAAGAAAATGTGCAGAAGTGGCTATGTTCTATCTATACGGATAGGGCTTGATCTGAATGCTGGACTCCCATATGAGCCAGGACGCTGTAAATGCGCAGGATTTCGCCAACACTTAGCGCGCTGGCAAGATGGGGACCAGTGGTGTGGGGAGTATCTCCATCGTAGACATCGCTAATATTTCCCAGCATATGTTTGAGCATTTGCTGACGGAATGGCTCAAGGGCCTGGAGACCTTTACGCCAGATATACTCTTGATAGAAACCAGGCTGGCCGTCTCGTCCAGTTCCAGACGTGGAAACATGGGGCAACGTATTGTCAACTTTGAGCAGAGCATCGATATAGGGTCCAATCAGCCATGGCCACGCACTGCCCTGGTGTAAAGCGTACGGCAATTCAGTGCGCAACTCTGGGAGCTGTCCTTGATATGCTGGATCGAAAGGAGTAAGTGAGCGTAGACCGCAGGGAGTGAGCAATTGTTGTGTGATTATATCCAACATTTTTTCCTGCTTGTCAGCTGCCAGAACGGCGTAGCGCAGTGAACTGGCCAGCAACTGATTCGGGCGCAGGCGTTCATCATTGCCCTCGGGACCATCGATGACATCGTAAAGGTAGCCTTTATGCTGGCACCAGAAGCGTTCATTAAAACTGCGTCGGCAAAGTTCTATCTGCTCCACATACTGTTGTCTGCCATAATTGATGCGTCCGCGCTGGTAGAGGAGCTGCGACCACTCATGCAGGAGAGAGCGCGCGTGATACCAGAGCGCGTTGACCTCGACAGCTTTACCTGCACGCGGTGTCACCGCTTTACCTTGCGCGAGTGCATTCATCCAGGTCAGCGCCTGTCCGCTTGTCCCGGTGCGCAACAGGCCGTCGCGTGGATCAACCTGGATACCATAAGAGGTACCCTGTGTGTACCAATTGCTGCTCTCTACGAGGCGTAAATAGAGTTCATCAAGCAACTCATAGTCATGAGTTGCATCGAGGTACTTATCAAGAGCATAGAAGTACCAGAGAGCTATATCGACGTTCGCGTAATCTTCGTCCGTCAAGCGAGGGCGTTGAGCTGTAGGCAGACGATTGGGAAGCAGGCCCTGACGGAAATAGCGACCGAGGTAGCGCAGGATGCGTTGCGCCTCGCTATAACGATGCGTAGTTACAGTCAGTCCAGGCAGGGCGATCAGCGTCGCGCGGACATCATCTTCCTGCTCATAATAGTCCGGCGTGATGATCGGAATATGTTCAGCCGCGCGGAAAAAGAAGGCCGATTTGCCAGCACGATCTTGATACGGCAGCGTGCGCTGAATCAGCAGGTGGTCCCCAGCCTGGCAGAGCAGTTGCAGAAACTCAGCGCTCTGCACCATATCGGGCGCTGCAGAAGCGAGAGGCAGCACCGGGAGAGTTTGCACAGATCCACCGCCATCGCCAAAGTAGCTCTGGCTCTGGAGAAAGCTGCGCTGATAATCCAGCGCCTGCTCATAGGTTTGATAGACCTGTTTCTGACTAAAGGGCAGGGATGATACATCTTCTGTGGTAACAACAATAGTTAATGATGAGTCCTTATCGGGCCAGAGGCGCGCGCGCACGACGCCAGGTAAGTACAGGTCACCGTCAGCCGCCAGGCCCGCGGCCTGATCACGGCGGTGCTGGAAATTCCAGTACCAGACGCCTGTAGGAATAAACTGAGCCTGGCTCTCGGGATGGCCAATAGCCAGCAGATGATAGGGGGTCTTTTTATCCCAGGTATTGATAGTGCAGCCAGCGCAGCCATGGGGAAGAGTGAGGGTAGAATCATCATCATCCGCCAGCTGGCCTGCCTGTTGCTGGTGTGTATGGACCTGGAAATATCCCTCACCCTGGCCTTGATGGCGCTGATTATATGGGCGATGAGCCACAAATGGCAAGAGGGTCAGAGTTAGCCCGGCATCTCCATGAGTATAGGAACGAGCGTAGCCGTTATATCCTGAGCGGCCAGTAGAGCGCCAAATCGCGGCTGGACTGGCGCTATTGGTCTGGGTGGTTTGTGTGCGTAAGACGCGGTACTGAATAAAGGTTGTATTCTGTCCCTGGTGCATCCAGATGCGCTTCTCCAGCATTACACCCTCGACCCCTCCCAGGCGATAAGTAAAAATAGGCAGGCCTTCTTCCAGGCGAAATGCTTCCAGATGGACAAAGCCTGCGGGATTGAGGGTACCATCCCGGTACTCATTTGTGCCCAGATAATATGTACGCTGGTCGAAGAGCACCTCTTCATCAATTTTGGCCATTAAGAGTTGAGGCACAGCTTCCTCATCTAAAGCCGCCACCAGGAGTCCCTGTTGCATACGTGTCAGAGTCCCGGCAACAGTGCCAGCCGCATATCCCCCCAGACCATTGGTAATAAGCCACTCGCGCGCGATGGTTTCGTCCAGATTACAGCAAAGAGTGCGGTCAAAGGTAATGGGCATTGCAGACCCTCCAAGCCCCCCGAAGATGTCCTTCGTAACTATGGTAAAAACGGTCGATACGCTATGGATGACATTTTCCTTCTCTCGTTTTTAAGTGTATCATAATCTGTGAGAAAAGTGTTGCTTGCTTCCTACTTTTTTCCGTTTTTTGTTTAACGAATGTTAAAACTACCGAGCATACAAATGTTGTCACTGTTTGCACTATGTCAGGCATAAGATTTGCAAATAATACTTCTCATAGTCAGTAGTAATAGACAACCTGTGTTTCATAGAAGTGTATGGTGAGTGTTTGTGATTGACAAGGTCGCTTATTCGTAGTACATAGCAGAGGTGGTGCCTTGTTCCGCAGTTGTTATAACAGCGATGCACTGCGTTTTGTCTCTTTATTTGGATTTACACCAGGAGGTTTGCTTTATGCGATCTTTCTCTTCTCGAAGAGAGGCGCGTCGGGCTTCCATGCCCATGCTATTTTTAGGAGTAAGTATGGCACTGCTATTGTTGCTAACTGCTTGTGGCAGTAGCACTACCAGCAACAGCAACTTGACTCCCGTGCCAACGGTCAATCCTGCGAGTCCCACTGTGGCCGCACCTACCGATCTAATTGTACAGGGTACACTGACTGTCGGTAGCGATACCACGTATCCGCCCCAGGAATATATTGACACCAAGAGCGGTAGAGCCGCGGGTTTTGATATTGACCTGATTACGGCTATCGCTGGACGTATGGGTTTGAAGGTCAATATTGTAACCACTGGCTTCAACACAATTATCGATTCGCTCTCCGCTAAACGTTTTGATGTGGTAATATCCGCGATTACCATCAATTCAGACCGTCAGAAGAAGGCAGATTTCGTACCCTATTTTAGCGCTGGCGAGTCGCTACTGGTCCAGAAGGGGAATCCCAAGCATATCACCACCATCGCAGGGATGTGTGGCTTGAAGCTGGGCGTGCAAGATGGCACGGTCGAGCAGACCGACGCTCAGGCTGCCAGCACAGCCTGTACAAAGGCTGGCAAGCCCGCTATCATCACAACTGTGCTCAAGGATCAGACCGCTGTTGTACAACTGCTGGCAACCACTCGCGTTGACGCGACCTACCAGGACTCCCCTGTGACCGACTACTATATCCTGCAGAATCCTGGTCAGTTCGATGTTGGTGGCTCCGTGGTAAACGCGGCGCCCGAAGGCATCGCCGTGCGCAAGGGCGATTCTTCCATGTTGACCGCGGTTCAGAGCGCTTTCAATCAGCTCAAGTCCGCTGGCGTCTATGACGCCCTCTTTAAAAAGTGGGGCCTGAGTAACTCGCAGAAGGTTAGCTAAATCTTCTGAGCAAGAAAAATGCAGATACGTTTGTCCACGCGACAAACGTATCTGCATTTTTCTTGCTGAGTGCGCGTCATCTTTTTGCCGCGTGCAAAAGCCCTGCAGGAACAGTCGTACATACAGAGTGGGCCGATTGATCGGGTCCAGTCCCGATTGATCGGGGACCTCACCAATACCTCCCAAGGCTTCTTTTGCATGATTTCTCTCATGCTCGTGAAGCATTGCAAGAAGGATTTCAAGCAAGGCGAGAGGCCCCGATAAATCAGGGCTGGACCCGATGAATCGGCCCACTCTGCTATTCTCTGTTGTTTTGTCTGTATCAGTAGAGAACAGGGAAACGATGCTCATTGTGGACAAAGAGCGTGCGCGTCATCTTTTTGCCGCGTGCAAAAGCCCTGCAGGAACAGTCGTACATGCCAGAGTGGGCCGATTGATCGGGTCCAGTCCCGATTGATCGGGGACAGCACCAATACCTCCCAAGGCTTCTTTTGCATGATTTCTCTCATGCTCGTGAAGCATTGCAAGCAAGGCGAGAGGCCCCGATCAATCAGGGCTGGACCCGATCAATCGGCCCACTCTGGTACTCTCTGTTGTTTTGTTTGTATCAGTAGAGAACAGGGAAACGATGCTCATTGTGGACAAAAGTAGATAAGATGAATTAGAAGGATAGTAGAAGCTTTCACACGTTGCAAATAAACGACGCGTACCCTGCTGGTACCCGCGACTTGACGACATTTCATTTTGCATGTTAGGATGCAAATGTGTTTCATAATTGATTTCTTCTGGTTTACGATTGGCTGAATGTATGATCGATGTTCCATGGACGGAGGGCAAAATATATGGCGCTGGTCTCTCTTTACTGCGCTGTTTGTGGCATGGCCAATCTTCCGCAGAGTCGTGTATGTGCAAGATGCGCTACGACCTTGCCGGTACTTTCTTCCTATTTTTCTACTGGTGAGTCCGAGCAAAAAACACATACCAGCACCGGAATGATAATCCCGAATACATTGCTCAAACAACGTTATCTGATTGTTGAGCGTTTGGGACGTGGAGGGATGGGGGCGGTATATAAAGCGGTGGATATCGAGCTAGGCAACGCTTTGCGCGCGGTAAAAGAGATGAATATGACCTATCTGAAGCCGGACGATATCAATAACTTTTCAGAGGCTTTTAAGCACGAGGCCTTGCTTCTGGCCACGCTTCAGCATCATCACCTGCCGCGCATCTACGATCACTTTCACGAGCATGGTCGCTGGTATCTTGTGATGGATTTCATCGAGGGTTCTAATCTGGAGGACTATCTCAGGCTCAAGGGGGGGACGTTGTCGCTGATGGAGGTGCTGGGGATTGGTATGCAGCTTTGTGTGGTGCTGGATTATTTGCACACCCACGAGCCGCCGATTGTTTTTCGCGATCTCAAGCCGAGCAATGTGATGCGGGCGAAAGATGGTCATCTGTACTTGATCGATTTTGGGATTGCGCGGATTTTCAAAAGTGGGCAGGCCAGGGATACCAATGTGTTTATCTCTTATGGCTATGCCGCGCCAGAACAATATGGTTTGCTCCAGACGACGCCGCAGGCAGATATTTATAGTCTAGGCGCGACCCTGCACCAGTTGATTTCGGGGGCCGATCCAGGCAAAATGCCTCTGCCCTGGGCTTTCGCGCCGCTGCGTTTATCGGCGGCTGTGAGGGCGACGGGTCTGGGCCACCTGATTATGTATATGCTTGACGCGAATCCCGTGAAACGGCCTGAGAGTGCTACGCGCGTCAAGCAGGAGCTGCAGCGTATCGCGCAGGGGCGTACACCTTCTGGCGCGCCGGTGACTCTTGAGCACCCGAGTATTCAGGGAGAGCGCGCGCAAAGTTCTCAGGCGCGAGCGGTGCGACCCTTGCCTGCCTTGCCAGCACCCCCCCAGGCGTTGCTCAATCAGCAGGTATTACCAGGCGGGCAGGTGGTATCCAACCAGCAGGCTCTGGCCAGCGCGCAGGCGGTGGCGGGTGCGCAGGTGGGACGAGGGACGCCAGCATTGGGGACGATGCTCTGCCGGTATAGCGGCCATAGCTCCCATGTGCTGGGCCTGGCCTGGTCGCCGGATGGCAGCCGTATAGTCTCAGCCAGTGCTGACCACACGGCGCGTATCTGGCACGCGGGCTCGGGTCAGCAGTTGCTGGCGTATCAGAGGCATACATTTGTCGTGCAGACAGTCGCGTGGTCCCCGGATGGTTTGTATATTGCCTCAGCAGGTGACACAAACACAGTACAGATCTGGAACGCGATTACAGGTGAGCATGTATGTTCCTACCAGGGCCATGCAGGCTATGTGACCATGCTGGCGTGGTCGCCAGATGGCAGCGTCCTGGCCTCTGCTGGCTCTGATCGGACCATTCAGATCTGGCAGCCCATGAATGGGCGCAGGCGCCTGACCTATCGCGGGCATAGCGGCTCACTTTCCGCCTTTGCCTGGTCCCCGGATGGCACGGCAATCCTCTCGATCTGTCGGCCCCAGGAGCGCAATAAGCGCGGCGAGCCGATCTATAGGACCGCGCTTAGCGTCTGGGATACGAGTACTGGCAAGGACCTTGGGCCGTCTACACCCGAGTCACTGACCCTTTGCACGGTCTCCTCTGTCGCCTGGTCCCCAGATGGCAAGTATCTCGCGCTGGGTGGCAGCGATGCCTGCGTGCATGTTTACCACTGGGAATGGGGTTTTAAAGAGGAGCATTGCGTGTTCAGGGATCACACCTCGCACATTCGCGCGGTAGCCTGGTCCCCCAATGGCAGACGCATCGCCTCGGGCAGTGACGACTCATGCGCGCTAGTCTGGGATGCGCTGACCGGCACGAATGTTGACATTTATCGAGGTACTACCCCCATTCACGCGCTGGCCTGGGCACCGGATAGCCAGCGCCTGGTCGCCTCGCTCGATGGCAGAACTGCGCAGGTCTGGCAGGCCGATTAATGGTCCTGAGGGGATAGGAAGCGCGGTCGCAGTCAATGTTGCCCTGGATCAGCGTTAATTAGATGATATACTAGTTGCAGTACCCTCAAGCGGTTTGAAGAAGGACCCTGGCTGGCGGCACTCCCCACAGAGGAAGCATGCTCCCGGTTTCCGCAAAGGTCAGGTGGAAATGCACCAGGGGAAAGAGAATTATTCGGACGACACTTGTCTGGACGGAAGGAGATATGTTCATGCCTGTCTCTGTTGCCCATTCTCGCGCCATCTATGATGCTCTGAAAGCCTGTGATGTGCGCATCGTCTCTGCTTTGCCGGAGACCTGGCTAGTCCATCTCATTCGCATGGCGGAAGAAGACCCGGAAATGACCCTGGTCCGGCTTGCGAAAGAGGAGGAAGGTATCGGGATTTCCGCCGGGGCACACCTGGCGGGGGTCAATTCGGCGCTACTCATGCAGAATCACGGCTTCCTGGCCGCGATCAATCCCCTTGTTTCATTGGCATTTCTCTATAAGATACCGCTTTTGATGCTTATCAGTTATCGCGGGCATTGGGGGGAAAAAGATCCCTGGCAGATGCAGGGTGGCCTGGCGACCGAACCAATTTTGCGCGCACTCAACATTCCTACCTGGCATTTAACCAATCCCGCTGAAGTCGCGTGGCGCATCAAGGATGCTCAAGCTCTGGCCCATGCCGCGCTTCATCCAGTAGCTGTGCTCTTGGAGCGCGAATTAATGTGGGAGAATTGATATGTTACGCACGGATGCTTTACAGGCTATTTATCCCGAACTAGTGGACAAAGTTGTCGTCACGATCATGGGAGCCGTGGCAGCCGAGCTTTATATGTTGGGGCATAAAGAGCAATTCTTTTATTTAGAGCACGCCATGGGCCTGGCTTCATCGCTGGGGCTGGGGCTCGCGCTGGCGCTGCCTGAACACAAGGTCGTAGTCATCGATGGAGATGGGTCGCTGCTCATGAACCTGGGGACGCTGAGCACTATGGCGCGCTATAGTCCCGGTAACTTACTCCACATTGTCTTCGATAACGAAAGTTTGCTCTCAGTTGGTGGCTTCCCCACGGCCACCGCCACCGGCACGGATCTCGCCGGGATCGCGCGCGCCTCTGGCGTACCCTCCGTGATGGAGGCCAGCACGCTTGAGCAGTTCACGAGCAGCGTATCCCAGGCTCTGGCCAGTTCTACCCTGACCACGCTCGTTGCCAAAGTCGAGGCTATTGGTCCAAAGACCTTCCACATGGACCTTGGATTGCTGGAGAATCGTTTCCAATTTGCTCGTGCCCTGGAAACCTTGCGTCAACAGAAAGCGCTTTAACGGTCTATTGCGAGTCTCTCGCTGGAGAAGATGCGCAGCAAGAAAGGATTTTGCTCATGGCCACTGTTTTAGCTCAGCTTTTGGACGAGTTGCGTGCCGGAAGTTTGCGCGTGGTGGATCTGACTACGCCCCTTGGACCCGAGACGCCAGTGATTGACTTGCCGCCAATGTTCGCGCCCTCGCCAGGTCTGACGCTCAGCGAGATCTCGCGCTACGATGAGCGCGGTCCCGCCTGGTACTGGAATACTCTGAACCTGGGTGAGCACACAGGCACGCATTTTGACGCACCTGTCCACTGGATCACTGGCAGAGATCTGCCCGATAACACGACCGATACCATCCCGGTTGCCAGGTTTGTTGGACCGGCCTGCGTCATCGATGTCAGCGCTGAAGTCGAGCAAACGGCAGATTTTCTTTTGCAGATCGAGCACGTCACAGCCTGGGAGAGCCAGCATGGACGGCTTCCCGCGGGCGCGTGGGTGCTGATCCACAGCGGCTGGAGCAAACGCGTGGGCCGCGCGGCCTTCTTGAACGTCGGATCTGACGGCCCTCATTCGCCCGGCTTCCATCCCTCCTGCTCAGCCTGGCTGGCGGGTGAGCGCGACATTCTGGGCGTGGGCGTTGAGACCGTTGGCACCGACGCAGGCCAGGCTGGTGGCTTTAATCCCGCCTTTCCCAGCCATTCGTACATGCACGGCGCGGGCCGCTTTGGTCTGACCAGCCTGATCAACCTCGATCAACTCCCGCCCACTGGTGCGCTCGTCATAGCCGCGCCCCTCAAAATTGTGGGCGGCTCTGGCAGCCCCTTGCGTGTTATCGCCATCGCGCCTTGAGCCCGCTTGCCCAGCCATGCGGACGCAAAAAAAAGGTTGGGAAATAGGCAGATTTTCTCTCTATTCTAGCGGTCTTTTGTAGAGCTTGTCTCTAGCATGTGTATCTACGCGTCGCTGTTAAATTAGCGAACGCGCACTACTTTTGCGCAATTGGGCAAAGGCAGTGCGCGTTTTTCAAAATAGTAGGGTAAAATACTTGACAGGCAAAGAGAGTGATATGTAAACTTATCAGTAACCGGAACAGACTGACAGCAAGTTTTTTGTTGTTCTGGGGACAACTATTTTTTGCAGTAAAGGAGGGTATCCCGGTCAATATTGCCTGCTTCAAAGGGGAAAACAGACAGTTCATCTATTGGCCGCCAGGTAGAGAGTTAAACTGCCTGGGTTACTCTGCCAGTCTCAGAGACTCACTTTGGTATAGTTATCTGAGCAAAGATCAATCGTGAAGATCAACGTGGATCTCGCCCTTTTGCGTTCATCGAATAGCATCAAACATGTACAGTGGAGGTACAAATCAAATGAACATTGCTGACTACATGTCCCGTATGCCCTTGAAACGGCGTAGTCTGTTTAAGTCCGCGGTGACCGTCACTGCCAGTTCAGCGGTTGGCTCAGCCTTGATGGCAGCGTGCGGCACAACCAACTCCCCATCAGTCAATGCCTCGAGCGAAGGCAATTTCCCTAACCATCCCAAATGGAAATTCGTTTTTGTCAACCATGTGACCACCAATGCCTTCTTCACGCCCACGCAGTATGGCATCCAGGATGCCTGCGCGTTGCTGGGCTGCACCTATCAGTGGACAGGCTCTGAGAATAGCGTGGTTGCTGAGATGGTTGATGCCTTTAGCGCAGCTTTATCCGCGAAGGCCGATGGTATCGCCGTCGCTCTGGTGGATAAGAACGCCTTCAACGCGCCAGTACAGAGCGCGCTGTCCGCGGGCGTTCCCGTCGTCTCCTACAATGCTGACGCCGCGGGCAATGCGCGCCTGGCATATATTGGCCAGGATCTCTACCAGTCTGGCTTCCAACTCGGTCAGAAACTGTCTGAGAAGGTCAAATCAGGTGCAGTAGCAGGCTTCATCGCGACCCCAGGTTCGCTGAATATCCAGCCGCGTATCGACGGAGCGACAGCAGCTCTCAAGCAGTTCGCGCCAGGAGTGACCGTTACGCCGATCACGACCGGGGCAGCAGTGACCGATGAATTGACTGCTATCGATGCATATTACAATGGTCATAAGACTGTGGCGGGTATGTTCGCCGTCGATGGTGGCAGCACGCAGGGCCTCTCGCAGATCGTCGAAAAATATAGCCTGGCTGGTAAAGTAGCCACAGGCGGCTTCGATCTGCAGCCTAAAACCTTGCAGGAGGTTCAGTCAGGCAATCTCGATTTCACGATTGATCAGCAGCCATATCTTCAGGGCTTTCTGCCTGTGGTTCAGCTCTTCCTCTACAAATTATCTGGTGGTCTGATGCAACCTGCTGAAACCGACACAGGCCTGCTGTTTGTTACCAAGAGTAATGTTGGACCTTATCTGAATACTCAGACCCGCTTTGAGGGTAGTAGTAACGCGGAAAAGGTCGTTTCTTAGTTTCTTGCCGGTACATGGAGCGGTGTTTTGCGTGGTCTCAGCACGCCCCTGGCGGGCTGAGACCACGCTGGCAAAACGGGCGGAAACGCGCGCGTTAAGATGCAAGGAGCGCAGCCGTGACGCGGATCGCGCCTGTTTTGCCCGGCGCTCCATGGGCTGGCAATGAAGGAGCCGCCGTATGGCCGAGACAGTCGTTTCTGATGCTCCCCCGCCTGAGTCCGAGCAGCCAGCAGTCAAATCTCCGGGGATTTTGACCCGGCTGGGCCTGGTCTTTGTGCGCCAACGAGAGGCGAGCATCCTGGTTGTGGCCCTGGTTCTACTGATCTATTTCTGGGTTTCCAGTGCGGATTTTGTCTCACCAGGAAATATTAGAACCATTTTTGAATATCTCTCTGAAACAGCTATTATTGCCGTTGGAGAAGTTTTCCTATTGATCTGTGGCGAGATCGATCTTTCGGTGGGCCAGGTTTTTGCCTTTGCGCCCTTTATTATGTACTTTGTCAATCAGAATGGTGTACCACTCTGGCTCTCGATCATTATAGCTCTCCTGGCCTCGCTGGGCGTGGGCCTGCTCAATGGTCTGATAACTGTCTGGTTTAAAATCCCCTCGCTGATCACCACGCTGGGGACCCAGTTTTTGCTTAATGGGATCACATTGACCATTTCCAATGACTTTCCAGTGGCTCCGCCTGAGGCTGGAATTGTGAATCAGTTTATGGGGGCGGCTCCCTATTCTGAGATTATCTGGGCAGTCACGATCATGATCATTTTTCAGATTGTGCTTTCGTATACGCGTTGGGGGGTGCATACCTTTGCTACAGGTGGCAATCAACTGGGGGCCAGCGAGGCCGGGGTCGCGATCAACCGCATCAAGGTGGGCAGTTTCATGCTGACCGCGCTGCTGGGAGGTCTATCGGGCATACTGGGCGCGTTTCGCATCGACTCGATTGATCCCTCTTCGGGCGGCACGGGAATCATGTTTAGCGCGGTCGCGGGGGCGGTCATCGGAGGAACCGCGCTTAGTGGAGGCGTTGGCACTGTCCTGGGCGCATTTCTAGGCGTGCTGGCCCTCTCGATTCTGCGCGACGGTTTTACCCTGCTGGGTGTGAACGCCAACACGTATGATATAGTGTTGGGAGCGGCGATTCTCATTGCCATGGTAGTCAATCTGAGTTTGCGCACACTGAGGGAGGCAAAACGATAATGGCAGAGGAAATTATCCCGGATGCTATTCGCGCGGAACATATTGCGAAACAGTATGGCCCTGTGACTGCTCTTAAAGATATCAGCATTCGCCTGGGCCAGGGCGAGATTCTGGGCCTGCTCGGCGACAATGGAGCGGGTAAATCGACCTTGATCAAGATCCTGACGGGTTTTGTCCAACCTAACACGGGCAGTATCTTTGTGAATGGGCAAGAGGTGCGCTTGCGTTCTGTAATGCACGCGCGTTCACTGGGGATTGAGACGGTCTATCAGGACCTGGCGTTGATCAATGAGTTGAGCGTTTACCATAATATGTTTCTCAAAAGAGAGAAGGTTTTTGGGCTGCTGCCATTTCTGAATAATCGCAAAATGCGTCGCGAGGCACGCGAGCAGCTGGACCGTATCGGCGTGCGCATTCCGTCAGTCAACACGGAGGTGGGACGGCTTTCGGGCGGTCAGCGCCAGGCGATTGCGATCGCCAGAGCCGTTTCCGGTAACGCGAAAATTTTGCTGCTGGATGAGCCATTGGCAGCCATGGGCGCGAAAGAGGGCGCGCTGATCCTGGAACTGATCAGCAATCTCAAGCAGATGGGTGGAATTTCCATCCTTATGATCGCGCACAACTATGCCCAGGTATTGGAGTGTTGTGACCGCGTGAATATGCTCCAGCATGGGAAGATTACCCTGGATAAACAGGTCAAGGATACATCCCTCTCAGAGTTGAATGAACTGGTGATGCGCGAATATCGGCTGGGGGCAGCGCAGGTGCTTAAAAATGGTTCAAGCAATAGCAGTGTGGAGACAGGCACGCCGTCGTAAAATGTATGCTCGTGTTGGCCTGCGTTTCTGCTGGCCGCCGCTTTGGTATTTGCGCGCAACCTCTGTGGGAAAGCAGCGAGCCGCGTGTGTCGCGGCGCTGTGCCAATTCCCAGGATCTTTTGTGACGATGCATTGCTAACAGCGGCGTATTCAAGCGAGCACGACAGAGATCGCGAAACCATCCTGGCCATTGGCAAGATCGTCGTTCGTCAGGGCTACGCTGACCAGGCGAGGATGGTTGAGGATCTGGCGGGTATATTCGGCAGCTCCCGTGGAACTTTCGTCGGGTGGAGGTGTCTGGAAGGCGCGTCCATTGCGCACAAGATTGTCGGCGATGATCAACGAGCCGGGCCGGCTGAGCGTCAGCGCCCACTCCAGGTAGCGCGGATTATTCACCTTATCGGCATCGATAAAGATCAGGTCGAAAGGTGCCTCGGGGAGAAGCGTGGGCAGCAGCTCAAGGGCGGAGCCGATGTAGACCGTGGCGCGCTCGCCAAGCCCGGCCTCGGCGAAAGTCGCGCGCGCCATCTCCGCGTAGAGCGGATTAGCTTCCAGTGAAATCAGCTTGCCGTCCGCTGTCAGGCCGCGTGCCAGCCAGAGGCCGGAGTAGCCGGTCAGCGCGCCAATCTCCAGAATCTTGCGCGCTCCACAGGCCAGCGCCAACACCTGGAAGAGTCGTCCCTGGAGTCGGGAGATCTGTCCAGGCGGCACGCCCACAGCTGCGGCCCTGACCAGCGTTCCCCGCAAAGCCTCATCCTCCGGCGCGAAACGCATTTCCAACTCATGGTAGATAGAGGTGCGTAGCCGGGCCTCTTCCTGTAGTTGTTCATGGCCAGGTAAGGCAGAATTCATCGCTTTTCCTTGGCAATGCAGACTAGACGCGCGGGAACGGTAGAGCCCAGACCCAGATGCAGATGGCGAAGGCGATGCTACCGGCAATCACAAAGAGATGGAAGACCTCGTGATAGCCAAAGATGCGTGGGGAAGGATCGGGCCATTTGAGAGAGTAGACTATCGCGCCGACTGTATAGAGGATGCCGCCCAGAAAGAGCAGCGCCAGGGCAGACCAGGGCAGTACGGCCAGGAATGCGGGCAGCGCCAGGATCACAACCCAGCCCATGCCGATATAGAGGCTCGCGGCAATCCAGCGCGGCAGATGCAGGGTCAAAACTGTCAGTCCAACGCCAAGAGCCGCCAGGGTCCAGATCACCACCAGAATCGTCACGCGCACCCAGCCGGAGAGCACATTAAAGCAGAGCGGGGTATAGGTACCCGCGATCATCACAAAGATGTTCGCGTGATCAATGGCCCGCAAAACCTGATCCGTGCGCGCGCGCCAGCGTCCGATGTGGTAGAGACCGCTAATTGTATAAAGCTCAAGCATGCTCAGGCCAAAGATCAGCAGCGAGATCAAGCGCGGCGCATCGGCTCTGCTCTGCCAGCAGAGCGCGATGGTCAGCAGCAGCGCGCCCAGCGCCGCCAGGGCATGAGACCAGCCGCGCGTCAGCGGCTTGCGCGGCATGGGGGGAGAAGCCACCGGCGTTGTTTGCAAAACGTTATTCATCAAAATTTCCTATATGTTACTATGTATTTTATGGATCTTTAACAAGAAGACAGTAGAAGGCCAGATCGCTCAAGAGAGCGGTGCGAGCGCACCCCTCTCTGCAATTATACAACTTGCGCGCGCAAAAAGGAGCGTTGCCAGCTAACGCATCGATCTCTGAGGCGAAGAGATGCTGCATGGGCCTATGGGTTTGTTGCTCGCTCTGGCTTCAGCAGGAGTACCGCTGGCACCCGTGTGGAAGCTGCCAGGCGTAGGAACCGATAGCTGATGCCAGTCATGAAGGTGGGATCTCCACTCTCTACTGGCGCCGCCTGAGTAGTGCGATATCTGAGATCAATGGAGGGCTGAGCACCTTTATTGCTTCGATGATCCTGTCGGTTCCTCAGCCCCGCGGGCATGTTATGTTTGGGGTGGTAGCAGTTGTCGTTCCATAGCGACGGCTACCGCCGAGGCGCGCGAGTCAACCCCCAATTTGTTGTAGATGCTTGTCAGATAAGCCCACGCGGTACGTTCGCTCACTCCAAGTCTGCGGGCAATCTCTTTGGTGCGTTCTCCGCGAGCTACGCCCGCCAGGACATCGAGTTCGCGTTGGGTCAGATCAGGTCCAGGATGTTTTGGTGCGCGAGATGTAACGGCTCGCTCGGCGTGTAGCAGGATGCGTTGCATGACCTCTGGTTGGATCAACGTCTCACCGTGAGCTGCGCGTTCGATGGCTTGAAGCAGCACCTCTATATCGGCATCCTTGAGCAGATAGCCACGGGCACCCGCCCGTAAACCGCGAATCAGGAGATCGTCTTCGTTGTACGTCGTCAGGATAATTACTGCCACCGCTGGCCACTCGCGATGGATATGTTCCAGTGCCGATATTCCATCGATCCCTGGCATGCGCAGATCTAGCAGCACGACATCGGGGCGCAGCTCATCTGTGAGACGTATAGCGCTTGCGCCATCAACCGCTTCTCCCACCAGCTCAAAGGTCTCGCGCATACTTAGCATCAGGCGTAACCCGGTGCGCACAACTGGATGATCGTCGGCAATTACCACGCGGATGCGTTTACTCATCTACTTCTTCTCCAAACTCTGCTTTATGGATTGTACTGGCATACGTAACTGAATGCTGGTTCCCTGCCCTGGAGCGCTCAGAACAGTCAGTTGAGCGTCCGCCAGGCGCGCGCGTTCACGCAGACCAAGCAACCCATAGTGTCCCGACTGCATTGCGGCGAGGGCGGGGTCGAAACCGCTCCCATTATCACCAATTTCCAGCAGAACTGTCTCTTTCTCTTTGAACACGCGTACCCAGGCCTGCCGCGCGTGCGCGTGGCGAGCCACGTTGGTAAGACTTTCGCGTATTACTCCTATGACATGTTCACCGTGCTCTGGGGCAAGCAGGGAGAGCAAATCAGGCTCTGTGGTACAGGGGATGCCAGTGAGAAATGTAAAGTGTTGAGCCTCTGTTTGTACTACCGCCACCAGACTGGTTAAGGCGGGATCGTTGACGCGCAGGTCGTCGATTGCACTTCGCGCGTTCGCTAACGTTTCTCGTGCTGTTGCCAGTGTCTGGGCGAGGAGCACCTGGACGCTATCGTCGTCTCGTGCGCGTGCGTGAGCATGGATAACTCCGAGCTGTAGGATGATGCCTGCCAACCCCTGTGCCAGGGTATCGTGCAGTTCACGGGCCATACGCTGCCGCTCTGTGACGAGCGTTAACTCTTCAATATGCGCGCTCGCCTGCTCCAGGCGTGCATAGGCCGTTTCTATGGTGGCGTGCAAATGCGCCAGGCGCGTGTAGAGGAGAAAGAAGCCTCCGAGAAACAGAAAGCCTGCCACCAGAAGGATCAGAGCCACCGCAATACTCAATGAACTTTCATCCCACACTCTTCCCTGTTTCCAGGCGAGGAGCGCGGTCAACAGAAAGCAAATCAGCATTACACCGGAGAAAACAAGCACTGTTCTGCTTTGTTTGAAGATAGCGCAGGCTTCTAGGATCAGCACCAGGAGCAGGCTTACCGGCATAACGATGCTTAGTGCTGGCAGCAAAAAGCCTGTTGTGCAGGCGAGCAAACCCTGAATACTGAGGATAGGCCAGAGCAGATAAGCTTTCCTGGTTGAGAGGCCAGCCCAGAGGAGTATCCCGTAGAGAGCCAGGAGACACAAAAAGGTCGCAATGGCCTGCTGGAGCAAGCTCACCAGCACAGCCGTGGGAAGTGAGGCTATATTCGGTTGCCCCTGTATTCCCAGATGCTCTTTCAATTGCGCGCATATCTCCGGCGCTTCATTCCCCAGCGAGCAAGCGCTCCACGCCGCTGATACCACTCGATTGCTGATTTCAAACAAACCCCACAGCGCGGCCAGGCAGACCCATAGAAGGAGATACCAGCGGAGCAGGTCATTCTGTACACGATGTTGCCCAGGTCTTGTCATAGAGCTTCTTTCTAATGTGAGTAGATCTTTTCAACGACACGCCAGACCCTTTTCAGGTCACACACAGTATAACAGCCTCCGGGTCCAGAGAATATGCAGATTTCTTCATGGAGAAACCTGCAATGGAATAGACGATGTCCGCGCACCCGCCAGTGCTTTAGACTGAAAGCGGATAAAGCACTTCTGATTACAGAGAAAAAGGAAAGAGGAACGATGCTATGCAACCACCGCACATAAATGCTCTGGAGAGCCCGGTGATCGGGCCGCCGCTGATTCAGGTAGAGCACCTCTCGCGGGTCATGGGCACAGGTAGCCGAAAAACGGTTATCCTCGATGATCTCACCTTTACCATTCCTCAAGGGAGCCTGTTTGCGATTACCGGCCCTTCTGGGAGTGGGAAGTCAACCCTGCTGAATATGCTTACGGGGATCGATAGGCCGACCAGCGGGCGCATTCTCTTTGCCGGGCAAACGCTCCAGGGAAGGAGTGAGGACGACCTGGCGCGTTGGCGCGGGAAGCAGGTGGGGATCGTGTTTCAATTCTTTCAACTCCTGCCAACGCTGACAGTCCTGGAGAATGTCCTGCTTGCTCTGGAACTGGGCAATGGTGCAGGTCTTCCCAGGAAACGCTGGCGCGAGCGAGCAATGGTCTGCCTGGAAATGGCCCATATTTCAGGTCTTGCTCAGCGCCTTCCGGCTGAACTCTCTGGCGGCGAACAGCAACGCGTGGCAATTGCCAGATCCCTGGCCAACGATCCTCCTTTTATTGTAGCCGATGAGCCAACCGGGAACCTGGATTCGCGTACCGCCTCTCAGATCTTTGAAACGCTGGCGGGTCTGATCCAGCATCGCAAAACGGTGATCTATGTGACGCACGCGCGTGACCTGGCGAGTAGAGCGACCGGGCGTATTGGCTTGCTCGATGGACGTATTGAGGCAATGACGTCTGAGCGGAGGGGCGAATTATGACTATCCTGATTCGCAAAGTACTGATGGATATCACCAGGCGCAAGGGGCGCTCCTCGCTGATTATTCTGGGAATCGTGATTGGCGTACTGGGTCTCACAGCTATGAATGAGGCGACCAGTCTTGTCGCGGGGGCATTCTTTTATAGTACTGACCCGACAGCTATCCCAAATATTACGTGTATTGTCAGTAACCTGCCGCCATCCGCTGCGACAGCGATTATGCACTTGCCCAATGTCGAACTGGTTCAAGCGCGCGCGCTTTATCTGACGCTCTGGCATCATCCAGGTGGGAATGAGCAGGATGTGCTGCAAATTACTACTGCTTCCGAACCGCAAGGCCTGCCGTTGGGAGCATTCCAATTGACGAGTGGGCACATGCCCGGGCCGGGAGAGATCCTCATGGATGAGAGCGACCAGGGTTTACAGTCGCTGGCCCCAGGTTCTCTGGTAAGCGTTGACACGCTGGATGGTCAGCGCGTTTCTCTGCGTGTCGCGGGTCTCGTGGACACGCGCGGGCTGGCTATCTGGCATGTTCCCCCCGCACCTCTGGGATATGTGAGCGAGTCAGTCTTGCAACAACTGACGCAACAGGGACAGGGTCCAACCTCCAACGATCTGCCGCGCGGTACACAGCTTCTGATCCAGACCCACGACCCCAGCAGTTCCCAGCAGACGTACCAGGCAATTCTGCGTATCCTGGCGGCAGCTCACCTGCAAGCCCAGCCATTTTCTGGAGTGCGCAATACCTCATTCGATGCCGATACACAACTGGGTGTGAGCGGTGTCCTGGCGGTCGTGCGACTGCTAACTCTTCTGATGTTATTGCTTGTCGGGATGATGACCTTTGCGCTGGTGACGACCTTTCTGACCGAACAATTTAAAGTGATTGGGACTATGAAAGCGCTTGGGGGAACTCGGTTGCCTATTGTAGGGAGTTATCTTCTCACGCTCACTATCTACAGTCTCAGCGGTACCGTGCCTGGCATTGCTCTCGGCCTCGTCGCTGGCTATCAGTTCGCGGCCCATCTCGCCACCTCAGCGCAGATCCAGGTTGGTAACCTGATGTTACCGGTAGCTGTGGGACCATTCCAGGTAGCTCCGTGGGTTCTGGTGGCCAGCGTATTGACAGGCATCTTTCTTCCTCTTCTGGCCAGTCTGTGGCCATTATGGACTGGAACTGCGATCACGGTTCACCAGGCTCTGGCATCCTATGGTGTGCGTGTTGAAGCATATTCACGGACTCCCATCTGGGGACGAGCATTGCGTTGGGTACCACAGACAGCCTGGTTGGGCCTGCGCGGCCTCTTTCGCAAGCCTGCGCGGGTGATACTCACGCTATCAGCGCTTGCTCTTGCCAGCGCGGTCTTTTTCTCTATCCAACTTATCGATATCTCTCTGTGGACGAATTTTACATACGTCAGTAATGTTTACCATAGCGACCTGCGCATCGATCTTGGCAGTTCGCTTGGTGACGCGGTGCCAGCCGAACCTGTGCTTACCGCGTTGCAAGCGCTACCTCATGTCGCGCGAGTCGAGCCAATAGACCCTATGCCCATCTCGATTGCACACCGTGTGCTGGAGATCAATGGCCTGCTAGCGGACACCCATCTCTATCAACCTGTGCTTGTCAGCGGGCGCTGGCTGCGTTCGCATGAGCTAAATACGCTGGTTGTCAATGACTCGGCGGTTACATATCTGCATCTAAAGGTAGGAGAGCAGGTGCCAGTTCAGCTTGGTGAGCAACTGTCCTACCTGACCATTGTGGGTATTGTCCACGAGGTAAGCGGAATTTCTGGCAGCGCCAATCCAGCAGGGCGACTTGGAGAGACCTTTACGACACTTGATACACTCAATCAATTGCGCCACCTTGCTCCTGGAGCTGCGGAAAGACTCTGGCTGCAAGCGAACGATCATTCTCCCCAGGCGCTTCAGGCCTTGCAGCAGCGGGTGAACACAACGCTGAGTGCGCTTGGTTTGAGTGATGGATCGGCGTTGGTCCTCACGCAGGATCTTTCAGGCGTTTCGGGTACCATGCAGATGATTGCTATCCTCTTCGATATAGCCGCCATCCTGGTCGCGCTGATCGGACTTCTGAGCCTCTTCCATACCCTGGCTACATCGGTCCTGGAGCGCCGTCTGGAGATCGGCATTCTGCGCGCCATCGGAGCGACGAACTGGCATATGGGAGTTATCTTTGGGATCGAGGGGTTGGCATTAGCTCTGATTGCCTGGGGCAGCGGGATCGTTCTCGGACTGCCACTAACCCTCAGCATTCTAAGTCTGCTGGATAGCTACATGGGGCCAATCGATCTTGCGTTCCAACCACTGACCCTGCCTCTCACTCTGTTCTTTGTCGTGCTGGTCGCTGGCCTGGCAAGCTTTGGTCCTATCCTGACAGCCTCGCGAGTGCGTGTGCGCACCGCTTTGCGCTACGAATGAGTGGAGCAGCATCTTGACATTTTTGCACTAAAAAGGAGATAAACATGTTTGACGATGAACGCGACGAGGACAGACCTCGAGCAAGAAAATACTGGCCCTCTTTGATCCTATCAGGGGTAGTGCTGATAGGGATAGGCTTGCTCCTGCTCTGGCAGTTCCATCCCTGGTATCGTGCATCGGGTGGGAATACCACCGTGACTGGAACGATGACAACTGCAACAGATAGTACAACTACTAAACAGCCAGAAGGACAACCAGACCCGCCGATTTACTGGCAAACAATCGAGGAGAATATCGCTCAGGGGTTGCACCTGACGCTAGCTCAAGCCAAAGCCAGCTTACAGCCTCCGCCTGGCGAGCGGAACAGCCTGGGGATTGAGCATGTGGCAAGCAAGCAGGGAGTCTCCACGGCGCAATTGCGTATAATTGAGATCAACGCCATCCAGAAAGGCCACGACCTCCTTGTCAAAATGGGCATCCTGACCAAACAGGGATCAGATCAGGGGATGCAGACCATCAAACAATGGGATCAGGCGACCTTGGATGATCATGTGACTGGCTGGTTCTTGAACAACTGAAACGTGTTGCGTGCTTTTTGCCTTTCTTCTCGCGCTATCCGTTGTTATCGTATATCCAGGCGAAACGTTTGCTAGACCTCTCGACCGGGGCTGCCCGTCAACACGCTGATCTCTATAGCTTCGGCCATGAGTCGGTAGCCCTCGTCATTTGGATGATTATGGACCCTGGGTAGCATACCACAAGCGCTCACGAGCCGCTTTGCTTGCCCTTATTCTGCTCATTATCCTCATTCCCCTTATGCTTCTCCTGGTGGCGTTGGCGGAGGAGCAGGTAGGTGGGGTCTGACTTCGCGAGCAGGTATTTCTCGTAGAAGACGCTCGCCGCCAGCGCCTTCTCGCTCGTCTGCCAGTCGGCCTCCTGGGGACGAATGGAGGCCGTCTCTTCCTCGGAACGTTCCTGGCGAGGCTTTGTATACTTGCGGCCCGAGGCATGATTGGCGTAGCGGCGCGCGCGCGTATAGCCCATCTGCAAAAACTTGCGCGCCATATCCATGCCCACAAAGTCCTGCTGGTCCCTGTAGGCCAGGAAAAGCTGATAGATCTTTTCCGCGGACTCCCTGGCAATCTCGAGGGTGCGAAAGCGCCAGTGCGGCAGTATCTCGGACTTATACGGCTCTACCAGCAGGACACCCTGTTCCCCCTTGCCGATGCGATACAGATCGGGCCGTTGCCGAAAGTCAAGCGTCCCATAATCGAGCGAGTAGTCAAACGTGCCGCTCGTCTCCTTCCGTTTCTTTTCACGCATACCCTGTCTCAATGCCTTTCTCTTGTGCTTCGTAGTAGTTTAGCATCCCGCCACAATTCATGCCACACCCCTTGTAGAGCAAAACCATAAACACAGACCTATGTTGTTTGGCGAATAAAACTCGCTTTTCTGACTCATATTGTTTTCCGTAAATGCGGATGCAACACGAGTGAGGCTGGCCGTTTGACCAACATGAGTCTGGCCGCATTGCAACAAGAAGAAGACTTGCAGGGCTTGCCCCTTCTAAAAAGAAGCGTTTGCTCTGGAGAATAGCAAAACGCGTGAGAGCGCTCTGCCTAAAGGTTTGAACGGGCAAGACGGGTGGAATGTGCCGCGACGCGGGCAAGCGGCACATTCCACCCGTCTTGCAAGAAAACAGTCGTGAAGAGAGAGTCTGCCTGTTTTCTCAGATCTCCTGCGTGATGGTGCAATCCCGCGTCATCATGCTCTGGTCTACAAAAGAATGATGTCAAAGAAATTCTGGGGATCGTATCTGACCTGTACCGTGCTGCCGGGAGCGATGGGATATGTTCTGAGATCGAGCCAGGCATCCATCTCGACGGTAAAAGGGGCACCATCGAAGCGTGGTCTGACCTCGACCTCTACGACGTAGCCGACCAGTGGCGGGACAGCCTGACCCATTTCTTGGATACTCAGGACAGTTGCAGTGCCTTCGGAACTGCTGAGCAGCAATTCGTTGCGCAGCTTCTTATGCGCTTCCAGTGTGAAGCGAGATACTTCTGCATCATAAGCCATCGCCTGGGGCAAGGGCGTCCCGGCAGGCGCTGCCAGAATCTCATGCTGTTTCGCTTTGCGTTTGCCAAACATCGTTACCTCTCTCCATTGCGCTATTTCACAGCGATATGAGCTAGCCACTCAAGCACAGAGAACATATCTATGCAAACGATCCAATGCGCTTTTTGTCGCAGATGGTTTTTTTCAAGGCTGTCGATGATCTCTCATTGTCAGTGCCGACAGGCACCGTCTTTGGACTGCTGGGAGCCAATGGAGCTGGCAAAACCACGACCATCCATCTGCTCCTGGGTCTGCTCGAACCAACGAGTGGCACCGCTCATGTCCTGGGCTTCGATACAAGGAAACAGGCAGCCTCCATTCGTGTACGCACAGGCTCCTTACTTGAGTCCAATGGACTCTATGAGCGCATGACGGCGCAAGATAACCTGGCGTTCTACGGGCTGATTTATCATATGCCGCGTCAGCAGAGGGAGGCTCGGATCAAAGAGCTGCTCACCCACTTGGATTTGTGGGATCGACGCTACGATAGGCCTGCCACGTGGAGCCGTGGCATGAAGCAAAAACTCGCGCTCGCGCGCGTCCTGCTGCATCGTCCAGCCCTGGTTTTTCTCGATGAGCCAACGGCTGGTCTGGACCCGCTGGCGGCGACCACACTGAATAAAGACCTGATGCGCCTGGTCAAGCAGGAAGGCATGACCGTCTTCCTGAATACGCATAATCTCGCGGATGCCGAAAAATACTGTGACCAGGTTGGAGTCATTCGTGACGGTAGCCTGTTAGCTGTAGGCAACCCTGATGTCCTGCGCCTGAAGCTCGGTGGCTCCCAGGTAGAGATTCTGGGATCTGGCTTTCACGAACAGCTTGTGCAGCGGCTGCGTCAGCAACCAGGGATTCTGGAAGTGGCAGTCTATGCAAATCGCCTGGTAATCAGGCTTAACGACACACGCGAGGTCGCGCCACTCATCAGCCTGATTGTGCGCGAGGGCGGCATCGTTGAGGAGGTCCTGCGCGAACACGGCAGTCTGGCAGAAGTTTTTCTGAGTTTGCTGGAGGAGAATACAGCATGTTAGATATCTGGGCAATGTACTGGAAAGAATGCAAAGAGCTTTACTTCCAGGGGAACAGGGCAGTGCTCTTATTCTTACTGGTCGTAGCTTCACTGGGGATCTGGTTGCCGTTCCAGGTAGGGCAGGCGTGGCTAGATCTCCCGCTTATCGCTGTCCTGCTGCTTGCTATCGGCCCTGTGCTGTTCACCTTCCCTTTTACCGCGGATAGTTTTGCTGGCGAACGTGAGCGGCATACGCTGGAATCACTTTTAGCCACGAGCCTCTCCGATGGCAGCATTATTGCGGGCAAGATCGCGGCTCTACTTACCATGTCATGGGTCATGACTCTGACCAGTCTACTGGCAGGCTTCGCGGTAGCAAATATACACGCAAATGGGCATCTATGGAGTTTTTACTCTCCTGATCGTCTGCTGATGACAGTGCTGTTGAGCCTGACATTCTCTGTCTTGCTCATCACAATCGGCATCCTGATCTCACTGCGTGCAACAACTGTACGGCAGGCGCAGCAGATACTTGGCAGTAGCATAGCCGTGCTAGGACTGGCCAGTTCTCTACTGAGCACACAACTGGCGCACCTGCCCTTTGTCATCCAGCTTCAAGGCTTCAGCGAGGGAGAAATACTCCCTCTGATGATTGGCTGTACCGCGCTGCTGGACGTACTTCTCATTTTATTCGTGCAAAAGCGCTTTCAGCGCTCGCGTCTCATTTTGTAAATCCCAGGATTATCCTGGCCTTACGCGACCTCGCAGTTTTGGGAGGTGAAAGCAAAACTGAGAGGAGAGGCAGCCATAGCCTGCAAAAGCTTGCAGGCTATGGTGGTAAGAGATATTTTTCATCAGCGAAAAAAGAGGCACTCAACTCTCCCTTGCTTGCTTTGTGAGATGTCGCAGAAGCAGGCAAGCAAGGGAGAGTTGAGAGATCGGCGCTTAGCTCGGTTGGTCTTTGGCGACAGAAGAGATTTCCCTACATTGCGTTGATGGCGTTTTGGGCCTCTTGTAGACCAACGTTATAGAGACTGCGGTAGAGTTTGATGGCTTTCATTTTGTCACCTGACTGCAACGCTTCGCGGATGGCTCTGATCTCTGGCGGCTCTGACGGCATGAGCTCTGTCGGGTTGATGTTCAGGCGAATGAGCAATTGCTGCATCATTGCTTCCATCCGGTTCATCTTGGTGACTAATTGGTCCACACGCCTGTAATACTCTTGCTCATTCATGAATCGTATCCCTTTCTGGGCTTGAGCGCTCTTTGACGGCCCTGCATTAAGGAGCAGGCTTTTTGACAGACGTCTTGTTGAGAGCACCTGTCTCGCGAATAAGAAAGAGGATAGCAGAAAACTTCTCTACTGACTGTGAGTTGGATCTCTTTTCGGTAAAGATTGGCTTTGCCTCTCCGATTTGGCTCGTTTGCTTGCTTTCGGTATGGTCCCATGGTGTTTTCCCATATGTGCAGGTTCGTAAGAGCTTGCTCAGATCTCAATGGCTTGAAAAAGGATCTACTGAGCCATAACATGTTATGATCATTTCAACACATAGAACACGCTTAAGAAAAATCTCTTTCCCTGATCAAGGAGAATATAGCAATGCCCCTGAAGACGCAAGTAGCCACTGAAATTGCGCGTTTCCTGGCCAATCATCCAACGTCTGAACAGATCGTGGCATTTCATCCCTCTCCTGAGGTTGCTGAAAGAGCCTATGAGCTTATGCATACCGAACGAGAGAGAGGGTTCTCTGACGGCAGAGGAACTGCAAGAACTTGAGAGCTATCTGGTGATTGAGCATTTGATGGAACTGGTGAAACTCGAAGCACAGCGCCAACTCAAGCAACAGGCGTCTTGAACGTATGCGCAGAAAACTTGCAACTACTCAGGTCCCTTGGGTTGCGGATGCATGCGGCATGTTGTTCTGTGGATTAGGCTGTGCTATACTAGCTCAGCTACCTGACAGAACACGCTCGTCAGTGGCTTTCTACGTAGTGTTGCATAGCATGGCAGGAGGAATGCTTCTGTATGAATGATGTTCTCCGCGCATTGAAGACGCACTAATTCTCCGGGTCACAGAAACACACCGATTGGTACTGCCTGGAGAAATGCCGTCGATGAGCAGGTATTTGCGCTCCTGCACTCTCATTTTCTGCTCCCCGCACAGGGTAGATCTTCCTGGTGATGCATGATACACCAGGCGATGCATCATACCCTGGAGAGAGCAATCGTTCAAAAAATGGACTTGTGAGAGGAACCATCCTTTGAATCAACTGAAATACGGAACCATTTCTCATCAAGGCTTGCCCTACAATAACCCTTTCAGTGTGGAGAAAATAGAGGCGGTCATCGACCTCCTCGGTCTCAATGATCAGGCAGTCGTTCTCGATATTGGCTCAGGAAAGGCTGAACTGCTTATCCGGCTGGTTGAGCGCTACCAGGTCAACGCGCTGGGGCTGGAACTGGATTCTTCCTCTGTTCAGGAAGCGCTTTCACAGGCGGCTTCGCGTATTCCTCCCGGCAAACTCGAACTCCGAGCGTGTGATGCACAGACGTTCGAGTCTGAACCGGATGCTTTTGACCTGGCGAGTTGTCTGGGGTCCTGCCATATCTATGGTGGTTTTCGACCAACGTTGGAGCGTCTGGCACACTCCGTCCGTCCGGGTGGATACGTGCTTTTGGGCGACGGCTACTGGAAGAAGGAACCGTCCCCGGAGTATCTGGCAGCTTTAGAAACGACGCGTGACGAGTTGCAGATGCACGCGGAAAATGTGGCGACGGGCGTTTCCCTGGACCTCATCCCAATGTACGCCTGCGTGTGCAATGAGGATGAATGGGATCGCTTCGAGTGGCTCCGTATGTATGAACGCGCCCTCTCCTCTATCCCTACGGCTGAAGCGCAGAGTTTTACGGCGCGATTAGATGAATTGCTGTGGTACAGCAGTTGCCTGGTCGCCGGTATTTGGAGTTCCCTCTGGCTCTATCAGGAGCAGATGTGTTTCCTCTTCCGCGAACGTTTGATGTTCGATACCACGTGGGACAACAAACAGTTCTCCTGGACCCAAAACCACGTTGCGATCACGCAAACGTATGGTCAAGCACCCCTTGAGGATCAGAAAGAAGTCGTCGGTATCATCATGTTTGTGCCAGACAAATTCGCCCTGAACTTTCACGACCATAATATTGTATGCATTTAAACGCGAGACGGTTCGCGGGGACCAATATTCTGCAAAGAGGGCGAGCTTCTCCGCAAGATTAATGGCATCGCTCATGATTTTCCTTTCTCATTTACCCAATCGAGCGTAAAGCCCCCGGCTTGTAGCCGTGAGGAGCCGTCGCGCAGATAAAACGCTGAGACGTTTGCTAATATAGCACATCCTTTCAAGTGGAGTCAATGCGTGACCTGTAGGATTTGTGGGCGTCGCAAAAGTCTTTTCTCGCCACCCTCAGAAGCGAGAAAAGCGAGCGACCCTCAGAAGCGAGAAAAGCGAGCGACCCGGACAGTTCAGCGCGGCGCTGTCCGGGTCGCTCGCTTTCTCGGAGGAAAGCAGATCCTTTTGTGGCCCAACTATCGGTAGGAACCGGCAGGAGTGCTCTCTATCCAGAGAGGCAGGTCTGTTAGAGAGGCAGTCCTGCGGATTGAGCTTCCTGGAGTGGACTACTTGGCGCTGCCGCTGTGCTCGCGGAACCCCGTTTTTGCCAGAGGAAGAGGGCGGCCAGTAAGGCGCAGGCGAGAAGGCCGCCAGCGGAAATCAGAAATGTCTCGTGCAGGGTAGCGACAAATGCCTGGCCGATGGCCTGCTTGAGGAGCGCAGGTGGAAGCGGCAGGTGGGCTGAGCCGGGGGCCTGGCTGGCTCCCGCGCCAGCAGAGGCGAGTTTCTGCGCGAGAGCCGCGCTGGTGGATGCGGGCAGACCGGCTCTGCTGAACTGCTCGGCCAGGTGGTCAGGGAATTTTTGCAAGAAGAAGGCTCCGAGCACAGCTATCCCTAACGAGATGCCGACCGTACGACAGGTATTGAGGATGGATGAACCCAGCCCGGCGCGCTCTTGCGGAGTAGCGGCCAGTACGGCGGTCGCCAGGGGAGTGAGCATCAGGCCGCAGCCGACGCCGAAGAGGCCGGATTGCCACCAGAGGGTCGCGAAGCTGGTGTCAGGCGCGAGACTTGTGATCAGCAGTAAAGAGCTCGCGCAACAGAGCGCTCCCAGCACGATCAGCAGGCGCGGACCCAGGCGCGCGGTCAGCAGTCCCGCGAGCGGGGCGACTAGCGAGATGCCCGCGCTAACCGGCAGTAAGCGCAGCCCGGCATCAAGCGCGCTATATCCCTGCACATTCTGCAGGAACTGCACCATAAAGAACAGCGTGCCCATCATCGCGAAGCCCAGCACGACGCTCACCACATTAGCTACCCAGAAGGCGCGCACGCGAAACAGGCTCAGAGGAAGCATAGGCTCATGCACGCGAGCTTCGACCAGCAGAAAGGTCACCAGAAGCACAGCCGCGCCGCTGAAGAGCGCGAGGATCAAGGGCGAGGTCCAGCCAGCGGAAGTGCCTTCAATCAAGCCCATGATCAGGCAGAAGAGAAATCCCGTGGCGAGCGCCTGACCCGGCAGATCGATGCGCCGGGCGTGGGGATTGCGCGACTCGGCCAGCCAGGGGACGCTCAAGGCCAGGACAAGCAGCCCGATGGGCAGATTCACAAAGAAAATCCAGGGCCAGCTAGCGATCGCGATCAGCCAGCCGCCCGCGAGGGGTCCAATTGCCAGGCCCAGGCCGGAGACGCCCGCCCAGATGCCAATGGCTTGCGCGCGTTCGCGTGGCTCAGGAAAAGCCGCCGCCAGCACCGAGAGACTCCCCGGAGCCAGGGCAGCCGCGCCCATGCCCTGCACGACGCGACCTACAAGCAGCCAGCCCAGCGTCGGGGCCAGCCCGCAGAGCGTTGAGCCGAGTAAAAACAGGATCACCCCGCAGAGGAAAACGCGCTTGCGCCCGAAGCGGTCCCCTAGCGTGCCACCAGTCAGCATCAGGGCGGCAAAGGGCAGCGTAAAGGCATCAACAGCCCATTGCAAATCCGAGAGGTTCGCGTGGAAGCTCTCTTGAATCGTTGGTAGGGCTGTCACAATAATCGTTGTGTCCAGAAGTACAATCAGAGATCCCAGGCAGGTCACAAGCAGGGTAATCGATTTGTTAGCGCGATATGTCGTTGTGCTCATTATATCTTCCTTGTTGACTAAACAAACGGTTCCAGAGCAAAACAGAAGAGAGGTCGCGGCATGCCTTGTAAGCGGGCCTTGTAATGCCTACCCGCCTATGCTATAATCCTATTAAAAGGATAGTATCACTAATATACTATCCCTTAGATAGTAATTAGTATACATATGAGAGAGGCACTTGTCAAGAGGATAGTATGCAAACAGAGCCATCGTTTCGCCATTTTCATGTGCAGCATTTTTGTCCACTGGCCCTGGCCCTGGATGGGATAGGGGATCACTGGTCTTTTCTGATTGTGCGCGACCTTCTGCGCGAGCCCCAGCGCTTCACCGATTTGCAGCGCTACCTGCTCGGAATTACGCCCAAGCGGCTGACCGTCAATCTGCGCACATTGGAGAGCGCGGGCATCGTCAAACGGGAGAGTGAGGCGGGCAGGCGCGAGGTCTGGTATCACCTGACCGAGAAGGGGGCCGCGCTGGGGCCAGCCATCATGGCGCTGGCAGTCTGGAGCCTCGAATATAATCAGCGCATGCCTTTGCCAGGAGAAAGAGTCTATCCCGAGCATATGATAGGCTTCATAGGCGCATCCCTCAATCGCCGCGGGATACGCCTGGCTCAGCCTGCCAGTTGGGTCTTCTTCTTTGGAGAGAAGGATGTCTATACTATCAGCTTTGATGGCGCAAAGTGGGAAGTATCTCCCACTGGCGCAGAGCACGCGGATGTCTCCGTGCGAACAACGCCAGAGGTCTGGGCAAACTTTGTGCTCTCAAGCGAATTGGAGGAGCGCCAGCACCTGCTCGCCAGCATGCGCGTCAGCGGCCCAGAGGAGCGCGTAGGCGAATTGCTCGCCAGCATGCGCGTCAACGACGTATAGAGAGAAGCGCGTGAGCGAAGTGCTAGCCATTACCATTGCAGCGTTTCAGGAGCACTGGCGTCGGTATGGCTCGTTGCTTACCGTGGCTGGTGACTATGCTGAGCCAGCAGATCAAGCATGCCCTGGGGCCATCGGGACGGAAGCTAATGCTCAGATTGGCGGCGGATTCAGCAGCGGCGGCTTCGCTGCGAGGGAAGGACGCTGCTTCATAGGCTGCAAGAGCAGTTGCTACGTCATACCTATCTTTGCAAAGAGGTGACCTATGACTCTCGCGCTAAAAGCGTTTGCGTGGCTTGTGTTTGGCTTTGTGATCATGGCCCTGCCCCTCTTTCTCGCGGCGGGCACCCTCGTCTGGCTTGCCGGCTGGACCTATCTGATCCTGCTCGATGGCTGGCTGATTATTGGCATCTTGCTTCTGCTCAAGTACAATCCTGGCTTGCTGGCCGAGCGCATAAATGTCTCCCCACCAAATCAAAAAGCCTGGGATAAGGTCTTTGTTGCGTTGCTCAATCTGTTCTTTTTTGCCTCACTGGTTCTGATGGCGTTCGACGCCGTGCGCTTTCACTGGTCGCGGATGCCACTCTGGCTCCAGGTGGTTGGGGCCAGCGCACTGGTGGTCTCGTTCGTGCTGATGTCCCTGGTCTTCCGAGAAAACTCGTACCTGGCGGCAACGGTGCGCATTCAGCAGGAGCGAGGTCAGACGGTGATAACAACCGGGCCCTATCATTATGTGCGTCATCCCTTGTATGCCGGCGCTCTCTTCATGCTTCTCGGCACGCCCCTGCTGTTGGGCTCCTGGTATGGTATGTTGCTGACCCTGCTCTTCCTGCCCGCGCTCCTGGTGCGAGCAGTGCTGGAGGAACGTACGCTGCTGCGGGAATTGCCGGGCTATGGTGCCTATATAACACAGGTCAAATACCGGCTCATCCCGTATGTCTGGTAGCAGGGATCATTTTGTCTACAAAGCAAAATGATCTACACTCAAGAGGCTGGCAGCACTTTACGCTGGCTGGCCGCCTTGCGCTGGCCCCAGGGTTTAAAGATGGAGACTGCAATCACTCCAGCCAGAGCAACAATTTTAAAGAGAACGCCGATCAACAACAGGGTACGATTCGTCAGGTAGGCTGGATTCGACAGAACGTGGGGGCCCAGGCTAGAACTCAAAGAGATGAGTTGTTCATTCCAGCGAATAACGATCAGGTCTATCGTGACACAGAGAATGCTGACAATCTCTTTCAGATTGAGCCAATAAAATCTGAGCAAGCCCCACTGCGTCAGTACGGCGAGCAGAATACCGGTCAGACCTGTGCCGCCGGCCCCAATTCTCGAGACAGTCTGATCCAGAGAGCCGGTAAAAACAGAGATAGTATTAAGCAGATGCGGGTCGCTCGTGAACAAGGCCGTAATATTGAAAGCCAGCACGCAGAAGCTCGTGCCGAGCCAGGCTGTCACGAAGAGAAGATGGGCCGAGAGTAACCATCTTTTTTGTGTAACGGTGATTTTGCTGCGTTTAGAATTGGCCTTTGGCGTCTCGGCCCTGGCTACGTAAGATGCCATGGTTAGTTAGATCCTTTCATTCTATAAGATGAGAAATGCAGTCATCGGACTCATTTGCCTGGTTCATTTTTCTCTCTTTGAGCAAGCTTTCTTGTCCTTTGCTCGCTCTCAACAAAAGTGTACTTGAAGGCCGAGAGTTCTGGTATCGGCAGTTCCAGCACCACAGCTCAGTAAATCTGGCAACAGGTTATTGCCAATTCTGGCAGCAGGAGATAGGTAATTTCGGCAATGAAATTCTGCCGAAATTGACATGGTGTTATGACAGCCTGGTATGCTATACTTCGGCCAATAAGGTTCGATTTTTGACTGCACACTCTGTTTCAGAGAGTATCTATGGCAAGGGCAGGTATGAACACCATCAAGCAAAAAAGCCTCCTGCGCTGGTTCCTCCTTGTATGGCTCAGTCTGATCTACATTCAAAGCCTGCAAAGCCAGGGGCTATTCGCGTTTATACAGGGTTCGGGACCAGCGACGCAGATAGTACCAGGGGTGGAGATCAGCTCACAGTTTGTTTTAATTGTCTCTGCCATTCTTATGCTCGTCCATAGTGGACTGCACTGGCTGGCTCCCTCTCTAAAGAAGAGCAGGGAACTCCTGCTCTATTTCCTGGGGCAAGGCCTGCTCGTATTGTGCATCAGCATTATCGTGCGTACGAACAATGTTGCCTTTTACCTGTGCCTCGCGCTTACGATTGAGGCCGTGATACTTCTGAAACCAACACGTTTCATTCTCCCGGTTGTCGGAGGCTACTTTCTCTTGTTTGTTCTTCTAGAGGGAGTACAGATCGCGCACTTTCTCCTCGACGGTTCTGCCAGTTCCATGAGTAAAGCCTCCAATACCGTCGCCACAAGCCTGATGCTGGTTCTGTTCGTCATAGCCTGCATGATACTTTACATCCAGCAAAGGCAGGAGCATCAGCAAGATCAGGCGCTACTAAGCGAACTGGAAACGGCCCACGCGGAACTCAAGATGACACATAACCAGCTGGAAATTACCCATAGCCAGTTGGAGGAGTATGCAGCTCGGGTTGAAGATCTCACATTGATGACAGAACGCCAGCGCCTGGCACGCGAATTGCATGACACGCTGTCTCAAGGGCTGGTTGGCCTGACTATGCAACTGGAAACTATCGATGCACTGTTGTTAAAACAAGATACGCAGCAGGCACGGGCGATTGCCAGGCAGGCGATGTTCCGCTCCCGCACAACTATGACGCAGGCGCGCGCGGCCATCGAGGATTTGCGCGCGGAGCCGCGAGATGCCCACAACTTTACCCAGCAGGTCCAGAGCGAAATCCAGCGGTTTACCTCCGCCACAGGTATTGTCTGTACCTGCTCGCTGCCAGAAACGTTTGTGCTCTCTACGGCTCTGCACGAACCCTTCCTGCGTTTGATAAGCGAGGGGCTCATGAATGTCGCGCGCCATGCCCAGGCCATGCGCGCCTGGGTCTGCGGAACGTGCGAGCAGGACATGATGACGCTTGAGATCGGTGATGATGGCATTGGCTTTGACCCGCTAAGCGTTGCTCAACAGGCTGGTCACTATGGATTGCTGGGACTGCGTGAACGGGCCCGCCTCCTGCAAGGGCAGCTTGCTATCGTGAGCGCCCCCGGCCAGGGGACGACGCTGCGTCTGCACCTGCCGCTTGGCAAGAGAGGGATCTGTCATGAATGATGAGCAGGCAGCTATCTGTGTGGTGGTGGTTGATGACCACCTGGTTGTGCGCGAGGGCTTGCGCATGATGCTGGAACTGGCGGGAGAAGGATTTACGCTGGTAGGCGATGCTGCCGATGGAGCCAGCGCCCTGCGTGTGATAGAGGAGACACAGCCAGCTGTTGTCCTCATGGATATACGGATGCCTGGCATGGATGGACTGGAAACCCTCGCGCATATCAGCGCGACCTGGCCGCAGATTGCGGTGATTATCCTCACTACCTATAACGAGGATAACTTGATGCTGCGCGGGCTGCGCTCAGGAGCCAGAGGATACTTGCTTAAAGATACTAAGCGCGAGGCACTTTTTCACGCGATCCGAGCTGCGTCACGCGGCGAAATGCTGATCCAGCCCGAAATGATGGCGCGTATCCTTGCTCTGACGGGGCAGAGATCCGCGTCCTATGATGGTATTGAGGGTTCGGAACTGAGCGAGCGTGAGCGCGAGATCCTCCAGGGAGTTGCGCGTGGTGAGCGTAGCAAAGAGATTGCCGCGCACCTGGGAATTAGTATTCGTACTGTTGGTGCCCACCTTGCGAGCATCTACACCAAGCTGGGTGTCGATTCACGTGCCTCTGCCGTCGCGCTCGCTCTCAAACGCGGCCTGCTCACTCCCGAATAAGCAGCAGATACTTGTCTTTCACCAGGCATTGCTCCTTATCATCCCAGGCTAATTGTCACACGCGCTGCAGGAGTGCCGTAGACGCCGCTACGCTTGCGACACTCCGGTAGAGCCACATTATCTGGTGAAGGAATGTGAGATCCCAAATAGCTGCCGCAACGAACGCCAATGCCAGAGAGGGCCGATGTATCGGGTCCTGTCCCGATTGATCGAGGACAGGACTCGATCAATCGGCCCTCTCTGGCACTTTAAAAAACAGTCAGCCTTTCAAGCCATCCACCAGTTAACGGGGTCTTACCGACACTCCTGCATCCATGTTTTAACAAACAGTTTTGATACACAAGATTATTTTTCATGTGTAACATATATAGATGTTGACAATGTGATTTATAATAAACAGAGGAGATCAACACCTGAATACCTGGTAAGAGGACTGTTATTTTGTAGTTGTAGAGGAGGCAGGCATGAACGTTGAACAAGGGATTGTCACGCTTTTTTATTGTTACGCCCACGAGGATAGCGCCTTATATAGCGCGTTAGAGACGCATCTGGCTTATTTCAAACGCCAGGGCCAGATTGCCAATTGGTCTGAGCGCCAGATCAGGGCAGGCCGGAAATGGAAACAAGAGGTTGAAACGCACCTCACATCGGCGAATATCATTCTTCTCTTAATCAGCCCCGATTTTATTCAATCTGACACCTGCGCGGCACGTATGGAACAGGCGCTTGAACTGGCCAGCGCCGGTCGGGTGCGTGTCTTATTTGTCATCTTACGTCCGACCGTCTGGGAGACGATAGCTCATCCACAGGTCATGTATTTACCAGAGAACAGGCAGCCGATCACTACATGGAAAGATCGAGATGAAGTATTTACGCAGATTGCGCAGAGCATCGGTAATATAGTGCGCGAGATGCTCAATCTTCCTCCGCTTCCTGCATTGAACATGTTAGATGGAAACATGATGGGACCGTTTCAGCCGTTGGTGATTACGCCCAGGCTTCTGGGACCGGATTTTGTCCCGCGCAATCCCTATAAAGGTTTATTGCCCTTTACCAGGAAAGATATTAGCTCTTTCTTTGGGCGCGAGGACTTGATTACTAAGATTATAGAAGATCTGCAAAAAATGTTGCTGACGCGCGAGGAGAGTGAAGAGGCCTGTCTTTTGAGCGTCTTTGGACCAAGCGGCTCTGGTAAATCAAGCATGGTGATGGCCGGCTTGCTTCCAGCCCTGCAAAATGGCGCGCTACCTGGCAGCGAGCGCTGGCTCTACCTGGAGCCAATGACGCCAGGCGTGCATCCTCTGGAGAGCCTTGTACGTTTGCTCGCGCCCCAATTTCCCCAGCGAAGCCTGGTCTCGTTGCTGGAAGACCTGCGCGATCCCGCGGGGCGTGGACTCTCTCTGCTGGCTCAGGTAGTAGCTGGCGCTGATACGCCGCTGATCGTGCTCTATATCGATCAGTTTGAAGAGTTATTCAGCCAGACATTAGAAGAAACAGAGCGCGACCACTTTATTCGTTTACTCAGCACGGCAATCACAGAGGCGCGTGGCAAATTGCTGGTCGTGCTCTCAATGCGCGCGGACTTTTTTGATCGTCTGATGAACCATGCTCCTACGCTGTTTCGTTTAATGCAAACTATGCAGGTACCAGTACTGCCGCTTGATTATCGTGCCTTGCGCGATGTGATTAAAAAGCCAGCATCCTTGCCCGATGTCCTGTTACAGTTTGAGGACGACCTGGTTGGTGAATTGCTGCTGGAAATGCATAGACAGAGCGGGGCGCTGCCGCTTTTGCAGTTTACGCTGGATCGCCTTTTCCAGATGCGCCAGGGGCAGATGCTGACCTTATCCGCTTATCACGAGATAGGGGGAGTAGAGGGAGCGCTGATTCAGCACGCGGAGGCTACGTATGCCGCGTTACCTACAGATGAACATCGTGCCCTGACCAAAGTGCTGTTCTTGAGCTTGATAGAGCCTGGTGAGCTTGATCAGGATTTTGCGCGCCGCCGCTCTATTCTTGGTGAACTCAGACTGGCCGATGCCGAGCAAACGGTTTTACTGGAGAGAGTCGCCCAGGCCTTTACCACTGCGCGCTTACTGACAATAATGGTCTACGAGGATCAGGTGATTATCGAGGTCAGCCACGAGGCGGTCTTGCATGGCTGGCCACGTTTGACCGGGTGGTTGCGCGAAGCATATGAGGATCTCTATCTGCGCAAACGTATTCGCGAAGATAGCGCGGCCTGGTCAAAGCAAGGCCGTCCACACATCAGGTTATATCATGATGCGCAACTGGAGGAGGCCCTGACCTGGCAGAAGCACGCGCTACTTAATCGCGAGGAGGAGGAGTTTCTGCGCGCCAGCCAGCAGGAGGAGAGGTATAATAAGCAGATCAGTTTGCGCCAGCAGAAGCGTTATACCAGGAGGACCGTGATCGTCGGCATGACAGGACTGGGCCTGACAGCCGCCGCGCTTACCACGGGCATCATCCTCCGTCCCTCGCCAGTGGTTCAATCTTCCTCGTCAGCCGCGCCGTATATTTATACGGAAAATAAGGACGCAGTTTACAGTGTCGCGTGGTCGCCGGATGGCAAGCACCTGGCCTCCGCGAGCGGCGACCATAGCGTGCGCGTCTGGGATGTCGCCACCGGGCGTTCGCTCTTTGTATGCATAGGTCACACGGATACCGTCTATAGCGTAGCCTGGTCGCTTGACGGCCAGCGTCTGGCCTCAGCCAGCGCGGATCGAAGCGTGCGCATCTGGGATGGAAGCAACGGGCGCGCGCTTTTGCTATGCATAGGCCACACAGCTGAGGCGCGCTGCGTAGCATGGTCGCCTGACAGCCAGCGCCTGGTCTCGGCGAGCAGCGACCGTAGTATCCGCATGTGGGATGCCAGTAATGGAAGCCAGTTTTTTTATGCAGTCGGCCACACAGACGCGGTCTACAGCGTCGTGTGGTCGCCAGATGGCAAGCGCGTGGCCTCGGCGAGTGGAGATCAGACAATACGCGTGTGGAACGCGAACAGTGGTCGTACGCTTTTTCTATGCAAAGGCCACACAGACGCGGTCTATGGCATAGGATGGTCGCCAGATGGCAAGCGGCTGGCATCGGCGAGTGGGGATCAGAGTGTGCGGGTGTGGAACGCGAACAACGGGCAGGGGCTTTTTGTGTGCGCGGGCCACACAGACGCGGTCTATGGCATCGCGTGGTCCCCCCACGGCAAGCGTCTAGCATCCTCCAGCGACGACCGTAGTCTGCGTGTGTGGGACTCCGCGGGTGGCACGCCCATGGCCCATTACAGAGGCCATACAGCGACAGTCGAATACGTCGTCTGGTCCCCCGATGGGAATCACCTGGCCTCGGCCAGCGATGACAAGACAGTGCGTGTCTGGAATGCGGCATCCAGGCCGGGCAATGATCTGCTGACCTATACCGGCCATAAAGCTACCGTTGAATGTGTTGTCTGGTCCCCCAAAGGTGTCTATCTCTCATCCTCCAGCGACGACAAGATTGTACAGATCTGGAATGCCAGCGATGGCGATACATTAATGACATACTCTGGTCATACAAATGTCGTGGAGACCGTGGGTTGGTCGCCGGAAGGCAACCGCATGGCCTCCGCCAGCCGCGAGGGAGCAATCCGCATCTGGAAGGTCAGTAGCGGACATCTTCTCTTTCGCTTTACCGGTCATGTAGGCGCGGTGCATAGCGTAGGCTGGTCTTCTGATAGAAAGCGCCTGGCCTCCGGGGGCGAGGATGGGACTGTGCGGGTGTGGGATACCCTGAAAGGACAGCCGCTGCTACGCTATACGGGCCATAAGGGTTCAGTACAAAGCGTCAGCTGGTCCCCCAATGGGCAGTACCTGGCCTCGGCTGGCGCGGATCACTCGGTTCAGGTCTGGAACGCGGCGACGGGAACTCTGCTTTTTCGCACTATTGGTCATACCGGCATCGTCTACTGCGTGGAGTGGTCGCCGGATGGCAAACACCTGGTCTCCGCCAGCGCGGACCATAGCGTGCGTGTGTGGAATGCTGTCAATGGCGCTGATCTCCTCATGTATACGGGCCATACGGATATAGTAGAGTGCGCGGCATGGTCGCCCGATAGCCATTATCTGGCCTCAGCCAGCGATGACAAGACTGTGCATATCTGGGATGCCACGAATGGGCACCTCTCATACCTCTACACTGGCCATACGGAGGCGGTCTACAGTGTCGCGTGGTCGCCCGAGGGCCAGCGCCTGGCGTCAGGCAGCGCGGATCTGATTGTACGCGTGTGGTGCTGGCTCTCGGACTGACTGCTCAGGACAGGCGCTTCAACTGGCAACGGGATGTGGTGTGCTGGCAAGACTGAGAGTGGAGCATGTGCGCGCCTGCTCCATTTCTACGATGATCTCTTTGAGGCCTTTCACGACATCATAGAGAGCCACATCGAGATCGGACCATTCCACCACGGGTTTGGCATCACAGGGGAGGGCCTGGAATTCTCCTAAGACCTCCCCTTTCCAGTCGGATCTGCGCAAAATAACGGGGACGATGCAGACATCTCCCTTCTCACTACGTTTCAGGGCGTGTCTTACCTCTACATTGTTGCAATAATCGGAGTTGAGGAAGTCGGGACTGATCAGGAAGATAATGATGTCGGCGGTATCTAAATGCTCGTTGATCTGTGCCCTCCAGGTGAGGCCAGCACGTATGTAGCGGTCATGCCAGCAGATAATTCTTTTCTTCCTTTTGAGGGCGGCAAGATGACTTTCTAGCTGTTCGCGTAGCTTTTCGTCCGCGTGCGTGTACGAAAAGAGGATCTCAATGGGTTGGTGGTCTACGGTCTCTGTCTTCATATGTTCTCCCTTCGATCTTTACTTATGATGATACTATGATGCTTAGTATATCATGTATAGCTGCATTTATCGAGACAGTAAGCTGGGGTCCAGCCCCAGACCCCAGTCAAAAGGGCTTCGCCCTCTGTACTCCCTTTTGCTAACTGCCCGCGGTGGCAAGAAGCACTAGCCGGAGTTTTCGGGAGGTAGTTCGAGTTGCGCGGTTGTTTGTGTGAGTGGTAGGAGTTGGGCGCGGAATTGTTGAAGGAGGGAGAGGTCGAGATCCCTGGTTTTTTCTGCTTGTGTAATGAGCTGCCCGCTTCTCTCGCTATCCTGGCATAGCCAGGTTAATCTGCGCAAATCCCGGCGCAAGAAAGGGATGGCCAGTGTCAAATATTCCGCAGCCTGGAGGGCTGCGCGCACCATGGTGTGGTGTTGTAGAAAGAGGGGATGTGAGAAGCTGGCCTCCTCCAGGCGACCGATGAGCATGGCGTGCTGCATGCGTTTTTGTGCTGTATAGGTGCGTGCTTCCTGTAAATATTTTTGGGCCTGCTCAAGCAGAAGATATTTTGCCTGGGCGTCGCTATACGCTTCGTCGAGCTGACTGATGATATGCATCTTTTGCAATTGCGCCAGGGCTTTTTGCAGCTCGTCCCGCTTCTCTTTTGCCTGGGAGAGGTTCTGATGGAGCGTGTCAAGCTGGCTGGTGATGTTGAGCAGGCGGGCATGCAGTGCTGCTAGTTCGCGTTGCCTGGCGTCTGTGAGGTCAGTTGGCGGATTTTCTTGCTCTTCCTCCTGCTGTTCAGATTGCTGCTGGATCTCGGTATAGTAAACGTCCCTAATGCTGATCTCGATGAGCTGGTCTTCGATGGTTTGCTGCAGCCTGACAAGGGCGAGCGAGAAAATGTCGATCATCGCTTCCAGGGCATAGCGGGTAGGCTCTGTTGTGAGCAAACCATCTTTATCCAGCTTGCCAAAGGGCTGCGCGCGCTCCTTCTCGGCTCTGGGCGTGGTTTCTGCCTGGTTGGCGTTGCCCGTCAGGGCCAGTTCAGAAGCGGTCAGGAGTTGCGAGCTGATCAGCATCTTTTCCAGAAGCTGGTGTATGTCCTGCATTGTGTACAAGAAGTGACTTCTGGCTTTTTCAAAGGCTTCCAGCAAAGATATGACGGCTGTTTGCTTCTCGCTTTCCTGCGCCAGCGCTCCCGTAATCTCCTGCTCCACGTCGTTTTTCTGTTGATGCAGGGCATTGAGCCTTTGTAACCACGTGATATGTTCTTCTGCCTTTAGATCAAGGCGCTGGCTGATCTGCTGGATAATGTCTTGTGCTGGCGCGTCCGGGCGCGAGATGCCCTCGATCTGCTCCAGGCTGGCGTGCAATTGGAGCGTGGCGTATGGCCATTGTGCCTGCCTGGCGGCCAGGGTGGAAAGGTCAGTAAGTTGCTCTTTGATTGCGCGCAACTCCTCAGTAAAAGCCTCCAGTTGTTGCGCGTATTTTGCCTGATAGATGGCAACGATTTCCTGTATACCAGCGATATTCTGCCGCGTAATGCGCTCTTGCAGTTCCTGAATTTGCTTCTCAGCCCTGCTCTGTCTCTTCATAGTTTCATCCCTTTGTCTGGTCCCTGTCAAGGATTTTTCCCTTCTAACTCTGATCTGAAGTCCGTTCAAGCTGGTCTTTACAAATAATATAATATGGGTTTTTATAATATAATAGCAAAAGGAGGGCAAAGAGGGGGCAAATTTGCTTTAAGTGTAAAAATGCAGCAGATTTTTGCTATCTGGAGCATGGGGAGTAGTGGAGTGTAGGGTTTGGATGGAGTGTCTTGATCAGGCTAATGCAACGATATGCACAGTCTTATCCCAACTGCCGGAGACAAGATGCCAGCCATCAGGTAGCCAGCTTAGCGTGTTAACCCAGTTCTGATGGTGTTGAAAGACCTTGTGTGGCTCTGTTTTATCCATTTCCCAGACATGGATTGTATTATCCCAACTGCCGGAGGCCAGCATGCCGCTCTTTCTGGGGGACCAGGCGACGACCGAGATGGCATCGGTGTGTTTGGCATAGGTATGCAGTTTGATGCGGGTCGCGACATCCCAGATGCAGACAGTGTTGTCGTAGCTGGCGGAGGCGAGATATTTCCCATCGGGCGACCAGGCCAGGGATGTGACCCGGCGTGAATGGCCTGCTGTGACAAGCGGGCGGGTGGTAGTTGAGCCGTTCCAGAAGTGGATCTCGCCATCCTTGCCTGCTGATGTCAGCATATCTCCTGTGGGGGACCAGGCTATGGCATAAACGCTACCTTTGTGGCGCGTATACTCAGAGATTGCCTTGCCAGAGAGGGCTTCCCAGACGTGAACCATTTGATCGTCTCCCGCGGAAGCCAGGTACTTGCCATTGGGCGACCAGGCCACGGCGCGGAGAATATCGCGATGCTCGCTATAAATGGGCTGGGGCGTGCCAGTGGTGGCTTCCCAGACATGCACAGTTTTATCGCTGCTCGCGGAGGCAATATAGCGGTCATCGGGCGACCAGGCGATGCTCCAGATCTCTGCAGTGTGCCTACCATAGGCGTGGACAATTGAGCCTGTTGCCGCATCCCAGACCAGCACGGTTTTCTCGATGCCCGCAGAGGCAATATAACGACCATCGTGAGAACAACTGACGCAGCGTACACTGTCTCTATGCTTGTCGAAGACCAGTGGTTTGATAGCTGAGACTCGCGTTTGCACCCGCTCCAGGGCTGCGAGAAAATCACTTATACTCACGTAGCGTTTCTGTGGCTCTTTCTCCAACATGCGCATAATCAGTTCCTCTGCCTGGGGGGGCAGCGTCTTGACTCGGTCCCTGAGCGGAGGGGGAGGATCTTTGAGATGTTTGAGCATGGTTGTCTCAGGGGAAGCGCTCACAAAGGGCGGAGCGCCTGCGAGCCACTCGTACATCACGATCCCCAGGGCATATTGATCACTTGCCCGTACAGGCTTGCCACGGTACTGTTCAGGAGCGATATAGAGCGGTGTCCCTTTAGGCTTTTGCGGAGTCAGGCTTGCATCCCAGGTATGTGAGGTGGTCGCAATGCCAAAATCAGCCAGCAGAATCTCCTCATTCTTGCCGATAAGCAGATTTTCGGGTTTGATATCGCGATGCACAATGCCTCGTTCGTGAATATATTTCAATGCCTCGCCAATTTGCCGCGCATATAGTACAACAGTTTCCCAGGGAACTTGTGTGGATTTAGGATGCCGTTGACGTAAATTGCCATTTGGGATATAATTCATCACAAGATACCCATGATTGTATGCCCTGCCAAAATCGATAATCCGAACAATATTAGGATGTTGCAGGAGAATACTGTGTGCTTCCTCTACAAAGGCGTCGAGTTGATCCTTTTCTACCGCCCTGGAAGAAAGAACTTTTACAGCTACATCGAGTCCATCGTGATTTTTTGCGCGATAGACTGTCCCGTACGTGCCCTGACCGAGGCGCTGCAGAAGCAGGTAGTCACCAAATTTTTTGCCTAAAAAATTGTCTGGCATCTTACATTTGCTCCCTTATGCATTCGCTGAAATATTTTCTATATTGACGAATACCATATATATGATACCATATGCATAGAACAAATTCTGTTTCTTACTCGTATGTATAAAGAGCGCAAGTAGAACGTAGAGCAAAGAGTGCCTGCTTCCTCTCCTTTTGTGCGACGAGAGATATATAAGCGGAGGTCTGATGATAGGCAAGTCATCTCTCTATGAACCATATAGCCAGACTTTAAGTCGGCAATATCCAGGGCTTTTTGTGATTTTGCTTGACCAATCTGAATCGATGCTGCAAAAAGATCTGAGCACCGGGTTGACCAAAGCAGACACAGCCACGAGCTATGTCAACTTCATTATCGAACGCATGATTCGTATTGCTCAGTTTGAAGAACTCTCGGGCCGGCGCAAAAATTATGCCTATGTCTCTATTCTTGGCTATAACGATGCTGTCTATCCATTGCTGCGCTCTCCAGTGCCCGTGGCTTTGCCTGATCTGGATGAGAGCGCGCTGGGCCGCGCGAATCTGACGCGCCTGGTTCCCGATGGGCAAGGGCAGGCCTTTAAACGGGTGGTGGAAAAAACGCGCGTCTGGATCAGGCCACATGGTGAGGGCAAGACAGATATGACGCTCGCCTTTGAAGAGGCGGAAAGGGTTGTACGCGACTGGCTGCGTTCGCCTCGTGTCCCCTATGAGCAGGCGCTCGATGGTCAATTCTACCTCCAGGGTCCTAGAGAGGAGAGCTTTCCTCCCATCTTGATCCATATTACCGACGCCAAAGATGGTGGCCAACAAGATCCGCACCCGGTCAGCGAACGTATTCGCCAGATGGAAACAAAATACGGCAAAGTCTTGCTCTTTAATTGCCATTTCACGCATGAAAGAGTCGAGACCTGTGTCTTCCCGGCGACCCTGCAAGAAGTGCGCTCACATACCATAGAAAGACAGGCTGCGTATATGTTTGATATGAGTAGTGAGATGCCTGAAATTCTACGGGAACGCGCGCGCGCATATATGCAAAGACCTATTCCGCAAGGCGCTCGTTGCTTTATATACAACGCTAACCCGGAGGTCCTGTTAAACTTCTTAAGATGGACCACGCTGGGCACAAGCGAGATGGGGGGACGCTAAGCTGATGCAGAGAGACTTCTTCTCGCGCTTTACCAGGGGTTCCTGGCTACACCGTTCAGCTATGGCGCTTGGTCTCTTGACCTTTGTCGTTGAGACCCTCTGCTTTCTCTGGGTGTATCTGTATCATCATTTGCAGCATCTTCTGGAGGCCGTTTTGCCCCTGGTGGGCGGCATTATAGGCTTATCTACTCTACTGGTCTGGTGGAGAAATGGGTTTTTAGCGAAGGAGGACGAGCGCCAGGTGGCCAGGGATGATGCTCCAGCCGCCGCTACGGTCCCTAATGCCACCAATGCCACCAATGGCTTACCCCTTTCAGCAGCAAGCAGCCAGCCGATTGCTCCAACGCTCCCATTAGTGCGACGCATTGTGCGGCCTCAGACGTATAAGGATCAACTGGAGAATGCTTTGACTCAGCCAATGCCGCCAATAACCAGGATGGAATTGGCTTATTGCGCCTTTACTGTGCCCAAAGAACACCGTGAGCAGCAGTTTAGCCAGGATAAATTCGACGCCTATAGCGATCAGGAGCGCTGCCGCTTCGCAGTGGCCGATGGAGTGGGGGCCAGCTTTTTGCCCAGCAAGTGGGCTGAGTTGGTGACCCGGCAGTTTGTCGAGCTCACAGAAGATTTCAGTACGCCTCAGAAATGCGCGGAGTGGCTCGCGCCATGTTGCGAAGCATGGAGCTTCTGGGCCGATCACGAGTGGATTCCCAAAATGCGGCAGCAACGTAAAACTTTCTACGATTGGACCAAAGATCGGCAGCGTGGGGCTGAAACGACCTTTATCGGCTGCTCTTTCTCGCCCCTGGCATTGGTCCAGACCGGGCGCACCAATATCCGGGTCACCGCTGTTGGGGACGCGGTCTTTTTTCTTGCTCATCCCCCCGCAAGCCCTGCTGGAGCCTGGCAACACGAGTCGTTCGCCCTGGACAACGCGCAGGATTTTGGGCTGACACCGCGCACGCTCCTTTCGGTAGAAAAAGATCTGCAAAAAGCCTGGTATGTTGTGCAACAACACATTTACCAGGCTCATTATAATGATAGCCTCTTTCTGACGACTGACGCTCTGGCTAAATGGATTTTGCTTTCTATCGAGCAGGGACAAAGCCCCTGGGAGAGGCTTCTCGCGCTGAAGACCCAGAGCGATTTTGCTGCATTTGTCTCTGAAGAACGCCGCAATGCGAGTATCGAACTCGACGATACAACAATGCTGGTCGTGACGCTTGCCTGAGGCTCGGCAGGCGTGCTTTACTACTTTCGGTATCCTCAAGCGGATCAGGATCAGGCAAGCGTCAGGCCGTTCCCGCCTTGGGGCATGGTCCATCAGAAAGTCGCAAAGGTCCAGTGACTTTGCACTAAGGAACATTCTATGAAAAGATATATTGAAGGAACTGTCTGGCCTACCTCTTATGACTATGAAGATGCCCTGGAAACCCTGGACGAGCATATGCTCGACCCTGAGTTGCGCAATGGCCAGGTTGAACGCAATCCTAAAACACAGATGCTTATCGCTCGTAACCGACCAGGCACGCATATCTGCCTCTATCGTATCAATACTAACTGCGCAGTACGCTTCTTTTGTCAGCCAGAAAGCGGGGATCGTATTGCTTATGATGATATTCTGCTGCGCTATAGAATATTACAAGAATTCATCGCAAAACATTTTGTCAGCGTTTCAGCGCTTCTCCCCCTACAATATGTTGCCGATGGTATCAATGTCGATATCTTTAAGCGCGATCTTATGCTGGGTGAAAAGCTCACGTTTATACGTACCCGTACTATGCCTCTGGTTAAAATGCCCTTTATCGCCGGGTCCGCGCTGAATAATTTCATTTCTCAGCATCGTCGCGAGAAGGCCGTCTTGCATCAGCTAAGCGAGGCCTGGCGGCGCATGATCATTGAAATGGAGGCGGTTGGTATGGCGCATGGAGATCTCGATGTAACCAATGTTCTCGTGGTAGAGGATCGTACGCGGCAGACGCTGTTTTTGAAATTGATTGATTATGACAATACCTGGATTCCCGAATTTGCTCGCTATGCTTTTGCCCTGCCAGAGCAAGGGCATGAATTTTTCCAGCACCCTGCCTTCTTTCGCCGCGCCAGAGAGTTTAACGCCAGCATTGATCGCTTTCCCGCGCTGGTAATATATGTCTCGCTGCTTGTGCTGGCCGAGTTTCCTGAACTCTATGAGCAATGGGGTCTGAATGATAATCGCCTGATTTTTAGCCTGAAAGATTATCAGGATGAGCAAAGAGGTTCATCTGATGTTTTCCGGTATTTGCGTACGCTGAATATAAGCGGCCTCGATCCCTATCTCGCTGAGCTTTCGCGTTGTTTGCTTGAAACATGCGTGCCGCTGAGTCTGAGCGAGATTGCCAAAAAGTACCTTCCACCGCCGCCGCCACCGATCATACATGTGAACACCGGTGAAATGCTGATAGACTGGTCATCTTTTGAGCCGGACCCTCAGCCGGGCGTGCCCCAACCACCTTTGGAGAGACCTTTCCCCCTGAATAGCGTGCCAGCACAACCAACTGCTATGCCCTCTCCTCCAACTGCGCCAACGCAGCCGGTCTACCCTCCAAGTGCGTCAGCGCAGCCGGTTTCTCCTCCAGCCCCTCCCGCGCTGCGCGCTTTCCAGCTAGCTGAGTACACGGAACCACCCCCGGTTCCTATTTCATTGCGCGCTCCGCTAGATCCGCGCGCCGCGCGAGAGGCAGGCATACGCTACTCTGCGCCGCCGCAACACATCTCTCCCGCGCCCAGGCAAGAGGGGCCTCTGCCCGCAGCTCAAGCTGATGCGCCTGGAGAAGCAGAGAGGGACCCTGCTTCTCTGGCGTTTGATGCGCGGCTCGCGCCCAGGAGGGAGACGCCCGCGCCAGCTGCTCAAGCTGATGCGCTTACAGAGCCAGACACGCGCTTTACTCCTCTGGCGCGAGCCGCGCATCAAGCGCCAGAGCCTGTGTTCTTTTCTCCGCTTGGTCAGCCGCCTTCTCAGAGGGCGAACGTTGCTCAGCCAGGACAAAAGCCAGCCGAACCTGTCTGGCAGAATGGACCTCTGATTTTCGATCATCGCCAGCCAGCCAACGAGACAAGGTCAGGTGCTGAGTCAGACGCGGCGAACAGAAGAGCAGCGGAGCAAGGCTCGCATCAACCACTCAGATTTGATAGGAGCACATGGCTGGGTTGTATAATTGTACTGGTTATCGCCGCGCTGATCCTGACGATTCTCGTACTGATTTTGCGCTCCGCGCTTGCCGCACATGGTAGTATCTTACCGCCAATCCACCTGGCTAGCGTTTTAAGAGGTCTCTATGTCAGAAGTTAGCATCATTGCCATCTGCCTCTTTCTCCCAGCGCTGGTTCTGCTGATCTGGGGGGGGTTCACTCTCTGGGCGCGTTCACGGAGAGCGGTTGGCGTCGTCGCCTCTCCAACTCAGCCGACCTTGCCTGACGGGTCCATACAGCAGCAGGTCCAACTTATTCTTAAAACGTTGGCGCTTGAACACAATTATCCCCAGGCGCTGCAATTGCTGATAATGTATGGCAAAGACCAGCCGGACCTCTGGTTCGCGCTGCGGCAGGCCATGACCTCAGTCTCTCGTCAAACGGTACCGGAAGCCTCTTTCCAGCAGCTTTATCAGGAGGCTCTGGCATACCTGGGAAAAGATGCGCAGGGGCAGGCAGAGATGCTGGCCAGCATGTATACGGTCTTGTTGGGAAGCTCCTGGCAACTCCAACTGACTCTTCCCGCCAGCAGCGAGGCCGCTTATACCTGGCAGGCGTTAGGGCTGGGCTATCAATATATGGCCAGGATCATGCCGGAGAGCGCGGGAGGGTGCAGAGAAACGGCCTTCCAGTGCTACTTTCACGCGCTCAACAGCTACCAGGAGTTAGAACAGATCCCGGAACAGGTCGGCGTGCTGTTTCAACTCGCGGACCTCTTCACACAGAAAAATGCTGCACCCGGCGCGGACCCGCTGGCGTACTGGCAGGCGAGACTGGATTGCTATATTCAGGTGCAAACACTGCTCAAATATAGCCCGACTGCGCCTTTCAATGTGCTCTCTGAGGTCTATCTGGGTCAGGGCCAGGCAAACTATGAACTCTACAAGCAACTCCACCTGGAAAACTACCTGCAACAGGCCTGGCAGGCCTATAACGAGTTGCACCAGCTCTATACACAGCAGCCTGAGCAGGATCAAGCAGCTCTGGCCGCGCTCCAGGCTCACCTTCAGCAGATCTCTCAGGAACTGGAGCTTTTAGCACACCATGTATCGCCAGCCTCACGGACATCACAGGCGGCGAGTAACTAGCGCTGCTGCCTCATGTCCGACGCGCCTCACGCGCGCTTTAGAGCACCTATTTGCTTTTTTTGATCTGCTCCACAAACAAGATGCCTTGCAAGAGCAAGCTGACTGTTAACAGGAGGGCGAGAGGCAAGAACGCTATCAGCGATGCTTGCCACAGGCAACACATTGCCGCCAGGCCGCAGAGCAGCAGCGCGCCGATCAGGAGCTTAAAATTGCTTTCCTGGGCCTCCACCTGCTTGCGCTGCCAGACAAAGAAGCCGGCGCAGGCCAGCACAATCCCCAGGAACAGGACCCCTTCGGTGAACAATAGCGAGAGGGAGGGTTGCCGGGAGAGCGGCAGGGGCGGGCCTGGCTGCTTGCCGGGCAAGATCTCCAGCAGTCCGAAAGAGATGAGCAGAGCAATAATCACCACATAATAGAGCGCGCCACCAATCGTTGTACCAGCGTCTTTCCGCTTCTCTGCTTGTGCCTGCCTGGCAGCCACTGGAGCAAAACGATCATCATCAAGCGCATGAGCAGATTTTGCTTGCGCAGACTTACTACGCAACGCAGCCAATTGCCTGAGCTTGCCGACCAGGAGGCCCAGAGTGCATATGGCGATAATGACGGTTACTATCAAAAAACCCGGCGTTACATTGCCCAATGCCCGGGAAAGCAGAGATCGAGTATAAGGACTCAAGACCAGGCGGACGTAATCGAATGCGACGCAGACTAGCAGGCAATAGCTCAGAAGGCAGAGGAGATGATCGATGCCCGCGATCAGCTTTGTTCCCCAACCGGGCAGTGACAGGCAATACAGAATGGGCGCGGGTAGCAGCAGCAGGAGATTAATAGCAATCACCGCCACGATAAACCAGTCGTTGGTGGGTTCTAACTCGTTATGTAGCTGCAGATATCCAAGGGCGAGCGCGGCAATCAGCAAGACATCGAATGGCAGAAAACGCTTTTTTCTGCTTAAGAGCACCAGATAGAGTAAGAGCACAAGCCCCAGGCCCACGACAAGAGGATGCAGATGCGTGATGACATCTAGCATGGGCCTCAGCTGATGAGGTAGTGTAGGTGGAGGCTGCCTCAGCGCATAGCGCGAGAAAAGTATCACGGTAAATAAAAAGTAGGGCACAGCCACCTGAGGCACCACCCACGAGGAGCTTCCGCGAAAAAAATATGCCAGAACCGCCAGGGTGATTAAAACGATAATCAAAGCAATAGCGATCCCATTATAGACCTGCAGAGAAAGGCCAGGAAACCACAAGCTCAGGGCTTGCTGGCCAAAAATAGTGCATTGCCACCAGCAAAAGAGAGATGCGATTGCAAGTACTATACCGTCTATAATAGTAAAATGAGTTTTTACGAGTAAAAGCGGTAGCACAGCGGCCAGCAACAAGATGGTAAGAGCGCTATACTTGATAGCCTCAGCAGGCAGGGGGATCGGGATGCCTCCAATCTCTTGTGTCGTGAAAAATCTATACTGCGCCACAGCGCAAGCTAGAATGCCCGCGCTAATTGCCAGGTGCAGGAATGGCGCGGGCCGGTCTGAGCGGCGCGTCACAGAGAGGATGCCCAGCACAAAGAGGAGGCCAGAGATGATCTGCTCGAAGGGCGGGAGATGCGGATGCGTGATGAGATCAGAGCGCGCAAGCACGACGGCGCAGATCAAGAGGATCGCCAGCATGAGCGTGGCCAGCATAGCCTGCGTCGAACGCTCGCTGATTCTCCGTGTCGAGATAACGCTGGCCACAAATAATCCGCAAACACCTAAGATGGGGATAAACAGGTCGTGCGTTTCTGGAAAGAGAAAGGCGAAGCCAAGATATGTTGCCAGGATCAAGGCGGCGTTTCTGATGAACAGATAGGGGAAGAACGGCATAAAAGGCTGCCCTGATGTGTCTGGGAAGGCAAGCGCGCCAAGCTTTCCCAGGCTTATTTTTGCCAGGCGCTGATTTGGCTGATTGGCCTGCGCGGCTTGCTTGCTGCGCCGGGGACCGATAGGCTCGTAGGTAGCTGTGGGTAGTTTGCCTCCCGGCTTGCGTAGCGCGGCTTGTTTGCCGCGCTGGGGGCCGATAGGTTCGTAGACAGGTGGCTTGCCTCCCAGCTTGCCTTGCTGGAAGCTATTGCGCCGTTGAGGGCTGATGGGTTCGTAGACAGGTAGATTGCCTCCCTGCCCGTTAGAGGCAGAGCCTCCCCCTGATTTTGGTGGGCGAGAAGCCCTGGCCAGCCGTCTGCGTTCCTCTGCCTCAGTCAGGCGTTTTTGGAGGGCGGCACTGGTATTGAGCGAGAACCGGCCAATCCAGTGGAACAGTGGGAGCGTTTGTTGTCCCAGGTAGAGTCCCCACGAGCCAAGCAGAGCCATGAAGAAAAGCAGTTGTACCCAGACCTTCCCCAGGCTACCCGGCAGCCTGGCCACACGCGTCAGGTTCCTGCGTAGCACAGCTTCGAGAGCCAGGCGCTGATTATATGTGCTCGCAGTCAGGGTGCCTTCCGTTGGGTCATCGTTGAATTGCAGGATGCGCCTGAGTGTGCTGCTGACCTGCTCAGCACTGTCCGGGCGATCCTCTTTGGCCGTCGCGACCAGGTGAAGGATGAGAGCGCTTAACCCCGCAGGTACCTGGGAATTGATCAACCGTGGTTCGGCGAAATGATAAATATCTGGTGTATTGAACCTGGGATGATAGCCGGTCAGACAATGAAAGAGTGTGGCTCCCAGGCTATACAGATCGGCGCGCTCGTCTGTCTGGGACGTGCCCAATTCTGGAGACATATATCCCATCGTGCCAATGAGTTCTGTATCCAGATACTGGTTGACCTTGAAGCGGCGCGCAATCCCAAAGTCGATCAGATAGAGCGTGCCGTCCGGTCTCACGATCACATTGCTCGGCTTTAAGTCGCGGAAAATGATCGGTTTTTTCTGCCGGTGGAGCAGGCTGAGCACTTCACACAATTGCAGAGCATAGTCCAGGACCTGGCCAATTGGCAGAGGAACTGGATCATGCACCTGGCCCTGGACGGGGACCCTTTGCGCTTCAAGTAGCAGCGTGTGCAGGGTCTTGCCGGGAATAAAATCCATGACAAGATAGAAGCGACCGTTCTCATAAAAAGAGGTGTAGAAGGTAGGTATATGTGGCTGAGGGGTCAGAGTTAGCTGGCGCAGAATGTCTGCCTCCTGCCCAAAACGTATCTGAGCCTGCTTCAGATCGTCTGGAGCAAGCTTCTTTTGCAGCATTTCTTTGATGGCAACGGCCTTATGGTTAGCGGCGGTATCCTGGGCCTCATAAACGCGCCCCATACCGCCTTCCTCAACCATTCTCTGGATGCGATAGCGTGTGAGCAATAAAGATTCATTAGAAAGGGGGGCAGTCGTGTCCATACACACCAATCATCTTTCTTTTTTATGGTCTCCGGTGAGCGCTGAAAAACGTCCCCTTGATGCTTGTGAGAAGTCTTTTCCAACCAGCCTGGTTGGCGTCAGGGTTTCTCAAAAGTCTTTGCTTCCCCGCGCGCCCGCCCACACAAGAGAGTTTTACGAGGGCACCTCGTGCTCCGGCAAAGGGCTATAGCCCTCTGCACACCTGCTTTGAGTCAACTTTTGAGAAAACCTGTGGTTGGCGTCGCCAGCACTTGCCATTTCCATTTTAGAAGCTATTACAAGAATCAGACGGCTCTTGCTGCCTTTATTCAAAAAAGCGGGCATATTCGCGCGCATTTTGCAGCGTAATGTGGACATTGTTATCGGGTGTCGGCCTGATCTGCTCGCACGAGGTAAGAATATCTTGCACGTTGATTGCGCGGCCTTCATTAATCACTTTTTCGATGGAGCGTGGGATAATACGCTGAGAGATATCGGAATACGTATAACGATCAATGTGTTTAGACTTGTTGCCCGGATCGCGTTCGCGGGGTCTGGTGGCGACCGCCATGCTCTGAAAATCCTCGTCAGAGATAGGGAAGGTCTGGAGCAGATGGCGAAAGAGCAGGATGCGCTGGCTAAAGTCGGGTCGGTCAAAGTGGAATGCCGCAGCCGCGCGCCGCAAAATAGCCGCGTCAAGAGTTTGCAAGAGATTTGTCGAAAAGAGTACCGCGATGGGGCGACCGCGCAGTCGATCGATGCATTGGATCAGGGTATTGACGCCAGCATCATCTTCATGGTGCGTCTGCTGAGTGCCGCGCGTCTGGGCCAGCGCATCAGCCTCGTCAAGCAGAATAATGACCGCGCTTCCCTCCTGTTCCTGGTAGCGCTCGGCCTCCACGAACGAGCGAGCGATGTTCTGGGTTAGCTCGCCGACGTGGCCTCCGCCGCGCACCTGGGCATTGATCACCAGCAAGGCCACGGCACCTACTTTGGGGGTCAGAATCTGGCCAATGCTTCTGGCCAGGGCCGTCTTGCCAGCACCAACTTCGCCTTCCAGAACGATCAGAGGATAACGATCGTACAGGGCCAGCATCAGGTTATAGGGCGGTTCAGCGGCATAGTGGCGCTGGACCCAATGCTCGATCAGTTCGGGCCGTAGTAAGACCTCCAGCTTGAGCAGGAGATCTGCCTTGATCTGGTCAATGCCTACCAGGCTGTTATAAAGCCCCTCGTAGCGCTCAGCGGGATAACGAATAATCTCAGAAATGAAGGTGGAGATATCCTGGCGTTCGTCCTGGGGACGCTCCTGGTATTGCGCGATAAATTGCGTCTGCTCGGTGACGATATTCGCGTTAAGAGGGCTGAGCATGGTCGCTCTGGCACGCAAGCGCGAGAGGCCAATCTCAACCTGGATCTCGCGGCCAATCCAGATATGTGTTGACCCGCTGAGCAGACGCTCGCGCACGGCATTGGCAACGAACTGTTGCAAGGCTGCGTAAAACTCTTTGTCTAAGGCGTGCTCTGATGTTCCCCAATATTTCCATGTGACTTGCTGGGCAACCAGGGGCGCTTTCACAAGATTTTGAACCATGGTCTGTTCCTTCTTCTGTCTCAGGTATGCTGTGCTAAGGCTCGCGCAATTTTTGTTCCACTCGCTTTGGTAACGTCTGTTGATGTTTAGCAGGCGAGGCTTTCTCGGCTGCTGGTGGATGCTCCAGCCTGACCTGGCGGGCTTCAATGGCCAGAGGATCATACGAATCTGCCTCGATTTTGACCTCCTCTTCTCCCTCGTTTCTGGTTACCTCGACTGTTCCCTCGGCTCTGATCTGCGCGTGGTAACCTACATCTCCGTTAAATGCGTCTAGCTCGATGACTCCTCCCACAACCTGCTGCTCAATATGCTCAAATTGCATCTTGCCCAGCGCGCTGAGCAAGCGCTCGGCCATCTGTGCTTGTAACTTGTTGCTCAGTGGATGGTGCTGGTATTCAGGGCGCTGCAGCATCTGCGCATCGACCCTTTGTCCACGCGCCACGGCCTCCCGCATGCGCCGCGCCACGTTCTGGTCTAGAATATGCAAGCCTTTCTCGCGTAGAGCCGCGAAAATGGTTTCAGCTTCAGTCAGACAGCTATCGCCCGTATAGCCTACAAAATCATAGGTGATATCGCCGTTACGGGCAATCTCAAACGTCACCACCCGGTCATCACGCTTGTTCTGGGCGCTCTGTTTGGAGGGCGAGGCAACGACCCGCAACAGTGTATCTCGCGCGCGAATCAGGCCTTGATCGCCGGGGGTTGCCTGGAAGTGCAGTTCTTGCAATGTCTCGGCAATCGTATCCGCGATCACCTGTTGTTGCAAGGTCTCAATCAAGGTAAAGGTCTGTTCTTTGAGCAGAGAGAGACGCCGATTCTGTTGCGTGAATTGCTGCTCAGCCTGAGATAAAGGCTGCTCCAGCAAGCTCTGCATATGATAATGGAGTTCCTGGATCTGGTCGGCCAACTCTCGCCATTCACGGCGTTCTTTGACCGGGCCGCGACCCGCCTCTTTCAGCATTTCAGACAGGGTTTCCAGCACACCGAGTTGCTGATTAATCAGGCTATTGAGAGAGATGCGCTCCTCCAGAAAGGCGTTTGAGACCGCTTCAATCAGCGCCCGGCTGCCATTCTGTGCCCTTTGCGCATTTTCCAGGGCCTCCGTGGTCTGTAGACCCTGAGCCGATGCGCCAGGCAAGATGCTCTGGATGGCCCTGAACTGTTGCGCAAACCTGGCCTGCTGTTCAGCGGAAAGTTCGGGCAAGACCTGCGCGATTGTCTCCAGTTGAGCTTGAGTCTGCGCGAGAAGCTCCTCTAGCTGGAGGCGCGCGAGTTCTTGCGCGGAGAGACGAGCATTATACTGCTGGCGTGCCGCCTGCAGGCGCGCAAGCATCTCCTCGAGCCGTTCCGGGGAACCATCCAGGGCCGCGATGGCCTCTTGAATGAGAGGAACCGGCAGGATGCTGCTGACCGCGAAGATGGCGTACTTTAAAGCATAGTGCAGGCGCTGGCGCTCCAGTTCCGCTGGTGAGCCAGGCGAATTTTTGACATCTGCCAGCGCGGCCTGCGCGCGCATTATGCCTTGCTGCAAGACCTGCGGCTGCTGCTGGGCATATCTCTGCCGAGGGGTGCCTGGGCGCACGACACCCTCATAGAGGCTGGCTGTGGCCTGGGCCGCCAACTGGCTGCTCAGAAACTGGCTATGGTACTGCTGGTTCGCGCGGGCATATGTCTCAGATTGCTCACGTGCCTGCCCATACTCCCTGGCGTACTTTTGCGCGTAGTTCTCTATGCTCTCATCAACCCAGATAATCCCGTCTGTCACCATAATGCCCGCGCCTACGGCTGCGACGAGCGGTGAGCCGGCCACCATCGTGCATTTCCCGCCTCCTTCTGAACTCATAGGATTTTTTCTGCCTTTCTACATATAAGCGTGATTATCATCGTCTAAGGAAGCGCTCAAGGATACGGATCTCTTCTTCTAGCTTTGTCACATTGATGGTGCCCTCTGGCCCAAGTATGCGCGCGTATGCGCCGCTTTTGGGTAGCGTTGGAATGACTGAATAGAAGTTACAGGCTCGAATGGCCAGCAGGCTCTGATATTCGTAGACCTCGCGCTGGTAGTTGGGTTTGAAATCGCGCACGGCCCGAAACAGATGGCGCGATTCCAGGATCGGGGCCACGTTGGTGGTCTGACCATTGAGTTCAGCCAGTTCTTCATGGACAATCTCGATGGCGCGGCGCAGCACAATTTCTATGCTTGCACCGGTCAGACCCATTTCCGTGGTGATTTTCGCGATATTGGCGAATTTCTGGAAGTCTGCGTGGGTCTGCTTGCCGCTTTGCGCCAGGTCCCCGCCATACGAGATCTGGATGCGGCCCTCGCTCTGCTTGACGATGGTATCGATTAGCGTGGCCATAATCCGGCAGGATTCCTCGCTATCGGGTACGAGCAACGGCACCACGCGATCAAAACGGCGTAGCAGGGCCTCATCCAGAATATCAGCCCGGTTGGTGGCGGCTACCCAGAGAATCTTGCCTCGATTGACTCCACTGCTCATCTCCTCCAGCAGACGCGCAAACATACGCGCACCAACGCCGCTATCGCCGCTCTGCCCGGTATCGCGGCGCACCATGGCCTGATCGATCTCATCGATAAAGACGACGACCGGATGCAGATCCTTAAGCAGATTTAAGACCAGTTCCAGATTGCGCTCTGAACTGCCCACCCATTTATCCTGAATGTTGCGCATCTTAACCAGATTAAAGCCGCTTTCCCTCGCCAGTGCTTCTGCAATAATGGTCTTGCCAGTGCCCGGGGGACCGGCCAGGAGCAGGCCGCTGGGCACCAGTGGCGAATATTCACCGCTCAACATAAATCTGGTGCGCTTGCGCAGGTACTGCTTGAGATTCTCCAGACCACCGATCTCATCAAAGCTACGTTTAGGCGGCACGATCTCCAGTAGAGCCGCGCTTTGGGCCTGGATAACTTCGGCCTTGACGCGTTGCACGTCCTCCGCGAGCAATAAGGGGGATGTGGACCCTTGAAATGCTTGATGGGCATTGCGGTAATATGCATAGGTCGTGTAGACTTCGGAGGCGATGCGACGACTGAGGTTATCGATATCGGTCAGGCGCATGCCCTGGGTTGCGCGAGCCAGCCGCCCAGCCTGCTCTTCTTCGGTCAGGCCAAAGTCATTGGGGTTCAACGGTACCAGGCGCGGACGCTTGCTGCGGGACATTTTAAAGTGAATAAACGCGCTGCGCTCGTGCTCGTCAGGCAGAGGAATGCGAATCGCCCGGCAGCCGCTACCCTCGGCATAGACGCTGGAAGGAATCTGCCCGATATTGGTGGTTAAGAGCAGAATAATATTCTCTGTGTCGCGAATCTGGTGGTCCAATGCCCAGCGCTGGACGACCTCTAGCGCCTGGAGTTGTTGTTGCTCACCCTGGCCCTCGCCAAGATGAAATGGGATCAACTTCTCCGCGTAGTCTAAAATTACCGCGACTGGACGTTCTTTTTCGCTCTTGCTATCAAGGGGATCAAGATACTTCCGTTGTAAGGCCTGACCCAACAGCTTGAGATTTTCAGAGACATCGGTGGGAAGATTAAGACCATCCGCTGTGGTCCGCCTGCTGGACTCAGCCGCTGCAGGACCGCTCCCATAGCGGGATTGGTAAATCTCATAAATGCGTTGCATACCGGGACCATGATACTCATTCTCGAAGTTTTCCTGGTTTTCGCGCTGATCTCTGGCATCTCTGGCCGTCAGGCCATTGGCCAGGGAATAGGTATAAATCGTCTGGCATCTGAACACATCAAAGAGAAAGTCATCGAGATATTCGCGTAAGGTCTGTGGCTGCAAGCTTGCTGAAACCACAGACCCTCCACGGGTATATCCGCCTTTCTCCAGAGGGAGACGTTCGCTCAGATCAATAATATAATCAGTAATATTAAAATGCAGGACAAATTGCCGGGCAATGCGTCCCTGTTGAAAAGTAATCAGATCCATAAGCCAGGCAGGACGCACCTGTGGAGTATCATTCATAAATGCTTACACTCCCTTATCCGCAAAGTGAAACATAATCGACCTCAATAGCCAGGTCATTCTCTTGACAGGTCTGTAAAAACTCTTCTATACGAGCGCGTGATCCTTTGAAATACAGCCTGCCATCCGGCCAGAGCTGCACCAGGAAACGATCAATCTCCTGCGGTTGATCGACAAACTCTCCTGGGGGTAAAGCAGGGATCAAACGCGGTGCTCTATTTTTTGCGGGTTCATTCACTGGTGTACTCTTTCTTATCTGCCAGAACTTGCTAAAGGTATTCATTTTTGAGATTATTACGCCAGGCTTCTTTCATAGGATCGGGGTCATCAGGCCCGGTACTCGGGTCAGGTCTTGGTGCGAGCGGTGATGGCACGAGCGATGATGGTATCAGCGGTGGCGGCGCGAGCGGTGGCGGCGCGAGCGGCGGTGGCGCGAGCGGTGATGGTGTGGGCGCTACTTGTGTGAGCGGTGTGGGCTGAAAAGGTATGCCTGCTCCCGCGCTGGCCTCTATTTTTCTTGTTTTCAGCTGCGCAATATCTCCGTGGATGCGATTTAATTCGCGCTGTAATTTCTTTTGCTCGTCCTCCAATTTGCCGATCGTATCGTAAGCATCGCGCAGGTCGTCCCGCGTTTTTTTCAGGTTATCCTCAAGCCTCTGCTTGTCGGCTGTCAGGTCGGTATTCTGTTGGCGCAGACCAGCGACTTCGCCCTGAGTGCGTTGGGCAAGCTTGTTATCGCGCTGGAGTTGCTCTATTTTTACTTGTAGTACGCCGAGTTCTTTTGTAACCTCGGCGGCTTTTTCTTTATTGGTCTTGTTCTCCCTGGCTTGCCTGGCCAATTCAATGTCCGCATCTTCTTGCTGCTTTTTGAGCAGTTTGAGCCGCTTCTCGTTGTACGCAATTGTAGCAAGCTGTTGCTGGCACTGCGTCTTCAGAGCGGGAATCTCAGCATCCATTTTGTGATTCTCTTGCTGCAGCTTGATCACTTCTCCCTTGAGTTGTAACTCTGCCTGCGTGAGACGAGCAAACTCGGTTGGAGTCACAACCGCACTGCTCATCTGTCCCTGGGAGTCTTCTTCCATCACCTGAGTGATCTTACCGGGCAGGCGTAGGACAACACCGCTAAAGTCCTGAACATGGCTCAGCCTGCTCATAATATTCATCAGAAAATCAAGCCTGCTATAGGGATCTACCTCTGGGAATGCTTTGCGAATGTACTCGGCGAGCCGCCTGACACGCGCCTCATTGCGATTAGAATGGGTATCCAGGCCCATGATAGAGGTCTCAATCTCCAATAAATCGATGGCGAGTGGCACGGTGGGACCGCTATCGGGATGAATATACACGATTAGCTCGTATTGCTTTGGGGTAATGCGCAAATTCATAATAGCTCAACTCCTTTGGGTCACTCGCTTGCTCGTTGCCCTCTGCCCAACTGGCCTGGCATTAGTATTTCTCACTGCGCTTGACTACAGCTCCATCTACGCTTAAAGAGCCTGAACGATAATGCAGAACGGTTGTAGCATCGAATCTGGCTGCCTCTGGCACCCAATCAAAGTTGTAACTGGGACGCCGCAGATGGCTGCGACTGGACTGTGCCCTGGGATTCCAGTCAATCAGCAAGATCAACTGCGTCTGTCTGATGACATCAGGAGGGGGAGCCAGTGGCCTGCCAAAATCAGGTTGCGAGAGATTAGGTGTCACGCCCGCCTCCGCTGGCACGATGGTATATTGTGCATGATAGCGCACAGGATAGGCTCCCAGACTCCGATCCATATCTTTATCACTTAGCAGCAGATGAATGCCTACAATCAGGTTATCACGCAACATATGCGCTATATCGTCATAGAGCATGGCAATGATGTCGGCATTATTGCGAAAGTAGTTAGACGGGAGATTTAATTCTGTGGCCAGATTAAAATTGGTTAACGCGATAACCTCCGTGAGATCCGCGGTAAAGTAGTTCGCGATATACTCGCTCTGCTTTATAAAGCTCGGCAGCACTCTGGTCTGAGTTGCTTGCGTCTCCGCGAAAGTCTTCGTGCCAGTTGTACTGCCAGGGGGATTGCCTCCAGGGATCTGGCCAGTGGGAGGGCCAGCGGGATTGGGGGGATTACCTCCAGGGTTCTGGCCAGGGGGATTGACCCATGGACCGGGGTTGTTTGAAGGTCCCCATGGAATTGTGCCAGTTGTACTGGCAGGGGGATTGCCTCCAGGGTTTTGGTTGTTTGGAGGACCCCATGGATTTGGATTGTTTGGAGGGCCAGGGGGATTGCCTCCAGGGTTTTGGCCAGGGGGATTGGCCCATGGACCGGGGTTGTTTGGAGGTCCCCATGGAATTGTGCCAGTTGTACTGGCAGGGGGATTGCCTCCAGGGTTCTGGCTGGTTGGAGGTCCCCATGGATTTGGATTGTTTGAAGGGCCAGGGGGATTGCCTCCAGGGTTTTGACTAGTTGGAGGACCCCATGGATTTGGATTGTTTGGAGGGCCAGGGGGATTGCCTCCAGGGTTTTGACTAGTTGAAGGACCCCATGGATTTGGATTGTTTGGAGGTCCCCATGGATTTGGGTTGTTTGGAGGGCCAGCGGGATTGTTTCCAGGGTTTGACGAAGCACCAGACCCACTGGATGTATTGCTGGACCAGCCAGGCGGCGTATTGTTTGACATAGGTTTTTATCCACCTTTCTTGCGCTGTATGGACCCCTGCAAGAGCCTATGGTCACTTACCAGGCCTGAGAGAACGCACCCAGGCACGAAAAACTTCGCCAGGCTCCAGAGCCTGCGCGTTGATAGCATCAAGGATCTGTTCAGGCGTCAGGTTGGGAGCAGTTGTTGCCGTTCTCGGCTCACGCACCAGGGCGACTATGGCCCAGATGCCGACGACGCCGACAACTATTTCAGCCGCCAACAAAGTGTACTGCCAGCGCTGCGAAAACCATATGACCCCTACACACATGACACCTATACATAAGAGAGCCAGCAGGCCATACCCTACCAGATATTGGAGGCGAACCGCGCGCGTCTGTTTGTGAAAAAAATAACTGTTAGCGATAAAGAGAACTATCGAGCAGAGCGCGAATGCCATGGTCGGCGTATGCCCTGTAAAGAACATGATGAATATTGTGAGTATGGCACCAGACGCGTATACATAAAAGAGGCTGGCCACCGTGCGGAATTCCGAGATTAGACGTAGAAAGTGCGGAACTGCCTCGCGCGAGCGTTTGATCTGGATCGGCACCATGCCGAAAGTAAATGTAGCGATCCAGGTAAGAAAATAGACCAGCCAGATGGCCGCGAGCACCAGGATCTGGCGTACCGGATCTTCCCAGCTCATCCAACTGGTCGCCTGGCTCGTTACCTGGCAGAAACGTGTCGCGGCAAAATCGCTTGCTCCCTGGCACGGAAGCGCTTGAAAGATCTGCACAATGCCAAGGGCCAGAAAGCAGAAGAGAGCCGCGAGAAACCACCAGCGTGGATACCAACTGCGATAGGTCTGGCCTGGATCGGGCACAGCTACAGCCGCTGGTCCCGCCGTAGCGCCTGCAGGTATGGCCCCGATACCTGCCATGCCTGGGGGTACCGCGCCTATGCCCCGTGCCGCTGCTCCCACGCCTGGGGGTACCGCGCCCATGCCTGGGGGTACTGCCCCTGTGCCGGGCGGTTGGATGAGCGGTTGCGTCGGAAGGTTTGTAATAGTAGGAGTTGTTCCTCCAGGAGGTAGAGCGGTTGGAGTCACAGGGGGATTCGCCGTGGTGGAGATAGTCGGGCCAACACTCGGTAAAGGCTTTTGCAGCATACCAGAGGACGGAGCCACAGGGGGATTCGCCGTGGTGGAGATAGTCGGGCCAACACTCGGTAAAGGCTTTTGCATCATACCAGATTCCCTCCATTTTGTATTACTGTGAAACAGACGCGCCAGATCTCACTCACAACAGGCCAGTTGGGCAAGCTTTTTATTTAACAGGAAAAAGCACGTCCGCGTTAAATTTAGGTGGCTCGCCTCCCCAGAAAAAGGCCGCAACTATCAGCCATTCAGGGCTTCTTGTGGTCACATAATCCACATTCTCAGGAATGGGAGATTGGCCGCTCTCTGCTTTGACCAGGCTATCAAAGCTCTGGATTTTCGCCAGATTTTCGTTGGCTCCGCAGATAAACCAGCGTTGTGGATCGCGCATGCCTGTTTTGGCATAGTACATCGGCTTGCTCACACGCTCGATGATCTCGCGCCACATTTCGGCCTTATCGAGAGTCAGGGCAACATCCGCCAGCGTACCTGTCAGGTAGCCATCAATCACCGGGGTAATGAAGTCAGTGAGATGCATCTGGATCTCGTCTTCGCTCATTTCAAGCAAACTCTGGGTTTGCGCGCGCAGTCGCAGCATGAGTCGGGCTTTTAATGCACCTAAAGAATGATGCCACTCTTCCAGCGGTTGATGCAGGCGGACCTGGTTGATCTGATGATGGATGGTAGCCAGAGTATGATTGCCCGTGCGCTGCAAGCGTTCCCCATTGGCCACCAGGATATCACGCTGCCCGCCAGGTCCCGCGAAGAGTTGCTCCTCCACCTCCACTGCCTCCTGGCTCTGCTGATTTTCCAGGTTCTGAAAGAGCGTGGAGAGTGTGGCCAGCCGATGGCGCTTCTGCATCACTCTGCCCTTGATATATTGCAAGAGTTTCATGCGCTGTCGATCTTCGCGCTTCTCGCATTCATGCGCGAAGTAACGGCGGAAAAAGGCTAGCAGATCCTTGCGGGCTGCGCGTAAATCTTGTCCGCGAGTCAAGCGCAGGCTCAGATTTAAAGCAGCCACGGCCAGCAAGCCAAGACAGGTGACTGGCACCTGCCAGGGAAATGGTAAGGCTGGCAACTGCCAGGGCAGAAAGGTGGGCAGATTATCGGGCAGGACTTTTAAAGCTTCATAGAGCGCGAAAGCTCCCAGAGCGCCGATACTAAGCAAGGTGCCCAAGGGTGGGATCAGGCCCTGTTTATAGTCCACGCGCCTTTCTAGATTCAACTCGATCAGTTCTTCGGGCAGGGGCGGACCTCCTCCAGAGCCACCAATTGCTCCCATGCCCCCGCCCGGACCACCAGGGGTATTTACTCCCATGGCTCCCTGCAGCTGCGCGTCAGGTGGAGTTGTCGTAATTGTGGGGGTCAATTTCATGCTCATTGGCACATCGGGTCCCATAATCGTTGAGCTACTTGCCGCATCATTCCATTCCCCCAGCCCTTTCTCGCGAAACTCATTGCAGTCGCGATCATAGAGCCTGTCATGCCTCTCGCGCAGCGAACTCATCTCCTCTATAATATCTTTGAGGCGCACATCTAATTCATCAATAAAGATCTTGGCCTGGCTAAAGCCTGTATCGCTGCTCTCCCACATTTTATCAGTCTCTTGCCTGATCTCGTCATCCAGAACTCTCTGCGCATCTTCCCAGGCCAGGTATGCCTGGCGCTCCCAATTGCCATATTCACCTGTGGCTTTGACCTTGCGATTGATCGCCAGGGCGGTCCAGGGTTTATGGTTTTGCGCGTTGTACTCCTCTTCCACGATCTCTGGAATAAAGAGGCGAAAGAGGGCTGCCTCCAACTTATCCAGTTGTCTTATCACCTCTTTTTGCCGAGGTAGCCGACGCCCTCTAGAGGCCTGAGGACCACTACGGAGGATCAGCATGTTTGGTCCAAAGAGATCCTCGGTGGCCTGACGTACTTTCGTATCCTGCATCCAGGACAGAATCTCTTTAGCCAGGGCCCGCGCCTGGTTCTCCAGGCGCTGTTGATCGGGGCCAGGATCAGGATTCTTCTCAAGGGAATCGCGCCACTCGCGCATCAGATCAGTGCCCAGCTTGCTACTGCTATACTTCCTGACAGCCGCGTGAGGAAAGTAGACCATGCTGGTACTGACACTGCCTACGTGATCCGAGTAGTCCTGCAGGTCCGCGGGCAAGCGTACGTCTGTTTCAAGAGTTGGCAGTCCTGTCATGCCCGTCGCGATCAGCCCGAATATGGACTCGGCAATCGCGTACTGGCGCTCCTTCGGCGTCTGAGTAACGGGCGAGGGCAGAGGAATAACATTTTCATAGAGATGAGCAAAATTCGCGAGATAATAGTCTGTCCACTTTAATCCCGGTGTATTATACAGTTTTTGTAAGCTTCGATGATGATCTCCACTCAAGTCAGTGTTAAGGCAGTAAAAGATTGAAGGTTCAAAACCCAGGCGCCTGGCCACTTTATGCACTGCTGTCAGCACATTTGCCATCACACGCATATCTTTCTCATCATCCAGCGCCTCACCAACGATAAAAATCTGCGCGCGCGTCTCGCGTATAGTGTAGCCCCCGGATCTAATATTAGTAATACGCCTGTCCAATTGGACGGAGAAAAGTGCCTGGTAGATCACGCTCTCTAATGGGCCTGGCTGCTGCGGCATATCCGCGTCGTTGACAAAGGACTGATCAATGGGAATAGGGATGGCTTCGTCAAAATTTGCTTTGGAGCCATCCGTGATAACCTGCAACAGGCTGACCATATCGCGCAGGCGCGGATCAAGATTGGACAGCAAGTGATATACACTGACGCGTTCATCACCAGCATCAAAGACGCGTTCCGCTTTGCGGTCGAAAGGGCTGAGATGCTCGCGAATGCGTTCGCCTGTTTTGCCAACACAGATCACGATACTCGGACGAAATGTTGGATAAGAATTGACAACCATAAGCCCTCGCTTATCAATCCATATATTTAAAAGACGCCAGGACGACGTATCAGGCGCTGATACAAGGGCATATTTGAGTTCTTTCCCAAAGCATTGCGCTCGCGTACAAGTCGTTGCGCTTCCTCAGAGCTATGGGTCGGCATATACCCCTGGAGAGAGTTGCCTACATCTGCCCAGCGTTGTTGATGATATTCATATGCTTCCATAGAACTATTCTGTTCTAGATAAAAATCGCGGATGGTGGCAATACTGATCGCGTGCTGGCCATATGAGACCTGCAAACGATGGGGATCAAAAGATAACTGTGTCACTGGCTGCTGGCCCTGCTTGGTCAGTGAGACCAACGCGTCGAGAGCCAGGCGCAGGATCTCGTCCTGCTGTCCACCTCCAGAGCGCCAATGTATGCCCAGGTAGATCGATGTATCCAGGTTCCCCTGACCATGACTCCACAACTCGGCCTCGAAAGCAATCAGGCTGCTCATTAATCCGCGCATATGCTGCAGATGTTCAAAGAGATAGCTACTAATCTGCTTGGTGCGCGCTTGCCCTTTCGCATTCGGTGGCGCGGCCTTCTCCAGAAGCTCGAACAGGTTCATATCCTGGAATTTGCGCATATACTTCTCGCGGAAGAAAGCCACCACGCTATCCGCCAGGCGTCCGGCATTCTGATTCTCCAGGCGCAACTGGCTATCTTTGCTGGGATCGTTGGCTTTATTGCTCAGGTACTTGATGCATTCATCGACGTACTCGACATAACATGATTGCAGGGGCACATTCTCAGTCAGCACGCGCTCTCCGCCGGTGGCCCAGATGTAGAGGCGCTCGGCGGCAAGACTATGACCATCGCTGGCCCGCAGGCTGCGCAGATCAAAGATATGGCGCTGATGTGGGTGAGGATAGTCGAGATGTCCCAGCCAGGCTGAACTATTCAGACCCTTGACCTCCAGCTCATGGATATTCTCATCAACTGATGTATCCTTGAACCAGACCTGAGCGGTCTCCAGAGCCTCATTCACGTATTGCAGCAGACCCTGCAGGACCTGTCTCAGCAGGCCCAGGCGTGTGACGCGAGCGTGTAAGGCCATGTGATCATTATATTTGAGAAACACTTCACGAGCATGCTCGGTAGCGGAACTTTTCCAGGGAGTAAACCAGCTTCTGCCAGGTTGGGTTAACTCTGCCTCCAGTTCGACTGGACGCGGGAAAATCGGCGGGAGCCGTTGCTCTTTCAGATCCTCCAGGATAAAGAGGTATTTTTTTTGCAGCGTTTGCAAGTGGTGCATGCGCCGATTAATTACGCCGCTTTCCCCCGCCTGGGCAGCCGTGGGAGTCTCCTTGATTAGTTGTTCCTCGGCCACATATTTCTGGTTAATCAGATAGCGCAGGCGCGCTTCCGCGTCAGCTTCGAGGATCTGCACCTTGCCCCAGAGCGCATTCAGCCGACCCTGTTCAGCCTCTACAAACTCGTCAAAGCTAATCTGACCAGGTTGCACAGTTGTGGGATTGCTGGTATTCGCGCTGACGGGCGCGACTTCGTGCCATTCACGCAGCCACTCGCGTTTGCTGCGATCATCAAGCGTGACTGGTTGTGGTCGATAGTCGGCCAGGTGGGGCAGAATGTTAGCAGTGGCGAGTTGCGCGAAGGCCAGAGCGGTCTCTTCAGCCGGGAAACGTACTTCCAGTGGGCAGGAGGTGCCAAACATCGTGGGCAAGCTGCGGTCGTCAGTCTCGCCAAGGGTACGCCGGTCAACCTGCTTGGAATGTTCCAGATAGCCCACGCCCGACGCGTTAGCAATGCGTTGGAAGAGGTCCAGTCCAACCAGTCTGGCCGTGTTGGATGGATCATCCATCACAGTTCGTCCCAGCAGGAAGACTTCGTTAGCGATGGCGTCCTGCGTCAGATTGTAGACCTTCTCGCGTACATGTTTGTGATAAGCATATGGGGCGGTTGCGTTTGCCGCCAGGCTAAAGGCCAGCAGTTCTAACAGGCAGGCCAGGGTATTGCTCTTACGCCAGGTGAGATCGGCCAGATTTGCCCCTCTGACCGTCTCTGGCAGCATACAGAAGAGATTGATCCGTTGCTCATATTGCTGCAGTGCCAGTAGATCGCGTACCATGACAGTAATATCGGCAAGGATGCCGCTGCCAGTGCCGCCGCCCATGAAGGTAACAATATAGACCTGCACTTCGTTTCTGCGCTGTGTCCCCTCATTTGTGCTGATGCGCATAATGGAGGCCAGTGCTCGCTGCAAGGTATCATAAATGGTCTTTTGATGGAAACAGACCGCGACATGCCCATTATTGCGTATGCCACCTGCGCCATTGGAGAAGTATTGGGGTAGTTTGCCGCGCACAAAGGTATGAGGCTCAGAGGGATCTTCCGCGCCAATCCCATATTCCTGGTTGATGCGGTCAACCCGCTCTATACCAACGGGCACGGCAATGCGTAATGGGAATTCTTGAAAGATGCCATTATGATATTGGCGAAATTCGACGACTGAACTGTTCGGCTCATCCGTGTCGATATAGACCAGCGCGACTTTGCGCTGATCTGTTTGTTGCAGGGTAAGCATATGCCTCATCAACTCAAGGGCAGTGATCGAAGCGGTACTCCCCAACAGAATCACCAGGGCTGGCGTAGTGATGCGCTCCTGGCTAACCGTTAAGGGAGTGTCTGCCTCAGTTGCATGCACATAGCTAGACGATGTCCTTCCAATATCGCTCGCTTTACGCGCATAGGGAGCGCCACGGTTATTCATGTAGATATGTCCTCTCGTTTGTTTCTCGTGGTCTGGAAAAGCGACTCCTCTTTCTTCTATCTGCAGGAGAAAGCCCTCAACCACCTGTGTTGCGCTTTATTTAGTTATCGTAGCGCTCCCAGGGAGCAAGATCCTGGCCTTTGCGACCCTTGCCCTTCCTGCTTTTAGGAGGCGCATACGAGTCATAGGCTGAGAATGACGGAGCGGCCTTCTGTTTCCTGCGCCCACGCTGGCTGGATGATCCTTGATTGCCATATCCATCATAGCTACCAGTATCTCTGTACCCACCATAGTCCCCGCTACTGGAGTATCCGCCACCACCGTCGCCGCCGCTCTGTTGCGGCGTGTTAACAATCGTGTAGCGTAGATAGCCATCGTAACTGTTCGGCCCAGCCTCTGGCGAACGATAGACCAGTTCGCGGATCGGCTGGAATTGGCCGGGCAGTTGACTGCCATCCGACATGCGCCAATTGCCAGAGCCGTTTGTTGGGCGTACATCGATGCGCTGGCCACGGCGGAAACGGAACCGTAAGCCGCCTGGCATGCCGGCGCTGCGCGAGTTAAGGATGTTGCGCGTATAGATGACAGACGCGAGGTTCACACGGGTCGCGTTCGCGAAACTGCGATTCGTCTCCGCGGGGCTACCCTGATCGCGTATCCACTTGCCAAATGGGCGTGGCGTGGCGAAAAACCAGAGTCCGCTGAAGAGAATAAACAGCAGCAGGAAGTAGACAAGCGTGATCAGGCCCGCCGTTTTATTTTCATCGAAGAATGCACCTCGCAGATTGGCATTGACACACAGGGCCTGTGGCCCAAAGCTGCCCTGGCTATCCGCGAAAGAGCCACTGGTCTCAAAAATCACTTCATACAGACCAGGGCCAGTCGGCTCGAAGAGGGCGGTAAAGTGGCCCTGGTCGTCCTGATTGATCGTGACTGGCAAAGCTCCAGGCACATGCTCCTGTGGAGGAAGACCAGCCTTACAACTCGTTACAGCCACCGCTGTGGCTCGAATGGTCGCTCCCTGATAAGGTGTGCCGTTCGACTGCACTTCACCATTTAAGACCGCCTCTGGTTGAGCTGGATGACCCTGCAAAGGCCAGCCGCTAAAGTGATCAATTATAGGAAGGCTATAGAAGAACTGCAAGAGCGGGAACCATTGGATCACGGTCGTATCCAGCGGCTTATCAGAGGTATCGGTATACGCTTTGGTTTCCGTCGAGTACAGAGAGGGTATCGGAAAGACCGCCAGGGAGACATTGAAGGAGCCGCTGGCCACGACATTCTGTAAAGAGCCTGTACTGGCACAGACCTGCACAGTATAGGTACCAGGCTTGCTCTTCAGAGGTATCACGACCGTACCCTGATAGGAGGACCCATTGCGCTTTAAAACGATGGCCTGCGCTGGATTCCGGCAATCAGGATTACTGCTGGAAATGTCTCCATTGACTGAATAGGCATTATCGTTATACGGGTGCCCGCCGCTTTCCAACTTCGCCGTGATCTCCAGAGTCTGACCCAGAGGCAGCGCTCTCTGTTGATCCAGTGTGGAATTCAGGGAGGAGCTAGGCACAGCCACCTGGGTAACCGTAACTGTGATATCGGTTTTGGTAAGACTGTAGAGCATAAATCGTCCCTGACCGCTCGCGGTCGCGATCCACGCTCCTGCTGGCGGGCTGGTGATTGAGTAGATGGCATGAAAATTGTCCTGCGAGACAAAGACGCCAGCGGTATTCTGAGAGATGGTTTGACTTGCAGGATTTGCCAGCGAGACATTGACACTGGCGCTTTCCTTGACAATCACCACGTCTAGCTTTGTTGCCCCATCAACCACGGGGAAATTTTGCTGCGTGGTCGAACCATTCAACTGTTGTACCCCGATGGCCAGGCTCGGCGTCTCGCCAGAATACCTGGCAAAGATATCGACAAAGAAGCCCGCGATATTCAGAGCGCTGATACCCGGGACCGGTCCTACGCCATCATCATAAAACTTGCCGTGTGTACCGCTGGCGATGCCGCTTAAAAAGGTATGATAGGTTCCAGAGAGTGTGCCAGGCGCTCCACAGGCAGCAGTACTATTGAGAGGCGCATCATGACCCAGAGCGATCGTATCGACCGGCCACTTTCTGCTCGCGAATTTAGGGATCAGCTCACTCTGAATAGCGGTGACCTGCGCATCCAGATCGGGGCAGGGGGCACCATCGGTGAGCAAGATGACTGAGCCGCTAATGTTCTTGTTCTGCGTAGTAAAGGCATCAAGCATATTGTATGCCTGGTTTAGAGCATCGTCGGTAGGAGTAGTCATATCGGGTTTACAGTTATTGGATTTATTCGCAAGCGCGCTTTTTACGCTCTGTTTATTCTGCACGGTAGCAGTGCTTTGCGGATCAAGCCAGGAGATAGCTGACTCAAAATTATGTGAACCGCCGCGCGCGCCAGTTCCATCCAGTCCGACCAGGCCGATAGAGTCGGACTGCCCACTCAGATCAATATATGCATCGGCGGCGGAACAGCGGTAGCCCTGTGGATCATTGGTAGACATCGAGCCGGACATATCGAGCACGAGCACGGTGACATGGCCGCCCTGAGCGGTCGGGACCAGCGCGCCTGCAGGTTGTGCCTTGCTGGCGGCAGCCACTGGAGGTATAGAGAGCATAGCATAGACTAAAGCAAGCAAACCTATGAGCAGTAAACTTCTTATAAGAAGGTGAAAAGCATGTCGGATCATTGCATAGCCTCTTTTCAGGTCGATTTAAGCAAGAACCATTGCCAGGTCAGTGCCACACGTCAGACAGGCTCCAGTCGGTCCCAGGCCACGAATCTTTACCTGATGTGCCTCGCGTTCGATCAGAGAGGCATGGCAGCCTGGGCAAATGGTATGGGCTGTATTGGCAGCAGCAATATCATCTGTATAGACAAAACGTAGACCGGCACGCAGGCCGATAGCACGCGCGCGTGCTAAAGTTGCTGCGGGCGTTGTAGGAATATATTTCATATGAGCATAGGGCACATACGTTGTCAGGTGCCAGGGGACATTGCTGCCCAGCGAGCTTACCAGTGCATCCGCCAGGCGCGCTAAATGATCGTCGCTATCATTGAGCGTGGGCATGAGATTTGTGACTGCCTCTACATGGATGCCAAAATCCTGCTGCGCCTGGCGCGCGAGAGGGATGATCTCAGTGCTGGCCTGTGTGTTCGCGACCCGGCGATAAAATGCAGCATCCAGGCTCTTAACATCGACGCGATAAACATCTATATGCGGTCCAAGCAGGTCCAGTGCCTGCCTGGTCATCATTCCATTCGTGACCATCACGGTATAGAGACCGGCTTGATGGGCCAGCCTGGCGCTATCGAGTAAATACATAGGCATAATCGACGGCTCGTTGAATGTCCAGGCAATCCCCGCGCAGTCCTGTGCGCGGGCCAGGGCTATAGCCTGTGCGGGCAGCAAATTCGGCGCGGAGAGTTGACCGCCGTGGCGGGCATCGCGAAAGGCCACTTCCCAATTCTGGCAGAAGGAGCAACGCAGATTGCACCCCAACCCTCCCAGGCAGAGCACACGTGTACCGGGACGATAGTGGTAGATCGGGCGATTCTCGATAGGAGTTACACTGACTTCACCAATCACCCCATAAGCAGTGCTATATAAGCTGCCATTTTGATGCACAATCGCCGTACAATATCCTGTACCCTGGTCGGGCAAGAGACAACCACGGGAGCAGGCCAGGCAGCGCAATTTTTCTCCCTCGCGCTGCTGGAGCGAGGCCGCGAGTTCAACTTGCAAAGAGGAGCGCGTCATTTTCTCATTTTCTTTTAGAAGATAAACCTGCATTGACTATCCGTTTACTTTAGTAAAAAACTCATTTTCTATTACTATAGAACCAGGACCATAACTAAGCTACCTTATTGATTCATCCCATTATAAGCTATAGAAACTGAAAATACAAGCAAAAATACTAGTAGATATACAATCGTTTAAGCGTTTTATGCCTGGAGGCGCAGGAGTTTTACAGCGCAATATAAAGATTCCAGACAATCAAAGCTAATGCAGCATTTAAAAAGCCTGCTTGTCGAGTAGAAGGCGTTTGTATTAGCTCTGACGAGGGAAGGGGGCATAATTTGACTTGACTTTTGGCTTTGTACTGTATATCCTAATAAAGGCAAATGGTAACAACTCAGGTCAACTGAGAGTGTAATTGCTGAATATCATGAAAAAGCAGTGGGAACGGGTAAGCCGTTCTTTTAGATCGGTAATAAAATCCTTTGAGTTTGTCTGTCATAAAAGTAGTTTATTGCTATCTGACAAGGAGCCAGACATGAGCCAAATTGATCAGGTGCATTTCGCTGGCAATCCCGACCCGGTCTGCCCCTGCGTCCTCCTCCTGGATACCTCGACCTCCATGCATGGAGCATCTATTACAGCCTTAAATGAGGGATTACGGACATTCTATCAGGATGTTCAGAGCGATGACCTTGCTCACCGGCGCGTTGAGGTTGCCGTCATTACCTTTGGCAATGGCGGTGTGCAAATGCTGCAAAACTTTACCAAAATAGCGAGAGCTGAAATACCTACGCTGACGGCGGGTGGCAATACTCCGATGGGAACTGCTATCGGGCAGGCTCTCGATATTGTGAAGGAGCGCAAGAGCATTTTAGGGAAAGGTGGCATCCCTTATTACCGCCCGTGGATGGTGCTGATTACAGATGGCGCTCCGACTGACGACTGGCAAGCGGCTGCTGAACGGGTGCGGCAGGAGGAGAGTGCTGGAGGGCTGAGTTTTTTTGCGATTGGTGTGGGTGAGGCAGATATGGAGACCCTGGCAAAGATCGCCGTGCGCCAGCCTTTAAAATTACATGGACTGAGTTTCAAGGAGTTCTTTCTCTGGCTCTCGGCCAGCCAGAAAAGAGTTTCCGCTTCCCAACCGGGCGAGCAGGTACCTCTGCCCCCCCCTAAAGGATGGGCAATGGTGTAGATCAGTTTTCCAGAGTTGTTTGTCCTGATTATTCTAAGGGATAGTGAGAGCATGACAGTTCCCAGGTGGCGGGTTATAGGCGCTGCGGTTACGGGTACAAGCCATCTTCATAGCGGACAGGTCTGCGCTGATGCTTATGCTTCCCGTGTGTATGACAATGATCTCTTGTGTGTCGTGGTCGCTGATGGCGCTGGCTCGGCCAGCTATGCCGCGCTTGGTGCAAAAACTGCTGTTCAGGCGGCGCTTGATGGCCTGGCCCTGCTGCTGTCCGAGCAAGCCGAGCCTGCTGCTAAGGATCAATGGGAGAGCCTGCTCAAGCGGATCTGTATGCTGGCCCATGATGCCCTGGTGCGTTGTGCTCAGAACACTTTTGCTTCCCTCCCCACACAAGCTTCCCAGGCAGATATCTTGCGCCATTTCGCGACCACCTTCCTGTTAACGATCGTCAGTCAGGATTGGCTGGTTGCCGCGCAAATCGGCGATGGAGCGATTGTTGTCCGGCATGCCAATGGGGTACTGGACTCTCTGACGCCTCGCCGTCGCGGGAAGTATTTCAATGAGACTAACTTTCTGACAGAAAGCACCTACCTCGACCGAGTGATTTATACCGTGCGGCAGCGCGCGGACCTGGCCGGCCTGGCGATGCTGACTGATGGCCTTGAATTGTTGGCGCTGGACTTTTCTAATAATACCCCTTACGCGCCCTTTTTTGATCCCTTGTTCGCCTTTGCCCTGAAACCTGTTGCCAATTCGGCAGAGATCGAGAGCTTTCTCGCCTCTCAACAAGTCTGCGAGCGTACAGATGATGATAAAACGCTCGTTCTCGCGGTATATGCTCATGAATAAACCACACACAACTCAAAGCAACCAGCAGTATCCAATAGGCATGATACCGCCCACACAGGGCAGCAAATCAAAGCGCTTGACGCGTACCTTGATACTTGGCAGCACTATTAATCTCATTGAGCCGGAGTTGGCACGCGGCGGTGAGGGTGTTGTCTACAGAATCAGGGAATCCACTCGTGATGTCGCGAAGATCTTTCACCAACCAAGTAATGAAAAAACTGCCAAGCTCCTGGAGATGCTCGAACATGTTCCCCATGATCCAACGTATGAACGCTACAAGCATATTTCGATTGCCTGGCCAACCGCGCTGATTGCCAGGCAGCAGGGCAATTGTCTGATCTGTATAGGCTTTACGATGCCCTATATCGATCACAAGCACTCCTACCCGCTGCTCAAACTGTATAATCCCGAAGATCGCGCTTCGATGAAATTAGGTTTTACCTGGGAATATCTGCTAGCAATGGTCAGGAATCTGGCGAACATTCTGGAGGAACTGCATAAGAAGGGCTATGTGGTCAGCGATCTGAACGAAAGCAATATCCTGGTCAGTACCAAGGCCATGGTGACGCTGGTTGATTGCGATTCCCTCCAGGTCCCTGATCCGAAAACAAAAGGCACGTTCCGCTGTGTAGTGGGCAAGCCAGAATATACCGCGCCAGAGCTGCAAGGCCTGGATTTTCGCCTGGTCGATCGCACACCCAATCACGATAATTTCGCGCTGGCCGTCTTGATTTTTTTGATGCTTATGGAGGGCTGGCATCCGTTCGCGGCTGTCTGGCAGGGTGAAGGAATGGCACCGTCGTTAGCGGAGAATATTCACAACGGCATCTTTCCTTATACAGGCAAATGGGAATATCTGCATCCCGCCTCCGCGCTCTCGTTCAAGATTCTACCACCGTCCATCCAGAAGCTGATGAAGCAATGCTTTATCACGGCCTACAGTCGCCCTACAGAGCAGCGCCCCTCCGCGCTTAAATGGCTGCAAGCGCTTGAACAGGCTGGCGCGCAACTTGTCCAATGTCCAAATAATAAGCCCACGCATGTTTATAGTAAGCATCTGAAGCAGAACTGTCCCTGGTGTGAACGCATGCGCCTCCTGAATATCGCTGATCCTTTCCCCCCCTCGCACAAACCGGCCATCTCCCATCCTCTGCCTGGTCCGGGCTGGCGAGAGAAACTCACCGCTTTTGTGGCCAGGGTGTCCAAAATCCGTCCTACTGCTCCGGCTGTTTGCCTTATCATTATGTATGTCCTGGATGTAGTGTTTTTACTACGTTATCACTTGTTTACGCAGATGTCCGTATGGCCATTATTAGTCGCGTTTTTTCTGCTTATTCCAGTCGCGCTATTCTCTCTAGTTGCGTATATCCTTATACCTTTTTTTCATATTTTAAGAAGGATGCTTAAATATGTTTCTATATACATCATTTTGCTGATAATCATATATATACCAATCGTGTTTTTTCTGCAGAAAAACGCGTGGTTTGCTGGTGATAAAGGGCAAAATATCATTCTTCCTGCCTTTCTTATACTTCCCCTGTTATTCGTCGTTGTGGTTTATCTTTTGCGCCATAAGGACAAAGATGCCTAAAGGTATTTCCTTTCTATTTGAAATCGATTATACTAGCAATAACTTGATACATATCAATATGTAGAGAACGGAAGGGTATCCCGAAGAGTTTTTCGGAATAATTTGCTTGAAAACATTATGAGACAGATACGCCTTTGTTTGTGTTACGCTCCCGGTGATGATGAATTCAGGGTCCATTTAGAGAGACAGCTTAAGGCCATGGACAGGGAAAAGCTGCTGCTTGCTGTCTGGAGTTCTCATAATATCTTTGCGGGAAGTGAAGCGTACCGGGAAATGGCGCAGCAATTGGATGCTGCCGATATTATTCTGCTTTTGCTGAGCGCGGAGTTTCTCGCCTCTGACGATTTTTACCGCAACCAGGTCCTGCGAGCCGTTCAGCGTCATAGACAAAAGCAGGCCCGTGTCATTCCTGTGCTCCTGCGCCGCGTGTCCTGGTTAAATACGCCTCTGGGAGCTCTTGCGCCCTTACCCCCCAATGGCAACTTTATTGCGTTGTCGCCTGACCGGGATGATGTGCTATTTGAGGTCGCTGATGGCATTAAGCAAGTTGTTGAGGAACTTACTAAACCGCCCGAAGATGATGATGCTGAAAAGACGGAGATCAAACGGATCGAGGATATGCGGACGGAGATTAAATGGATCGATCCTGACAGGACGAAGCCTCAACTCATAGGAGGGAGCGCTGGTCCAACAGCGTTTCAGCCAATCAATGCTCAGCGACAGGGAGGAAGTGCTGGCACAGTAGCATTTCAGCCGACCAATGCTCAAGAACAAAGAGTAGATCCCCCCATTGTAGCGCCTGGTGAAGGCAACTTTTTGCCTGGGGTGACATTGGTAGATCACAAGGGGCCCATCTCCTGCCTGCTCTTTACGCCAGATGGTAGGACATTGATCAGTGATAGCTGGGATGAAACCATTAAATACTGGGATCTTCAGACGCGCAGCAGTCGAGATCGGGTGACTGGTACCGGGCTGATTCATAGTATCGCTCTTGATACGGTCAAGGGTCAGTTGAGTAGCGGTGGAGAGGACTGGTCCATTCGCATGTGGCAGTTCCAGTCAGGGGTGCCATCGCTAAAATTGAGCGAGCATCAAGGCGCGGTTGCCTGTCTCGCCTTCAGTCCCGATGGCAGACTTGTCAGCGGCAGCGATGATGCTACCCTCAAGGTCTGGAACCTCCACACCTTGAAGGTAGAGGCAACCCTGCGAGGTCATGCAGAACCGGTTTCGAGCCTGGCTTTTAGTCCCGATGGCAATATGCTGGCCAGTGGCAGCTACGATCACACGATCAAGTTCTGGGATGGCAAAAGCTCTGCAGAGGCATTTACGCTGGTGGGACATGATGGAGCGGTCTCTAGCGTGGCCTTTAATCCTAAGAACGAGAGGCTGCTGGCCAGTGGAGGCCACGATAACAAGCTGAAAATCTGGGATCTGAATACAAGGCAGGAGATAAGAACGCTCAATGGGCATACCAGGCCAGTTTCCAGCGTAGCTTTTAGTTCTGATGGGAGGATGCTGATCAGTGGAAGTCATGATAAGACGATAAGGGTCTGGGATTACGCGACCGGGGAGACCCTGAATATCTGTGAGTTTCATACCAGGGAAGTTCTGTGCGTGGCCTTTCATCCACTGGAGAATAAATTTGCGAGCGGAGGCTACGATAAACGGATCAAGATCTGGGATGGTCCGCCGGACTCTCTAGGTATGGCGATCAGTCTGACTAACTCGGCGGACAGGTATTATCAACTAGGCAGGTATGTGGAGGCAGAACCCTTGTATCTGCGCGCCCTGAGCATCCAGCAGCGCCTCGCAGGGGATGAGCATGTCGAGACGGCGAGCAGTCTCAATAATCTGGCGGAACTCTACCGGGCACGCGGGAAGTACCAGGCCGCGGAACCCTTGTATAAGCAGGCACTGGCTATACGGGAGCGGCAATTGGGACTCATGCATCCCACTACAGCCACGAGTCTCGACAACCTGGGCAGCCTCTACCAGAATCAGGGCAGGTACGCGGAAGCGGAACCCCTGCATCAGCGCGCCGTGGAGATCAACACACAGATCCTGGGAATGAGTGATTCGCGTACGGCAAATAGTCTGAATAACCTGGCTGGCCTTTACGTGAATCAGGGCAGATACACGGAGGCGGAACCCTTGCTCTTGCAGGCCCTGAAGATCAACAAACGCACTCTGGGGCCGCGTGATCCGAATACGGCAAGTGCTTTGCATGAACTGGCTCGCCTGCATCATGCTATGGGGGATTATAACGGGGCCGAAACGTTATATAATGATGCCTTACGTATTAACGAGCAAGCCTTGGGACTCAGGCATCCTTCCACCGGGACTACTTTGTATGCTCTTGGGGTGCTCTATCATGACCAGGGGATCTATGGGCGAGCCGAGTCTTTCTACCAGCGAGCTCTGGAGATCAATATGGCATCTGAAGGACCCGGTCATCCCTCCACTGGGACTACCTTGCATAGCCTGGCCATGCTCTATCATAAACAGGGTGATTATGCGAAGGCGGAGCCTTTTTATGCTCGTGCCTGGCCCATTAATAAACAGACTCTGACTCCCCAGCATCCCCTGATTGAGACTGGCAAGAAGATTTACGCAGGTTTTTTACGCATGGTGGGTCGCGGTACAGACGCGGATAAGCTGGAAGGTGAGGCGTAGCTTCTGCTGTCAATCCAAAGCTGAAATGACTCGAATGCGTGGAGAGGCGAAGCTCGCGTTTGTATGGGTGTGGGTATGAGTCTGAGTACGGGTATGGGTGGGTGGTAGATCGGGGTGCGCGGACTCGAACCGCGGACCTCCTGGTCCCAAACCAGGCGCGCTACCAACTGCGCTACACCCCGTGAGCGGAGCGTTGGCGCTCGTGCTCTTTGTGCATTCGCACTATAGCATGCCTGGCGCAAGGCTGTCAAGCCCTCGCGTTTCCAGAATCCAGAGTTTCTCACAAGTCTTTTCCCCCGCCCGCCCACCCTGAGAAAAACAGGGAGTGTGGAAACGTTTATAAGAGCGCAAGACGACTTTTGAGAAACCCTGTTTCCAGAATCCAGGGCCTGCGCGTGATCCCCTGCCGCTCACGCCAGCGCGAGTAGCGCGAGTGGCAGGGGATCACGCGGCAGGCTTAGCGTATCGCAAGCAGGACGCGGTCCTCTACGTGTTGCCAGCAGACGCCCACTTCGCGGAAGCCTGCATTGCGCAGAGCCGCTTCATGCAGGTCGAGGGTCTGCGTTGTTTCTCCATGATCGCGCCAGTGAAAGCGTCGTTCGCGTTCCGCGAAGAGATCGGCCAGAGTTGCCTCTTGCGCGAGAGCTTTCCACCACTGTGACCACGTTTCTACTCCCTGTTGCGGAGGCATGGCATCTTGCCGCTGGTTTACATAACTAGTCAGCGCGCGAAAACCTGGCTGATGCGCGGGAAATGAGAAATGATCTCCATCGAGAAAAAGTCCACCGGGACGGATGAGGGTAGCCAGTTGCTCGTACAGGGGCACCAGGGCCTCCGGGCGCAGCCAGTGTAGCGCGGTCGTTGTCAGGACGGCATCGACTTGCTCGACACCCAGCAGACCCGGCCAGGCTGCATCTCGTATATCGGCCTCAACCCAGGTAAGGCGACCGTCCTGGTTGCCCAGGGCATGACGCCCCAGAGATAGCAATACGGGGTCCAGATCAACGCCCAGAGAGCGTGCCTGGGGAAAACGGGCGAGCAAGCGCTGACTTAATGAGCCAGGACCACAGGCCAGGTCGAGGACCACAAACTCGGCGGGTAAGAGCGCTTCCAGGGCATCAAACATGACCGCGAAACGCGCTTCACGCAAAGGAATATGGCCTGTTTGCTGGCGATCCCAGCGCTCCAGCCAGCCAGCCCAATCAATGGAGGGTTCCATTACGCATCCTTTCTTATGAGAAAAAGCAAGCTGCGCCCGTCGCGCAGGTAATCGGCTCCGGCAACGCGTACACAGGCAGAGCAAGCGATAGGTGAGCAGATCAGAGACGGCAACCGCTTGTCTCTCAACTCTACCAGGCAGAGCGTGTGCTGAGCGCAGGCAGCGCCACCTGCCATCGCGGGTAGCAGGACAATGGTGTCAGACGGACCCACCGGAGTGCGTAGTCCCTCAAGGCGGCGACTATCCTGTTCGTTGACATAAATGTTGAGAAAACGGCTCAAGTGACCGTCAGGGGCAATCCGCTCTTGCAACTCGGGATAGCTTGTATACAAATCGGAGAGCACTTCCGCCAGCGTACTCCCCTGTGCCTGCACCTGCTTGACTCCGCCCACACAGGCACGCAAGACTGGTGCCAATCGAACGATGGCCATGAAGCATATCTCCTTTCATCTTCGTCCACAACAACAGCTTCGTCTGGTCAATCTTCCGTCCTTGCCGAGGCGAGAGATCGCGTTTCCTTTGTAGCAAAGGATAGTAGGGGCAAGAACGTTTCCTCTTGAAGTATACTGTCAATTAATTCGCACATGCAAGTAAGCACCAGAGCAGCAGAATCACAGGAGAATGATTTGCATTTGCGAATGATTCTTGGCTATAATGTGTTTGCGCGCGAGGCAAGCTGCGACTCGCGAGCAGGGAAGGGTGGGAGCGGAATCAATCTGTTCCATGCTCTTTGCGGAAGAAAGTCTGGCAGACACGCACAATGTGTGCTGCATGTGGCAAGCAAACCCTGAGTGCGTTTTCCAAAGGAGCAAAGCAATGGCTGACTACCTGGATCTCTATGACTATCGACGCCGCGTGAGCGCCCTGTATCGCGAACGCGCGCGAGCATTCGCGGCAGGAGAAGATCCCGCGCCAATTCTCCAGAGCTTTCGTCAAGGGAAAGATGAGCTTTTCGCCCATCATCCTCAATCTGCTCTCGACGAAGAGGGGCGCAGCCATTTCCAGGGCTTGCGCTATTTTCCCTATAATCCAGCACTGCGCGTGCCGGCAACGCTTACGCTGCTTGAGCAGACAAGCGAGCAGGATATTATCCTTGGAGAGCGGGAAACGTTAACCATGACAACCATCGGCCACCTGCATTTTGTCCTGGCAGAGACGCAGCTAACCCTGGCCTTATACTGGCTCACGCTCTATGGCGGAGGCCTCTTCCTGCCCTTTCGCGATACCACCGGTCCCCGGGAAAGTTATGGCGGAGGACGCTATCTCTTTGATACCATTAAGGGCAGTGAACCATTCTTTCCTACAGGAGAGTTTGAGCGCCAGCAGATGGTGCTTGATTTTAACTACGCCTATAATCCTTCGTGCGCGTATGATTATCGCTGGGTTTGTCCATTAGCCCCCGGCGAAAATCATCTCTCGGTCGCGCTAAACGCGGGCGAGAGAAATTACCAGAGCGCAGACCTTTAATGCACAGACGTTGCCATTTTTGAGCCTATTTTTCGGGCAAGATAAGAGTTGGCTGGATATGTTGCGGAAGATATTCACGTTTATAGACCATGATTGTGCGCGTGAATTCGATGACGATTCGCCCATCCTGGTTAAAGCCAAGGGTTTTGACCTGGACGATGCCTCTTTCCGGGTGCGATTTCGACTCCCGCGTGGACAGCACTTCGCTGCGCGCGTAAAGCGTATCCCCGGCAAAGACGGGCGCGGGCAGGCGAACCTGCTCCCAACCCAGATTTACCGCGTTTTGCGATAGGTCGGAAACTGATAGCCCTGTCACTAGCGCCAGCGTAAATGTTGAATCGACCAGCGGGCGTTTAAACTCGGTCTGAGCTGCGTAAGCGCTATCGAAATGGATGGGGTTGGTATTGACCGTTAAGAGGGTAAACCAGATATTATCAGTCTCGGTGATCGTCCTGCCCAGAGGATGAGGATAAATATCGCCTACCTCGAAATCTTCATAACAACGGCCATTCCACCCCTGTTTGATACTCATATACTTCACCTTTCTCTCTACTAAGCGCTCTAATGAGCGCGCAAATTCGTCACGCTGGCGCGTGGTCCTCTATGAGCGTGGACTTGAGCAGAGGAGGGCCTCTCTCTGCACGCTCTTGTCTGTTGCCGCTACTCCTGTTGTTTTGCAGAGGCAGGGAGGCAAAAGCTGTTTTGCCTGATTTTTCAACATCAGGGGTGACTGATGACCCTTGCTGAAGCGTTACCTTCCGCGACTTGTCGAGCGCGGACAGGTTTCAGCAACGCTGGCATCGGTTAGAACGAGCGCGGCATGCCCAGGACGTGCTCACCCAGGTATGAGAGGATGAGATTCGTGGAGATGGGCGCAACCTGGTAGAGGCGTGTCTCGCGAAACTTGCGTTCGACATCGTATTCAACCGCGAAGCCATAGCCGCCATGGGTCTGCACGCACGCGTTAGCTGCCTGCCACGAGGCTTCTGCCGCCAGGAGCTTGGCCATGTTCGCTTCCGCGCCGCAGGGCTGGTGCTCGTCAAAGAGGCGTGCCGCCTGGTAGCGCATCAGATCTGCCGCGCGCACATTGGCATAGGAACTGGCGATGGGAAACTGGATGCCCTGATTCTGGCCGATGGGACGATCAAAGACCACGCGCTGATTGGCGTAGTGGCGCGCCTTGTCGATAAACCAATAGCCGTCGCCGATGCATTCAGCCGCGATCAGGATGCGCTCGGCATTCATGCCATCGAGCACATACGAGAAACCTTTGCCTTCTTCACCAATTATATTCTCGGCTGGCACCGCAAGATTGTCGAAGAAGACTTCGTTTGTCTCATGATTGAGCATAGTGCGAATGGGCTGCACCTGCAGTCCTTTGCCCAGACTATCGCGCAAGTTGATCAGAAAGAGGGATAAGCCCTCCGTTTTCTTCTGCAACTCTGGCAGGGGTGTCGTGCGGGCCAGCAGAAGCATAAGATCCGAGTGCTGCACGCGGGAGATCCAGACCTTCTGGCCGTTGATGATGTAACGATCGCCGCGCTTTTGCGCGAAGGTTTTGATTTTTGTGGTGTCTGTACCCGTCGTTGGCTCGGTAACCGCGAAGGATTGGAGGCGCAGTTCGCCTGAGGCAATCCGTGGCAGGTAGTGGCTTTTCTGCTCCGCTGAGCCATGACGCAAGAGCGCGCCCATCGTGTACATTTGCGCGTGGCAAGCGCCCGAGTTAGCGCCCGAACGGTTGACCTCTTCAAGAATAACTGAAGCTTCGCTCAGGCCGACGCCACCACCTCCGAACTCCTCTGGAATGAGCGCGGCCAGCCAGCCCGCCTGCGTCAGCGCCTGGATAAATGCATCAGGATAAGCGCCCGCTTCCTCAATGCCCTGCCAGTAGGTACTGTCAAAAGCCCGGCAGAGATCGCGAACAGCCTGGCGGATGTCGGTGTATTGATTTGTCAGGGGATTAATCTCATTGACCATGCTTAAAACTGCCTTTATCGTTTCGCTCACAGTTCGTATACAGTTGACAGTATACATTTTGCGGGACTCTTTCGTCAATTGTCTCACGAGGCAAGCAGACAAAATCACCCTTGACAAAGAGATGCTCCGGGGTATAATAGCACCATAGGGAAACAGGTCGCCATCAGAGGCGGCCTGTTTTGTTTTGCAAAAGACCAGGCGAGAAGGCACAAACGGAAAAGGAAACCCGGCGTGCCTCTCGCCTGGTCTACTGTATAGCCACTCAAAAAGGAGTTTCCATCATGTCTCAGAAGCATTCGTTCATCACTCTGTCCAATGAACAGACTCTTGCCTGGTATCAGCATCACGTGCAGGTTCTGCAGGGCTTTGGAACATAGTCATCGGCCCCCAGACCCAGCGCGTTGACCTTATCGGCGACATCGTCTCAATGTTAGCAGCCCTACAGCCGCCTGGGACCTCGTGACAGGCCTGGGTATGCTGGGAACGCTCTTATCAATTGTGGTTGGCTTCGGCGGCATATATGTTGGCACAAAGCTTGCCCAGAATATTGTTGAGACGACGAGCACACTGGAAGGATAGAAGAGATGATGCTAAAGAAACTGCTCCAACGTGTCTTGCTCGTGGCGGGAGTGATTGCCCTGCTAGTTGTACTCGTGGACCTGGTGATCTTGCTTGCCGCGACTATCCCAGCGGGAACGCCCGCGCGCGTGTCGCGTGTTACGGCTGGACCCTATCAGCTTACGGTTAGCATGTATACCTATCCCGCCAATGCCGGCTATGCCTTCCCCTTTGCCGTCGCGCCAGCGCAGGCTATCAACGGTTCCCTGACCATGCAGGTGTTTTCTATCCCTGGTCAGGGTGTGGATGCTACCCCGATACGCGCCGAGGTGAACTCTGACCCGCATGTGCATAACAGCATCCAGGGTGCCGCGGAAATTACGGTCAAGGGTCCCTGGACTCTGCAAATCCGCGTGAATGGTCCCGCTGGCGCGGGCGTCGCCAATGTGCCGATTATCGCGAACGCCCTGCCGGCTGTGCCTGCCTGGTTCGGCTGGCTGATCGGTTTTATACCCTTCTATGTGCTGGCAATGTTTTTCCTGCTGCAAACCACTCGTTCCCAGCAAGCAGTACCAGTCCTGCAAGCATGATGATTGATGCCAGGAAACATCATGCGCCGCAGGCACACAATGTTTCCTGGCATCAATCAGGCTTTGGCAAACCCCTGCTTGCGGGCGTTTGGAGAGCCGCTCTCCAAACACCCGCTCATTCACGAGATCGCCACCGCCGTACAAGGCTAAGAAGTGCTAGTCGTTCGTCTGCTCCCAGGTGAGCGAGAATCCCCTCACGCACGGCGGTGGCGTGGATTGGGCGGGCAGCGGCAATCACTTCTCTGCCCTGCGGCAGGATCTCGAGGATGACGCCAGGACCCATTGAGGTGCCTACCCGTCGCAACAGATGGCGCGCCTCCATGCGTGTTAATTGGTGCGAGAGCCGACTGCGGTGCCAGCCCAACAACGTCGCCAATTGCCTCTGACTCATCTGGCCGTTGCCCAGATCTTCCAGGCGCGAGAGCACCACCGCGAAGTCCGCGCCCGACAAGCCCACTGCCGCTTCAAGGGCCTGTTCCACCAGGAGCAACGCCTGCTCTCCCAGTGTTTTCACCGCTTCCCACAGTTCCCGCTCTTCCGGGGAGAGGGGCGGTGTAACATCTGGTCCTGGCCGGTCTGGCTCATGCATAGTGCGTCACCGGGTTACGCGCGGTCGCTTGCTCAAAGAGTGTACGATACGGATCTTGCGCCGCCACAAACGCCGGGCTGGCGGTAGCGCCATAGCCCACTTCAGCGGCAGTACCCTCACTCAGGGCGGCAAAGATCGCGTCACTAAACTCATCAAGAGGCACCCCATGCTGTGTCCCTGGTCCAGCAAGCGCCGTTTGGACCGCTGGCGGAATGACTTCGACCACCCGGCACGGGGTTTGGGCTAAGGCGTAGCGCAGGTTCATGGTGTAACTGTGCAATGCTGCCTGGCTCGCACTATAAAGGGGGGCAAAGGGCTGAGGGATATAGGCTCCCCCGGAGGTAACATTCACAATAAGACTTGGTTGACGATGAGCCAGCAGCACGGGAAGCACGAGATGATTCAGATGTACTGGTCCAGCAAACAAGGTGTCGATCTCGGCCTGGCGCTCTTCCCAGGGCGCGGTATCAGTGGCTAAGGCGATCCGCCGCTGAAATCCGGCGTTATTGATGAGGATCGTCAGATCAGGTAACGAGGCGCGGACATAGGCGGCTAGCTGTTCCCGTTCCTGCGCCTGGCTGAGATCATTGCTCAGGGTGCGCAGACCAGGAAGCTCCTGCGCCGCGCTGGCGAGTTTTTGCTCATCACGACCGGTCACCACGACTGTGCTGCCAGCGTGAACGAAGCGGGCAGCGAGGGCGCGACCGATTCCATCGCTCCCGCCAGTAATCAAGACGGTGGCAGCACTTATGTTGATGTAAGGGGACATGATCCACTCCTATATGTTGTTATAACAACATATAGGAGCTATGTGTTGTCATATCAACATCTTCTGCAAGAACTGAGAATATGGTCGAACAGGCTTTGCTTTTGTCATGCGCGCTTACTTGATCCCGATGCGGACTCGATAGCTAAAGTACCAGGGGATTGGCTCGGAGCCGATAGATTGGAGGGCCATGTGTGCGAGGCGATCCAAACTCTCGACGTTGTGAACGGCCTCTTTGCGCATGTCGGCATTGGGTTCAATCCCAATCACCCGCTCGGCCAGTTCGCCCCAGCTCGCGCTTGCCAGCCCGGTCCCGCTGCCCAGATCCACCACCAGGGCGGGATGCGGTAACTGAATCAACTGCGTCAGCAGATCGAGCAATGCCGGTGGCGGCGTTGGACGCGCCCGAGCGTAGCTGCTGGCTTTGCCAGTCCAGATGTCGCTGGTTTCTGACATGCTAGTTTCTCCTTTTTTAAGCAGGTGCAGAGTTACCGAGAAGCTCGAAAACCTGGGCGCGTACCTTGCCCAAAACCCCAAGAGTATCGAGAATATCCGCGCCGATACCGCCACCATCGCGCACTATGCCCAGGAGGATATGCTCGGTGCGCACGAAGCCGCTGCCCTGCCGCTGTGCTTCGTCCAGGGCGAGTGAGAGCACCTTGCGAACTCGGGGCACGTAGTCTATTTCCTCCTGGACAGGTTGGTCTCCGCGCCCAATTTTCTTTTCAATAGCAGCACGGACAGGATCAAGTGCAACACCTAATTTTTCCAGAGCCAGGGCGGCTATGCCCTCTTGTTCACGCAACAAACCTGCTAACAGGTGCTCGGTCCCGATATACTGATGATTGAACGACAGCGCCTCCTCGCGGGCGAGGGAGAGGACATGCTGAGCGTGCTGATTGAAGCGGCTGAGATGTTTACTGGGTATCCATGTCGGCTGATAGCCCTGCAACGCTTGAAACAGCAACTGGTTGAGGACGCTGGTGATAGTGCGATCCTCCGTCTCGGCGATCTGCGCCAGTTGCTCATAGAAATGAATTGGAACTTCGATCCGCTGACGATCCTTGCTTGATGGCATACAATTACTCCTTTGCTGTGACCTTTTTTTGCTGACGAACACAATGGTATTTACGGTGGTATATCCATTACGAATAATACCACCGTAAATACCATTGTGTCAAGCGTTCTGTGTTGTCGGAGAATCCTACCGCTAGCGTCACTATGTGTTGTCTTAAAAGGATAAACACTGTACAATGCGTGTAAATAATTGCAAAGGATCAAAATACAAGATGAGTACACTAACCTTTAGCACCCTTCGCCAACAGGTTATGCAACTTTACAGGGCGCAAGAGTACGCCCGGGTATTGGAACTGGTTGAGAGAGAGCAAGGCCAATTTCCAGGCTATGCATACAGGCTCGCGTACTGGCGTCTCTCCATGCACGTTTTGCTCGGCAAGCAGACAGAGGCCCTGCGCATCTTCCGCGAAACTCTAGCGCGGGGCGACTGGTTTGCGCCTCACGTGTTAGAGCATGACCCTGATCTTGACCCGCTGCGTCCGTTAACTGACTTTCAGGAGATGGTCGAGATCTGTCGCCAGCGCCTTGCGCAGCTTCGAGCCAGCGGTGTGCAGCCAGAATTGCTGATCCAGGGGTCAGAGGGTTCAGTTGTAAGTCCTCCTGTGCTGATCGCAATGCATGGCAATGCGGGCAATGCCTCGACTACTCTTGAAAATTGGAGTGGGATCGCGGCCTATAACTGGCTGCTGGCCGCGCCCCAATCCTCGCAAATTGTTGGGCCAGGCGAGTACGTTTGGGACAATCGTGAGCTCAGCACCAGCGAAATCCGCGAGCACCTGGCCACACTCACCTTCCAGTACGGTATCGATGCAGAGCGCGTGATCCTCGGCGGCTTCTCAATGGGTGGTGGCCAGGCCATCTGGATGGCTTTGCACCAACTGGTCAAGACTCCAGGCTTTGTTGTGCTTGGACCCTACCTGCGTGCCAATGAATTGGAGGCTCTCTCCACGCTGCTCGCAACGCAAAAGCCAGCGAGCATGCGTGGCTATATTCTCATTGGCGACGAAGATAGCGAATGCCTGGAAATCTCGCGCAAAGTAGTGGCCCTGTTGCACGCCCACGAACTGCCCTGCGAGTTGGAACTTCTCCCCGGGCAGGACCATAGCTACCCGGCGGATTTTGTGAAACTCGTGACAAAGGGACTGACCTTTGTCGAACAGAGATAGCTGCCAGCGCTGAAGATCCGCCTGAGCAGCTTCCTCATGCTCTGCTCAGGGGGCGACAATGCGCGGCGGACCAAACTCGCTTACATAGTGTTGAAAGAGAGTCAAGGCTTCAATGCAGGCCCAGCTTGTCCTCGTCAGTTCCTCGCGCCTCTTCTCTACCGCCACGATAGCTTTTTCTGGTCGATCCGCTGCCAATTCGTCAAGGACTGACACGATGACCTTGAAGGTGTAGCCAGCGCCTCTGAGCAAAACCACGACGCGCAGGCGGCGCATCTGTTGCTCGTCATAGAGGCGATAGCGGCTACCCTGCTCGCGAACCGGCTGCAAAAGGCTCTGCTGTTCCCAGAAATGTAGAGCTGAGACACGCACACCTACCTCTCTGGCTGCCTCTCCCACGCGGAACCGTTGAGGACGGGAGGAACGAGATTGCGAGGCGGACCCGGCGGCCAATGTACGCAGGGCGGCGAGCGTCTGTTCAATTTGGCAACGTTTGCTGGCAAGCTCGGCGTGGCGCTCGTCGATAGCCGCCAGCGCGGCGGAAAGATCGCCCCGATGCAGCGCGTGCATGATGACTGCCGTTCGCTGCCAGCCGTAGCCATGGACCATGCTCTTCACCGTTTTGAGTGCCGCAAGATGCTGCTGGGTGTAGAGGCGGTAGCCGTTCGAGCTCCGCTGGGCCTGTGGAATCAAGCCGCTGGCCTCGTAATTGCGCACTTGCTGCACGCTCATGTGCCCGGCTTGCGCGAGATCGCTGGTACGCAGAGAGAGATGATCTGCCATGTAAAACTCCCAGCTTCCTTTGGAGACTTCTTTCAATACATACCCTTCTTTCTACCACATCGCACCAGAAAATTGAGCCTGTATAGGACTCTGGTGTGCCTATACACCTGTCTGCTTACCAGGCAAACCCTCCAGTAGGACATCGGTGTTGTACAGTAGAGATGTGATCCAGAAAAAAGCCTGGCCAGTGCGGGATCATAACGCATCTATGCATCTGCATGGGAACGGTTGCATAAATTAATGCAACAGACGACACGCTGTTGTCCCACGCGGGGTAGCGATAAAGTGAATGATAGAGGGAACTCACATGCTTGAAGCGACATTACACGACGGAAGCACCATCGAGATCGAGGTTCACGGCGCGGGACCGGCCCTGCTGCTGCCAGTCAATCCGCAGCCTGTAAGCGGGCTGCAGGCCGAGCAAATGCGCCAGTATGGCAATGATCCGGCTCTGGGCCAGGCGCTGATCAAGGGGCTGAGCGAGGCCTTTCGCGTTGTGGCTTTCGACTATGAAGGGCAGTGTCTGCGTATACCAAAGCCAGACACGCTGACGCCGGCCAATGTTGTCAGCGATTTCCTCGCGGTTGCCGATGCCGCGGGAGTGGCTCGCTTCGCCTACTATGGCTACTCCTGGCTGGCGCTGGCTGGGCTTCAGCTCGCCATCCGAACCGAGCGCCTGCTGGCGCTGATCATGGGTGGCTTTCCGCCACTCAATGGCCCATACAAGGAGATGCTGCGCGTCACGACTGTGAACTACGAGATGGCGATCGGTACACGGGCAACGCCATCAGCTGATGAATCCGAGTGGTCTGGCGTCTTGTCGAGCGCTCAGACGCGGCAATTTGTCACGCTGTACCAGGCGCTGCAGGGCTTCGATGACCGAGCCGTCCAAGCGCAGCTCACCTGCCCTCGCCTCTGTTTTGTGGGTGCGGCGGACGAGATCCAGTACGACCAGCATTGGGGAGATATACTGGTCAGTTTAGCGGGTCCCATCGTGCAGGGACAGGCGCAGCTCTCGGATCTGGGCTGGGATGTGCGTGTGCTCGCCGGGCTTGATCATATTCAGACCATGCAGGCAACACAGGTGCTGCCAATCCTGCGTCCATGGTTGGCATCCCAGCTGCAGTCATAAGCTGTTTTGGCCTGCTTGTGCAAAAGCAAGCCACCTCTGCAAAACACAAGGTTTGGGTAGTGGCTGAGTCTGTAGGTTGCTCTGCAGCCCACAGACTCAGCCACTACCCAGTGGACAGCCATCAGGGGGCTGTGGCCTGACTGGCTTCTAGCAGGGCTGTGCCAAATGCTTTAAGCGTCGCGAAGCGTTCGCCGGGTCGTTTGGCAAGAGCTCTCTGGATCACTGGCTCAAGCTCCAGGGGCAGTTGCGGCGCTTTTTCTCGCAAGGGAGGTGGAGCAACTTGAATATGTTGCAGCGCCCTTTCGATGGGAGTAGGGCCTTGAAATGGCGGCACACCACAGAGCCATTCATAGATGATCAGGGCCAGCATATACTGATCAGTACATGCGTCTGCAGGGCTACCGTTGTACTGCTCAGGGGCGGGATAAGCGGCCAGGGTGAGCAAGGATTTCTCCAGCGGTTTCGAGCTTGCGGCCCGCAGGACTGGCAGATAAAAATCTCCCAGCAAGATCTCGCCCTGCTTGCCGAGTAGGATAGCTTCGGGAGAAAGAGCGCGATGGATGATTCCCTTCCCATGGGCAAAGTCAAGTGCCTCTATAAGCTGCTCTGCATACTTAATGACAGTCGGCAGAGGCAGAGGAAATGGGTGGAACTGGCGGCTGGTGGGCAGATAATCCAGGACCACAAAAGGCGTCTTCTCCTGTATCCCTATGTCAAGAAGAGGGGCGATACAGGGGTGAGTAAGGCTCTGCATAATTGGTATATTGCGTTGGAAGCGGCGAATACTCAGCTCATCGCCGGGCTCAGCCAGGAGATAGAGCGTGACCTCCTGCCTTGAAGATACATTAGAACCCAGGTAGCGTTCAAGCATTGTTTCCCGTTCCAGGAGACGGATGACTTGATAATGGCTTACTTGCTCTCCAATCCAATCTTTCATGAGTCCACCTTTCTGTAGGTTCAGCCTCGGCGCATGTATGCATACACCGAGGCCTGAACTGTTAGGCGTGAGCGGTATTGTCGCGAACGAATTCTTCGAGGATGCGGAAGAAATAGGGCATACGGTGACGTATATTAGCGCCCTGGCTGGTGACGGCGCGAGCATCGGCCACAAGTCGGCACATGGTCGCTTCGTCGAGTCCCGCGCGCGTCATCAGGTTGGTGGCCCGCCGCAGGCTGCTCTTGACCTGTTGATCGCGAAAGGTAAGGGCAGCGGCCTCAATGCTGCACTTGAGCGCGGGAGGCGTGGGAATTCTGGCCCCAGAGTTCTTCCGGGTCTGTGGGCGCGTTTGTGGCTGCGTTATCCCGGTGGGAAGCTCGTTCCGCCGCGCATATGAGGGCGCATAGGAGTCTTGCCGCTGAACTGGCTCAGTCTGTTCGAGCGGTTGAGTGGGCGCGCCTGCGGGCTGCTCGTTTTCCCAGGCCGGATTGAGCGGGCTGGACTGCTGTGAGGGTGCATAGGAGTTTTGCCACTGAACTGACTCAGCCTGTTCGAGCGGTTGAGTGGGCGCGCCTGCGGGCTGCTCATTTTCCCAGGCCGGGTTAAGCGGGCTGGATTGCTGCGAGGGTGCATAGGGGTCTTCCCACTGAACTGGCTCAGCCTGCTCAGACTGTTGAGTGTCCTCGGTTTCCCAGAGGAAGCGCTGCTCGTCATCAGACAAGAGATCAAAGGACTCCGCGCCTTGTTCCTGCGCGCCCTGCTTGCATGCCAGGCGGTAATCCAGGGCGGAAAAGAAGTAAGAAACCAGGTTCTGGAAGGTTTTATTAGTATTGGTGAGCTGCTTGGAGCGCTGCGCGGTCTCATGCTCGGCCCAGGTCATCAGGGTGAAGAAGCTCTGCCAATTTAGCTGGGGATGCTGGCTAAAGCGCCGTGTGATGCGGCGGGCGTTATAGAGGATCTGGCTAGTTTCCGGTTCGCCGAATTCTTCGCTGACCGCCTGGGCTGCTTGCTCTACGGCATCCATAGGCACGAACGGTTCAGCGGCTCGTGCCTTCTGCTGGGCCAGTTCGCGAGCAACCTCAGCATCTTTCCAGGCCGCGACCTTCTCGTAGAGCGGCTCCAGATCATAGTAGTTGCTGAGCTGGCGTTTAGCGGCGAAGCGCGCGCGTTTGATGAGCAGGCCAAGGTCGCTCAAATGGGCAGTCACCTGGTTGACGCGGCGTTTGCCTAGCTGGCAGCGCTGTGATAGGGTGCCAACGGCGGGAAAACATTCCTGCTCGGTCTGGTGGCGATAGGACTCCAGAATGAGGATCATCTGTTTTTCGGTTGCGCAGAGGTCAAGGGTGTTTAAATAGTCCTCAACGCTGCGGGGATGCTGGGTAAAGCCATCGGCTATCACTATAGAGCCGTAGTTGCGCACGGAGGGGGGAGGCGTGCTTGAACGCAGGGAACGTCGCAAGGACATAGAAGGCTTTGCTGGCTCTTCGGGGATCTCTTCGGCATACTCATAGGCTTCCCACACGTCCTGTGGTTCATTATCGCTTGCCGTCTGGGGTCTGTCAGGGGACGTTATTGATGTTTTGCCATTCTGAGTGTTCGGTTGTTCGACATCCCTGCTTGCACGTGCTACTACTTGACCCATGTCGTTTTTGCCCGCCTCTCACCCACGCGCCACGGTGGAACACATGTGATAGGCGGGTTCTCCTTTCTACTCTCCACGTAACCAACAACAACTGTCTGCTTTAAGAACCGCTTCCAGGAGAAAGCGATTGTAGCCTTGCTCTCAACCCTGCCACCCCACGTATTCAGCTTTTCAGCATACTACACTGCATAGGATAGAAAAATTTTGGACTTTTGTCAATACACCCACCCTTTTTTCTTATAGAGAGATAAGATGTTCACTGCCGAGTTTTCTGCCCATTCTGCCTGTTTGCTTAGCATATCAAGGATGAGATAGTATGCTAGCTTCGCGTTGTCCGTTTCCCGACGAGCGATACAGACAGGCCCCTGCAACGGATTGCAGGGGGAGGATGCAACTCATTGCAGGGGGAGGGTGCAATCCATTGCAGGCCGTAATAGACGAATCATCGAAAGATAAAATTTACTTAGAGATTCGTTAGATTCGAATCCCCTTTCCATTGAAGAAGTGATATGTTTGTTCGTTTTGCTAATTAGCACAGCAATAAAAATGTGTAGAAGAGCATAATCTACAACCTGGCAATAGGAGTGAGCGAGGAGAGTAAAGGGGAATGGTCCCAGGCTCAGCAATAAGAGCAAGCGAAGTATATTTTTGCTTTGCATATTTGCATCTTTACATTACCACATTTCAGCCTTTTACGCATCGTCCTTTTGGGCAATTTTTTTTTGTATGCTTTGCTTTATGCTTGGATGTATGAAGCAAAGGACCCGTATCCCTCTAAGGATGTACGAGCGGCAAGATAGCTCGGACCCTTGAGTGAGCTGGTTAGCAAGAAAGGATGAGTGGATACCAATGAGCAATACAACTCCCCAGCGACTCTATCTCATGCAATTGGGTACTACAACCGTTCCTCTGCCTGCGGGCCAGACGTTGAGTATGTCCAGAGGGTGCTACCTGGTTCAAACTGGTGATGGCAAGAATATCCTTATCGATAGCGGGCTTCCCGCGGACTACACTCCGCCGCCGGGGACGCCACCGGGGGAGAACACGAAGAATGTGCTGGAGCATCTCGCTGACCTGGGCCTGCACCCTGACGACATTACGATGCTTATCTGCACTCATTTCGATGTGGATCACGCGGGCTATCACGATAGTTTTACGCGCGCGGAATTGGTTGTTCAGCGGGCACACTACGAACTGGCGCTCAGTGGTCACGCGCGTTTTGCTCCCGCGCGCAACCACTGGGATCACCCGGCTCTGCGTTATCGGCTGATCGAGGGGGATAGCGAGATCTTGCCTGGTCTGACGCTGCTTGAAACCAGTGGGCATGCTCCTGGCCATCAGTCGGTGCTGCTTCGTCTGCCGCAAACTGGCTCAGTTCTCCTGGCGATTGATGCCGTCGTTCTGCAACGTCTCTTTACGCTGGAGCGTCGGGCCTGGCCGACTGATGATAATGAGGAGCAACTGCGCGCCAGCACGGGCAAACTGCTTGACCTGGTCGAGCGCGAGAATGTAGCCCTGGTCGTCTTTGGCCACGATGGCCAGCAGTGGCAAACGCTCAAAAAAGCGCCGCTCTACTACGAATGATGGGTTATTTACCCCGTAACGGTCACGACCTCAGGCGGAAACATTGCATGCATTGGCGCGGGTACACAGGGTATCTCGTTCTCCGGCCAGCATTTGAACAGGGTGAGCAAGGCCCTGGCCAGCTCCTAAACTAGAGCTGGCCAGGGAAGCGAGGGAGGGTGTTTTGGCGCAGTTATTCAGCGCTTTGCCTGATGTCAGTGATTTTACGCGCTGGTTTAATAGCGTTCTCACTGTTTGAGATTATCCCCAGGTGCTCTTGAATTTCCGCGACCATCAGGAGAATTTTCGTCGTCTCTTTTTCATCGACCATATTGACCTTTAGATCAATCTCCGCGCGTTTATCCGCCTGGTGGGCCTGCTTATTCTGGCTGATCAGGACGAACGAAGAGAGGAAAATCGCTTCCAGCGAAACGATCATGGTCAACAGACTGAAAGGAAACGGGTCAAAGGGTCTGAGTCCAAACCAGCCCAGGTTGAAGATGATCCAGCCCCCGAACCAGATAACATGGAGACCGACATAGAGCATGCTACCACTGAAAGTGGTGATCTTGTCAGCGATCTTGTCGCTGGTACTCATCTCGGCATATTCCGCTTTTTTTAGTTCGATAAGCTCTTCATTGGGTTCGATCTCGAAGTCCTCCTGGGAAGAGGTCGCTGTTTTTTGCTGTGGTTGCATGATGTTCTTAACCTCAAAAACGGTTGGTGGTAGGAGATAAAAAGGTGAGGAGGCGAGCGTCCAGGCACAGAGTAGTTGTTTTCGTCATCATTATCCACCAGTTGGCCCTTCCGCGCTTAGCGTTCGAGCTTTGCAAAACCATCGCCTGGTTTTAAGATCTGATGCGCCTCCTTCTTTCCCTGTGCTAGCCTGCATACATGAGGGAAAGAAGGAGGCGCACCCGGACGGACTGTCACAGCTTTATCTGACACTGTCCTACGCGCGCCGGCGCATGCCCACAAAAAGATTATAAAGCAGCACAATCACCGCGATAATGAGCAGCAGATGGATCAAGCCACCGCCGATATGCACGACGAGGAAACCAACAACCCAGAGCACCAGCAGGATGACAAAAACTGTCCAAAGAAGTCCTGAAATCATTTTTTAACTCCATTCAAACGGAAAAGAACGTGCAGAAGAGTAGCTATACTTCTTGCGCTTACTCTGTGCATGTGCAAAAAATTTAAAACATGTGGCAAAGCAGATAGCCTGCTTCGACTTCAAGGAGTGATCCTCTTGTCAGCATTAACACGTGGGGTAAGCGCAACCCGTTTCAAAGACTCTGCTCGCGGCTTGCTCTGCATAAGGTCTGCCCTGTAGATCGACATCCATCGTTTGGTATAGAGAGTAAACTAAACATATGGACTATAATAACATGACCCCTATCGAGCGTTTCGCCGCTTATATTGTGGAGAAGCCGTTTTATCCTTACCAGGCGGAGGTCGCGAACGCGATCATGTATTCGATTGACCACAACCTGGGCCATGTGATAACGGTAATGATGGCGCGCCAATCTGGCAAGAACCAGTTGAGCGCGCTGATAGAGGCTTTTCTGTTGTTCACGCGGCGTGAGGGCACGATCATCAAGGCCGCGCCGACGTTTAGTCCCCAGGTCACGAATAGTCGGCGGCGCTTGATGAGCATGCTGGAAAACCCGTTTTGTAACAAGCGCTTATGGACCAGCTACGCGCAGATCGGGCTTGCGCCTTCTAAGGAAGTACACCTGGTCAGGCGTCATGTTGGTCCCTCGGTTATGTTCTTTAGCGCTGATCGCGACAGTAACGTCGTCGGCGCGACCGCCAGTCTGCTGCTGGAGATCGACGAGGCTCAGGATGTTGAGTCTGAGAAATTCGACAAGGATTTCAGGCCCATGGCCAGCACCTCGAATGCTACCAGTGTGATGTACGGTACTGCCTGGAGCGATGAGACCCTGCTGGCTCGGCAGTGCAGACTGAATCTAGAGATCGAGCGCGCCGGGGGTCCACGGCGGCATTTTGAGTATGACTGGCGGGCCTGCGCGGCCAGCAATCCCAACTATCAGCGCTTTGTCGAGACCGAGATCGAGCGCCTGGGCGAAAGCCATGTCGCGATCCAGACGCAGTATTACCTGCGCAGTATCAGTAGCGCGGGCTTCTTCTTCAACGACTTACAGCGTACCCTTTTGCGGGGCAGCCATGTCTGGGAACTGCAGCCGGAGAACTCTCTTTCCTCCTGGCCAGTAGAGCCGCACTCAGAGCAGGGCATGTCCATACACGCGGAGCCAGCAACTCCCCTGCCTGAAATGGCGGGTAGTCCAGTAGATCAGCCAATCTACGCGGGTACGGAGCAGGCTGCTGCTCTGCCTGGTACGGGAAGCAATGGGCAAGAGGCAGCCTGCTCCGGCATCTGCTATGTGGCTGGCCTGGATGTCGGCGGCGAGGAGCGCGCGGACCCCACGGACGCGGAGAAACTCAACGTCAAACGCGATTCAACTGTCCTGACCATTGGCCGCGTGCAGTACAACGAGCTGCAACTGCCTACCATCGAGATTGTGCATCAATGCTGGTGGACCGGCAAGACATATCTTGAGCAGTACGCAGCCGTGCTCGCGCTATGTGAGCAATGGGCCATTCGCCGCCTGGTTATCGACAACACCGGCCAGGGCGCGGGCCTGGCCTCCTTGCTCATCGACAAGCTCGGCAAAGAGCGCGTCGAGGCCTACAGCTTCACTCGTCCCAGCAAAAGCAAGCTCGGCTATGAGCTACTCGCCCTGATTAACAGCGGCAGATGCACGCTCTACCACGAACGGGGAGCGCCCGCCGAGATCTACGCCGAGTGCTGGCAGCAGATCAAGCTGGCGCGCTACAGTCTGCCGGCTCCCGAAACCATCAACTTCTACGTCGAGCCAGGCGAGGGTCACGACGACTTCTTGATCTCCCTCGCCCTCTGCGCGCGTGCCCTTGAAGCCCTCGTCCAGCCCGCAGCAGCCACGCGCATACCAGCCAGGCCAATGTACGAGGGCGAGAGCAGATACTGAGGCACTGCTGCATACAGGTCAAATGCCAATGGGCGAATTCTAAAATGCCCTGAAAAGGGAGTACAGAGAGGCATCATGCCTGGGCAAACTGCTCCCCCTCTGGTATACTTTTCCTACGTATTGTTAAGTCTATCCCTCGTCTCAGAATCCACATGAACAGAAACAAGAGCACTTCCTCATCTAAAGTGGATAAGGTGGTCGATGAGATTCATCGATTCCTCAAACACAAACACCCCATTCTCGTTGCCCTTGATGGGCGCAGCGGCACAGGGAAATCGACCATTGCTCAGGTAATAGCCAGCCGTCTAATCATGCGAGAAGGACCAGACTTTATGCAGCGCTGGCACGCGCTCTGGGACGTTGCTGAAGACTATTACTTCACGTCTGTCCGTCCACGCTCATCTTTTGATCTGATTGTCAAAAATCAGTAGCTTTATTGACTAGCGAAAACATCTCTGGCACATCTCCTAGAGTGCGCGTCATCTTTTTGCAGCGTGCAAACGCTCTGCATGAAAAGTCGTACATGCAATAGTGGGCCGATTCATCGGGTCCAGTCCCGATTTATCGAGGACAGCACGCATACCTCCCAATGTTTCACGAACATGAGAGAAATCATGTTCGTAAAGGATTTCAAGAAGGATTTCAAGCAAGGCGAGAGGCCCTCGATAATCAAAAATCAGTAGCTTTATTGACTAGCGAAAACATCTCTGGCACATCTCCTAGAGTGCGCATCATCTTTTTGCAGCGTGCAAACGCTCTGCATGAAAAGTCGTACATGCAATAGTGGGCCGATTCATCGGGTCCAGTCCCGA
>JBEVTI010000020.1:0-88903 GCA_041156125.1 Candidatus Paraktedonobacter carboxidivorans
CCCGATCAATCGGCCCTCTCTGGCACTTCAGTTAAAACAGTCACCCTTTCAAGTCATCCACCAGTTAATGGGGTCTTACCAGTATGCGAGGTGTTCAGGGCATTTAGTAGAATGTGAATTGACACCCGCTACCTGCGGAGTGAACCGGCTAAAGAGGAGGTTTGCTGGGCGCAAGAGGGCGACTGGTTAAAATACTCAGGGTGGGATATGCGCAGACTATCAGCAGCCAGTTTTGCAGTCAGATCCTCCTCCGTCCAGAGATAGAGTTCTGGATGCTCGTAAAACACGACGGGCATATCGTGCTCCTGTTCATAGACCAGCAAGTTTTCCCAGGGCTGGCCAATTTTGAGTGCATTCTCACTGAGAAAGGTCTGCCCCCACTCGATTTCGATCAGCAAACCCCCGTTTTCGGCGGTTTCTATCCAAAAGACTCCCTCTGCAAGTTTCTCTGACGTTAGGGCTATGCCCCAGGGATTTGCAATATTCTCCATAGATCCTATGCAGCATTCTCCTTGTAGCATCGCACACATCGGAGAAACGCCGCCCTCCTGCTTTGTTTATCTATTCTGCAAAATCAGCAATCTGGTAGATGTTTGGGGATAAGTGGTTGAGTTTGTCAGCAGCTCTGGTACCGACAAACTCAACCACTTACCAGACGCTGCGGCGGCAGAGCCGCCAGGTATAGGAGTTTTGCCCCTACGGTTCTAAGCAAGGGCACAAAATACTGTACGTTTGCTCATTTTAGTTCATATGTTCTATAATAAAATATTTGCCACCAATTGTCAACTGTTTGGGACAGGAAGAACCCAAATGTCCGAGCTTGAAGAATTGCGCCTGGGCCATCCTGGGCATCATAGATCTATTCTCTTTGAGGGGAAGAAATGTGGAAGGAAGTTTTTTAGGAGAATATACAGTGATCCATGCTAAGAATTTTCGTCTCTATATATTGAGAACGACGAAAAAGGAAACAACACATGGACATAGTACGTATAGGTATTCTCGGCGCGGCGCGTATCGTACCCTCAGCGCTCATCAAGCCCGCGCAACGGGTAGCAGAAGTCACAGTAGCTGGCATTGCCGCGCGTGAGATTGCGCGAGGTCGAGCCTTTGCCCAAAAGCACAACATTCCCCAGGTCTTTGCCAGTTATGAGGAACTGCTGGCCGATCCCACAATCGCTGCTGTCTACATTCCGCTCCCCAATAGCCTGCATGCACGCTGGACCCTGCTGGCGCTGGCAGCAGGTAAACATGTGCTTTGCGAAAAACCCTTTGCCTCCAATGCAGCGGAAGCTGAACAGATGGCGCAGGCAGCGCAAGAGAGTGGGCTGGTCTTGATGGAAGCTTTTCATTACCGTTACCATCCACTTGCAGCCCGCATGAAGGAGATCGTCAGCAGCGGCGAACTTGGCAAGCTTCAGCGTATCGAAGCCTGGCTTTGTTTCCCTTTACTCTCCCGCAACGACATTCGCTATAATCTTTCCCTGGCCGGGGGAGCAACGATGGACGCTGGCTCATATACGATCAATCTCCTGCGCTTCCTGGGGGGAGAAGAGCCGGAGGTTCTACAGGCGACCGCAAAACTGGCCTCTCCGGGTGTCGATCGCCGCATGGATGCAGAGATGCGCTTCCCCAACGGGGCCACAGGACACATGACGGCCTCTCTGCTCTCCAGTTCTCTCTTGCGGATTGGCGTACGCGTCACAGGTGAGCAGGGAAAGATGAGCGTGTTCAACTTTATCGCGCCACATATCTACCATCGCCTGACTGTAAGTACTGCCAAAGGTCAGCGCAAGGAACGCGTGGCGGGAGAGGCAACTTACATCTACCAACTGCGCGCCTTTGCCCAGGCTATCACTCAGGGAACTCCAGTGCCGACCAATCCTCTTGAGGCAGTTGCGAATATGCGCGTGATCGATGCTGTGTATCGTCAAGCCGGGCTACAACCTCGCGCGTGGAGAGAAGAGTCAACACAGGTAGAGGAAAGGGGTAAATTCACGCCGGAAATGTTGCCATAGCAGGGTCTTCTGCGCAAATGGTGCTGCTCGCTTGCTTGCACAAAGCGATACATCACCACAAAATGATAGACTTTTCATCATGAGGCGATTCCTGTAGCTCATTCATGAGGAATAAGATGATGATGGAAGTGTCTTCGTTATTATCACTGCCTGAGGGGCTGGAAGTTGCTTCTCTGGCCATCAGCGATGATCTCTTGTGTATTCATGTCGGTGCAACAATGGAAAGGAGAGCATGCCCTCTCTGCTTTGAGGCCGCAACACACGTTCGCAGCTACTACACCCGTTTGGTGGCGGACCTGCCTTGCGTAGGCCATCGCGTCCAACCCATCCTTCATGTTCGCAAGTTTCGCTGTGACATTCCTACTTGCCCCCGCAAAGTCTTCGTCGAGCAGCTTGGCCCGTTTGTCGAAGCCTGGGCGCGCAAAACGACGCGACTGCGTGAAGCCATCGAGTCCATTGGTCTGGCTACCTGCGGAGAAGGCGGTGCTCGTCTCGCTAATCGCCTGAGAATGCCGACCTCTCCAACCACTGTGCTTCGTTGCGTCATGGCTTTACCTCTTCCTCCCGTCGAACCCGTTTCTCATCTTGGTAGTGACGAGTTCGCCCTTCGTCGTGGACGAACGTATGGTACGGTCCTGGTGGATTTAATCCGCCACAAGGCCATCGACCTTGTAGAAAGTGCGTTGACTCCTCAGTTCACTCGCTGGGAGGGATAATGGTGCGAGTGCTGATCAGAGGCGCTGGGAGGTTTGTATTCTCGCACGCGGTCCAGTTGGTGCTCGTATGATCCTCTGGCTACCAGATATTGTCTTCTTTCGTTAAAGACCACCCAACAACGACGTATATTCCTGCCTCTAATTCATTGGCAAAAGTTGCCAGGAATGCTTGAAGGCTTGTGGCAATGACGCAGTCAGGACCAATCTCATGGCTAAAAGAGATAATCTGCCCGACATGTCCTTCTGGCAGGGGTGCGAGATCGATACACCAGTTGTCACCTGCCCCATTGGCGGTCAGGTTTAACCACGCCGGGTGCCGCCAAACTGGCTGAATAGGGTCCATATCGGTCAGGTATTCTGGTTTGCGTTGGAGAACTTCACTCCCGAAGCGTTGCTCCAACCAACGTTCTCCAGCAAACATGCCCGCAAGCTCGAACCAAATCTCTTGGCCCATGAGGAAACTGCCTGATCCATAGCCATTATGTCTGCGATACAAGGCTTTGACATCTGCCGGAGCAACCTCGCGAGCAGAGAGTTTCAAAGTCAGATAGACCAGCCTCTGGAGCAGGGCGCGATACAGCAAGCAGCTTGCTTGCGTGGCTTGTTGTATCGCGCTCTGCTCTTGCTCACTTCCAGAAAGGTGACGGACCCAGGATCTCTTGTCCATATTGAGCTCCGCTCATAGCCAGTTTCTGCGGGTCAAGTGGTTGAGGCCGCAGTCCTGCGTCAAGAGCGGGCGTCCCGGCCTCTATGAAGAACTTTTCGAGACCAGCAGGTGTGGCCAGGGTGAGCCAGCGCGCGGGCGTCGCAGAGTTATTCTTGAAGCTGTGTGGGATGCCGCGAGGCAGGAAAACAAATGAGCCGGGACCGGCCTGAAACACTTCATTCTCACCACACTTAAAGAGAACTTCCCCTTCAAGCACATACATTATCTCGTCCTCGCGGTGATGGATATGCCAGGGCGGGGAGAAGCCTGGCGCTACCAGCGACTCGAGCAAACTGAGGGCACCGCCAGTCGCTTCGCTGGTCGCCTTGACTATCAGCCGGGTATTGAGAAACCAGACAGCCTGGCCTTCGCCAGTAAGACTATAGTAAGGTGGGCAAGAAGTGCCATATTCTGACATGGATCGTACCTTTCTGTCTTTTGAGAAACAATAAACACTCGCCGCGCAGGCCAGAGCAATGAGAGAGGTCCAGGCCAATGGATAGCGGCAGGACAGGATGGGAGAAATAGTTTATTCTCATCCCTCCCGCTTGCACCTCTCTCTATCTTTGTGCTATGATTAGAATATCTAATTAGATATTCTAATCATAATAGTAAGATATTCTAACTATTTTGTCAAGAGGGAGAGATGCCTGTTATGGCAGAAGAGAAGATTGCTGCAGAGGGGCTCCTCGTTGGAGCGTTGTTGCGTATTCCCTACACCATTGTCACCGAGGCAGTCGAGCAGGGACTCAATATGCTGGGGTATAAAGATGTGCGCGCAGCCCATTTTTCTGTGCTCCAGCCACTTGCTGAACGACCGGAGGGTATGAGAACGACAGACCTGGCGACCTGGGCGCAGATTACCAAGCCGTCGATTATCTACCTGGTAGACCATCTGGAGGCGCATACCTATGTAGAGCGCATAGCTGATCCCAGAGATGGTCGAGCACAGCGTGTGCGGCTCACCGCTCAAGGGTGGAACGTCGTACGCGCGGCCCGTGAAATTAGCCGCCAGGTCGAGGCCGATTGGCAAGCGCGTCTTGGCATGGAACAACTGCAGCAACTCAAACAGATCTTACGCGAACTGATCGCTTCATTTAATGCAGATAAGTAAGGATTGTTGTTGTCCCAGTTTGGATGATCCATCAGCATTTTTCTGCATCACACCTCAGCAATAATCTTCGTTTTGCTGGTTAAGTTGACAATACCGCTCGAAGATCCAGTCAGGTAGCGGTTTATGGCTACCTGACTGGTTTTCCTGGCAAGACTCAAGCAGGGAGTGAAGGTCAGGAGACGCTACATCTGCCCCCATTGAGGGTAAAGCCAGTGGGCTTGGCGTTGGTTCCATTCCAGGTCCCATTAAAGCCAAAAGTTGCATTGCCGCCCGGGGCGATCGGTCCATTGTAAGAAAGGCTGCTTGCGCTCACTGTGTTGCCAGATTGGGTATCACTGGCATTCCAGATTTGTGTAATCGTCTGCCCGTTGGCAAATGTCCAGGTCAGGGTCCAGCCATTGATCGTGGTGGTGCCGATATTCGTAATCATCACACTTGCTCCAAAGCCTCCCGCCCACTGATTGGTGACGGCATAATTCACCTGGCAACTCGCGCCGGAGACAGGGGTAGTGGTCGATCCAGGAGTGGCCGTTGGCGTAACTCCTACGGTGGGTTGAGTCGTCGGGGTGGGCGTTGGGGTTCCACCGCTACCGCCGCTGCCGGTCACCAGAGTACCTGTTTCGAGTTTGATGGTGTCAAACATCGAGCCGCCGCCCGCGCTCACACTGGACGCGTGGAAGGTTATGGTATTGTTCCCGACCTTGAGCAAAGAGGCAGCGAAAGTCAGCGGGATGAGATGATAGGAGCCACTCTGGTTCGCGCTCCGATAGATGGCCTCATCGTTCGTGAAAGCTGGCCACGTCGTAATGGTCGTGCCATTGACCGCCACCTGCGTCGTCGCCGTCCTCGTCTCTCCAGCCAGGGCCACGGTCAGGTGTGCGTTGCCGCTATAGGTGTTGCTAAGATTGAAATTGACCGTCCAGGTTCCCACGCCAGTCTGCGCGTAGTACCAGTCGTTGGCGGGCGTGCTCTGGCCGATGGTATAGGTCAGGTTCGGTGGAACCTGGTTCCAGAGTCCATACTGCCGCTGGACGTTACCCAGATGAAAGTCAGCGGCCTTGCGGTCCGCAGTCCCGATCTGCCACAGGAGATTGCTATAGAGCGTGGGTGTCCAGGTGAGTGTCCCCAGACTCTGTGACGAGCCGCTGACGGTGATATTATCCCGTTCATATTGATCGGTGACATCGCCTATGCTTCCCCCATTGGCCCAGGCGTACAGACTATAATTGCCTGGGCGCACTTTGGAAAGAGTAAATCCCCCGTTCGAGTCGGCATGGGTGGTGAAGATGTAGTCCGAACCCTGCTGATAGATATCGCCACCTGGCCCGGCCAGCGTGACGACAGCTCCGGCGGCTACCCGACCATCAGCGAGATGCAGCGTCCCACTGACGTTGGTGCGCGCGAGGGGATACGAGGGGTTAGAGAGCCAGGTATACGGCCAGGCAGCGGTCTCTGTCGTCGCCCGCGCCTGGGCATCACTCAGGCTGCCATTGTTGAAGTAGACCAGCCAGGGACCGTAGATCTTGCCCGCAGGGATGGCAACCTGCGGCGTGCCAAAGTGACCGCTGACCAGCATATTGAGCAGAACAGTATCATCGGTCGTTCCGACATGCACTGTCAGATCCTGCTTCATGGGTCCGCCATTGTTATATTCGTGGCTCGGCGAAATCATCCACATGCCGTACCCGTTCCCGTAGATCCCGTGAAGCGTATCTTGCTCAAACGTGTAGTTGCTCATATCGTATTTGGTATAGATCGAGCCATCGGCCAGGCGATAAGTGGCATCCTGGACGACAGTTGCTGAATTGATCTGGCTGGCCGTTGGGAAGGCAATAGTACGCACGCCATTGTAGCCATTGCGGAAAATGTCCCCGCTCGGTCGGTAGAGGGTGCGGAACTCTCCTACGGTACCGATGCCGCTGGCAACGAAGTACGAATAGAGTCCACTCACCCCGCTGCGCACCACATAATGCAGGGCGCCCCACGAGCTAATATAGGCAATGTCAGCCATACTGGCTGTGTTGGTCACCACCTGCAACGAGGTCGGGCTCATCCCGGTCCCTCCATTGATAGAGCTATAAAAGCCTGGGGCGGCCCCAATCAGTTCCGTGCCGTTGTAGACCAGGGAATAGCCCGTTCCCTTCGTATTGAACTTGATGGTATAGATGCCGTTGGAGATAGTGGCGTTCAGACCAGAAACCTGGAGCGTGACTACACTTGCAGCCGAAGCACTATGTACGCGCAGTGTGAAGCCCCCGATCAGGAGTCCCACAGTCAGGACAAGAAGAATTGCTCTACGTAAGAGAGCAGAAAGCATTCCTTGCTTTTTCATCTGGCTCATTCCTTTTTAACTTACGACAAGACGGTCGCTATCAGCTCCGTAAGCTGCCGAGTTGGCGCACAAGATGGTGTTATTGCCTGCTTTCAGATGCAACGCAATCTTCAACACCTGTACTTTGTTCCAACTGCCATTGCCTGGGGGGCCCTCGAAAATGAAGGATGTGGCTGATAGCATTCCTTGCTTGCCTTTCCTATTCATCCATGAAATTGTGTAGAAACTGCACCTTTCAAAAGGTGTCGTGCATGCTGCATAGTGTCTCTGAATGAAGAGTAGCATTACCAGCGTTCTTTGTCAAATTGGTTGACAATATTAGCATTATATATGCGCTTAAACCAGGCAACAAGCCTGCTTTGTCACGATATATCGTCAAATTGATTGACGATATGCTATTATCAACTTGGGAATGGAGCGGAACTCTATGTTAAATAGCCTCATGAAAACAACGACCATTGCTCCGAGCTACAGTTGCATAGCCTGGTCCCGATGCTGCGGGGGGGAAAAAGCTGGTCTGTACACAATTATCGGTATGCTACCTGCCGTGGTTCTCACCGCCTTGTTTGGCAGACTTCGCTAGAATAAAAGGGAGAACATCCAGGCCTTTTCAGGATATTTGGAATAAAATAGGAAGATGTTTCTAAACACAAGGAGTGCCAATAATGACTCTTTGTGCCAGACAAAATGCATGAAGAGAATGGTAAACAGTATGAATGTTCTTGAACCGGAGGACTCTGTTTCCGTCAGTGAAGCCGCTCGTATGATCCAATGTTCCCGCTCTAAGGTGTATAGGTATATCAAGGAAGGGCGACTTTCCTCATACAAAGTCAGTCACATGCTGCGCTTACCGAAAAAGGAAGTGCAGCAATTACAGGTCGGTTTGTCAGAGGATATGCATGCAAAAGCTTCTCCCAAGAAACCACGTTACCGCCCTGGCGAATTTGTCTCAACGACTATTCATGTGCAGATTTGGCCTGGCAAACAGGAGGAGCTTGAGAGGCGGCTGGCGATAGATGAAAGAGAACAACGATACACATTTACGGGCAGCGTGGCTCGCTATATTCTCGGAGACAATGCGAGCATCGAGATCATCCTTATCTGGAACAAAGCTGAGATACCTGACGAGGCTATCTGGCAGTCTGACCTGCAACTCTTCCAACAAGCCTTTGCTGACCTCCTCTCCTGGGAAAGTGCCACTCTTTCTTGCGAAAACGTCTTGCGCCACATTTAAGTAAAGATGCTTGCACTACCCTCTCTTTTCTGCTCAATTACCTCTGCCGTATCTTGCGTTGCTTGATCCTTTTGCTGTGTTTGGCATGCTCCTATATGGTGAAAAAGAAGAAGGAAGCATCTTCGCCCATTGATGTAACAGCTTCACACGCTTGTCAGGCGGCTCAAAAGCAATCTCTTGTTGAGGTTGCTTTTCCTTTGCTTAGATTTTACAGGTTTTTTGAAAAATATAGAAGCACACAAAATAACCAAAAACATCCACGTGCTTATAAATTTACAAGAAAATCTGTTTTCTAGTATATTCCAGAAATGGATACGATTATGGACGCTAGTGCCCTACCAGGTCAGATTACTGTGCAAGAAGCCGCTGACATTATAGGATGCTCGAAATCACGCATCTACCAGTATGTGAAATCTGGGCGGTTATCAGCGCGGAAAATGGGTCCTATGCTGGTCCTCTCTTTAGAAGAGGTGAAAAGCTTTCGACGTGGCCCGGCTGGTCGTCAACGGGGGATAGCACCACCCTGGCGGCGCTACCGTAACCAGAGCAGGCTTCTCGCAACAGTTGTGCAGGTTCAAATTCGTCCTGGCAAACAAGAGCAGCTTCAGAGGAGGCTCGATACCTTATTTGAAGAGCATACCCATACATTTACGGCCAATGTTGCGCGCACTATTATGGCAGATGAGAAGGGAGTCCTGGAAATTATCTTGACCTGGAAGAATACCGAGATGCCCAACGAGACTACACAACAACAGGACTTACGCTCCTTCCAACAAGCTTTTGCGGATGTCTTAGATTGGGACACAGCTACCTATACCTTGAAGAAGATATTGCTTCATACATGAGCGAGGAAAGTGGTTATGCAATGTTGGCGCCATGGATGGCTCGTTGAAATCCTGGAATATCCTATACCAGAGAGCAATAGAACAGCGAATGCCTTCATGGCCTACGTGAAGCAATTTCATTGTCAGGGTGTTCTGAAACCTCTCAGTCAGAAAAGATGCAACCGCAGTCTTTTGCCGTATCTTGCTGTAACCGTGTGCATTGACCCCGCTTCGATGGTTAAAATCGATATATTTCACTCTACATCATCCTGTGCTGAGATACGAAGGCCCCAGACTTTAGAGCAATTGTACATCCAGGCCGCATCCGCTCATGATCTCATAGCCTTACGTGTAATGCTTCCCTTGTTCGTTCATGTTGAGTACATCTCTCTCAAAAGAGTGTTTTATAGCGGTTTCTTTGGCTGGTTGAGAAAACTCATTGCCAGCAAAAACTCCAAGCAGAAGCTCAGGGCAGGTGAAAAAAAGCCGGAGCAAAGCAAACTTCCCACCGAGAGAGAAGGAGGAAGAGGCCCACGTGAGCCACGTGAGCCAGATACGTGGGAATGAACATGTTCAAGCTTTCCTCGCTACACCTTCTCCTTTTTGGAGAAAAGTTGCATCTTGTGGCTTTGGTGCGGAACGCTGGTCAGTCAGATGAGGTTGTTGCATCTGGATCTTGTTTACGCAGCGCGCGCGCCCGTTGCAAGAGTGCTTCCGCCCGTGTATCCTTTCCAAAATGGTCAACAAGTTGTTCTAGATGAGAGAGCGTACTCGCTATGATACGAGGGTCCGGCTCATGTACTTGCTCCAGGATGTTCAGGACACGCTCAAAAAAGGTTTCGGCCTGCTGGTAATCTCTTTGTTGCAGAGCGAGCAATCCCAGGTTATTGAGAAAGAGCGCGACATCGGGATGGTGTGGCCCTAGCGCGTCCTCACCGATAGCCAGCGCCTTCCGATAAAGAGCTTCCGCTGGCTGGTACTCTCCTTGCAACCTCAAAATACGCGCCAGGCGATTGAAACTGTGGGCCGTCTCTGAGTGGTTCTCTCCAAAAGCAAGGCGACGAATTTCGAGAGCCTGCTGATACAACTGCGCGGCGCGTGGATAGTCAAGTCGTTGCTCGGCGAGGGCACCCAGTCCTGTGAGAGTATAGCTCAGATGAGGATGCGGAGGAGGTGAGGTGCGTTCATATATTGTCAGGGCGTGCTGGTAAGCGCTTCCAGCCTGATCGAGTTGCCCTTGCCGATCATACACCAACCCAAGATTATTCCATGTTTGGGCCATGTCCAGGGGATCAGTTTGCCCGTGTCGTTCGTCTGCGGCGAGCGCTTGCGTATAAAACTGTGCTGCCTGATCAAGCTGCCCATGCTCCTCGTACCATGCCGCGAGATTATGGAGACTTTCCGCTGTCTCTGGATGATACGGTCCTAATGCCCGTTGTCGCAATATCAGAGCGCGCTGGTAAAATGCTTCTGCGTTTTGCGAAAACGCACGTCGTTGGGCAAGCAGTCCCAGAGAGTTGAGTGTTCGGGCAATGTCAATAACGTCTCTTTTGTGATGCTCTTCCTGGAAATGCAAAGCCTGGTTGAGATAGGTTTCCGCCTGAGTATAGAATCCACGCTGATAAGAATAGAAACCCAGGCGCTCCAAAAGCAAGCCCCCTTCTTTGAGACTAAGTTGAAAGTCGCGCAGGAGAGAGGCGCAATGTTGTGCCTGGGATATATATCTCTCACACGTTTTCCAGGTTTCAAAGCGCACTGGCGGGAACACAGCATGAAGCAACCGTACCACCTGGCTGGCCCACTCGCGCCGCTCGCTTTCCGTCAATTCTTCGCGTAGAACAAGTTGCACAATGGAAGGCATATTCAAAGTGGTAGTATCGACACACCGCTGAATCAGCGCAAACCGCCGCAGTGTACCCAATGCCTCATCTAAGACAAACGGATTGGACAGGCCACGCAATGGTTCCTGGAGAACTGAGGCACCATAGGTAAATACTTCATTGGGGAAGGCGTCTGGATGCACAAATGCGCAGAGATGCAACAACGCGCGAGCGGTAGGATTGGTCTGCTCTACTTTCTGGAACGTCAAGGCAAGCGTGGTCGTGGCTGAATCAGGATGCTCATGGGGTAGGACAGATCCTCGTCTCCTTAACAAGGTTGCTTGCTGCCCGCGATAGAGTTCGAGATAGGAGGCGAGCGTACGTTCAGTTTCTTCTATGTATGCTCCCGCCTGATCAAGCGCCAGCGGATAGCCAGCAACTTCTCGCGCAATTGCCAGTGCGTGTACACGCTGGTCTTCTGGTACTCTCTTGCTCGATCCCTGTTGCGCAATGATATGAGCCCGCCGGAGTAACAACAATGCACCATCTTCGATACTCAAGGGAGGAACCTCCAGAGCAGAGGCAAATGGCCGAGTTGGCCGGGTACTCGTCGTTATGAGCACATGACCGCTACCGTAAAAAGGAACGAACCGATCAAGTACAGAAAAATCTTCGAGGTTATCGATGACGAGAAGCCAGCGGTCGTGCCGTTGGAGCCAGTGTTGAAGCAGGACAAAATATTGATTTTCATCAATATCTCTGGGAAGTGGTATTCCCAATTGAGCGGTCAGGCCAGGGAGGCTGGAAGACAGAAGTTCAGGTCTCAGGGCATTCAGCCAGATAATCGCCTCGTATTTTTTGTGATACATATAAGCATAGGCGCTGGCAAGCAGTGTTTTCCCAATACCTCCCAGGCCGTATAACACCTGAATGTGCGGGTGGGCCTTGCGTGAAGAGAGAAAGGCGCGGCGGAGTTCTCCGAGCGTCTCTTTGCGATCAGTGAAGAAAGGATTGGGTCGATGGGACAGGATATACAAGACGGGTAAAGGTGACGTTCTGGCCGGGAGATGAGTGCCAGTCAAGCGTTCCTTGATCTCATCGATCACCTTGCGAATGCCGCGCGCAACCTCCATGCAAGCAGTATCGTAATCGCGCCAGATGCTAAGCGGTTCCCCATTTGGAGGAAGGGGACTATATCGCTCAAGACCAAATCCGCTCCATTCTGTTGGCCGTAGCAAAACAGGAATGACACGCGCAGCCCGTGTATCATGCTCTTCAAATGCCCAGGGCATTTCCCGCTTGACACACTCGTCTGAGTTAAAAAAATCGGCACTCAGAAGCAAAACAATGATATCAGCTTCGCGAATATAGGAGTGAATGATATTGCTGTAGTCGCTTCCCCCGGAGATATCATTATCGTGGTGTATCTCAATGAGACCCTGCTGTCTCTGACCACTCAAGTGGGTACATAATTGCTGGAACAGCTTCCTATCGGGGTCTACAGAGGCCAGCGAGAAAAAAATTTTGATTGGTTCTGAAAAGTATGAAAGAGCCATGTTTTTTGTCTTCCCCTTTCAGCTTTTTCCTCATCATTAAAAAGAACGGGCAGACATGCTAGAAAAAGAGATCGAAGCTCTCAAAAGCATGTTTCGATGAAAGCCCTGCTTTCTCATCGTTTTCAATGAGAAGGTGTCTTGTATCAGAAATATATATTTTTTTGAGTATAGCATAATTACTCCTCACAACACCAAACGAAGTTTGACGAAACCTCTACCCACATCTGGAAAAAGCGTGTTTTTTTTTTCAAACTATTTGGTGGGGTTCTGTATAGTGACTGTGAGTGGCAACCCCATTCATAGTTACACAACACGTATCTGGCTGGTTACGTTGACCGGCACGGCTAAACCCGTAAGCAAAAAACGTGTTGTAGTTACAGGCATAGGTCGTGTGGACCTGTGCATCAGACTCGGAAGGAGTACAAACTTTTATGGCAACAGCGTCAACAGAAAAACATACAACAGTCGTCGGTAAAGATGAACTGATTCACCAGATCGCAGCTCGCGCTGGCATGAATCTGAAAGAGACCAGCAAGGTCATTGATGCGTTCACCGATGTGGTACGCGAAGATGTCGCCAAGGGGCAAGAAGTGCGCTTGATGGGCTTCGGTACCTGGAATTTGCGCGATGTCGCTCCTCGCAAGGTGAAATCCATTCGCGGGGGCAACCAGATTACCATTCCGGCCCGCAAACGTGTTGGTTTCTCGGTCGGCGCGGTACTCTCGCAGGCCGCTCAACCCCACAAAGCAAAGGCTATTACCTCCAGCTCTACGAGCCGGACTGCCCCAACCTCTCCGACCCATCCCGGTGTCGCTCGCTAAGGTAACTGAGGCAGAACCGCGCGCACTCTATGCTCTCGCACGACGAGATACCTCTGAGCAGCGGCTTTGCCCCAGCCAGCAGGCCCGACGCCTGCCTTTGTGATGGTTTTGTGGAAGCCCCTGGAACGATGCGCCCCCCTTGAGACGCATCGAACGCCAGGGGTCTATTTTATGTCTGAGGATGCGCGGCGAGATAACGAACTGCTCCCTGCTGCTCGTCAGACGTTGGCGCGCGAAAGGCCCGCGGATCGTTGATTAAGACAATCCAGGATGATTGAAAAAAGGCCAGCATGTCTAACCGCCGATCACCATTAACATCCACAAACTTTAACGTCACAGGCGCTTTATCCGCGCCAGTACCAAAAAGCTGTGGTCCAAGATAAACACGCGCTTGCGCTCCATCGCCGCCAGGAAATTCGATAATTTCAATATGACCGTGAAGATTAAGGGCGATAAAATGACTTGGCTTGCTTAGAGAGTCGTTATGCCCAACTACCTCGTCCACCTGAAATGTGCGGGGATTGCCATAATGCAGAGTGTCCATAGTGCCATTCCACCAGCCAATGCCAGCAGCAAGCAAGGTCCAAAGCACAAAGATGCTCAACATGCCGAGACCAAGCAGCAGCAGCGGGTGAAGACGCGGGCGAGCTAACGTATGCAGCGACGCGCGCGTGGCCACAACTGGCGCAACCTCGTCGCTGCTATGCCGCACGGGCTGGCTCGTTTTGCGCGGCGGATTGGTAATACGCTCTTCCCTCTCAATTTCCTCCTGTTCTTCCACATCTCCACGTTTCCATTCACTGATCAAATCGTCATCAGCTGGCCGGGGCCGCGCGCGCGAAGCACGCTGTACTAACGGGTGAGCGGCAGTTGTAACCACAGAACGTTGTTTGTTGATGTCATCCAACATGCGATAACGCAGCACACTGCGCGGCGTCCCTCCATCGGTCGATTCTAAAACTGGCATGTCCAGTCCTCCTTTAAGCAGAGAGAACAACAAAATCCAATTGCAGAAATACCAGTACCGGTCGAGATCGGACTACATAAAAAGAGACTTCCTACGATTTCCATTGCAATAGTACCCATGTTCTATCTATAAGTTCAAACAGAATGAACGTATTCTAGCATGCTTTGCGCTAAAAGAAGAGAGAAAGGCCGCTTGTCTAGCCAGAAATGGTGATAGCAGGCGGCGTGAGCAGCAATTTGTTGTTTTGCAGTCCTCCTGCGGCGACCAGCAAAACAACCTGCGTGATCCCTACTTTTTTCGCAGCAGCATAAGCGCGTGTACTCCACACCCCTCTGCTTTGCTCCGGGGCGAGCAGGCAAAACCTGTTTTGTCCTGATTTCACAAAATCAGTGATGCTATATAGCTACCCATTCTGGAGCTTTTCACTCATGAATTCAGTGATAGAGTGGAGAGCGCTGGACCCGCGTGCGCGAGTCCAGCGCTCTCACTCTAGTGGCGAATTTTCCGTAGGGAACTATAAAAACTGCTTCAGATCCAATACCTGCTGGAGGTCAGCGGGCAAGGGGGCTTCAATTTGCATCTCCTGGCCGCTGAAGGGGTGGGTAAATTGTAATTGAGAAGCATGAAGAAACTGACGCTGGAGCTTGGAGCCGCGCATGACATTGCCCGATCCATAAGTGGGGTCGCTGACAACAGGGTGGCCAATAGCTTTGAGATGAACGCGAATCTGATGGGTACGCCCGGTCTCCAGTTGTACGAGCAGCAATGTGTGACGGGCAAAACGCTCCAGAACTCGAAAATGGGTGAGCGCCTCACGACTACCATGCGCCAGAATCGCCATTTGCTGACGATGGCGCGGATCACGCCCAATAGGCGCGTCGATACTGCCCTGATCCAGCGAGACGTTACCCTCCACCAGCGCGAGATAGCGCTTAATGATCTCATGGCGCTGCATCTGCTCAAGCAGAGCCGCCTGCGCGCGCTGATGCCTGGCCACAATCAGCAGACCAGAGGTATCACGATCCAGACGATGGACGATGCCTGGTCGCTGCTGATCTTCACTCTCCTGGATCTGCGGATAGTAAGCCAGAAGCGCGTTAACCAGTGTATCTTCGCTGTGACCCCGCGCGGGATGCACCACCATGCCAGGGGCTTTGTTGATTATCAGTAGATCCTCGTCCTCGTAGACAATCTCCAGCGGCAATGCACTGGCCTTGAGCTGGCTGGGAGATCTCGTGGCAGTCACCAGATCTAACTGAATCTCATCACCAACTCGCAGAGCATACCCAGGCTTGCTGGCACGCTCGTTGACCTGAATCGCGCCAGTCGCGATCAGGCTCTGAAGTTGGCTACGCGACATCTCGACAGGCTCTGGCAGTCTGGCCAGTTCATTGACCAGGTAACGATCCAGGCGCTGACCTGCCTCTACAAGCGAAACACTCAAAATCTGACTGTCGGGCAATGGATGTTCTGGGTTATGCATCTTGTTCCTGTGGACCTGGCGTTTGCAAGATCTTCTCCTCTATGACTGCCTGCTCTCCCTCTCCGGCCTCGCTCTTGCCACGTACCCCATTGAGAAGCAGTATAAGGAAGAGCAGGAACACCCCCACACTGATCGAGGCATCCGCGAGATTGAAAATGGCAAAACTGAAACCAATCTGGGGAATCTGAAACCATATAAAATCGACTACTGAGCCATGAATAAATCTATCGAGCAAATTACCCGTTGCCCCGCCAATGATCAAACCAAAAATCAACTTGTAGAGCAGGGTACCCGTATTAAGCATACGCAGATACAGGTAGACTATCACGATGACCGCAATCAAAATTAACGCAATCAGTACCGGACCATTGCTGTTGAACATGCTAAAGGCCGCACCGTGATTGCGAATGTAATAAAGCGTCAGATAGTGACCAAGCAACGGCACCTGGGGACCAAAATCCGCTGGCCCTAGATTAGCTGCGATCAGCGCTTTGGTCCATTGATCAAGGCTAATTACGACGATGGCTGTAAGTAATGCAAAAGCATCGTAAATGCGAGCACGCCTGACTGTCACGCGACTGAGTTCTCCCTTTCATAGCAATATACGTATGTGTGTAACCCCCATTCTACTCTATATTCCCTGCCTTGCAAAGGGACTATGTGAAAAGGAATAAGATTGCGCGTGCTACCAGTCGAAAAGCGAGCACGTTTCAGAAGGTCTGCGGTGGCTCATAGACCTCTTCACGCTTCTGATTGAGGCTCTCTAACTGCGCTTCACAACTTACACAGCGCTCAGCCCAGGGCAAAGCTTCCAGTCACTCTGGCGGAATCGGTTGCCCACATTGCTGGCATAGCCCATATGTGCCATTCTCCAGGCGCTGGAGAGCACGCTCTACCAACGTCAATAGCGCCTGCTCAGCGGAGTGTGCGTCATCTTTTTGCTGCGTACAAAAACCCTGCATGAAAAGTCCTACATGCCAGAGTGGGCCGATTGATCGGGTCCAGTCCCGATTTATCGGGGACAGCACGCATACCTCCCAATGCTTCTTTTGCCTGATGTCTCTCATGCTCGTGAAGCATTTCATGAAGCATTGCAAGCAAGGCGAGAGGCCCTCGATCAATCGGGGCTGGACCCGATCAATCGGCCCACTCTGGTCGTATCTGTTTGTTATATCTAGCAGTAGAGAGCAGGTAAAAGATGCTCATTTTGGAGAAGAGTAGATAAGATGAATTAGAAGGATATTAGAAGCTTTCACACGTTGCAAATAAACGACGCGCACCCCTTATGCATGCTCGGTGTAGAGAATCGACTGCTCATTCTGCATTTCCAGAAAATCCGTGGCCATATCCTCCTGATGATCAAGCGACCCCTCATGAGTTTCTAACACGGAGACCGGTGTAGGATGTGCCTCTGTTAAACCTGCCATGCTTTGCTCTAATTCCTCTTTCTTGGCGAGCAAACGACTCTTCTGCTTCTCCAAGTTTAATTTCATGTAACAGTCCATCCTTTCTTGCACTTATTCACCAATACTTCTACATGCCAGCTTCGTCCTGCTAAGGAGAGGACTTCCAGCCTGCATATTTACATGTCAAGCCAACGCGATGAAGCGTCAAGCAGGACCACACACAAGGGCAAATCTGGCGCTTGTCGTGCTATGCTACAATAAGACAACCGAACAATTGTTAGTCTGAGATTTATATACAAGCAGAGGGGACGAGCTATCTATGTCTGAGGTCTATACTTCTACCATTCGAGTCCGTATGAGCGCCAGCGACGCTCATTATGGTGGATTTCTGGTCAATGGAGCACATATGCTGGAACTCTTCGGCGATGTCGCGACGGAACTGGCGATACTGTGCGATGGAGACGAGGGCTTGCTGGTAGGTTACGAAAAGATCGAATTCCTCGCCCCAATCTATGCTGGCGATTTTATCGAGGCAAGTGGACGGATTGCGCAAATTAGTCGGACCTCGCGGCGTATCGATTTTGAGGCCTATAAGGTCATCGCTGTGCGGCGCGATCTCAACGATTCGGCGGCTGATGTGTTGTCGGAACCGGTGCTGGTTGGCCGGGCTACCGGGACAACTGTCGTCAAAACCGAGAAACAGCGCAAACCACACGTCACTGAGTTATAAGGCGAATGGATAGGCGCGCGCGGCCTTTTCTGGTACAATGCGCAGCAGAAAAACCCGTACATGCTTTGAGAAAGAGGATAAGCTATGCTGCCTGAGACTCGTCCAGTTCGCGAGAAAATCCGCGCCGCCGCCGTACAGCTCTTTGCCGAGATGGGCTACCATGCCGCGCCACTGCGAGACATCGCCAAATTAGCCAATATTCAGGCAGCCAGTATTTATTATCACTATCCCAGCAAACAGGCACTATTAGTAGAGATTATGGATACCCATATGCGTCAGCTCAATGCCAGCCTGGAACAGATCATTGTCCTGCCCATAGGGAGCGCGGAACGGCTCTATGAGGCGATCGCCAGCCATATTCGCCTGCACACCACCCATAAAGCAGAATTCTTCATTATCGATACCGAGATTCGCGCCCTGGATAACGAGCACCGTGAGCAGATCATCGCCCTGCGCGACCAGTACGAGCATCTGCTCCAGAGCCTTTTACAGGAGGGCGTGGATCAGGGCGCGCTCCGTCCCACTGATGTCAAAATCGCCTCGTACGCGGTGATCGCGATGTGTACTGAGGTCGCGGCCTGGTTTCGCTCACCAGGTCGTCTGACGGTTCAGCAGATCATCGATATCTATAGCCAGTTTATCGCGCAGGGTCTGCTGACGCAAGATCTGTCCGGGCAAAAGCCGGCGGAATCAGCGCGTACTTGATCCCCTTTCCCTGCTGCAGCAGGTCAAAAACAGCAAGTAAGGATGCGAGAGGATAATGCGCGGTGATCAGGGCTTCGACATCGATCTGCTGGCTGATGATCAGTTCCAGGGCGCTGGCGAAATAAGCTGGCGTATGATGAAAAACGCCCTTCAAGGTAAGTTCGTGATAGTGAAGTGGACGTGTCCGCAGATTGACTTGCGTGCCAGAGGCACAGCCACCGAAAAAGTTGACAAGACCTCCCGGGCGTACCAGTTGGGTCGCCAGTTCCCAGGTAGCGGGTTGGCCGACCGCCTCGATGGCCACATCCACACCCCGCCCACGCTCGGTCTCGCGCCTGATGATCTCGCTCTGTTCCTCAAATGCAAGGCCAGTTACATCGATGACTACGCTGGCTCCCAGGCTACGCGCCAGGGCCAGGCGTTCCGTCCCATGTCCCGTCACAATGACGCGCGCGCCACGCTGGCTGGCCAGCGCGGCTAACAGCAGACCCAGCGGACCAGCCCCTAGAATCGCCACGGTGTCTCCAGCGTGAATAGCACTCTCTTCAATCCCATGCAGCGCACAGGCCAGCGGTTCAGTCAACGCTGCGGCAAGCAAAGAGGTCGCAGGTGGCAGGCGATAGAGATTCTGGTGTACAATACGCGCAGGTACCAGGAGGTACTCGGCATAGGCGCCATTCAGTAGCAGCAAATCCTCACACAGACTAAAGCGCCCGCGCCGACAATAGAAACACTGGAGACACGGCGCGGAATTAGCTACTACCACCGCATCACTCTCCACACACTGCGTCACACCAGAACCGATAGCCGCCACTATTCCGGCTACCTCGTGACCGAAACCCGCTGGTGTGCGTTCAAAAAGGACGGGGTGGCCCCTGCGAAATGCTTTAAGATCCGTGCCACATGTCATGGCTACCGCGACCTGCAAGAGCACTTCGCCCTCTCCTGGACTGGGCACAGGACGTTCTTCCAGGCGCACATCCAGGGGCGCGTAGAATAGGGCTGCAAGCATTGTGACGTTTCCGCTGCTTTCTGACTGATAAGAGTGAGAGAAATCTGCCCACCTCACCACATGTGCGGTGGTTTAAAGATACAGTTAGTATACTATCGGAGGTCATTTTCGCAAACCTCCCGCAGGCATCCTGCTTCCACGCATAGCAGAGTTGGGATGGGAGATCTGGAAAAAGCACGCTATCAGGAGTTATTTGATGAGTACGTCAACAGAGCAAGTACCGAACCCCCCTCCAGGGTTACCACAAAAGAAAACTTCTGGCAAGGTACTTGCATGCATGGCTATCATAGTGATTGTAAGTAGCAGTACGTTCTGGTTGCTGCAGAACAGAAACAGCAACCCGACGCCTGGTCAGCACCAAGCAAAGCCGAGCGCAACTAGCCTGACCTCTATACCAACCTGGACAGTAACGGCGTTCAAGCCTTCACCCCTGGCCATTTTTTTTGATATGTTTGCTGGCAATTTCCACGGCTGGAGTCTGGGAAACAACGATGGCTATTTCCGTTTCATGGTGAATGATTCTCTGATCCTGTCCACTATGAATCCCAACTCAACTCTGGTCGAGTCATTTCCCACTATCACTAACCTTGACAACTATGTGGTCAGTATTGATTTTATGATCAATCAGGCAGATGCCAGAGACAGTATGGGCCTCTATTTGCGCGGTGACAGCACACTCGATCACGACTACCGCATTGATATAAATGGAAACAATACACTCGATATCGCCAAAGAGTATCTCGACACCCGGCAGAGCGGGCAGACGGAACTGCTGGTCCCACCGGCTCCTTCCGCCTATCTGAAGCCGCTCGGTCACGCAAACACGCTGACCGTTTTTATGATTGGTCCTACGATCATCGCCGAAATCAATAATATTGTCGTCATGACAACTACTGACTCCGAGTATACCAATGGCCAGATCGCGCTCTTTGCACGCCACCACTCCAGTCCCAGGGGTATTGTAGTCTCTTTTACACGTGCCGAGATCGATCGTCTGGCCTCGCCCTTTATGAGGCCAACACCCACTCCAACGCTGACTCCCACGGCCAGCCCAGGTCAGCCCTGAGATGTCAGCCTGGTACGAGTATAGCCAGTGTCCTGGTGAAAGGTTTTTTGTAGTCTTAAGCAAGCACATTGTATTGACATTACACAACACTATCTGTTAAAATCAGAACAGAAATAAAGCAGAGCGTGTTGCGTTGCAAATGCTGTGAGGAGGGTATAGCCGTGACTATTTCCTGTAACCTGCGGCTGTTGATCGCGCGTGTGAACGTTGAGCGAGCAAAGCAGAGCGTGCCGCCGCTCAGTTTACGTCGTCTGGCGACTGAAAGCGGCGTCTCGTTGAGCGTGCTGGCAGCGTTAAATACGGGCAGAAGCCAGCGTATCGACTATATGACTATTGATCATTTGCTGGGGTTCTTTAATACTTACTTTCAGGTTACGACCAGTGATCTGATCACATGGGAACAGAGTTCCGCGGCGCAAGAGCAGTTCGCGGAGATCCCTCCCCTGCGCTTTGAAGCACAGACGCAACTCAAAGCCCTGTCAAAGCGCGAACAGCAGATATACGATTGAGCACGCTGCTGTGCGCAAAGACTATCGAAAGAGGATTAAAATATGGCAGTGATATTGAAATCGCGCCAGGAGATAGGCCATCTACGCGAGGCTGGCCGTCTGGTGGCTGACACGTTTGAGGTCTTACGGCCCTACGTAGTGCCAGGTGTTAATACGACTGAACTGGATAAGATCGCGGAGGATTATATTCTAAGTAAAGGCGCGAAGCCGATTTATAAAGGCTATGGAGCGCGCCCGGCACGGGGAGGACAGCCAGCTGTGCCGCCGTTCCCGGCCACAATCTGTGCCTCGGTGAATGATGTAATCTGCCACGGCATTCCCAGTTCTGAGCATAAGCTGCGCGAGGGAGACATCATCGGGGTAGATATCGGGGTGATCTACAAAGGCTGGGTTGGCGATTCATGTGTGACCTACGGGGTGGGCAAACTCAGCGCGCAAGTCCAGAACTTGATGGACGTGACCTATAAGTGTCTGGAACTGGGGATCGAGCAGGCGCGGGTCAATAAACGCCTGGGCGATATTGGCGCGACCATCCAGACCTACGCGGAGGCGCAGGGCTTCTCAGTTGTGCGTGAATTGGTCGGACATGGCGTCGGACGCTCACTCCATGAAGATCCCCAGGTCCTGCACTATGGCAAACCCAATACTGGCGAACGCTTGCGACCTGGCATGGTCTTCACTATCGAACCAATGATCAATGCTGGCCAGGCCGAGATCATCACCCTGCCCGACCGCTGGACCATTTGCACCAAAGATGGTCAACTCTCCGCTCAGTTCGAGCACACTCTGGCGATCACCGAGGGCATGCCAGAGATTCTGACGCTGCCCTGAGCCTGTTCAGCCTGCCCCTGACCTGAATGGTCCCAGGGCGGCACAGGCACTATCCCACAATGGCTGACGGGTCGCGCAAAAAAAATCCTTAACCCGGACTCTGATTCGACCTTTCAGCCCATCTCTGCAACCGCTGCCCATCTACCCTTAGACTCCCACCACCTGTGAATTATTCTCTGGTCGCACTACTACCACGTCCCTCTTTTGAGACCTGTGCGCGACTTTCGTACTCATCAATCATAAAGCAATTCCCTCGCTAAAATAGTGGCTAGAATGTCCAGGAACACCTGGGACGCATTTCCCATTTTTGGGAAAACTGCGACAACAAGGACACTGACTCGTTCCTGCAATTAGGTAAACCGTTTCTCGGAAACAGAGTTTATAAGGAAATTCATTCATGACTGTCTTGTCGCCGATCGACATAACAAATCACTGATGAACTACTCAGATGTAAAGGAAAAAGTCATGCAACCAGTAAATAAGAGCCTTGAGAGTCCAGGGGAGACAATCTCATTTCTCGTATATCCACAAGATGTGAACTATAAATGTGTGAAATTGCTATGTACCGTGCAACCTGGTTTTGTAGTTGGTCCGCACAAGCATCCTAAACTGACTGAAACCTTCAAGCTTATGACTGGTGTGGCTGTGGCAATTGTAATTGAAGGGAAAGCTCAGTACCTCAAACCATACGATCAAATTGCTACGACGGTTCTTCCTAATACGATCCATGAATGGGTAAATGATACTAACGAACCACTAACCTTTGAGATTGCCTTTTACCCACCCAGTGGCCAGAATCTACAAGACATCCATGTTATCAGCGCGTTTACGAGCTATTTTGCGCTCATAAACGAGTCTCACCAGAGTTCTCATCTTGTCCACAAACTAATAACCGCCATAAAGTCCGCGATGTCAGAATATGCATTTCGAGATTTCTCTGTTTCGATATCAATTGTCGCGCGCGTTAAAGTTTTTTTCCTCGCGCAGATTGGACAGCTCCTTCATTTGAAACCCAATCTCGACGAAGCGGACCCTCATGTGGATCTTCTGCCGCACACTGTAGAAGAACAGAGTGTCTCTTTAGAAAAAGCACGGATTAAAGAGTAGCTAACTCAGAATAGGATGAAGAGGCAGCAACGGCTCAACTGTTGCTGCCTCTTCATCCTATTCTGAGCGAATTATTCTTGTTCGCGGTTACGCGCGCGCTCGTTCTGGGTGAGATAGCGTTTACGTAAGCGAATATTTTGTGGAGTAACCTCGACCAGCTCATCGTTATTGATAAAGTCAAGCGATTGCTCCAGGCTCATGAGAATCGGCGGCGTCAGGCGCACGGCAATGTCCGAGGTAGAGGAACGAATATTCGTTTTCTGCTTTTCTTTGCACGTGTTAACCTGCATATCCATCGGGCGCGAGTTCAGACCAATGATCATGCCTGCATAGACCGGTGTGCCGGGTTCGATAAAGGTGTCCCCGCGTTGCTGAGCGTTGCTCAGACCATAGGTGACGGCAACGCCCTGTTCAGAGGCGATCAGGGCACCCATGCGAGCGCTGCCAATTTTGCCTTGCCAGGGTTCAAAAGCGATCAAGCGGCTGCTGAGCGCGCCGTTACCCTGCGTGAGAGTCAGGAAGGCATTACGAAAGCCGATCAGGCCGCGCGTGGGAATGCGATACTCCAGACGCACATTACCATTGCCATCGTTGGTCATATTAGCAAGCTGGGCCTTGCGAGCCGCCAATGTCTCGGTCAGCACACCAATATAGGTATCTTTGGTATCAATCACCAGATGCTCGATGGGCTCAAGCACGTGCCCGTTCTCGTCCTCACGGGTGATAACTTCGGGACGTGAGACCTGGAGTTCGTAACCTTCGCGGCGCATATTTTCGATCAGGACCGAGAGATGCAATTCGCCGCGCCCCGAAACGATAAACTCGTCAGGCGCACTACCATCTTCGACGCGCAGGCTGACGTTTACCTCCAGTTCGCGATAGAGACGCGCGCGCAACTGCCGCGAGGTCGAGAATTTGCTTTCGCGACCAGCAAACGGGCTGCTGTTGACGCCAAAGGTCATTTTCAGCGTTGGCTCCGAGATAGCAATCACCGGCAGGGCCTCAGGATGATCGACATCCGCGATCGTTTCGCCAATATTGGCATTGGGAATGCCGGTTAACGCGACGATTTCGCCAGCCTGCGCCTCGGCCACTTCCAGGCGCTGCAGGCCGCGATAGACAAAGACCAGCGTGACCTTCTGGCGCGAGATCTCACCTTCGCGAGAAATCTGGGCTACCGAGGTTGCCGCGGAGATGCGCCCGCGCGTGATGCGCCCGATAGCATATTTGCCCTTATAATCATCGTAGTCCAGGGCTGTAACCAGCAATTGCAGCGGCCCATCTATCTCCACCAGCGGCGCGGGCACAACGTTGAGAATCGTCTCAAAGAGTGGCTCCAGGTCCTTGCGCTCATCGTCCGGCTTGTACATGGCCACCCCATCGCGCCCAATGGCGTAGAGCACCGGGAAATCCAACTGCTCGTCACTGGTCGCCAGTTCCAGGAAAAGATCCTGTGTCCATTCCAGCACCTGATCGATACGCGCATCTTTGCGGTCAATTTTGTTGATTACCACGATAGGGCGCAGGTTTAATTGCAATGCTCTTTGCAAGACAAAACGCGTCTGCGGCATCGGACCTTCCGCCGCATCGATGAGCAGAATACAACCATCGGCCATATTCAAGACGCGCTCGACCTCACCTCCAAAGTCGGCGTGTCCAGGGGTATCAATGATGTTAATTTTTACACCGCGATAGATAATGGCGGTATTCTTGGCCAGGATGGTAATGCCACGCTCACGCTCCTGGTCGTTGGAATCCATAATCAGCTCGCCAACTTGCTGATTATCTCGAAAGATGTGGCTCTGTTTAAGCAAGCCATCGACCAGGGTAGTTTTACCGTGGTCAACATGGGCGATAATAGCGACATTGCGAAGATCTGCCCTTTTCGTCAATTTTTCATTTTGGGGCATAGATTGTACAACCTGCATATTTTGTGTAATAACTCCCGCAAAGCATAAGAAAACCGGGCCTGTGATCAGTTGCCCGGTAGATTGGAACCGTAGACCATTTTGCTCAGTCCCATTATACCACACTTCTCGTCAGATGGAACCAGATATCCTAGACAATGTATTCCCACGGCTCGTTAGCTGTAAAAAAATCTGGTAGACTCCAATTGGGAACGAAGCAGTTTTCGTGTTGCTTGTGTACTAGCAGACACACACACAAGCAACACAGAGCTTTAGCGCGGCAAGCGCAGGACGCGTTGGTAGAGCTGGCTGTAGGCGTGAGCGCTGGCGGACCAGTGGGAGTCGTAGGCCATAGCGCGGGCGATGAGATCCGGCCAGAGTTCGCGCCTGGCATAGAGGCGCAGGGCGCGCTGCAGGGCATCAAGCAGGGCAGCGGATGTATAAGGCGTAAAGCTGAGGCCGTTGCCAAGAGCTGGCTCGGCATCAAGGTCGATGACAGTGTCAGCCAGGCCACCAGTAGCGTGAACGATGGGTAGTGTGCCATAGCGTAATGCGATCAGTTGTCCCAGTCCTCCTGGTTCAAAGGCACTGGGCATGAGGAAAAAATCCGCGCCCGCGTAGATGCGATGGGCAAGCGCGCTATCGAAGCCGATGCGTATGCGTACATTGGGACTACTGGCGGCAAGTTCGCGCAAAAGTTGTTCATAGTAGGGATGCCCGGTACCCAGTACGACCAGTTGGCACGGTAGGGCACGTAACTCAGCCGCGCTCGCGGCGATGAGGTCGAAGCCTTTCTGATCCACCAGGCGACTCACAATGCCTATAAGCGGAAGCTGGGGATCGTCAGGCAGGCCATATTCCTGACGCAGAGCCGCGCGATTGCGTTCCCTGGCGGACAGCGCGTCAACAGCGCTATAGCGCGCGGTTAACTCACCATCAGTGGCGGGATTCCAGATCTCCCAGTCGAGGCCATTGGGAATGCCAAAGAGGCGAGAACGGCGTTGCGAGAGCACTTCATCCAACCCCCAGCCGTGATCGAGCGTCTGAATCTCCTCGGCATAGCGACGCGACACGGTTGTCACCACGTCAGAATAGACAATGCCGCCCTTCATCCAGTTCACATCGCCCCAAAATTCCAGGCCAGCGGCCAGAAAGATATGCGCGGGGTCCAGCGCCCCCTCTTCGAGAATCGAGACATCCCAGCGTCCCTGATACTGCAGGTTATGAATGGTATAGACAATGCGAGTGGCACCCTGGCGCAAAAGGTGGCGATAGCTGGTGCGCAGATAGGCCGCGCAGGGAGCAGTCTGCCAGTCATTGAGATGGACGATATCCGGCGCGAAATCCAGCGACTGCAGAGCGTCGAGCAAGCCACGGCAGAAGAGCAGAAAGCGCCGCTGCTCATCGCGCTGATCCAGACCAAAATAGATGCGCGCATGCCAGCCAAAATATTCCGCCTGATCGAAAAAATACACGGTAACTGGCGCGGAGGGAAGCGTTGTTTGCAGAATGGTATAGGTACGATTAGCTCCAGCCATGGGCAGCGCGCGTATTACGCCAGTCGGGCGTAAGTCCCAGTGGGCGGGATCAATCAGACCATAGCGCGGGATAAAGATACGCACGTCGTGGCCCAGAGCTGCCAGTTCTCCAGGCAAGCTGCCGATCACATCGGCCACTCCCCCTTCTTTGGCAAATGGCACAGCTTCAGTGGCCACCAGGAGAATTTTTAAACGGCTTTCATCAGGCATAGCAAGCAATCATTCCTCTCTCTCGCATGCGTGTAGTATACAATACAGATTGCTTGCCAGCCAGAATACGCCACCGCACAAACCTCTGCAAAACTAAAAGGGGGTGAGGATACTAAAATGAGCTTGACCTGCGCCTGGCCAGTTCTCGCTCCCAGCCGTGGGTGAAGGTATGATCTTCTACAGTCTCTCCACTGAGCAGGATGGGGCTGGTGAAGTCCTCCGGGCGCAGATCCGAACCGATTTTACAGTTGCGACCTACTTGAAGATTATCGGGCAGGTGAGCGCGCTTGCCAATCAGGGTGATGCCTGTATTCAAGCGGCTCGGCTCCAATTTATTAGGCGTCAGGTCCGAGCCAAAGCCAACCTGGCAATTTTTACCAACCACAACCTCTTTATCGAGAATGGCCCGCTCAACCGTACTACCCGCGCCAATGACGGTATCAAATAGAATGATCGAATCCCGTACCTGCGCACCCTTTTCGACGATCACCCCTGGCGAAAGCACGCTATGCTCAACCGTGCCCCTGATAATACAGCCATGCGAGATCAGGCTATTGCGCACCTGGGCGCTCCCATGTAATTGAGCTGGAGGTCGCTCTTCGCTGCGCGTGTGAATCACCCATTTTGGATCGTAGAGATCGAAAACGGGCCGCTCGTTCAGCAATTCCATATGCGCCTCCCAATAGGACTGAATGGTGCCTACGTCCTGCCAGTAGTCCGCGAAGGGATAGGCGTAGACACGCTGTCCTTGCTGAAGCATAGCGGGAATGATGTCATGGCCAAAATCGTGGCGCGAACTGGCAAGGTGGCCCCCTGTTCCCTGGTCGTCATGAAGCAGAACATTCACCAGCGTCTCGCGGCTAAAGACGTAGATGCCCATCGAGCCAAGCGTACCACGCGGTCTGGCGGGCTTTTCTTCAAAGCCGGTGACACGATGCTCAGTGTCGGTCTCCAGCATGCCAAAGCGGTGCCCATCCTCAATAGGCACAATCACTGCCCCCATAGTGACATCAGCATTCTGCTGCTGGTGGAAGGCCAGCATCGGTCCATAGTCCATGCGATAGATATGGTCACCCGCAAGCACAAGGATATAATCATAACGCGCTTCCATAATAAAATCCAGGTTTTGATAAACCGCGTCGGCAGTTCCCTGATACCATTCCGACTCCTGACGCCCGATATAGGGTTGGAGCAGAAAAACTCCACCCTGCTGGCGATCCAGATCCCATGGCTTGCCAATGCCGATGTGATCGTGAAGAGAATGGGGTCGATATTGTGTCAGTACGGCCACATCCGTGATACCAGAGTTGACGCAATTGCTCAGCGCGAAATCAATGATGCGATACTTGCCCGCGAAAGGAACCGCTGGCTTCGCGCGCTTCTGTGAAAGGAGGCTCAGACGCTCTCCCTGCCCTCCGGCCAGAATAACTGCCAGTATCTTACTCATAACATAGCTCATCCTTTGTTTAGAGTCTGGAGGCTTCTCTACCTGCTTGCCAGGTGCATGTATTTATCATACAACACAGAGATGGCCTCTGCTTCCAGCAGGAAGCGCGAGCAGATGAGCAAGTCGCGGGCGAGCCAGGGTACCTGGCCAGATTATCTGGCAAACCGCTGAGCAGTTCGCGTCCGGGCTCGCTGCTCTATATCCGCGCGATCCCTGGCTGGCGTATGCGTCTCAAGCGAGTTGAGCAGGGTGCTGGTAGATGCCGCTATCGCGTCAACAGCGGCCAAAAATACTGCTTCATTGGCTTGCGAGGGTTTAGCGTAGCCGCTGACCTTGCGTACAAACTGTAATGCGGCCTGGTGGATCTCTTCCTCGCTGACAGGCGGGTCGATATTAAAAAGCATCTTGATGTTTCTACACATGAACTGGCCCTCAACAGGTCGGCGTTAGCAAGCGTTTGCATCCTATCACAAACGCGGCATTGACCTGCTCTCTCTACTATATATTCCTCGCGGCAAAAACGAAAGCGGAAAATTATGAGCCAGCCCGGATTTTGCAAAATCCGGGCAAAACAGCTTGTACTGCTGCGAAAAAAGCGGGGATCACTCATAATCACTCATAGAGTTCACTGCAATGAAAGTAATCTAAATAGCAAACCAATACGTAATATCAGGGGGAGCACTTATATTGCGGAACAACATTCGATGGATATATTAAGTATAGTGGTAAAAGTAGGGGTCCGGCTCAAGCTGACTCCTGTTTTGAGCTAGCTTGAGCCAGCCCCCGACAAAGGGTTTTTACTGCTCCAGTTATTTTTCATTTTCTATAACCTATTTTTTCCCCAGCTATCCATCAGGAATAATAAAGATTCAGGAAGAAGGATATTATGCAGGGTTTCAAAGGGAGAGGATTGCCAGGTCGGCAACCATCGCAGCCTATTCCCTTCTCCGTCGAAGAATTGAGCGACGAGGCTTTGATTCACGCGCTGGCACTAGGCGTGGTCTGGGCGCTGGAAGTACTCTACCAGCGCTACGCGCGTTTGCTCTATTCCGTCGCCTATCGGATGACTCCAGATCATCAGATTGCGGAAGACCTGCTTCAGGATACTTTTGTCTCAGTCTGGCAGCATGCCGGTTCATACTCCTCACAGTCAGGTTCGGTCAAAAGTTGGTTGGTCTCGATCATTCGCCATCGTGCTATTGATCATTTACGTAAAATACGCGCGCGGGCAGATTTCAAAATCACGCCGATTGAGGAACTGGTCGCCGATGAAAGCCTGAGCGCTTTAGATACCTGGGAAGAAGTTTGGAAATCCATTCAGGGCGCCCAGATCCGTAACGCGCTCAAAAAGCTTTCAAATGAGCAACGCATGGTTATAGAGCTAGCTTATTTTCAAGGTTGGACACAAGCAGAAATCGCGAAAAGCTATAACATCCCGCTGGGAACGGTGAAAGCGCGTATGCGTCTTGGGCTTATGCGTTTGAAACATCTACTGGAACAAATGGAGGGGGGAGTGTAATATGCATATATCCCGGCAATATACGAATGAAAGAGACAAAACCATGGATTGTCAAGAAATGGAAGAACTTCTGGGTGCCTATGCGCTTGAAGCTCTGAGTGCAGAGGAACGAAAAGCCGCTGATGCGCACCTGGCCGACTGCGTAAAATGTACTCACACTCTCCAACAACTCAAAGCGATTGTGGATCTCTTTCCACTTTCAGTCCCTCCTATGGAACCCGCGCCCAGAGTCAAAGCACAGCTTCTAGCACGCATCCAGGAGGATGAACAAAGGAAAAATTCTCTCCCTCCCACAGTTCTACGTCAACGCCCTCCCGTTAGGGGCTGGCGCGCAGCCCTCCTGGCCGCTAGCATGCTAGTTTTGCTGCTGCTATGCGGAACTAGCTTCCTGTGGAATCTCTCGCTACGCCAGCAGTTGGCTCAATCTCCTGTGGTTTATCAACTGCATGGCACTGGCAACAGTACAACAGCTACTGGGCAAGTCATCTATTACGCACAACAGGATATTACGGTGGTAATGGTCTACAAGCTGCCTTCCCTGACGGGCAATCAGGTGTACCAGGGCTGGCTCCTGCGCGGCAGTCAACCTGTTAGCATAGGCTTGTTCAACATCAATCACGGTGTAGCAACCCTCGGTTTCCAGGGAAATCTTAACGGCTTCGACGCTACCGCGGTCAGCCTGGAACAGGGGCCAGTTGCCAGTCAGGGTCCCCCACAGGGACCAGTCGTGGTAGCGGGCACGCTAATGCCTTGAAGCAAACCTGGCACGGCACAACCCTCAGGACTGAGAAAAGTGTCTTCTGATGCTAGAAGATAGTTAGCGACCTCTCCTGGCTTGCTCCTTAAACAATGATGGGCAGGCCAGGAGAGGTCGCTAACTATCTTTGCTACCCTCTCTTATGGGCAAGCGTCTCAATCCTACCCTCTTACGGGCAGAGCGTCTCAATAAAGGCATGCCCACCGGAAACCTGGGGCAGACCAATAACCCAGAGTTGCGAACCAATGCCAGCGATAAAATCCAGTTCACCGGCATTGCCAGTGGGATCTTGCAGCACTTCCCACTCCTGACCATTCCAGTGCTCAATAAACGGCTGGAAGCCGCTCTGGCCGCTGATGCGACCTACAGCCCAGACGTTGTCAGGCGCACCCACTACGACGCCGGCCAGCCAGTTGCCATTGCCTGGTGCCACACTTGGACTGACCACAAGGCTCCATTTGCTCCCATCCCAATGCTCTGCCAGCAGTTGGCTGCCATTGTTCTGGCTGCCCACTGCCCAGAGATCATTGGCAGTATCGCCACCGATATTGTAAAGATTACCCCCACCGTTCGCGCTCAGATCCGGGTTGGTGAGCGCGCTCCACTTCGTGCCGTTCCAGTGCTCAGTCACGGGTTTAACCACGCTTTTCCCCGCGCGAGTGCTATATTCATAGCCCACCGCCCAGGCATTCTTCTGCGTCAGAGCTTTCACACTGGCGAATTGTAGACTGCTAGAGGAGCTTAGATGCACCATACTCCACTTTGTGCCGTTCCAGTGCTCGATTAACGGAGCAATCGGCCCTTGCAACGGCACGGAGAAGCCCACGGCCCAGATATCATTGGTGGCACTACCAGAGAGGGCAACCAGCGAGTTTTTCCCGCCAGCAGCAGCCTCAGGAGCAGACACCTTCTGCCAGTGCGTACCATCCCAGTGTAGAAGTAAAGTCTGCGAGGCCATCCCGGCCAGTTGATGCTCACCAACGGCCCAGACATCACCAGGCGCGATCTCCACAATGCTACGCAACGAGTCCTGCGGCGAAACAGGCGTATAGCTCACCGCCCAGTTCTTGCCATCCCAGTGCGTGATCTTCGGACCGACACTCCAGACATCATTGAGGCCCAGGCCGGAGAAGCCAGTGCCGGAAAAATCATTGACCAGCGCGCCAGGCGCGGCACACCAGGGCTTGGCCAGTACAGGGGTGATGGTGTTATTGCTCTGGCTGGCATCCGGTACACCTCGCCCGTTCTCAAAAAACAAGAAACCTATGGCCAGCAGACAGATCAATAACGACAACGCGCCAACAATTTTCAGCTGCGGCGGGATTTTACGCCTGCGCGCTTGCAAGCGAGGGAGCGGACCCGTAGGCGGTGACTGGTTGCTGGTATCTTGCGGATGTATCATCTGTTCCTCCTGGGAGAGCACACACGTCTTTTAGACAGTCGCCTCACCATATCTACGCTGAAATAATAATTCCACCAGGATTCTCGACCCCGGTTGGGCCAACGGAGAAAATCGCATAGGTAATGCCTTTGGTGGCGTGAACATTCTGCATAGCTGCGGCTGAGTTATCAATATATGTAGTGCCTTTGACGGTAGCCAGCAACTGGAACTGCTGATTCTGGTCAGAGATCAGACGATATACATCGTATGCGACGGCATTCTGACCAGGTGACCAGGAAAGCGCGATGCCTCCCTGGCCCGTCATTTGATAGCTGCCATTGCCTGGAGCAGCCGGGATCTCTCTGGCAGTCACCCATTGCACTGGCGCGCTAAAGTTTGCCACGACATCGCTGGACTGCGCGTTGATCATGATCGAAGGTTTATATTGTTGTTCGTACTGGACGTTGATCCGCTTCTCTGATAGCATGCCGGCAAAGAAAATAGAGACTGTACCTGCCTCGGAGTTGGCTGTCTGGGTATAGGTGATGGAGGCACTACCATCGTCATTGAAAGTCAACTGAGCCGAGATAGGCGAGGCTCCCTGTGTATAGACCTTGATGTTATTGCCGCCATCCACAACAAAAAGCATATGGTGCAATTCTTGTATCAACTGTTTTTTAAGCGTGGCCGGATCAAGGGAGATGGTTGCGCCATTGGCATCGCTTGTTACTCCCTGCACAGTAGAAAAATCGAAAGGCACGTTAAGGAGAAAGTTAGTCGGTCCATGCAAAACAAGCGCGGGAGTGGTCGAGCCAGAGGTAGGCGTGCTGGCAGGACTCGCGCTGCGCGCAGGGGTCTGTGCCGTTTGAGCCGTGGTCGTCGGTGTCGCGGGATCTGTGCTGGCCTGGGAAGCCGGGGAAGCCGTATCAACCTGAGCCTGGGAAGCAGCCGCACATCCAACCAGCCCCTGGATCAGCAGGAGCAAGGTACACAATAGAATGCAGAGCTGCGCGCGCGCCGCTCGATACGGCGCGCGCGGCGCTAGCTGCGAAAAAAGAGATGCTCTCATGTCAGGTTCCTCTATGTACGGTTCATACGCTAAAAAGAGACGCGCATGAGGTACTTTACCCGAACCTGCCTGACTGACACAAGAACACCTGCTAGACAGTTACTAAACACCTTAGCAGCAGAGATCAGCCCGACCACGGCTAGCCCTGCCAGGAGACCGTCGCCTGTTTAGTGTAAGAAGAAGACGTGACAGTAAAAATCAACTGGCCACTTTGTCCGGGCGCGCTCTGGATATAGACGATCACCTCAAATGGCGTGCCTGGTTTCCCAATGCCGCTGGACTGATTCCACTTGACCATTAGATCTGGACTACTGGCTTGCCAGTTTAAACTGGCCTGCCCATTGCTATACAATGTGATCCAGAGTTCACAACGATAACCCGAATCAACATGACAGCTCGCCGGTTTTAGACTGGTTGGCGAGACTGTAATCATGAGGTTCAAAGGATTGGCGTTGGAAGCTGCTGTCGGCTTCGTGGGTTGGGTCGCCGCAGGCTGCGTAGGGGTAGCTGCCGCGCTTGTAGGCGTCACAAAAACACTGCCAGCACCCTGGGCGGTGTTCTGAGGCGCAACCTGTGTACTCTTTGCCAGAAAACCAGGCTTGGTGCCGGCCTGGACGCTTGGTGCTGGCGAATGATTCAGCGCAAAGCTCACCAGAGATAAAGCGCCAATCGCTAACAGGACAAACGCAAGCCCTACATTGCGGGGACGCAGTATGGACTTGAGATTGCGTTTAGAGGGCTTGGGAAGCAAAGGCAAAGGCGCGGGAGGCACGGTTGTGGATGGCGGTGGCGGCGACAATAACTCGTTTTTTTTGAGCCATTCACGAATAGCCTCGGCATTGGGATGCCCAACATGCTCAAAAGCATTCAAACTGGCTTCCCCTAACTGCTGCGCCTCCGCCCGCTGACCACGCATCGCTCGCACATAGGCATCTTCCCAGAGGGTATGCGCCTGTTGATCATGAGCCGCGCTATCCAGAATATATCCAAAAGTATCGCCACGTCGAGGCCAGGAAGGCGCATCAGGAGGCGCAATTGTACTGGTTGACGAGCCTCCTTTCGGCGTATCCTGTTGAAAGGCAAGAGGCGCAGGTGAGCGCGGAGAAAGTGACCTTTGCAACTCTTCTGTACGCGATTGCTCAGACTCTAATAGGCCCAACTCTTCAGCGTTCTGGCTGAAAAGCGTACAGAGTCTTTCGCGGAAGTAGGGGGTAGGAGAGAAGAGACCTCGTTCCCAGCGACTCACTGTGGTTGCGTCCGTGCCGATCTGTTCGGCAACTTTTGCCTGTGACCAACCTCGTAGTTCGCGCGCTTGTTTCAAACGACGATTTGGTGTCATGCTTTGTTCTCCAATAACCTCGTTGTAGCGCACGATTTCGTGGCTTCTTGCTCACAAAATCTTATGCAGCGGAGTATGACAAAAGGTTCCAAGTTGCTTAACGCCGATGTACCTTTTAGCTAGCAAAAGGTACATTCCACAATTTGCTTATAGGCTACTAGAATAGCCGTATTGCTACTAAAAAAATAATGAGAAAACGATTTCCTGTCAAGTGGTTTTTTGGGATTTTTTATTCAGACCTCCAGTGATCTTACCCTTTTCTGCGCACAGGAGCGCAACCCGCACCTGTCGTTAACTGCTTACAAGGTGTCTAGTGTCTGTCGTTGTATAGGAAAACACGATTCGTTACAATCCAGGTACAGCCAGTACTTTTAGTATCCTACCATGATTAATTCCCGCTGTAAACGGTAGAATGGCTCTTTACGCGAAATTTAAGATCTCTCTACTCTTTTCCCTATGTGAAATGGAGGTGGTGAAGACTACAGACAAAAAGGTTTGCTGGCAAGACAGATGCCATGATGGCAAGTCAAGAGCATGGCCAGCGGCTTTTCCGTTCTCTGTTAGAACAAGGAGGTTTGTGTGACCAGAAAAAGGATGGTTCAATCCACATCACTGGGAATCTTAGCACTGGTGCTGGTGATCTCTGGCATGGTGGGAGCGCAGCGTATCAATTCCGCGCACGCGGCTTCGACAGCCACATCGACCTACACCCAGAACTTCTTAACCCTGTACAACAAAATCAAAAGCTCGTCCAATGGTTACTTTAGTCCGTTGGGTATTCCTTATCATTCAGTAGAAACGCTGATTGTGGAAGCCCCGGACTATGGGCACGAGACCACTTCGGAAGCCTTTAGTTACTGGATCTGGCTGGAAGCGACATATGGTCAGGTCACAGGCAACTGGACGCCCTTTGTGACTGCCTGGCAGACAATGGATAAGTACATGATTCCATCTGCTGCTGACCAGCTCAACACCAGCGGCTACAATGCCGCCAGTCCCGCGCAATACGCGCCGGAGTCGCCGAATATCACCGATTATCCGACGCAGTTGAGCACAAGCGTGACGGTCGGCTCAGACCCGTTGTACAGCGAGTTGACCGCGACCTATGGCAATTCCAATGTCTATGGCATGCAGTGGCTGCTCGACACCGATAACTGGTATGGTTTTGGCCACTGTGGAGATGGTACCACGAAGCCATCCTATATCAACTCCTACCAGCGCGGCTCAACCGAGTCGGTCTGGAAGACCGTGGTACAGCCTGAGTGCGAAACCTTCACCTGGGGTCGCAACGATGGCACAGGCTTTTTGAGCCTCTTCAACCTGCCATCCGCTGGTCCCGCCACCAGCAATTACTCCAAGCAGTGGCGCTACACCGATGCGCCCGATGCTGACGCGCGCACAGTGCAGGCAGCCTACTGGGCTAATACCTGGGCCACAGCTCAGGGTCAGGCCAGCGCGATTGCCCCGCAGATCGCCGAGGCCGCGAAGATGGGCGACTTCCTGCGCTATAGCACGTATGATAAATACTTTAAGACGATGGGCTGCACCAGCACAGGCTGCGCGGCTGGCTCAGGCAAGAACAGCTCTACCAATCTACTGGGCTGGTACTATGCCTGGGGTGGCGCGTATACTGGCGCTGGTAGCTGGGCCTGGCGTATTGGCGATGGCGCGAACGCGCAGGGCTATCAGAATCCCCTGGCCGCGTGGGCGTTGAGCACGGTTCCCGCGCTTGAGCCAAAATCCGCGACCGCGCCGAGCGACTGGGCCACCAGTTTACAACGTCAACTCCAGTTCTTCCAGTGGCTCCAGTCAAATGAAGGTGGGATTGCTGGCGGCGCGACCAATAGCTGGAACGGCCAGTACGGCGCTCCTCCTGCCGGCGACCCGACTTTCTACGGCGAGGCGTACGACTGGGAACCGGTCTATCATGATCCACCAAGCAATAACTGGTTTGGCTTCCAGGCGTGGGCAATGGAGCGTTTCGCCGAATACTACTATGTGACAGGTAATGCCACCGCCAAGTCAATCCTGGATAAATGGGTTACCTGGGCCAAGTCGGCGACGACGACCAGCGCCAATGGCACCTACGCGATTCCTTCAACCCTTAACTGGACTGGCCAGCCGGGCGGTAACTGGGCAAGCGGCACGACCTCAGTGAATAACGCCGGCCTGCATGTGACGGTTGTTAATACCACCCAGGATGTTGGCGTGACCGCAGCCCTGGCAAAAACCCTGCTGTACTACTCTGCTAAATCTGGCGATACCGCTTCGCGCACACTGGCCCAGACCCTGCTGACCGATATGGTGACCAGCTTTACAGATACCATCGGTATCTCTAATGCAGAGACCCGCACGGACTACAGCCAGTTTACCGATTCGGTTTCTATTCCTGCCGGTTGGGTGGGCACGAACGCTCAGGGCGCAACCCTGAATTCTTCCACGACGTTCCTGACCGAGCGTCCGAAGTACACGTCCGATCCTGCCTGGTCGAAGGTGCAAACGTACCTGAATGGTGGCGCGGCGCCGTCGTTCAACTATCATCGCTTCTGGGCTCAGGCTGACATCGCTATGGCACTGGCTGATGTTGATATCCTGTTCCCGTCCGCTACTGGCACACCCACGGTGGGCGCGACCAGCGGCACGACGCCGACTGTTGGGGCTACAAGCACGCCGACCGTTAGGGCTACAAGCACGCCGACCGTTGGCGTGACAGCTACGCCGACCGCTGGTATGACGCCCACTGCTACGCCAACGCGGGGTGTTACACCTACTGCTACCCCAACCCAGGCCGCTGGGGCCAGTTGTAAGGTTCACTACGCCATCACCAGCCAGTGGATCCCCGGCTTTGGCGCGACGATTACGATTACTAATAGCGGGACCACGGCGATTAATGGATGGTCCTTAAAATTCTCCTTCGCCAATGGGCAGACGATTACTCAACTCTGGAACGGGACGTTTACGCAGAGTGGTAGCGCGGTGACTATCACCAACTTATCGTATAACGGCTCGATAGCCCCTGGAGCAACGGTTACAAATGCTCCTGGCTTTAACGGTACCTGGAGTGGAAGTAACTCGCCCCCCACGTCCTATACTCTTAATGGGACAGCTTGTAGCGTCGTCTAAACGAGTTTCCTGACTCGTTCGTTCAGCGGCGCGAGTGGCAAAAACTTGTCACTCGCGCCGTTCCTCTTATGCAGCCTTATCCCTCGTAACTGCTCATTTCTTATCCCTCTCACCTTTTCTTTATATATGTCATGTTGTTGACTGCGCTATGACTTGTATCTGTTCTGTTGTTTTTCCTCTCTCTTACCTATACTCTAAAAGAATGGAGCATGGTGATATGAGCTGAGATGATTCTATCTACCTCTTAGCTCAGAGCAAATCCGTTGCAATGGTGATTATCTGGGGATATCCCAAAGCTCGTCAGGGGAGACTCCTGGACCCCCTTCTGGTCATTATTTAAGCGGATTTGCTGACAGATATCTGTGCAAGCGATGGTTATGAAAGGAGTCTTGTGTGTCATTTTCTTTCTCCAGGCGCGATCTTCTAAAACAGTCGCGCAATTTACTGGTCGCTCTGCCCTTTGGCGCGGCCCTGTTCGGCGAGGTAGCAGCGCGGGCGGCCAGCACAGCAGCGTACAACTACGCGGCGGCCCTGCAGATGTCCATCTACTTTTACGATGCCCAGAAGTCGGGACCGGCGGTAGCGGGCGGTCTGCTCGTCTGGCGAGGCAATTGCGATGTATCAGACGCGGCGGTACCACTTGTCAATAAAGGTAGTAGCAATCTTGGCACGAATATGTCGGCAACATTTATCGCGGCCAATAAAAGCGTGCTCGATCCAGCCGGAAAAGGTACAGTCGATGTAAGCGGAGGTTTCCACGATGCCGGCGACCATGTTAAATTTGGTATGCCCCAGGGCTATGCCATCTCTACGCTTGGCTGGGGCTTTTACGAGTTTAACCAGGCCTTTGTCTCCGCTGGCCAGGATGCGCATATGCTGGCTATTCTGCGCTGGGGCTGCGATTACCTGATGCACTCAACCTTCCGCAATAGCAGCGGAGCCGTGGTCGCCTTCTGCTACCAGGCTGGCGAAGGCTCGGTTGATCATACTCTGTGGGCTCCGCCCGAAGTGGAAAAGCTCGACCGACCGGCCTATTTCGCGACATCTGAGACTCCCGCCTCCGACTGCTGCGCTGAGGCCGCGGCTGCTCTGGCTATCATGTACCTGAACACGAAGGGCAGCGACGCAACGTATGCCGCGCAATGTCTCGCTTATGCGAAAGCGCTCTATAGCTTCGCGGTCGCCAACCGTGGCCTGGGCTACTCTGGCGGCTTCTATGGGTCCAGCGGCGATGAAGACGATCTCTCATGGGCAGCGATCTGGCTCTATATCGCGACTGGCACACAGGCTTATGTCACCGATATTGTCGCTGTGGACTCGACTGGCCACTATACTGGCTATCTCAAGAGGATTATGGTTTCGACAGGCGACAACTGGCAGAATATCTGGGTCCACAGTTGGGATGCTGTCTGGGGCGGCATGTTTATCAAACTGGCTCCGATTACCAATGATCCCAAACACCTCTACATTGCGCGCTGGAACCTGGAATACTGGTCCCATGTACCTCATGTGGATACTACGGATACCAACTTCCTGGCCTGGACGCCTGGAGGCTTCGCGGTCATCAATACCTGGGGCTCCTGTCGCTATAATACCGCTGCCCAGCTCTGCGCCCTGGTGTACCGCAAAAACACCGGGGATACGCGCTTCTCCGATTGGGCGCTGAGGCAGATGAACTATGTTCTGGGCAGTAATCCCCTCAGCCGCAGCTATATGGTCGGCTTCTCCCCAACCGGCGCTCAGCATCCTCATCACCGCGCCGCGCATGGCTCGTTTACCGATAGCATGAGCGATCCGACCACGCATCGTCATACCTGCTGGGGCGCGCTCGTCGGTGGCCCGGATGCTAAAGATGCTCACAACGACCTGACTACCGATTTTGTCTCTAACGAGGTCGCCATTGATTATAGCGCGGCCTTCGTTGGAGCACTTGCCGGCCATTACTCCTACTATGGGAGCGGCCAGACAGCTAATGCCAGCTTCACGACAGCGGAGACGACGATTAAGCCTTTCTTTGTCGAAGCGACGCTAAATCAAGAGAGCAATCAGGGTTCGCAGATCACGCTCAGGCTACATGCCGATACGACACAACCTCCCCAGTATACGACAGGCTTGAAGGTGCGCTACTTCTTTAATGTCAGCGAACTCCTGGCGCTCGGCCAGTCAATCAGTAATGTTTCCGTGGCCATTTACTACGATCAGAACGCGACCAACGCGACACCCGCTGGACCTACCGCGGTCAATGGTCCCTTCGCCTGGAATGGCTCTACAACCCTTTATTATGTCGAGTTCGACTGGTCGGCCTATCCCATCTGGACGACGCGCGACCTGCAATTTGGCTTGAATGTGGCTATCGCCAGCGATTTTAAGTTCCATTGGGACCCCACCAATGACTATAGCCGCCAGGGCATTAGCGCGACTCAAGCGGTCACACAATTCATCCCGGTCTATCATAATGGCACACTGGTCTTTGGTCAGGAACCCACGGGCACCGGGACTCCCACGCCAACGCCTACTAATACGCCTGCCACAACGCCGACTCCAGGCACAACGCCCGCGACCACACCTACTCCCGGCAGGACGCCCACTGCTACGCCTACCCCCGGTAGAACTCCCACTGCTACATCTACTCCCGGCAGAACACCCACCGCTACACCTGCCAGCGCGCTTGCCAGCGTCCACTACACTGTGACCAATCAGTGGTCCGGTGGTTTTGGAGCTACCATTACGATCACCAATACCAGTACCAGCGCGCTCAACGGCTGGAGCCTGGTCTTTACATTCCCCGGTGGACAAACGGTGACGCAGGGATGGAGCGGCACCTTCACGCAAAGCGGGAGCAAAGTCACTATCACTAACCTCTCTTATAATGGCTCAATCGCCCCTGGTGCCTCTGTCAGTCCGGGCTTCAATGGCTCGTGGAGTGGGAGCAATGCCAATCCCACCTCGTTCACGCTCAACGGTCAGCCTACGACGCTTGTGTAGTGCAAAATCCATCAGCAATGTTCGCAAAGAGGGGCACGCGATGTCCCTCTTTGCCAAAGATATGGAAATGAGTATGCACTTGATGCTACAAATCAAAAGGAGCAAAGTGTGAAGAAAAAATACTTCCTGGCACTACCATTGACGCTTGTGACCCTCAGCCTTGTGCTGGCGGGTCTGGCCTGGAACGCGCCAGCACAAGCACACGCGGCTACAATTTCCAATAGCGGCCTGCATGTCTCCGGTAATCTGCTACTAAACAGCACAGGCCAGGCAGTACGCCCTCTGGGAGTAGATCGAGCTGGCAGTGAATATATGTGTGACGCGGCTGGCGATAACACGGTCTTCGATGATGGCACAAATCCTGATAGTTCAGGCCGCACTGGCGCGGCTCTGGATGCCGCTTTCAATACCGCCACCATCTCAAGCTTTCAGGCGTGGAAATTCCAGGCCGTGCGTATTCCCCTCAACGAAGACTGCTGGCTGGGTATCAATGGCTATCCTGCCGCATCCTATACCTCCGCGACCTATCAGCAGACCATTGTCAGTTATGTCAATCTTCTGACAACCAACAATTTTATTGTGCTTCTCGATCTACACTGGGCGGCTCCAGGTACGACGCAGGCCAATAAGCAGTTAGCTATGCCTGATCTGGACCATGCCCCGGCTTTCTGGACCTCGGTGGCCAGCACGTTTAAAAGCAACTCGGCGGTGATTTTCGATCTGTTTAACGAACCATTCACTGGCAACACTGGCAATAATTCTAATGCCTGGTCCTGCTGGAAAAATGGCAGTACAGCGGCGAGTGTCAGCCCCTGTGGTGATGTTGCCTTCGCGACGGCTGGCATGCAAACGCTGGTCAACACTGTGCGCGCTACCGGGGCGACCAATGTGCTCATGCTCGGCGGGCTGGCTTACGCCAATGATCTGTCGGGCTGGTTAGCCAACAAGCCTGTCGATCCCCTGAATAACCTGGCCGCCTCGTTCCACCTTTACAATTTTAATGCCTGCAATTATGTCAATTGCTGGGTTGTAAATGTGCAGCCAGTGGCCGCGCGGGTGCCAGTCATTGCTGGTGAAATCGGCGAAAATGACTGCGCGCATAGCTTCATCGATATGGCCATGACATGGCTCGACCAGAACCATATCGGTTACCTTGCCTGGGCCTGGAATGTCTACAACTGCGGCAACTTCCCCTCGCTGGTTACCGACTACAGCGGCACGCCTACCGCGTATGGCGCGGGCTATAAACAGCATCTAACTGACCTGGCAAATGGCGTGACGCCGACACCCACAGCCACGCCAAGCGCGGGCCACTACTGTAGCGTCCACTATGGTGCCTCCTCCTGGACTGGCGCTTTCACGGTCAATATCACGATTAACAATATCAGTTCAACGCCCATCCAGGGCTGGACCCTGACCTTCACTTTCGCCAGCGATCAGAAGGTCACTGCCGGTTGGAATGCTACCTGGTCGCAAGCTGGCCAGCAGGTGACTGCTCGCGATGTTGGCTATAACGACATCATTGCCGCTGGCACATCTACAGGCCTGGGCTTTAACGGTACCTGGACGACCAGCAATCCTAATCCCACTGCTTTCGCCCTTAACGGTGTCGCCTGCGCCACTGTCTGAGCGCGTCTAAGAAAAATTCTAGAGGATGCAAACGGGAGTGGAGGCTGAGGGGTGCCGCGACACCCGTTTGCATCCTCTATTAGAGACCACCCGCACCGCGCAGACCCAATGAAAGAAGGACAAGTAACCAGGCCAGGACGCCCAGCCCAATCGCCAGAATTGCCTGGATACGACCAGGTTTGCCCGGTATACGATTGGCCAGAACCAGGGCAGTAATGCCTCGATAGATGGCGAAGGCGCCGGTAATTAGTCCCGCGTAACCTATATTTGAAAAAAGCTTAAGCACAGCCAGGACGATTGAGATAGCGCCACTAATCAGCGCCCGATTAGCCCATGGATTGATGCTCCGCATAGGGGCTGACGCATAGTTCTGCTGCTGTGGCGGATAGGCACCCGGCTGACCATAAGGCTGCTGCTGTGGCGGATAGGCACCCGGCTGACCATAAGGCTGTTGCTGTGGCGGATAGGCACCCGGCTGACCATAAGCGCCTGGTTGAGTGTAGGCTGGTGTACCTGGAACAGCGCTATTACCCGGTTGCTGCTGTGGCGCGTAGGCATCCTGGGGCGCGTAAGGATCTTGATAGGACATCTTATTACTTCTTTCTTTTCTGCAAAGATATTGCAAAACACGACTGTACATCATAAGGATTCGTGCATAAAGCTCAAAATCCGTAGCAAATAACAAAACCATTACCCGCGCTAACATCGATCCTACGCGCATATCAAAAAGACAGAGGTGCCGTTCGTGCAAGAGTAACATATCTTTGAGAAAAATGTCAATGAAATTGACCAGCTTGCCTATGAAGAAAGGGTGTATGGGAAGAGCTTTGTTCCCCAGACTGTAAACAAATCGAATCTTGCTACAAAGTCAGATTGCTCAGCTTCGGCCAGTGCTTGCTGATAGAGATCTTCGTAGTTATCAGGCAAACGGGTCCATTTTTGCAGATAAGGCTTCATAGTGCGAAAGAGGTACTTGATATCTTCGGTAAAAAGCTTTCCTTCGGCGGTACCAGCACGATATTCTACACTTTGCATATGGGTTTGAATCTGCTGGAAACCATATTGTTCGAGTAAACGCATAAGAATGCTGTCCAATGCTCCGCCTTTGGGATTAAAGTACGCCCCTGCTCGATCCAGGGCCTGAGCTATCAGATCCCACAAATACGTCTGGGCCGGAGTATTACACTCGACTATCCCATTGACTTCAGTCAGACGTAGCACACCATCAATGCGCAAGACGCGCAAACATTCCTGGATGATTTTGGGCCAATCCCATGTGCGCAACCAGCTGGTCGCTACCCGCTGGTTGACCAGATCAAAGAAGTTATTGGGGAATTCAAGCATGCGCAACGCATCCATGGAGTGAAACTCCACCCGTTTATCAAGCTTGCACTCCTGAGCCTGCTTTGACGCAACTTCAAGAATCTTGGGACTGATATCAATGCCGATTAACATAGAGATCTCTGGATGGGTTTGCGCCACCTCCATCAGCCAGCCACCGGTTCCACAGCCGATGTCGAGCACGCGCTCCAGAGGGGAAAGGCTGGGCTGCTCTGCAAAGACACCGCCCATTGTGCTGGTAAGCAGTTTATCCTGCAATTGCAAGCGGCTGATCTCTTTTTCATTGAAGCGGTCTGGCACAATATAGGTGCTAGCCAGGTCTTTGCGAGGTTCAAGTGGTTCAAGTGATTCAAAAGACATAACCATAACGTCACGCTCCTCACGCTCTTTCATTGGAAGGGAATTCGAGGTTCCCATAAAATCATTGAGCTACCCTCAGTATTATACTGAAATCCAGGAGATTTGTCGAGGTATTACATACACACCCATCGTCGATCTCTACACAGATAATATGGTTTTTCTCTTCTCCCGCCCACCTGCAGGAAATAGAGAGAGTTGCGGCTCGCTCGCCAGCAACTCTCTACACTCTGGGAAGGGCTCTTGCAAAGCGCAAACACAACTTTTCTATTGCCTGTTCTCGCTGGAAATTAGCTTGACAAATACTTCTCTCTTTGTTATAATCTAACCAGTTGGTTATAAATACATTCAGTTAGTTAGAAATACAACTAACCGGTTGTTTATAAGATTCTGCAAGGAGATAAGAGCGCAATGTCGGAACCTGGTAATCGACGAGGGAGAATTCATGACGCTGAGGGAGCACGGGAGGCGCTTTTGAACGCGGCAGAGGAGGTTTTCACGGAACACGGCTTTGATGGGGCGCGCATTGACGCCATCGCGGCCCTGGCTGGCTATAACAAAAGCCTGATCTTTCAGTACTATGGGGATAAGGTCGGTCTTTACCTGGCCGTGATCAAGCGCGCGGACCAGGAGATGGGTCAGCTTCAGAGAGAGATTTTCGCGCCTTTGCTCGCGGATGAAAGCGTAGGTTCTGATGTCCGCAAATTCAAGGTATTGCTCGAAAAAGTTATTGGCATGCTTTACGATTATATGGCTGAACATCCACGTCTGCTGCGGATGATTATCTGGGAGCAGGCAGAGGGTTGGAAGACATATAAGAAGATTTACGAACAATTTGCTAACAGTGACACCGAGCCAGTGGTAGAGATCTTTAATGTAGCGAAGAAAAATGGGCTGTTGCATTCCGATTTTTCACCGTTGCTGCAATTGACGATGGCCATGGAGGTCTGCCTGACACATCTATCCTGGCTACCTTTGTATCAGTTGATGCAGCCAGATGAAAATTTCGCGTCAGCCGCGGCTCGGGCACGCTCACGCGCATATGTTATCAATTTTATTGTCGCGGGGATTCTGATCGATCCCTCTGAAAATCATCCATAATCATCGACTGCTTCTTCCTCAAAAGGAGATTTGGAGGATAAAAATGCACTTCACATACAGGTGGCAGGCCACGCTGGTTATCGCGTTGGGTCTGTTAATGGCAATTCTCGACTCAACCATTGTCAGTGTAGCCCTGCCTCAGATGGCCACAGCCTTCAAAACCGATTATCAGACGATTACCTGGGTCGCGACCGGCTACTTTCTGGCAAACGCGGCGATAATCCCCATTGTGGGTTACATCAGCGATCGGATCGGTTCTAAAACGATTTTCTTGCTGGCTCTCGTGCTCTTTACGCTGGGGTCCGCGCTCTGCGCCTTTGCTCCCAACGAGCAAACCCTGCTCGCCTTTCGCGTGCTCCAGGGGATTGGTGGGGGAGCATTGTTGCCTGTGGCGATGGCGATGATCTTTCGCCTCTTTGAGCCGACCGAGCGCGCGGGAGCAATCGCGCTTTTATTGATCCCTCTATTGCTGGCTCCGGCCTTTGGTCCGACGCTGGGCGGTTACCTGGCAACGAGCTTTAGCTGGAACGCGATCTTTACGATCAACCTGCCGATTGGCATAGTAGCTTTCATTCTGGCTGCGCTGGTTCTGCGCGGCAAAAACGCTGAGCGCGAGGCGAATAGCAGCGATGAGCCAGTCGCCACTGGCACACAGCGCTTCGATTGGCTCGGTCTGGTGCTGGCGATGGTAGGCTTTACGGCCACAGTCTATGGACTCAGCACTGCTGGCGCAAACGGCTGGGGAGATAGCAAAGTCTTGAGCGCGCTGATCGGTGGGGGCGTTATCCTGGGAACCTTTGTAGTCGTCGAACTGCTCGTCAAAGATCCAGTCATGGATATGCGCCTGTTCCGCAATTACACATTCACTATCAGTAATGTACTAATCTGGGCGACCACGGGCATACTCTTTGGGAGCATTTTCCTCTTGCCTCTTTTCTTTGAGCGCGTGCAGGGGCTATCCGCCCTGGCCACTGGCGAGATTATGATCCCCCAGGGACTGGCGATGGCTGTCGGACTGGGCATCAGTGGCAAGCTCTATAACAGAGTCGGACCACGCCTGCTCTCGATCTGCGGAGCCATCCTGGTTGCTCTTTCTATGCTTGGCTTTCTACATCTGGAAGTTGGTACAACTGGAGCAAGCCTGCAAATCTGGCTGATTTTGCGCGGCCTGGGTCTGGGCCTGGTTGGCCAGCCTCTGCAAACTCTGGCGGTTTCCGTCGTGAACAAGCAACAAATGGCCCGGGCAACCTCGCTAATGAACTCGGCCAAAACCGTCTTTGGCGCGGTTGGCGTGACCGTGTTGACCTCTTATCTGACACAGCGGACGACCGCTCATGCGCAGGACGCGCTGGCCACCTGTATCGCGCAAGCGGGCCAGCATGCGCAAGCAGCCGCTCTCCAGGTCTGCGCGGGACAACAGGCGATCACCATGGGCATGAACGATACCTTTCTGCTGGCCCTGATCGGTTGCGCCATCTGCGCGTGCGCGGCCATCTTCGTGGGACGCGATCCCGCCCTGGAAGATGCGAAAGAGGCCAGGAAACGTGGAGAGGCCGCGGAGCAGGTCGCTCACGAACCCGCTTCAATGGCCTGAAGCAGAAGCGAGATGCAGGTGGCTGGGAGTGCGGTTGCACTCCCAGCCACCTGCATCTCGCTTCTGCTTTTCAAGAGGAGAGGGGTTTGTCGCCTGAGAGTGCTATTCGCTAACGGAGCCTTTCTTGAAGAAGCAACAGTGTAGCACCCATTCTGGCATGTTTCTTGCTGCATAACACAGTGGGTACACTCATTAGTAGATAGCACAGTTCGCGGATAAGTTGAGTTAAAGGAGAAGTTATTGTATGTCATACCTTTTGACCTGGCGTTGGCGCGTGGGGGCGTGCAGCGCACTTATTATTACCTTGCTTCTCCCTTCGTTTGTCACGCATGCTTTCGCTGCCGCTGCCGCTGGCTCTCAGGCGTCAGATGGACCGGGAAGCAACGCTTATTTTGATCTGGCGCGCGACCTGGTTACATTCTTGTTTACTAAGCAGCAGCAAGCAGACGGCTCATTTCCGCGCAATAGTCTGCTCAATGGCAAGCCCGCGCCTGACACAGGTGGGATTCAATTGGACAAGGCCAGCTTTCCACTCTTGATGGCCTATCAATTGCATATGCCCGATGCCACACTGTATCAGCAACATATCAAGCCCGCCGCTAACTTTGTCAGCGCGCATGGTCCGTCCTATGGTGTAGAGCGCTGGGAAGAGCAAAGCGGCTATTCGCCCTCAACGATTGCGGCGGAGATTGCTGGTCTGGTAGCGGCTGCACAGATCGCGCAAGCCAACCACGATGTCCTGAGCGCGAATATCTGGCTGGGCGTGGCTGACGACTGGCAACGTTCGATCGAAAGCTACGCGGTCACTAGCAATGGGCCGCTGGCCACTCATCCTTATTACATCCGCCTCTCCAAGACCGGCGACCCCAATGCGGCGATCAGCTATGGTCTGGGCAACGGGGGTCCGACCCTTGACCAGCGCTCGGTGATTGACGCGGGCTTCCTGGAACTGGTGCGCCTTGGTCTCAAGCCTTTCAATAATCAGGCAATTACGGAATCACTGCCAGTGGTCGATGCAACTATCGCGACAAATACGCCGAGCGGCATCGGCTATCATCGCTACAACGGCGATGGGTACGGCGATAGCAATAGCACAGGCCAGCCCTGGGCTACAAGCGACACAGGCAATGGACATCTCTGGCCTGTGCTGAATGGCGAACGCGGCGAATACGATGTAGCGGCAGGCAATCCTGGTCAGGCTGTGCTACTCCTCGCGGCGATGCAGAAATTCGGATCGGGCGTGGGCCTGATTCCTGAACAAGACTGGGAAAATCCCAACCTGGCTGCTTCACCCTATGGCAGTGATCCTATTACGGCTTCGATCGGCTTTAGCAATGGGCAAGCCGCAGGCTCGGCCTCGCCGCTAACATGGGCCGCGGCACAGTACGTGCGCCTGCTGCTCGATATCCAGGCCAGGCGACCCCTTGAGCAGCCCCAGGCAACCTATCAGCGCTATGTCCTGCACCAGCAGGGTACAACCAGCCTGACTATCACGTCGCCTGGGAATAATAGCGCAATCTCCCCTGGCTCTGTGATAGTCACAGGCACCGCGACCGCTGGCGATAAAGTCTATATTGCCGCGACTAACACTGATCAGAATAACACAACCATAACCACAGTGATTACAAGCGATCCAAGCGGGCATTACAGTGCCACGTTGAGCGTAGGGGGCGGAAGCAGCGTAATTAACGTGGTCGCGGTCAGTCCCAGCGGCGGCACGGCCCACCAGCAGGTGACTGTAGTCTACGACTTTACGCCTGGCACCGTGTTAGTGAATCTGAATGATCCCGGCAGCGATGACGCTGGACCCGGCAATTACGCGTATCCAACGGCCTCGGACTTCCACGCGGGCGCCTTTGACATTACCAATTTCCAGGTCATTCTCAGTCCCGATGGCGCGACCACAACATTTAAGTTGCAAGTGGCCAATCTGAGTCCAACCTTTGGCAATCCGCTGGGAGCGCAACTGGTGGATGTCTATGTCCATGATCCTAAAGCCGGTACAACCTCAACCTCGGCAGCGTATGCCAGCCGCAACTATAGCATTGCGTCCGGGCAGTTCCTGGAGTCGTTTGCTGGAAGTGCAGGGCTTTGGGCAGCCCTATGAGGATGCCAGCGGCAAGGGGATGGGCGCGATTACCATCAGCGCAAACGCGATCTCGCGTTACATCACCTTCAGGGTGCCCACGGCCTCGCTTGGCGGCACACCCGGCTCCGGCTGGGGTTTCACAGTAACCCTGACTGGCCAGGATGGCTTTAGTTCCGACCAGGCACGCGGCTTCAGCGCTACACCTGGCGCGTTTTCTTTCGGCGTCTGCGCCAGCGCCAGCAGCGACGCACATTGTGTTGTCGATCCTAATTCGGTGCCGAAGGTCATAGATACCATCAAGCCGACCGGTGTCAGTCAGTCTAGCGAACTGGACTACACCTCTGGCCCTGTTGTACTCCAGGATGTTAGCATCCCGTAAGTACTTTGAGCAAACGAGGAGGAACTCAAGCAGAGTCCGTGTCTCTGGTCCCACCGGCTCTCCGCTTGTGTTCCTCTTCATTTTCATCCTCAAACTCGCAACTCCCGCACCTGGCCCCATGCCTGTACGAGGGTACTGCCTCCAGAAATCCACAAGCCCTGAGATAGCCAGAAACTGATTGAAATATATTCCTGTTTTATGATAGAATTGTCATGAGAAACGCGTTTCTTATGACCCCCTTGAGAGGCTGATTACACGTTCTCCTGACTTTTTACACCATGATCACCACGTTAACCCGGAGTATACGCATAAAGTAGCCAGTCATAGAGAAAGGAGTGCTTTCCCCCATGTCAAACATCAGCCTCTTTCCATCCGGCAATCTGGTCCGTGTGACCAGCCATGGTCCCTTTAGAGGATTGAAGGGAACAATTCGTCAGGTGGATGCAATTGTCGATGATCTGGAAGATCCGTTTTGCTTCTATTTAATCGATCTGGAGAGAGCAAGCATTGCGGAGGCGATCTGGTTTGAATATCACGAAGTCGAGTTTATCGGTATACCCCACCTGAACATGTCATCCTCAACACCCTCCGGCAATACGGGAAAAAAGCAGGGCACTTTTGCGTAAGTGCCCTGTCACAAAACAAGCGGCGCGAGAAGAGGAAGCGAAAGTGATCTCAATCTTCATGCTTCCCGCGCTCCTGCTCTAATTCCTGGCGTAAAACTTCTACATGCTCAAGCAAGTGCAGAATCACTTCAACACTCGCCAGGTTTACGCCCAGATCACGCTGCAAACGGCGAATCTGGCGCAATTGTCCACCGCCTCTGCCTCTTTGACCGTGGATCAGACCCAGGGCGCGTAGATGACGGATCGCGCCGGGCCCCAGGTTGCTTCGTTAATCTCCTTAAATTTGTCCTCGGCTGATTTATTGTTGTGATTAACATCCGGGTGATACTGACGGGCCAGTTTGCGATACGCTTTTTGGATATCCTTCTGACTCGCCTGCTTGTCTACACCCAGAATTGCGGAATAGTCCTTGTAGTCAACAGCTATGAATTACTCTCCAGAGCCTTCCAAGCTTCAGGCAAACGCGGGTCAAATGAAAATTCCGCTGGACCCCTCCTCAAGGCGAGAGCGGTCTGACGTTTGCTTAAACATAATCCGCTTGAGGTTACTGAAACTGGTCTTACTTATAACACGCCTGACAAGCCTATAAAGAGTCGCGCTTTTCAGCGAGAAAAGCAGAAACGTTGAGGAGAAAACGCCTACTTCAGGGTGGGCGGGGGAAGAGAGGAAACCTACCCCTAAAAAGTGGGTGGGCAGGGCAGAAAAACTTTTAATGCCTCTTGACAAGATAGATATTCGCGCTTATACTCTCTATTGAATGGTTACTCAGTCAATTGAATGACCATTCAGTCATAAACACAAGACAAAATAGAACGAACATGCAAGGGAAAATATATGCCATCTTCACCTGATCCTATTCAGGCACAGCTTATTGTGGCGCGCCGCAACCAGATTCTGGCTGCGGCCACGCAGGTATTCGCTGAAAAGGGCTTCCACTCGACTACAATCAAGGATATCGCTGGCAAGGCAGGCATTGCTCATGGTACCATCTATAACTATTTTGAGAATAAAACGGCCTTGATGCTTGGCATTTTTGATCGCTTGAACGAAACGGGCCAGAGAAATGAGGACTTTGCGCAGTCCAGCGCAGGCGACTTTCGCAGCTTTATGAAAGCTTATCTAAGGCACCGTTTAATATACGTCCAACAAGATAACTTTGAGATGCTCAAAGTGGTGCTTGCGGAGGTTCTGATCAACAAAGAGTTGAGAGAGCTTTTCTATCAGAAGATTCTTGAGCCAAACTTTTTAATTGTAGAGCCATACTTTCAACAGTTGGCCGCGCAACATATCGTCAAGCCTGTCAATAGTAGTCTGGCCATGCGGGCAATCTCAGGCATAGTGCTTGGTCTGATCATAGAAAATATTCTGGGTGATCAGACACTGAAGTCAAAGTGGGATGAACTGCCCGATTTTCTTACCGATCTGATCCTGGACGGAATAGGGGCAGTTAATTATGATAACAGCACAAGTTGATGTAACAAACGCAGCCTTTAAAGCCAATCCGTTTCCCTTTTACGCGCAGCTACGAGCTGAAGCGCCGGTTTTCTCGACGACTATACGGATGCCAATGAAGCGACATGCCTGGTTGGTAACACGCTATGATGATGTGCTGACCGTGCTCAAAGACGCGCGTTTCGCCAAAAATCCTCGCAATGCAATGTTACCAGAACAATTGAAAAAGCAGCCCTGGGTACCGCCAATGTTCAAGCCACTTGAGCAAAATATGCTTGACCAGGACGCTCCCGACCACACGCGGCTGCGGGCGCTCGTTCACAAAGCATTTACGGCACGCCTGATCGAACAGATGCGCGAACAGATCCAGACCTTGAGCAATGAATTATTGGATGCGGCAGAGCGGAAGGGGAGGATGGACCTGATTGCCGATTTCGCCTTGCCAGTACCTCTTACGATGATCGGGCGCATTTTGGGGATACCTGCTGAAGACAATCCTAAATTTCACTATTGGACGAGAAGCATGCTTTCGGCGGGAACTAGCATGAATTTTCTGCGGGTCATTCCAATCATTATGCGCTTTCTCGGATACCTGAAAAAAATTGTCAGGGAGCGACGCGCCCATCCTAAAGACGATCTGATTACAGCCCTGGTTCAGACCAGAGAAGGCAGCGATCAGTTGAGCGAAAATGAAATTCTGGCTATGATCTTGCTCTTGCTCATCGCTGGCCATGAGACAACCGTTAACCTGATTGGCAGCGGATCTTTAGCCCTGCTGGAGCATCCTGATCAATGGCAAAAACTGCGCGCTGAGCCCGCGTCTATCAAGCCCGCAATTGAAGAATTGTTGCGCTTTGTCTGTCCGCTTGAGATGGCAACCGAACGCTATACACGCGAAGATGTCACAATCGCGGGCACAACTATTCCACGTGGTGAACTGGTACTGGCCGTAGTTGGCTCGGCAAACCGTGATGAAAACTATTTTGTCGAGCCTGACTCCCTGGATATTACACGCGAGAACAATAGACATCTCGCCTTTGGCCAGGGAATACATTTCTGCCTGGGTGCTCCACTGGCTCGGCTTGAAGGACAAATCGCTATTAATACCCTGGTCCAGCGCATGCCCAATTTGCGTTTGAGCGTTGCGCCCGAGCAAATTCGCTGGCGCGGCGGCTTTATTCTGCGCGGACTGGAGGCGCTACCAGTGTCGTTCTAGCTTCCGTATCCTCAAGCGTTTCGTGATCAGATCAGCACCAGGCATCTGCGGCCTTGAGGTACATTGATAAGCTGTCTTTGCCCATCCAGGCTCACTCACTGGTAGGTTTTTTGGCAGATCCCAAAGTATCTGCTTTCTTTCCTTCAAGAAAGCGAGCGAGACAGGCAGTTCTGCGCGGCCACGCAGAACTGCCTGTCTCGCTCGCTTTGTTGTTTCTGAGTGTGGGCGGGCGGGGGAAGAGAGGAAACCTGCCTATGAAAAAGGCTCACTCATCCAGACCAGTGAACAGATTATTCAGCGCTTCCGCCAGGGTTGGATGGGCCAGGACGGCATCGCGCAGGACCGTGTAGGGTAGCTTGCCCAGCATGGCCATTTGCAGCGTGGACATAATTTCGCCGCCCTCGATGCCCAGAATCGCGCACCCAAGTATCTGCCCACTTTCGGCATCAACTACTACTTTCATTATGCCGCGTGACTCGTCGAGTTCCAGGGCACGCGCAACATAGCTCATAGGCATTTTCGCCACGCGAATGGTCCGGCCTTGCGCGCGCGCTTCTGTTTCTGTCAAACCAACGCGCCCAAGCTGCGGATCGATGAAGACTGTATACGGGACAAGCCGATCATGGATAGTTCTGTTGCCATGCTCAAGCAGATTGCTGCGGATAATGCGAAAGTCGTCGTAGGAAATATGTGTAAAGGCCGGGCCACCCTTAATATCGCCCAGCACGTAGATACCGGGGACACTGCTCTCCAACTGCTCATTGGTGGGAATGAAGCCCTGTGCATCCGTCTGCAAAGCGGTTGCCGCGAGGTTGAGCAGATCGCTATTAGGGGTGCGGCCTGCCGCCATGAGCAGATGCGAGCCATGTAAGACGCGCTCGCCACTGCTTGTTTGCACACGCAAGCGCAGTTGCCCACCGGCCATTTGCTCGACATGCAGAGGCCTGGTCTGCAAAAAAAGTTCAATACCATCCTCGCGCAAAATATCGGCCACGGCGTCCGCGATATCTTTATCCTCGCGCGCCAGCAGGTATGGGCCGCGCTGAATAATGCTGACCTGGCTCCCAAAACGACGGAACATCTGCCCAAATTCAAGGCCAATATAGCCACCACCAATAATCAGTAGATGCTCTGGCACGCTGTCCAGTTCCATAATGCTCGTCGAATTAAGTACAGGCACCTGCTCTACCCCCTCCAGCACAGGTCGCGCTGGCCTTGCTCCGGCGTTGATGAAAATTTTCTCCGCGCTCAGTTGCCGCACCTCACCAGTTTTCAGTGTAACCTGAAGCGTCTTCATAGCGCTGAAGCGCGCCTGACCCCGCAGCAGATCCAGGCCAGCCGCGCTCTCAATGCGCTTCTCGCTGCCACCGCGAAAACTCTCCACAATAGCTCGCTTGCGCTGGCGCACCACGGACAGATCGACGCTAAGCGGGCCGGTATTGACCCCATAGTCAGCGGCGCGCCTGGCCAGATACGCCACGCGCGCGCTGGCCACCATCGTTTTCGTAGGCGTACACCCCTCATTGATGCACGTGCCGCCAATATGCTCCTGCTCGATCAGAGCTGTCTTCAAGCCAGCCCCGGCCAGCGCCGTTGCCAGCGGTCCCCCAGCCTGGCCAGCGCCAATGATAATCGCGTCATAAGTCGTACTCTCAACCATAATATACCCGTTTCTTTCCTCTCATATACTGGCTTTTCATAACGTGTTCAATCCACAGCGATATGTCCCCGCCTGCACGTCTTATTTTCAGTTTATCACGTAAGCGCCAGTATAAGGCCATAGTCACGAGCGTTTGAGCACGAATGAGGTAGTTTAGTGCATAGCTCGGCTCCTATTATTGACTGTGTTGGCGCAGATATTGAAGAAATTGCTGCTGTTCAGCCGGTGTAGGAGGGTGGAAGGTCTTGCCATCGTTGACCAGTATACTTTGAAAGCCGCTGATATCGACGAGCATATCTAGTTTTCCATCGGCATTGATATCGATAAAGCTAAGGACCACGACAGCAAGATCCGGGGCTGTCCCTGGCACGTTAGCGGTCTCCAGCAGATGCACGTGGCTTGCATCCCCAGCGGGAAATTCCAGGATGGTCACCACGCCATGCAGATTGATGGCCTCAAAATGGCTGGGATGGAGTTTACTATCGCCCTGACCGACAAAAGCGTCTATCTGATAGGTGCGCGGATAACCATAGCGCAGGGTATTCAACTGATCTTTGCCCCACAACATGGTCTGACTTATCCCTACCCAGAGCAGGACGGCTATCATCAAACCGAGTCCCACAAAGAAGAGAGGATGCAAACGCGGCTTAACAGGCTCAAGAGGAACGGTAGCTCGTCGTGGCGTGGCGCGACCAGTCGTCCGGCGCGGCGCAGTGCTCGGTAACTGGCGCGCCAGTAGTTCGTCTGCTCGCGTTTCTTCCTTTGGCTTATTGCTAGCCTGTTCAACGAGTTTGCTAGTCGCTCGTATAGCTGAGCGAGACTCCTCCTCAGGGGTCAGGGTTGAAAGGGGTGTGGTCTGATTGGTCGCAGTAGTTCGATGGCGCGACGAATTGTAAGACGAACTCCGGCGTTCACTATTCAGAACAGGCATAGTCTGGTTCTCCTCAAGCAAACTACAAATGACATAAAAAGAAATAATCTGGAGTAACCAGGAAATATGGTTTCAACGGAGACCATACACCAGGAGCTTTTTACTTTCTTTCTACCAGGTGGTCCGATATGTTACTTGCTACTTGAATCACGCTCTAAGAGGGTGACAGGTGTCAGATAAAAGCGCCTTTCTACAGACAGAAGCTCTCCAGGTCCGCACTCCATACATGCCTGATACATGCTCAGTACCTGTCGTTGTATTGTTCAACTTGAGTGTTTATGCTTGCTATAGCTAGCTAATACCCGTGACAAGACTGTATACAGTATACGGTTTAGACAGCAAGGAAAGCTTTATAAGCCCGCAAGCTGTATACAGTTCACACAGCAAGGAGAGCTTTCTATGTCAATAACTTTTCCCCAACCTTATAAGCGACGAAGGCGGTCGCTATGGCTGGTCAGCCTGGCAATAACCATTGTGGCGCTGGTACCAGCGATCATCCTTCCGCTGCGCTCTATTCACGCGGCGCCTGCGAGCACACAGGCGTATACGTGGAATAATGTCGTCACCGGCGGCGGTGGCGGCTTTGTACCGGATATCATTTTTAACCAGAAACAAAAAGACCTGATCTATGCTCGTACGGACATCGGTGGGGTTTATCGTTGGAATGCTACGACAAGCACCTGGACACAGTTGCTCGACTGGGTAACTCCAGCGAACTGGAATATGGCTGGTGTGGAGAGTGTAGCAACTGATCCGGTGAATCCCAATCGCCTCTATATCGCGGCTGGCACGTATACCAACGCGTGGAGCACGCAAAACGGCGTCATCCTGCGTTCAACCGACCAGGGCAATACATTCTCAGTTACTCAGATGCCCTTTAAGATGGGCGGCAATATGCCAGGACGAGGCATGGGTGAGCGCCTGGCGATCGACCCCAATAACGACTCAATTCTCTACTTTGGCGCGCGCAGCGGGAACGGCCTCTGGAAGAGTACCGACGCTGGTGTGACCTGGAGCAAGGTGACTAATTTCCCCGCTACAGGATCGTTTGTGGAAAAAGCCGGCGATGTCTACCAGGGCGATCCTCTGGGCATCGTCTGGGTGACTTTTGATCCCTCGACCGGTACAGCGGGCAGCGCGACCAAAACGATCTACGTCGGCGTAGGCGACAACAGCAGCGGGGCCGCGAACATCTACCGCAGCACCGATGGAGGCGCGACATGGGCGGCAATTCCCGGCGAGCCGACCTGTAGTGTCAGCGGCACAACCGTGACCTGCGCGGGCGGCGCGACATGGTCCACAAGCACAAATGCCACGACCGGCTACCTGCCTAAACAGGGCAAATTAGACTCTACTGGCACCCTTTACGTGACCTATAGCGACTGGGACGGACCATACAATGGCGGACACGGCGATATCTGGAAATATGTCCCCAGTACCAATACCTGGACAAAAATTAGCCCTGTACCTGGTTCTGATGCTGCCAATGATTACTTCGGCTATGGTGGTCTGGCCGTGGATATGCAACACCCAGGCACCCTGGTAGCCTCAAGCGTCAACTCGTGGTGGCCAGACGCGCAACTCTTCCGGTCCACCAATGGCGGCACAAGCTGGCAGCCAATCTGGAGTTATTCCAGCTATCCCAGCCGCAACCTGTACTACACCATCGACATCTCAAACGCCCCCTGGCTCAACTTCGGGAACACCGCCCCGGTCAATCCCGTACCAGCCGTCAAGCTGGGCTGGATGATCGAAGGCATGAACATTGATCCCTTTAACTCGGATCGCATGTTCTACGGCACAGGCGCAACCATCTATAGCACAAGCAATCTCTCCGCGTGGGACAGCTTCGCCAGCGGCGGGAAAGTAGCCATTAAAAGCACAGCCATGGGCGTCGAGGAAGAGGCCGTTATAGGTCTGATCAGTCCTCCAGGCAGCTCTGAGGCGCATTTGTACAGCGTTGTGGGCGACGTGACTGGCTTCCGCCACGACAGTATGACAACCGCGCCAGCCGCGATGATGCCTTTCGCCAACGACAACTCGGCCATCGATTATGCCGAACTGAACCCGAATTTCATGGTACGGGTCGGCACGCCCAACACAAGTTCTTCTCCTGTACAGCATGGCACGGCCTTCAGCTATGACGGCGGCGCGACCTGGTTCTCAGGGAATAACGATATCTCCGGGGTCACTGGCGGTGGCACAGTGGCGGCTGCGGCTGATGCCAGCCGCGTGCTCTGGGCACCCGCTAACGCCGCGATCTCATACTCAAGCGATAACGGCAATTCCTGGGTAGCCTCGACGAGTATTCCACAAAACTCGCTTGTCACCGCTGATCGCGTCAATGCCAAGAAATTCTATGGCTTTGGACAGGGCAAATTCTGGGTCAGCACAGATGGAGGCGCAACCTTTACCGCGAGTGCCGCCACCGGCCTGCCCGCTGCCGGCACCTCTGCGCAGATCAAAGCAATGCCTGGTCACGAAGGCGACATCTGGCTGGCTGGCAGCACCGGTATCTGGCACTCGACCGATAGCGGCGCAAGCTTCACTCAACTTGCCAATGTGACCGCGGCTAACTCGCTCGGCTTTGGCATGGCGGCTCCTGGACAGAGCTATATGGCGCTCTACACGACTGGCACTATCAGTGGTGTACAGGGCGTTTTCCGCTCAGATGATGGCGGCACGACCTGGATACTGATCAATGATAGCGCGCATCAGTACGCTTCGACCTGCTGCGTCACCGGCGACCCACGCATCTATGGGCGCGTCTACATGGGAACTAACGGCCTGGGCATCGTCTATGGGGATATCGCTGGCTCGGTCTCGGTTACGCCCACACCCACGCGTCCCGCAGGCACTACACCTACGCCGACAGTCGGCACCACACCAACGGTCGGCACTACCCCCACTGCCGGGACTACACCCACGCTTCCCACACCCACAGTTGGCACTACGCCTATCGTGCCCACGCCCACGCCGACACACGCGACCGGCACGACGCCCACACCAACTGCTACCGCAACTTCCAGCACAAGTTGTAAGATCCACTACGCCATCACTAACCAGTGGGCCGGTGGCTTTGGGGCAACGATCACGATTACCAACAGTGGAACAACGGCCATTAATAGCTGGACCTTAAAGTTCACCTTCGCCAATGGGCAGACGATTACGCAGCTCTGGAACGGGACGTTTACACAGACCGGCAGCGCAGTCAGCGTCACCAATCTGGCGTATAACGGCTCGATAGCTCCCGGAGCAACAATCACTTCCGCGCCAGGCTTCAACGGTACCTGGAACGGCAGCAACGCGGCACCGACCGCCTTCACATTGAACGGTACAGCTTGTAGCATCGTCTAGGCTTTAAGCCATAGTAGCCTGGCAAACAGAGAAGCATCAGGCAGACAGCGAGCAGGATTTGTGTGGCTGTCCACGCAAATCCTGCTCGCTGTCTAGCTGTGACGTATCCCTGACTGCTAAGTGACTGCTATCTGTTCTGGCTTCCTCCCTTGCAACGCTTTACACTTGCCTGGAGGTAGAAATGGATTTTCTATCTGGATAGGTGGAAGAGCTAACGGTACCCGGTCAGCGAGAAACACGTTTCTCATCTGTCATCCAGCCAGGATGAAAAGGTGCCAGTAGAGTGTATATGCCGCCTAAGAGAAGAGAACGCATGGGATGTTCTCCTTAGTGTACCCGAAGGAGGGTAGAATGCGCTGGATCTCAGTGCGCAAACCTCGAGATTTCCACCTGCTAGGCAAATTTCGGGGTCTGATCTTACTCACAAGCCTGCTGCTCGTCATCGTCAGCGGCTTGTTCATTGGTGTTCGGGCCACCCACGCAGCCGCGCCATACTGCCAGGTGACTTATACGGTCACCAACCAGTGGTCTGGCGGCTTTGGAGCCACCGTTGCCATCCAGAACAGTGGTACTACGGCGTGGTCAAACTGGACCCTGACGTGGACCTTCCCGGCCAGCGGCCAGGCTATCTCATCGGGCTGGAATGGCACATTCTCGCAGTCTGGTCTCAATGTGAGTGTGGCCAGCCTGAGTTACAACGGCAGTATTGCTGCGGGAGCCTCGGTGAGTTCCGCGCCAGGTTTCAATGGCGCCTGGACGACAAGCAATCCCGTTCCAACCAGCTTCGCGATCAATGGCAACGCCTGTAACGGGACGACGACCGGCACTACGCCAACTGCTGGTACGACTCCAACTACTGGCACGACACCGACCGCCACCGCCACTCATGGCACGACGCCAACCGCAACTCCTACTCATGGCACAACGCCAGGTACGACTCCCACAACTGGTACGACGCCGACCGTAACCCCAACAGGTACAACTTCGAGCAGCGGCCATGTGGTGAACCCGTATGTCGGAGCTCAGGGCTTCATCAATCCATTCTGGGCCGCTGAAGTCAAGGCTGGCGCGACCGCTGTCGGTGGCACGCTGGGCACAACCGAGGCCAAAGTCGCGAACTTCTCGACAGCCGTCTGGCTGGACAGTATCGCGGCGGTCAATGGTACTAACGGCTATCCCGCCAGCCTGACAGGCTTCCTGGATGCCGCAGAGACCCAGTCCGCAAGCAGCAGCCTGCCCATCGTAATCACGATCGTGGTCTACGATCTGCCCGATCGCGACTGCGCGGCACTGGCTTCTAATGGTGAACTGCAAATCAACAATAATGGCCTCGTGAACTACGAGACCATGTACATCGATCCAATCGCGGCTGCTCTGAGCCAGGCCAAGTACAAAAATCTCAGAATTTCCGCGATCATTGAGCCAGATTCGCTGCCAAACCTGGTGACCAATCTGAACATCGCGAACTGCTCTGCCGCTAACTCCAGCGGTGTCTATGTCCAGGGCGTCCAGTACGCGCTGAACAAACTGCACGCGATCTCGAATGTGTACAACTATGTCGATATCGCCCATGACGGCTGGCTCGGCTGGACCAGCAACTTCACACCCGCCGTTACCTTGCTCTCTAACACGATCAAGGGTACAACTGCTGGCGTGAATAGCGTGGATGGCTTCATCAGCAATACCGCGAACTACACGCCCGTCCAGGAGCCGCTTATGACTGCCAACCAGTCAATCAGCGGCAACCCTGTACGCTCATCGACGTTCTATCAGTGGAACACATATATCGATGAGTACTCGTACGACATTGATCTGAAGAACGCGTTCATCGCAGCTGGCTTCAGCAGCAACCTCGGTATGCTGATCGATACCTCGCGCAACGGCTGGGGTGGCTCCGGTCGCCCGACTGCCGCGAGCACATCGACGGACCTGAACACGTTTGTGACTGCCACTAAGATCGATAAGCGTATCGGTCGCGGCAACTGGTGCAACCAGCCCAGTGGTATCGGTGCCCGCCCGGCAGCGAACCCGATGGCTGGTATTGCCGCGTTCGTGTGGATCAAGCCTCCCGGCGAGTCCGATGGCTCCAGTTCGCTGGTCCCAACCGGTCCCTCGAATCCCGGCGGCAAAGGCTTTGACCGCATGTGCGACCCGACCTTCGGCGGCGATCCGCTGAACAACAACCTGCCGACAGGGGCTATCGCCAACGCGCCGGTCTCCGGTGCCTGGTTCCAGGCCGCTTTCGACATCCTGGTGGGCAACGCCTTCCCGGCGCTGTAAACCACTAATCCGTCAGCCCCTCCTCGCTAAGAGGTACAAGCAACACCACGCCTGCGCGCCTGGTTGCTCCTGGAAACAGTGACAATCAGGCGCGTGGTGTTTTTTTATGGGAATTTGTCGCGCGGTGTCGCGCGACAAATTCCCATTGACAAATCTCACCAGGACAACATATCATGATACACAGTATGTCATAATTTCAGTATCCTCAAGCGGATCGTGATCAAGCAAACGTCAGGCCGCTCACACCTTGAGGAGGGCTACATCAGAAAGTCGAAAAGCTCAACTGACTTTGCACTAAGGAAGGATATTTTTCATGGCAATCGAGGCAACTCCAGCTACTCAGCTAGCCCAGGCACCCGCGAGACCCTTGCTTGATGGTGCGCGTTTTGATTTGATCTTCGGATTTACCGCGACCTGGTATGTCGGGGGTACGTATCTTGATGCGTGGGCACACAACAATATTCCAAGCCTGGAAACTTTCTGGACACCCTGGCATGGCATTCTCTATTCAGGAGCTTTCGCGACTTTCTGTGTGCTGCTGGGTACTATACTGCTAAATCGCAGGCGCGGGGCTACTAGCTGGCTGGAGGCTATTCCTACTGGCTATAAGCCCGCGGTGCTGGGAGCGTGCGGTTTGCTGATCGGTGGAGTTGGAGATGCTCTCTGGCATACTTTCTTCGGTATTGAACAGAATATAGATGCGCTCTTTAGCCCGACACATTTGTTTTTGATGATCGCGTCGGCTCTACTCGCTATCGGGCCGTTGCGCGCGATGTATTATCGCAAAAGCGAGCCTGTGACCCTGGGCGACCATCTGGGACTGGCGTACGCGCTGGCTTTATTTTACGCGATGATCATGGTGATCCTCCAGGCTGTTCATCCCTTTACACTTTTTAAGCTGCCACTGACTGCCGCGAATAGCAATACTCAGGGCACCGAGCAACTGTTCGCTATCCTTGGTTTTGTTGTGCAGATGAGCTTTTTCGCCGGGTGCGCGCTTTATGTGATGCGACGCTGGACGCTACGCTTTGGCTTCTTCACGGTTGTACTTACGCTGGCCTCCCTTGGTCTCGCGCAGATGCATTATTTCCAGCTTGCTATCCCGATTTCGCTGCTGGCTGGCCTGGTGATAGATATGGCTTATCTCCTGCTCAAGCCGACTCAGACCTCTCCCCTGTCTGTACGCCTGTTTGCCGCGATCGCTGCTATGGCTCTGCCAGCCTTTTATCTGCTGGCCCTGCGCCTGTTCGACGGTCCACTGGTCTGGACCATCCACATGCTGGTCGGCTCGGTCCTGGTCTGCGGGATCTTTGCCTGGTTACTCTCCTACCTGGTCATACCAGGCGCGCAGGAATAAGCGATGCTTGCTTAAAGGAAGCCCTCGGCGCCTACGGCGTCTCACACAGAATTTTTTAGTGAGAGGTCTGGTGGGTGAGACACACTGCGCCTCACCCACCAGACCTCTCGCCAGGGTCGGGAGGCAGAGAGCGTTTTGGCTTGATTTTACACAAGCGGGGATGACTCATCGCAGAGAGGAAGAAAGTTTATGTCACGCAAAGGCTGGTTGTTATTTATTGCCATTTCCATCTTCTGGGGCATTCCCTATTTCTTCATCAAAATTGCTGTAAGTGAACTTGATCCAGCTGTCGTGGTCTTCGCGCGCATTGGCATCGCGGCGGCTGTGCTGGTGCCTGTGGCGCTGCAACGTAAGGCGCTACAGGGCTTGCGCAGAGGCTGGCCCCTGCTGCTTGTGCTGGCGTGCATCCATCTGTTTATACCATTTCTGTTAATCAGCTATGGTGAACAGCATATCTCGTCGTCGCTAACCAGTTTGCTAATTGCTGGTGAACCGCTGATGGTCGCGCTTCTCGCGCTACAGTTTGATGCCAGCGAGCGAGTGCATGGTTTGCGCCTGGTGGGTCTGATGATTGGTCTGCTAGGCGTAGTAGCCCTGCTGGGTTTTGATGTGAGCGGTGATAGTCAGAAGTGGCTTGGCGCTGGCATGGTGCTACTCGCTGCCGCTGGTTACGCGGCAAGCGCGTTACTGGCTAAACGGCCCTCTATCGCGCAGATGTCTCGGCTGGGAGTGGTGAGCGTCGAGTGTAGTGTGGCAAGCATCCTGCTCATTCCTCTGGCTATCACACACTGGCCCACCCACCTGCCTGCGCTGCCAATCATAGCCAGCCTGCTGGTCCTTGGCTTTATCTGCACAGCCCTGGCTCTGCTGACCTTTTTCGCGCTGATTGCTGAAGCCGGAGCCAGCCGGGGTTCGACCTTTACCTATGTCAATCCCGCCGTCTCAGTCCTGCTGGGCGTGCTTCTGCTCCACGAGACATTTGATCTGGCGACTGTGCTTGGCTTTGCGCTGATCATCCTTGGCTCCTGGCTCTCCACTGGCGGCACCCTGCCCACGCGTGTGTCGTCAATCCTCTCGCTCCACAAAACTCCAGACCATGAGAAAATTGGTCTGGAATGAGCAAGCAGGAGCGGCAGGCGAGGCACCCTCGCCTGCCGCTCCTGCTTGCTCATTCCAGACTATGATTACACTGGCGCGGGTAGCGAGCCACATTTGCCGCTGCCTGCTGGGACAGCGAGTGGACCGGTTTCGACGGTGCAGAGGTAATTGTACTCTTTGGTGGAGTTAGCCAGTCCGTTGTACGAACCGGTCAGCAGAGCAAAGCTATCTTCGCCATTGAGTGCCCAGTAGGTCCAGTCGAGATTACTCACTGCGAGGCCGGAGCCACCGCTGCCGTAACTGCTCTTGATAAAGTTGATCAGGTCAGTAAACCATTGACCCTGCGAGCCTGCGCCGCTGGAGGTCAGGTCGGTGGCGCTATTGCCGGTACCAAACTCGCCGATCCAGACGGGAGCAGTGCTGTAAGCGGTCGCGCCTGTGTTGCTCCAGGGATAGCTGCTATGGCCGGGCCAACTGGGATTGATGCCTGTGGGAGTGGCAATGTAGGCCCAATTGCTGTTCCAGACATCTACCAGGCTGGAGCTTGAGCAGCCACTCTTATAGCAGGTGCTGCTGTTAAACCAGCTCTGCTGGAAAAGGGTCGGCCCATACTCGTGAGCTGAGTAGACGATCTGATGATTGACCGCCGAGCCCAGGCGGCTGGAACTGCCGCCCGCGTTAAAGACAATCGGCGCGCCAGCATTGTTGCTATTGCCGTTGACGCCCTGAAGATTGCCACCCCACCAGGTACCGGCGTAGGGTCCAGCCGCCTGGGTGCCGCTGGCTGTGGGATAGTTAGAAGTGCCTTCGACGAAGAGCAGTGGAGTGCTCCAACTATGCGAGGCCGCGTCCCCCAGCAGCGTGTCGCCAGCGCGCTCAGCCGCCAGGCGCCAGTCAAGGCAACTGGAGCTACTGACACAGGCGGGCGCGAAGGGATTGGGATTGGGATTAGTGGCGGGACTGATGCCGTCGCCATTGCCCCATTCCGCGCCAGCGGCGTACTGCTGCGGATAGCTGCCCTGGACATGTGGCTCGTTGCGCAGGTCGTAGCCGAGCACAATTGGCAGACCATCTGAGGCCGCGTAGTTGACCTTGACAGTGTCAGCCGAACCCAGCGTCTGCGCGCTGCCATGCAGCCAACGCTGCACGCTCAGCCAATCGTTAAGCCAGCTACTCTCTGGATAGGCTGAGGTATACCAGAGTCCGCTCTGCTCAGCTGATTCGCCTGCCTCTGAGCGATGATCATCCAGAATAACGTGCAGGCCCATGGCCCCCGCGTCGTTGATGATGGTGGCCAGCACATCACGCGAGTGCAGACCCGCGCAGGAAGTGCAGCCAACATCGTTCTGGGGCACTGGATTTGACTCCCACATCTGGTTGGAATACGGCAAGCGCAGCGTATTGTAGCCATAGGATTTCACCAGGCTCAGAATAGTCGTGATATCGTACGACCAGAGGCCGTGCGCGACATAGTCGGGAGTCTCAAAACCATACCAGTTGATGCCGCTGATGATATATTGCGTACCGCCGGGCGCGAGAATCTTCGTCCCACTGGTCGTCCAGGCACCTGAGGCTCCAGCGACAGGGGTGCCTGTGGTAACTGGCGTCGGTGTACTGGTTGGCGTGGCGGTCGGCGTTGGGGCAACTGTGCCATTTGGCTCGGTGCCATAGATAAGCTGGCCATTGAGATAGAGCGTCACCTGAGTCCAGGGCGCGTAACTCGTCTGATTCTGATTCCAGGAGTAATCATTGGCCTGATTATAATTTGACCAGTCAGTGCGGTTGAAGCGAGCTTGCAGGTCTCCAGTATTCCCATTGGCGGCAAGGCTACCAGCAGCGCTCGTAAAACCAATCTGGAGATACGTATCGGCAGTGCTTGTGGGGCTGGAGAGCGTTACAAATGAGCCTGTGAGATTGTTACACCCGACCAGGGCATAATCACACCAGAACTGCTGAGCCTGCGTGCCATCCGCGGTATACCAGTAACGAATGGTCAGACTACTCAAGGATATGCTGGAGGTGGTGTTATTAACAATCTCGAAGTGGGGGCGCGGCGTACTAGTGCTCGCGAGGGTTGTGGCATCCGCGTATTGCAGAACCAGGCCAGTGGCAGCTCTTGCCACACTCCGCGCGGTCAACAAAGAGACCAGCAGAGAGACTAGCACGAGCAGAAGGATGATCAGCGTTCTGAGCAGACGACGAAATGTGTACAGCTTCAGCGCTGAACCAGGTGGTAAAGACGCCATGTCCTGTGATTCCTCCTTGAAGGCAAACGCCTCTGTTTTCTTTCCAAGCCTGCAGACTTAAAGAAAAGAAGGGTCAGAGGTTAGCAGGGAAAGAGACCTTTAAAAAAAGCAGGTTGTCTCTTAATTGTAGGAAAACGTGTTATATCACACAAGGGCATCCACTAGACATCCTGTCGGCAGATAAGAGGCTCTAGCGGGAGGCTAGCTATCCTGCGTTTGTTTATCGTCTGTCTAGTAAATGCCATTGCGCGCGGATCAACTGGATTTTATACTTAGGTATAAAGCCTACAAAGGAGTACTTCAAATGGCAGCACAAGAAGTGGAACAGATAACGCAAGAAATGGAAGTTGAGTCTCCAGAGGAGCCAACCCGACCCATTTATTCAATCGTAGCGCCAGTCTTTAATGAAGAAGAAACACTGCCTCATTTTTACGAACGAGTGATCAAGATCATGGAGCAGATGGGCGCATCCTTTGAACTGGTGTTGATCAACGACGGTAGCCATGATCGCTCCTATCGCATTATGCAAGAACTGCATGAACGTGATCCACGCGTCCACGCGATTGATTTTTCGCGCAACTTTGGCCACCAGATCGCGATCTCCGCCGGGCTGGACCATGCACATGGGCAGGCAGTCATCATTATGGATACGGATCTGCAAGATCCGCCAGAGGTGATCCCTGATCTGGCCGCGCGCTGGAAAGAGGGCGCGGAAGTGGTCTACGCTCAACGCGCCAGACGCCTGGGCGAGAGCCGCTTTAAATTGCTCACAGCCTCAGCATTCTACACACTGATCGGGCGCATTACTTCGATCAAGATCCCGCGTGACACTGGCGATTTTCGCCTGCTGGATCGCAGCGTGGTCGATGTACTGATCAAGATGCGCGAGCAACATCGCTTTATGCGTGGACTCTCCGCCTGGGTAGGTTTCCGCCAGGAGGCTGTGCGCTACGAACGCCAGGAGCGCTTTGCCGGTGAGACCAAATATCCCCTGAGCAAAATGCTCCACTTCTCTATGGATGCGATTACCAGTTTCAGCCATGTGCCGCTCAAGATGGCTACCAGCTTTGGCTTTTTCCTGGCGGGACTGAGCCTGCTCGGCATCCTTATCGCGGCTTGCGCGCGCCTTTTCTTTGGCGTGATTACCGGCCAGGCCTCAACCCTCGTTCTGGTCTTGTTTCTGGGCGGAGTGCAGTTGATCTTCCTGGGCATTATTGGCGAGTATCTTGGCCGCATCTATGATGAAGTGCGCTCGCGCCCACTGTATATTGTACGCGAAGTCTTAAATTAATCATCCGCCACGTCAGCTTTTAGAGGCCGGGCGCTGCCCACTCTGCGGCCCCCACGCTCTGATGAGGGTGGGTCAACGCCATGACTCGCTTTCTGAATGCCTGGCCAGCTCTATTTGACCCGCGGAAAATCTAAGGCGAATAAAAACCAGAACGATCCAATCAAGAGCAGCGCGATCCGCGCGCTTCTCTCCTGGAAAAATTGCCTGGCTGAGAGTTTTTGCTTCTCTTGAGGAAGAGGCAATGAAGCTGTCGGTAGATTGCTTGAAAAGGCTACCGCTGGCACACTGCCTGCAAAGGTCTGACCAGAAACGAATATTTCCTGGTTAAGCCACTCGCGAACAGCGACGGCATTCACATGCCCAATGCACTCAAATGCTCGCAGGCTTGCCTCACCGAGCTGACGCGCCTCAGCATTCTGACCACGCAGCGCTCGCACGTAGGCGTCTTTCCAGAGCATATGAGCTTGCTGATCATGAGCGGCACTGCGCAGGATATACGCAAAGATATCCGCGCTCTCAGACCAAGAAGGAGGTACAAGTACAATGACATTTTCATGGTGCAGTTCATCTTTCTGGTGCTCTCTGAGCACTTGAAAAGATGAGATCGCGTACGGCAAACGTAATAAAGAATTGTCTTGCTCGCATTTTTGTGGCTGATCTGTGCTTTCCAGTAACCCCAGTTCCTGTGTGTTTTTCGCGAAAACCGCGCACAGCCGCTCACGAAAGTAAGGAGTGGGAGAAAATAAGCCACGTTCCCAGCGACTCACCGTTGTCGCATCTGTGCCAATCTCTCTAGCAACTTTCGCCTGGGACCAACCCCTTAATTCCCGTGCTTGTTTCAAAGAACGATTCGGCGCCATGCTTGTGTCCCCCTAACTTCACTGTAATACCTGAATTTATGAGCTTTTGCACACAAACTCTCCCTACAGCAAAGTATCACAACAATTGTTTTCCTACTTGCTATGATCTTCTGTGATCAGGAAATAGTATTGCCTAGTTCGCTTATCCTAACCGGAAAAGCTGCTTTCCTACTACAAAACATACCGAGAAAACGATTTCTTGTCAAGTATTTTTGGAGGAATTTTTATGGAGAAAATGCAGTGGTCTTAAGTGGAACAACAAGAGATACAGGAGTGTCGTAAATGCTTGGGCTCCTACGACACTCCTGTATCTCTTGTTGTTCTATGCTTTAGACGACGCTACAGGCCGCTCCATTGAGCTTAAATGAGGTTGGGGCGGTATTGCTGCCGCTCCAGGTGCCATTAAAGCCAGGAGTGGAAGTGAGGGTAGCACCTGGGGCAATGGTCGCGTTATACGAGAGATTCGTAACCGTGACCGCGCTGCCCGCCTGGGTGTAGGCACCATTCCACAGTTGGGTAATCGTTTGCCCGTTGGCGAACGAGAATTGCAAACTCCAACCGTTAATGGTAGTAGTGCCCGTATTGGTGATGGTAAGTGTGGCGCCAAAGCCGGTACTCCACTGGCTGTTGATCGCGTAATGGACCTTACAACTAGAACCAGAGGTCTGTGTAGGCGTTGGCGTTGTACCCTGCGTCGGGGTCGCGGTCGGCGTGGTGCCACGGGTTGGCGTTGCCGTTGGCGTTGTACCCTGCGTCGGGGTCGCGGTCGGCGTGATACCATGGGTTGGCGTTGGCGTCGGCATTGAACCAACCAGAGTCAACAGGTGGGCTTTGTAGCCCGCGCCAAAGTTTGTCGGGGTACCGCTCCAGTCGCTGATCAGAGAAGGGGTACCGCTACAGTTGCCGCTATTCGTCCAGGTCCAGGCCAGGTAGCCGATACCATGCGAATCAAACCAGCTCATCAGGGTGCTGATAAAGCCGGAGGCGCAGTCGTTTTCACCGATTTCGCCAGCCAGCACAGGCACGCTCGCGGCAACTGGCGCGATTTGCGAGTCCCAACAACCGCTGTTTGAACAGGCATTGAAGTTGTAAATGTGAACTGAAGCTACCAGGTTGTTCTGTGGATCGGTCGGCTTGTTAGCCAGCCAGCCACTCAGGTCGTTAGACCAGGCCAGGCCACCCAGCATCAGCACATTGGTCGCACCAGTCGCGCGCACTGTATTGATCAGCGTCTGCATACCGGCTACAGCAAAGCCTACGCCCGAGCAGTTCCCAGACTGCGCGGCGGTACTGCCATTCTTCCAGCAAGCCCAGCTGACATCGTGTGGCTCATTGTAGAGATCGAAGATCACTGACGAGTTGCTCTTGAAGGTGTTGGCCACCGAGGTCCAGAAAGCAGGGGAATGATCCAGATCTGGCATCATCTCCTGACCGGTCGATTGATTGGCACCAGAATTGTTCCAGTGCAAATCAAGAATGACGATCTGGCCATTAGCATTCAGCAAATTGACCCAGCTGACAATATCCGCCTGATACTGGGCAGCCGTCTTATTATTAGCCGGAAAACCGTTGATCCCCAGCCAGCAATCTTCGTTCAAAGGCACGCGCACAATATTCGTGCCCCAGGATGTCATAGCGCTCACAGTCGCCTGATCGACTGGCCCGTCAAAATTAGTCGGAGCATTGGTAGCGCTCTTGATACATTGGTACTCTGTGCCCATGCGATCGACGCCGTGAGGGACAACTACGTGGCCGGTCGCGTCCTCAAGCTGATTGCCAACGACGTGCAATCCGCTCGCCACACTGGCAGCACTGGCAGTCAGCGGCGCTTGCAACACCAAGAACGCCGCAGCCGAAACAAGGAGCAGAGTCCCAACTATAGAAGTAAGTAACCGTAAACGTTTTTTACGTGGCATGTGTCCTCCCTTGTAAACACTCTATGGCCTTGCCCGTTATCCTCGTTGATCGCTTGAACACTTATCCATAATGTGAATGCAATAGCGTCTCTTGCATACGCTGCGGAGCAGTCCGCGATGCAGGCCTGGCCTCCCCAGTGGTTAGCCAGATCCTCTCCTCTAAGCAAGGTAACAAAACAGCAAACGCTGCTGTCAAACAGGCCTGATCTGTAGTGTAGCTAAACTCTAGCTCCTATCCAACGACAGATACTCGACATCCTGTAGACAGGTAGAAACAGGCCCGCGAGCAAAACGGGCAACGTGTACAGACCCGGAGTCGCACCCCTTTAAGACTCTCCTGCCCATGCGTGATATGATACAAATGGAAAAGTATCTGGTCTAAAGAGGAACGTATATGAAAATTGCCATTCCCGACGACTATCAAAATGCTGTACGTGTGCTTGTCTGCTGCCAGAAACTGAGCGAGCACGAGGTAAGTACTTTCCAGGACCATATCAGCGCTACCGAGGCTCTGGCCGCGCGGCTGCAGCAGACTGAAGCGCTGGTGCTGATCCGCGAGCGCACACCGATTACCGAGCAATTGCTCGCGCTTCTGCCAGAACTGCGCTTGATTGTCCAGACTGGCAAGCAGGCCCCTCATCTCGACCTGGTGGCCTGCACGCGGCACGGGGTCGCGGTCATCTATGCTGTGCCGAGCGTGGTGGAGAAGCCATACGCGACTGCGGAGTTGACCTGGGGACTGATCCTGGCTGCCCTGCGGCATATTCCCCAGGAGGTGGCGGCTTTGCAAATGGGGCAATGGCAGAGCACAATGGGGCAAGCGCTATACGGGCGCACGTTGGGCATCTTTGGCTATGGCAATATTGGCAGCATGATCGCAGATTATGGCAAAGCTTTCGGCATGCGGGTCCTGACCTGGGGTCGCGAGGGATCACGTGTGCGCGCAGAGTCAGCCGGCTTCGAGGTCGCTGACAGCCAGGCTGCGCTCTTCAGCGAGGCCGATGTGCTAAGCGTCCATCTCAGGCTGAACGCAGAAACGCGCGGGCTGATTACAGCTGCGGACCTGGGGCGTATGCAGCCCTCTGCCCTGTTTGTCAACACTAGCCGGGCTGGTCTACTAGAGGTCGGAGCACTGGAAAAAGCTCTGCGCGCCGGACGCCCCGGCTACGCGGCAGTTGATGTCTACGAAAACGAACCCGCCATCGATCACCCTCTGCTGCATCTACCTAACGCGCTCTGCACGCCCCATCTCGGTTACGTCGAAAAAGACTACTACGAAGGCATGCTGGGAGCCGCGTTTGATCAACTGCTGGCTTTTGTAGCGGGAAAGCGAGATGGGGTCGCTAACCCCGAAGTTTTCAAGCAGTAGCTATTGGCGCGAATGTCGCGCAAGCGTCGCTCGGCGGTAGAGCCACATGTTACCATGTTGGGCGAAATTTCTGTGGCAAGATCCCGCCATTGGCTACGGTGACTAGTTGGCGCAAGTCGATCTTTAGCTCTTCCATGTTTTTGGCACCAATGCTTGCCGCCCACTGCACTTCCAGATGGGACAGGATTGCCTCAGTCTCCCGAATACTTGACCTTCCCAGCCTGCGCCAGCAGATTGGCACGAATAACTAAAGTATCTCCACGTCTGCGCCTCGCAGAAATTCACCAGGAGAGAAAGGCAGCACCTGGCTTCTCTATGTTTGTTGATGGAAGCCAGGTGTTATAATGATCTTCTGAGATCATGAATAAGCCCACGCGGAGCGATGCGCGTGCTGCGCGTGATATTTCATAGCAGAATGCTAACGCAAAGCAGATGCAGAGCATGCACCACCGATGAGAGAAACATCCAGAGTTGGAGCAGCAATAAAAGACAGGAGAGGTCAATGAGAGCTGTACGTTTGCATGAATATCACAAGCAGCCAGTGGTTGAAGAGGTAGCAGAGCCAATGATTACCGGCCCACACGATGTAATTGTGCGCATAGGTGGCGCGGGTCTTTGCCGCACTGATCTCCATGTCATCGATGGTCAGTTCGCGGAGAACAACGGCCCGCTGCCTTTCACCCTGGGTCATGAGAACGCGGGCTGGGTTCACGAGATCGGCTCGGCTGTCAATACTGTCGCGGTCGGCGATACTGTGATTGCTCATCCAGTGACCAGTTGCGGCTTCTGTCGGGCCTGCCGCGCGGGCGACGATGCTCATTGCACCAATGCGGGCTTTCCTGGTATCGGCGGGGATGGTGGCATGGCCGATTTTCTAAAAACGAGCGCGCGTGCTATCGTTAAGTTGGAAACTGGACTGGCCCCCAAAGATATCGCGGCGCTGGCCGATGCCGGTCTGACCGCCTACCACGCCAGCAAAAAGGCTGCTGCCCATCTCTATCCCGGCACGAAAACCGTGGTCATCGGAGCCGGCGGTCTGGGCCACATTGGCATCCAATGTCTCAAGGTGCTCAGTCCCACAGAAATCATCGTCATCGATCGCTCACCCGAAGCCCTGACGATGGCCCACGCCTGGGGAGCAGAGCATGTCCTGCTAGCCGCTGGAAGCCATGTCGCAAAGGTCAAAGAGCTTACCAACGGTCACGGAGCGGAAGCGGTCATTGATTTTGTCGGCGAAGGTGGCGCAGTCGAGGATGGCGTGGCTATGCTGCGACGCGCGGGCAACTACTACGTGATTGGCTATGGTGGCAGATTGACTATTCCCACGCACACGATTATTTCCAGAGAGATCAACTTTATCGGCAACTTCGTCGGCACCTATAACGATCTGAGCGAACTGATGACCCTGACCGCTCAGGGCAAGGTCACGCTCAAAACCATCACCTATCCACTCGAAGCCGCGCTGGAGGCCATGCACGATCTGGAAAGCGGCAAACTTCACGGTCGCGGTATACTTGTGCCCTGATACATGCCCTTTGCCGCTGACCCCTTTTAGCGAACTACAAGCCAGCCCAGGATTTGCGAGCAGCCGCGTGTCCGCGTCTGGCACTTGTGGCCCACTCTGCTCGTCGCGCAGCAGCTGTCCCGGCCCCAGAGAGGAGAGCTGGCTTGAACGCTTAATCCACCTCCCAGAGCAAGATCTGTCCCACATCATCTCCCGCGAGCAGATACTTGCCGTCTGGGGACCATGCCAGCGCGTTGAGCGTCGCCGAATTCGCGAGACCTTTGGATGAAGTTGAGATGTCCTTCTGCAAGCCAGCGGACATATTCCAGATCTGTATCTTTGTGTCCTGGCCCACAGTAGCGAAACGTCTACCATCTGGAGACCAGACAAGCCTGGCAACCCCCTGGAAATGAGCTGGTAGAGGGCCGGTATACGTCCAGTTCTTCGTCTGAGCCTGCCACGACCAGAGCACAACCCTGCCGGTTTTATGCCCATCAGCATAGCCACCAGCGATATACTGACCATCGGGCGACCAGCCAATCGCATTCATGCGGCTCAAAATGGGATTTCTCACCTGAACATCAAGGGGCAAAGGCACAGCCTGACCAGTCTTAATATCCCACAGAGCGATCAGATTCCCCGGCTGCGAACCAACTGTCGCTATATGTTTGCTATCTGGCGACCAGGCAATGCTATTGATGGTCAAAAGGACGCCATTCGTACCGGTATATGCCTGCAATGAAATGATTCCTGCACCAGTGGCAGCCTCCCAGATCTGGATAAAGCCATATTTGCCACCTGAAGCAATCAGCTTGCCATCCGGTGACCAGGCAAAAGAGCTATCTGTGAAGTCATAGTCCGCGACAGTCTCTCCCGTCAGCGCATGCCATATATGCGAACTGCCATTTCCACCCACAATCAGATACTTGCCATCTGGCGACCAGGCCAGCGAGGCTCCCGCGAGATAGTTAGGCATCTGCCTGCGATAGAGGCGCGACCCATTGAAGTTCCAGACGCTCACCGTCGCGCTTTCATCTCCCACGGCAAAGCTTCGACCATCTGGCGACCAGGCCAGCGCCGAGATGCCCACGCTCACCTGCTCAATTACCCTGAGCGCGCGCTGCTGGTATTTCCAGACGGCAAACCCGCTGATACCTAGCGTCAGCGCCCCCGCGCCCAGCAGGCCAGTGCTCAGCAAGCGCCGCCGCGAGATGCGCTGTCTAGCGTCATCAGGCGCGCTTTGTTCTTGCGTAACAACACTCTCCTGCTCTGGTTCTCCGCTGCGCGTGCCAGCAATCTGCTGCTGTTCTATTCCCATAACATTACTCCTCAGAAGATTTGAGCGCCAGACTGACAGAAAAAGGCCGATCCAGCAACTGGAGAGCACCCAGGTACAACATGTAGACCGCGACCAGGGCTGTGCAGAGCAAAACAGTGGTTGGACCGCCAATGCCTTGCATGAGCGCGCCAATGGGGAAATCGCCAAGCGGGCGCACGCCCATAATAAAGAGCGTGTTCAGGCTCATGACGCGCCCGCGCATCGTAGGAGCCACGCGCGTCTGCAAGAGGGTAATGACTGTCGAGCTGACGCCATTTTGCGAGATGCCCAGGATCAACAACGCGAGCAGGGAGAGTCCAAACAGGTGACTCAAGGCAAAGAGGGCGAGCGATATGCACCAGAGCAGGAACGAGACCAGGAGCAGGATGCTCTTGTGGCGAAAATCGCCCAGCGAAGCAATCAGCAGCGCTCCTAGAACGGTGCCAAGCCCTATGGCGGAAAAGAAGAGGCCCAACTGCACATCGCTCAGGTTCAGATTTTGCGCGAAAGAGGGAAGCATAAGCGCGGGCGAAGGACCAAAGAAAAGCAGCACGCCATACCCCATCAGCATCCAGGGCAAAACGCGGTCGTGTCCAACCGCCGCCAGCGCGGCGCGAATCGAACTGAGCATAGAGCCACGTTTCACCATGGCCGCGCTGCTGGCAGGCAGATGCAGATAGTATAGCACCAGGAGAATCGCCAGGTAGCTTAGTGCGTTGAGAAAAAAGTTGCCCGCGTAGCCCACGAGTGGGAGCGTCAGGCCAAATTGCTGGCCCAGAGCCGCGAAAACGCCAACAGTCACTCCACCGATGGCTGGTCCAAGCACTGCTGAGCCGTTGAAGACGACAGATTGCAGCGAAATAGCGTTCAGCAGATCTGCTTGTGGTACGAGCAAGGAGACAAGAGACGCGCGCGCAGGCTGGTCGAAACTCAAAACGATGCCTGAGCAAAACGCCAGGCAAACGATCATCCAGACCTGGATCACGCCCGCGAGCGTCAGGATACCTAGCAGGCAGGCCAGGCTCATCGAGAGGCTCTGGGTTAAAAGCAACAGACGCCGCTTATCCAACCGATCAGCAAGCCCTCCGCCAAGCAGAGCAAAGACAAAAAAGGCCAGGGCCTGTGTCAGCGAAACTGCCCCCAGCGCAAAGGCTGAGCCATCGGTAATTTTGAGGACCAGCAAACTCTGGGAAATAATCTGTATCCATGTGCCAACCGAGGAGACGATTAAACTAATCCACAAAGAGCGGAAAGAGCGATGCCTGAGAGCCTGGAAGGTCTGAACACGCTTGTCAGCTCCCCCACGAGAAGATGTGGCAGACTGACCTGTAGATGGAGTTGAATCATTCAAATTGGCTCTCCTTTACAAGCTTAAACAGGGTTAACGCGCAGGCGCAAGGTTGGAATGGCGCTGCTCTCTTGCCGCTGGATCTGCTGCACCATCTCCTGCAAGTGTTGATGATCTGGTGAGAGCTGACAGACAGGATCGGTGCGACTGGCATCGCCGGTCAGCAAAAAGGCCTGACAACGGCAGCCGCCAAAATCGATCTCGCGCAAGGAGCAGCTCTGACAGGGTTCGGGCATCCACTCCGTCCCGCGAAAGCGTTGGAAGGCGGGCGAGTCGTGCCAGATCCAGGCCAGCGAATGTTCGCGAATATTAGCAAAACGCAGATCAGGAATGACTGCGGCAGTCTGGCAGGGCATGACATCGCCCGATGGATTAATCGTCAGATAGCGGCGTCCCCAGCCATGCATACATGGTTTGGGCCTCTCGCCAAAGTAATCGGGCAGCACATAGAGAATCTCCATTTTGCCCCGCAGACGTGCCTGGGCGGCCTGCGCGATGACCTGAGCCCGCTCTACCTGCTCGCGCGTGGGCAGGAGAGCCTCTTTGTTCAGATACGCCCAGCCCAGATACTGGGTATTCGCCAGTTCCAGGCGCTGCGCGTCAAGTTGCTCAGCCAGGGCAATCATCTGCTCCAGACGCTCTATGTTGGTCCGATGTAAGACCACATTGATAGTCAGCGGCAGATGGAATTCCTTGACCAGTTGAGCAGCGACCAGCTTGCGCGTATGGGCTGCCGTCCCCGCCAGAGGATCGGCCAGCTCCGCCTGGTCTGCTTGAAAGCTGATCTGGATGCTATCCAGGCCCGCGTCACACAGGGCCTGGAGCCGACTGCGCGTCAGGCCTACACCGCTGGTGATCAAATTGGTATACAATCCACATGTGTGAGCCAGGGTCACCAGTTCGGGCAGATCTTTGCGCAACAAAGGCTCGCCACCCGAAAACAACACATGCAAGACTCCCAGGTCACTGGCCTCCTGGATAATCCGTTGCCACTCAGCTGTAGAGAGTTCGCTCTTGCCGGCTGGCGCGTTGACAGGATTGGAGCAATAGGGACAGTGCAGCGGGCAACGATAGGTCATCTCGGCCAGCAGGCCAAAGGGGCGGTAGTCCTGCCGCCGCGTCTGATTCGGGCTTGTTGTCACGACTCTGACCCCCGCTCCCCCACTAATTCTACCAGGCTCTGCTGATACAGCTTGAAGATATATGCGCTGACATCATTTTCTAGCTGACCAGGAGTCGTATGATAGAGTTCAGCCAATTCATTAAGGATAGTAGAGAACGAGCGTGTCCCATCGCAGAGTTGGGTAATCGCCGCGCTGGGGCCGTTAAGCAAGATCACGCCCTCCGGGTAAAGCAAGACTGGTTCACCGCTAACTTTATCCGTCTGCATACGAGCTTTCGCGGCCAGTCGAGGTCGCGCGCCTCGCAAACGCTGGAGAAAGCTTTGCTCCATGAATCTTCTTTCCTTAACTATGGGCAACCGCGTAGAGCACGCTCTTGCCCGCCTCAGATTGCCCGGCTCCATAGGCCATATACATAGCATCCAGCATGGCCCACAGAATATCGCATTTTAGTGCAAGCGCCTTCACCGCCTCTTCTTGAAGTTCAGGCGTATCGCAATAGTGCAGGGTCAGCGCCAAACCCTGGTCCGAATCCACGCGAGCCTGGGTAATGCGTGAGCGGAAATAGGCAAGTCCCTCAGATGGAACCCAGCTATAGTACTTCTCAAAAGCGCTCAGGCGCTCACGCATCAGATCGGGAGCGAAAAGTTCGGTCAGAGAAGAGGCAATGGCCAGTTGCCAGGGTTTCGTACGCGCGAAAGTCACATAGGCATCCACCGCGAAACGCACGCCTGGCAGCACATGGGTCTCGTTGACAATCTCTGCCTGCGCCAGACCCACCGCCTCGGCCAGCTTCAACCAGGCTTCGATGCCGCCAGTCCCCTCGGCCAGACCATCATGATCGCTGATACGATGCAGCCAGGTGCGGCGCACCTCGCGCAAGGGGCAATTGGCCACAATTGCCGCGTCTTTGAGGGGAATATTCTTCTGGTAGTAATATCTATTCGCAACCCATCCTCGAACCTGTTCCGGGGTGAGTTGTCCGCTATTCATATATTGATGAAAGGGGTGCTTATCATGATAATGATCGACCCCGATCGCGCGCAAGCGTGCTAAAAATGTCTCATGATCCCAGATTTCATGCTGCTCATGTGTGATCATCGCGTTCTCCCTATAATTTTTTTACAATATGTAAGCTTAAATAATAATTTCTCGGCCATCCTGGCCAAGTTCAACTCCTACCTCATGGAGCGCTCCCTGCTCTGCAGAGTCCTCAACAAGCATAGGGTTGGTATTATTAATATGAACGTAGATTCTGTGCTTGATCGCCAGAGAAGCAATTTGCGCCAGGCTCCCCTGCGGACCACCAACCGGTAGATGTCCCATCTGCGAGGCTGATTTCTTGCCGGTTCCCGTCTCCTCCATCTCATGTTCGCTCCAGAAGGTTCCATCGAGTAGCAACGCCGTACACTGCGGCAGCAGTTCCTTGACGGACGCCTCCAATTGGGCAAGACCAGGAAAATACAGGAGAGTACCTCCACTTTTTTCATCAACAAAACGATAGCCCACGCGATCGCCTGGTTGAGGTGCGGACTCTTTGCCAAGATAAAGCGGCGCGTGGCCAGCTACCACACAGGCAGCATAGCTCAAGCCACTTGACGAGCCATCAGCATACAACAGCGGTGTCAACTCGGTCGAGGGCTCACGCCAATCGACAGCGCAGTAATGACGTAACGCGGAGGTCAAAGCCAGGCCCTCCGTTAAAGCCTGACGCACAGCCGCGGTAGCATAGATCGTGTGCTGCAAACCTTCACGCAAAATCAACAGACCAAGTGTATGATCAAGATCTGCATCCGTCAGAAAGAGCGCCGCGATAGGACTGGCGCGCATCTGACCTGGCAGGGGAGTTAGCGGAGGAAATGCCTCGATTTGCTGGCGAATATCAGGGGAAGCGTTCAGCAGAAACCAGCACTGCCCATCCGCGCTAAGCGCAACGCTAGATTGTGTACGCGGCAACACGCGCAGGGTACCCTGGCGCAACCCATAACATTGCGCGCAATTGCAATTCCACTGGGGAACCCCTCCACCCGCCGCTGTTCCAAGCAAACGTACATACATTGGCGCCCTCCGAGCACCACCAGCGTATTCTCCCGATTCAGGAAAACCAGGAGAACACACCAGAAAAAAATCAGGCGGTTGTTAGCCGCTGACCTTTCCTTAGAGCGTGGCCGCGTAGGCGGTGCATTCCATGCTGACGCTGATTACTTCAAATTTCGGTGTTTCCCAGGTCATAGTCTTCCTCCTTGTGTGTAAACAACAGTAAACAAACAATACACCCCATCGCTCGCCAGCGATGAGTCCGCTGAAGCCCGCGCGCCAGGACGGCTGCGCAAAGCTCCGCCCCTCGATTATACTGGCAGCGAAAACTCCTGTCAAAAAACGGGACTTTTGGACTTTTGGGATATGCACATGAGCCTGGCAGAAAACGTTTATTTCACGATACCATACTGCATTTTCATTAGCAGAATACGCGCCACAGACTGATCAACACGTGCCTCCGAGATCTGGCCACTTTTGAGAGCCTGCTTGAGCGCGCTCAACACGGTAGCCACCTGCGAAATGGAATAGGGTCCCTCTATCAGATCATTGCCCGCGGCAATAGCCAGCACAGCCGCCTGGCTCAAGCTCCAGCGTGTACTGATGCCCTGCATGTAGAGGCCGTCAGTGATCACTACACCCTGATAGCCCAGATAGCCACGCAAAATGCCCTCTACCGCTTTAGGAGAAAGCTCCGCCGGCAGGTCAGGATCAATCGCTGGCATGACGACATCAGTGTCCATGATCATGGCTGGATGATTCTTGCTAAGCATGATCTGATACGGCGCCAGGTCGATCTTCTTGAGATTTGCCAGGCTGCGATTGATGGTCGGCAAACCGGCATGCGGATCAGAGGTTACCGCGCCCAGGCCAGGAAAATGCTTCAAGCAGCCAGCAACCTCGTTTGCCTGCAGACCATTCAGGTACGCGCCCGCATAGGTCGCGACAGTCTGCGGGGTGCTGCCAAACATACGATCCTGCAAGATCGGAGGATCGACCGTATGCACATCTACAACCGGTGCCAGGTCGCTATTAATGCCCAGTTGCGCCATCCATTTCGCGGCCTGCGCCCCCTGATCATAGGCATATTGTGGCTTGCCTGTGGCCGCCATTGCCGCCGCGGAAGGCAAATAACCGTGGAAGACTTGCAAACGATTGACCTGTCCACCCTCCTGGTCAGTGCCGATCAACAAACCCGTCTTCGCGTCTGCCTGGAGCTTTTGTGAGAACGCTGACAGACCATCGACAGTATTGGTTGGCGGGCTAAAGTTATGATTAACATATTGATAGAGGATGCCGCTCACATATTGCTGTGTAATCATATAGTGCAAACCACTGTCCAGGTAATTATTGCCCAGGTACTCTACAACAATTAATTGCCCTAACTTCTGCTCCAGAGTCATGCCCGCCAGCAATTGTAGGACCCTGGCTTGCGCGGCTTGCAAGGGAGCAGGCGTGGGCGTGGGCAGCGGATTGGTAGCAGTAGGCAGCAGCACTGTGGGTGATACCGCTGGCACGCCAGAAGAAGTCACAGCGCCCAGAGGGTTAGTGCAGGCTGTAAGCAAGACAAGCAATATACTCAGCATCAATAGAGAAGTACTCAATCTGCCCTGGCCCTTCAGCCACGGCTGCCAGCGCCTGTCGGCTGTGGCAATTTGCGCTGACTGACTTGTTTGTCTGGTGATCATGAAACTCTCTTTCCTTTAATCTGAGTGTGGTTGCTAGTATGGTATCTGGCCGACAACGAGAAATGCAAGCGCGGCAGCCCACGCATCTGAGCCCAAGCACCGAGAACTTCTTGTACATACCCTCATCTATGCTTTGCGCGGCGACAGCTTTGCTTATCGAGCTTACACTTATTAATATAACGCTTCGGCTGCTCCAAAACACACGTCTACGGCAAAAGTCCACTTCAGAGATCTCTCGTCTCAGCCCTGAGCATGCACACGCTTTCATGAGCACAAGGAGCACTACGAGGTGTTTTTGGGATCTTTTGTTACATCCGGCCAATTCCTGGATGGAGAGTTGACAGACGCACTCAAAGAGATCAGGGTGCAACCCTTTGTCATTTTTCACACAAGAACGTAACATCTGTCAATTTACAGAACCATTCTTGACAATTACATGGAATCTGTACGGTTGGTAACAATTGCTATACTTTAGGCAAAAGCGCGGCATTGTCTTGCCAATAACATTTGTTTGATGTATGTTTGTTTTAGACCTGTTGTTGGAAGTTGTGAAGTGATTATATCTAACAAAAAGCGGTCCTGGCGGCACTCTACTGGCCCATGCTCAGGACCAGGAAGGCATCGTACCATGAGGAAGCGAATCGTATTTACTGTAGAGAAGAAGCGTGTGCTCGTACCTGTCGGCATGCCCTGCCCGTTTGGCTGTCGCTACTGCTACACACGAGGGAAAGATGTTAGAATCTCTCGCGATACCCCGGAAGAGATCATTGCGGACTTCCAGGAATTCGCGCGCGAGACTACTACTCCTTTCGAGACGGTTCAATTCGGCTACGACAGCGATCCGTTTTCGCGCCCGGAACGCGGTCTGCCTATGCTCAGGCAGCTCGCGAAAATGCGGAAACATATTAACTTTAGCACCAAGGCCCTGCTCGAAGGTCAAATTATTGACGAATTGAGCGAGATTCATCAAGAGATGGTGGCGGCTGATATGACGCTTAGCGCTCTCATCTCTCTAAGCTGTTGGGACTCAGCTCTACTGGTAGAGCCTCATACACCACTACCAAGTGAACGCATGCTCTCTATTGTCAATCTAAAACGCATTGGCCTCCCGGTCTTTATCGCTGTACGGCCTATTTTGCCGCACATTCCTGATAGCGAATATGAGCGGCTCGCCGAGGAAGGCGTACGCGCCGGCTGCGATGGATTTATCCTGGGACCGCTCTACGCGGATGCGGCTAAAAAGTTTGTGCGCTTTATACCTCCCGCACTCCTGGCGACGATTCCCGGCACCACTGGTAGCGTATCCTGGTCGCCTCACCAGCCCATCTGGACCCGTTACGAAGACCCGGAGCGACTCCAGAGAATGCTCGCCATGATTGAGAGCAAGGGGGGGCGAACATTCTTATCATCAGCTGACGCGATGGATCGCGTCGCACAAAAGGAACCTGTGGCATGATTGACATTACTGCCAGATTGCAACGCCGAGAGCAAGCAGCGCGCTTGTCCCTGGCACAAACCACGACCCATCTTAATCACGAGGATGAGGGGGCGTCTTGCCCCCTCATCCTCGTGATCGAAGACCACGCGGCCACGCAGAATGTTCTCACCTCAGTATTAGATCTGCAAGGCTACCAGGTGGTTTGTATGGCAAATGGGCGCGAAGCGTTAGAATGGCTAGAAAGGGCTTTACAGACAGAACAACGGCCTGGAATTATTCTTCTGGATCTGTTTATGCCTGTGATGAATGGAGCGGACTTTCTGGCAAATATGCGCGCGAGTTGGCCAGGGACCGAGCCAGTTCCGCCAGTTATCCTCTTTACGGTGGATCAGGGCAACCATGACGACCTGGCCTGTAGCGAAGTATTGCTTAAACCATTTCACATTCGCGATCTGCTGGCAAAAATCAAGCTCCTACTTGATACAACACAGGTATATCCTTATTAAGGCTTTGCATTTTCTGCCTGTTAGTTTAGACTGGCACTATATGGATTTTTTTGAGGTAGATGGAGGATCTAACTATGGGTTTGCGCAGTCACTATGTAGCAACTGGCTATATTTACGATAGTACAAAATCTTGTTTCTTGTTGATCAAACATAAAAAGCTGGGCCAATGGCTGGCCCCTGGTGGCCATCTGACTGAGGATGAAGAACCCCACGCCGGCGCTCTACGCGAGGTGTGGGAAGAAATCGGGCAGCAGGGAAAGATCAGCGATCTACTGATTACTCCTGAGGTTGCCACTGCCACTGTGCCGCAATTGCCCGCTCCATTCTGTATGCTGGCCGAAACCATACCCGCGGGACCACGCGAGGGCGAACATATCCATATCGATTTTGTCTATGTAGTAGAGATCGATCCCACGGCAAAGCTGAGCCTGAGCGACGAGGAAATCACCAATGCGCGCTGGTTTACACTAGATGAGATCAATCAACTTGAGACGTATGAGAATGTGAAGCGAGTGTGCTGGGCAATCAGCAATTCTTCTCGACAGAGCAGACTGAATACGCTATAATCAATCCAGCAAATACGCCTCATTGCAGGGCGTTCCAGAAATGACCACATTTATTATAGGAAGTGTGACCCGTCTGGTTTTGTACATTTATAAAGTAAAGTAAGATAAGTGCCAGTGCCACACGCATCACGCAAAACGGGCATATCCCCACCTATCTTAGCGAAAATAAGGATCAGCGAGAAGGCCTGAACATACTGATGGACTCGTTTGCTTGCCTGTTAAGAGCGCGGGGATACGCCTCATAAACAGGCAAGCAAACGAGTTGATCGATGTTTACTAATCGTCAACCAGCAGGAGCTGAGCGGTGATGTGGTCAGTGATCAGGATATTGGCCAGCTTCGCTTTGAGGGCTGCGCGAATGGAAGGTACATAGGACGGACTTCCTCCCGCAAGCATAATCACCTTGATATTGCGGCTCTGGATAGTCTCTCTGATGCGCGGGATTTCCAGACCCGTGAGGGAATAGGGGAATGGCTGCAACTCGGAGATCTCGTTCAAGCACCTGCCAGCGGCATCAAAAACCCAGTGATTCATATCCATAACCGGGCGGCTGGCGGCGATCTTATCCACCTGCTCGCGAGTCAGAATACCGCGTGTTACCATATCGTCGTTGCCGTGAGGTGTCCACAGGCCCATCACCATCACATTCGCGCGCGTCATCATATCGTAAGCATCCTTGACAATAGGTAAGCGGCGCGTCTGTTCTACAAGCTCTGGCGTGGGCAGAAAGGCCGGGCAGGGAAACCAGAGATGGTTCGCCCCATACGCCTCGGCAAGATCGTGCGCGATCAGGTTTGCGTCCCCCGTGGTTGTACGCGCCTCAACAAAGCCGATAGTGGCTACAACCTGGAGATGAGGCAAGACTCGGGCTGGCGCGATATACTGCACAAGCGGGCGCATAAAGGATTGCCCCCCGGAAACAGCCAGGATGTCTGAGTCGGTCAGCAACTGGTCTAAATATTCCGCGGCTGCTTTCGCGATGTTTGTAGTGACCTCATCCACGTGGGCATGCGATGGAATAGTGTTCATGTTCTGGCCCGCCACCAGAACTAAATCTTCCAGACCAAGGCGTATACGCACTTCGCGCTGCAGGTTGCGTAAATAGCCGGTGTGCAGGTCGGGTACGATAGAGATACGAACGATCCCTTTATCTCTGGCCTTCTGCAAAGCCTTACTAATGGTCTGGCGCGAACAGAACTCCGCGTCAGCAATCTGTTCTTGTGAGTTGCCATCCTCATAATAAGAGTAAGCAACTCTGCGCAAAAATCGTTCATCCGTCAGAAGCCTGGCTTCGCTACCAGTACTTGGAATACTCTCTGGCATATGGTATATTCTCTTTCACACATACTGCGCGGAACATCTGAAAGGCATTATACATACCAAATACCACACGTTCCAACACATTCCTTCTCTGCCAGAGCCGTTATTGGAGGGATGATATCACCCGGCAAGAACAGCACTTTGCCAAAGAGAGGAGTACCACGGTGCCATCTACGAGAGGCTTGCTTTTTATCCTTCTTGTTCCGTGTCCACGTCTCTAAGCATACTCTAATCTTTGAGCAAATGCAAGCTTTTTACACGTTATGCTAATGCTACAGCCTGGACAGGCATATTGTTAACGATCAGCTTTATCATTCCCTATTGCCAACCTTTCCTCAATTTTCCGACCTTCTTTGCTAGAAACCACTCTGATAGTTCTTTGTAAAAACTTGAGACATTTTTGGCAAATGCTCTAATTCTGGCAAAAGCTCCTGAATGTCTTGCTTTTTCCATTTGTTAGGCTATACTTGAATCAAAAGGCCAGAAGCAAGCTGTATAGCCAGTTCGATAGGTTTGCCGTAAATAGTTGGTAGGGAAGCACGCGCAGTCGGGCGAATCCGCAACGCTTTGCGAAGATTGCTCTGTTTAGCATGGTTGGCAGTTGCGGGAAGAAAAAGTCGGGCAAGGGCAGGCAGTGTGTCAGGTCAAAGGGGTGCTTTGCCCCGGTTATGACAGGCACATTGATTGATGGGAGCTTGTTTGGAAGAACGGTTTGTAGCGCTACTCTCAAAATGCAGAGCGCTAGACGCTCCTTCCACCTGGCGAGCGCTCGCGACCAGCGTGAACGCTCACCAGGCTTTCGGGTGAGCATGCTCATTTGGCGGGTGAGCATGCTCATCAGACATTCACGGGGCATGTGGAGTTCAGGAGTTAGTGGGGTCTGGCCTTTTGACAGCATAGAGACAGAAATTCTGTCCCCATTGCTCTACATCGCGCTCATACTGCATACCAACCTTCTCAGCGAGATGGATAGATGCCTCATTGCCAGAGGGAATCAGAGAGATCAAACGGGGAAAACCCAGTTGCTGAAAGCCATAATCCCTCAAGGCCTGAATACCCTCCAGAGCCAGGCCGTGCTGCCAGTACTGGCGTGCCAACACATATCCCAACTCGATCTCTGGTTGATCCTCTACTTCCTGTTTGAGCAACCCGCATTGCCCAATAAAGCGCTGGTCGCTTTTGAGAATGGTCGCGAAAAACGAATGACCATAGATCTGATACTCTCTAATATAACGGTTCAGAACTCGCTGCACCTCATCTCGGTTGCGTGGTCCGCCCAGGAAACGCATCACCTCAGGATCAGCATAGAGCACAGTCAGATCATCCAGGTCGCCAAGCGTCAATGGTCGGAACAGCAGGTGTTCCGTCTCTACCACAATTTTCATTTTATGCCTCACATTATTCAAAATACTACCCCCAGTCCGGCCCTTACCATTTTACGCCTTCATTATAAGCCTCTGCTCGACTTGTGACAACGCCTTTGACAAAATGATGCGGATAGATCATGCTCCGTGGAAAGGGGTGCGATAATAGGCCATTTGCGTTGGCGCTTCCTCTACACCGACCATGATGCTCTGCAGATTCGCCGTATGGTGTGCTGTCAACTCGCGGCGTAGTTCCTGACAGATGTATTCCGCTAACCGCTCAGCGGTGGAGTTATCAATGGGCAAAGCAATCACGTCCTCGCGCGGAAAAAGATAGTGTTTTGTACCAAAGCGGATCTCCCAGCCACTCTCTTGCTCGCTGATCTGCAAATGTGAATTATGCAGAGGCAAGAGAAAGCGGTGATTCAGGCGACGGCAAATTTCGCGCGTGATCCGTTTGAGAAGCGTAAAATCGAAGACCAGATGGTCTTCGCCTAGCGTGCCTTCTAATTCTACAAGTACCGCGTAATTATGCCCATGCAGGCGCTCACATTTGCCGCCAAAAGTAATAAAATGTGCCGAGCTAAAGCGCAAATAGCCGCCTTCAACCTTCACTTTGCGCAAAATAGATGTGTTCTCCATGCTAAGCCCTCTGCTCCAATTTGCATGATTGTTGCATATAACAATGGTTGTAGCCCGCGACGAATGCAGAGACAGGATAACATTGAAAGAGCTATTCAACAAGGGCAGATTTGCGCTTTTACCTCCCAGCCCTGGAGAAAAGCAGAGGTTTGGCGCGCGCAACGCCCGCCAAACCTCTGCAAAACAAAAGAGCAGCGAAAAAGCTACGCGAGTTGAACTGCCACGATGCCAGAAAGGGTGCCAACGAAAAGCATCTTGCCTGCAAGCGTGGGAGTTGCGAAGCGATTGACGGTGCCTACCGAGACACTGGCACGCGCGACTCCAGTGGAGCTATTGAGCGCGAATAGGACGCCATGAATATCCAGCGCGTAGACGGTGTGGCCACCCGCGATGGGCGAGCCCTGGATGGTGGATGCTGCTCGCCAGCCCAGAGCGATCTGTCCCGTCGAGGAAACATTTAGCGAGCGTAGTCCGGTAGTGCAGGGTACGAGCACCTGCGAGCCAATAGCCGCGGCCCCCCCAAAGGCGCGACAGATCGAGATCAGCGAGGTCTGGCCACCGACACCTCCCAGATGACTGGCTTTGAGCACGTAACCCAGACCGGATTTGCCATCGGCATAGATCCAGCCCTTTGGCAAAAGAAGCGGCCCGGTTGAGCCCAGGTCCGCGTCAGTCGCGTTTTCCGCTGGCCAGTGGACTGGCGCGAAACCGTCTTCCAGTTGCAGTTTGGAGGAGAGGCGCAGCACAGAGTCGCTATGATCCCAGGTGCCAGAGGTCTTCTCTCCATTGCCAACCGCGACGTAAAGATTGCCTGTGCTGTCAACGGATGGGCCCGGAGGCGCCCAGATACCGCCTTCACGCGGGGTCGGGATACGATAAGAGAGCAATGAGCCGGTCCCATCGGTGCGCGCGGCGACGATGGTGCCGCGATAATCGCTACAATCGCCCGCCAGACCACCGTAGGCGATGTAGACCATGCCCTTGGATAAGGCCAGGGCCGCCCTCTGCTGGTGGGCACGCGCGTCCATGCCGGGGATATCCGCCGAGAGATGGACTTTGACCACGCCGCTGGCCACATCGACACCCACCAGAATATGCGCTGGCCCCTCAACCTCCGCGACGGCGAAGACCAGGCCCGTAGTTGCATCATAGACGGGCGTGCCCGTAATGCCCAGTGGGTCAATGTCGCCGCAGGGCAAGGTAGACCTGGCAACTGGTGTCCCTACGTTGGTATGCCAGAGCTGCTTGCCTGTCTGATCAAAGGCATAGAGCGAATCGCCCTCTGTAGCCACAATCACACGCCCACCCACTACCAGTGGTTCAGCGTAGACCGAGCCATCCAACTGCTTGCTCCAGGCCTTCGTTAATGTTTTGGGATCAGGCGTAGCGGCCACATAGCCGGTACGGCTGTTATTCTGGTGATAGGTGGTCCAATCATTGGTTGAAGCGGCCACAGTGCTTGGTGTAAGACCAGGCGTCGCCGTTGCTGAAAGTACTGTCGGGGTAACACCAGGGGTATTGCCTTGCTGAGATGGCAGAAGGCTACACCCTATAAGTAAAAAAACTAACAGTACTGAAAGGACGAGCAGGCCCGGGGTCCCTGATTTACTCAATTTTTCCATTTTACGATCCCTCAAAAGATAAATAGGCGACCTGGCTGTGGCTTGACTGCAATCCTCTTTAAAAGCCTTGAGGAACAACTTTGCGCATAAACCAGCTACACCTTTTTTCTACAATCCGATAGGCACCTTCTCACCCTGGCCACATTTTCATCCTGGTATTATGTAGGACGAGCCAGCATTCTTGCAAACATCTCTGACAATACCAGAAAGGTACTATCTTCCTGAGATATGCTCATATATAGTTCATCGCGGCCCACTCTAATAAGCATTTATGGGTTATCCCTGCTTTTACAAGAGCAGGGATAACCCATAAATGGTCTTGTGATAGTTCGATAACAGTTACGATTTTGGCATCTGGCCCGCTGGTATGATTGGCAGAGAGGCAATAAAGTATGCTGTGTAGTAAGTAGTGTGGTTCTATCATCGCTGAGAAATGATGAGTCATCAGACTGCGCCCAAAGCGGGACAATTACCAGAAACGCTGAACTCACCAGGTCTCGTCGCCGAAATACAGCGTGCCTTTTGCAAACTGTTCTCTGCCTTGCTGGCCTTGCTCCGACAAAAAGCGTATAAACCCGATTTCGTTACTCCTCCCTGGGTTCTGGGGCTCACCCACAAGCGTGACCATGCTACTCATCGGTTCAAACCCCTCGTGTTCGTAAAAGCCTCTCCTAGATGAATGAAAGATGATCAGATCCGCGTCTTCTCTCTGCTCAATATACTGTTTTGCGGATCTAACCAATTGGAGTCCATATCCCTGCTTCCGAAAGGCTGGATATGTGAATACCTCTGTGAAGCCATATGCTTTGTACTCCTGACTGACATGGGGAAGAACTTCCCAGACGACGGCTATATGACTAATCAGTATATCTTCTTCTTCGAGAAGAAAATATACTGGATGCACTTCTGGTCTTTTTATCCAGTTGCTTAACCTATTTTCCCCTGAAACTCTTCATACCATTCTACTCGCATAAATGAGAGGATTTGGCATTTGAATTTCTCCGGTAGATCCTGGCTTGCAAAGAAATGTTGCTTTATCATGCAAACAAGGATAGCACATTTTCGCGGAAATGTGCTACTTCTCAGTAGAAACTACCAAAGATCCACCTGCTGTTGAGGCAGAATTTCCCTTTTTAGCTGTGCTCCGCTCGATCAGCCACAAGTGAAATGCTCAGAAATTCGCTAACCACTGCGCTCACTACAGGCATCCACGCATTGAAACACATGATTTCACTATAGGTTTACATTGAAACAAGAGTACAGTAATACTCCAGGAGGATTGGTAGAAATAGGGAAGACAGAGAAAAGCATTCTTATGTATTTTGTATGCTGCCTTTTTCTACGGAGAGGAAAGGGAATTGCTGTTACTCCTGATTGAACTACTTCTAGTTTAAGAAGGGAAAAACGCGATGATTAGATTGGGTAAATTCAGCGCTATTACGGTGCTGAGCCTGGCGTTAAGTCTGGCACTATTTACCACGAGCGTCTTTGCTCAGAGTGCAAGCCAGAGTATCGACCATGGCAATATAAGCGTATCCGCACATGCAGCAGTGCTAAAGACCGCTGTGCAGGGGGCGGCCAAAGCGCTTCTGGAAAACGCGCTCATACGACCGAGTGGCGCGAACGATGATTGCGGGAACTGGGGGTGGGGAGATGGATGTCGCGGCTTTGGTGGATGTGGTGACGATGACTGCTTTCGCTCAGGCCCGACTTCGCACTGCACGTCTGAGCGCGAATGTCGCACTGTTAAGACCTGCCGCTGGACGCACGGGGTACGTGTATGCCGAGGGCAGCACGTTTGCCGCTTCCGCTCGGCTAGCCGTCGCGGTTGTGGCGGCGGCTGCGGTGGCGGCGGTAGATGGGCAGCGGGTGGCAACGGCTGGGGCGGCGGTGGCAATGGCTGGGGCGGCGGCGGCAACGGCTGGGGTGGTGGTGGTAATGGCTGGGGCGGCGGTGGCAATGGCTGGGGCGGCGGTGGCAACGGCTGGGGCGGCGGTGGCAACGGCTGGGGTGGTGGTGGCAATGGCCCCTGGAGTGTGAAGAGTCACTAA
>JBEVTI010000021.1:0-88675 GCA_041156125.1 Candidatus Paraktedonobacter carboxidivorans
CCGATCATCGAGGCCCTGGCAACGCTTCCCATGAAGTACCATGTGCCGCGCAAAATCCTGTTGATTCATCAGTATCGTGGTGATGGAGATGGCTTGAAAAATCCACACGACGCCGGGTTAGCGGAAATTGCAGATAAGAGGAACCTGGTCAATGATCCGCGTGTTGATGTGGTCATTCACATTGACAGTGTAGGCGGCTATAAAGGCGACCAGGCCGATAAAACCTGGCAATATAACACCTGGGTTGGCCAGGATATGGAAAAATATCATAATTTCGGCTACGGTGGCTTTAAATTGTTTTACCATATCGAGGCAAAAACACTTATGACACCAAAGCAGGTTCTCGCGCTTAATCCACCGCCAGCGATAGTTACCTATGGAAACTGATCTGCCAGCAGGCAGCCCCTGGAGCCGAAAATGTTCAGGTTATGTTCGCATTATTCAATTCGTCGCGGAGTCTCAGCAAGGCCAGATCTTTCGCCTTACACTCTAGCATCACGTCATAATCTTCACAAGGAACTGCAGCGGTAAATGTCTGGAAACTAGATGCATGCAGGTATTCGCCGTGCGCCCCCGCGCGTTTTAGCGGATCTTGCTCCGCGTAGTGAAGCTTAGGGCGTTGCCCATGCCATGTGGCAAAGATCCGTTCCCAGGGCAGATCTTTCCATGGCTGGCTGCCATTAAGTTGATGATGTAAATTATCTACAACTAATGGTATGCCCGTCATCTCACAAATCGGCAACAGTTCATGGATGGCCCAGCAACGCTCGTCATTCTCTAAACGCAAGCGGCGGCGAACTGGATCAGGCAACGAGTTGATATTCTCAACAATGCGCGCGGCGGTGGTCACACGATCACCATATACGCCTCCTCCATGGAGAATAAGATCACCATCTGCCCATCCCAACTGGTCAAAAATAAATGCGTGATAGCACAGATCCCGATAACTGCGCTGCCAGACCGCGCCTGCCGCCGAGGGCAAGGTATATTGTCCAGGATGCATGGAAAGACGCATCCCTTGAGCAAGCTGAGCTATTTCTGACGCGTGGGAAAAGCTCAGCGCTGTCAGATCAACCTCTTCATGTGATCCCAGTGGAATGAGATCAGAAGAGATCCGATACATATAGATCTGATGCTCGCGATTCCAACGGAGAATATCCACCAGCAGGTCGAGGTTTTCGTTAACCAGAGACTGCCAGTAAGGGAAGCCCTGCTCGCGCAGGGTTGCCAGACGTAGAGAGCGTATTTTGCGCTGCAGGGTTAAATTGACACAAGCATAGCCTGACCGAATCATCCGCGTTCTCACCTATCTTTATTAGCTCGGCTCACTTATTTATGAAAAGGGGAATTTTCTCTGTATTTTCTTAAACGAGCTGCTGACTACTATGTATTGTATGGAAATAAAAAGAAGCTTGTCAAGAAAAAATCTGGACATGCATGCGCTCGCGGCAGAGAAAAGCAACTCTTTTGGTGGGAGCAAGTATACTATTTTTGTCTACGGATAGACAAAAAACACTGCATTATGCAGGAGTCATCCATTCTGCTTGCACGAAAAAGAGTTTCAGCCTTTTTCGGCACGCATGCAGAGCCATTGCCTACCCTTGTACTCCTTGTGAAATATGCTGGTTGAGCAAAGGCTCTGTTGTTGGCAAAAGTAAGAAAGGATCATTAGACCATGGCGAAAATTGACATGCCTTTCAAAGAAAGAACTGATATACAAGAGCAATACTTCCGCATGACGGATAGCGTTCCGCAGGAGGTCTGGTACTGGGCAGCCCTTAGCTCTATTCTGACCTCGGCTGTGCTGTTTTTCGCAGGCAAGCGCGAGTGGAGCATTTTTGTTGGTCAGTGGCCACCAACGTTTATACTCTTTGGCCTCTTCCATAAGGTTTTAAAGCCACACGAGCGCTAATAACCCTCGACTGGCTTTGTCTGTACTACCTGTTTGAATGCCGAGCAAAGATGCTGTTTTTTAACGCTTTCATTCAGGAGTGTAGCCATGTTAGCGCATTGTGGCGCTGACATGGCTACTTTCTTTTGCACCTTAGTCATCCTCCGGGTCAGCATCACCTTTCGTGCCCATGGCATACTCCTTTGTTCGTAACCAGATATGTGCTATATCTTGTGGACTCTACCAATCTCGTAGTAGAGTTTTTGTAAAATTGGTGTTCTGCCTATAGCATAATCCGGGCCACGCTCCATTTTTTCTGCCTACTGTGATTTGGTTTCACGACTACAAAGAGGGCCTGGATCAGCGCACCGCGCTGATCCAGGCCCTCTTTGTAGTCGTGAAACCAGGTGTTGACAAAGCATAGGGTTGCCTGTTTTACAAGATCAGGGCTGACCCATAGCCTTAGCGTTACTTATTTTGAGCGTCTGCCTTCTCAAAAGACAAAATGTACGCCTCCAGATCAGGAGCATGTGCCAGCCAACGCGGTTGTTGCAGCGGCTCAGTGATACCAAGTTCCGCCAGATCTCCCAACTGTTGGAGGCCCACAACTCCGACCATGAGGCGAGTGAGCACCTGCTCGTCATTCTGGATAGCGTCAGTCACTAATTGTAATCCTCGATAGTAAAGCGCATCCTGAGTATAAGCGATGCCTGCGACAGAGAGATCTGGTACTCCCTGGAATGTTCTCAGGCAACGCCTACGGGCTAATTTGGCCGCATTGGTTCGCGCTTTCTCTACAGTTTTACTTTGTCCTGTAATTGTCCGCTGCAGGATAAAAAAGCGTTCAAAGAAACGGCAAAGTTCAGTAAAAGGGAGCGCTGCTGTAACAACGCCGCTCGCTAAGCCTGTGGCCAGGGTACCCGCTAAACTCCCAGCAGTAAACTCCTCCACTACTTTGCCCTGCAGCGCCGCTGTTTTGCGGTCAAAATATCCAGCCACTCCCTCTTCAGTCGCCATAAAAAATGCTGTTCCTGTACTTAGCAGATCTAACGGCGATTTTGCCCCCGAAGCCGCGCGGAAAACATGGCTCTCAAGTTCATGAGAGAGCATCTCTCGTACTCCCGCGAGCGAGCGCGACTGAGCCGGCAAAACAAAGCATTGGGTAAGCTGCTCAATGTAAGGGACAGTAGCACTCGCATCGATAATCGTATGCCAGCCGTCAAAGCCATAATCACGCATCACCGCATCAAAAAAACGCTGGATAGTATCCACTGATACCATCCTTGGATTCTCTATAAAGATCTGAGGCTCTGCTTGCACGTTGCCAGGCTCAGCAGAAAAAACAGGCGCGGGCAAAGGTGCTTTAAGACGCTGGAGAAATTGAGAAACTTCTTCACTCACCTCAACGAGATCCGCGCGCTGCCTACCCTGTGCGATAAGTCTGGCAACATGCCAGAATGCACGCTCCATCTCAGGTACCGTTGGTGCTGAGTGCATCGCATTATTCGCATGCTGGTATGTCTTCGTGTCGTTCTCATACGCGGCTTTCACCATTTGCAGCAAGAGAGTATGTTCCTCAATGACATCCAGGTAAAGCCGACGTACTATCGGGTTAGGTTCATGTTGAGCAATATCTTGCGCTAAATGATGCAGAGCACTTAGTTTATCTGTTACATCCGCAAAGGGAATACGCGGGTAATGAAAACGAGGTTCATGACCCATGCTCAATGCATCGAGAATCTCTCGATCTCGTGAGCGCGCGATGAGATCCTCCATACGCCGCCTCTGTTCCTCATCCCCCTCTAGCGCTTGCAGGAGCTTCCATTCTTCCGCTTCTTCTGGAGAAAATGCCGCCGGAGTCAACCACTGAGTAGCATCATAGCGTACCAATGCGCGATAACGAGTTGTCCAGCGCCAATCTAATTGTTCGTTTGGGGATGTGTGCCGCCACTGTTGAATTTCAGTCAGGCCTACCTCTGCCAGAATGCGCTGAGAACGGCGGTCGTCACTGAGATTATCTGCTGCCTGTTCAAACAAAGATTGTGCCTCCTTGAGCCTACCAATTCGCAGATACAGGTGCCCACGCTCCGCAAGTAACATCCATACATCGCGTTTCAGGCCTTCATTGCCTGATACCACCGCTTCCTGCTGGATCTGTTCAACAGCGAGTCGATCGAAACGCAATGCTTCAAGGTAATGGCCAAGCGCCGCCAGGATCTGTGCCTTCTCGCCATACGCGGTTGCAAGTGATCCAGGCCTGCTATAACCAGCACTTTCAAGTAAAATGTCCTGTTCAATAGCAGCCAGGCTTTCCTCAAAACGTCCCTGCTGGCGCAGGTAGTAAGCGAGGTCGTTAAGAAACCACGCCCGATTATAGCGCGAACCACTTTGCTTGCCCGGAGGATTATGCTCCTCGACCTCTTCCCAGATTGCGATACACCGGCGATAAAGAGTAATAGCCTGCTCACGTAGAGCTCGGGCCCTCCTATCTTCGTGTTGCTCTCTGGCATAGTCGCTCCAGGCACCAAGGAAAGCCGCCTGCTTACTCAACAAAGAAGCGTAACGATGAGGATGTGTTTGTTCGAGGTCGGGATAACGATGAAAGACTTGATCAAGGAGAGTCTGGGCCCCGAGAAAATCGAGGGAGTTACGGCATGCCGATACAAGCTGTTGCATAATATAGAGATCTGTAGGAACCTGCAAAGGCACTCTACCTTGCAAGAAAGCGTCATAAATCGGCTGGTAAGCCTGAGCACGTTGCTCTGTTGAGATCTTTCGCCCCAGAACTGGAGTAAGATAGCCTTGCAAAAGAATTCCACCGTATTCTTCCTGCGGGGAAGCATACAGAGTACGACTCAGTGGATGTTCTAATAAATGGAATGCCTGGCGAGCGATGCGCGGTGTATGCCCAAAACGTGCCAGAGATATATTTGCTTGAATAAGTAGTTCTGTCGCGGCAAGAAAATGCGCGCGCTTAAGTTCAAAAATGATCAACTCCGCTGTAACCGCGGCTTTTTCCAGGTCTCTCTCAATTCCCTGCTCGCGCCACCTGGTATAAATCTGCATCACACTATCTTCAATAGCTTCACGCTGTTCAGACATAGTCAGCCGATGCTGCCGGGCTGCTTCCATAACAACTGGATGCAAGCGGGCACGCTGAAGAGAAAGCATGGTATCTCGATCAACAAGCGAAGCATGCTGGAGTAGTGCAAAGGCCTCTTCCACCTCAGGAATCTTCTCCGCAAGCAGAGTAAGTGGAAGCGGCAGCGGTGAACAGGTCAGAATATCCAATAATAAGAGGGCAGAAGGAGGAAGACGAGTGCTAATAACTTCTTGCAGCATATATCTGGTTTCGAGATCTGCTTTCTGACCAAAGAGATGCGGCTCTTGTATCAGTTTTTGCACAAGCAAGGTAAGCGTATGCGTTTGCGAGCCGTCGTTTTGCCCATATTTGTCATAAAAAGTATCCAGCAGCGTTGAGGCTCGCAATTCAATCAGCCAGGGATTTCCTCCACAGAGCGCGCTAAGCTGCTGAAGAAGCGTTTCCTCTATCCCTGTGTAGCCCATGCGTTGCCAAATGACTGCCCCGGCTTCTGGAGAGAGCGGCGGCAATTTATCCTGGGCCACATAGACACGATTGCGCCCTTTCCATCCTGGCCACTCGCGGGTAGCTAAAAACAAGGTCGCCTGGTGTTGATAATGAATCAGATCGGTAAACCACTGCTGCCAGCAGGTAGCAAGTTGTCCATCCTCTTGCAACAACACTTCCCCATTATCAACAAACAGCACTACAGGTTGCTCAAGCTGTGCCAGGCATGTAAAGAGCTCTCTAATACACTGAGCATATGTTGCCGGGCCATCCTTAAATTGCTGTGTTGATATTTCTAAAAAAATAAAAAGCTCCGCCAGAAAGCGCTCAAGGTGCTCCTCAGCAGTCATATGCATAGGTACAGCGCAGGTGAAGAAGAACAGTCGATAGATGCCTTGCTCAGCCAGGGAACGCCTGAGCAGATGAAGGGCGCTGGACTTTCCAGCGCCTAAAGCGGCCTGGACAATCACCAGTTTTTTGGGTAAATCAGCCGAAAGATACGCTTGCATCGTCTGTATCCACTCGTCTCTGCCAACCAGATGCCGCTGATCTTCTGCCGGTTTTCGTTGCTCAATACGACTACCAGCGGCAGGCAAAAAGGTAAAGAGTGTACCTGGCCGCTGAGAGAAAGTTACGGCTCCTGCTGAAATGGAAGCATTAAGATCGCGCTCGAAGGAAGAGAGCGCGATCTTAATGCTTCCAGAGGCGGCGAGGGTCATTTGTGGACTAGAATAAGGCGAGGAACTTTGTCCAGGCCGCTGGCGCTGAATCTGTTTTGTGCGTAGATACTCGGCTACATCGCGTGTGCGAGGATCAGGCTGCTGTTTCTCCTCAAAGAGTTCACAGAGCCGTTCATAATATCCTAGCGCTTCCTGATAACATTCTCGTTGTCCTAACAACTCCATCAAGGGTCGCAGCACATCCTCCTCTTCTGGGTGCTCAAGCCAGTAGCTGCGTAGCAAAAGTAGTGCCTCTTCCTCTCCAGCTTCACCATGCCGAACAACATACAATCTGGCCAGAGCCTGCACACACTGGCGTAAGACTCCGGCTACTTCTTCACGTTGGATCGAAGACCAATCACTGTACGCCTCATCCGGCAGATAGACTCCCTGCTTGACAAGTTCGTAGGCCCGCTCCCAGTAAGGGAGTGGATCATCACCAAAGCGTTCCATACGAGCACCTTGCTCCACGTTCCAGGCCAGCGCATCGATATCCGTCCAGATGAGGGGATACGCAGCAAGTTGGTAACCATCGCCGCTGGCCGGGCTGCTACGCACATGGGCTAGCAAGTGAGTACGCAGTCCTTCATAGATGTTTGGGCAGAGGAGACTGCGCAACTGGGAAGCGATATTATCTAGCCGGACATTTGAGAAGAGCTCCCGGTCACGACAAAACTGCTGGATCAACCAATCTTTGGAAGCAAAGCGTTCAGGGTTACTGAGCAGCAGTTTCGGACTACTCAGTAAGAGTTTTAGCAACAAAAGCGCGGGTGCTGGACCTCGACCCCGTAGCTGGTCAGGGGCAAAAGATACGTAGCGTGCCAGGGGTTGTTCGCTGTCGATGATCTCCGCGACCATCTCAATACTTAATAAACCACAGGTAGTAATACGCAGGAAAGGAGCAGGGACTTTTTTCAGTTTCCCTATCTCCAGAAATCGGATAGACCTGATCTGCTCAGATGCTTTTTGTGTTACCGGAATGATAGCCATATATGGTTCTGCCTATCTTCTCATCACGATAATTACCAGAGTCTTTCTTTATGCGCTAATTATACTCATATTTCCTTTTTTTTTCCTATAGCTTTATTCATTGTCTATCTGTGTATTTTTTAAGAGGAATAGCCTGCTCTCTGCCCGCTACCAGGGATAAATGCATCCATCCTGGAAAAAGTGTCGTAGCTATATTTGCTTTGTGAAGAGGGAATCAGGAGAATGAGGCCCACAATTCTGATGGCGGGCAGAAGAATTCAGGAAAGCTATGAACTATGATAAAAGAGTGAAAACGACTAGCAAGTAATCATGCACTCCAGACTGCCTGGCACGACCTTCTAAGGTCAGCAAGCATTCAGAGGCTGGTTCAGCAATATATGACATGGAGGAGAATGATGCAAACCGCTGAACAATACCATTTTCTCACCAGGCGCCAGGAAAGTGGCCTGACTTCAGAGCAGTTTGCCGAAGCTGCGGAACTGGCATTAGCTGAGGAATATAGGGCGGAAATCGGCTGTATAATGCAGCCAGAAATAGCCTCGCGGCTTCTGGCTGCATTTTCGCGGCTAACTGGTAGAAGCTGGACGATGGAAGAGGCCGCGATCAAAACACCACGAGAAGGGATAGCACGCGATGAGTGAAGAGTTACCTACATTTCGTACCATTCGCCAGCATCATGCTATTTCCCTTGAAGCTTTATATGAATACGCGGAGGGAGATATCGACATGGAGGTTATTCGGCTTTTTGACGAGACCGGGCGAGCAAATCCTTACATGGTTGATGATCTACTCTACATCCTTTCTCAATTATCTGGACAATCCTATACCCGGGCAAATGTTGATGGCATCATCTTTGTGCTCGCACGCCCCCCAGCTGATCCAACCCATCCTCAGCCACAAAAACGACTATCTATACCACCAAAGCTCCTGGAAATCTATTACGCCTATCATCTCGATCTCGATTGGATCGGTGAGGCAGTCAACTTATCCAGGCAGACGGTCTGGGATCTGCTTACCGGGCAGGCTAACGACCAACCTACGCTTGAACATATCTTTCATCTGATTTCGCAGTATATCGGGGTAAATTATACACCGTGTACCGTGGGAGTAGCAACAAAAAGCCGACAGCGCCACCCTCCGTCTCCCAGCTTTTCAGCCCAAACAGGCCATAATCAGCAATAAAGCAACCTGCTTGAACGCTTTCTGCCTTCCATTCCCAGAAAGTGGGAGTATTTTTTCGGGCGAGGCGCTCAGGGCGCCTCGCCCGAAAAAATACTCCCACAAAAGGGCTTTGCCTGGAGTGGCTAGCTTTCTGCTTCCTCTGCCTCTTCACCGTGTTCAACGATGTCTCCGTCTTTAAAGAGGATTTCTTGCAATATTGCTCGCCACTTTGGTTTCATGCGTAATAGAAATTCGAGGTCCATGCCAAAGTGTTTGTACTCCTCCCCTTGAGCATTCGCCATAATAGCCCGGGCTTCTCGATTTTCCTCTACCGCTAACCGTTGCTCGTACCAGCCGATGGCTTCGGCCTCTTCTGTGAGTGAAGCTATCATACGCGCGAACGTACGTGTCTCAGGTGTAAGCTCTTCAGCTGGTTCATGATATTGAGTAAATCCCATAGAATAAGTTTTCCTTTCCTGATGGAAGGAGAGATTCTCCAGTCATATATTTGGCACGTGGAAAATGCTCCTTCCGTTTCCTCTTCTTAAAAGCACGCTCTTATTTACTGGTTCGCTCAAGAACAAAAAAATCTCGTGAGACATTTCTAAAAGCTCAGGCAGAAGCGCTTTTCTCAAAAGTAGAGTTTAAGAAACTTTTTATGGATAAAAAGCGTAATAGACAGGAATCTTACCTGGTAAATTCCTCCGCAAAAAGCAAAATACAAGCTGGTTTTATGCTTTTATTGGCTTTTTGTGGAAGATACTATCACAAGTACATAGTATCTTAAATATAGTAGCCCTATTAAATGATGCATCCTAATGGATGAGCAAGATGCTCACGAAAGGTTGGACGGAGAAAGAGCTATGACAACGACTGCACCATCTGAAAAGAGGGCGGCATGGCCAGAGACGCCACCCAGGAAGCCTCTGCTGCGGCACTTGAGTGGACAGGTAATAGAGAGCCAGACATGGCTGGAGACTCTGGCCAATCCCCTGCAAAAGTGGATACAAAGTCTTAACTCGCCTGGAATGAGAAAACTCAAGGACCTGTTGCAGGGAACCTGGCTAGGTCATCCGGTCCATCCAATAGTGACTGATATTCCTATTGGCTCCTGGACTTCGACTATGCTGCTCGATGCACTCTCGTTGGTTTCAGAAAATCCTGGCATAGAGCAGGCTGCTGATGCAACGCTGCTGCTAGGCCTATTTGGTTCTGGAGCTTCTGCCCTGACCGGGCTGACGGATTGGAGTGAGACGGACGCAACCGATCGGCGTGTCGGGATGGCCCATGGTCTACTCAACGGTGGCGCTTTGCTCTCCAATATACTATCCTATGGCTTGAGACGTACAGGTAATCGTCGCGCAGGTATTGTAGCCGCGGGTCTAGGCTATACGCTGACGATAGCCGCCGCCTACCTGGGTGGTGAACTGAGCTTTGCTAAAGGCGTCGGTGTCAACCGCTTGGCCTGGGAAGGCGGTTCAGAGGACTTTGTGGAGGTGTTGGATGCGGAGGATCTGCCCACAAAAAAGCTGACCCGCGTCGAAGCTGATGGCATTCCTGTCGTTCTCTGGAAAGAGAAGCAAAAGATTTATGCACTCGCCGCGACCTGCTCGCACGTGGGTGGTCCACTCGACGAGGGTACCTGCGAGAACGGCGCGATCAACTGTCCCTGGCACGGCTCCAGCTTCCGTCTGAGTGATGGAGCTGTGGTGTGTGGTCCAGCCGTATATAGCCAGCCGACCTTCGCGGTACGCGTACGCGCGGGGAAAATTGAACTGCGGCGACTTGAGCACGCTTGAGTAAACATTCCGTGCAGGAGAGGAGCAATATAATGTGCTGCCCCTCTCCTGCACGGAATGCTCACTCAGACGGCTCGCATCCTTTTTTGCCAGGCTCTATGCTGGCAAGCCAGGAGCATTATTTTTTATGGTAAAATAGAAGATACGAAAAAAATAGAAGATACATAAAAAGCGCTTCTGATTTGCAAAATCGCAAAAACTTTATTACGCTTATTAAAGGAGAAAGATACGAAAAATTATGACTCAGGGAAAGCAAGATACTACAAAGAATTCCATTACCTCCAGTGAATTGGAAAGTTGGACTCCTCAGCAGTTTCTCCAAATGCAATCTTCACTCATTGAACTAGCCCAGGATGTGATTCTCGTTCGCGATCCCACAAGTCATATCATTTTCTGGAACCACGGTGCTGAGAAATTATACGGCTTGAAAGCCGAAGCTGCCGTAGGGCAGGTTACCCATGATTTACTAAAGACACGCTTTCCCGAAAATCTCGCCGCTGTTGATGCCGCTCTGGAACAATATGGCAAGTGGGAGGGAGAGCTTATCCACACCTGCGCCAATGGCACGCGGGTCATTGTTGATAGTCATCAGGTACTTATGCGTAATGAGCAGGGACAACCTTACGTTATTTTAGAGGTTAATCGCGATATCACTGTGAAGAAAGCGGAACAGGCACGTTTCTTTCACGAGGTCGATCTCGCGCAACAACACTCGCAAGAGTTGCTTAAGGAGAGTGCCGAGCGTTTACAATTAGCACAGCGCGCTGGAAATATCGGCACATTCGAGTTTAATATTTTGAATGAGGTTATTCTCTGGACACCTGAGTTAGAAGCACTCTATGGATTGCACGCAGGAGAATTTACTGGCGCCTACAAAGATTGGATGCAGCGAATTCATCCTGATGATCTAGCTCAGGCCGCGGAAAATCTTCGCCAGGCGCTCCTGGAAGGCGGCGCTCCCTATAACGATGAGTTGCGGATTGTATGGCCCGATAGTACGATCCACTGGGTGCTCGCGAAAGGGGAAATTACCTCCTATGATGAAGGAGGCAAGCCGATCCGCATGATTGGCGTCAATATTGATATTACCAGGCTGAAGGAAGTTGAACAAGCTCTACAGCATCTAAATGCCAACCTGGAGGAACGGGTTGCCGAGCGCACTCTATCTTTGCAACAGCTTAACAAAGAATTGCAGCGAAGCAACCAGGAATTACAAGATTTTGCTTATGTAGCATCGCATGATTTGCAAGAGCCACTACGCAAAATCCAGGCTTTTGGCAATTTACTGCAAGAAGAGTACGAGCCAGTATTAGGTGAAGGAAAAGAATATATTGACCGTATGCGTCATGCAGCTACACGTATGAGGATTCTAATTGACGACCTGCTGGCTTTTTCTAGAGTAACTACTCATGCACTGCCTTTTAGCCTGGTCAATCTCAATACTATTGCTGCCGAGGTAATGGTTGACCTGGAAGTGCAGGTGCGGGATCAGCAAGGGCAAGTGGAAATCGGACCATTGCCAACTGTTTATGCTGATCCTGCGCAAATGCGTCAGCTTTTGCAAAATCTTCTTGGCAATGCCCTCAAATTCCGTCAGCGCGATACTCCCCCCATAGTCAATGTATGGGCTGAACTCTTAACTGACGATGAAAGTTTTTCAGAAGCCAATGAAGCGTATGCCTGCTATCGTCTCTGTGTTAAGGATAACGGTATTGGCTTTAATGAGAAGTACCTGGACCGCATTTTTACCGTATTTCAGCGCTTACATGGCAAAAATATCTATGAAGGAACCGGTATTGGTCTGGCTATTGTGCGCAAAATTGCTGAAAGACATAATGGCACTATTACCGCCAAAAGTAGTGTAGGGCAAGGTTCTACGTTCATTGTAACCTTGCCTGCCGAGAGCATCGTGAAAAAAGAGAAGAAAAATGGCGAATAAAGAGGTACTGGTCATCTTAATGGCAGATGATGATGAAGACGATATCCTGCTCACCCAGAAAGCACTGGAAAAAGGGAAATTACTCAATCCTCTCCACACAGTACGTGATGGTGAAGAATTGTTGGACTATCTCTTGCATCGAGGCGAGTATCTAACTGAGGCGAATGCTCCTCGTCCGGGTGTCATTCTGCTCGACTTAAATATGCCGCGCAAAGATGGTCGCGAAGCCCTTAAGGAAATTAAAGCTCATGCAGACATTAAAGATATCCCTATTGTAGTTTTTACAACCTCAAAAGCCGAAGAGGATATTTATCGCTCCTATAAGCTGGGAGTTAACTCTTTTATTACTAAACCAGTGACCTTTGACAATCTGATCGAAGTAATGCAAACGCTGGGAAAATATTGGTTTGAAATTGTTACTCTACCAGCTGAGGAGAAGAAAACTACTTATGCAGAAGATGCCAGTAACGAAAATTTTACTCATTGAAGATGATGAGGAAGATTTCATTCTCCTGAAAAAACACCTCGCGCGCATTACTAATGCACATTATGAGATCACCTGGAAAGCTTCATATGAAGAAGGGCTTGTCCAATTGCTCGCAAATCAGCATCACCTGTGCTTTCTGGATTATCGTTTAGGGCAGCGCAATGGTATAGAATTAATCGCCGAAGCAAGGATGCAAGGGTGCTCACTACCTATTGTTCTTCTGACTGGTGCGGATGGATCTGAACTGGACATCCAGGCATTACAGGTGGGCGCGGACGATTATATCAACAAGAGCCAGCTCCAGGGGAATTTGATTCATCGAGTCATTCGCTATGCCATCGAACGCAGAAAAGCAGAGCAAGAGCGCGAACGACTACTCCGCGAACAGTTCATTATTACCGAACGTTACCAGGCTGAACAGGAGCGAGCAAAGCTGCTTGAAGCTCTGGCATTTGAACGAGCCCGCTTTGAGGAAGTCCTACGTCACCTCCCTTCTGGTGTTTTAATTGCGGAAGCGCCTGAGGGGAAAATCGTGCTGGGAAATCAACAGGTTGAAATGATCATGCGCCACCCGGTCCACTATTCCCCTGACATTAAGGCTTATACAGAGTGGGTAGGGTGGCACCTGGATGGTCGGCTTGTTGAAGCAGAGGAATGGCCGCTAGCTCGCGCTGTGCGTGGAGAAAGCTGGTCCGAGGACTTTAAATATCTGCGCGGTGATAACACATTCGGCTTTATTCGCGTTAATGGCGCTCCTATTAAGGATCTTGCTGGCAATGTAGTCGCGGGAGTGATTTCCTTTAACGATATTACTGGACAAAAAGAACTGGAACACCAGCAAGAAGTGTTTCTCAGTATGGCCACCCATGAACTCAAAACGCCCCTTACAGCCCTACAAGGGACGGTACAACTGGCCCAGCGGCGGCTGCGCCGAGTTATCAGTATGCCAGAATCGCCCTCTCCTGAGATTCAAAAGCATATAGAAGAGGTATTGTTGATGCTTGGGCGCGGCGAACAACAGCTCCGCATCCAGAATCGCCTGATCAATGATCTCCTGGAAACGTCGCGTATTCAAGCAGACGCCTTCGAGCTGCAACTGCACACGAGCGATTTAATCAGCCTGGTGGGAGAAACTGTTCACGATTTCCAATCAGCTCATCTCCAACGTACTATTTCTCTAGAACTTCCACCTCAAGATGCTATTTTGTTCGAGGGAGATCCTGATCGCATCCAGCAAGTATTGAATAACTATCTCGCCAATGCTCTCAAGTATTCCCCTACCGAAACACCCATCCAGGTCGGACTCAGCACTGACGAGCACGAGGCACGTGTCTGGGTACGCGACAGTGGGCCGGGACTGTCTCTTGAAGCACAACAACATATCTGGCAAAGGTTTTATCAAGCTCCTGGTATCCATGCGCATAATGGCTCAGGCGTAAGTCTGGGTCTGGGTCTCTACATCTGCCAGAAGCTCGTAAGTAAACACGGTGGGCAGGTGGGAGTCGAGAGTCGCCCTACTCAGGGCTCAACTTTCTGGTTTACCATTCCTCTTAAGCAAGCTCATCTCTCTGTTCCCCTCCTTGAGCAAGCAGGCCAACGCACAACCTGATAGAGCGCGGGACGCAGCATTTTTGCCTATACCAACTAATGCACACACTTTAAACAAGCCTTGCACCTGATCAAAATGGGAACCGCCACTGTCGCGTCGCTGACCACCCTCCATTTCTCTCTGGCCAGAGGATATTATCATAACAAGCCCCGAAGGGGATGAGGATGCCTTGGATATTTCCTTGTTTTATGCTATCATACTGACATCATTGTTTATAAAACAAACATTCGTTTTATAAACAATGAGGAAACGCTCTTTTCTATCTGTGCTCAAGGAGTATTAACTATGATACGCACGACGACACTTGGCTATCCACGCATTGGTCGTAAGCGCGCATTGAAACAGGCATGTGAGGCTTATTGGAGTGGGAAGATAAAGGAAGAGGATCTGTATAGTGCAGGCGCGAGATTGCGCCAGGCACACTGGCAAGTACAACGCGACGCGGGTATTGATCTCATTCCAGTTAATGATTTCTCCTTCTACGATCAGGTTCTTGACGCGATCGCTTTGATTGGGGCGGTGCCTGAACGCTATCATTGGGAGGGAGGATACATTGATCTCGCCACTTACTTCGCTATGGCTCGTGGTGTGCGACGGATTGGTCTCGATGCTACCGCCATGGAGATGACGAAATGGTTCGATACGAACTATCACTATATTGTTCCCGAATGGTACCCCGGACAGTGCTTCCAGATAGCCTCAAACAAACTCTTTGACGAGTTCGCCGAGGCGCTGGAGCAGGGGATTTCTGCCAAACCGGTGCTTATTGGCCCATTCAGCCTGGTATTGTTGGGCAAAGCTCAGAATGAAGGCATGAATCTGCTAGATGAAACACTGAGAGATATCAGTGCTGTCTACGGCGAAGTTATATCCCGCCTGGCCTCAATGGGTGCCAGTTGGATTCAACTTGACGAGCCCTGCCTCGTGCAAGATCGCACCCCGGCGGAGTTGAGTGCTTTGCGGCGAACCTACGAGATGCTTGCCGCGCGTAAGGGCAAGGCGAAACTAAGCGTATCAACTTCATTCGGTCATGCAGGCGAAAGCTATGAGACCCTGATGAGTTTGCCGGTTGATGGGATCGGACTCGACTTTGTGTATGGGCCTGAAAACAGTGGTTTGTTGCGCCAGCATGGTTTACCAGCCGACAAAGTGCTGGTTGCTGGTCTCATAGATGGACGTAACATCTGGCGCGCCAATTTGTCTGCAAAGCTTGATTTGCTGACTGAGCTGGCCACGCTTGTTCCACGTGAACGCCTCATTGTCGCTCCCTCCTCCTCTCTGCTGCATGTTCCCTATGATGCGAGAAGCGAAAACGAGATTGCTCCAGAGGCCTATCGATGGCTCGCTTTTGCCGAGCAAAAGCTAGAAGAAGTCGTCATACTTGGGCGTGCTTTACACGAAGGGCGTGATGCGCTAACCACGGTATTTGAGGAGAGCGCGTCTGTGGCGCATAGCCGAGCGACTTCGCCATTGGTACACGATGCTGCTGGCCAGGCAAAACTGCTCACTCGACACGAGGAAACACGCGCTCCCTATGCAGAGCGGCGGCAAATCCAGGCGAAACAACTGTGTCTACCATCTTTGCCCACGACAACAATTGGCTCGTTCCCACAGACCGCTGAGGTTCGCCAGGTACGTCAGCGCTTCGAGAAAGGGCAGATTACCAGCCAGGAGTATGAAAGCTTTATCGAAAAGTCTATTGCTGAGATCATTGACAGGCAGGAAAAACTGGGTATCGATGTGTTAGTCCATGGAGAATTTGAACGCAATGATATGGTGCAATACTTTGGCGAGCAATTGTCCGGCTTTGCCTTCACCCGCCAGGGTTGGGTGCAAAGCTATGGCTCAAGGTGTGTACGCCCACCTATCATCTACGGCGACGTTGCTCGTCCTGCGCCGATGACAGTTCGCTGGAGTGTCTATGCACAGTCATTGACTGATAAGCCTGTCAAGGGGATGCTAACTGGTCCGGTAACCATGCTCAACTGGTCCTTCGTGCGCGACGATCAGTCACGCGAGGCAACATGCCGCCAGCTTGCCCTGGCACTTAATGAGGAGGTAGCTGATCTGCAACATGCTGGACTCCGCGTGATCCAAATCGACGAACCAGCTCTACGCGAGGGTCTGCCACTGCGTCGCAGCCAATGGGATGCCTACCTGACCTGGGCTGTAGCCTGTTTCCGCCTGGCAGCTTCCAGCGCGGAACCAGCGACCCAGATCCACACGCATATGTGTTATAGTGCTTTCAATGACATCATCGATGCTATTGCCGCGCTTGACGCTGACGTAATCTCGCTTGAGAATTCCCGCTCAGGAGGAGATTTACTTGAGGTATTCCGCAAGACCAGCTACGATAAAGAGATCGGCCCTGGTGTTTACGACATTCATTCGCCACGTGTTCCCAGTATTGACGAAATTGAAGCAATGCTGCGTGCAACACTGCAGGTTTTACCACCAGCGCATGTATGGGTCAATCCTGACTGCGGCCTTAAGACGCGCACGTGGGAAGAAGTCATCCCAGCGTTGGAGCATATGGTCGCTGCCGCCCGACAGATGCGCCTGACTCTGCTGCCTCAAACCCTATGATAAGCTAAAAGTCCAGACCTGAAACAGCCGCTTTCCCTTTGTTAGACCAGGGATGTCGCACTTCTTCTACACTATATGAACGTTGAATCAAGTCTGACCAATGAGAGGTGACACGCCTGCCTGTAGTAACAAGCTGCGTTGCGGGATAGGTGAGAGAATATGACAACAGATCTCGCAACGCTTCTTCGTCAAGTAAAGATTGAGGGATATTTTGGGCAATCTCAGCAAGCGTATCAACAAATTCATCAAGAACGACTACTTTATACTTCCCCGAAGAGATCAATTGCTTCGCCAGATTCACTCCCTCTAACGCGCGAGAGCGATGATACGCGTAGGCATCAGCTTCCTTGACGCGATCCAGGTGAGGCGAACTAAAGAAACCGGCTCCGGTAGGATAAAATTCAACAAGGGTTGGATCTTTGAGATACTCTGGAAAATAATGTTCATTGATAGACCAGGTGCCTCGCGGTCCCTTTGGTTCTTTAAACCACTGCACGATAGCCGACCTGCCTCCGTCGATTGCAGCCTTTAGAGCTATACCGAAAGCGGAAGTACTTTTCCCTTTTCCCTGACCCGTAAAGGCGATGACTCCCTGAGGGTGGAGATCTTGAGAGGTCCAGCGTGAAATAAGGTCGTAATCAGCCACGAATTGATCTTCTCCTCCTACCATCACATGAACGTTGCCCAGGAGCGTATCTCTCACAGCTTTAATAACACTACCATTGTCCTCTGACTCAATTAGCACCAGTTGAACCGGCCTCTCTGCTTGAAACACCAGCGACTGAGGGCCGGTAAACGCTCGAACGAGAAGAGCATCAGGATCTTTCAACAGGTCTTGCAAAGCAGCAAAAAGGGCGAGGTTCCTCGTAGATAATGTCTGAACGGTCCATCCTTTGCCTAAAGCCCGTAAACAACTGCCTAAAAGGGGATAGATAGCCGAAACTGGCTCGATCTCGTACAGATACTCAAGCCTGTGCTTTTTTAGCTGTTCTCTATCGGCAGTGTTTCCTGGAGAAGTCCCTGTATCTGCGACAAGAAAATGCTTATTGAAGTGATACACGATTGAAGGCCCCTTATCATAGATAGATTTATTTGCAAGTGAGTAGCTGTTTACGTAGATGCTGCTCGGCACTCTTCAATTTAAAATGCCGTCAAGGGATTATATATTTTCTCAGGCCCTCAGTCAACGTGAGTCGTTAGCATCTTCTAGAACCATGTAAAAAACCTGCTTTTGAGGGATTGTAAATTGACGCATAAATACGCAGAATATATAATCTAAAGAACTGCAAATCTCTGGCTCGGCATAATACAACGAGCTATTTGCCATTCTTAATAATGAGGAGAAATCATCAGATTGCCAGCAGGGTTCCCTACAATCATCCATAGTCATGCTACAACCTGGCATGATGGAGCTGTAGCCGTTCTTCTCGAAGATGGCTCTATCTACTCGTTAGCAGCGGAACGAGTGGGAGATCGCTATAAGCATAGTTGGAACTCAAAACTTGCTTACGAGTATTTGAGTCTACACTTTGCGGATAATCCTTTATACGATATTACATCAGAAAGAAATCACTTTAAAGATGCTGTAAGTGGCTTAGAAGATAGCGGTCATCACCTCTATCACGCAGCCAGTGCTTATTTTGGCTCCCCCTTCCAGCACGCTGCTATTCTTGTGATTGATGGACAGGGACCAGAGCAAGGGAAAAAAGCCTCTACAACAATCTGGCAAGGAGAGGGAGAAGAGTTGAGGCTGCTTGAGGCACCTTATCTTGCAGATGGAGCTTTTGCTGCGCAGTCTATTGGACATTTTTATACCGCGATAGGGGCGCTCGCGGGCATGCAACAATTGCACGAAGAAGGGAAGACCATGGGTCTGGCTCCTTATGGCAAGCCTTCCAGGTTCCTTGATTGCTTTCGCAAGTATGCTTACTCAAATGTGGATGGTAGTTACTATATAGAACCTCGCTTTATTTATGCCATTCTGGAGCATACTTTTGGAGCGACCTATTTTGGGTGGTCACCTCAGGCAGCAAATCAAGCTATCTGGGATGAGTTGCTCTCTTTGAGAGGAAAGCCACCGCGCCAGGCTGGTGAGCAGGTAAGCCAGGAGGATATGGATATCGCGTATGCAGGTCAGATAATTTTAGAAGAAATAACTCTGGGCCTGGCAAAAAGAGCGCAAGAGTTAACAGGCGAGGAATTCTTATGCCTGGCAGGAGGAGTTGCGCTCAACAGTGTAGCCAATGGCAAAATTGTCACCTCAGAGCTGTTTAAAGACATCTTTATTTTTCCAGCTGCAGGTGATGATGGTCAGGCTATAGGAAAACTATTCTACGATATTCACAAGTCGAAGTTGCAGATAAATACTATCACGGAAACTGCATACTACGGTCCCCTCTACTCAAGAGAAGCTGTACTTAACGCAATCCTAAAGTATGGCGACCAGCTTGTGATTACTGAACAGGCTCACAACGACTTTGTGGATAATACGGTAGACAGAATCCTCAGCGGACAGGTAGTTGGATGGTTTCGTGGTCGCTCTGAACTGGGACCCAGAGCGCTAGGACATAGAAGCATCTTCGCTGACCCCAGAAGGGAAGGAATGCGTGATTATATCAATGCCTCCATCAAAGGCCGGGAATGGTACAGACCACTGGCACCTATTGTGCTCGAAGAAGAGGTACATAACTACTTCGACCTTCATAGAGCCAGCCCTTTTATGTTGCTTGTTGCCCCTGTCAAAACGGACAAAAGGGACCTTATCCCGGCAATCGTCCATATAGATGGCTCCGCTCGCATTCAAACAATCAACATACGACAAGACGCAACTGTATATACCCTGGTGCAACGCTTTGGGCAGCGCACAGGTATTCCTCTGCTTTTGAATACCTCTTTTAATCGCCAGGGAGAGCCAATCGTAGAGAGTCCAGAAGATGCATTAAAAGCATTCCTGACCATGAATCTCGATGCTTTAATTTTGGATGACATCATTGTTGAAAAGCGCGCACAGGTGTAAGTAAGTGTTATGAAAATTTTGCTCATATTAGTTGCAATGCCTGAAATGAAACCCATAGCGTCCATACCTTACCCTATCATGGCTCCGCCTATCACGCTACTCTTGCTTGCGGAAATTTGTCGGCGCGCAGGCTATGAAGCAGAGCTGATTGATACGAGATTTTACATGAGCCAGCAGGAAAATGAATGGGTACTCAACGATAATCTGTTGGAGAGAGCAATCGCCCAATCAGATGCTGAAATCGCTGGCATTAGCTTTCTATCGTCTTCGGCACAAGAGGGGTTTAGAGTCGCGGCATATTGTAAAAAATATCAGAAAACGGTCATAGGCGGCGGTCTGCATGCTTCTGTTGCGCTGGAAGAATTTTTGCGCAGCAATGGCTTTCATTATGTCATCCAGGGAGATGCGGAAGAGGTCTTTACATCTTTACTGGCAAATCTTATTCAAGGCAGCGCAGAGCGTTATCCAGATACTATGCATGTGTTGCAAGCAAAGTCCTTACGTAACTTGCAAACGGTGCCACCTGTCACGGACTTCTCTCCTTATCAACGTATTTTTGAGCAGTATAGTACATACCGTGCTATCTATATTGAAACATCGCGTGGCTGCTTCAAACAATGCCATTTTTGTGAAGTCGCGCGTACAGGGGCTGCCTGGAAGCCTTTTAGAAAATTTCCCTTGGAGACGGCCTTTACCTCGATAGAAGCTGCTGTATCTCAATATCAGATAAACTACGTCTTGATAGCTGATTCTATAGCTACTTTTTTTAAAGCGCATTTCTTAGAATTCGCCCGTCAGATGGCCAAAAAGTTTCCTGAGATAACCACGCAATTTAACTCGACGGTTGATTGCTGGAACGAAGAGATCGCGCAAGCATGCGCGAGCTTGCGTTGTAGCGTCTGGTTCGGCTTTGAGAGCGGCTCACAACGAGTGCTGGATCAGATTATTCAAAAAGGCACCACGGTTGAACAAGCATACGAAGCAGCCAGGCTCTGTCGAAAATACGCCATTCCCTGTGGCTTTAACGTGCTCCTTGGGCTTCCAGGTGAAACGGAAGAAGATTATAAACTGACTCTGGAGTTCTTTGAACAACTTCCCTGGGTCCATCCCAGCCCAAATATTTTTAATCCGTTACCAGGCACCGTATTATACGACTTTAGTATTGAACAGGGGCTATTGAGAAAAACAGAAGATTATAGTATTTGGGACCCTGAACGCATAGCACGTACTGGTCGAGGTCCTATAGATGGCGTAGATTATGCACTGGCACTCCAATATTATCATAAATATATGGAGATGCAAAAGGAAGCAGAAAGAAGCCTTACGCGCGCAAACTAGGCTCAGAGAGGTGCTATGAGCAGGTGAGGAATCACAGCACTCATTTGGCGCGCAATTTCGGGATTGACACCTGCGTCAGTGATCAGAGTATGAACGGTGTCCAGAGGCGCAATCAGGCTCGCGAAGGTGAGGTTAAACTTTGTGTGATCAGCCAGGATAAAGACTTGCTGCGCGCACTTGATCATTTGTCGCTTGACTGGAATCTCTTCTGGAAAAGGACTGGTGAGGCCGTGGTGCAAAGAAATTCCCCGCAGGCCGATAAAGGCTTTATCTACATAAAATTGGCTTAGTGCTTGCTCAGCGATCATGCCAATAAACGAATAGGAGCGCATAAATAATGTCCCACCCGAACAAATCAGGGTCAGGCTTGGATTCGTTTCGCTGATCGTCATCAACTCCTTACTTATGTAAAGAGAATTGGTGATAACCGTCAAATCTCGTTTCTTCGCCAGAAAAGGCAATATGTAGTGGTTCGTCGAACTGGCATCAAGGATGATCGTTTCACCATCATCAATCTGTTCAGCCGCGCGCTGGCCAATAGACTGTTTTTCTTCTGTATATTCATTCAAGCGCTGTTCATAGGCTGGTACGGATCTACGCAAGAGTGCCTGCGACGAGTAATTGGTAGCAGTAGCTCCTCCACGCGTACGCACAATGAAACCCTGCTCGTGAAGCCAGATCAGGTCCCGCCGCACTGTCGCAGGCGAACTCTCCAGCCATTCCGCGATCTCTGCTACAGTTGCTGTCTTATGTATATTAACGACTTTAACTATGTTCATTCGACGTTCTATTGCAAGAGACGTGCGACCATCATCGGCTGATGCCTCAGGACTTTGTACGCTCCCTGGCACATTATCAAGAGTATCTTTCGTCATTCATCCCTCTTTCTCATACAATGGAAGTCTCTATCTAATAATCTCTGCTCTATCTTAATGCGTCGTTTGTGCAGAAACATGATTATCTGCTCTATAATGGACTCGGAGGACCCTACCCCTGATAAGATACTACCTAATTTGATTATTATTGATTATAACATGCTCAGGAAAAAATACAAATCAGTAACCTTCTGTGAAAATATTCCTTTAGCAATTGTTGCTTGTATCAGGCTCATGGCTGCCTTAGCATGCCTGGGAACAAGTATATTATCTGCATAAACTTCTGCACACTCTTGACAAACGTTAAAAAGTTGACTACACTTAACATTAATCAATTTCGATCAATTTCGATCAAAAAATAAGGAGGTAAAGAAGCGTTTATTTTCCAGGTGGCTTAGAGAAAACTCCTTCAGAGTAGAAGGGAGGTGCGCCCACAGGTATCGTCGCAACGGTCTTTAACTCATAATGTTGTCGGTTTATATTTTTCAAAGAGGAACTTGAGATGGAAGACACAAAATCAGGGAAAACTTCCCTTAGTCGCCGTAATTTTCTCGCGGGAACAGCAGCCGTTCTTGCCGGGAGCGGCTTTCTAGCGGCTTGTGGAGGCACAACCTCTACTGGAAGTAGTTCCACTCCCACAGCAAATTACACCTTTGTACTGATTGTAGGTGTCAAGGGTGACCCTTTCTACGTTACGATGCAGAAAGGCGCGCAGTCGATGGCGGATAAATTAGGGGTAAAGCTGCTTATTGATGGCCCAGCTCAGTTCAGTGCAACCCTGCAGGCACCTATTGTTGATGCTTACATCGCAAAGAAGGTTGACGTGATAATTATCGCGGCATGCGATAAACAGGCCATGATCGCGCCATTGCAAACGGCAAATAACGCGGGCATTAAAGTCATTTCCGTCGATACATTTATTGGTGATGGCAATTATGCAAGCGGGCCTATCACCTTCCCCTTGTCCTACATCGGCTCCGACAATGTACAGGGAGGCATGATTGCTGGCCAGGCGCTGATCAAAGCCATGGGCAATAAAGGCGGGATTTACATCGAAAATGTGACTCCTGGTATTAGTACCACCGATCAGCGGCAACAAGGTTGCTTGCAGGCTATTCAGGCAAGTAATGGAGCAGCGACACTTGTAGGCTCGAATTATGACAATGATAGCGCCGCGACTGCTTCACAACAGGTATCGGCCTTACTGGCTAGCAGCAAGGGCGCACAGGTCAATGGTATCTTTGGCACAAATCTGTTTAGCGCTGAGGGGGCTGCTCAGGCAGTCAAGAATGCCAACAAACAGGGCCAGATCAAGATCGCAAATTTTGATGCGCCGCAGGAGGCAATCACTGATCTCAATAACGGCGCGGTTGATCTTGTGATTGCCCAGAAACCCGCTGACATGGGAAGTACCGCTGTACAATATGGCGTGTACGCCCTGTCAGGTAAAACCGCCTCTATCCAGAAGCGCGTTGCCACGAGTTACGTTGTCATCGATAAGACCAATGTGAACGACCCGGCTTCGCAGGCAGCCATTTATAAAAGTAGCTAGTTAACTTAGCAGTGATCCTGGTGTATGCTCATATGATGCTTTGGCAAAGCAATTGAAACTATCCTATGCTCTAATGAGCATCACGTGAGCATGCACCAGGATCACTGGCACAGGAGAAACGTATGAATGAAGCTAACGTAGCTACTCCAAAAGTGGAGCAGAACCTGGCAAAGAAGACAACTCTAAAGCCACTTGATATCGTCAGCAGGGGTTGGTCGTGGCTATTTCTACTAATATTGATTCTGTTCTTTTCTATTACTGGACAAGGCTTCCTGAACCTCTTTAACTTTCAAACGATTGGGGCAGATATGTCTCTGGTCCTGATCATAGCCCTGGGTCAGACCTTCGTCATTCTCACAGGAGGTATCGATCTCTCGGTCGGCTTTGTGATGGGTCTGGCATCCGTTGCCGCGGCCCTGGTCATGAGCGATATGGGAGGCAAAGCCCCACTCATTGTGGTGGTGTTACTGGGTCTGCTTGCTGGCCTGGCCGTAGGTTTCATCCCCGGCCTGGTGAATGGTCTGATTATTGCTCGCCTGCGCGTGCCACCTTTCATTGTCACGCTGGGAATGTATGGTATTGCTCGTGGCGCGGGCTTTATTCTCTCTGGTGGTCAGCCGGTCAGCATACAGACGAATGGCGTTGGTCAGATTGGCAATGGGTATCTGTTGTACCTGCTGCCCGATGGGCGCCTCAGCTTTTTCCATCTGCCTGCTAATCTGGATGGCGTACGTCCCAGTCAGATTGTGCAACTGCTGCCTTTCCCCTTGCTTTTCCTGGTCGTGGTCGTGCTGATCTGCGCCTGGGTACTCTCACAGACGCGCTTTGGCAGACATACATACGCTGTTGGTGGAAGTGAAGAGGCTTCGCGACGCGCTGGTATCCCTGTAGCTCGCCACATTATTCTGATTTATATCGTTTCAGCGCTCCTGGCCTCTCTGGCGGGTGTGCTCTACACATTGCGTTACAGCAATGGAGCCGCAGACATCGGTGATCCGCTCCTGCTTACCTCCATCGCAGCGGTGATTATCGGTGGCGCATCCCTCTTTGGTGGCGAGGGTACAGTCCTTGGCACTGTGATCGGGGCGCTGATTATCGCGATTATTCAGAATGGTCTGATCTTCCTGGGTATTAATCCTTTCTGGCAATTCATTGCTGTAGGCACAGTGATTATCCTGGCTGTTCTTGTTGATCAGGCGAAAAAGAGACTGGTGTAGCGCAGTTCATGGGACAGGAGAAACACATCATGGCCGATGTACAACCTATCTTACAGGTCGAAAATCTCTCTAAACGCTTCGGTGGCCTGGTCGCGGTCGATCGTGTCAGCTTGAACATTTACCCTGGTGAAGTGGTGGGACTTCTCGGTGATAATGGTGCTGGAAAGTCAACATTGATCAAAATGATCTCAGGTGTTTATAGACCTGATGGTGGCCGCGTGCTTTTGAATGGTGAAGCGGTCTCATTCGCGACGCCAATGGAAGCTCGCCGGCGCGGGCTAGAAACCATCTACCAGGACCTGGCTCTGTGCGAAAATCTCGATGCCAGCGCGAATATTTTCCTGGGACGCGAGAAAATGCGCCGTCAACTGGGCATGTTCAAGGTGCTTGATCGCCCTTATATGCAGGATCAGTCACGCCAGGTACTCGATCAACTGGATATCCGTATTCCTGAGTTGCGCAGTCCTATTCGCCAACTCTCCGGCGGACAACGCCAGGCTGTCTCTATCGCTCGTGCTGTATATTGGAAAGCCAGCCTGATGATTATGGACGAACCTACCGCCGCGCTGGGCGTGCCAGAACAACTTAAAGTGCTGGAACTTATCAGCACATTGCGCCGCCAGGGCGTACCTGTTATCCTCATCAGCCACAATATGCAGGATGTCTTTGCCGTAGCGGATCGCGTTATCGTAATGCGCCGAGGAACTAAAGCGGGCGAACGGAAGATCAGTGAAACAAATGAGAATGATGTAGTGGGCTTGATGGTTGGCGCTGAATACGACAGTGTGCTTAAACAGCTTCACGATACACCCGAAGAGATCCACATTACCACGCATGCCGAGAATGAAAAGGATGCCAGGTAATCCAGTTGGCAATATGAGGAGAATACATGCTATGTTGACTCAAAAACAGATAGAGCAGATGCAGGGACGAGCAACACAGACGCTGACAGAGGTCGGTATTGTCCTGACGGCGCAGGAACAGAGACAAATCGAGGTCGTTGACTTTGGCCTGAACGACTTGGAACGCACAGGTCTACAGCTTGTCATCTATATCAACAATGATCGTTATTGCGCGAAAGAGCTGATCATGGTTCCACGTCAGACGTGCGCCCAGCATCGCCATCCACCGCTCAGCGCAACCAATCCTGGGAAACAAGAGACATTTCGCTGCCGTTGGGGCGTGGTCTGGCTCTATGTAGAAGGCGAGGCAAACCAGGCGATTAGCGCGCATGTACCACAGGGTAGTGAGCCACACTACACTGTCTTCCACGAGATCGAACTGCATCCTGGAGATCAATACACAATTCCCCCGAATACCTGGCACTGGTTCCAGTCTGGCGATGAAGGTGCTATTGTCTCCGAATTTTCAAGTCCCAGTTATGATGAGTTTGACGAGTTTATTGATCCACGTATCTCTCGGTTCACCACACTTGCTGAATGAGAGAGATTTCAGGCAGATCGTTGTACAGATTTCATTGAGTAACAAGAAAGGTAGTGACAATACAAGTGACTGAAGATAACGTAACCCTGGCCCAGAAGGTAACTCCCGGAAAATACCAGCACCTAAAGGCCTTAGCTGATGAGCGTGGCGTGATTGCGGCCCTGGCCATAGACCAGCGCGGATCGCTAGAGAAGGCTCTAAAAGCGCTGATGAAGCGCGACGCTACCAAGTCCGAAATTGTTGAGTTCAAGACGCTGGTCTCTGAAATCCTGACACCCTACGCGAGCGCGATCCTGCTCGATCCTGAGTATGGCCTGGAGGCCGCGAAACAACGTGCCGCTCAGACGGGCTTGCTCCTGGCCTACGAGGTCACAGGCTACGATACAACGACGAAGGGACGACTGCCTGCTTTGGAGCCGGAGTGGTCCGTTGCGCGTATCGTTGAGGCGGGCGCGAATGCTGTCAAAGTTCTGGTCTACTATGATCCTGACGATGATAATCCGTCTGTCAATAAGACAAAACATGCCTTTGTAGAGCGGATCGGCGCGGAGTGTCGCGCCTATGAGATTCCCTTCTTCCTGGAGGTGGTCAGCTATAGTGAGAGCATTGGGGACGAGAAGGGCCTGGCTTTTGCTCGCGCAAAACCTGAGAAGGTCAAAAAGTTGACTCAGGAGTTCTCCAAAACGCGCTACGGGGTTGATGTCCTCAAGCTGGAAATACCAGTGAATATGCGCTTTGTGGCGAAGCCCGAGCAGAGCGAACCCTCGGCCTATACCCGTGATGAGGCGAAACAGTACTTTCACGCTGTCGCGGCGGAAGCTCGCGTACCCTTCATCTACCTGAGCGCGGGAGTAACCAACGCGCTTTTTCTTGAGTCACTTACCCTGGCTAATGAAGCGGGCATCCCTTACGCGGGCGTTCTCTGTGGTCGCGCTACCTGGCAGGATGGCCTGCCTGTCTATGTTAATGGGGGCGCGCAAGCATTGCGTCAGTGGCTGGAAAATGCAGGAAAGCAAAATATTGAGGCGCTGAACAATGTGCTACATGGTGGGGCGCAACCATGGTGGAATATCTATGGTGGCAAAGAGAACGTTGATAGAGAAAAAGTAGCCGGCTCTTAGTTGAGAGGAATTGGGTATGTTGATCGCTATGGCCGGGTTACCTGGGACGGGTAAAAGCACCCTTGGCCACCAGTTGGCCGACGCGTGCGCGGGCATAGTACTCGACAAGGACTCTATCCGGGTCGCGCTCTTTCCCAACGAACTGATTGAATATTCTACCAGGCAAGATGACTTCTGTATGTCGATCATGTTTCAGATTGCCTCCTATGTGATTAGGAATGACCCATCCCGCCATGTGCTGCTAGATGGGCGAACCTTTTCACGTAGCTACCAGATCGCTGCTCTGGAGAGGCTCGCGGAGGAACTTGCGGTACCCCTAAAAATCATCCAGTGCGTCTGCTCTGATGAAACCGCACGTCAGCGGCTGGCAACAAAGGAAAAGGCCGAAGAAATGCATGTGGCGGCGAATCGAGATTATACACTTTATCTCGCTATCAAAGCCCGCTTCGAGCCAATTCGCGAGCCAAAACTCGTTGTCAATACCGACAATGGCCTGGTAGATTGTCTGGAGCTATGCCTCGCTTATATCTCCACGTAAAAATGGAAAGCGTTGGGCTAAACGCGAGGCATCTCTCTCCAGACTTAAGAGCACAAAATGACTGGTTACAATGACGCAGGGTAACGGAGGTACATCATTCATGAGAATAGCAACAGTTACGCTGAACCCGGCAATTGACCAGACAGTGAGAGTAGATAATTTCCGGCCAAATGGAGTCAATCGAGCACAGGATATCAGATTCGATGCCAGTGGGAAAGGAGTCAATGTCGCTTCATTCCTGGCGGACTATGGATATGACATCGCAGTAACCGGGTATCTGGGCCTGGCCAATCTCGATATCTTTGACCAATTTTTTGCATCCAAGAGTATCAACGATTGTTTCGTCCACATTCCCGGCAATACCCGCATTAATATAAAAGTTGTCGATGAGGCCAATCAGCAAACAACGGATATCAATATGCCGGGCCAGTTTCCTCCTCAGGAAGCGCAACAAACGCTCTTCCAGACAATTGAACAACTGGCCAACACGTGTGATTGGTTTGTGTTATCTGGCTCTTTACCGCCACAGGTGCCAACGACGATCTATGCTACGATCATTGAACTACTCAAACATCACGGAAAACGCATCATCCTGGATACCAGTGAGGAGGCCCTGCGCGCAGGTATTCAGGCAGGCCCAACGATCTTGAAACCTAATATAGAGGAGCTACAGTACCTCGTTGGGCACACTTTGACGAGCGAAACCGAAATTCAGCACGCTGCCCGGCAACTTCTGAGTGAGGACATTATATTGGTAGTTGTCTCCATGGGAAAACAGGGCGCGATGCTGGTTGAGCAGGCAACAACACTTATCGCGCTCCCCCCTGCTGTGAAAATGAAGAAGACCTCCGGGGCAGGAGATGCTCTGGTTGCTGGCCTGGTAACAGCTCACATACAGGGGTTGAGCCTGGCTGATTGCGGACGCTTAGCGACCGCCTTTGCGGTCGCTACGATCTCGCATCTCAGCTATAATCTCCCTTCTCATGATCAACTCTGGCAATATTCACAACAGGTGACGATCAAGAATTATACCCCGTAATACACAGGGCAACTTGTGGTTTTTTAGTCACTATTCAGGACTCCTCAAGCAGATCTGAGGAGACACATTTTATGTCAAGAAAGAAGGATAACTGATGAGCGAATTTTCAGACAGGCGCTTCCAGCGCCTCTTTGGTGCAGATGGGCGCACGGTAGTCATAGCCATGGATCACAGCATTACTGACGGCTCTGTGGCTGGCTTTGAAAACCCCGCGCAGGTACTTGAGCAAGTGATAGCTGGTGGCGCTGACGCCATTCTGACCAGTATTGGCATTGCGCGGCACTTTAGCAAGCAGATGAGAGAGGTTGGCTTACTGCTACGTTGTGATGGTGCCACTTCACCCCTGTTAGAACGCCCCAGAGAACTCATCATGGGCATTGAAGATATTCTTACCAGTGGAGCCGAGGCAGCCACTGCTATGTATATGCCGGGCAGTGTGAACGGTCATGGTTCGACGATTTATTTCCCACGCCTGGCTTCAGAAGCTCACCGTTGGAATATCCCTGTTATGGCTGAAGCTCTGCCCTATGGTTTTGAGGACCATCCAGACGCGCGCGCAGTAGATGCTGTGGCCGATGCCTGCCGCATGGCTACCGAAAGCGGGGCAGATATTGTCAAAACTTTCTACACAGGCGAACGCGAGAGTTTCAAGAAGGTTATCCGCTCGTGCTATGTGCCAGTCCTGGTCTTAGGTGGTCCCAAAACACACAGCGACCAGGAATTCCTGGCATCCATTCGTGACGCTCTGGACGCGGGAGCCACTGGTGTCGTGATTGGTCGTAATGTCTGGCAAGCGCCCTCTCCCATAGGTATGACGCAGGCACTGTCAGCCCTCGTGCATCGTAACGCCAGCGTGGATGATGCTTTGCAAATTTTGCGCGAGGGCAGATAAGAGAGCAGCAAATGCTGCAGTTAAACCTGATTTTTAAGATCGTTGATCACGCATGCATGAGTCATCCCTGGACTTTTCGGCAAGAGGAAACGCGATGTGTGCTCTCCTTGTGCCTCAAGCAAGTATGAGTCATCCCTGATTTTGCAAAATCAGGCGAAAATAGCTTTTGCCTCCCTGCCCTTGTGTTTTGAAGAGTTTTGGCGGGCACTGCGCGCCCGCCAAAACTCTTCAAAACACAAGGGCAGGGGAAGACACACGCTCGTACTGCTTCGAAAAAAGCAAGGATAACTCATAGCCTGGCCTGATTTTGCAAAATCAGGGATAAATCATGCACGCCATATCACACGTGTGAGAGAAAAGCGAGGCAGCGTATTATGTATCTCGTTGGCATAGATGTTGGCACAACAAATACCAAGACGGTTATTTTCGATGTGGAGAGCGGGCGAATCTGTGCTGTCGGAAGTAGCCGCACCGTGACGCGCCATCCAAAGCCGGCATGGAGCGAATTTGACGCGGAAGACTTATGGGGAACAGTTCTGCAGAGTATTCAAGCTGCCATTCAGCAATGTGAGCAACCTGAACGCATTGGCGCGGTCTCTGTCGCCAGCATGGGGGAGTCAGCATTCCCTCTGGCTGCTGATGGAACAATATTATACGCTGCCATTGCCTGGTATGATCAGCGTACAGCCGCTGAGACGCAGTGGTGGGAGACCACTGTAGGCCGCGAGAAGCTTTTTAATATCACCGGGCATATTCCACAAGCAATGTTTGGAGTAAATAAGCTGTTCTGGCTACGTAACAATGTTCCACAGGTATTTGAGCGCATTCATCACTGGCTCAGTATCGAAGATTTTGTCTTGTGGAAACTAAGTGGCAGCTTCGCGACCGATTATAGCATTGCCTCGCGCACAATGCTCTTTGAGCAAAGTACGCTCACATGGTCAGAGGAACTTCTCCGCCAGGCGGGTCTCCCTGCCGCGTGGTTCTCGCCAGCTTTTCCCAGTGGAACTGCCATTGGTAATGTACGCAAAGAAGTGGCTGAGAAAACAGGTATACCACAACAGGCAATTGTGGCAACAGGCGGGCATGATCATCTCTGCGGCGCGTTGGCTGCAGGAGTCACACGTCAAGGTCATCTGCTTGAGTCAATAGGTACAGCCAGCGTGATCCTGGCAGTGAGCGATACCTTTGCTCCTCAGAGCGACTTACTGGCCGCAGGTTGCACCAGCTACGCGTATGTCGTAGAGAATACCTATGTTACTCTGGGCATGCTCAATCTGGCAGGTGGGGCGCTCGAATGGATCGTGGCCTTGCTCTATGGTCAGGGTAAACAGGAGATTATCTCCGCAGAAATCTATGCCCAGGCCCTGCGCGAAGCCGCAGAGGTTCCACCCGGCTCCCGTGGAGTAACCATTCTGCCCGCCTTTCTCGGTGCTGGTACACCTTATGGACGGAGTTCAGCAAGCGGCTCTATCCTTGGCCTGGCACCCTCACACAAACGCCCAGAGCTGGTGCGCGCGCTTATAGAAGGACTCGCTTTTTGGCTGCGCGATAATACAGAATTGTTCTGTAAACTGGGTATTGCACAACCACAGCCTGCAATCACGGTGATTGGTGGCGCAACCCAGGCAACACCGCTCTTGCAGATCAAGGCGGAAGTAACTGGTTGCACAGTCAGAGTACCTCAGATTATTGAGGCAGCCGCGACAGGCGCGGCCTTGCTCGCGGGTATGGGTGCGCATATCTTTCGTTCAGCCGAGGAAGCCGCCTCGTCTGTTCAGCATGCAGTTCAAATCTATGAGCCTGATACAAAGGTGGTCGAGATCTATGACTCAATCTATAAGCAAACATACCTGCCTGCTCGTCGCTTATTTCTTTGAAGACAACTCAACAGTCCGGCGAGTCGTTCTAGAGCGCTAGAGGCAAGCTTGTCTCCGCGCAAATCTTGCCCGCGCAGTGCTTAAGACAGCGCAGAGACGAAAAGTCGCTTTGCCGCGAGCCTGGCCCTCTTTTTGTTTTCTTGATAACTGAGTGACGCGTGAGGTATACTTTGAGAAAGACCTTCATACATGCTCCCATTTCAAAAAGGGAGGCAGTCTGTTACAGAACTGTCACCGCTGAGATCGCTTGCGGCAGAGCAACAAACACAGACATCAGAACACTCTTCGATTATCCGTCCCGATCCCAGCAAAGGAGATTATGCAAGTGGAGAAAGCGCGCGCGCCTCAAAACACGCCAATGGAGATTTCAACCCAGGCCGCGCTGGAGCTTGCTGCTCAGATGGAAGATAGGACAGCTTTCGATAACCTGGTGGGACCCTATCGGCGTGAACTCCTTATCCACTGTTACCGGATGCTGGGTTCGATCCACGATGCCGAAGACCTGGTGCAAGAGACACTGGTACGCGCGTGGGAAAAGCGCGCAACCTTCACGAGTCCAGGATCATATCGTGCCTGGTTATACCGCATCGCCACGAATCTGTGCCTAAATACGCTTACCCGTGTACCTCAACGGTCTTTGCCTCTGAACACGCATCCACAGGCCGATCCCAGCCAACCTTTGCCGCCAAGACTGCGAGAACCAATCTGGCTGGAACCGTTCCCGGATGATCTGCTTGCCGATCAGCAAATCGACCCAGAATATCGCGCACTCCAACGCGAACGCACTACACTGGCTTTTCTCGTGGCACTTCATCATTTGACGCCAACACAGCGAGCTATTCTGCTTTTGCGCGAGGTTCTAGACTGGTCAGCGAGAGAGGTTGCCGAGTGGTTAAACCTCTCAGTTCCTGCGGTCAATAGCGCCCTACAACGCGCACGGCGCACTTTACACCAGCTCCGTATGTTCCCGGAGAACACAGACATACTGCCAACTCCTCAATTACAAACCCTGCTTGATAGCTATGTGACCCTCTGGGAACAGGAGGACATCCCAGGACTTGTAGCACTCCTCCGAGATGACGCCTGGTTTACTATGCCACCGATCCCCGCCTGGTACCAGGGGCGAGCAGCTATTGCTACGCTATTCCAGACAATTATCTTCACTACTCCCCGCAATTGGCGCCTGCTGCCGATACACGCCAATGCCAGCCCTGCCTTTGGGCTATACTTATGGCAAGCTGAAAAAGACGTGTATCAGCTCTTTGGCCTGGTGGTCCTCAACGTTGTAGACGAGCAGATTGCCAACACTGTTGTGTTCCTGGATCTGTCCTGCCTCTCATACTTTGCGCTTCCAGCCACTTTGGCTCCCTGAGCGCGTTTCGCCCCTTTGCTCCCAAAAGCAGCGTTTTGGCAATACTCCCGGAGACAGATCAAACTCGACAACCATACTCCGAACAGATATACTGGTGAGCAACAGATATGCATTGGCAAACTATGGAAAGATTGAAGTACACTTCGCCGATAAAAATGGGCAAGGAGTGCAAAAGAAGGAGGTTGTTGACCTATGGCTTATGGCTGGAAAATTGACGGTGACAAGAAGATTCACCTGGATGATTTTGATCCTGATTATACCGCAAAAGACCTTACAAAAGAAGAGGCGGCGGAAGATCTCAGCAAATTGGATACGGAACTCAGCGTCTTACAAGAAATGCTCGCGGCAGCTCATCAAAATAGTGTATTGCTACTGCTGCAGGGCACAGATACTAGCGGCAAGGATGGTACTATCCGCCATGTCCTCTCGCAGATCAATCCTCAAGGCTGTCGAGTCCAGAGCTTTAAAGAGCCCACCTCGGAGGAACTGGATCATGATTTTCTCTGGCGGATTCACCAGGCAGTTCCCGGTAAGGGGATACTGGGCGTGTTTAATCGCTCTCACTATGAGGATGTTCTTGTTACACGCGTTAACCATCTCGTTTCTGAGGACACCTGGCAACGTCGTTATCACGAGATCAATCATTTCGAGAAGCTTCTGGCAGAGAATGGGACACTGCTGCTGAAATTCTTTTTGCATATCAGTTCGCAAGAACAAGAGCAACGCCTGCTGGCACGTGAAAAAGATCTAAATAAAGCCTGGAAACTCTCCGTCTCCGATTGGGAGAATCGTGCTTCCTGGCATGCCTATCAGGAGGCCTACGAAGATATGCTGAACAAATGCAGCAAACCCTGGGCACCCTGGTATATTGTGCCTGCCAATCATAAATGGTTTCGTAATCTGGCTATTGCTCATACCCTGGTTGAGACGTTGCGCCCATATAAAAGTGCCTGGGAGCAAGAACTTCAAGAGCGTGGTAAGCAAGCATTGGCCGCGTTGCAGCGCTTTTCTCACCCTGAAACGCCGAAAGATTAAAAAGGAATTTATCATTTTATGTCAGAAGTGACAAAACCAGTCTTAGCGGTGGGAGAGCAAGAGCCTCTCACGCGCATTAACCCTCGTATCATCCTGCTTGCTCTGGGCATGTTTGCTCTGGGAACGGATGCCTTTGTCGTCGCTGGCGTACTTCCTATTATCGCGAAAGAGTTGACAGTCAGCGAGGGGCTGACAGGTCAATTGATTACTGCTTTCTCGTTGACCTATGGTCTGGGAGCGCCCTTGCTAGCGGCTCTGACACATCGTTGGCCACGCAACCGCGTCCTGATTGGTTCACTTGGTCTGCTTGCTCTGGCCAATCTTGCTTCAGCTCTCTCCCCATCGTTTCCGCTCCTATTGATTACGCGTATCCTGGCTGGCTGTTTCGCCGCCACCTATGCTCCCCTGGCTTACGCGGCGGGTATTTCGCTGGCTCCCCCCGCCAAACGAGGCCAGGCATTGGGGCTGGTGGTCATCGGGTTAACCGTTGCGACTGTCCTGGGCGCGCCGCTTGGGACATGGATTGGCGAGCACTTTGGTTGGAGATTTTCGTTTCTCACGGTCACAGCATTGGCGGCCACAGCATTTCTTTTGCTCGTTCTTTGTAAACTTCCCAAAGCCGCCGAAATTGCACCTCTTTCGCTGAAAGAGCGGCTGAGACCGATTACCCAGGCGAGCGTAGTGCTGACCCTCTTACCTGCTCTACTGTGGAATATCGGCGTCTATGTTATGTATACCTATATTGCCTTATTTCTACAACAACAGCTACACATCTCGGATGTAAGCGCGCTGCTTGCCATCTTTGGCCTGGGAATTGTTCTCGGCAATTGGATGGGCGGGCTGCTGGCAGATCGTTTTGGTCCACAACGGATTGTGCTTGTCTTTCTGATTACATTGACGATCATACAAGTGGCACTCCCGCTAGCTACGACAATTATCAGTGGAGCTATCCTTCTCTTGCTTTGGAGTACAAGTTGTGCTTTGCTTTTTATCCCACAGCAACAGCGTTTGTTAAACGCCGCGCCTGAGCATACCAACGTTATTCTGGCGCTTAATAATTCGGCCCTCTATCTAGGAATTGCTGGAGGCGCCGCTGTGGGGGGTCTGGCTCTGCGTTTCTTGGCGGTGCCGCAGTTAGCCTGGGTAGGAGCAATCAGTATTCTCATTGCGCTGGCACTCGTTATTATCAACCGCCGTCCAGGCCGCGCACCAACACAAACAGAGGTGGTATCCCGCCGCGATCAGCAGACAAGTTACATTCTTGAGTAATCCACTTCATGTGAATACTTCCTACGTCTGGCAAAAGGCAAGGCTACGGGGATCGCTTTTATCTATGCCGTAGAACTGCTGAGATTTCTGATCTCAGCAGTTGTGATGCTTTATCCTGCTGGCTGCTTTTCCAGGATTTGCCAGTCATCACTCTCAGGAGTCAGGAGGTGCTGATATATTGTTGGTAAACAGTTCACAAGGCGTTCCAGGGCCGCGAGGTTCTGGCCAGCCACGATCCAGGAGCCATCTACATCTCTGAGAACTCCGTTCAGATAGCGAACTCCTCCGTTGCCGTGGTCGGCAAGCATCCAGCCGCGCTTGATGCGGTACTGCACCAGGACACGAAGCCTGTGGGCATCCAATTCCACTACCATGCGTTGCGCACCAACGATACGAAAGACCCTGGCCTCCTGACCTGATTCAACCACCTGAGCAAGCTTCAAGGCTCAGGAACCTCCTTCTCCAGGGAAATATAGGGGCATGATCTCTTCAGTCAAAGAAACACCTATGCTTCATGGAAGGTGGCCAGACAAAAGCGCGGTAGACGTACCTGCTGAGCCTTCTTGACTTCTTTAGACGATTGTCACCGCCAGGACGATGAAGCGAATTTGTAAACTGGTGGTGACTTTTACTCATTAATTGAGTAATCATTAATTGAGTATACGCAAAAAGGAGAGCTTCGTCAAGGTAATCAGCAAAAAGCCGCGGTATGCTTTGTATTGGGGCTGCTTAATTATATTCTTATTTATCTATTCAAAAGGCCCAGACGCTCTGCTGTTGGCGTGTCCAGGATGATATCTCGCCAGCCTTCAGGACTCACATCGGTAAAAGTGCCCAGGCTAGCCTGTATATGTTGCAAATTAGCGCCGGCAAAAATGGCGTTGGTCAAGACAGCGCCATCCAGATTTGCTCCTATGAGTAGAGCTTCAGTACAATTGGCGGCTCGCAGATAGGCCCCCGCGAGATTAGTCAGCACCAGATTAGCCTGCGTCAGATTGGTCTTATTCAGATTGGCCTCGCTGAGGTCCGCGTGCCGCAGATTTGCCAGGCTTAAATTAGCCCGACGGAGATCAGTCTTGTTAAGATAGGCATGAAATAGAGAGAGAGGCGCGCGTTAGATTCGCTCCGCTCAAATTGGCGCGGCTCAAGTCTGCGCCAACCAGGTCGGCCTTGCTCAGATTAGCCCCTACCAGATCCGCCCCCACCAGGTTGGTCTTGCTCAAATCCGCCCCGCTCAGGTTGACGCCGGCCAGATCAGTTCCGTGCAGATCGCTGGCGCGCAGATTGGTTCCACGCAGATTCGCTCCACGCAGATTGACTCCAATCAACAGAGCCTTGCTCAGATTGGCGCAACTCAGGTTCGCTCCGCTAAGGTTCGCTTTGTGTAAATATGCACCATATAAATATGTTTTACTGAGATTAGCCGCGCTGAGATCGGCCTCGCGGATACTACCTCCACTTAAATCGCTCCTACTCAGGTCAGTCCGACTGAGGTTCGCGCCATCCAGCATAGGCACGCGCTCTTCCTTCTGGGCTCTAACAATCTCGCGCAGGGCTTCGTCTCGCGTTAACTCATAAACTTGATCGGCCAATGATATACCTTGCCTTTCAAACTCAAAAAGCGCCTATTCCGACGCTAGCCGAATAATCCCAAGCCTCGCAAGGTCAGTTAACATCTCGTATATCTCTGGCTCTTCCTTGCTAATAAGTGGAGCAAGATTAGCGATGGAGCGTTGCCCATCAAGCAGTAGATACAGATGCCTATGGATTCTTGAAAGTCCCGCCTGTTTGATGCGAGTCATGGCCTCGATCAATTTGACAGTGGTGACGGCCACTCCGCTAGCAGGCTCTGGCAAATGCCGAGGTTTCAACGGAACCGTATTCACGCCTCCGGCTTTTCCATGGATCGCTGATCCATGGTTGGAAAAGGACGATAAAGGAGGAGGAGTATCCGGGGCTTTCTTCTCAGATGCAGCAAAGGTAAAAAGAAAATGCGCCTGTCTCCAGGTGCTTAACCAGTTAAGAGCATCTGAGCCGCTTCTTCTCTCCACACGCGCCTGCGCGACCTGTCCCTGGATAAAAATAAGTATACCTTCTTCAGCGGCGAGACCTTCGCCCCTTCTGACTCTTAGTTGACCGCTCCGCCGGGCCATTTTGATGCTGGTAATAATATCTATCAGGCAATCCGTCGTTACCTCACCTTGCTCGGCCACCAGTTTACTCTCCCTCAAGCCAACTCCCATCCTTTGAATGCCCGATGTTCTATTGCTAAGCCATGCTCAATAAAGTGCTTTAGGCTTCACGCTTCTTTTCCTGTCGCGTCTAAATATAGCACTAGCCATCCCCTGATGGCGATGATTACTCTTTTCTGCTATGACTTTTTGGCTATATAATTTTCGCTACAAGCCCTACCAGGCTATACGATCTCTTCAAGTAGCGCGGGACCATACGCCTTTAACCAGGCAACTAAATCAGGGGGCAAAGGGGAAACAAAGGTGCGCGAGCGATTGGTGGGATAGTCACGCAGGGTCAAACTGGCGGCATGCAAGAACTGACGGGCAAGTTGAGAGCCGGGACTGGCGGGATCAGCGGGCAAGGCGTAGGTAGTATCGCCGACCAGGGCATAGCCAAGCGCGGCCATGTGCGCGCGAATCTGGTGTGTGCGCCCGGTCACTGGCCGCGCCTCGACAAGCACGTAGTCATCCCACACGGCCAGCACATGTACACGAGTCTGCGCTACCTGCCCATCTGGTCCAACAATACAGCGACGACGCTCGGCTGGATCGCGCTGGAGAGGTCCATCCAGCAATAACGTAGCGCCGCGCCGGGATGTGAGATCCAGCGGCTGATCCAGGCGTTCGCCGGTCGCGAGCAGGACCACGCTAAAGGGAGCGCGTGGCAAAGCCCAGACGGGCGAGCCGCGCCGAGCGACGGCCAGATAACGCTTAACGATCGTGTGCGCGCTAAACTGGCGCGCGATATGCTGACAGGCCAGCGCGGTGCGAGCCAGCGCCAGCGCGCCGGAGGTGTCCTTATCCAGACGATGCAGCAATACCGGTCGCTCCAGCCAGCCTTGCTCGCGCCAGATCTTCGCCAGGCGCTTCTCGCGCAGCATCAAGCGCACATCATCTGGTGCATGCTCCCAACCTGGTTCATCCACTATAGCAGGCGGGGACCAGCCATCGCTTCCCTGGCGCGCCAGATCCTCACGCAGAAGATCCCATAACGTCCCATCCGCGTGTTTATAGGTAGGATGTACAACCAGCCCGGCAGGCTTGTCCACTATTAAAAGATGATGATCCTGATACAGAATCGCTATACTGCTCCGCTCCATGCCGCCAGTATAGAAGGGCCAGCAGCGATAGTCAAGTGCTGATGCCGCTGACATTTGACGTGACCGCTCCCCCTTTTCATCCGTGATAAAATAGGATCAATCCTGGCTAAATCGCCTTTGCCCATGATCCGGCATATGTTGAGGTAGACACGCATGACATTTATTGAATACTCACAAGAACTGGAACTGCATAGTCCCGTTCTGGTCGCGGCGTTCGGCGGATGGAATGATGCCGCTGATGCTGCGACTACTGCGCTTAAATTTTTAATCGAGCGCTGGAAACCCCAGCGCTTTGCGGATATAGACGGTGAGGAATTCTTCTTATACACTGAGACTCGACCCACAGTTCAGTTTACCAAAGGTCAACTGCGCAAGCTGGTCTGGCCTGGAGGACGCTTCTTCGCCCATACTGGCGATCCGAAGCTGGATCATGATATTGTGCTTTATCTGGGACCAGAGCCGCAGTTGCGCTGGAAGACCTTCGCGCGCGAGTTTCTGGGGGTCTGCAAACATCTGAATATTTCTGAAGTATTGCTCTTAGGCGCGTTCCTGGCGAATATTCCTCATTCGGCTACTGTGCCAATCACTGGCTCAGCTTCCACTCCCGATATGATTGAGCGCCTGGGCGAGTTGGATGTGCGCGATTCGCGTTACGAAGGCCCAACGGGTATGGTCGGGGTAATCCAGGAAACGCTCAATCAGGCTGGTATCGCAACTGCGAGCCTGTGGGCTGCCGCGCCCCATTACCTCGCCGCGACTCCAAATATTAAGGTTACTGCTGCTCTGCTCACCTACATGAACACCTTCTTGAATGTCGATCTGGATCTACAAGAGATTCAGTCAGACGCCTTGCGCTTTGAAGAACAAATAACCATCCTCGTCGAACGTGATCCTGAAGCACGCGAATATGTGCGCAAACTGGAGAAACAGATCATAGAGGAGGAGGAAAAAGAGGCGGAGGAAGAGGAAAAAGAGGACGATGATGAGGATGATGATAACGATATGGTCATCCATCCAGACCGCGTGGCTGGCACCGGCCCACTACCAAGCGCCGATTCGCTGATCCGCAGCGTAGAAGAATTGCTGCGCCAACAACGCGAACAACAACAACAAGATTTTGATGAGGATGAAGATAACTAATGACGAATGTGCCGTTGTATTCCCTGGAGGATGTACTCCATCCTCGCTCTGTCGCCATCCTGGGCGCCTCGCGCGCTTCACATAAATGGGGCCATGTCGCCGCTAAACAATTGATCGCCGGTGGGTTCCCCGGCGCTATTTATCTGATCAATCCAGCGGTACCCGAGGTGCTGGGCCGACGAACTTATGCCAGCCTGCGCGATGTACCCGAGCATGTAGACCTGGCGATTATCGCGACTTCTTTCAATTTTGTGGAGAGTTCGGTCGATGACTGCATTGCTAAAGGCGTGAAGGGGATTGTGATTATCACCGCGGGCTTTAGCGAGACTGGACCAGAGGGGCGCAAACGCGAGGAGGCTATGGTGGCGCGCTGTCGCGAGCAGGGGATTCGCGTGATTGGCAGCAACTGCATGGGTCTCTACGTCCATGGCTCCAAATTGAACGCGCTGGGCATGGTTTTTCCTTTACCTATCGGACCCATTGGGCTGGTTTCGCAAAGCGGCAATCTGGGCATGTATTTCTACGCTCAGGCCCACCTGGATGGTCTGGGCTTTAATACGTTTCTGAGCGTGGGCAATGCCGCCGATGTGCAACTGCCCGAGTATATTCAATACCTGGCCGATGATCCCGCAACCAGGGTCATCGCCTCCTATATCGAGGCTATCGATGAGGCTACGTTGCGCAATGTCACGCGCGAGATGCAGGCCCGCGGAACATACAAGCCGGTGGTGATCTTCTTGAGCGGCGCGACCGAGGTGGGCGTGCGGGCCTCGCTGGCGCACACGGGTACAATTTCACAGACGCGCCCGGATCACGATACCAGCCTGCTTGGCAGTGGCGTGGTGCGTGTGCTGCGTTCAGACGAGCTTTTCCCTGTGGCTCAGGCGCTGGCCACTCAGCCACCTACGCCCCAGGGCGGCACGCGCATCGCGATTGTCAGCGACGGTGGTGGTAGCGGCGTGGCTAGCGGAGATGCCGCTGTGCGCGCGGGCCTGACTATCCCTATTCTGAGCGATGAGACCCAACAGGCACTGCGCAAACTCATGCCTGCCCGCGCGACCTCTACCAATCCAATCGATGTCGCCGGCGCGGCTGATGAAGATCCGCTCTCCTTCGCGTGGCTCACTGAGGTCTGCCTGCGCGATCCCGCGGTCGATGGAGTGCTCATCACTGGTCTGCTCGGTGGCTATCGCTGGCTACTCTCCGCGGACTTCGGTCCCCGCGAGGAAGCCGCGGCCCGCGAGCTGGGTCGCCTTGTGCGCGCCTATCAGAAGCCAGTGATTGTCCAGACTATCTACGCCCGCCACGACATTCCCGCGCTCAAAATCCTGCGCGCCGAAGGCGTACCCTGCTACGAATCTATCGAGATCTCTTGCCGCGCCATGGCCGCACTGGCGGAAATCGGCCAGTTTCTGGCCCAACCAGGATGAACTATCCCTGGCGCAATGCTATTTTAGAGTCAAGCAAAATCTCCTGCCACGCTGGCGGAGATTGGCCAGGAGTTGGCCAAGGAAGGTGAAGTTATGTCAAGAGAGACATGGTTTAACACGTTCCCAGAGCTGAGCACGGCACGTCTGCACCTGCGCCAGATCCAGCTAGCGGATGCAGAAGATCTCTTCGCGACTTTCTCTGATGAAGAGGTCATGGAGTTCTATGGCCATCTGCCTCATACCAGCGTCGAGGACTCCCGCAAACTGATTCGCCAGCAGCACCAGTGGTATGACCAGCACGAGGGGATGCGCTGGGGAATTACTCTTAAGGGCATAGATAAGGTTATCGGCTCATGTGGCTTTTATCTCTTCGATTGGCAATCGCGTCACGCCGAAACAGGCTATGAGCTCAATCGCGCCTACTGGCGCCAGGGTCTCGTCAGCGAAGCCATGTCGGCTATCCTGACTTATGCCTTCACTGAACTTGACCTGGCGCGCATCGAGGCTGTCGTTGACGATGGCAATGAGCGCTCTCAGGGTCTGCTACTCAAGCTGGGCTTTACTCACGAGGGCAGGCTGCGCAAACGCTTCTACTTCCGCGAACGCTTCTTTGACGAGCACTTCTTTGGTCTGTTGAAAGATGAATGGCAGCCACGTTTATGACCGCATACGCAGAAAGGTCGAGAGAATGAGCAAAAACAGAAAAGAGCATTCTACCCAAGGCCAATACGCCTGGCAAGGGCCGGATTGAGTGGATATACGCGTTCTTTGGGTAAAAACTCCTTGGCTTTTGCTTCCTGTCCTTGCTGTAATAGGCCGGCTATTTTTCTCACCAGAGGGGTGGCATCCTGGATTTCAACGGTCCATGCGTTAACGTATTTTTCGATGATGTGACGGCTGAGGCCGACCTGGATGCTTCTGACAGGCAGCTTTTTGCCACGAAGCGTGCGTTCCGGGTCCCACTGGACATGCACCAGCGTTTTCTCAAATAGAGCGGCCCATGCGTCATAAGCGTGGTACACGCGGGGATCATAGGATGTCAAAATGGCCTGCGACAGTGCCTCTTCCCAGCCCGCGCGCGTGATACGAACGGCGAGAATCATTTCCTGGCCTGCTTTTGTCCCCCAACCACTTCTTTCCATGAGCCATAAGAAAGACGGTTTGATCCACGTCATTCTGTTCAAGGAAAAAGGAGCCACAAAACGCTTGTTCTGGATAGCGGGCAACGCAATAGCTTTTGTATAGGCCTGATACACAGTAATCAACCTGACGTCGTAATTAGCGCGAATCTCGTAGACATTCATATAGAGTTCCCTTAGCAAGAGGTTATACGCCGTAAAGCGATCTTTTAAACGGTTAATAAGTAGTTATGCTATCTGAATCGACGATTGGAGACAAGATCTGAAAATCCATATCCAGACTTACCGGAGATTGCACCATCTTTTCTCTAAGTACCTATAAGAGGAACACTGAATGAGTGGATAGAACAAGTATAATTATGCGTGAGCAACCAAAGATTTCATGCAGAACCAATATTGTCACTGGAGGGTAGCAATGCTCGCGAGAGCCACTGCACGCAGAACTGCTTCAATTGCTCCTCTTCTTCCTCTTTGATCGTCAGGCTCCTGTTAATAATCCAGAGTGTCTGTGTAATGAGCATCTCCATTACCAGTTCGGGATCATATGGATAGAGAGAACCCTCAGCAATCAGATGACTGATAATCTCGATGCCTCTTGCAATCCGCGGACCATAATTCATGTTTTGCCTTCTCCAACGCGCGGTGCCCAGGCCACTCTCCAGGTTGAAGATGACAATCTGCTCGTGGTGCTCTTTCGCGAAGGCGAGGACGATCTCGACAAACTGTGCGATGTCCTCTTCTCCCCTCAGATGCTCTAGGACTGGCCTCAACTGTTCAAGCAAAATCTGGCGTTTCTCTTGCGCGATTGCACGCACCATCTCTTCTTTAGAGCTAAAGTAGAGATAGAGGGTACTGATGACCACCCCGGCCCGCTGAGCGATATCAGCCAGGCGTGTGTCGCTAAAGCCCTGTTCGGTAAAGACCTCCATGGCGGCGCGTAAGATTGTCGCGCGCCGCTGTGGGTCCGCGGGACGAGCCATCTAGGAAACCCCTTTCGTCATCTCTGCTATTCTCAATTGCTCAGGCTGTTTCTCATCAGGCTGCTGCTTTGCCGGATTTGCCCTACGCCGGATTTGCAGCAGCCAGAAAAGCAGCAGGCCATAGGCGGGTAGCAAGCCGATGTTCCAGGCTAGCCATGCTGGTATGGTCGGAAGCGTAACCGCCGTCAAGGGAAGAGCCGCCTCACCTCTCCCAGCAGAACCGGTGATAACGATATGCAGCGTCCATGCTCCACGCGTCACCAACGTAATACTGCCTGGTACGCCATAGGGCGTACTTTGCTGCGCGTTAACATCGCCCTGGGTCAGCGAGCCAGAGACTCCAGGTCCTGGCTCGGCTGTCACCTGATAAGTAAGCGTTCCCTGTGTGCCAGGCGCGACCGCAAGCGCGAATGGAATAGCATCACCGGCGTTAATGGGATCATTATACAACGCTAGTTTAAAGGGATAAGGGCCTGCCTGTGCATCGATGAAGCGCACAGGCGCACCGTGGATGGTCGAGGCCAGCACAATCTGGTAGAAGGAGATCCCCGTCACAACCAGGGCTGCGACCGCGAACAGGCATAGGACAAGTTGCATAGCTTTGCGCATGATTTTACCTCCGCAACCCTTGCAAGCTCTCGCTAACCTTCGAGGCCAACCAGTTTCCCAGCAAGCTACCAGGAATGGTCAGCAGGAGCGAGAGCACGAGACCAACGAGAGCCAACCCCACGCCACCACCACGTGCTGCTCGCTGACTTATATCGAGCAGAACCAGAACAGACCCTGCCACCAGAAACATACTGGCCAGCAAAGCGACGAGGCTCCATTTTCTTACTGTTGGCAGCGCCCATTGCCTGCGTCGTCCCAACCAGACCAGGCCATCGAGGCACAACGCAGCCAGCAAGAGCACAGGTGTCTGCCCCAACAAAGGGACGATTATCGAACCAAGGCGGCTGGCTCGCGCCAGGTATGTCTCATGCTCAGCCTGCACAAGTAGGGTCATCAGCGGAGGAATGAACGTGCTTAGCAGCAGCAACAGCAAGAGAGAGAAGCCTATTGCCATCGTTGCTGCCCCCAGCCAGGGTATCAGCCTCAGCACCAGCACACAGATGAAAACAGCAACTACCGCCAGCAAGAAAGGAAAGAGGCTTATTGTCAGGGAGGCAAGGTGCAGAGCGTGTCCAGACAGAGCCGGGGTCAGGAATGTGCTGAACTTGGAGAGCAAGATGCCCAGGGATGCCACTACGCCCGCGTAACTCAGGATGGTAGTCCAGCGCTCATGCTGCATCTCAGCGAGGTGGGCTGCAGAGAGCAGGAGATAGAGCACACCAAAGGTGCTGAGTATGCCACCCATGTAGATCATCGTGTGAAACGGCGCCCATAAAGAAACATCAATACCATACAGCGAATGCCAGTAGGTATCCAGCGGAAAGGCGACCGCTGCACACACCGCGCCAAAGCCCACCAGATACAGACCAAGCGAACTATGCAGCACACCTAGAAAATCACTGCCATACGATTGCAGGTCAGGGCGGCGGCGCAACCAGGCCGTTTCGATCAGAATACTGAGCAATGCCACAATGCCGCTTAAGCCGATGCCAAGCAGAATCAAATCGTGCGGCGGCGTAAAAGTGCGGTCACGCCCGATGAGCGCGTGCCACTGAATATCCCAATCCCCTCCAAACAGCCCAACCAGCCCAATAAGGGTCAGAATATACCCACTCACCAGGCGCAAATGCGCCAGGTCTTTGACACCTTTACCCACTCCTGGTGTAGCGATCATGTTCGCCTGAGAAAGCGAACTCTCAAGCTGTGCCATAGTATCCTCCATAAACATAGATTTAAGCAGAGGATTTACTCCACGCTCACTTCTCTTTCTTGCCATTAATGAAAAATATTTTTTCATTAATGGCAATTATAGCGAAAAAATAGGAAGAAGTCAAGCGCTTCTATGGCATTGCCACCTGGCTTTGCGGAGAGCAAAAGCATGCTGCTTCTTGCTTGTAGGAAGCGGCTTCAGCCAAGATCTTGCTTTAGCTCACTTGAGGGTTGCAAACCTGTGAAGAACGGCTACACAGCGCAAAATTTCTCGCAAAATCCTTGACATATCATCAATTTCTCAGTATAATCATGACATGACATCGATGATGCATCATCGATGTCATGTCACAGAAAATTACGAGGAGCGATACATGCGATGAACCAGGCTAACGAGTTACGTTACTTGATTCTGGCGGCGCAACGTGAAGGCTCACGCCTCTTCGCCGAGCAGATTCGTCCGCTGGGTCTGACGCCAGCACAGGCTGAGGTGCTTGCTGTCCTGCACGAAGCGCAGCCACTTTCCCTGATCGAAGTTGGGGAGCGGCTCGTCTGCGAAGCTGGCAGTCCCAGCCGCCTGGTCGATGGTCTGGTCAAAGTCAAACTCGTCGAACGCATCCCATCCACAAGCGATCAGCGGAAAGTCTCGCTCACCCTTACCAAACGTGGAGAACAGCTTCATCAGCAGGTCACGCAGATTGAGGACTTCTTCATCCACCTTGTTAGCGCCTGGGGCGAACAAGCTCCCCTTGATATCGTCATAACCATGCTCTGGCAATTCGTCGGCGACAAGCCCGCTGGACGTGCGCTCGCTCGACGTATGGGACGGGACGCCTGATAGCTCGGGTGATCCTCCGTGGTCGCCCTCAATACACGCGTGATCTATTCGAGTATAGATCAGGCAAAAGGAGAGCAAATACCATGATCCGTATCCACGCCATTCAAACAGGAAGTGTTGGCATCAAAACCGCGCAACTCGAAGGTCGGGGACAGGGGGTTCAGCGACTTCTCAACGTCCTCACCGATCCAGTATGGACCGAGCCTATGCCTATCTACGCCTGGGTAATCGAACATTCCGAAGGTATTATTGTCGTCGATACAGGCGAAACAGCCCGTAGCACCGAGCAAAGCTACTTTCCTCGCTGGCATCCCTTCTTTCGCAGAGCGACGCGCTTCTACGTTTGTCCAGATGACGAGATAGGTCCACAACTGCGCCGCCTTGGTATCGCGCCTCGCGATGTTCGCTGGGTCGTTCTCACCCACTTACACACCGATCATGCAGGCGGGCTGGCCCATTTTCCTGCCTCAGAGATCCTGATCGCTCGTGAAGAATATCAGGTCGCCAAAGGTATCCCAGGTCGCATCCGGGGCTACTTGCCTGAGCGCTGGCCTACATGGTTGCGACCGCGCCTGATCGATTTTGCCCCACAGCCTGGCGGGCCTTTTCCCGCCAGTTTTCCACTGACCAGCGCCGAGGATATCATCCTGCTCTCAACTCCGGGACATACCGCGCATCATCTCTCCGTTCTCGTTCGGGATAGCGGCCTCTCCTATATCCTGGCCGGTGATGCCTCTTACAGCGAGCAACTCATGCTCAGACAGGTGACAGACGGCGTCTCACCCAATCCAGCTATTACCAGGCAAACGCTGAGCCGCTTGCGGGACTACGCTCAGAGCAATCCGACAGTCTATCTTCCCAGCCACGATCCCGCTGCGGCCAGACGCCTGGCAACTCGCACAACTGTCTCTCTGCCCCAGGCCGCATCGGCTTGAGCGCCTGGGACAAATCCGCGCAAGCAGGCACACGGGAGCGCTTTTACCGGCTCTGCTTGCGCGTCAATACCTCAACCATACCGCGGGCTACCCTGGCGTTGATCTCGGCGGGCACGGGCTGTGGACCCGCTGGCAGTTCTTGGTGGCGCGCGACCAGGTAGGCCAGCGAGTGGGCCTGGAGCGCGAAGCCCAGGTCCATGGTCTCAATCGGATTGCCTCCGCCTCCAGCCAGATTTAACATCTCGCCTTTTGCCAGCAGGGTGATCTGTCTGCCGTCCTCAAGCGTGAAAAGTTCCACCCATTCGCGTAACTGTTCAACTTTGCTGGCCTTGCTTCTTAGATAGGCAAGATCGATTTCCCAGGAAAAATGCCCGGCGTTACCCAGTAGCGCGCCATCGGGCAACTGATCGATGGTGGCAGCAGGGATAGCATTGGCTCGCCCTGTAGCGGTAAAAAAGACCTCGCCAAAGCTCAGCGCTCGCGTCAGTTCCATGACCCACATACCATCGAGCACTGCCTCAAGGGCGCGCACGGGATCTGGCTCAACGACCGCGATATGCCCGCCCAGTTTGCGCAAGTTGCGCGCAATGCCGCGTCCCACTGAACCATAGCCGAAGACCACAAAGCTCCGGGACTGCACCAGCAGATTTGTCTCGCGCATAAAGCCCTCGATAATGGTCGGCCCAACGCCATGCTCGTTCTCGATGATCAGCTTGAGCGGGCTATCATTGATGACGATAATGGGAAAGCTCACGCCACTGCTCAACTCGCCGCGCAGACGGTTCGCGCCGGTCGTTGTCTCCTCGGTCCCGGCGATAACCTGGCCGCGACCAGGATTGGCCAGATAGGCCGCTACCAGGTCTGCCCCGTTGTCAAGCAACAGTTGAGGCTCATGCGCCATCACCTGGCGAATATTCTCCTGATGCTGACGCCCATCATCCTCCTGTTGTCCATAAACAATGATGCCCTCCTGGCGAAGCGCGGCCACGACATCGTTCTTCGTTGTACCGGGACTACCAGTGATTACCACCTGCGCGCCTCCTGCCTGCAAAACGGCACACAGCACCGCCGTCTTAGGCTCCACATGCAGACACATGCCAATCGTCAACCCGGCGAATGGTCGCGCCTCGCGAAACTCCTCGCGCAAGCGCCGCAGTAAACGCTGATGCGCCTCCGCCCAACGAATCTTACGCTGTCCCTGCTCAAGCAGCGCGAGTTGCGCATCTTCTCTCTGCTTATCGCTCATAAAGTCTTGCCTTTCCTGAAGATGGGCCTGCCAGTTCTCCGCGCGTGTACGTCTGTGCTTCCCATCTCGCGCGAACTGCCCGGCTGTTCCCCAGTATATCATTTCACTTTGAGCTAAGCTGGAGAAGAAACTGCTTCATTCATGTTCTTATGACCTGACTTTGCCAGGCTTTCACGCCAGTTGATCAACGCCATCTGGGAACTGAGGCCGCGAGCGCTTAGGGGGTCGATCTCGCTCAGCCAGAAGTCGCTAGTTGCTGGCTCCTGGCTGAGCGATGAAAGAAGTCGCCACAGACCGCAACGTATCAATAGTTGCCGCCCAGTTTGCGATGGTCCCAGGAGGCGATCGTGGCTGGCTGAACGACAACCGCGATACGTTTCGCGGCCTGGGCAGCGACCATTGGACGCGTGTTTTCATCCAGCGGCCCGGTGTAGCGCTGCCAGATCAATTCACCAAAGCGCTGGACGTCCGCGAGCTGGTCGTAGATGACTGCCTCGCCCTTGATCTGTACACCCCGCAATTCCTCGTAGCGCTGGCCGCTCTCGACCAGGCAGGTCAAACGCGCGTCACGGCGCAGATTGAGCGCCTTTTGCGAGCGCGCATAAGTCCAGAAAACAAGCTTGCCCTCGTACAGCACATACCACATCGCCACCAGGTGCGGAAAGCCATCCCGGCCAATGGTCGCGACTTGCAGGGTCCGCTCGGACTGCAAGAAGGCCTGGATCTCTTCATCTGTCATCACAATCAGGTTACGCCTGCTCATAAATCTCCTCTCCGCTTTATTTTTATTTTGTCCTTTATTGTAACATCTGCCGACCTGAGATAAGCAAGAGATCCATTGCTGTTCGTACGTACACACTACATGGGCTGATTCTGCTTACCTGCTTTCGTAATCGCTCCAGAAATCACCAGGGCAATCAGCATCAAGGGCAGGGCAATCAGAAAAGAGAAAAAACTGGCGAAAAAGTCGGTGAAGAAATAACCAAAATGGGAGATCACACCATCGCCGATTGCCAGCAGTAGAGAGAGCAGCACCAGCGTAATTATGCCTATCAGGGCCGCGCTACCGATGGCAGATCCTGTGTTATAGCGTCCTTGAGTGCGGCCAAAAATCAAGCCTGGCAGGAAGCCTAATAGCGCCCAGAGGAGATATATACCAGGGGCTATAGTTCAATGCAAGCCAGCCCGCAAGCAGGTCGCCAAGCAAGGTTCCACAGAGCGCCGCTCCAAGCCCGACCAGGGGACCAAACCTGGCCCCAAAGAAAAGCAGAATCCCAACGGATGCTCCAAGTAACAGATCAAAAAGACTTGGCAGAACAGGCTGGTGGGCAAAATTCTGGAACAAGAAAGGAAAGAGGCTACCATTTAGGGCTATTTTATCAAGAATAAAGTCAATAATGGCATAGAGTACTACCCCACGGGAAGCGCTATCAGCTGCCCTCTACCCAGGCTCCAGAGTTTTCCACGCTGAGGAGGTTGGACAGAAGCAGGCTGCGGCAGAAACTGTGGCTGATATGGGTATGGATTGGGGGTTGGAGTCCATTGCTGTGAAGCAGCATAACCATTGTAAGGAGCAGCATAGCCGCCAGAAGCTCCAGGCTGAGAGGTTGGTGGCGTAGATGAATTGGCCGCAACCTGTCTGATTGGCTTCTGCTCCTCAGGTCCGACTATGGGCAGCGAGCCCTGGGATTGCCGCGCGAATTCAGTGGGTGCCAGAGGCGGGGTGGACGAGAGAATGGTTGGAGACCCGGCTTCTGTGTGGGCGGTGGAATGGTTGCCTGTTTGCCCCAACGCGTTGGCAAAGGCCAACATATTACCAAAGCGCTGCTTGGGATCTTTGGCCAGAGCAGTCGTGATTGCCAGTTCCACATCGGATGGCATCTCTGGCACTTTGGCGCGTAGAGGTGGCAAAGTCGCGAACATATGCTGGGTACACAGTTCAGTAAAAGAGCCATTGAAGGGTCGCTCACCGCTCAGCCACTCGTAGGCAGTAATGGCGAGCGAATACTGGTCGCTGGCAGGGCGCGGGTGACCCTGAATCTGCTCTGGTGACATATAAGCTACTGTGCCAATTACATCCTGTGTGCTTTGATAGCGCGAGCTTTGCGCCACCAGGGCGATGCCAAAATCACTGAGCAAAATATCGCTGCGTCTGTCTAGCAGCATGTTCTCCGGTTTCACATTGCGATGCACAAGTTTCTCGTTATGGGCCTGTTGCAGAGCTTCTGCGGACTGTTTGACGTATTGTTTGACGGTATCGAGGGGCACGCGCTCGCCTTTTTTGTGGCGCTGACGCAGCGTACCATTAGGCGCGTAGTCCATGACCAGAAAAGGCGTCTCATTGTCTACGCCAAAATCGAGGACGCGGATAATATGCGGATGGAGCAGGCGCGCGACAGTCTGCGCCTCTGTAAGGAAGTTTTCCAGATCCTCTGGATTTGCTAGCCGAGCTTGTAAGACCTTGACTGCCACCTGGGTCTTTAAATAAATATGCTCACCCAGATAGACTTCGGCGAAGCCGCCACGCCCTAGCAGGCTGACTAGGCGGTAGTTACCCAATTGCTGTCCCACTCGATCTACCATTAGAAATTCTTCCTCTCTGCTTAAAGCAGTTATAGTCCAATAGTTCTACTAAGAACGAGCGTAACGTATAGAGTCAAGATTTACCCTGAGTGAGCGAAGAGAGGCCGGGTGATCCCTATTGCTCTATGCCATAGGGATCACCCGGCCTCTCTTCGCTCACTCAAAAAAACAATTCTAGCAGACCTGACTACAAGATCGCAGAGATCAGAGCCATCAGACAAACAATAATCCCTACAACCATGATAGCAAAAACAAGAATACCTGTGCGAGCGTATTGCAAGCCATAATCCCGCACCCGGGGCAATGCATTGTCACGAGAAGAGAGCACAGTGGAGGATGACTCTTCTACCTCATATGCCATCTTGCGCGAATGATCGCCCAGCACTCCATGTGCGTAAAGGTGCATATTAAAGCGATATCCCGCATAAATGGACGCGATTAGCACAGTTAGTGTTACCAGAAAGATTAACATTGCCATTATTATTGTCTCCTTACCAGACCCAAGGTTCTGGCTGTTATTCCTATCTTATACCATCTTGCACCAGGGCGTTCTATTATAAAGACGATACTCACGATAGAATATAAAAATTTCAGAGCCGGGTCTGGCAAAAGGAGAAAAGCGGGCCACTCAGACTAGAGCATGGCTGTAACTTTGCGTAGTTTGCCCCCTCTCACAAAGTTAATCACGATGCGCTGACCAGTGGTATGGCGGCGTACGATTTGCTGTAAATCACGTGGTTCGCTGACCGGATCGCCTGCCGCGCCCACGATCACATCCATGCGTTTCAGTTCCGCGTGGTCGGCTGGTCCGTCAGCCCTGATCTCTAGCACCTCCATGCCGTAATGTTGGTTCAGGTTGAGATCCTGGCGCAATTTTTCATCCAGTTGCACACGCATGCCGCCTACGCCCAGCGAGACACCAGCAGGTGCGGCGCTACGGTCCTTGTTCATACGCGCCATTGCCGACGTAACGGTATCCAGGGGTATCGAGAAGCCGAGTCCTTGAGCCATAGGCATCATAGCTGTAGTAATCCCTACCACACGACCCCAGCTATCGACCAGTGGACCACCGGAATTGCCTGGATTAATCGATGTATCAGTTTGAATCAGGCCGCTCAGTTTACGTATACCTGGCGCGTCCAGCGTGCGATTGAGCGCACTGACCACCCCGGCAGTTACGGTCCAGTTCAAACCATAAGGATTGCCAACCGCGATCACCAGTTGTCCGACTTTGAGTTGCGCGCGATGCATCTCAGCGACTGGCAGATGCTCAGCCCCGATACGCACAATGGCTACATCTACCTCGGAGTCGGCACCAACCAGGCCCGCGTCAAAGCTACGCTCATCGGCCAACGTTACCCGAATACGACGCGCCTGAGCTACAACATGGGCATTGGTAAGAATCTGACCATCGGAGGAGAAAATGAAGCCTGAGCCCAACCCACCTTCGGAGCGCCCATAGCCATACGAACGATAACGCCCGCCTTCACGTTCAATATCAATACGCACCACCGCCGGCCCCACGCGTTCCGCCGCTGTGGTGACCGAACGGGAATAGGCATCTAATGCCTGAGTATCCTGTTCCTCTATACTCATATTTCACACAGCATTTCTATGGAACCCTTTGTCCCCTCCTCAGCCCTTGACCAGGGCAGTTCAGAGAAAACAATCTGCAGGATTGCGCGTGCGAGGCTACGATTCCTTTGTGGTGCCCTTATTGTATCACATTCTTGCTCTGCTAGATTGCCAATCTTGCGCAAAAAGAGCTTTGAGAAAGTCACTTTTCCTATCTCATCCTTGTCTGATCTCCCCTGTGTTATAATCCACTCTGTACGATCCCTCTAGCTACTGAATAAAATGATCCATGGACCAATCTGACAAGACCCATTATTTTCATCTCAGGAGGTAAATTTCTCGTTGAAACGCATACTCTTACTCTGTATTTTAGGCCTGGTGCTTTTAGCAGGCTTACAAGCCTGCGATCTCTCTATCGGCACCACCAGTTCATCCACCCCTACGCCCAGCGCCACCAGTGCTACGAGACCCGCGACCAGCGCTATTACGACAACTACCCAGCCCACACCTACAGCAACCAGTTCAGCCATGGCTAGTGACCTGACAAGCATCATTACCGCTTACTATAACTTGATTGAGATAAAGAATTATGCTCAGGCTTATACCTATCTGGACGCCAAGGCTACTAACTCCACCAGCGGCCAGACCCTCACCCAGAGCAGTTTTATCCAACTGGCGCAACAGATGGATAGCGAAGAAGGTACGATTGTCACTTTCGATATCGGTGTCTTCCCCCCTTCTCCTGATGTGATTATGACGATCACGCGTAGCAGCATTGGACCATATCACACGCATCTGACTATGCAACAGGAAGATAATACCTGGAAAATTATGTCACTCGATCGTATCTAAAAACAAAATACAGCCGGGTCCGTCAATTGACCAGACCCGGCTACTCTGACGAAAACCAATGGCGCGACTTAAAGAGGCTGACCCTCTGGCGCTAATGCTTCATTGATCGCGTTCACCAGGGCCTGTAGTTTAAATGGTTTCTCGACCAGGGCAGCATCAGGCGCGATTGTCAACGCGATGTTAATTTCAGAGGTTGGAGCTGCCGTACAAAAAATTAAAGGCAGGGCATAGGTACGCGGATGGCTGCGCAGGAAGCGTAAAACATCCAGGCCAGGCATGGTCGGCAGATGAAGATCGAGGATCAAGATATCGATAGGTAAAGGACCGGTTTCACCAGTTCCTTTTGTTAGAGGAGAGGGCAACTTGTAGAGATCCAATACGGCGAGACTTCCCAAACATTCCTGAGCATCTCCATAAAGAATTACGTCGTGACCAGCATAATTGAGCATAGTAACACAGAGTTTCGCGATCCGCATATTATCTTCAAGGAGACCAACACGGGCCATAAAGTCTACCAGGTTCTTTCTTTCGAGACACATACCATTATGCCTGATTGTAAATGAATAGATGGGCACTGTCAAGTTATTCATTGAATATTAGCAAAAAGTCCCTGCTTTTACGCCCTGCTGTCTTGGCCCACGGCCAGCTACGGGGAGCTTCTGGCGCAGCTGGTTTTTCTGTGTATCTCTAACAAATAATCCTCGCACCTTGAAATAAATAACAAAACAAATATTTGATCACATTGCGAGATAAAGTACACAATCCGCAGCAGTTGCTGGCAGAGAAAGCTGCCATCGTTAGTAGAGATATGATACTATGGTTCCCGAAGTCGATTCTGTCAGGGCATTCTTGCCCAACATCACATACTTGAGAAAAATATGAGCACACAGAACACAGAAAACGCTTTCCCTGTCAGCGTTGTGCGCTACGGTATGGGAAAAGAAATACAGCTATATTCTCAGGAACTGGTCATCACCAGCCGGGAAGAAGGCCGGGAAATTCGCTTGCCTCTGGATAGTATTGAACGGCTTACTCTGGCTCCCGGCGATCCCAATCCCGCAAAACTTGTGTTGATCGCCGATCTCGTCGATGGCTCGACGGTCCTGCTGGTCGAAGGCATGACGAACGCGCGCGAGTTCCGCGCCATGCTGCCTCATCTGACACGCATGCGCCCGGAACTCCAGCTCGATCCACCAGATATGGCCGAACAGCTACGCCAGGCTCTGAACAATCGGCGCGCCTGGAATCTAACCTGTCTGGGCGCTATTATTCTCATTTGCCTCTTTCTGTACGGCCTTTACCTGCTGGTTGCATTTATCGGCATGCATCACTAAAGGCGCTTACAACCATAAGCTGACCAGTAAAACGCACGCCTCACACCGCGCGTGTCAGGTAAGCAAAGGTGGTCAGCCTATGGGCGTAAGAATCCTGAATTGAGAAAGATTACCTGCTATGAGCACACCATCTTCTGCGGCTCTACGCGAAGTATCAGACCTTAGCCCTGATCCACGTGTGCGTATCTTCCGTCGCACCCTGGCGGACTTTGACGGTATGGAAGTTGACGCCTATGTTGTGCTGGGTAGCACTCACGTGGTGCTTCTGGATACCCTGACCTGCCCGGAAGATCTGGCACAAGTTATGGCCACGATTGAGCCTCACCTGGCTGACCGGCAGTTGCTCTGTATCAACAGCCACGCGGACTGGGATCATTGCTGGGGCAATGGCTATCTCAAACATAGGCGCAGCTACGTTCCGCTTCTCGCTCACGTGGATTGCCGACAGCGGCTGATCTCAGCAGAGGCCCTCGCAGAACTGGCGGACTACCAGCGTCAGTCAGCGCTTTTCCACGCCGTCACCCTGGTCCCACCCACTCTGACCTTCCACGAGCAGTTGACAATCTCCGCTGGAGATCTGACTATCGAGCTACTGCACACGCCTGGTCATTGTCGCGATCATATCGCGGCCTGGCTACCTGAACTACACCTTCTGCTAGCTTTCGATACGCTCGAACATCCATTGCCTGGCATCGCGGATAGTTCCTGTGTGCCCCAGATGTTCTCTACCCTTCACAGTTTGCTTCAACTCAACGCGCAATATGTGCTCTGCTCCCACAGCCACAGCATAAGCCCGGCCTTGCTCTCCAACAACCTGACTTATCTCAACGAAATCGAACGCCGCGCCCACCTTCTGCTAGGCCAACGCATTCCTACCACCGCTGAACTGCCCAGTGCTGTGAGACTCATAGATTATCCCTTTGAGGAGGTGATCGCCTATCTCAGCGCGGCAGAGCAAAAAGCCATCGACCAGACCTATTATAGCCAGACCCACGCGCGCAACGCTCAGGCTATCCTGGCTTATCTATGCTCCCTCCAGGGGCGGGACGAGCTTAACACATGAGTTGCTGCATTGTCCCGCCCCTGGATAGTTCCCTTGAAGGGGAGCACGAAATCACATACAATAGAGTAACCATATGGATGCGCACGCTGAACCAGAAGCCACACTTTTACAAAATACGCACCAGGAACAGGCATCCTATGTCGAATAGTGTAGCTCCTACCTGAACTTTGCGCGCTTAAAATATGACTCACCTGACATATATCAGTAGTCGCTGGTGACTGGCTGGGAATGTATACTACAAACAAACTCGCAGAGGAGGAGACAGACAGTATGGGCAGTTTAGCAGGAAAAGTCGCGATTGTGACCGGCGCGGCCTCGGGTATTGGCCTGGCGGTGGCGCGAGATTTCGCCGAACAGGGCATACGGGTCACGCTCGCGGATATCGATGTCGCGTCCGGCCAGGCAGCCGCAGCAGAACTGTTGGGAGCGCGTTTCCAGAGGGCAGATATAAGTCAGGCCGAGGAGGTGCGCGCCCTGGTCGCGCAAACCAGCGCGGCTGAAGGACATGTCGATATCCTGGTCAATAACGCGGGCCTCCAGCATGTCGCCTCCATTGTCGAGTTTCCTGAAGAGAAGTGGCGTCTGATGTTGGAGATTATGTTGACCGCGCCTTTTCTGCTGACTCAGGCTGTGCTGCCGGGCATGTACGAGCGCAAGTGGGGACGGATCATCAATATCGCCTCAGTCCACAGTCTGCGCGCCTCTCCCTTTAAAGCTGCCTATGTGACTGCCAAGCACGGCCTGCTCGGTCTGACCCGCGTGACCGCGTTGGAGGCCGCGGAATACGGCGTGACCTGCAATGCCATCTGCCCCTCCTATGTACGCACCCCGCTGGTTGAAAAGCAGATTGCCGCTCAGGCTAAAGTTCACAACCTCCCCGAAAGCGAGGTCGTCGAAAAGGTCATGGTCACCGAAGGCGCCATCAAACGCCTGCTGGAACCGTCCGAGGTGGCCCAACTGGTTACTTATCTATGTAGCGCCGCCGCCAGTGGCATCACTGGCAGCGCTCAGACCATCGACTGCGGCTGGACCGCGCATTAGCTCTCACCCAAATTGCTGAGCCAGTTCGGCCTTGATAACTTTGCCCATGATGTTGCGCGGCAAAGCCTGGGTGAAATAGATGGCGCGGGGCAGTTTGTAACGGGCCAGTTTGTCTGCGCAATAGGCAAGGATCTCCTCCGCGCTGAGACCACCAGGTGTACGCGGCACGACGATGGCCACACCAACCTCGCCCCAGCGCGGATCTGGCCGAGGAATGACCGCGACCTCAAGCACACCGGGATGAGTCACGAGCACGCTCTCAACCTCGGCGGGATAGATATTCTCGCCTCCTGAAATAAACATCTCTTTCTTGCGCCCGACAATAAAGTAATAGCCCTCTTCGTCACAACGCACAAGGTCGCCAGTATGCCACCAGCCGTCGCGCCTGGCTTCATTAGTAGCCTCTGGCTTGCCCCAGTAGCCGGAACAGATGTGTGGACCAGCCAGCACCAGTTCTCCCACTTCGCCTGGCACGACATCGCGATCCACAGCGTCAACAAGGCGTACACGCGAGTGGAAAACTGGTCGCCCAACTGAACCAGCTTTGCGCAGCGCATCCTCTGGTGCAAGGCTAAAACAGTTGACGCCAGCTTCTGTCAGCCCATAGCCCTGGCGAAACTCCAGTCCGCGCCCGGCATAGCCCTGGAGCAGCGGCATGGGACAGGGAGAACCACCAGCCACGCAGAAACGCACCGAGGCAAAATCGGTCGTAGCAAAAGCCGGATGTTCCAGCATATTTTGAAAGACTGTAGGTACCGCGAAGACTACAGTGCAACGCTCACTTTCAATCACACGCAGAATCGCCTCGGGAGCAGGATTACGCAGCAGCACCACAGTACCTCCCAGGTGATAAAGCGGTGTGGTCAGCACGTTGAGGCCGCCCGCGTGAAAAAAAGGCGCGAACGTGGGCGTAATATCAGTCTCACGCAAACCCCAGCTAATCTGCGTATTGATCGCGTTCCAGGTAAGCATACGCTGCGCAAGCACTACCCCCTTTGGCACACCCGTCGTACCCGAGGTATAGAGAATCACCACCGGCTCCTCGCCATCCACACTCGCGTACGGTTGTGCCAGGGTCGCCAGCGTGGAGTCAGCGCCAGGAAACGCCTCGAACGCATACGCAGGCAGCGGTTCGCGCGACGCAAGGACAAGTTCGTCCACACGCTCGCCATGGGCTAGATCGTGCAGCAGCAACTTTGGCTGACAATCAGCCAGGATCACGCCTGACTCGCGCGCGGTCAGCCGCCAGTTAAGCGGCACGAGGATTGCTCCCAGGAGCGCGCAGGCGAAGAACGCGTCCAGGTATTCTGGCGCGTTATACGCCAGAATTGCCACGCGCTCACCCTGGCGCAGTTCATACTCCCGCGCCAGGTGTGCCGCTAGCGCCCGGGCCCGCATATTCAATTCGCGATAACTCAGGCGCAACCCGCTCTCACTATCGACCAAGCCAATCTTTTCAGGCGTCAATTGCGCCCTTTTCTCCAACCACTCGCCAATGTTGATAAAGGTCATGCATCACCTCTCTCGCGCACCATCGTTCGACCTCTGGCATTGTATGTTAAAAACCAGGGCATCTTCAATATGAGCAAGATTGCAGTCAGGGCCCTGTCAAAGTGCTGAGTCACCTCCGATGTTCCGGCGAGTACAAATGCTCATTGTACTCGCCGGAACATCGGAGGTGACTCAGCATTAATCGTTATTCAAACGAAGTGCCTGGCTGATCACTGGCCGCACGACGATACGTACCATAGCCATGAGTGCCTGGCCACAAGTAGCGGCCAGAATCAGCAGAGCCAGCAGCAGCGAAGGTGGAAGCACAACCCGAGTTTCCAGGACCGACTGTAAGGCAAAAATTTGCTGGCTGGTCAGATTCGCATTGATCGTCGTAAAAGTCAACTGAGGTAAGACCACTGCTACCAACAACGCCCCCATTCCTACTCCCAGAAGCAGACCAGTCACATAGACAAGCGCTTGCTCGCAGAAAAAGATCAGCGAAATCTGACGCAGAGTAGCGCCCAGCGCTCGTAGCGCGGCAAAGTTTACAATCCGCGAGCGAGCATCCACCCAGGAACCGACAATGGATATAGCAAAGGCCAGCAGCAGCGCGGTAAGCGTTTCAATTATCAGTGCTCCCAGAAGAATCAGATAGAGTGGATCAGACTGGAGCGTGGCGAGAAGTAGATAGCGATCCACAATATTGGCCAGGTGAAGTGCTGGTTGATTCAGCGTCTCTCGGAGCTTCGCCAGCGAAACCGCATCGCTTTTCGTGCGCAGCCAAACCTGATTGAGTCCAGGCCCAGCAGCCGTCTGGCTTGCGAACTGATTGTGCGTCAAATCCTGTTTGAAAACAGCTAAATAGGTTTGATAATCGACCAGCACCCCACCAGTTGTCACAGTATGATTGAGTGGATTAACCGTAGGGATGTGGTCCACCACACCTATAATGAGGTAACGCATTGTTTGAGGAAAAGTGTTATTTACAGTGATTGTAAAGGTTGAGCCAACTTTGAGAAGCAGAGTTTGAAGAGTCGTCTGATCCACGATAGCCGGAATCTGGTCACTGCTGAGCGCCAGGTGACGCTGTGCGATCTGTTGCGCGAGCAGCGCCTGGCCTGTTGTCTGAGTCTGTGGCGATGACCAGACTGCTGTAGGCCCGAAGCTGGACGCATCGACCGCGCGAATATCCATCGCCAGATCCGCGCGACCACCGTATCCGCGGTCCACATAGCCCCCGCTGGTCGAGAGCACCCCCGGCAGTTTACTGTACTGTTCTATAACCTGCGTGTTAGTTGTGGACGCAGTGAACTGCGCGCTAAAGTCGGCCCCTGTCTGATAGTTCGCGACATCCTGAATATGTTGTTGTTCAGTTGCATTGTAGATCAGCGTGAACAGCGTAAACGCCGTTGCCAGAGACAATAACATCGCCATGCGTAAAGACCGATGCGGAGCACGAGCCACATATGCCAGCACGAGCAGACCCACCGCACCTCGTCCTCGCTCGGCGAGTCTAACTGCTCCTCGCAACAGTAAAGGGAAAAAGCGCAAAGAGAGCAGTAAACAAGTCAGTACCAGGAAAAAGGGTGCTATAACCGAGAGAGGAGCCACAACGAGCGTACGGGCATCTGCTTGCAGAAGCGTATCAACGCTCGTCACATAAAAAGAAAGTCCCTACCCCAGCAGAGCCAGGGCGCCAGCTGCCAGGTCAAGATTAAAACGTTGCCAGAATGGTCGTGCCTGACTCCGAGAGGAGGTACTGCGCAATGAGAGCACATCCATACGCGAGGCAGAGTAGAGAGCCACTCCAGTTGTGATGAGGGTCACCACGATAATAAGCGTATAGGGGAGCAGACCTATCATCGTCTGCCAGGGGTGCTTTGTAATACTGTTCAATGCGTCTAATTGGTTGCCAGCAAGCGTATGGCTTGCCAACAGCAGTGTTGTATACAACGCCAGAGGGATGCCTGCTATCAGTGCGAACAGGCTCAGTACCACGCTCTGAAGGAAAAACGATCCGAAAATTTGTCCGCGGCTCGCGCCTTGACTGCGCAAAAGCGCGATCACATGGATTTGATCATCGACCAGCAGGGTTGTCATCAGCCCCACAAAGAAAAGGATTAGCGAGACCGTCAGAATAGTAAACACGCCAGCCGGAATACGCGCAACATCAATGCGAGCCTGTAGAAGTTGGAGAGATCCTTGCCCGTTCCCGGACCCGAAAACGTCTCCAGAAAGTCCAAGGCCAATGCCAAGTGCGATGAACGACAACAAGAACCACGTTCGCTTTAGACGCCACGCGGACAAAACGACAATACTTTCTACCAGAGTCTGCCTGGTACTATGCTTTTGTAGAGAGATACCTCTGACCATGTATTTCTCCTTTTGCCAGGCGAAGTTCTTTTCTGAAAAAAGAACATACCTTCTCACTTATTGGTTGATCCAATAATACCATAGTCATATCCATCAACGATAGATATGACTATGGATGCCTCCCTATCAAATCTGGTTGAGGCTTAAAGCAGATACCTCTACTGGACCGCAAGAAGAGTGTGTGATACAATTATCATGAGAAATTAAACATGTCTGGTAGCAAAAACTGATCGAACTGATAGCAGAGGCGTTTGGTGCGAGAATATAATGTCAGTGAACAAACGCTAATTTTTTAGAGTCCTAACAAAGAGGGCTGTAGAGAGAAATGGAGCTTGCCATTTGGCTACAACATCCTCACCGTTCTACCCTAAAAGATTCTTTGATCTCCAACTACGCTTTGCTCAGAAAATTGCTGAGCTTTCTCAGCAACCGCTGGCGGAGGCCGTATTATATTACACAGCCCTCTACAGAATATTGGGATTGGATTGGAGCCTCGATCCGGCAAATCCTGCGTGGCAAGAGTACCTTCAACAACTCCAGCAAGAGCAGGCAGATGCTGAGCGAACGTATCAATTCTACCTTTTGCGAGATCAGTATATGCCAAAGTTCACCGCTCAGACACATTGGGGATGCTTTGCCTACGACTACAATGTCGAGACGCGAGCAATCCACCTGCACTTCGCGAATCAGGATACGTCAGGCTACGGTGCCTTAAGTTCTCATCAGAGAGCAACACGGATCAGCGAACTCAGAGCGATGTTTCAACATATTCAAGAGAGCCGGCCAGAAGCAGCCCTTGTCCGAGGTACATCCTGGCTCTACCATCGAGAGGCATATCGACGGCTGTTTCCTGCTCTATATGGGCAATCAGTTCAGGTTGCTAGCAATCCTAATCTGTCTGCACGAGCCCTTTGGGGACAATTTTTACAACATGACTGGCAGGTGAACGAGGAAATGCTCTCCACATTTTTCCAACGTATCGAGCAACTCAATGACGCCGAGAGTTGCATGCATTGTTTTCCATACACTGTTTTGCAGACAGAATCCCTCATTTACCCATTTTATGCTTTCTACGGTATCTAACGATAAGTACACATGGAAGAAAACCCGTTGTCTACTACCCCTCAACCAGGTCCTGGAAGCTACGTGTGTACAGACGATGATAGCTGCCCTGACGGGCCAGCAGTTCCTCGTGACAACCTTCTTCTATGATACGGCCCTTCTCGATGACGACGATCTTGTCCGCGTTTTGCACTGTGCTCAGACGGTGCGCGATGACAATGGTAGTGCGATCCTGCATCAAGCGCTCGAGCGCTTGTTGCACCAGGTGCTCGCTTTCGTTGTCGAGGGAGCTGGTCGCTTCGTCGAGGATCAGCAGGCGTGGATTACGCAAGAGGGCCCGCGCAATGGCAATGCGTTGCCTTTGCCCGCCTGAGAGCTTGACTCCACGCTCTCCAACCAGGGTGTCGTAGCCTTGTGGTAAGCACTCGATAAATTCGCGAGCATTCGCAGCGTGCGCCACCGCTTCTATCTCTGCCTGAGTCGCGGTCAGGCAACCATAGGCAATATTTTCGCGAATAGTCGCGCTGAAAAGGATCGGCTCCTGGAGCACAATGCCAATCTGTTCGCGCCAACTTTTCAATTGAACCTGGCGAATATCATAACCGTCGATCGTGATGCTTCCGCCCTGAATGTCAAAAAAACGCGGTATCAGGTTCGCGATAGTAGTCTTGCCCGCGCCGCTTGGTCCCACCAGCGCGACGACCTTGCCGCGCTCAGCCTCAAAGCTCACTCCATGCAGCACCTGCGTCTGACCGTCGTAACTAAAATCAACCTGCTCGAAGCGCACATCGCCACGCACAGGAGGCAGGGCAGGCGCCCCTGGCTGATCGCTGATAGTGTTGGGTTGATCAAGTAGCTCAAAGAGCCTCTCAGCAGCCCCCAGCGCAATCTGTAACTGTGTATAGAGTCCTACCAGGGAGATAAAGGGCTGAGATAATATGATAAAGTAGATGATTGCCATTGTCAGTGTGCCAATACTCAGCGTCCCGTTCAGAACTGCCGTCCCACCATACCAGAGAAACGCAGCCACGCCGGTCACACCCAGCAAAGTGCTAAATGCCCCGATAATACTATTTGCACGCACTCTCTTTAATGTGAAGCCGAACTGCCGCCCGGTTAGCTCCCGGTAACGCGCAACCTCATAATCCTCGCGTGTAAAAGCCTTGACAACTTTGGCATTGCCGAGCGTCTCCTCTGAGGCAGCAGTCGTCTGACTGAGCAGGTCTAGTTCCATACGCATGAGTTTGCGAATATAGGTGCGCATGAGCATGGGCAGAAAAGCAATTGGTATCAACGCGACAGCTACCAGGAGCAGAACAATCCCAAGGTTGATGCCGCTCTGAGAGACGGGCAGATGAAGGTTAAACTGGTTGAGTCTGGCCAGCCATGTGCCCGGCCCGATGATCACAATCGCAAGTCCAAGCAGCAGCGTGATGATATTTTGCGCCATCATGATGATATTCGTCGTGACTGCGGCCTGCACCCGCGTGACATCGTTGGTCAGACGGCTCAGCAACTCGCCGGTACGATTGTCCTGAAAGAAGCTCAGGGGTAAGTGCTGTAAGTGGCTGTAGAGCTGGATACGCAGCATGATGACAATCCGCTCACCAAGCGCGCTCATCCAGAAACCCTGCCCAAAACTAACGATGGCCTGGAGTACGCCTAGAGCGAGCAAGAAAAAGACCACTGAGCGCAAGGCCGTAATATTTTTTGTTATCACACTATCAATAATGGTCCCCAGGAGCGCGGGATAGGTGATTGTCAGCGCGCTACCCACAAAGGCCACGCACAGCAACAGGCCCAACTGCCACCAGTAGGGCCGGGAAAAGCTGAGCAAACGCAGTAGACCCTGGCGCGTAGGCTTGACTTTCGGCGTGTGACGCCTTGAAACCTTACGTAGCTGCATCAGGACATCTGGAGATTGGTTGCGAAACACATTATACTCCTCAAATGATTTTACAAAAATGCTTAAAGAGGTTCTCAAGAGGAATATACAGAGAAAAGGGCTGATAAGTTCCGCAATAACAAACAATGCAGCGAAATTCACTTTTTTTGTCCTAAATATCTTCCAGGGTTATAACCGCATTCGGAATAAAGATAAGCTCTATTCACCTTGTAAAAAACCTGCTCAACAGCGTTTTAACTGCTGAAAAGCACGTTCGCGTGAGAAAGATGCGCGCTACTTTACAGTAAGTCTGCTTGCCTCGAGGCAGTCTGGTGGAAGAATGGTGCGGGATCTGGCTATAACTCTCTTGCCTATAGCGCGCGTACGCCAGATCGATATACTAAAGGATAAAACGTCATGAGATCTTTCTATAGCTCATCCTGGTCGGGCAGAAAAGCAGGTGCCTTCTGGCTGCTTGTGCTTCTGCTTGGCGCGCTGATAACGGCTTGCGACGCGGGATCAAGCAGCAGCCTTGCCAGTTCTACGCCAACCAACCTGGCCCTGCAAGTCACTCCGCTTGACCTGGGTATTCCTACGCAGGCGTTAAATGCTCCCATAGTTGGCCAGATGTCAGCCGGGCAGATTTTACATATAGGTATAACTTTCAAAATCAACCCCGACGTGCTTAAACAGATTGACCAGAGCGGTCTGGACAATGGGCAGAACGCTCAAGGGAGCAATATTGCCAGCAAGTTGGGCATTAGTCCCGCGACCTATCAACAGATCAAAAATTTTTTAGAGATCGATAATGCGAAACTGACCTTGAGCCAAACTAGTACCTGGCTGACCGTTGATATCAAAACCGGCTCATTAGGTCGGCTCTTGCGTACAACATTTGTTTTGCACAAACTCAACAACCGCACTTTTTACACCCCTGATCCCGCGCATATGCCTGTTCTGCCAACTGTTCTGGCCAACCAGATCCTCGCGGTGAGCGGGCTTGACAATTTTAGCCGCCCCCAGAGACCGACAGAGCTGGCGAACCAGCAGGCCACATCTCAACCTCTACAAAAGGGGAACGTGCCGACCCTTTGCCCGGCGCAAAGCTCCTGGCAAGCTAATATCCCGGTCATTTATCCCCAGGACATCGCCCACATCTATGGCATGGATCGCCTGGGCGTGCATGGCGAAGGGATGAAAGTCATTCTTATCGAGGCATACGATACATACATCAAGAGCGATCTGCCAATCTACTTCCACTGCGTCGGTTATCACGGACAGTTTTCAACTGTGACTCTTGATAAGGTGCCCAGCGGCGACTTCGGCGAGAGCGAAATGGATATCGAGCAGATTGCAGGCCTGGCTCCCGCGGCCAGCATCGTCGATTACCAGGGTGATGCTTATGGAGCCTGGCAGAACGGCAACTGGTGGGTCGTAGTCAATGATCTGCTCCAGCGCGCCATCGCGGATAATCAAAAAAATACCCACGCCGGTACCGTAGTTAGCATCAGCATGCAGGACGATGAGGGTACTGTTTCTAAAAGCGACCTGGCTATGATCAATCAAAGTTTACAAATCATGACCAGTGTTGAGCATATGTCTGTCTTTGTTTCGACTGGCGACTGCGCGGCATTTTCACTTGACCAGTATAATAAGCTGTCCGTCAGTTTCCCGGCCAGCGATCCCTGGGCGGTCGCTGTAGGTGGCACCATTCTAAACTCAACCAGGCAAGGCGCGCGCGTCTCAGAGTCTGCCTGGGGTGACTCAACAATGGATCACAGCCAGTGCAATAACAGTTGGGGTGGCGGTGGCGGCCTGAGTACCGCTTTTTCCATGCCCGCCTGGCAAAAAAACTATGGTAAATCTATTCCAGGCTTTCACAATCGCTACTCCAACGGCATGCGCCAGGATGCAGATATTACCGGTGATGCCGCCTACCTGCTGAATTATTATCAGGGCCAATGGAGCAATGATGGCGGGGGTACCAGTGCCTCGGCCCCTATGCTCGCGGCTGGCATGGCCCTGCTCAACGAAAGCCTGCTCAAAGCCAGAGGCCACTTCTACTACGGTCCCGCTGCCTACTACTACGCGGCTGACCACTCCGGCAATCTGCATCCGTTCTTTGATGTGACCCTGAATAATAACATCTATTATCCCTCTACCCGTGGCTGGGACTATCCCAGCGGCCTTGGCGTACCCAACTATGCCGATCTCTATACCCTCCTGATCGCTAGCCTACCATCATAGATTGAATTGCAGAGTTTTTGCGGGCAGAGTGATTCGTACTCTGCCCGCAAAAAAGCAGATCTGTCTTGACACCGCCATTTTGACTGATTATACTTTTATTATCATTACTTCCTGAAAGGAGCCACATGGGTAGCCCTGGCATATAACATCCACTCCACTTCTTCTCTGAGAAGAGACGTGAAGTTTCTGTTTCCTATGCTCACTCTCACACTAAGTGAGTTGCTACCTGTTTGCGCTTTTTGTTTCAAAGAAGGAATGATAGATCATGTACCCTTTTGCCTATCCATATTCTGCTTCGTTTGCTCGCCTTGCAGTAGATCCTGAGATACCAGAAGAAGTTCCTGAGTTGCTGAAGGACTTGCTCGTGGGTATTCAGGGGATATTTGCTGATAATCTGCTTGCTATCTACCTGCGCGGCTCGCTGGCAACGGGCGATTTTGCTCCACAAACATCTGACGTTGACTTCTTTGTGGTTACCGAGCATAAGCTTTTAGAGGCCGATTTCGCGCGCCTGGTCGCCATGCACGAGCAAATCGCTACGCTCCCCAACCGCTATGCGCTCGATCTGGAAGGTACTTATATCGATCGCGCCTCCGTGAGGCAATTTCACCCTGGAGAGCGCCATCCAACTATCAGTCGGCACGATAGGCTAGCCTGGTACGAGCACGGCTCCAACTGGGTGCTCGAACGCTGGATGGTGCGGGAGCATGGTATCATCCTACTTGGGCCTGAGCCCGCAACTCTGATCGATCCCATTACACCTGGTGAGTTGCAGGAAGCAGTACGTCTCAGGCTGCCCGACTGGGTAGACTGGGCTAAGCGACCAGACGACCCTGAATGGCAGTCAGGGCGCAGTCACAAAGCCTATGTTGTTGAAACCATGTGCCGCGCGCTCTGTGCTCAAGCAACTGACACATTGCAGAGCAAGCCACGCGCAGTTGCCTGGGCCCTGGCCACGCTACCCGAACCGTGGCGTACAACCGTTGAACGTTCCCAAATCTGGCACACTGAGCAAACTATTGATGTGAGTATTAACCCGGAGGTGATGCGTTTTATCGATTGGACAAGCTCACAATGCCAGTAAAAGCAGGCTGGTGAACGCCTGACTGCCACAGGTCAAGCCCTTTGCAAGAGTTTTGTTGGACAAGATATTTTGTATAACTTGTCCAACAAAACTCTTCCACTAACTGCGATAGGGCGTCTGAAAACGTTTTGGCCTGCTTTTACGCAATCAGCCACACCTCAGAGTGCTGGCCAGAAAGCTACTTTTCTGCGCTGATTCAATATTGCACATCCATAGGTCTCACTTGTGTGCAAGCAGCGCAACAAATCGGCATGTATGGCATCCATTTCAAAAGTAGCGACAAGGCCCTGGCCGATCTACGAGCATTTCTCAAAAAATAAAGTTCTGCAGCATTTGCTAAGCGCGCAATTGGCTGACAAACGAGAGCAAAGGCGGCAGGTGGTATAATAAACGACCAGACACGAGCAGCTCAAAGCGGGACAGTCCCGCGCTGGGTTCAGGCTACACGAGCATGATTTCGTGCGGCGGGCGATGGTTTTATTCTACCATCATTAACGATGTGGGCATATGTGAATATAGATAGAAAGCCAGGAGGAAACTCCCATGCCACCACGGGTAGGGATACATGAGGCCGCGCGGCGGACGCAAATCCTGCGGGCGGCGCGGGCCTGTATTGTAGAACTGGGCTACGAGCGTGCGACGGTGCGTGACGTGGCGGAGGAAGCTGGAGTCAGCACAGGGACAATCGTCCATTATTTTGGCGATAAAGATACCATGCTGGAGTCGGCTCTACTGGACAAAGTGCAGGGTACAGGTATCGCCTTTCGGGCCGCTCTGACTGGCGCGCAAAGCTCATGGGAACAGTTAGAGCGCCTGGTAGCCGCGAGCTTGCCCGAAAGTGAAGAAGTGCGCGCCGAGTGGCGTCTGTGGCTGACCTTCTGGGGAGAAGTCACACGCAACGAGCGGCTACGCGCCGTGAGCGAAAAACAGCACCAGCGCTGGACCCGTTTCCTGGCGCGTATTATCGCTGCGGGCTGCGCCTCTGGTGAATTCGCGCAGGTTGACCCGCACACTACAGCGCTCCAAATGGCTGCCCTGATCGACGGGCTTGCGATTCAAACCACGCTCCAGAATCCCGCGCTCAGTCCAGCGCAGATGCGCCAGACCTGCCTGGCCGCTCTGCGCCGTCTGCTCTACTAAAATTCCTCAGCGCCGCCTAACCGTCATCTTCAATGAGCCGGTGGGACGTAAAGTCAAATGGTGTGCTGTATTGACAACCAGTGCTTGATCAGGTACCAGTTCGAGGCTGACGCGTTGGGCGAGCGTGGCCAGTAAGAGCTGGCCTTCCATGAGAGCGAAGTGGTTGCCGATGCAGATGCGCGGTCCCGCGCCAAAGGGCATATAAGCGTGACGTGGCAATTGCTTCTCGCGCTCTGGCGTAAAACGCTCTGGCTCAAACTTCTCCGGCTCTGGAAAGTATTCCGCGCGGCGATGCATGGTATAAGGCGCCAGCAAAACGACCTGGCCTTTAGCTATACGATAGCCATCGATCTCGATATCGCGCAAAGCGCGCCGACCAGTCATATAGGCTGGTGGATAGAGGCGCAGAGTCTCTTTGAAGACCTGCAAACAGTACGGCAGCCTGGCAAGGTCGGCGAAAGTCGGCGTGCGCCCCTGCAGGACAGTATCTACTTCTTGTTGGACACGCCGATAGATCTCGGGATGCTGGCTGAGCAGGTACCAGCTCCAGGTCAGTCCGCTGGCCGTGGTTTCGTGGCCCGCACCAAAGAGCGTCAGGCATTCGGCCATCAGTTGCTCATCGCTCATTGGTTGACCGTTTTCGTCCCTGGCCTTCAGGAGAATCGAGAGAAAATCATTGCCCTCGCCAGGATCAGCGCGGCGTTCATCGATAAAATGTTGAATATGTCTGCCTAACGTCCCTATTGCCTTACGCGTGCGCCGGTTGCGCGCCAATGGCAGCTTATACGAGGGAGGAAAAAGCTGCGAGGTTCGGTGCGAGACGTATTCCAGAGTCACGCTCATAGCGGCGCCAAGCTCGTCGGTCTCAGTAAAGATGTCGGCATCAAACAGGGCCTTGCCAATAATGCTCATGGTCAGTGTTGCCACACAACATTGCCCTTTTAGAGTGGAGTTATTAGTTAGATAGCTATACGTTTCTACAATTCCCTAACATCTTATAGACGCTTAAAATAGCCAGGAAACAATGTTTAGCCCGTTTAGCCGTGTTTCGGTGAGACGAGCTAAACATTTGAGAAACGCAGGAAAAAAGAGCCTAGCTAAACAGCTAAACGCCTAAACATAGTGACAATCTCTCAGAGAATGTTACGTCAATCCCAAATATGTACGATGCATCATCGGGTGATAAGTTACTTATCTCATCAATTTAGAAGGCTTGTCAGGCTCTTTTAATTGATGAGTCAAGCACATTATCTCATCAATTCGACAGAGGTGATAAGTTACTTATCTCATCAATTCGACAGAGGTGATAAGTTACTTATCTCATCAATTCTCACTAAACCTATCATCGTCTGGTCTAGTTGCGCTTTCCTCTATGAATCTAGAGTAATCATCTCGCTTGATACGATAATCACGTCCAAACTTGAAAGCTCGTAGCCTCTTATTACGTATCCATGCTCTTACTCTATCGGCAGGTACGCCTAGCTCGTTAGCTATATCCTCTACAGATAACCATTCAGCACTCATATTAGCCTCGGTTTATAAAAGTCGAAGTAAAGCCACTTCCCTAAGATTTTACATGATACTTGCCTCTTAGTCAACATATAGCACAGTTTATAAATAAAGGACGTATACCTTGGTAGAACTAATGTAAGCTTGACTTTAATACGAAAGACCATATATAATCATGATATGAAACAAAATTGTCTGTAACAAAGATAATTGGCGTTAAGCAAGAGAATAAACAAAAGCCTACCGTTAGCACCGATAGGCTAGTCTCTCTACTAGCCAATATCGAAGTATACTAGACTCTCTACTCTCGACAGCATAGCGAGGGGAGAGCCACAAATCAAAGTAAAAGGAGAGTTAAAATCAATGGCGACACGCGAAGAAGACAAGACGTTCATTCTCTGGTGCATCGATCAGTACCTTGATGGGAAAGTTTCTGCAGACAGCTTAGTCAGCACAATCAAGGCAATGGTCCCCCCACGCCAGCAAGAGCAGAACGAGACAATGCAAGTAGCCCTTCTTCTCACGCAAAATTCCCCTACTGTCTGCAAACAGTAGGGGAGCAAAGAGCCAACCTCGTACCAGTGTAAACGATTAGCAATAGGGTGTCTCAGGCTGAATCAAAGCATAAGACACCCTGGCATGTCAAGAAAGGTACATCACATGTCCAGTGACCAACAGCAGACCTTATCTCACGACGACGAAGAGTATTATGTGTACCCCGTAGTAGAAGGCAACATTTTCCCCGAACACGACGCGAATCATCCCTTCTGCAATGACCTGGGAACCGGGAAAGATTGCCCGTGCCGGGACGATCCATATAACCGGGAACAATTGCAAGAGTGGTACGACGAAGGATTAATAGGCCCTGTCGATGGTGATTTGATTTATCGTGGCAAGACCATCTAGCAAGAAAGGAGTTTCAGCCTTTCAGGTAGTTCACAACCTGAAAGGCTGAAAAAACAGCTATGAGTGAAGATCAGCAAGCCATTGAAGTAGCAGAGGAGACACCAGACTATATGCCGCCCATGCCGAAACAACGCACCACACTTCCGCCGAAAGCCCTCTTATACGAGAAAGGGACCAACAAGCCCGCCACAAAGCAAGCACCGGCTCAAAGCCTTCCCCCTCTGGCAAGCCAGCAAGCACGGACCACAGACAGCCTTCCGCGCTCACGCCGTCGCCATGGTTTCGTGGGAAGTCGCCCGATGTGGCTCATGCTGCTCGGCGTGCTTATCGTCATTACCCTGGCAGTCCTGCTAGAAAAGGTGGTCATTCCTGCTTGGGGATGGACCCACGACCAATGGACCTATGGGAACTCTCGTATCACCCAGATGGACGCCGATGTAGGCCATGGGGGAACAAGCCACTTTATTGCTTTGTACCGTAATGGGGATATCGTGGTTATTGAAATTGCGTTGGATCATCCGAACGCGGACCACATTTACACTCTGACCGGTTTCCTGAACACGACGGCGACCCCTGTTGTCTTGCTGACAGTAACAGATGCCAACCATGACGGCAAGCCTGACTTGATCCTTCAGATCGAGGGGAGCAGCTTTGAGGAAGTGCTCTATAACACCGGAACAGCTTTTTCAGTGAACGAGGTCCAGTAACATGCTTATAACCCAACCATTTTTACTCAGACTCTTGTTCGTGAACATTTTCCTGCTCACGTTGAACGCGGTCCTTGTCCTGGCCGTCACGTTACGCTTGTGGCCACCACTCCTTATTGTTGCTGTGATTGTAGAAGTCTTCACCAGCTTAGTCTGGCTTTCCTGGCAAGCACAAAAACGCCACACCTACTAGCCTGGGAACAGTGAAAGGATATTGATGGTGAACCGATTTATTAACGGACAATGGATGAATGAACGCGAGTTCAGGCAATGGCGTATTGAGCAAGGGTATAACCAATACATCGACATGAGCGACGCCTTACGGCGCTTGCCTCTCTTCTCCCAGAAAGCACTTGATAACGCCATTCGCCAGCTACAGACAACAGTCACCCATCCGAATTTTAACGGGCCTGATGCCGACTCTCAAGAGCAGTTGAGACAGCATATATTGCTCTCTCTCCTGCATGTCGAGCGTGGCTACAGGCTGGCGTTATCCGCATTCAAGCAAGAGGCGCAAGAGTGACGTATCATTGGTCAATTCCACGCAAGTACTAGTATTCTTGAAAAGCGCAAAAAGTGAAGATATACTCTCTTTGTATATATCATACCTACTAAAAGAGAGTATATCTTCAAAAATCAAATACACGAAGGGATTAATCAACATGACTTATAGCGAAGAGGAACGTTTACTACGCGCAATAAAGCGGGAAGTGGCACAGATAGAACGAGAACAATTGACACGTCGCAGGAACTACGGTAAAGCAGCAAAAAAGGCACCGAAGAGCACGAAGCAAGAGAGAAGGAGCAAATAATATGGCTACCAATAATGACTACAACGACTACAGCAGTAGAGAAGCCAAACGCCAGGAAATCTTAGATATGTACAGCAAGTATCGCGGAATGAGGGGGTTACTGCTCACTCGTGTTTCGTCGGAAAGCCAGAACCATGATGCACAAGAGCGCATGATTCGAGAATGGCTGTTTGATCTTCTTGACTTACAACTAGAAGAAGAGCGTCATGTGATCCATGACACCTATACTGGCTTGGAGTATCGTTATCGCGCAGCACTGGATGAAATTCTACATATGGCCGAACGTCACGAATTTGATGTTCTCTGCCTGGATGTGCTAGATAGAGGCTTAGGACGTAAGGGGGTTAGCCGTGAAATCTTCCGAGGGCAATTGCGAGAATTAGGAATTCACATTCTCACAACAGAGAAGAGCGACCATTCAGACGATGATAGCTTGGAAGGGCAATTAATGCGTCTATTAAAGGGATATAAGGCCGAAGAGGAAATCAATGATTTTGTACGAAGAACCAAAAACGCAAAGAGAGATAAGGCGCTAGGTAATCCAGCTAAGGGCATCCCTCCGAAAGTCATAGGAAATGGCTCTCGTGATTATGGATATGAATATGTTCGCGATGCAGAAGGGAAAGTAGAAACCATAGCACCAAATTATGATGTAGTGCTCGTAGACAGCAAAGGCATAGAGTGGACTGAAGTACGGGTTATGGTTTTTATGTTCAGGTGCGCGAAACACCGTATACCGCTAAGGGGCATTTGTCGCAGATTAAATAAAATTGGAATACCGACCCCAAGTGTTAGCAAAGGGACTAAATACGCATCGAATGGAGTACATGCCGAAAAATTGGTCTGGGAGGTATCGGTAGTAAGTAGATTGCTTAGGAAGTTAACGTATAGTGGTAAGAAGGTAGTCAATACCCAACATGCTGTAAGAGTTCCAGAGTTAAAGTATCGGCGTCGTATAACAACTTCACCTGAAGAGCAGATCATTGTACCTGTACCTGCCATCGTTAGCATAGAATTGCAGGAAGAGGTAATAAGAAATCTTCAGCGTAACCAAAAGTTTTCTAGAAGAAATAACCAGAGTGAAACGCCAGTGTTATTATATGGTGGTCTGGCTAAATGTGGAAATTGCGGTAGAACGGCCCGCGAATGGCGGCAACACTGGAACCTAAAGGGTGGTGGAGAGCAAGAATACACATACTACCAGTGTATGACACGCTTTAACAGTCTCCACACATGCCCAGGCTGTTGTATCAATGCCAGACTTGTAGACACAGCTGCATGGAACGAAGCGCTTAAAATTATCCACAATCCTTTTATTGCAGATAAAGCACTAGAAGATAAAAAATCAAAAGATCCGACCGCAGAGAGAAGAAGGCAGATTAATCAAGATCTAACCAAGAACAGAAATAGGCAAAAAAATATACGAGCAGATCTCGTAAGAATGAGCGGAGATGGAAAGCTTGACTTCGAGACAGAAGAGGCTTATCTCGGTGAATTAAAAGATTTGAAGCGGGTAGAACAAGGCTATATTACTGCACTTGCAGATGATGAAAAGATCCATCAAGAATGGCAAGCGGCAGAGAAAGTGTTAGAGAGGTTGCATAAAAAGTGTGCCGTGATACGTGATAAGTTAAAAAGGCCTGGGTATGAACCAGATTTCAAGGATAAACGGGATATGATCGAATTTTTTGGGATGACAGCTATCATCTGGAATGATGGGCATATAAACCCCCAGAACGGCAAGCCCGAACATTTCAGGATACAAGCAAAATTTAATGATATTGTGTTGCACCTTCCGTCAGATCGGTCATTCTCTGATTGATATCCACAACGCTGCCATCCGCCCACCCCTGCTGAATCTGTTCCCCGTAATGCACCATGATATCGGCGTAATTAGCGATCTGGCGCGGCTGGAACGAGGGCGCGATCAGCTTACGCTGGTGGCGGTGGAGATCGCCCTCGCTACTGAAAATGCCGTCCCCGATTACTGGTCGGAAGACATTGTGAATTGCCAGCCCTTTATCAAAATCATAGGCGTGTTCAACCAGAATGCTCTGGATATACTCTGGCTTGTTAAAAAGGATCGCAGGAAAGGGTCCAAAATGGAGAGCTATGACATCGCCCATACCCGCCATACGCTGCAACAGTTCCAGGCGGTGGTGCGTAAATTCGGGCAAGTTCCCGGCAAGCCACACTCCACCGTCAATAAAGGGTATCTTCTTAAGTCCTGGCGGCTTCTTTTCTGCCGCAATCTGTGTTGCCATTGCTCTATTCCTCAAAGTGGGTAACATGATCTCTATACATACTAATGAACCTGTATAGATTGTAGCATGCTGAGGTTAGAGCAACCACTAGATCGACGAGAGTCTGAAGCGGTCCAGAACACGGCGTACTGCTCCCTGTTTCCAAAAGTCTTCAATACCAAACTGGCGCGTAGCCCAGATGTAAACGAGAATGCCAGCAGGCAACTCCAGAGCTAGTTTAAGACAGACGAAAATGGTACCCAGTATGCCCAGGCTCTGCGCCGCGGTGGTCATAAAAATCGCGTCAAGCAAAAAGCGTAGCGCCAGTAAGACCAGGCCCATGGCCAGCGAGGCCAGCAGCACACGTAGAGCAAAATCCGCTAGCTTGCGCAGACCCAGCATACCGATCTTCTTCTGCAAAAGATAGAGCAGCACCGCGGCTTCCACCAGGCCCGCCACTGAGGTCGAGAAAGCCAGGCTACCGAGTCCCCAGGCCGGTCCCCACTGCACAGCATGCACAATCTGCAGCAGAAGCAAGCTAAGCAAAATTTTGAGTACAAACTGAGCTACACTGACAATCACCGGCGTCTTGCTATCGCGGAAAGCATAAAATGAGCGCGTTAAAATCTCTACACAGGCCAGGCCAGCCAGGCCGAGGGCAAAGAAGGCCAGTGGTACCGCCGTGGAACTGGCACTATCCAGGCTAAAAGCACCGTGCTGCAGCAGCACCTGAATAATGGGCAGGCCAAGCACCATCAGACCGATGCTGGAAGGAATCGACATAAAGAGAATGCTGCGCAGGGTATCCTCAATGATCTTGCGCACACGGTCCAGTCGTCCCAGTGTGACATTTTCGGCCATAGTGGGAAAGGCCGCAGTCGAAATGGCCATACCGAAAATTCCCAGTGGCAGCAGCACCAGTTGCAACGCCTGGTAGTACTGGGTAATTAAACCCTGCTGCTGGCCGGCCAACAGTCCGACCGACAGGAGTAAAATCAGGCCACGATCGACAAAAGTAGAGAAATACAGCATCGCCGCATTCAGGATACGCGGGAGCATCTGGCGTCCGATCTGGATCACGCCCGCCTGCCGCCAATCGAAGGAGAAGGTATAGTGCATACATTCTCTGCGCACGCCGGGTATCTGCACGCCCACCTGGAGCAGTGCCCCCAGAATAACCCCGATTGTCGCGGCGTACACTGAAAACGTGATAAACGCATCACTGCGCCCTAGAAAGGTCAGGAAGACGCCGGGCAGCAGGCCAATAATCAAGCCAACGTTATACAGCACAGTGCCAATCGCTGGCAGCAAAAAGTTCTGGCGCGCATAAAGCACCGAGTTGATAATCACTCCACCACCCATAATAATCGATTGCAGTAGCATAATGCGTGTCAGAGTGATGATCAGGCTCAATTCGCTGGCAGGCACGCCAGGGTTGTAGAGCGGAACCAGCCAGGGGGCAAGAAGGATTGCCAGAAGCGCAAGCACGCACATGATGGCCAGGGCCAGATTGAGCGCGGAACTGGCTACGCGCCAGGCCGTTCGCTCATCCTTTTCACCAACCATATAGTGGGTAAAAACAGGAATAAACGCGGAACTGAGCGCGCCGCCCGCGATAACATTAAAGATCAGGTCAGGAATTAAAAAAGCCTGTAAATACGCATCCGAGGTTAGAGAGGTGCCAAAGACATAGGCAAATAACGAAGTGCGCATAAGCCCTAAAATACGCCCGACAACAAAAGAGCCAGTCAGGATCATCGTCGCGCGCGTCATAGCCAGCTTTTGCATAGAGCCGGTATCCTGAAACGGCACCTGTTTATGTACGAGCGACCCGTTGTCGTCTACTGAGACTGCGGGCAATTGTTTGCTCGGCAAGGAGAGTAATCCCGTAAGTCTATGCTGCGCGAGTGGCCTGGTGGGCTTATCCTCGATGCGTTCCTCTCCTTGTAGCACCTCCGGTGGCATGGCTGAAGGCGCTCCCCAGGATAGCTCCTGTGAAGGGGGAGTTGATGGTGGCAACGGCGGGCTAAGCGGCGCGCTAAAAAGTTGCGTGATTAGCGAAATCTGCTTTGTCCACTGTCCCTGGCCATTCTGCACCGTGCTCGTCAGATCGCGCTGGCCTCCCTGCTGGCGACGCATACGCTCGGCACGCAACTGCTGCAGACGCGTCTGGCGCAAGACTGGCAAAGGCTGCGAAGGCTGGGGCGCGTTAAAATATTGATACTCCATACCCTGGCCATAACCCAGGCTTGAACCCATATCCAGCAACGGCTCTTGATACTCAGGAGGCAAAGGCGGCTCAGCTTCCTGGGGCCCGCCCGGCGGCGCTACTAATGGACCCGAGGGCATACCATACGAGCGCAATGAGCGAAATTGCCCCACCCCTCCTGCAGAAGCTGCTGGCAGGATGCCTGAAGCTGGCGGCAAACCATGCAGTTGCTGAGCTGGTGACGCTGGTAGCCTGACCAACGGATCTGCAGTCTTATCCTGCTGACCCTGCTGAGTCAGCTGATCCTGCTGATCCTGCTGATCCTGCTCATACTGCCAGCCATAATAAGGCGATTTTTGCTCCGAGCTATTTACCTGCTGAGATAGCGGTTTGTAGTGTCCTTCATTTCCCACAATGATCACCAAAAAATAGTTGATGGTTTCCTTAGAGGAATAGAGTCCTGGTCCTTTTGACAGACTACTCTTTCATAAGTAGAGGCAAGTACCAGGCAATGAGAAAATTTCAACAGCCGTCACAGACTATTCTCATATCCCACAGGTTCGCCACCAAGCATATCATATTGACCTGACTTTCACCAAACAAAACCCCGAAAGTCATAGTCTATCATCCTGAGCATGCAGCTTTTCCTGGTAACGTAGTGGCAGAGCTTTGACCCAGGCTCGCTGCTCCTCTGTCTCAGGCACCGTGTAGCCACGCGCGGTTGAAAGCATCTCACAGGCTTGCTCAGGCGTAAGGCCGCTAAGCACAAGCACGCTGGCCGCGATCAAGGCCGAGCGTCCCAGGCCCATCCGACAGTGAACCGCAACATGCTTGCCACGCGCGAGCTCTTCTTGCAGATCCTCCAGCAACTTAAAGGTAGCCAGGGACCACGGCGGCACATGATGATCAAGAATTGGATATGAACGATAGCTCACTCCCTGGCTCTGGCAGACTTCGCCTTCATGGCGCAAATCCAACTCAGCCTCTTCCTCTGGCATCAATAGCGAGACCACAATAGCGACGCCCTCAAAATATAACGCCTTTATTTCATCGTTCAGCCAGTCACCGCCGCGTGGACGCGGCAAAATGCTGAGCCTTCCTGCGGGCAGTTTCTGCACCGTATAGAGACGAGACAGCGCGGACATGCTTATGCCTCCTTTAAATGGAGGGTATCAGACCCCTCTGCAAGAAAAACGCCAGTAGCAAGCAAACACCTACCACCAGCAAGACCAGATAATCGACGCGTGTAAACCTCTTCTCATATAAACGTGTCTGCTGCCCATTTACCTGGTAGCCGCGAGCATCCAGCGCAATCGCCAGATCAGAGGCACGGCGCAGAGTATTGCGCAAAAAGGCGATAAAGAGAGCCAGACCACTGCGCATGCGCTCACGCGGGGAGCCGCTACTAAAGCTGGCACCGCGCGCAGCCTGGGCCTTAAGCAATTGCTCAAACTCCTCGAACAGCGTCGGCATAAAACGCAGCGCGATCAGTGTCATCAACGCGAAATCATCCACCGGCAAACGCAGCCAGCGCAGCGGAGCCATCAGCATTGTCACACCCTCAATTAGCGCGACCGGCGAGGTGGTCATGGTCAACAAGAGCGAGCTAGGGTAGAGCACAAGGAATAACAAGAAAAAGATACTGGAAGTCCAGAGTGTATCCACAGTAATCATATAGGCCAGACGCGGCGTAGGATAAGGTGGCTGAGCAAAATAAGCGAAAAGCGCCGTTGTCCCTAGAATCGCCAGCACCCAGATGATCACGAGGCGCGTCTGCCTGAGTTTGCGCCGGAAACCAGGCTGGCGCCAGGCCGCGACTGGCAAATGCGCGAGTAGCAGATAAACCGCCATCAGACCGAGCAGCACCAGCGCTAGACTACTCAGAAAAACTGGTGTGAGCAGCAAAGGCGGCAGTATATAAAGCACCTGACCATCGCTAACAGGAATCACGTGCGTAGGTATGAGCAAGCTGAGCAGCGCACCAAACAATACAATCAGCGTAAGCAGCCACATACGACGCGCAATCTCAAGCACCGAGATACGCGAAAAGGCCACACCGCACAAGATCAGCGCCAATGCCATCAGATACGGCCCGATATGCCCATAAAAGAAAAACTGGTCGATCAACAACGCTCCCAGACACATTAGTACAACCAGTAGCTTGGTCCTGGCCTGTAGGCGATGCAGCAAGCTAGTTCCTGGATAATAGGCCCCTAACGAGACATTTTTGAGTAACATTAGCGCAGATCCTCTATATAGACTCTATTGCGGTGCTTTCAATAAGGACAAACCAGAAGCAATTGTCGCTCTCTACAAAAATTCCCAGACGGCGTAAAGCAGCCCGCTTTGTACTAAAGCGACTGACTTCAGTCGAGTATGTGCAGCCCTTTTATCCGCGTGATCGACGCGAAAGCCTCTTCGACTGTCATGACATCGGCAGGCACGGGCAGACCACGCTGACGCAATTGCGCGAGCAGTTCATAGAGCGGAGGAGGCGCCAGGTCGTAGTCACGCAGCACTTCTGGCTGAGCAAAGATCTCGCGTGGGACCCCTTGAAGCACCAGACGGCTCTTGTGCAGGACAAATAACCGCTCAGCCAGCGAGGCTACTTCAGCCATATCGTGCGAGATCAACACAACAGTAATTCCCTGGCGGTGCAAACTCTGGATACAATGGTAGATCTCTGCTTTGCCTTCAGCATCCAGACCTACCCCCGGCTCATCCAGAACCAAAATATCCGGGCGCATTGACAGCACGGTAGCCAGGGCTACGCGCCTTTGTTGCCCGCCGCTAAGTTCAAAAGGCGAACGGTGGCCGTATTCCTGGTGCGGCAGACCAACCATTTCCAGGGCTTCCACTACGCGTGCGCGTATCTCTTTACGCGAAATGGACAAGTGGCGGGGACCGAAGGCGATATCCGCGAAGACACTGCGTTCAAAAAGCTGGGCTTCGGGAAATTGAAACAGCAAGCCCACGCGCCGCCGCAGTTTGACCAGATCCGCCCCGGACGCACCGACTTCGATGCCATCGACGACCACTGAACCGCTGGTAGGCTGGAGCAGACCGTTAAAATGCTGCACCAGCGTTGATTTGCCCGAACCAGTCACCCCGATAATCGCCACACAGGAACCGCGCGCGATCTCCAGGTTGACATTTTGCAACGCTGGCCGGCGCAACGCGGCATCTCGTTTCGCGGCGTAGGTATATGAAAGGTCGCGCGCCTGAATAATCGCTGCGCTCAAGATGCTACCTCCCGCGCGATAGCCTGAGCGCTCAATGTACCTGGCGCCAGAGGCAGGCCCGCCGCCCGCAAAAGCGCGGCCAGTTCCAATGACTCTGGCACAACCAGTTTCAAAGCCCGCAAACGCTCAAGATCGGCGAAAATCTCCTCTGGCCGACCCTCCATCAGAATATGCCCCTGTTCCATCACTAGAATACGCTCAGCCTCCATAACCTCCTCAAGTAAATGCGTAACATGAATAATGGTTAGACCGTAGGCGCGATGCAGACTGTGCAGTAGTCGCACTATCTCCTGGCGCGACAAGGGATCGAGTTGCGAGGTGGCTTCGTCGGCGATAATGCAGCGCGGGCGCAGAGCCAGTACACTCGCGATAGCCAGGCGCTGACGCTGGCCACCTGAGAGACGTTGCGGCGACTGTTTGCGCAGATGCGCGAGACCTACCGCCTCCAGAGAGGCTGTGACACGCTCAGCAATCTCCTGCGCCGGAAATCCGCGCACTGCCAGCCCCCAGGCTACATCATCCTCAACAATTGTAGCGATGATCTGATTATCCGGTTGCTGGAAAATCATACCCACGGTCTCACGAATGCGCTTCTGGTAGCCCTGCTCACGCGTGTCCATGCCTGTCACTAGCACACGTCCGCTGTCGGGCGTCAGCAGCGCGTTGCAGTGACGCGCCAGGGTTGATTTACCGCTCCCATTATGTCCCAACACCGCCAGGTACTCACCTGCCCGCACCTGGAGTTGAAGGTCTTCCAGGGCCGGTTCCACCCTCTCCTCAGTCCCTACCTGCCGATAGGTATAGGTCACCCGCTGAAAATCGATCAGTGGTATCTCGCTCATGCGTTTCTGCTGGCCTCCCTCTCTAATCTGCGCTGATGCAGGCGGGCAATATTCAGACGCCGCACCTCGCACTTGAGTTGATACAGTACAGGAAATCTCGTCAGTGCTCGCCTGGGCACAAGCTTAAACAACCCGGCGACTAGCGCGTGCAGCCCTCCCTCCAGACGATAGCCAGGGAAGGGACGCACCTGATATCCCAGGACTCTCAAGAAGAAATTCACCAGAAAGTACACACCCAATACCAGCGGAATAGAGGTCAGGCAGGAGAGAAGATAATAGTAGATTAACCAGTGTTCAAAGCCCCATTGTACAAAACGATCAAGCGGCGGAAAAAGCCAGTTCTGCCAGAAGCTGCCAAGTCCTACAAAAGTAAAAACCAGGCTCGCTACCCTCGTCGTAGATGCATAGGTCAGGCGCAACGTACGTAAAAGGAACGTCGCTCCACCACCCACAAAAGCATAAAACAACAATACCGCCCATAATGCCGCACCACCAGCTATAACTCCTATGATAAAAGTCAGTATCTGATTTAAACGATGACGCATCGTCAAACCCAGAAAAAGGCCAGCTCCACTCTCTAACAAAAAAAAGGGCGCTCCCCCTGGCCCCATCACAATACATACCACAAAAAGCGCGACACACAAACTCATGCAGCCCACATAGAAGCCGCGCCTGAGCACAACCACAGCGAAAATCACAGGTATCAGCGCCTGGAGCACGACACCCCCTACTGGTACGAATTTGATTAACCACTGAAAAATGACGCCTATATCGGCCAGCAGTGCCCCTTCCGCAATCTCAATCGCGCGCAATGGGCGTGGACGCCAGACAGGTAAAACGCGCTTCGGCAATACAGGTAAGCTCTCAAATAATGGTATCGTAGTTTTCTGGCTATCTTTGATCATTGAACCTACTCATCTATACTTAATAGATCAACTGTCGCGTGGCTTCATTCACATTCCCTGGTCCACTCTGACCCCTGCCCTTTCACTCCAAGACCCACCTGGTATGACACCTCTGGGAACGCCCCTTGCGTTGGCTGCACAAACGGCATAGAGATCTGGCAATACCCGGCGAGGAGTTCATCTGGAACTTCCTGACGATATCTAGTGTACCATGACTTTCCCATTCTCCATCTCATCGCGCACCCAGCAACCAGAGGGCGTCAGACCATTTATTCATTCACAAAGCACCATTACTCAAGCACAAAGGATAGGATATCAGTACCTGCACACTCTAACAAAATTATATGAGATATAAATGAAACGCTCAAATGACTGGTTTTGTGTGCAGTGTATCATAGATAGCAAGCATACAAAAGTACCAGTCAACAGAAATTTTTCCTTTGGCATTCAGAGGCATGAGTTCCTGCTCAAAATTGAGAAAGCGCGGCAAGCTTGACAGAAGCATCTTTCCATATATATACTCCAGAAGGAAGTATTCTCTCGTTTCGTTTTTGGGAGGTTTTGACATCTATGCCAGTGAACCGCTAACTCCATGCTATTTCCTGTTCAGGCAGTGAAATAGAGACTACCATTCTTACTCCAGGCACTCGCGTATCTCTCACCGGGAATGAACGCTTAACCGTTCTCTATCTGGGATACCGCGTAGTGTATTTTGTATATGCTGATGCTCTCAGCCTTGCCAGAGAGACAGCATATGGAAAAGCAGGCATCAGGATGGTAGGAAGTTGGTATGGAGAAGCGCGCGAGATGTCAGGTATGGACCTCCAGCGAACGCATCGCTGATGTTTCCCATCCACTACATTCAGGACCGAGATATGTTCTCGCTGGTTCTGGCGCGCCAGGCAGGTTCGCGTCCCAAAGTCGCAACAATGACCTTCACTCTCCATCTCCTCTTATGCCCCATGTTTCCCTGAAGTGCTGTTTAAAAACAGATCGTTGATAGATCGCTGCTATTACAAAAGAGAAGGAGATCAGAACAATGACCACAGGGCTTCCTAATTTTTTTCAATATAACCTCTGGGCAAACCTGCGTTTGCTCGACGCTTGCATGCACCTGTCCGAGGCACAATTGGACGCCACCATGACAGGAACATTTGGCAGTGTGCGAGAGACCCTTATGCACCTGTTCGCTGCCGAAGAAGGCTACGTGCAGTCTTTTACCCGCACAACCCCTACACCTCCATTGAAAGAATTCACCACTTTCGCGGGCTTCGATGAATTGCGACGACGAGCTGAGATGTCTGGCAAAGAGTTGATCACCATCGCGAAACAGAGGAACCTGGACCTGATCCTTCATCTAGATGGCGGAACCTATGATGCCCCGGCCTTTATCGTGGTGATCCAGGCCATCGATCACGCCATCGATCACCGTTCACAGATAGCCACTCTGCTAAGCCAGCAGGGTATCGAGCCACCCGAACTCGATGCCTGGGCATATAATGACGCCACATACAAAAAGTCGTGATGAGATAGGAGCAAAGATTTTTCGGACGAGACGCTGGTGCCTCGTCCGAAAAATCTCTAGAAATAGACACACCCTTGTTGTGATATCCTCTTGTCTTTTTCCCCTGTCTCTGCTATGCTCCTCACAACTGAGAGAGAGGTTTCTGCGCAACAGCGCGAAGGGCGCCGGCATCCTGGCTGGGGACAGGTTATAGGATCTCCCATCAAACCTCTTGCTCGCTCGCCTGCGGCGGCAAAAAAATTGCGCACGGAGTTAATTTCAAATAGATGCGAGGATATAAACTATATGAATCACCTGCATATTGTTATTCTGGCCGGTGGAAGTGGCACACGACTCTGGCCACTCAGCACACCAAGCTTTCCCAAACAATTCCTGCCGCTTCCCAATGGGAACAGTATGATCCAGGAAACGCTGGTACGCGTCGCGCCCCTGGTGAGCCCTGAGCAGACCTGGGTGGTGACCGGACGCAGTATGGCCGGTCTGGTCGAGGAGCACCTACCCCTCCTCTCTCCCACTCACATCCTGCGCGAGCCGATGGGGCGCAACTCCGCGCCAGCTATCGCCTGGATTGCCGCGACCATCGCGAAACAAGATCCCGAAGCCATCATGGTCACGCTCTCAGCCGATCATGTGATCACCGAAGTAGAGGCATTCAGACAAGCGCTACTTCTCGCGCATAAAGCGGCCAGCCAGGGCCAGCTCGTCACACTGGGCATCACACCCACAGCCCCTGAGACTGGCTATGGCTACATCCGCTATGCCGCGGCACGTGACGAAGGCTTCGGGCACCAACTCTTCTCAGGCGAACGTTTTGTGGAAAAGCCCGACCTCGCCACCGCCAGAAGCTACCTCGCGGACGGCCATTACGTCTGGAATAGCGGTATGTTTATCTGGCAAGTGCAAACCATCCTACACGAACTGTACACCCACCAGCCCGAAATTATGCAGTGCATCGACCGTATCGTTGACGCCATGGACACGTCCGAGATAGAAACTCTTCTGAATGAAATCTGGCCCTCAATCCCCTCTATTTCGATCGACTATGGCATCATGGAAAAAACCACCCAGTTCTCCGTCATCCCCGCTAATATCGGCTGGAACGACGTAGGCAACTGGGAACAATATGGCGCGCTCTTTCCCTCCGACGAACAGGGCATCAAACGCATGGGCACCCATGAAGACCTGGGCAGCCAGAATATTTTTGTCTACAACAACACCTCCCGCCAGATCTTCACCATCGGCCTGGAAAATGTCGTCGTAGTTGAGATGGACGACAAAACCGTTATCTGCCACATCAACGATGTTCAACGCGTCAAAGAACTGGCGGAAAAGCAAAATAGTAAACATGCGTAAAAACAGAGTCAACCCTGATTGCAAATCAGGGCAAAATCAGGGTTGACTCTCCCCTTAGAGGATAGAGTATTCTCTTCTTAGACAGAAGGCCTTCTGCTCAAAACTGCGGCAATGGAAGATAGTCCATCAACTCACCTGGAGATAGAGCTGTGTTTAAGATTGGCGACTTTTCCAGATTAAGCCTGGTCTCAGTCAAGGCTTTGCGTTACTATGATGAACTGGGACTACTCAAACCAGAGCGGGTTGATGAGTTTACTGGCTACCGTTACTATTCGGCCAGCCAACTGACGAGGTTGAACCGCATCCTGGCTATGAAGGATATGGGCCTATCCCTGCAGCAGATCGCGTTTCTGTTGGACCAGGAGCCTGGCCCTGACCAGATACGTGGGATGCTTCGGCTCAAACAGGCCGAGCTGCGCCAGCAAGTTGCCGAGGGACAGGACAGGCTGGCACGAATAGAAGCGTGGCTACAAGGATTTGAACAGGAGGCTGCTATGCCAGCTTACGATGTTATTCTCAAAAACGTTGCTCCGCTCCGTGTCGCCCAAGCGCGTGGCATCTCTCCGCGGATGGGACAGCCAGAGATGGGCATGACCCTCGATCGCCTCTTCGACCAGGTTATGGCATCTATCGGCCAGCAAGGGGCGACCCTGCTTGAGCCAGCGATTACGCTCTACTATGACGCCGAGCTCCGCGAACACGATGTGCATCTTGGAGCCTGCATGGCCTTTGAAGGCACTCTCCACGAGAGCGAGCAGATCCAGGTGATCGAGTTACCCGCAGCGACCATGGCCTCGGCGATCCATCGCGGCAACTTTAGCACGCTGAACCAGGCGTATAACGCCATCCTCACCTGGATCGAAGCCAATGGCTATCACATCAGCGGCCACAACCGCGAACTCAACCTCGTATACGAGCGCGGCGGCGATCAGTCAAAGTTCGTCACAGAGATCCAGTTCCCTGTAGAGAAGTAGTAACACGCCTCGCAAAAATAGTGCAGAATGAGCCGGGCCTGGTCCGATTCATTCTGCACTATTTTTTGTCTTTCGTCCGCATTCCTCTCTATTTCCTCATATAGATCAGTATGCTACAATAAAGTCGCCTCTATTGAGATGGTTGTCAAAGCCCAGGCGTTTCTCTATGAGCCTGTGGAGACAAAAGTGCTTTAAGGGAAGGCCAGCAGACCAGCAAAGAAACAATTTTTCTGGTATAATATTGAATGGTCTATACCATCGAACCTCTTGAACGAAAGAAGGAGTCTCCCGAGAATGCACTCCGAACAGCCAGTTTTCGCTCCCCATGGCATGGTTGCATGCGCTCATTACCTGGCTACACAGGCTGGTGTATATATGCTAGCTCAGGGGGGAAACGCGCTTGACGCAGCGCTCGCAGCCAACGCGGTGATGACGGTTGTCTATCCCACCACCTGTTCCGCGGGCGGCGACCTTTTTATGCTCATCTGGGACGCGCGGACCCACGAGCTCTATGCTCTCAATGGCAGCGGGCGCGCTCCACAGGGAGCGACTCCCACGTACTTCGCGGCTCATGGTATGCGCGCTATCCCCACGCGTGGTCCCCTTTCGCTGAACGTGCCTGGCGCGGTGGATGGCTGGTTTGAGGCCCTGGAGCGCTTTGGCTCACTGCCAGCCGAGCAGATTTTCGCGCCCGCTATTGCTCTGGCGGAAGATGGCATGCCAGTCACGGCCAGACTAAGCGCGTGGTTAGAAGCGTCAGCGCCCTTGCTCTCCCAATGGGCGGAAAGCGCGGCGATCTATCTGCCGCAAGGACGCGCTCCCCGACCCGGCGAGCGCCTGCGCCAGCCCAACCTGGCTCGTACCTATCGTACTCTGGCGCGCGAGGGTCGCGCTGCCTTCTACCACGGACCCATCGGGCACGCGATCGTGGATTATGTGCAGCGCTGCGGCGGCGTGCTGAGCATGGAGGATCTGGAGTCACATCACTCCGATTGGGTCACTCCTCTGACAACAACCTATCGCGGCTACGAAGTCTGCGAGTTTCCCCCGAACTCGCAGGGCATAGTCGCGCTGGAAATGTTAAATATCCTGGAAGGTTATGATCTGTCCGCCTTGAGCTATCAGAGCACCGAGTATCTCCATCTTTTGCTCGAAACGAAAAAGCTGGCCTTCGCCGACCGCGACCGCTACCTCTCTGACCCGGCTTTTGTAGATGTGCCAGTCGAACTCCTGCTCAGCAAAAGCTATGCCGAGGAGCAGCGGGCGCGTATCGATCTCACGCGGGCACTACCACACTTTCCCGGCGAGCTGCGCAAAGATGGCGATACCATGTACCTTTGTACCGCCGATAGCCAGGGCAATGTCGTCTCGCTGATCCAGAGTCTATACATGGGCATCGGTAGCGGACTGGTCGGCGGCGATACGGGCATTGCTCTACACAATCGTGGCTCGTACTTTTCGCTGGACCCGCGCCACGTCAATTACTTGCAGCCAGGCAAACGCACGATGCATACACTTATGCCTGGTATAGTGCTGCGCGATGGGCATCCCGCCATGGCCATTGGTACCATGGGTGGCGACGCGCAGCCACAGATTCATGTCCAGTTGCTGACTGCCATGCTCGACTTTGGCCTGAATCCCCAGCAAGCCATCTCGGCCCCACGCTGGGCCAGTGGGCGCGCCTACCTGGATCAGCGCGCGGACCCCCTACCGGGCCAGAGTGGCGTGGATGAACACCTGGACCCCACTATTGCCGAAGTTGTCGAAATGGAGAATCGCTTTCCAACACACATACCCGAGCAATTAACCCGGCTCGGTCACCATATGCGGATGCTGGGTCCCTGGGAGAGCGCGGTCGGCCACGCTCAGGCCATCGCGATCGACCCGCAGAGCCAGCTTTTCGCCGGCGCCGCCGATCCCCGCTGCGACGGACTGGCCATGGGCTACTAGCCTCTGGTCGCTCGCGGCAGACTACGGAACCCGCTCCGCAAACGGCTGTGATTGCAATGGGACGGGAAAAGGCCGATAATTTGTTTTGTGGACAGCATAGCTTGAAAGACAGCCAGAAACCGTGCCTCTTGTTTACCGGACAGCGTCGCCCGGCAGTGCTCAGCGAGGAGGCAAGCCAGCGGAACCCATTCTGGTTGAGAGGCAGGCGTAGAGTTGAAGGAGGAAGCAGACAATGACTACACGTCCAGTTCGCCATAGCATCCCCGCGGATATACTCGCTCTTTCGCACGAACGTGACGAGTTACGCAAACGTGGCCACTATGATCGCGCAGACGCGCTAAAAAAGCGCATAGAAGAGGCCGGCTACGGCATCAAAGATAATCCCCGCGGCGCTCACCTGATTATTCTGCCCAGCGTTGAGGTGAACGACACCTTCTACCGCATGGCCCGTCAGGTTCCATCCCAACTGAACGAGCACGATACCTGCATGTTCTCGGTTTTGCTTCTGACCAATAACCGTTCAGATGAGGCGCACCGCTGTGTCAACAGCATTCTGCGCCACGCAGGTAGCATGGCCATTGAGGTGATCCTGATCGACAATGCCTCGCAGGACGATCTTACTACCTGGACGCGGGAAATTCAGCAAGAGGCAGCTTTCCTTCACGTAATCCGCATTTCGCGTACCATGGGCGAGGCCGAGGCATATAACCTTGGTCTAAAACAGAGCCGTGGACGCTTTATCCTACAACTCGATCCCAGCCTGGAATTAACAGGCGACATCTTTACCCCACTCGCCCGTCAGTTGGAGCAGACAGAGGTCGGCCTCACCGGCCTGCATGGTCTGCGCACCGACGACCTGCGCCACTTCGAGGAGCGCGCTCCAGAAGACAATCCTACGGACAACGCAGATGAAGACGCCTCTGGAAGCTCCGCGCAGGACCTGCTGGCCAGTGCCGAGGTCGAAGCCATCACCGGCACCTGCCTGGCTTTCCGGCGCAAACTACTCAAAAAAATTGGCCTGTACGACGAAGGGTATCGCTTCCCCTTCTTCATGGATATCGATTTCAGCTTCACCGCTCGCGATGCCGGTGCGCGAGCTATCGTTACACCAGCTCTACCCATCATCCATCATCCCGTTGAGAGCGAACTCTCACTCCCTGACGCCGAACGCTCACGCCTGACCAAGCGCAACTTCTATCGCTTCCTCGAAAAATGGGGCGACCGCGAAGACCTGCTCCTGGATGGTCAAACCGATGATGAGGATGAGTACGCAGACGAGGATGACGAGAATGAGGACGAGGAGGATTTCGCGAACGAGGAGGACGCATAAGTCAAGGTTTTCTGCTTTTTGCACTCTGCCAAAGGCCAAGAAGAGCTGAAGGAGCAAGAGGAGAGGTTTCGGGCGGGATTCCCGCCCGAAACCTCTCCTCTTGCTCCTTCATACTACTCCTTGCCAAGAATAACACGTTGAAGAGGCTTAGTTTCATGCAGCCAGGAATGAGTTAGACCCACAACAATTTTATAGCGATGCTCATTGGGTACATCGAC
>JBEVTI010000022.1:0-83171 GCA_041156125.1 Candidatus Paraktedonobacter carboxidivorans
CGTGAATGTTCGACGTCGAACAGATATTTAGCCTGCTTGCAGGATTGCAACATAACGCTACTGGCTCAAGATGCGCGTCGAAGAAGGAGTCGAACAGATATTTAGCCTGCTTGCAGGATTGCAACGATGTGCAACTTCACTATCAGGAAGAATCTGACTGGCGTCGAACAGATATTTAGCCTGCTTGCAGGATTGCAACCCCGCTGCTTTTTGAGATGCAAACTATCTACAATGCCATTGTCGAACAGATATTTAGCCTGCTTGCAGGATTGCAACGGTGGTGTGAAGTTTGGCCTCTTTCCCACCGACCCAGTCGAACAGATATTTAGCCTGCTTGCAGGATTGCAACCTTCTTTTTACCTGTGCTATCCTGTTCATTGCGTCCAGTCGAACAGATATTTAGCCTGCTTGCAGGATTGCAACATCAATGATGGCATGGATGCGCGGCTCGTAATGCGTCGAACAGATATTTAGCCTGCTTGCAGGATTGCAACTTTCTGGCGGAAATTGAAGATTGAACACCGTCTTCGGTCGAACAGATATTTAGCCTGCTTGCAGGATTGCAACCTCCATATCAACAATCACGCCACGCATGGCCCCATGTCGAACAGATATTTAGCCTGCTTGCAGGATTGCAACTTGGAACAACAGCGTTGAGAGTGTGCATCTGTTATCACGTCGAACAGATATTTAGCCTGCTTGCAGGATTGCAACGGCAGCGTGGGCATTATTCCCTGCTCTGTTTGTACTGTCGAACAGATATTTAGCCTGCTTGCAGGATTGCAACATGCCTGAGCTTACTCCTAAGCCTTGCAAGCTCACTCGTCGAACAGATATTTAGCCTGCTTGCAGGATTGCAACACCACTAGTGATAGGTATTGCCTGTATGTTGCATATAGAGTCGAACAGATATTTAGCCTGCTTGCAGGATTGCAACTTTGCTGGCTCTGCATCTTCGCCCTCATTGCTCGTCCGTCGAACAGATATTTAGCCTGCTTGCAGGATTGCAACCAGAATATGTAAGCGGCGGGCGCTCTTATCTTGCTTTGTCGAACAGATATTTAGCCTGCTTGCAGGATTGCAACCTGAAAAATTCCTCTTTGATGCGTCAATGACACCATGTCGAACAGATATTTAGCCTGCTTGCAGGATTGCAACGCCAGGCCCCAAGTACTGTATCACCAGCGTTCTCAGGTAGTCGAACAGATATTTAGCCTGCTTGCAGGATTGCAACTTTTCTTGAAGACGTTGAAGCTGACCGCCTGAGCCGCGAGTCGAACAGATATTTAGCCTGCTTGCAGGATTGCAACCACCCCTGTTTGTGAACAAGAGGCAATGAGCTGTGGTCGAACAGATATTTAGCCTGCTTGCAGGATTGCAACATCGCGACACCTGGGCAAGATCTTGTATGGATGAGGTCGAACAGATATTTAGCCTGCTTGCAGGATTGCAACGCGTGCGAGCGCCTTTTCCTCTTCATTCATTGCTTTGTCGAACAGATATTTAGCCTGCTTGCAGGATTGCAACTTTTACATTATCAAGCAGGTCAATAGCATCCGCGTCGAACAGATATTTAGCCTGCTTGCAGGATTGCAACAGCACTCTTGAGATAATAGCCCTCTGGACAATCCCGTCGAACAGATATTTAGCCTGCTTGCAGGATTGCAACGAGCAGATCGAGCCTGGGAGCTTGCAACAGTGTCTAAAGTCGAACAGATATTTAGCCTGCTTGCAGGATTGCAACAGACCTGACAGCAGTTTATGAGCGGATACGCAAGGTCGAACAGATATTTAGCCTGCTTGCAGGATTGCAACTTTCTTTGGCATGCATTGTATCTGCAAGATGGTTTGGCAGTCGAAATGACCTTTAGCCTGCTTGCAGGATTGTCATTGGTTGATCATTTACCCACTTCTCGCCATCGTCGCGCCGAAATAACCCTTTCCCGGATTGCAGAATCGCAAGCATAGCGCGGCAAGAAGCAATAATATACTAGAATAGGATGAGCATCGTTATTCCAGGAAACAAGATGCAGCAAGCTGATCTTGTCAACTCTCAGCAAGGAGAACCAGGATGAGTGATCCCATGCTCGAGCGCATCCAGAGAGAGGCGGGTATCCCTGAACTTATCGATGTGCTTGTTGAACGTCTTGCACCTACGGACCTGCAATCGCTTCTGCTGGAGGTCTATCGGCGTCGCGCGGCCAGTGTGCAGCCGAGTCAACTGCTTGAGCGGTATGAGCGGGATCGATTTGTGCGCCCATCTGCCGTCGCGCCTGGCGTTCTGGCAGACTTTGATCGCCTTGCGTGGTCGTTGCTCCCAGAGCATTACGCTGCCATCGAGTTAGCGCCGCTTTGTCCGCTGGGGACCAATGCAAGTATCGCAACAGTGGATCAGAACAAAGTGGTCACGACGATCCGCAATACCGAGGTGGTAGCTGATGCCACCAATGTGCTCGCGCTCGAATGTGCCTCGCGCCGCCGCCATCTTCTGCGCAGCAACCCACAGAGTCGGGAGCAGATACGCCTGTGCGCTTCACACCGCGTAGTACGCGCACAGGCGTATCAGGCCGCTCCAGGTCTGCTTGCTCACTTTCGTCTGCTTGGACTCTGCACGGCAGGGCGGGACTCTGGATCTTTTCAGTTTGAAACGACAAGCCTGGTCGAGCATATCGCCTTTTACCTGCGCCTGTTGCGTGCAGCCTCCCAACTCGGTTACCAGGCACAGCGCTTGCGAGTCACTCTCACCGATCTCGAACATGGACGGCGGGAGCAAGCTCTTGCTGAACAGGTACTTAAACCCTTGCTGGCTTCTCACCCTGATATCCTCTGCGAACTTGATCCCACTCGTCAGGGTGGTCGGGGCTATTATACCGGAGCGTGCTTCCACATCTACGCTACCAATCTTGCGGGAACCGCATTGGAACTGATTGACGGAGGCTTTACAACCTGGACCCAGCAATTTCTAAGCAACAGCAAGGAGCGCATGCTCATTAGCGGCCTGGGCACGGAGCGCTTCTGTAGCCAGTTCAGTGCCCCTTCTGTGGAAACCGCGTGATATTATAACGGTAAAAGAGAAAGAGAAGGAGAAATTGGATGGTAACAATGCGACCATTCCGTTTTGGCGCGGTAATAGAAGGTGCTTCAGCGCGTGAAGAGTGGGTCACATTGGCACGCCAGGTTGAGAGTCTGGGCTATGCCACATTCCTGCTGCCCGATCACTTCGTCACCGAGTTTCCTCCCCTGGTCGCCCTCATGGCAGTTGCGGACGCGACGCAGAGCTTACGCATCGGCAGTTTTGTCTTCGACAATGACTTTCGCCATCCAGCATTACTCGCCAGGGAAGTGGCAACGCTCGATCTCTTGTCCGCTGGTCGCTTTGAGTTCGGCATTGGGGCAGGATGGCATCAAGCCGAATACGAGCAAATTGGCCTCCCCTTTGAGAGCGCGGGAGTACGTATCAAGCGCCTGGCAGAGGCTCTGGAGATCATCAAGCAGTTTTTTACAGAGGAAACGGTGACTTTTGCTGGCAATTACTATACCGTGACTGATCTCAAAGCTTTTCCCAAACCACTCCAGCGTCCTCATCCGCCCGTGCTGATGGGAGGTGGCGGTAAAAAGCTTCTGACCCTGGCGGGACAGCAGGCGAATATCGTTGGCCTGCATCTCAAGGTCAACGCTGATGGCACAGTCGATGCCTCTGAGCGCACCGAAGCAGCCATGGCCCAGAAAGTGGCATGGGTTCGCCAGGCCGCAGGGGAACGCTTCGCCGCAGTAGAATTGAACATCCTGCTCTCCGCTGTCATCATCACTCAGGATCAACAGCAAGCAGCTGAACAATACATGCGCGCCAGAGGGCTATCAGGGCTAACAACCGAGCAACTCTTAGCGAGCCCCTATGTCCTGATTGGAACTATTGAGCAACTCATTGCACGCATACAGCGCTGGCGCGAACAATTTGGCATCTCGTATCTTGTTGTCAGGTTTGAGGACATAGAGACCTTCGCGCCAATCGTTGCCCGCCTGGCCGGCACGTAAAAACGAAGCATCTTGCCCCTGCTGCTCTGCTCTGCTCTGCTCCGCGCTTGAACAGCGCGATCATCTCGGACTCAGCCTCTGGCCTGAGCACGCTGTTCTTGACATAATTCCGCGCCCGTAGATAGCCGCTAGCTCTTTGCTATCGGTCGCGCTTCAAGCTCAATTTATACACTCCACCGCCCCCATTTTATTTAGAGCATATACTATTAAATTATAGGAACTATATTTACATTGAAAACAGAGCAACAGGGTTTCTCAAAAGTTGACTCAAAGCAGGTGTGCAGAGGGCGATAGCCCTTTGCCAGAGCGCGAGGTGCCCTCGTAAAACTCTCTTGTGTGGGCGGGCGGGTGGGGAAGAAAAGACTTTTGAGAAACCCTGAACAGTGCAAGACATATCCTTGCAAGAAGAGTTCAGAGGGCCATATACTAAAAATGAGTATATCCGCAGTCACGCTCGTGACACACACCAACGCTCTACCCGGTTGTACCGATATGTTTATAGACCAGCAACAACAAACTAACAGCGTTCTCGCCACGTTCCCTGGTTATCTCGATCAAACGGTCATTCCTCCTGCGCCACCTCTGCAGACGGACTGGGTAATCATCCAACGCTTCCTGACCGTCGAGGCGGCACGCGCATGGCTCCAATCCACAGAGCGGCAACATCTCCTCGACGCGCTGCAGCCGCTGCTGGTTGGCCAGAGCGATGTTCATCTCTTCACACAGGACTCCCCGGGCGGCTCAGCCTCTCCCGTGTCCGCGGTCATTTCCACACGGGTCAAACCAGGGCAGCAAGATGCTTTTCTGCGCTGGTACAGGCGCATCTCCGCTCTGCAAGCCAGGTTCGAGGGTTTTCAAGGCTATAGGTTTGAAGCACCCATTCCAGGGGTCCAGGACGACTGGGTAACCATTCTACGCTTCGATTCAGATGCTCACCTTGAAGCCTGGCTTAACTCTGAACAGAGACAACAAATCCTCCAGGAAGCAGGCGCCTTCAGCCTTGATACTCACATCCGCAAAGTCCGCGTCGGCTTTGAAGCCTGGCTCAAGTTCACCGCTGATCAGCAGCCAGGCGCTCCACCCATCTGGAAAGTGAATATGATCGTTTTGCTTGCGCTGTACCCTCTCGTTTTCCTGTTTTCCATTTTCGTACAAACGCCGTTATTGCTACGACGGGGCATACCCTTCTGGCTGGCTCTATTCGTCGGCAATGCCGTCAGCACTATTCTGCTCGGCTGGATCATAGTGCCCGCGCTGAGCAAGGCCTTCAGTTGGTGGCTCAATCCGCTCAAGAGCGCGAGATCGGCTCGGATCACCCACCAATGGATCACCCTGGCCGGGGCCGCGCTTATCCTCTGCCTTTACGCAAGCTTGCTGCTGCTTTTCTCACATTTGTCTTGAGAATATTCGATACCGTTGGCGAATTGGTGTTCCATGCTCAGAATGATCTGTCCTTCATGCTCAGGATGAGCACGCATGTGGAATTCGCCAACGGTAGCAATATTCAGGAAAACTCTATGAAAAAGACGCATCTTGCTTCATTTCATTCGCTTGCCGCTGTTGTCCAGTTCAGGCGAGCAGCCCGGATACTCGATGATTCGAGCGACTCGCTGCAGTCGAATGTCTTTATTTGCTCGCGCTTACCTTAATGCTTATGCCAGAATCGTTCCTGCGGCAAGTGTTGCGGCATGGCGGTTATGCTCCTCGATCACAGGTTCGATATCGAGCGTGGCAATCTCGCCTTTATCAACGATCAGACGGCCACCCACGACAGTATAGTATGCGCGTTGCGGAGCGCAGAACACAACGGCGGCAACAGGATCACTCAGCGCGCCCGCGTAGTCAATTGTGTTGAGATTGAGGGTAAAAAAGTCCGCGCACTTCCCTGGCTCCAATGATCCGATATCCGAGCGCCCAAGCACCTGGGCACCCCCGCGAGTGGCAATCTCCAACGCCTCACGCGCCGTCATCCATTCTTTATCGCGCAACGGATCAGAGGTAGAAAGCGGCGTCAGCGGTCCCTCAGGGGGCCAGAGTCCCATTTTCAGCCTGGCCAGCAAGAGCGCCTCGCGTACTTCTATCAGCAGGTTAGAGGTGTCGTTGCTCGCCGAGCCATCAACTCCCAGACCCACCTTGACGCCATGTTCCAGGTACTTCTTAACGGGTGCAATACCCGAGGCGAGCCGCATGTTCGACGATGGACAATGGCAGACCCCTGTGCCGCTGCGAGCGAAGAGGCCAATTTCGTGATCATTGACATGGATGGCGTGCGCGTACCATACATCGTCCGCGATCCAGTCCAGCGTCTCCAGATACGCGACAGGGCGCATTTGAAAATGCTCAAGCGTGTAGCGCTCTTCATCCAATGTCTCACAAAGATGCGTATGCAGCCGCACACCATACTCTCGCGCCAGGCGCGCGGACTCGCGCATCAGGTCCGCGCTCACGCTAAAGGGAGAGCAGGGCGCGAGGACAATTTGCAACATTGAGCCAGGATCAGGATCATGGTATTGCTGAATGATCCGCAGAGAATCCGCGAGAATGGCATCCTCTGCTTCAACGCAGGCATCTGGCGGAAGGCCTCCCCTGGACTCACCCAGCGACATACTTCCACGCGAGGCCACAAAACGCATCCCCAGTTCCCGGGCAGCCAGGATCTGATCGTCAAGCCTGCAGCCGTTCTGGAAAATATAGGTATGGTCGAAAGCAGTTGTACAGCCAGAACGCGCAAGCTCCGCGAGACCGATAAGCGTCGTCGTGCGAGACGCTTCCGGCGTGCGCTTACTCCAGATCGTATAAAGTGCCCGCAGCCAGCGGAAGAGATTGATATTCTGGGCCACAGGTAGATTTCGGGTCAAGACCTGGTCCAGATGGTGATGACAGTTCACCAGGCCAGGCAAGAGAATCTGGCCACGCAGATCGAGTATCGTATCCGCTGACGTTGGTAGCTCATCGTTTGGCCCTACCTGCTCGATCAAGCCATCCCGAGCAAATAGCCCGGCATCGCGCAATTCCCGGCGTGTGCCATCCATTGTGACCACAACTGTAGCATTTTTGGCGAGCAGTGTTGTCATCTGGTCGCTCCTTTTCTCATGTTTAAAATCTCTCTCTAGTAGCTATTCAGGACAGACTTGTTAAAAGCCATGCGTCCTTCGTTCCTTCGCGCACGAGTCAACTTCGCGGCTTGCAAACTCGCGCTTATAGGCCTGGAATGAAGATGCACGACTAGAAGCCGAGTTTCTCAAAGATACGAGCCGGTGTCAATCACGTCGTCAGAGAAGATGAAAGAGGCAATATACGGTGTCAAACGGAACTCCGTATCTCCATCACTGAGTTATCAAAATCATCTCTGAGGAAGGGAGGAAGATGTTATCTAATATTTTAATTTACAAATCGTGCAACCTTTAATAGAACTGTGGTTGATTTTGTCAGTGGTTGAATTTTTTCTGCTCTATCTAAGTAACTAAGTGCTATCTCTGGCTTTCCAAGAATATCATAACCTTTAGCATATTCTTCAAAGACATGGGCTAAATGGAATTGATTTTGTGTACTACTGGCATCTTCCGCGCTGGCGTAGGCTAATTCTTCTGACGTTTTGATTGCAGCATCAAACTCCTGTACTCGTTTCACCTTAATATACGAACGGGCTAAAAGCTGCATCAGGTTTCCTTGCGCTGCTGAGTCTGTAGCTGTAGGCATACTACGTGCTTTCTCAAGCGTAAGAATGGCATTAGGCATGTCGTTTCTGCGCCTGTACATGTCTCCCTGATAGGTGAGTGCTACAGTAATAAGTGTGGTATCGTTAATACGCCTCGCGAAGTATTCCATCTGTTGATAATAATAGATCGCCTGACTGACATCTTCGGTTCGGATACTTAATGAGGTCGCATGCGCGATTGCAAAATACATTTGTGTGTACGCTCTCAGATACACCGGATCGTCTGTCTTTAATTGCCGATGTGTTTCTCTCGCGAGATTCTCAGCGATAGCATGTGCTTCACTGATACGTCCTTCATCAATAAGGCTCCAAATTCGGGTAACAGTAGTGAGGATATATTCAGGGGTAAGGGAATATATGAAGACGATGCAATCCCTAAATTCTCGTATGGGATGCCTAATCTGTCGGCAATTTGTTTTAAATCGTGTGTATCGGTCAAGACTGTTTCTCCGGTTTCCCAACGCCTGAGTGTTCTAGGTTCTACATCTAACAGTTTTGCAAGTTCTTCTTGCGTCAGCTTATGGCTATCACGGTAAATAATAAGAATCTGCGAGAGTGCAGAAGGTTGTCGTTGCACACGTCTTTTCCCGGCCATGGTATAACCTCTTCCCCCCTTGTTACACATGATTTCAGGCAATTTGTGACCTATAAAATCGTGTGCAAATACAGCACACTACTATCAAGGATCACTTGCTTATTATAAAACCGACAGACACACACTGACAAGGGGAAAGGGGCTGCTCATGGCAGACAGTGACGTTGCACGTATACGCAGACAGATTGCGCTAGAGTATGAAGCTTCACGGCGCGTATTTGCCGACTTCACCACAACCGCTATGCACGAGTTCATCACCAAACGGCAAGAGAACATCGCGGTATTTTCCTTGATCTTACTCAATACATGAGCCATGAGGAAGCTATTCTCCTGGTCTTGAGTGCCGAGAATGGTGTAAGCGGAGAGACACATGCACCCCTTTGAGAAGTATTTACATATGCATAACCTGGAGTCTCTCTGGTTGGCAGAGTCAGATATATGGCAGTGTATAACGCCATGAAGGGGATGCCGATCACCGCTGAGAATGCCCAACAGATTTATCTCACGGTACTGAAACTATCAGGAGTTCCGTACACGGATAGCTTTGTTCTGTATGCTCCAGTGGTTGAAGAACTCCCAACAATGCCCGTAAAAAAGATATCCAAGTAGGAAGGTGGTTTTTGTTGTATGTCACATTTCGATCAGGAGTCGCGTAAATGGAAGATAATATCACATTAATTGGCGTTATTAACCCGAACGATCTTCACGCGCTCATGTACATGCTCTCGTTTTACAAAAAATGGTTGCTCCTGCTCGCGAACCCCGCGCCGCTGGCAGAGCGATATGAAAAGTTTTCAGAGCTTCGATTGTTGCTAGCGAAATTCTCCATGCTGGGGGATCAGCAAGCAACTCTCCTCACTGATGGTGAGATTGATTGTATCAACCAGGCTATCAAGGCATTCGTCACGCAGGTAGAAAAGCAAATACCTGAATCAGAAAACAGAGCAGAAGTGATCGAGAACTGCGAACGGTTACGCGCCTACATCATCATGACCTTCAAAGTCACGAAGGAATAATAAAAGAGGAGAGGCAACGCTGCCTCTCCTATCACAACGAACGCTATACCCGCTGCATCCACTTATTTGCTGTGCTAACTCCTACATTTAGCGCTTTGACCACCTCCCGTACACTTGCTCCGTGATGTTCTTCTATGTACGCACGTACACGTTCCCGGTTCTCCGTGTTCGCTGTACGCTCTTTCTTGGGTGCCGGTAACGCTTTCGCCGGGGCCTCATCCTCCTCAGTGATAACAACATTGGTGTCGCTCTCAGACTCAGGGGCATGAATGTCCTCAAGTGCTTTGCTGGGGTGCTGATCCACATCCCGCGACCGGCAACGACATGTTTGAGATCCAGAGCCGGGCACGAGCCCTCGACAATAATATGTATCTTGTCGCGCCCAATATGGGTACATATTATCTCATGCCCGAAGACGATACGCCCATCGATACCTTTGGCGGGCGCTCGTTTGTCATCAATTACAAGGGCCAGATCGTTGGTAAGCAGGGATACTGCGCTGGGCTCGACATATGTGGCAGGTGTGATCGATATCGAGGCCCTGCGCGATCACCGGGCACGGGCGCAGTGGGATAACTGGCTCAAAGATCTGCGCACCGAACTCTACCAGATCCTCTATGAGCAGCCTATTTATCCCAAAAATCTCTACCTGGAGCGTGAACCAATGAAGCACGCCGAGTACCGCGAGACGGTCATTCAGCCGCAGATCGATCTGCTGCACGAGCGTGGCATCTGGGTCAAGCCTGAACGCTAGCACGTGAAAGAGGACCTGCGAACTATGCTCATGACTCTCCAGCCCTTGTCAGGTGATGTCCGAGTAGGGCAGCGACCAGGGCTGGAGTTTGCGCGGTAGTAGAATGGATGGTGCGTGGTGGCAAGAACAGCGACAAGATTTGCCATCATTAACTTCCTTGAGCATAGCTTGCATATGTAGATGTTGGATACAGCGGACTAAGGGTGTTTTGTCGTATCGTTGCTGACAGTTGGACGATATACGGCGTTGCGATCAACTGCGGCATAGATTTCGGGCGCAATGGGATGGCGCAGTTCCTCCGCGAGGTGACCAAGCAAGCCAGCCGCCCGCGCGAGCAGGGCCACGCCGCGCAGTAGCTCAGGCGGCAGTCCAAGGTCAGCCAGCGCGGCTCCGGCCACGCCCGCGCCATTGAGCGGCAGCGTGCGGCTAAGCACCTCGGGATGAACCCGACCAATGGCCTCGAACAGGCGCAAGTGTGGTCCCCGCTGGCCTTCCCGCTCGGCAATCTCAATAATCACAGCGGTACGTGGGTCAACAGTTTTATGTACTGGGTGACCCAGGCCTGGCACAAAGCGCCCGGCAGCTTTCTGCTCCGCGACGGCCCTCCGTGCCAGCGCATCCCATTGCTCCTCGCTCGCTGGCAGTGGACCCGCGTTGCTTGCCAGCACACCGGCAAGGAAGCGGCCCGTATCTTCGGTCACGCCCAGAAAACGCGAGCCGCCACCCAGCAGGCCCGCTGCTAGCGCGCCTTGGAGAGCATCCGGGGCACTGTACAGGGTCAGACGGGCCGCGATCGCGGTCGGGGTAAAGCCGTGATCGGCCAGCGAAACAAGGATTGCCTCAAAGACACGCACCTGTTGCGCAGCCGGTCGCTGCTGCGTAGCAAGCCAGAGGGCCAGTTCGCCGAAGCCGACCTTTCCAAGCAGTTCACCAGCGAGATCGTGACCAAGCAAGTGAATGCTGGTGGCATCAGATGTCCCGATTCCAGTAGGATAATCCATCTGTTCTCCTTATTCATGCAATATTTCGCGTTTTTCCGGGTCGATGCGCGGGGTTTGACTGAGCCAGAAGCGCAGCTGCTCGCTATCCTGGCCCAGAGCAGGCGGGGGTAGATCGTGACGGGGAGGCGTCAGAGAGAACGAGATCGGGTGGCGAATCATCGACACCGCCTCGTCTCCCGTACCTACTTCGACGACGGGATTAAGTCCGAGTTCGTGAGCAAATGCCACTCCCTCCGCGACCGTGTTAATCGGACCGCACGGCACGCCAGCGACGCTCAAGATACTGAACCATTCGCTGGCCGTCCTGGTACGCAGCCGTTCGACCAGAAGCGGGCGTAGAGCCTCGCGATTGTGGGTGCGATCTTTGGTATGGGCAAATCTGGGGTCAGATGGCAATGCAGGGAGATCGAGAAGCTCGCAGAGCTTGTTAAACTGGCCGTCATTACCAACAGCAATAATCAGATCCCGATCCGCTGTCGGCAACGGTTCGTAGGGGAAGAGGCTGGGATGAGCGCTGCCCATGCGGGTCGGGATGACACCTCCAGCTACATAGGCCGAGGTCTGGTTGACCATGCCTGAGAGAGCCGAAGCGAACAGGCTCACCTCGACCTGCTGGCCCTCACCCGTGCTGCCGCGATGATGGAGAGCTGCCAGAATGCCGATGGCCGTGTGCAGTCCGGTTATCACATCAAAGACTGAGATGCCAGCGCGATAGCCTGGGCCAGCAGGATCACCCGTCAGGCTCATTAACCCTGACATCGCCTGCACGGCAAGGTCGTAGCCGGGGAGGGACGCCCCCTGCGCTGTTCCGAAGCCACTGATAGAGGCGTAGTGATACCCGCGTTACGCTGCTGAACCGCGGCATAGTCAAGCTCAAAGCGTTTGAGGCCACCAGGCTTGAAATTTTCGATCAAGATATCGGCGCGCGTAGAGAGTTCGTGGGCCAGCCGCAGGTCCGCGGCATCCTCGAAATTGAGAACGAGCGAACGCTTATTGCGGTTGATTGACAGGTAGTAGGTTGACACTCCTTTGCTGATCGGCGGCATCCAGGAGCGCGTATCGTCTCCCGCGGGACTCTCGACCTTAATGACAGTTGCACCGAGGTCAGCGAGCAGCATGGTGCAATATGGTCCAGCCAGCACACGTGAAAAGTCGGCGATCAACAGACCATCGAGCGGGCCTGGTCTGGGATCGCGATCCTGCGTATTCTTAGCGTCATTTTGCTCTTGCATGAGTTCACGCCCTCTGAGTAAAGTGCTAGCGGGTGCTCAGCGCCAGTCGGGCGCGCAACTCTTTATAGAGGTTAAGCATCCTCTCGCACACTGTTTGTCCGTAGAACTGACCCCTGTCCGATAGAATCAGTATAGGTAATATGAACATGCTACTCTTTTCTCCACGTTGATCGTAGCAGAAACGCCTCCCGCCGTCCAGCGCATTGTCCCACCTCAAAATCAGAGAGGTGGACTGGTCACCTCCGCAAACAGAGGACGTTTCGTTTGTCCTGGATCAAAACGATGCGCTTCAAAGGCTGCCTGCTTCTTGCTCGACGTTTACCACTCTCCCCGCTCGACCATTGCGATGAAGAGTTGCTCAAGTTCAGTCGTGTGTGGACCTGGCTGACCGCTGCCAATCACCTGCTCATCGATCTGTAGTACCGGCGTAATCTCTTTAGAAGAGGAGGTCACAAAGGCTTCATCGACCAGGGCCAGTTCTTCCAGGAGTATGGGGCGTTCCTCGACCGTGAAGCGCCGGCGAGCAAGATCCAGCACCACCGCGCGCGTAATGCCCAGCAAAACCTCCTCGCGCGGCGTGACCAGAGTGGTACCATGAAAGATAAAGAAATTGCTGCGCGTTGCCTCCTGCACGTGGTCGCGCTCATTGACAAATAGCGCGTCATCCGCGCCAAGCCGGGCCACCTCTTTCAGCGCTCGCACCGCCGCAGTATAGTTCGAGGTCTTGGCCTCCGGGGTATCGCGCTGTAAACGCGACGTACTTAGCCGATAGCCCCTGGCGAAACGCGCGGGATCTCGCTCATCCAGGTGCGTGATCATCACAATCAGCCTGGGCTGACCAGATGCCGTCACCCCATCCTCGCTCTCCCCGCCAGTCAGGAGCATCCGCACCGCAGCATGACGATACGTATTACGTTCTACAGTCTCCTCAACCACCCGCGCAATCTCCGCCTGTGTATAGGGTAGCTCCAGGTCGATCAGCTTAGCCGAATGATAGAGCCGCTGCAGATGCTCAGCCAGATGAAAGGGACGACGATCATATGTACGCAGGGCCTCAAACGCACTATAGCCACGCAGAACCGCCATATCATTCAGCGAAATCCTCGCCTGATCAGGATGAACCCACTGCCCATCTACGTACCACCAGGCCTTTGTATCTATAGCCATAATCTCACCTCTTTCATCATTTTTCTTACCGTTAGCATAACCCCTGGCAGACTCATTTAACAAGCCCTATTTCATATATGTGGTAGAGCTTGTAGATAGCAACGCCACCTAAAAGCTCTACCACATATATGAAACAGGACTTGACAAAGAAGCATCTCATCTTCTATACATGGTGTACCCGTCGATTTGCGTTCCCCTGTTTATGCCCAATCCCTGGGTATCGCGGTTGTCCATCAGGAGCCAATGCTCTTTCCCGATCTGGATATAGCGGAAAATGTCTTTATGGGGCGTCATCCACGCGCTCGTTTTGGGCGAGTAAATTGGCAGCGCATGTATCGTGAAGTTGATCTGCTTTTAGACTCCCTCTCCTGGGTACTGCTGATTTACCACAAATACCACATTTAGCTATACCACCACGTAAAAGCCCCGGTACTACCTGTTGATTGTTGCGGGTTGCGAAACGTTTGTTATTTTTCAAGTTTATTATCACTTTCTCTTGTATTTCTACGCTTACAATTCTTGGTACAGGTGCAATAATTTGTTCCTCTTGAGGGTTTTTAATACGTCTTGGAGCCTTTAAACCAGGAACTTTCACACAGTGAAAGCTATTTGCGACTTTTCGACCGCTATATGTCTTACTTCTTAACATTTTACTTAACACCGATGAACGCCATAAAAGCTTTTTACTATCTACTTCCTTTGATTTATATTTTCTACCTGTAGCAACGGATGCTACAGGTATTCCGATGTCATTTAATCTCTGACATATCTTCCGCAAACTAATATGGCGTAGTGCGCGTCTAAACATGAATAGTATAACTCTCACTTCTGTCCATTCTACGCTTTTACTGTCAATGTATACTACATCATAGTTTGGTTCTATGGTTTCTATCTTACCTTCTCCACCTCGCACATACTTATAACCGTAATCTCTTCCTCCATTGCCAATTACTTTTGGCGGAATGCCCTTTTCTAGATTCCCTAATGCTTTATTTCTTTTTGCATTCTTTGATCTACGCACAAAGTCATTTATTTCCTCTTCTGCCTTGTAGCCTTTGAGAAGGCGCATCAATTGACCTTCTAGGCTATCATCGTCTGAATGGTCGGAGGTTTCAGTGGAAAGAATGTGTATTCCTAATTCGCGTAATTGCCCCCTGAAAACTTCTCTGCTTACTCCTTTACGTCCTAACCCACGGTCTAGCACGTCTACACATAGTACATCGAATTCTTTGCGTTCGGCCATGCGTAGAATCTCATCTAATGCTGCTCGATAACGGTACTCTAAACCAGTATAAGTATCATGTATTACTGTCTTCTCCTCTTCTAACTCTAGTGCAAGTGGTTTAATAAGAAATTCACGGATAACTCTTTCTTTGCGCCTCATGACTTTGACTGCCTGTAGATACACGTGTAAGCAATAAGGCGCGCATTCCTCGATACTTACCATAAAGCTGCTTTAGCTGATTTAGCTTACTACTTGTATTCTGCTCGTTATTCTGCTCGTAGTTTGACATGTCTTTATGCTCCTCTTATCTTCTAATATAGAATACAACTTCTCTATTGCTTCGTAATCTTCTGTACCTTCTTTGCTGCTTTGCCATATTTTCTGCGGCGTATTAATTGTTCCTGCTCTATTTGTTACACTTCCCGCTTTATTGCGCGTATTAAATGTTCTTCTTCACTATAGGTCATGTTGATTAATCCCTTCGTGTATTTGATTTGTGAAGCTATACTATCTTTGTGTGTATCATACCTACTAAAAGAGAGTATAGCTATACTTTTGCACTTTTCAGAAATGCTAGTACTTGCGTGGAATTGACCAATGGTACGTAACCCTTGCGCCAGTCTCAGCATTAATAGCCGTGATAATTTCTATGACAGTTACTTTTATAGGGGCTGATTTAGTGAGGCGAGGAAGGAGCTCCGTCTGCGCGTTACGATCGTACTGGCATTGAACACATAGGCACGTCATGCTAGTATAGATACTGTGGATCGGGGTAGTTGTGTTACACATTTGATACCTCTTTCTGCATGAGGCTAGCTTCAACTAGCCTTTTTTGTTTGTAATGCCGTAAGTTTTACGCCTCTTGCAAAACGTTTACGAGTCCAGATTCAACTTCATACTGTACACTTACGTCTTTCTCTTGCTCACACGGCTTTACCATTGCGCTAATGACGTTCACTAAATCAAGGCTGATACCTTCCCGTCAAGGTAGTGCTCGATGCACCAAAAGATAAAAGCCTTGTCTTTCTCGCGTTGTGTTTCCATTTTTCAAGCTCCTTCAATGTTTGTAAACCTACGTAAAGTATAGACATGTATTTTATTTTTGTCAAGCTTTTTAAAGTATTGTCAAGGTGTGTTGACAAAACGGGGAAGTGGTGTTAGACTTCGCCTATATTCCTTGTGGGAGGTACTAATTGACAGAGACAGAAAATGAAGATGCATATCTAACTGTTAAAGAAACCTGCGAAATTTTAGGGATCTCACGGCAGGCATTAAATGGATATGTAGAACGTGGAAGCATAAAGAAACATAAGCGCAAATTAGGAAATAGAGTTTTTTTTAAGCGGTCTGAAATTAATGCGTTATTAGAAATAAGGCCAGAAAATGAAGATAAAAACTAGAGGTGATAAGTTACTTATCTCATCAATTCAGCCAGGCTGATAAGTTACTTATCTCATCAATTCAGCCAGGCTGATAAGTTACTTATCATCCATATGAACAAGGGTAATGCAGGTCACGACGCAAACGTCTTGCCGCGTCTGCAAGAGGTCATTCAGCAGGAACTTGACGAGCAGGGCGAGCTTCGCCTCAATGTAGATGTCGGCTCGTTTATCGCCTCGTGAATGCTGTAATCAGGAGATGTAGCATGTCGTTCCCGCGTAAATTTTGAAATTTACTCATTTTGTGTTTCTTTTACTTGCTCCAGCGCTTTGTTACATTGAGATATGCCCCGTTCTTTGAACGTAATACAAGGGAAAGCTATCGTCATTGAAAAGGGGCTGTTATTTCTCTATGAAACACGCGATGAACGATTACACGCCAGATCACAGGTGGGTATTTGTACAACCAAGTGTAACCCTGGCTTTCCAACGGGTCCAACAGATCTGGCGTCTGTTCTGTCTCGTTGTCAGTACAGGACCGCTCTACGCGCGAGTGGCTCTGACTGCCAGCCTGAGAACGGCGCTGACCTCCTCCAGTCAAAGTGCTGATATTGCTGTGCAAGGGCAGACTAACGAGATCGCTCCCGCAGAAGGGCAGAGCAAGGAGGTTTCTGCTGCAGAAATTACGCAGCTTACTTCTTCCCTTAAGCAGATCTTTCAGCAAAATCTGGGGTCCTACCTCCACCCATCCTTGTTTATGTTACAAACAGCTCCTTTTCCTATCGTCTTCGATCAAAATAATGCACCGAGCTCTTTTGTTGACCATAATCAGCTAAGCATGATCGGCGTGGATATATCGCAGGCGAGTTCACACCTGAAACTGGCGCAAGGGCATTTTCCGAGTTCGGACTTTCACAACAATACTCTTGAGATTGCCCTGCGCGCGGACATTGCCAGCCCTTTTCATTGGCACGTTGGCACGGTCATTCCTCTCGGCCTGGTCTATCTGAACTTAATCACCCATCAAATAGAAAAAGCAGGTCAGAGAACTCTTGCTCACCGTGCTGGAAAACCAGACAAAATTTGACATTCTGGTATACTGTGATATAATTATAGAACAAGATTTCAATGTACAGAGTACACGAAGTCAAGATTGGGTTTCCGTTTTATTGCGTCTCGCAAAGAATAGATAGATAGCAGAAAACTGTTTTGAACGTCCCTTGACGGGAAAGGAGCTGATTGTCTATGAACATCATGCAGCTCACACAAACCATGCACCTGATGCCGCCAGTGAGCGCGCGCGCAGGCAAAGCAACCAAAGCGCCCACGCAGCCAGTCTTGCCAGGCCTGGAGCCAGAGAAGCCTCGGAAGGTAGAGGTAACTAATCGCCAGGTTGCCGAAGTATTAGCGAACATCGCTGATATTCTGGAACTGCAACACAGCAACCTATATCGTATCCAGGCGTATCGCAATGCCGCGCGCGGTATACTGGCGTTGGAGGAGTCGGCCAGCGTCATCCTCGCGCGTGGAGAGCCCTTGCCCGTCCAGGGTCTGGGCAAGCGTCTGCGTACTTGTATCGCTGAACTGGTCGAAACCGGCACCATGACCTTCTACAACGACTTGTGTGTGCAAGCCCTGCCTCGCGGCGTGCGCGCCCTGCTAGCCGTACCCTTTGTTGGCATCCAGACCGCGATTCGTCTCTACCAGGAGCTGGAAATAGACTCGCCAGAAAAGCTCTGGGAGGCCGCGCACGAGCAGCGCATTCGCAAGCTGTATGGCTTTGGTCCCCGTAGCGAAGCCCGTTTACAACTGGCCGCAGAACACTTTATGCGCCGCAAATCATCTGCCCCCAGTTCAGCGGCGTAGCGTAGCCTGCGCGAGTCGCTGAGCAAGTATCCCTGCTCATGCACAAGCAGCGCAAATATAGTTCGATAGCAAGTGGCCCCATCCTCGCAACAGAGAGATGGGGCCACTTGCTGTATGCCAATTCTGAAAACCCGCATCGCAGAGCATATCTGCCATTATGAGCCTTTCTATGTCTTTCACAACATTTTTATCCTTTTGTTGTTTAGACAATAAAAGATCGAAAGTGTTGATTGCTTCTTTTTTACTTGTACCTTACAATTGAGAAGGATGTTTGCTTAGACAGCAACAGCCATTAGAGGACCGGTCCGGTAGCGAAAAAGTGTTGCCTGGCCCCGCCGCGGGGGAGCAGGCAGAAGTGCATTCTGGTAGCTTCATTTTTGTGGAGGATATACAATGGCAGACACTCAAGGCACCTGGCAATTTGACCCCTATCACACTCAGGTAGAGTTTACCGCCAAGCATCTGGGCATGATGACAGTGCGCGGCCTTTTCACCGATATTGCTGCGAGCGGCACAATTGATCCCGATCATCCTGAGGCATCATCAGTTGATGTTACCATCCAGACCGCGAGCGTCAAAACTCATCACGCGGGACGCGATAGCGATTTGCGTACTTCAAATTTTCTGGAAACTGATACGTATCCTACGATGACTTTCAAAAGCACAAACATCGCGACAACGGGAGAGAATACGTATGCTGTGACTGGCGATCTAACCATCAAAGGTGTTACAAAGCCAATCACGCTTGCCGTCACCAAATACGGCGAGTTTAACGATCCTCGCATGGGTCATCGTATCGGTTATAGCGCGCAAGTCGAGATTAACCGCAAAGATTTTGGCATGACCTTTAACGCCTTGATGGATGGCAAATGGATAGTTAGCGACGAGATTAAGATCAATATCGAGGGCGAATTCGTCGAGCAGGTCCCTGCGGCCTCCTGAGCCTGTCATACTTCGCGTATTGCCTGTGCATTGGATGGAGTCCCGACTCTAGCGCATCGGAGTTGGGCGGTCCATCCAATGCACGCATACACCACAAGTACAGGATTGTGAGCAGGCAAAAAAAAGCTTCTGTGTACTGACTTCTCAGCCGTAAATTCACCGATTCACAAATTGTTTTTCTTCCCTGAACACGTTATACTTCATTATGCAATGCTTAGTTCGCATATGTCTGAGAATTATTTATGTCTCTGAAATTTGGTGTATCCCTGCCTCAAGGCTGGACAGTAGCTTCAATGGGGCTGGCGGGTATCGAGAATCCTGTCGAGGCCTATGAAGCAATGACTCGTGTTGCACAGACCGCTGACGAACTGGGTTTCGAGTCAGCATGGCTTGTCGATCACTTTCACACGATTCCTCGGCCATCACAGCAAGCTACTTTCGAATGCTGGACCACTACCGCAGCCGTCGCGCGCGATACCAGGCGTATCCGCATCGGCCAGATGGTTACCTGCAATGGCTATCGCAACCCCGCGCTACTGGCGAAAATGGCTAGCACGGTGGATATACTGAGTCACGGTCGCCTGAACTTCGCTATTGGCGCAGGCTGGTATGAACAGGAGTATCGCGCCTATGGCTACGAGTATCCTGAAACTGCTGATCGCCTGCGTCAACTGCGCGAAGCTGTCCAGATTATTTTAGCACTATGGACCCAGGAAGAAGCACACTTCGAGGGAAAGTACTTTGCTGTACGCGGCGCAATCAACCAGCCCAAAGGAGTTCAGGCACCGCATATTCCTTTACTGATCGGTGGCGGTGGTGAGAAAGTCACGCTCAAGCTGGTCGCGCAATACGCTGATGCCTGCAACGTTGGAGGCAATTTGCAAACGATTGAGCGCAAATTAACTGTACTCAAAGAGCACTGCGTGAGCAGCGGACGCGACTACGAGAGCATCCATCGCACCGTCACTCTGCCCTGTGCCATCGGGGTCACTGACGAGCAGGCCCGGGCGAAATTCCCCGCCGCCTTCCTGGCGAGTCCGGTTTCCACAGGCGCCTTGATTGGTAGACCTGAGACGCTGGGCAGGCGCCTGGCCGAGTTAGAAGCAGCAGGTGTTCAGGAAGTAATTCTTGAGTTTCCTGATGCTGTCCAACTGGATGCCTTGCGCTTCTTCGCGCGCGAGTTCATTGGGTAAGCAGCAGATGCTTGTGAAGGGAATAATGCATGCAACTGGCATATACATCTCTGGCCTGTCCTGGTTGGACCATTGAGGAGGCTGTGTCCGCGGCTGCGCGCTGCGGTTACGCGGCCATCGAATGGCGGCTGGCGGATGGCGTGCTGCTTGGGCCGGATACGCCCGCGCATGTGCGTCAGCGGCTGCGCGAGGTGCCCGCGGCGCAGGGTATCGCTGTCTCCTGCCTGGATTCATCGGTCGTGGCTGTGCAGGCGACGGCTGAGGGGCGCGTGGCAAGCATTGAGGCGGGCCAGCGCATGCTTGACCTGGCGGCTGAAATTGGCGCGCCCTTTCTGCGCGTCTTTGGTGGCAAGCTGCCTGCCGGAACCACGCGCGCGTCTATCCTCGCACCTGCCGCCGAGGTTCTGCACACCCTGAGCAGCTATGCTGGTCAGCGCGGTGTGACCGTGCTTCTGGAAACGCACGACGCCTGGACAAATAGCGAAGCTGTGCTGGCCTTGCTCCAGGCTGTGGCTCTGCCCACCTGCAAGGTGCTCTGGGATAGTCACCATACCTATCGCTCTGGCGAAATGCCCGCGCAGACCATAGCCAGTCTGGGTGATGCTCTGGCCTATGTCCATATCAAAGACAGTCGTCTGAATGGGCCGGATGCGTGGACCTATGTGCTGGCTGGCGCAGGCGATGTGCCGCTCGGCGCGATTTGCGCGACCCTTAAAGAGCATGGGTACGCAGGCTATCTTACCCTGGAGTGGGAAAAGAAATGGCACCCGGAGATAGCCGAGCCAGAAATTGCCCTGCCGCAAGCTGCATCGTATCTACGCGCCCTGTTAGGCTAGCTTGTTCTGGCTCAGCGTCAGCGCGCGATCCAGATCCCACAGGATATCCTCGATATTTTCCAGGCCAATCGAAAGGCGGATCAGGTCGGGAGTCACGCCGCCAGCAAGTTGATCTTCCGCTGAGAGCTGTTGATGTGTCGTGCTCGCGGGATGGATGATCAAGCTGCGCGCATCGCCGACGTTAGCAAGGTGTGAGAAAAGCTGGACGTGGTTGATGACCGCTTTGCCTGCCTCATAGCCGCCCTTGACGCCAAAGGTAAAGATCGCGCCCGCGCCTCGCGGGAGATAGCGCCTGGCCAGCTCATACGAAGGATTATCCTTCAAGCCGGGATAGCTCACCCAACTCACAGCGGTATGCTCGCGCAAAAATTCCGCCACGCGCAGGGCATTCTGCGTATGCCGCTCCATACGCAGGGAGAGCGTCTCAAGTCCCTGGAGCAGCAGGAAAGAATTGAAAGGACTGATGCACGGCCCCATATCGCGTAGCGTCTCACAGCGGGCCTTCATACAAAAAGCGAAATCGCCAAAAGTCTCGTAGAAGCGCACACCATGATAGCCGGGTGAAGGGTCAACGATCTGCGGAAATTTCCCATTGTCCCACGTAAAAGCTCCCCTCTCGACCAGCACGCCGCCAATCGAAGTACCATGACCACCGATAAACTTGGTCGCCGAATGCACGATGATATCGGCACCGTGTTCAAAAGGTCGGCAGAGATAGGGCGTAGCAAAGGTATTATCGATAATCAGGGGCACACCAGCCTCGTGAGCGATGCGCGCTACCGCCGCGATATCCAGAACATCTCCGCGTGGATTGCCAATGGTTTCGCCATACAAAGCCCGCGTCTGCGGGGTAATGGCTTTGCGATAGTTCTCAGGATCTGAGCTATCGACAAAGGTCGTCTTGATGCCCCACGTGCGCAGAGTGATATCAAACTGCGTATGCGTGCCACCATACAGGCTGCTCGAAGAGACAATCTCCTCGCCGGGTCGCAGCAGGGTCATCATCGTCGTCAACTGGGCAGCCATGCCCGAGGCAGTCGCGACCGCCCCGGTTCCCCCTTCAAGCGCGGCCACGCGTTCCTCAAAGGCCGCGCTGGTAGGATTCATGATGCGGGTGTAGATATTGCCCATGCGCTGTAAAGCGAAAAGCTGGGCCGCGTGATCGGTATCGTCGAAAACATAAGAAGTCGTCTGGTAAATAGGCACCGCGCGCGCACCTGTGGCGGGATCAGGCCGTTGCCCCGCGTGAATGGAGAGCGTATCGAATCCGAAGCTGTGATCGCTATCAATTTCTGGCATCGTCTCAATTCCTCAATGAATGATTTTCTCTAACTACCGCCCCATGGTATCACATTCACTGGTGTTTTCCCCCCGCCCCCTGAGGACAGCAGGGAGTAAGCAACGCTTACTCCCTGGACCCTCGAAGAGAAGAGCTTACAAGCGTGTAATACGACCTTTGCGAAACTCTGACTACGCGTCAAGCTAGTGCTGAGGGGGAAATGCTGCCTTAATCTCCTCCGCAGTTGTAGCTCTGCTTACCGCGAGCAGAATCTTGCGTAGAGCCTCCAGGTCACAGATGTACTCCACGCGGCCCCTGCTCCAGACAAGCAGAGCCGGAAAACGATCTTCAACAAGCTCTTCGATGATCGTCCGGGCCTCTTTGAGCTGTCCCTGCTCCCGACCCTGCTCCAGACCCTGCTCCAGACCCTGCTCCCGACCTTGCTCCAGACCCTGGGCTATGCCCTCACTTATCATTTTTTGGTACATCCAATTGTCTTTTAGCGTCTCATCTAACATCGCGTACTTCCTCCCTAAAAATCGTCGATCTGCTTCCGACTCGAAAATCTGGCCAGCAAAAAAGAAGGCTACCGCAATCGAGTCGCGGTTATTCTCTTTATTCTTGAGCAAACGCTCCAGGACTTCCTCTAGAACGGCAGGTGTTCCACCGTCTTGACACAGTAACATTAAAACAAAAAAGGCATCCAGGTCAAGGCTCCGAAATTCCTCAATAGAGGTCTTGCAGATCTCCAGGCTGATAAAATCAAATTGAATGGCTTGCCAGTCCTCGGTTGGCCTCACAGGTACAGAGAGCACCAGTGGTGCCAGCGGTATCTTGCCAACTGGTCGAATATATAAGACGATCGAAAGGACTGACAATTTGTGCAAACGAGTCAGGCCAATACTGTAACTAAGCAGGCGTTCAGCCATCTCTTTGTCTCCACTGGCCTGCCATTCGACATCAATGAGAAAGTGCCTGTTCGCTTGCCTGGCCTCTGGGACGCAATCCGCGCGGATCTCGCGGGCGGCTCCCGGTCCATTTACTGGGGTGAGCAATTGACAGTCACGCATCCCCACGTACTCTGCCCCTGGCGCAAAATACGCAATAAAATCTTGCACGCGTTCTTTCAATAACGCTTTACAAAAGTAATCCCACGACACCGTTGAGCCTCCACATAAGAAAATTGTATCTTATAAAGAGCATCCATTGCAATAAAGATAAATGGTTATGCATCCCTACCCATTCCCTGAAAGATCATAACATAATAGATAAATATCCGCAAGTGCCAATTCTGCATCTCTATTCCCTGCCTGCAGCTATCTATTGAAGATTTATTTATTGCTACTTTTCCCTCAAAACAGCGCTTGCTTGTTTCGCCAACAAACATAATCGCTCATAAAAGCGGAGAGGGAGCAAGAATGGAGAAGATTTTCCCGCTCATTAGGAGTATATTGGTAGGGTCACATGAAGAGAGTGCGGCTGAATGAAAGGAAACTTTAAAATGCTAGAAGTACAAACCCTCTTGACTGGTCTCGCGTTCGGTGAGTCACCGCGTTGGCACGAGGATCGCCTGTGGTTTTCCAACTGGGGTACGCAGGAGATTATTGCTGTTGATTCGGAGGGCAAGAGTGAGGTCATCGTGCATGTACCAACCACGTTGCCCTTTTGTATCGACTGGCTGCCTGATGGACGGCTGCTCGTCGTCTCCGGGCGCGAGCAGCTTCTCTTGCGCCGGGAGGCTACGGGAGAGCTTGTGACGCATGCCGACCTGAGTGGCCTGGGGATGCAGACCTGGAACGAGATCGTCGTGGATGGTCGCGGCAACATCTACCTCAATGGTGGCAATTTTGACGCTCCCGGTATCATCGCTCTACTCACCCCTGATGGATCATTGCGTCAGGTGGCGGATAACATGGCCTTTCCGAATGGTATGGTCATCATACCCACCAACAAGACCCTGATCGTCGCAGAATCTTACGCCAACAGGCTTACGGCCTTCGACATCGCGGAAGACGGTAGCCTGGCGCAGCGGCGCGTATGGGCCCCGCTCGCGAGCTTCGTCCCTGATGGCATCTGCCTCGACTCTGAAGGTGCTGTCTGGTACGCCGATGTGCCCAACAAGTGTTGTGTGCGTGTAAAAGAGGGTGGTGAGGTCTTGCAGACAATCCAGCATGACCGTGGCTGCTTCGCCTGTATGCTCGGAGGGATAGACAAGCAAATGCTATTCATAGTAGCAGCCGAGTGGCATGGTTTTGAGGGTATGACTGACCAGGCACGCACAGGTCAACTGCTCGTCATCCCCGCGCCCGCGCCAGGGGTCGGCTGGCCGTAGTAAAGCAGTGGGCTACCTTGTTTCTACCTCTGAACTGTTTGTGCGCGCAAGCTTGGATTTGTCGTGAGTGGGCCGAAGTTGTATAGTAGGGGCAGTGATGCAAGCAGCCACGTTAACCAGCAGAGAGCGGAGAAAACAAGCATGAGTAGCGAAGCAGAGTCAGAGTCAGAAGAAGCGGCGGCAGGTCTACAGTCCGAGAGCAGTCCCGCGCGGGATGCGAGTCAAGAAACTGACCGGGAACTGGTGATGCCTGATATGTATGGTCGTTTGAACTTGTTGCGCACTTACAAGCATATTGCGATTGTTGGTTTCTCCGCTGATCCCTATCGGCCCAGCCATTTCGTCGCGGTCTACTTGCAGGCCGAGGGCTATGAGCTTGTACTGGTCAATCCGCGTTACGCCGGTCAGACCGTGCTGGGGAGGCGCGTTTATGCCTCGCTGACTGAGGCCAGAGAGGCTGGCGAGCAGATCGAGATCGTCGATGTGTTTCGCAAGCCGTCAGAGCTTGAGCCGGTTCTGCGCGAAACTATACAGATTGGCGCGCAGGTCCTCTGGCTGCAATTGGGCATTCGCAATGACGAAATTGGTCGCCAGGCTAGCGCCGCAGGCCTGGAGTTTGTGCAGAACCGCTGTATCAAGATAGAGCACGCCCGCTTTTTCGGTGGTCTGCACAGCATTGGCCTGAATACTGGCGTCATTCTGGCGAAAAAGTTGCCATAGTCATGTGTGTCATCCCTTTTTATGCATATGCATGAACCAGGGCGCAAGGGTGATCTTCGCGCCCTGGTTCATGCATAGAGCTTAAATGGAGTTACTTTTTGTCGCTACACGTCGGTCTGCGTTTCTCTTAACAGTTTTGGGTGTTCAAATTGACCTGAACTGTTTGTCTGGTATTCAGAAATGCCCAGGGTATGTAGAAGGTTGAACTGCCCCGGTCCAGGCGGGCCAGACCATAGGTGTAAGGCACTGTTAGCGACAGACTAAGGGTCACTTTTTTGTGGGAAGCTATTTCCAGTCTGGCTACCTGTTTAACAGTGTCTACCGCGCCACTTAGATGGTACTGACCGAAAATAGCGTTGCCAACAAGATCCAGATCTGAATTTCCAGTGGGCCTGGCATGGAAATAACTGAACTTATCCTTCGATCCAACACTCATATTGAAGGGGATAGCAAGGCTAAAGTTGATCTGAAATTTGAGCGTCGGCAGGTCTATCGTCGGCTTGCAATTGCCAAGGGTCATCGTATAAATCTTGCCAGAGAAATTAGCCTGCAAGGAATACTTGCTGGATAAGGTCACTGTGGGTGAGCTACCTTTCCTGGTTTGAGGAGTGGAGGGAGTGGAGGGAGTGGAGGTGCTGCTTGCTTGTGTTGTCGGAGTCGCTGGAGCAGAGCTAAGCAGGTCGTACCCAAAATCTATGCACGCGGGAATAAGCTGTAGAATATCGCCCTTTGCTATACCTTGACTTTCTGCTTCTGCCGCTACCTCTTCCTGTCCGGCTAAAGCTGCTACAGCTACGATCGTGGTCACCAGCACCGAGGCGCCACAGACCACAGCCGCCTTCTGAGTATCCGCGGAACTGGGATCGCAACTTGCAAAGATCATGCCCATGAAGAGGATTGCGCTTAATACCAAAGCTAGCTTTTTCATCCTGAATGGTAAACTCCTTTCTGGTTAAGTACAGTTTCATTAAAAGTAGGCCACTTACGATATATAATAGATAAACGTAGCTTCTATGACAATATCCAATTATATTCGGCAATTGTCAAAGCAAGCCATCGTTTGTTTTATCTGTAGCTCAAAGGGTAAATAGGTCAAATGACCCTCTTTTTTTGCGCTCCTGATAAGCTATGCTGTTCATAGATTGCCGAGAGGTAGAGGTACCAGGCTTGGAGCCGGGGCTTACCGCTCAGACATTAAAAAGGAGCAGGCTATGACTAATTTATCCCGCTTGCTGGGACGCGGCAGCGCGCCTACTGTTTTACCGTTTGTGGGTGGTAGCATCATGCTGCTGGCCCTCATCTTCGCGATTTTTATGTATATCTGGGGACATAACAGCGGTCCGACTTATAGCGAAAACTGGAACGATCTGATTGCTGTGGGCTTTATCATCTATATCGGTATGCCAGTCTTTATCGTTGGACTGGTACTATTGCTTGTCGGGCTGATCAAGCGCGTCGGGAGATAGGGAGCAAAGGAGATTGAGCGTTGCTCTCAGTTCACAAAGCAGGCCGGAAGCCAGGAGAGGTCCGGCTTGCTCGTGGCTTGTGGGAGATCGAGCGAGCTTTACGCGAGCGTCTGCTCAATATAATGGCGCGCGAAGCCAGGGCTAGTTGACATTCCTTTGCCCGCGATCCCGGTCACGATATGCAGGGTGTCCGCGATAGTTTCCGTATAGATTTCGTCGCGCGGATTGACCATATAATAACCATTCCACATATGCTGGATGCGCCAGTCAGGCAGCTTCACTATCTGCCGGGCTTGCTCCAGGAGTAGCTCGGTGATCTCCCGGTTCGTGCGCTCCTCGAAGACGCTGGCCTGCTGGCAGGGCAGATATTCATGCGAATCGCCGATGGTGATCGAATTGTCCGCGTTCTGTTTGCAGAGCAGGTGTATCCCGTAATCGCGTAGACGCTGATCCATTTCCTGTGCTTCTAACTTGACATAAGAAGGGACTGCACGAAAGGCTGGATAGCGGCGAATCGAGAGGCCAGAGAGCAGGGCATGCGGCAGCAGTGCTTCTGGCTGCGGGACCGTACGCAGCATTTGCAGCTTGCAGACTTGCAGTCCACTGGCGGCGAAGTGTTCTGGAAAGAGCGTGCGGTATTCAGTACCATTGCAGAGAAAGACATGCGTGGCCCTGAAGAGATTGCCCCGCGCATCTCTGACCCGCCAGCCCTGTCCCTCAGGCTCAACGCTCACGACCAGCGTATACGGGTGGTATTCACAGACGCCCTGCTCAACCAGGTAAGGGATCAACTGGCGTAGCAGGAGTTGCGGATCAATTACCAGATCGTCAGGAAAGTGGAGCGCGCCCCGGCAATAATCTTCCTTTAGAAAGGGATAGCGGCGCAGTGCCTCGTCGGCCTCAAGATAGAGACTGGGATAATGCGTAGCCTGTGTTTGCGCGAATTCCAGCAGCACAGCGCGCTCGGCCTCGGTCGAAGCAACGTAAAGGCTGCCGCTGGGTTTAACGGCAATATCATGCTCAACCTGGAGTGTACGGTAGATCTCCTGACTGGCGCGCGCGAATTGCGCCCAGGCACCATCAGTCTCAACAATAGTGCGCACCACCATGCCAAAGTTACGCGTCGAAGCATCATTAGGCAACGCATTGCGTTCGAGTAGCAGCGTCTTATACCCCTTGCGGGCCGCATGATAAGCGTGAAAGGTACCGAGTATACCAGCGCCAATCACAATCACGTCGGCCTCACGAATTGATGATTGCGTCATAAGATTCGCTGCTTTCCCTCGTCCTCTTCTGCAAAGAGCGCGGGCAGATCGGCTACGCTCTGGATCAGGCGTGTGTGACGATAGGCACCTAGCGTGATAGCTGTATGTGCGCCGCTCAGCACGCCGATCACTTCGCCGCAACAGGCATTCGTGCCCTCTTCCAGGTCTGCCGGTGAGTCGCCCAGTTTCATCACCTTGCGCGCATCCAGCACATCCAGCAGTTCCATAGCGCGATAGATCATAAAGGGCGCGGGCCGACCTCGCCTGACATCGCTGGAGAAAACAGCCAGATCGATCAAGCGGCCAGGCCAGTTCAGTCGCTCCATAATCAGTCCGCCGATTGTCGCGTCAAAGCCGGTATCTGTCGCGATCTTCACGCCGCGCTCGCGCAGATACGCGAACGTCTCTTCCGCGCCCTGTATAGGCGCCAGGTGTGCCTCGTAGGCCGCGCGCATGCGCTCAATAAAGTTCGCCAGCGCCTCATCAGCCAGGCCTGTAGCGCGTGCCTCATCCTTTGGATAGAGCTGTGCAGCCAGCATACCAAAGACCTCGCGTTTGTTCATGCCCATCAGCGCGTTCAACTCCTGCGCGGTGCCTGGCAGTTCATACGCCTGCACAGTCTCCATCAGACTGTTCAGGACCACTCCGCCTTTATCCTCAATTGTTGTCCCGGCCAGATCAAAAACGACCAGTTGGATCGGTCCCATGAATGGCTTGCTCCTGTGCTTGTGCTGTGATTGGGTTGTTGCTAAATAGATTGTATGGGCAGCGCGCAAAGGCAACCCTCTCTCAGAATATTCTGCTGCATCAGGTTGCCGCTGGCGAGTGCTAGACTTCCTCTGAGATCGCTGCAGGCGCTGTCTGCACCTCTGCCGCGCCCTCCGCTTCCGCCAGCGCCAAGACCTGGCAGGCAGAGGCAGGGAAGGAGACAAAGACATTCTGCGCGCCCGCGAAGGCACGCGCCTGCTGACTGGGCACGTCCGCGGTCAGCACAGTCTGCTCGTTGACGCGCACGTGAAAGCGCGTAAAGGGTCCAAGGAACGTGCGCAATTCTATCACACCCGCGATCTGGTTTTCAGATGGGGTAGCGTACTGCTCGTTGCCGTTCAACTCCGCGGCATGCAGCGTCATCCCCTCTGGCCGCACCAGCACCAGCGCAGACGCACCATCGCGCAGATTGCCCATCGCGGGTACATGCAGTGTCTGTTCGCCAAGGCTAAAGATTCCCTCGGAGGCAGAGGTCAGCGTGCCAAAGAACTGGTTGCTATTGCCAACAAAGGTCGCGGCAAAGACCGTGCGCGGATGACTGTAAATCTCCTCCGGGTAGTCCAGTTGCTCAATGCTCCCCTTAGCCATCACCGCGATGCGGTCAGAGATCGCCAGCGCCTCCTCCTGATCGTGGGTCACGTAAATCGCGGTCATCTTCAACTGCTGCTGAATGCGGCGAATCTCGTTACGCAGCGAGACGCGCACCTTGGCATCGAGCGCCGAGAGCGGCTCGTCCAGCAAAAGTACCTTGGGTTCAACCGCCAGGGCGCGGGCCAGAGCGACGCGCTGCTGTTGTCCACCAGAGAGCTGGTGAGGATAATTAGGTCCTTTATCGCCCAGACCAACCAGCTCCAGCAATTCCGCGCAACGTTCTTTAATAAAGGTCGCGGACCGCTTCTGAATCTGCATGCCAAAGGCAATATTCTGTTCAGCGGTCAGGTGCGGAAAGAGCGCGTAAGACTGGAAAACCATGCCCATTGGACGCTTATTCGCGCCGCGCCCCGTGATATCCTCGCCGTCCAGCATGATGCGACCCGCGCTGGGTGTCTCAAAGCCCGCGATCATGCGCAGGATCGTCGTTTTACCGCAGCCGCTGGGACCAAGCAGGGTCAAAAATTCACCCTGATCCACGCCCAGATTAATCTCTTCGACCGCGACTGAGCGCCCGAAATACTTGCTGATGCTTTCTAGTTGGAGAAAAGTCATCTACAGTTCCTTTCTATTTTATCGCGACCATATCCAGGCGTTGTGTACCACCGCCGGCGCGCCGAATGCGGCTCAGCAGAGCGATACCCAGAACGCAAACTAGAGTGATAAAGAAGCTCAGGATAGTCAGTGCCGCGGCCTTGTGAGCATCGTTCTGGGTCGTGACATTCAGATAGATCGGGAAAGTGTATAGTCCGAACAGGCTGGCCAGAGTAAATTCGCCCATCGCGGTGGAGAACGTCAGCAGTGCCGCGCTAGTCACACCTGGCCAGATGTTGGGCAGGATCACAGTCAGAAATGTGCGCCACCAGCCAGTGCCCAGGCTCGACGCCGCCTCACTCAGGACGCGCGTATTGATTGCGCGCAGATTATTATCGATGGGCCGATAGACAAAGGGTAGCGCGATAATCACATAGGCGCAAATCAGCAACGGAGGTGTATCAACGATATTGAACGAATTTCTCAGTAGCGGCGCAATGCCGAGAGAGAGCACATCAATCAGCGGATTATCGGTGGAATAAACCTCAATCAGTCCGAAAGCCATCACAATGGCTGGTACCGCGAATGGTACCAGGGAGAGAATATCCATCACCACGCTCGCCCGTGGTAAGCGCAACTGCACCCAGTACGCGGTCGGCGTCACCACCAGGACCGTCAGCAGCGTCGAGGCCACTGCCAGTTCGAGCGAGAGCGATAGTGTCCCGGTAAAATCCACGTCATTGAGAATATTTGAGAAGCCAGCCCCGCTGAGTTGTGAGCCATCGGTAATCGCGAAGAAGAGAGTCATCAGCAACGGCACGGCGAAATAGATCACCACCAGGAGCAGCATGATTTTATCCAGGCCAAAGCCAGTGCTTTTGGCCTTGTTCCTATCCTTATCCTTGTTCTTGATTGGCGCCTGTAATGCCTCTATGGTGGCAGTTCCTGTAATGCTCTGGTTGATATTCATAATCTTTTTACCTATCTACCTGCCTTGCCACCTGCCGGCACGTCGCAGCATCGCCGTGTAGACGAGCACTACCAGCATAAGCACAAGGATCATGCCCACGGACATCGCATTGCCCAGGCCTGGATCAAGGCTGACATTGCCATTGACCACAAAACTGATCTGGATAGGCACAAGGTTAATATTTCCCTGAGCCAGCGAATACGCGGTCGCGAAAGCCGCGAAAGCATTAGCGAAGAGCAGCATACCCGCCGCGATCAGCGAAGGCATCAGCACAGGCAGAGCCACTTTGCGCCAGTACGTGAAAGACGAGGCTCCCAGGTTTGTCGCGGCCTCGCGCCACTCAGGGCGCAGTCCCTCCAACGCTGGCAACGTGATCAGAATCATCAATGGCAGTAAGAAATAGCAGTAAACGATGACCAGCCCCCAGAACGAATAGAGGCTGAAGTTCAGCCCATTATACAGATCGACATGGAACCACTTCAGCAGGATCACCGTCAAATAACCGGTCACGCCCAGCGTCGAGATGAACGCCGCAGCCAGTGGCACGCCCGCAAAGTTCGCGGCCACGCTGGAGAAGCCAACCAGCAAATTGCGCAGTCGGCTCCCGCGCATATTATACACCCCGTATGCCGCCAGAAAGCCCACCACTGTACTGATCAACGCCGAGATCAGCGCCAGCGAAATACTGTTTTGAAAGGCATGAATCTTATCGGATTCAGTGAAGATACGCTGAAAATTACTCAGAGTCAAGGCATTCGTTGTGCTATCGACAAAGCTGCTCTCGACAATCATCACCGCCGGTAAAATTTCAAACAGCAAACAGAAAAGCAGGAACGGCAAAAAGCCCAGCCAGCTTGCCAGCGCGTAACCCAGGCGTCGGTCGCGAGCGATTTTGCTCGTCTTCGTACCTTGCGCTGGCCTGGTGGGTGTCGCCTCGGCAGCTTGTAGGTCCATCAAAACCACCTCCAGGTACCGATCTATTTATATACACAGGATTGCAAAGGGCGACTGCTCGCCCTTTGCAATCTCGCTTACGCGTGGCAAAAAAAGCTTACTGACCCAGAACTTGCCCTTGCCAGTTCGTGTTCAGCGTATTCGTCGCGTTTGTCAGTTCGTTGATATCGGTCACGAACTTCACATTGGCGTACTGATCAGCCGAGGGCAGCTTGGCGGCCAGGTCAGCGGGAATCTTGCCCGCTGCCTGGAGCGCGTTATAGCGTACCGGGTGGGCATAGCCTTTCAGGAAGAAAAGCTGACCCTCATCCGAGAAGATGTACTCAGACCACAGACGCGCGGCGAACGGATCGGGCGCGGTCTTGTTGATGATCAGAATATATGGACCAGCCAGCGAGCCGTCCGTGGGGATGGTCACGCTCAGATTGGGCTTGCCAGCTAGAGAATCGCGGAAGCCCAGGCCCAGGTAGTCCCAGATGATCGCGATCGCGACCTCGCCCTTGGTGATATTGGCGACATTGGCGCGTGCCGAAGTGAAATTGCCGTTCTTCTTGAGTTTCGCGAAGAAATCGATGCCGGGCTGAATGGAAGCAGTGCTGCCAGAGGTGGCCAGCGCCGCCGAATAGACCGCCGTCAGGGCGTCGGTCGCCTGGCGTGGATCGCCATCGATGCCCACCATATTCTTATAATTACCCGTCAACAGATCGGCAAACGATTTGGGCGGATTCTTCACAATGTCGGTGTTCACGACAAAAGATTGCGCGCCCCAGTACTCCACGCACCAGTTGCCATTTGGATCTTTCAAATTCGCGGGCACATCATTCCAGTACGAATGCTTGTAAGGGGTAACCAGGCCCTGTGTGATAACCTTGGGACCCCAGACAAAGCCGACATCCGCGATATCCCCATGGGCGTGCTGCTTGGAGTTAGTGAAAACCTGCACCTCTTGTGCCGAAGAAAATTCCGCCTCGGCCTTGTAGTCCACTGTCACATACTTCTTCGCGTAGCCAGCCAGGATGTCCGCGTAGTCAGCCCATTCGGGCGGAATACCAATCGCTTGTAGCTTGCCCTCGCTTTTCGCTTTGCTCAGCAAAGTGCTTACAGCGATTGGCCCGCTCATATTAATGTTGGTTGGAGATGTGCCTGTGCTTGTCGAATTGTTGCCGCAGGCCGCTAGAAAAGCCGAGAGCGCTCCAGCTGAAATACCCAGAGCACCAGCACGTTTGATAAACTCACGACGATTGTGGGGAGTAAGCAAGTGTTGGAAAGGGTTCTCTTCCTGTTGACTCATAGAGAGTGATTCCTCCGTCTGCCAGCGGGCCAGATCTGTCTGTCAGGCACGTCAGTCACAGGGACCAGGGCGCGTGCCTCATGCGTACGCGAGGACAGGCACTGTGTGTAAATAAGCGTGTTTGTGACATGGGGAGACTGCCCGCACGTTTAAAAGCGCTAGAAAGCCACAAATAACCGGGGCAGAGTAGGGTACGTGCAGAGAATGGACCCATACGTCATGTATCCACCAAAAGTGTACCTGTGGTTGAAGTTTAGAGCAATGGACAAAATGCTAATGACTAAGCAAGCAGATATGTTTCTATTGCCTATACAACCTGTTTTTTGTCAAATATTAACAAAGAATACATTGTCTCTTAATATAAAGTTAACATAAATGCTTCTTTCTATTAATGTCAGCTTAACTGCTGCTGGGTATAGTTATTCATGCAGAGAAGAATTTGGCAGAGTAGAAACATAGAATGAGGCACCCGTTGCAAGCAGTAACACCGCTGGCAACGGGTGCCTCTTTTGCTTAATTGGCGTAAGGAGTGCCACGCTGGCCTGCAGCTAGCGTGGCATTCCTTACGCCAATTAGTCTTTCCTCTTGACGGCGTAGGGGTGGGAGAGTATCATGAGATATGTTAGCTCCTCGAAAATCGGCCAGGAAAAGATGTAAAGACGAGTTCTGTTCAGAAGGAAAAGAAGAGATGGTTTGTCCGAGTTGCCGCGCTGGATGCGCGGTGGAAGATATTTTTTGTCGGCGCTGCGGGACTGATCTGAGCGTTCCCTCGAAGAGCCTGGTCTCTGTTCAGACGCAGGTACCAACTCGGTGGACGAATTCGGCGTTACCGCAAGTCGCAGCTGGTGTGGGCGCGGTCGCGGTAGGCGTGGGCCTGGAATTGCTACGTCGTGGGCTACTGGCGCGCATGACCCATTCCGCGCGTCGTTCCGCGCAGCTCATGCCCGCGTTGACCCCCAATCATCTGCGCGAACTGTTGCCCCAGAAAGAGTCGCGAGCCGCAAAATTGCCTAAAGGGTATGAGATTCAGGAAACAGTTATCTATATAGGCCGTATCATGCGCCGCAATTAGCGCTGGCTACATGTGGGGCCATCTCTCAGGCAGGCTGAATAGAGCCATGAGCCTGGTTTGGAAAGGAACGCGCCATGCTTCTCCCGGTCTAAAGGTGGAAGTATTCTGGCGCGGTTTTGGTGAGAAGAAAAAGCATGGCTTTACTCTTACGAGATAGGGATGTGCGTTCCCTGCTAGAAATTTCTGATACAATAGATGCCTTGGAGCACGCTTTCACGGCCCTTTCGCATAAAAGCGCGTCCAACCGTCCGCGTATGCGAGTAACTATGAAGAGTGGTATTCTGCATGTGCTTGTGGCCTCTTTCCCGACAGGGGGTGTGCTGGGCCTCAGGACAACCACGGTCTTTCACCAGGGTGTACGCTCACTTGTGCTGCTCTTTAGCGCCGAGGATGGGAGCCTGCTCTCACTGGTAGAGGCTGATTGGTTGGGCAAGATGCGTACAGGCGCGGTCAGCGGCCTGGCTACGCGCCACCTGGCTCGTCCCCAGTCCGCGCGGGTCGGCCTGATCGGCGCTGGCAAGCAGGCAGAGACCCAGTTGCTGGGCGTCTGCGCTGAGCGACCCATTAGCACTATCGCGGTTTACAGCCGCCGTCAGGAACCATGCGAGGCCTTCTGCCAGCGCATGAGCGAGCGTTTACAGATAGAGGTTCTGCCTGTGACCAGCGCGCGTGAAGCTGTCGAGGAAGCCGACGTAGTAATTACAGCCACCACGGCGGGCGAACCGGTTTTTTCCGGCGAATGGCTCAAGCCCGGCTGTCATGTTAACGCCATTGGTTCAAACTGGCCAAAGCGGCGCGAACTCGACGATGAGACGCTGGAGCGTTCTAGCTTGATTGTGACGGACTCCGTGGAGCAGGCCAGAATGGAAGCTGGCGATCTGTTGATCCCGGCCAACGCGGGTAGCCTGGATTGGGAAAGCGTCTGGGAACTGGCCGATGTCGTGGCTGGAGATGGTCCCCAGCGCAATTCTTCCTACGATATCACGGTCTTTAAGTCTGTCGGCGTGGCCCTGGAAGATATCACAGTCGCGGCCCGTGCCTATATCCAGGCGCGCGCGCGCGGCGTAGGCGAAGAAATAAATTTGCTTGATGAAATAGATGCAAGCAACTTGTAATGGAATCTTGCTCTTGCGTATAACTCCATATCTTTAGGAGATAGCTTAGCGGAAAGGCACAAAGATCACGTAGCGTGTAGGGACATTTCACCAGGGGAGAAAGGCGAAAAGGTCAGGTGGCTCAGCGAGATACGTTTAATAAAACTCTTCGTTCCGTGGCAGGAAAACCAGGGTACGAGCCAGTAGCGCGCGAGGCCTCGGCCTGTTTTCGCGTCTCACCTGCTTTCTCAGGACTGAGAGTGACACGCGCTCTGACGGCTCGCCGCTCTCATAGGCAAGCGGGACCATTGCTTGTGCTGATGCTTCTCATGCTACTGACCGCCTGTGCCTCAAATACTGGCGCATTTAGTGGCGGGAGTTGGCAGGCGAGCGGTTTGCAGAAGCAACAGTTGCGGGTACTCGCGGTCGATCCCAATCATCCGCGCAATATTTACGCTGGCGATGAGCGCGCGGGCGTCTTTGCCAGTACAGATGCTGGTGTGAATTGGAAAGCCAGCAGTCTCGGCCTGCCCACGTTGCTCGCGCTCAACGCGCTGTCCTTTGATCTGAGCGGGAAAAATCTGTACGCCGCGACCTCGCTTGGCCTTTTTGTCAGCCACAACTCGGCTAGCTCCTGGCAGCGAGTCAAGAGCATCCCTACTGATAGCTATAGCGCGTTGAGCTTTGATATTGCTACGCCAGGTGTGATCTATACGGTGGGCACTTCCACAGGTATATGGATGAGCCGCGACGAGGGGACGACCTGGACTGGTTTAAGCAAAGATTTGCCCACGGTCCCGCTGACCAGTGTGCTCTATGATCCCACTCAGCAGGACCTCTGGGCCGCTTCCGCCAGTTCCATTTATCGCTCCAGCGATAGCGGTGCCACCTGGCGCGTGATGAACACCGGTCTGCCGGCCAATGTGGGCATCAATGTCCTGGCGCTGGGGGCGCTGATCAGCGGCAGCAGTGATCTGATCTTCGCGGGTACCGATCACGGCTTTTTCTTTTCGAGCAATGCTGGTCAGAGTTGGACGCAGAGCCAACTCTCCCTGGCCAATCTTAAAATCAGCGCCATCCTCCTCGATGCCAGCCAGCCTATGGTAGTCTATATCTCCAGCGATATTGGCGTCCTGCGCAGTAGCGATAGTGGCCAGAACTGGAATGAAGTGGCCTCTGGCCTGCCTAACAACCAGCCATTTGCCGGCCTGGCGCAGGGCGATGTCAATAACGCCCAATTATTGCTGGCCTCGCGCGGCGTCTATCGTTATCCCGGTACCGCCAGCCCGCTTGATCCCTCGCGCCTGCTGCCAATTTTGCTGGTTTTACTCTTCTTTTTCCTGCTTTATTTCTTTTTCGCCCGCCGTCTGCGTCAGCGTGCCACACGTCGTCGCTCGCCACCTGCCGCTCCGGCTGAGTCAGCGCCAGAAGTACCGCCGACCAGGGACACGTTGAACGGACTCCATCCCCCGTCTGAAAGCGTGCCTGAGATTTCTGAGGACGAGAAAGAAGAGAGTTGAGCACAGGTAGGATGCAAGCAAAGCCCACGCGCTGGTCGCGTCAGTTAACCCATCTGGGCCTGGCAAGCCTGGTCAGCGTGCTCTACCTGCTGATTAGCTCCTTCTTTCCCCCGGACAAGCAGGGAAATGTCCTGCTGATCGCGCTTGGCTATCTGAGCCTGCTACTGGTCGGTGTCACCCTGCTGATTGGACCCCTCAACCTCCTGCGTCAGCGCCGCAATCCTGTCAACATTGATCTGCGGCGCGATATTGGCATCTGGGCCGGTCTCACAGGCTGCTGGCATGCCTTCCTGGCCTTGCGCGGCAGCCTGAACTACCAGCGCATCTTGCTGTATTTTTTCCGCCAGGATAATACTCCGTTGCTCACCCTCTACGGCCTGAGCAATGACGCTGGCCTCTTCGCCACGCTCCTGTTGCTGCTTCTGCTCGCGCTCTCCAACACACTCACCCTGCGCAAGCTCAAAGGGAAGCGCTGGAAGTGGCTCCAACGTTTTAATTATCTGCTCATTTTGCTGGCCCTGGCTCACAGCTTTGGCTTCCAGTCTCTCAATCTGCGTGGACCCCTTTGGACGTGGGCTGTGCTCGTCTTGATCTTTATAATCCTGCTCTGCCAGATCTGGGGTATAACCCTGCTGTTACTGCGGCGCCGCCGTGTACGCCGTTTTTCTTGAGCCGTTTCTGGTCTATATTGGTGCTGGTGGAAAGATCTTTCTTCCAGGAATGTCGCATCGTCTGAAAGGAAAACCAGGTATGTTATCTCCTGCTCTTCGCGGCAGCTATCACCGCGGAGGAGGTCATCAATGCTAAACGAGGAGCCTGAGCGCAAAGGGCCAGCGAGCGCGCACCTTAAAGAGATCCCGTTGTTGGGTGGCCGACTCACGCCCGGTATCGTGCGGCTGGGGAACACCGTGCGCAGGCCAGCCAAAGGCAATGCAGCATTCGTCCATAGCCTTCTACTCTTCTTAGAGGGTCAGGGCTTTCCCTTCGCGCCGCGCTTTTTGGGGACGGATGAGCAGGGTCGGGACATCCTCAGTTGCCTGGAAGGCCAGACAGCGCCAGGTAGTGGCTCTGGCTTATCCGATAATCTTTTGATGCAAGCAGCCAGGATCATCCGCGCCTATCATGATATTACGGCTGGCTCGCCGCTGGCTCAGGGGCACGAGGTTGTCGCCCACCATGAACTGGGACCACATAACACCATTTTTCGGGACAAGCAGCTCATCGGCTTGCTTGATTGGGATGATGCAGCTCCTGGTACGCGCTTGCGTGACCTGGCTAACGCGGTCTACAATTATGTGGATGTGAGCCATTGGGCCAACCAGGCAGCCGACGAGCAAGCTCGACGCATTCACCTGATGTCTACAGCCTACGGATGGGACGATCCTATAGCCATTGTGAATGACTTCGAGGCTGATGTGCAGCAAGCGCTCCGCAATCATCAACAGGCTGGCCGCGTGGAAGCGGTCAGGATCTTTCAGGCAGAGGTGGACTGGCTGCGTTTGCGGGCGCGAGAGTTACGGCTAGCGTTGCGGTAGCCCTCAGGCTTTACCGCTGGGCATAATCAGATGAAAGGACGACTGAAAAATGGTAGAGAAACTGCGCTTCGGCCTGGTTGGCTGCGGCGTCATCGGTCCATTCCACGCGCGAGCGCTGGACAGCTTACCTGATGTTGAATTGTGCGCGGTCACTGATTGTGTAGCTGAGCGCGCGCAGAAGCTGGCTGGACAGCATGGAGCGCGGGCTTATACCGACCTGGCTGAGATGCTGGCTCGTGAAAGCCTGGACGTAGTTACCATCTGCACACCAAGCGGTCTGCACGGCGAACACGCCTGCCAGGCTATGCGCGCCGGCAAGCATGTAATTGTAGAGAAGCCAATGGAGATTCATCCTCAGGCCATCGAGCAGATGCTGCGTGTGCAGGCGGAGCAGCAGGTCAAGCTAGCGGTTATCAGCCAGCATCGCTTCGATCCCGCTGTGAGCCAGGTGCGCGCGCTGGTCGAGGAAGGAGCCTTTGGTCGTCTGGTGCTGGGTAACGCCATTATTCCCTGGTGGCGCTCGCAGGGCTACTACGATAGCGGTACCTGGCGCGGTACCTGGGAACTGGATGGCGGCGGCATCCTGATGAATCAGTCGATTCACTACATTGATCTTCTCCAGTGGATGATGGGACCGGTCAGCAGTATTCGCGCCTACAGCGCTACGCTCGCGCATCGCATCGAGACAGAGGATGTGGCCACGGCTGTCCTGCGCTTTGCCAGCGGCGCGCTGGGTACGATCAGCGCGACCACAGGCGCTTATCCGGGTCTGGCGGCGCGCCTGGAATTGCTCGGCGCTAAAGGTTCAGCGGTGATCGAAGGCGATGAACTCAGCTTTCTCCATCTTGCCCGCTCTGAGCAAAAGGCAGCAGGCGCGTATGGCGCGGGCCGCAACGTCGGCAAGATCGAACGCAGCACGTCTGCTCCATCCGCGGCCAGCGATCCCGCCGCGCTGGCCTGGCGTAGCCATGCGCTGCAAATCGCCGATATGGTACGCGCGCTCCGTGAGGGCGGCGAGCCGTTGATCAATGGTCACGCTGGACGCCAGTCTGTAGAGATCATTCTGGGCATCTACGAAGCAGCGCGCACCGGCCAGGAGGTAAGCCTATGATCTGGCGACTTTCCGCGTTCGCTGACGAAATCTCGCCCTCGCTAGATGAGCAATTGAGCGTGCTGGAAGCTGAGGGCCTTCATTTTCTCGATCTGCGCGGGGCCTGGGATACCAATGTGCTGGATTTCACGGCTCAGCAGGTTGCCGCGATCCAACAAGCCCTGGCTGCGCGAGGGCTAGGGGTCGCGGCCATTGGCTCACCGATTGGCAAGGTCGCCCTTGACACGCCCTTTGAGGATCACCTGGAGCGCTTCGAGCGTGCTCTCGCACTGGCGCGCATCTTTGGGACACCCTATATCCGCGTCTTCTCCTTCTATCCACCCGTTCAGGCCACCGGCACGAGCGGTCCAGAGACATGGCGCGCCGAAGTCATTAGCCGTTTGCGCGAACTGACCGCGCGAGCACGGGCTGCGGGCGTCATCCTGCTACACGAAAACGAAAAGGGGATCTATGGCGACACCATTGCCCGTTGCGTCGATCTGCTGGAGAGCATCGACGACCCGCATTTTCAGTTTGCCTACGATCCCGCCAACTTCATCCAATGCGAACAGACGCCCTATCCCGACGCCTACGAAGCCCTGCGCCCCTGGCTGCGCTATGTGCATGTCAAGGACGCGCTGAGTAATGGCCAGGTGGTGGTGGCAGGCGAAGGTCTGGCACACTGGCCAGAGCTGCTGCAACGCCTGAGCGCTGATGGCTACGACGGCTTTTTCTCGCTAGAACCCCACCTGGCCGCGGCAGGCCAGTTCCAGGGCTTCAGCGGTCCCACCCTCTTCCGTCGCGCCTCCCAGGCCCTCCAGCAACTCTTACACGCGACCGGCCAGCAGTTCTCTTGAAAGCGTTAGCTGTAAATCCCAACAGTATGTTGCTGAAAGATAAGCGCAAAACCAGCTAGAATGTTGGGATTTACAGGCAATAGCCGCCTCTCTCCTATAACAGACTGTCTCCAGAAGCCGCAAGGTTGCGTAAGAAACATAGACGCCAGGCTTCCCATGTCTGGAAGTACTTTCGTCTTATCTAATCTATCAGAAATCATTATATTTCTACATAAATTGACTTTATTTTGATAATCTTGTACTTTATTCTTGTTCATTAATTCAAATATACGAAAATGAAAGGGAATAATATGCATCTTCGTTTTTGCTTCCAATGGAGATTCCTCTTTTTACTAATGCTTGTGCTTGAAACATCTCTGACCTTTAGTGCTATAAGTCAGACCGCTTTTGCGCAGTCCTCCTGTTTTCAGGCTGCAGGCCATAGAATTGTGGCGACATGTATGAGTCAGTCAGAGACTAGCTGGCACTATGCGCTACCTGGTGTCGCTTTAGCAGCTACAAGCACGGACAATTATTACTATGCAGGTGCCTTTCAACAGGCCACGGCCAACCATGTACAGGGTGCGTCAGGTAATTTTAACCAGCCCGATCCCTCGCTTAGCCCGGATGATGGTCATACGCTTGCTGAGTTAGCTGTAAGAGATTTTAATGCTCAAGGGCAACAAGAAACGGTCGAGGTAGGATGGCTTGTAGATCCGGCTATTAACCATGACGCCAGGCCCCACTTATTTGTTTTCTACTGGGTGGATGGTAACCAGAAATGCTATAATACCACCTGTCCTGGTTTTGTGCCAGTTGCGGGAGCAGCTTTCAAGCCAGGAGATCCCGTGGCGGTGGATAGTAGCTCGGATACAACCCACCAATACTTTATTCAATTCGTCAATGGTGACTGGTGGGTAGGCTACCAGGGCCAATGGATTGGCGACTTTCCAGGTTCCCTCTGGGGAAATACTTTTACCAGTGCGACAGAAATCCAATGGTTTGGCGAAGTTGTAACAAGGCAGTCAGTTCCATGTTCACAAATGGGCGATGGCTTGCATGGAGGTAAACAGAATTCAGCGGTAATTAACAATATGTACCTTTACGTCGGTAGCAAGTCAGTTCGAGCAAATGCACAACCGAATACTGTAACAAATTCTCAGTATTATAGTCTGGGGCATTTCAAGATTGACAGTTTTACTTATGGAGGCCCTGGTGCTTCGACAAAGCAATGCCCTTCTGCATGGCCTATGTCTGGCCATAGCTCCTCAGGAGCCAGGTATAACCCATATGAAACGACACTCAGTCCAGCAAACGTTGGCAAACTCACACTGGCATGGTCAGCAGCGACTAACGTTGGTAGCGCGCAAAGGTACAACATCGCGCCAGTCATAGCAAATGGCATCGCCTATATCGATGATGCAGCAGGCCAATTAGAGGCAGTCAAAGCGTCCAATGGCAAGATGCTCTGGACGACTTCCCTCCCTGGCAGCCTTTTTTCCACCCCGGCAGTGGCGAATGGTCTTGTCTATATTTATCAGGATAACGGCTTTCTCTATGCCTTTAATGCCACCACAGGAGGCCGTCCCAGCTGGTCTCAGCAGATCGCTGGTGGCGAGTTTGAAGTGGTGGACAACGTTCTCTATGAGGTTGCTTCTGAGACAGCCGTCTATGCTTTCAATGCCCTGACGGGAAATCTCATCTGGACTGCTCCTGGCGCCTATGTGGGCGTACCAGCAGTGGCAAGTGGGAGATTGTACGTCTTCGATGACTCGGGAAACCTGGAGTGGCTCGACGCGAACACAGGGGTAGTCCTCGCATCCAGTGCTATCGGCGGTGGTTTTTATTCAAACGGCTACCAGGCAGTTGTGGCAAATGGGATTGTCTACGCACCTTCTAATAAGACTGGAACCCTGGATGCATTTAGTGCTCAAACAGGGCAGGGCCTCTGGGCCTATAACAACAACTCGTCTCCCGGGTCACCAGCAGTGGCGAACGGCATCGTTTATATTGGCGATGATGGTAATGTTGATGCACTTGATGCTTATACAGGGGCACTCCTCTGGTACTATCAGACTACTGGCCTGAATGTAGGGGAACCGGCAGTGGCGAATGGCGTGCTCTACGTGGCCTCTCTGTCTGGCTATGTTTACGCGTTTCTCGCGAGCACAGGAGGGTCGCCCCTCTGGGCATATCAGGTTTCTTCTGGTATTCGCAGTGACGTGGCAGTAGCGGCTGGTATGGTCTACGCGGGCGGCTATGGCAATGGCATAGAGTACGCGTTTCACCTTCCTGCTGCCTGAGTTTCGCCAGAGAGAGCTACGCCTCTCCTTTTTATAAACCTCACATCGCACATGAGTAAGTCCAGATTGCGCGCAATCTGGACTTACTCACGTAAAGGGAATTCTCACTGCTCCAGGTTTCTAAGTTCCAACTGTATGTTTTTACTTGAGGGTCGTGCTAGCCTGGCAAATGTGAGCCAGTTCATAGAAGAGGTATGATATGATGAGCTACAAATAGAATCTGGCTAAACAGCCATGACAGGCAATTAGCGGGGAGATCTCATATAATGCGTGAGTTAGAGGAAGATCCCGGACAGAGTGGAAATATGGCCGCGTGGATGCGACCGAGTCGCCGCCAACTTCTGTATACTGGCATGCTGGGTGGGCTGGCATTAGGGAGTATGTACCTCGCGGGCTGTAGTACATCTGCCGTCTTGTCCGTGCAGGACCCGGCAACGCCTGCCGCGTCGTTTACTCGCTCCACCTTTCAGGTGCAGTCGGAGTCGGCGAGCTTGTCCGCGCAGGGTTGGCCTGGTCCTATCCTGCCTGCGGGTCTGGGAGTCAATCTGCACTTTAACTCGACCACTCAGGCTTTGAACCAGATTCCGCGCCTGGCCGGACTGGGTCTGCGTTTTGTGCGCCTCGATCTCACGTGGAGTGTGGTAGAGCACCAGAGAGGGCACTACGACTTCTCAAGCTATGATCCAATATTTCGGGCGTTGACCGCACATGGGATACGCGCGCTCTGCATTCTGGGCTATACCAACGCGCTCTACGAAGCGGTTCCCTCGCCTCCTTCATCGGCGGTGGGACCCCACACTGACACGGTGCGCCAGGCATTCGCGCGTTTCGCGGGCGCTACAGCCGCGCATTATAAGGGGCGCGGCATGATCTGGGAGATCTGGAATGAGCCAGATAACGTGCGCTTCTGGTCCCCCACGCCCTCGGCCTCGGCCTACATGGCGCTGGTCAAAGCAACCGTACCAGCGTTGCGCAAGGCCGACGCGAGCGCTCTGATCATCGCGCCCGCGCTCACTGGCATGTCATCTCAGTATCCAGCCGCGTGGACCTACCTGGAAAACTGCTTCTCGCTTGGTCTGCCCGGCCTTGTCGATGCGATCAGCGCCCACCCCTATCGCCAGAGCATTCCTGAGAGCGTCACGGCTGACTACCAGCGCCTGCGCTCCCTGATCGTGCGTTACGCGCCCAGAAACAAGGCCAGCATGCCAATCATCAATAGCGAATGGGGCTACTCTGGTACCTGGGTTTCGCGCTCTCAACAGGCAGCCTATGTCACGCGCCTCTTTCTCATCGACATTCTCAATGGCTTGCCCCTCAGCATCTGGTACGATTGGCAGGACGACGGCAACGACTCCAGACAGCAGGAGGATAACTTTGGTCTGCTGACCTGGAATAATCAGCAGAAGCCAGCTTATGCCGCCGCCCAGACCCTGATACGCGAGCTTGGTGGCTACCGTTTTAGCCGCCGCCTCATCTCAGGCTCCGACTACGGGCTGCTTTTTAGCAACGGAGAGACGCAAAAACAGGTTATCTGGACCACCAGCAACCCCCACGCGCTCACGCTCTCCATCAAGGCCTCATCAGTTACCATCACCAGTCTGACCGGTGGCAAACGCACCCAGCCCGTCATCGGCGGCAAAACAGCCCTGCAAATCACCGGAGACCCACAGTATGTCACCCCTGGCGTATGAAAGAAAGCGTGCTCCACGCGCCCTTACTCTGGCTCAGTGCCAGATATTTCGTGCATCGTCTTTGGAGAGAATACAACATCCTGTGTCTTTGCAGTGGCGTCTGATTTGCTGGCGCGCGAATGGACATATGTAAAGGCCGTGTGGAGGGCAATCTGTAATGATTCTCGATCAATTAGCCAGCACACTGCCAGCAAGAAGGGTCGCGCAGCCAACTTTGTGTATGGGGTCACGCTCCCCGTTGCTGGAGGACGCATAGCCATCTAAGGAGGGAGAGTGCCTGCTGCTCTACAGGGTAGCGACAAGGATCGCCTTGATAGTGTGCAGACGGTTCTCAGCCTGATCGAAGACGATTGAGGCCGGGGACTCAAAGACCTCTTCGGTCACTTCAAGCGCATCCAGGCCATATTGTTCGTAAACCTGCCTGCCGACTGCGGTCTCGGTATTGTGGAAGGCAGGCAGGCAGTGCATAAATTTAGCCTGGGGATTATGCGTGCGGTCCATTAACTGGCTATTTACCTGGTAAGGAAGCATCTGGCGCTGGCCGACGCGTTTTTCCCAGCGCTCAGCAGGTTCGCCCATCGAGACCCAGACATCGGTATGAATGAAATCGCAGCCATCGACCGCAATGAAGGGATCTTCGGTAAGCATCAGGCGTGCTCCGGTTGCGCGAGTCAAAGCCTCGAATTGCGCGATACGCTCAGGTGTGGGCCAATATTCCGCCGGACCAGCCAGGCGCACATCCATACCCATCTTGAGTCCACCGAGCGCCAGCGAATCGCAAACATTAAAGCCAGTATCGCCCAGGAAACAGAAAGCGACCTGGTTGAGAGGTTTTTCAGAGTGTTCGCGCATCGTCAGCAGATCCGCCAGAGCTTGAGTTGGATGCGCCTCGGCGGTCAGCCCATTCCAGACAGGTACGCCCGCGTAGCGCGCGAGTTCTTCCGCGACAGCCTGTTTCGCGCCGCGATACTCGATACCGTGGTACATACGCCCAAGCACGCGGGCCGTATCTTTCATCGATTCTTTATAGCCAGCGTGCGAACCGCTGGAACCAAGATATGTTACATGCGCGCCCTGATCAAAGGCCGCCACTTCAAAAGCACAGCGGGTACGAGTCGAATCCTTCTCAAAAATCAAAGCAATATTCTTCCCGCGCAGGTGTTGCTCTTCCTGACCGGCGTATTTCGCCATTTTAAGTTCAGCGGAGAGTTGGAGCAGGTAATCAATCTCCTGCGGGGTAAAATCATCCAGCGTCAAAAAATGCCGATGGCGCAAATCGAGGCACATAATCATTTCTCCTGAAAATCACTCCTGTGCTCCAGCCTATCTCATGGCATCATCGGCATGGTATTGTCCGCGCGCGCGGGCTACTCGCTAAAAGAGAAAGGTCGCTGGCGGTGGGTGGCCTCTGCCAGGCGATAAAAAAGCGCATCGCGGTAAGCATTTTGAGCAAGCCAGCTTATTGTAGCACAATTTTCAACACTTCAGCTAAACGAGAAACTGACTTAAGACGGAGCGAGTAAGAGCAGCACATTGGATCGCAGATCTGCGATCCAATGTGCTGCTCTTACTCGCTCCGTCGTTTTAGAACTGCGACTGTTGCGCGGCGCTGCCAGTGAAGTCAGGGGTCAGGGGTTTGACACCTGCTGGAGCTGTCGCGTCGATCTGATAGACGATTGAGTCGCGGGAGGGGACGCGTTGGTTGGGCGAAGATCCGTAGGTTTCCGCGGGATAGAGTCCGCCCAGATCCACATGGTTGAGTGCCTGGAAGGTGCTAAAGAGATTGGCGCGAGTCAGATTATTACCATCCAGTGCCTTCTTGAGGATGGCATAAGTGACATAGGATTCGGCGTAGCCAAATTCAAAGTAGCCATCCGGTTTCTGGGCCGGGAAGTATTTAGCGACATCTTGCACCAATTGGGCCATGCCAGGTACGCTGGTGTCGCCCCAACTCGCGCCCTGAGCGACCACCCAGGCCTTGCTCAGCAGCGGTACCAGCGGGGGTACTTGCAGCAGAGCCTGCGCGAAGGCCGGGCTTTGCAAGATCCACTGCGGGTTATAGCCCAGTTTGGCTGCGGTGCCGACGATGCCTGCTGTGACTGTAGGTAGGGCGGTCAGGAAGACATACTTTGCCCCGGCAGCCTTCATTTTGGAGACTTCGGCGGTAAAGTCGGTATCAGTGACCCCATACGTTGCCTGGCCTACATCATTGAGATGATAGGCTGCGACTGCCTCTTTGTAGCCAGTAAGTCCGTCCTGGCCATAGTCATCGTTCTGGTAGATGATGCCAGTGGCTGGACTACTGACTTTAAGCGTATTCACCACGTAATCGAAGGCGTTCTCGACTTGCAAGCGATAGGGTGTGCCGACCAGGATCAAATATTTCTCGCGGGCAAGAGCTGAGGACAGCGTCGCGGCAGAGACCAGCATCTGGTCTTTCGTAGCCAGATCGTTGATGGCGAAGGTCGTCTGCGTGCCCAGGCTATCGGCGATCATCAGCACCTGGTTATGGATCTTGTTGTAGAGCTGCACTTCGGTCTGCGGATCGTACTTGGTGTCCTCTTCCAGGAATTTGACCTTGAAGCCATCGATGCCACCATTATCATTGACATGATCAAAGAAGGCTTTCACACCGTTGGCCAGAGGAATGCCGACCGGAGCCGCTGCCAGGCCGGAGTAAGGGGACAAAATGCCCAGAGTAATAGTTTTAGCGTTGAGATCCACGCCAGGTCCAGCCTGGATGCCTCCTGAGCTTGTGTTCGAGCTGCTAGAAGCGCAGCCAGAAAGGATCAGCAGGGTGGTAAAGAGGATAAATATGCAGGTTGACAGGGACTGACGCTTGGCCATATGCGATACCTCGTTCTTATGCACTTAATCTCGACAGCATTGTCGAAATAATACATTGCGTTTTTACGGTTCCAGTAGTACAAGCTGTGTCTCCGGCAAAAACGATCGACTGCTTTAGCTATCCGGCTGCGCTGGCAGTTCTGTATGAGCAGTGAGATCGGTTATTTCCGCGGGATCACCTCCTTCCTGAGCAGAGCCAGCTGGCTTGCGCGAGCGGCGCTGGAGCCGGCTTACCAGCCCGATCAGTCCTCTCGGCTCGCAGAGCAGGAAGAGGATAATCAGAGCGCCATAGATCAGCGTATTAAGATCGCCGCTGCTTAGCCCACCGTTGCCGCCAGGTGGGGGCAGCAGCGAGAAGTGATCGATGATTTGCGGCAGGGCAAAGACAAAAACCGCGCCTAAAATCGAACCCCAGATGCTGGCGACGCCTCCAATGATGATCGCGGCGACGAACTGAATAGAGAGCGTCAGGCTCCAGTAATCAGGGATGACATAGCTGTTATACGCGGCAAAGAGCGCGCCCGCGATGCCAGCCAGGAAAGATGAGAGGATAAACGCGCCCATTTTGGCCTCGAAGAGATTGACACCCATCATTGACGCGCCTATCTCATGATCGCGAACTGCGCGCAATGCTCTGCCAGTGCGTGAGCGCGTGACGTTGCCAACGAAAAGCGCGACCAGCACCAGCACGGGCAGGATGAGCAGGAAATACTGCTGACCGGGGGTCAGGGTAAGCAGCCCCAGAAAGGTATTTTGCTGGTCGAAGGCCGCGCCGCCAATGGCCGGGACCGGGAAAGTTCGTCCCTGAGGGCCACCAGTGACGGCGCGCAGATTGATGAAGATGTAGTGACCGATAAAGACCAGCGCCAGGCTGACAATGCCCAGGTAGAAACCTTTGAGCCGTAGCGCGCTTGGTCCAACCAGCGCGCCCACCAGCGCGGCAACAATTCCCGCGGCTGGCAGCCAGATCAGAAAGGATAGCGCGAATCCTTGCGGATCGAGTGGACCCGTTGGACGCGTGCCACCGAGCAGAGCCGCTGTATAGGCCCCAATGGCCATAAAAAATGCGATGCCCAGCGAGACCTGGCCAGTGTAGCCGGAGAGCACATTTAGCGCGATGGCTGCGATGGCCGCGATCAGTGTGTTGTTCATGATCGTGAACCAATCGTCGCTGGCGCTGATGAAAAAAAGTATCAGTCCTAGCGCCAGAATTCCACCCAGAATCCAGCTCGAAAGAGGCAGTGAGCGCCCTGCCTTGTTGAGTGTCGCCGTCGCGCTGACCTCGGCGCTTGTCTCGTCAGTCTTTTTTGAGATACTCTTCATACGCGTTCCACCTTGCGCGAGCCGAACAGCCCGTAGGGTCGAATAAGCAGAACCAGGATCATAAGCAGGTACGGCATAATCTCGTAGAAGCCCGCGCCAAGAAAACCGGCAAAATTGCTCTCATAACCCGCGGTCAGATCAAGAGCCAGGCCGATCACAATTCCGCCAACTACCGCGCCGCTAATCGAATCCAGGCCACCCAGGATAATGGCAGGGAAGGCTAGCAGAGCCGCGCTACCCAGCGTGGGAGCGATAGCGAACGAGCTGATGGCCAGGAAGACGCCGCCGATTGTCGCGATGCCTGCCGCCATACCCCAGGCCAGCGCGTGGACTCCCCGCACGTTGATACCCACCGCCAGCGCGGCCTCCTGGTCCAGCGCAGTTGCTCGCATGGCAAGACCATACCTGGTGAAGCGGAAGAAAACCAGTAGCAGGCCGCAGAGCACAATGGTCAGGCCAATGGTCCACAGATCATTGGTGCCAAAATGGACGCCGCCCAGGTTGAAGCCGCTGGTCACGCCAAAGGGTGAGGCCGCGGGGATCGGCTGTGATCCCCAGATCACGATCACTCCGGTGAGCAGAATCGTATCAAGACCGATTGTGACCATGAGCAGAGAGAATGTGGGACGACCGAGCATCTGGCGCAGGATCAGGCGCTCGAAAATCAGCCCGATGATAACTGTAATCACTATCCCCAGCACCAGGGCCAGCAGAAAAGGCAGATGCCCCACAAAAACGCCCGCGGACACAATATATGTCCCTACCAGCAGGAATTCGCCTTGCGCGAAATTAATGACCTCGCTGGCCTTAAAAATAATTGAAAAGCCAAGGCCGATCAAGGCATAAATACAACCCAGCGCGATGCCGGCAAAGACCAGTTGCAAAAAATAGGCCATAGTCCATTCTCACTTGATCTCTGAGAGCGCGCTACCCAATTCAGGGCAGCCGCGCGCCTCTTAATCCATTGCAAAAAGGCTGAGTCCCGCTACAGTTGATATCCAGGTAGTTTCTCCCGGAACCCTGCTGTCTCCCTATACTCCTCTCGCGGAAATCAGATTTAGTGACTGGTATCGATGTGTACAGTGGCTGCTTCTCCCAGCGTTTCGCCCAGGTAGGCTTTCACGACATCAGGGTTGGCCTGAACCTCGGCGGGCGTGCCGAGCGCGATCACGCGCCCGAAGTCGAGCACCAGCACCCGATCAGCAATGCCCATGACCAGGGCCATATCGTGCTCGACCAGGATCTGAGTGATGTCCAACTGCTCTTTGACCTCGCCCAGGATTTCGGCAATCTCTGCCGTTTCCTCGGCACCCATGCCTGCCACTGGCTCATCCAGCAACAGCAGCCTGGGCTCCATAGCCAGGGCGCGCGCCAGGTCGGCGCGTTTTTGCAGGCCGTGGGGTAAGCTGCCTAGCGGCAGCGCGTGCAGCCTGGAGAGGTCCATCAGATCCAGTATGTGCAGACAATACACGCGATTCGCGCGTTCTTCCTGACGTGTCAGACCCAGGAAGAGTCCGCCTGAGAGAATACCGCTGCGCATGCGGGTATGCCGGCCCAGTAGCAGGTAGTCAAGCACACTCATAGTGGGAAATTGACCAAGATTTTGGAAGGTACGCGCGATACCGGCGCGCGCGATCTGGTAGGTTTTGAGGCGCAGTAGATCGCGCCCATCGAAGGTGACGCGCCCACTTGCCGGCTGGTAGACGCGCGAGAGCACATTGAAAAGCGAGGTTTTGCCTGCGCCATTGGGACCGATCACCGCGAAGAGTTCGCCAGACTGCACCTGAAAAGAGACCTCGCTGAGCGCCTGGACGCCCGCGAAGCGTACGGACAGTTCCTCGACTGAGAGCAGATCGCGTGTATCTGAGGGCTGAGAACTGGCTGCGTTCATCGAGTCCACCTGCGTTCTCTCCGGCCAGCGTTGCCTATCTTAAGCGCGCTATATTTCTCTTCCTCATGCAGGCCCAGATAAAAGTGTTGGACGCGTTCATCACGCAGGAGATCGGCGGCTGGCAGGTCCAGGACCACGTGGCCAGTCTCAAGCACGTAGCCATGATGCGCGACGGAGAGGGCCATATGTGCGTTCTGTTCAACCAGTAGCACCGCTGTACCCCCGGAGTTGATCTCCGCGATGATCGCGCGAATCTGCTGCACCATAAAAGGGGCGAGACCCAGCGAAGGCTCATCGAGCAGGAGCAGACGCGGGCTGGCCATCAGGGCGCGCCCAATTGCCAACATTTGTTGTTCACCGCCGGAGAGGTAGCCGGCGTGGCGCTCGCGGCGCTCGCGCAGAATTGGAAAGAGCTCCATCACGCGCGCATAGGCTCGTTTCATCGCGGCTGGATCGCGTGTTGAGATCGCGCCGGTGCGCAAATTCTCCTCAACCGTAAGATCAGCGAAGAGATGGCGACCTTCCAGCACCTGAGCAATCCCACGCCTGACGATTTGCGTGGCGTTCAATTGATCGATGCGTTCACCATTGAAGAGAATAGAACCCCGTGTAATGCTGGCTCGATGATGCGCGAGCAGGCCAGAAATAGCGCGCATAATCGTTGTCTTGCCCGCGCCGTTGGCGCCCAAAAGCGCCACGACTGAGCGATCGGGTACCTCCAACGAAATACCCTGTACCGCGGGGATCGTATTTTGATAGGTGACCGCGAGATCCTGGAGTACCAGCATGGTACCTCCTGTACGTTGATATCGTTTCGCCTGTCAAAGAACTTAAGCAGGAAAAACATACAAAGCTATGCAAAGGCACAAAAGCAGAGCTAAAAGTGTACAAATGTTTAACCTGTACATTATAGTAACATGTTTTTTATACGTCTGTCCAGTGTTAACGGGGTTTAGTCAGGGCGATCTAAAAGTCTTTTGCCTTACCCTTCCTACAGAGCATGAGGCCCTCATGCTCTGTAGGAAGGGTAAGGCAAGCGAGAACACGACTTTTCAACAGCCCTGGAGGTTAACCCAGGGCAATCTAAAAATCGTCGCAAGCGGGATAGTTATCCTGATTTACATCATGGTAAAAGGGATGGGGCTGTCTTTGCGGCAGGAGCAAAGCTTGCCTGGCGCGAAAGTTATCTATAGCGCGATCGACATCCCCTGTTTGCTCACGTTTGACAGCAAACAGGGGTGAGAGCTAGCGCAGCTTAGTCAGCGATAAGTATATCGCTGGATAGCACATCCTGGCACGTAACATCAGTCAGCAGCAAATCGGGGCTCGGGCCTTCGAGCGTGAGCAAGCTCTGGTGGCTGGTTTCGGTTATCAGGAGATCCTGGGGAGCGACCTCGCTTAGCAGGAGTGGATGATACGGAATATCGGTAGTCAAGAGATCTGAAGGTTCAATCTCGATTGTTGCTTGGCCCAGTTGGGTCTCTTTCAGGAACAGTGCATAGGTGTCCATCGAGATGCCAACGCGCGCCAGAGGCAGCTGGCACAGGGCCGGGTAGATGATGGGATCGCTGCGTTCCAGCCGCAATTCGCTGTAGGCATCGTGTAGCTGTGCTTTGAGTCTGTCGGGCAGGATCGGTTCAAAATGAAAGAAGCAGCTCAGGCTCTCCTCGATCATTTTTTTAATGTGCCGCTCCCCTTTCTTTTCGTGGAAATGCGGACTTTTAGAGAGATATTGCTGGAAGATCGTCTCTGCGCCCTGGTCCTCTTCTGTAAGAGCATAGGAGAACAGATCAAGCAACTGGAATGTTTCGACAGAGAAACCCGAAGAAAAGCGCAGGGTCGTCGCTGTTCTGACCGTCATGCCCTGCTCGCCAGCGTTTGACGAAGTAATCGGATGGTTTTGTATACCGAACCATTCTTCTAGCAGAGTATCAAAGAAAGGCGAGACAACCTTGCTTGTCCGGCCCAGTACCCTGGTTTCCAGGTTCAGATTCTTCATATCCGGTTTAGATGACCAGCAAATACGTACATTGTGCAAAGCGGGGGTTTGCGGCCTGTAGAATTGCGCGGAGGTCATGAGAGCATCGTATGCGTGAGAGGACGGGGCTTGAGGAGTCGTTGTGAAAAGTCGGCACAGCGCGAAAGTATATTCCAGCAGCGCGCTGGGGACAAAATTATCGGCATCATAAAAGATCAGCCAGCGCAGGTAGCCAAGCTGTTGAGTTGCGAGAGCGCCAATATACATACCTTCGCCTTTGCCATTGCGCACTTTGCCATCTTTGCCCAGGATCTGGGGAACGCCAACTGCTTTGAACAGTTCGGCGATTGTATGGTCTTTCTGGTGGATCAGATATGTTTGCCGGTGGTCTGCTAAGCGTGTTTTGAGCGCGGCAGCGAGCTCCTCTCGTGCGCTTTCCAGACAATTTGTCACAACTATGATAGTACTATTTACAGGAATGTACCAGAGGACTCGCAGGAGGGTTTCGATGCTCTCGTTTTTGTGTGAAATGACAAAAGCCGTGTGGGACAAAAAGTCATTCAGGGCTACGAGATCGCGCGTTTCCAGGATGTGAGGAAACTGTACTGTCTGAATGTTCACGTTGCGCTACTCCACGTACAATTAGTAAGACAAACGGAGTGAAAATGTCACGCCGTTTTTTGATGTTATGGGCGGCGTTGCCCGTGTGCCGTTTCGATGGCGATGCTTCTCGGCTGGCTAGGCCGACCAAGCAAAAGAAGCCGCACTCAGGCGGTTGGTCCGTTAAGAAAGAAGTAGAGGTCTTCTTTGCCAAACAGACGAAAAAGCCGCATGCGAACGGAATGTCTGTTCAGGATGAGGATCTCACCCGCTCAGCAATTTGCCGTTTCAGGCAGGAACAATGCGCTAGTGGCTAACCCGGGTCAAAGATGTTGAGTAAATGAACTAATCTGCGCCAGCTTGCAACGAAACAAATGTGTTACATTTAGATTTACGTGAATAGTATGGCAATCGTTTCATCGATAGGTAAGAAATAGTACTGTGGTACGCCTTGATGCATTTTCATATTTCCACTTGACCTTTGCGGAAATTGAAATTATGCCTTACCCTGCTAGAAGCGGTTCCCCTTAAGGTCCTTTGGCGCGGCGTTTAAAGCTCCCTGCAACTTGTTTAGAGCGAGCCAGGCCAGCCCAGACCCCAATCATTGGAGGGTAGACCCTCGATATACCAGTCGGTAGTAGTAAGGCCCACGGTATACCTTACTGTGCGGCTGACCACGCCTGATGGTATAGGAAAATTAGTGGGCACACGCCCATGCTCAGCCAGCAGCATGCCCTGGTGCCAGATTGGGCCAGCGCCGGTAACGCCAATCACATTGTGCATTGGTGAGTTATTGTTATTGCCTGCCCAGACGCCCATCACATAATCGGTTGTATAGCCAATCGTCCAGTTATCCGCGAAGTTCTGCGACGTGCCTGTTTTCACTGCCGAGGGATAGACCGTGCCAGGCTTACCCTGGTTGCATTGCGTCTGCGTACTGGTGTACAGATACAGGGCGCTGCACGCGCCAAACTCGAAGCTACGTGCCTTGTTATCGCTGAGCACGTTGGTCATCAGGAAGGCCACCTGCGGACTAAGGACGCGCTTGCTATTTAAGGGTATCTGATAGACCGTCTTGCCCTCTGTATTCGTGATGCTGGTAATGGCGCGCGCGGGTACCTCCAGACCCGCATTCGCGAAGGCCCCATAGGCTGAAGTAATATCCAGTAGATGAACCCCTAATGTGCCCAGAACCATAGTATAGTTCGGCGAGCCAGTATAGCTTGTAATCCCCATAGTTTGAGCAGTCTGCAGCGAAGCATCCACGCCAGTTCTGTAGAGCAGCTTAACGGCAGGAATATTAAACGAATTTTGCAGTGCCGCCCGCGCTGAGATCAGGCCGTGGTAGCCCAGATCATAATTAGCCGGTGTGTAGGATGGCAGGCCGCAGCACAGCGGAAAGCTTGTGCGGCTATCCAGAATTGGCATGCCTGGACTGAAGCCGCTTTTAAAGGCCGTAGCATAGACAAAGGGCTTGAAGGTTGAGCCAGGTTGACGATAGCCCTGTGTGGCTACGTCGAACTGGCCATATGCGCGGTTATTGGGGTCGATATTGCCCAGCAAGACGCGAATGGCACCGTTATGGAAATCGATTAACACTTCGGCAGCGTTCGTCAGGTTATTGGTTTTTGCCAGGAGTTTAACATTCTGCTGCGCGATTTTGAGGATCTGATTTTGCAGTGGCAGATCAAGAGTGGTCTGGACTATCAGGCCAGAGCGCGCAAGCTCATTTTCCTTGACATGTAATAACGTCGCCAGTTCACTCAAAGCATATGCCTCGAAATGGGGCGCGAGCGTATTATTTATGATGCCTGGCTTGAGAAAGTGCGGACTCTGCGCCTCGGTCAGCGCGGCCTGTTCCTGGTCTGGAGTAATGTAATGTTGTACCTGGAGTTGGGTAAGTACTGCTTGCAGGCGGTAGAAGGTCGCGCGGGGATAGAGAAAAGGATTGTATTGCGTCGGATTCTGAGGAATACCGGCCAGCATAGCTGACTGCGCAAGGTCTAATTGCGCTGCTGCCGTCGCTGCTGGCTTATCCTGTAAACCAAAATACACAAATGCCGCGGCCTCAGCTCCATAGGCCTGATTGCCGTAATATGTAGTATTGAGATACATATCCATAATCTGCTGCTTGGTATAGTAGTTCGTGGCCTGGGGCGCGAGAATCAACTCTTCAAACTTGCGAATCACCGTATCCTCGTTGCCCACGACCACATTTTTGATCAATTGCTGCGTAATCGTGCTACCGCCCGCGACCACATGTCGGCTATTCCAATCCGAGATCGCGGCACGCACAATGCCCGTAATATCGTAGCCAGGATTGGTCCAGAATGACTGATCCTCAATCGCGATCTCAGCATGGACCAGTAGCGGCGAAATAGCATTTAGTGGCTCCGAAGTCTGGAGTCCCTGGTCAGCCGCCTCAAAGATACGCGTCCCATGTTCGTCGTACATGCGCAGGCTATCACCCGGCAGCAGGCTGGTCAGTGTCACAATCTGGTTCTGATAGCGCTGGTTGATCGCCGCGACAAAGGCCGTATAGATCACGAAAAATGAGCCTGCTAGAAAGATCAGTGCCAGGGTCGAAACAGCCAGAGGCATCAGCGACCAGCGCGTGCCAGCGCGGTCAACTTGCGCGTAATGTAGATTACTACGATGCAGATGTTTGCGTTTCATATGCCGGCGAATATACCAGCCTTGCTCGTGGAGCGCAGTATGAGCGTTCTCGTAGTAGGCGCCACGAGTGGCAAGAAACTGCGGCTTTTCATCCAGAAGTTGCGCGGCGGCAGCCCGGCTATGTTTAGGTAATGTTGCAGGTGCTCTAGATGGTTCTGGAGTTTGCATATATCGATAATCCCCCGGAAAACAGTTCTCCAGACTTACGCATAGCGATATTGTATTTCTATCGATAAAAATTTAAGTGCCAGGGACAATGGAGTAGAGAAAAGCGGAACTTAATCTATGAGAGGTAAGAACAAAACGCCATTGTCTGTCTCATTTCTGTGAGAAGGCAGTGTTATTAGTGTACCAGAAACGAAATTCTCTCTCGGTCGGGCCCTCGTATTAAGAAATACGTTTCAGCCCCGACTCTAGTAACATCCAGTGCCTGTACGGTAAGAATAAGAATAAAGAAGGATCTCAGCGCACCTTGTGAGCGCGCTGAGTTCAAAGAGAAGCAGGCGATGTATCTCTTTTGTTTTATACGCAAAAAGTTACAATATGGATGATGGAGTTTTGCCTTTTTACCAGGATTTAAGAAGATGGGCAACTTTCCCTTGAGATGTGCTTGCAAAGCGGATATAGTCAGGGCTGAACTGCTCACATTGCGTTGTGCGAGCGGCGCTACAGAATATGTACTATTAGAAGCAAATCATAGTAGTCTGAAGCGTTCAATTGCTGTAGTATGATAAAATAGAGAAACAAAAGAAAACATAACAAGCGTGGTCCATTCGGACCACGCTTGTTGCAAGGAATGCTTGATGAAGCCTTTTTCCTTTGTGTGCGATATTTGTGGCATGGTGAACCAGAGAGGCCAGCTTCATTGTCTGGCTTGCGGGCAGATTCTTGTCTCATTAGATGATAGCAGAGCGTTAACTTCTGCTCCCACTGTTTCTACTCTTTCAAACACACTCCTGAAGCAACGCTACCAGGTTATCCATGTGGTAGGCAAAGGAGGAATGGGCACTGTTTATATTGGCAGGGACGTACAACTTGGCAACCGCCTGGTCGCGATTAAAGAAATGAGCCAGAACGGTCTTGTCCTGTCAGAAAGGCTGGAGGCTGCCAGAAACTTTCAGCGTGAGGCCCATTTGCTGGCAGGACTTCAGCACCCAAACTTGCCAAGTATCTATGATCATTTTGAAGAAAAGCAACGCTGGTATCTGGTCATGAGTTTTATCAGAGGCCAGACGCTCATGCATTACCTTGAAACACAGGGTGGTAGCTTGCCCCTGAATGAGGTACTTGAGATAGGTATTACGCTGTGTAATGTCTTGAATTATTTGCATTCGTGTAATCCACCAGTAATTTTTCGTGATTTAAAGCCATCCAACGTCATGCGCACAGCAGACGGGCATATCTATTTGATAGATTTTGGGATCGCGCGTTTGTTCAAGCCTGGTCAGATGGCGGATACAGCCAATCAAGGTTCCTCCGGCTATGCCTCGCCTGAGCAGTATGGGAGCGCGCAGACCACGCCACGTTCCGATATCTATAGTTTGGGCGCGACTCTCTATCACTTGTTTTCGGGCTACGACCTGGCCTATACACCCTTTCATTTTCCCTCTCTGCAGGAACTGGTGCGTTCCGCTCCCACGCGGCTTGTCGCGCTGATCACCTCTATGCTGGATTGGGATGAGAATAAAAGGCCTGCCAGCGCGGAAATAGTGAGAAGGGAACTGCAAATTATCCAGGATGACCTTGCCGTGCCGCCAGCGCCAGAACCATCCTCTCTGCCATTACCCCTGGAGCCGCCGAAGCCTGGCAAAAGCAAGAAAGCCTTGCTCATAACCCTTGCCGCGCTTCTGCTTATCGTGCTGCTGGTCGGCGTGTATGTGATAATCGGGCTTGTCAATGGGAGGAATAGTAACACTCCCTATGGGGTCGTCAATACCTTTTGCAACGCCATGGATTCGCAGTCGCCTGATTTTCTCACCGCGTACCATCAATTATCGCGTCAGTATCAGCAAGGGCATCCATTCCTTGATTTTCAACGCTATCTGCTGGGCACAAACCAATGTACCATTGCCAGCTCTCCGAATAGCGCGAATCAGGCCATAGTCAGCCTGATGATGCTATGTCCACCGCCTCCACCGGACCCGAACAGGCCACCACCAGCACAGCCGCCGCCGCCAAGAATAAATCCACTTGATCTGACTTTAGTGCAGGATGGCAGTGATGGCTGGAAAATAGACACACTCTATCTTGTAAGCCCTGATTGCGCTCCTCCTCCCACTTGAGTGCTCGTCTCTCTTTCCTCGCCTGGAAATAGAGCGTTGTCCTCATTTTTTGTTGGCAGAGGATGTCATAAAAGCTGGCGTAAAATGCAGAAGAAAAATAGAGCAAAAGCGAGGAGAAAATCAACTATGCGTTATGGCTTTATTCTGCCTGGTGGCGATGTCTGGACAATTCCTGAAATGGCCGCGGAAGCGGAAGCAGCCGGTTGGGATGGCGTGTTTATCCCCGACTGCATCTCCATAGATACCCCCAATTATCCCCCTGGACCCACCTATGATCCCTGGATTTTATTGGCCCTCATGGCCGCGCATACTCAGCGCATTATACTTGGTCCAATGTTAGCTGCCATCTCGCGGCGCCGACCCTGGAAGCTGGCTCGCGAAACCATGACCCTTGATCACTTATCTGGTGGCAGACTGGTGTTGCCGGTTGGTCTGGGCGCGGCAGCCGATGATGCTGGCTTCTATAAAGTGGGGGAAGAGATGACTGCCAGAGGTCGTGCTCAACTCATGGATGAGTGCCTGGCTATCCTGGCTGGTGCCTGGAGCGGCGAAGCATTTTCCCATGACGGAGAGCGGTATCAGGTGCAGCAGATGCAACTCCTGCCACCCTCGGTACAACAGCCGCGTATCCCTATCTGGGTCGTAGGGGCCTGGCAGCGTCCACAATCGATACAACGAGTCTTGCGTTGGGACGGGATCATTCCCCAGCAAGCCAGCGGCAGCGCTGATCCGCTAACTCCCGCTGATATCCGAGCCATCAAAGCCTATGTCGAGGCTAACCGCCAGCTTACCACGCCATTCGAGATTACCTGGGAAGGCGAAACACCCGGAGATCATCCCGAACGCGCGGCAGCCATTGTGCATCCCTGGCAAGAAGCGGGCGTGACATGGTGGATGGAAGCGCGCTGGACTAATACAAGCCTTGAAGAGGTACGTACACGTATCAAACAGGGACCGCCACACGTTATATGATAAAGCAGCAGTGCCATGAATGAACCTTGTGGGAGCTTGCTTACCACTAACCAATTGATAGGGAAAAAAGGCATGCCGACATCTCTTAGAGCAGCGCTTCACCTGGAGCAAGTGTATGAAAAGCTTAGCGCCACGTATGGTACACCAGAGAACGAGCCGGACTATGATCCACTCGGTGGGTTAATCGCGACGATTCTCTCGCAACACACCTCGGATATTAACTCTGGACGTGCTTATAAGCAGTTGATTGCGGCATTTCCTACCTGGGAAATAGTGCGGGACGCGGAAACCTATAAAATTGCTGAAACGATAAAATGTGGTGGTCTGGCAAACATCAAGTCCGTGCGTATTCAGGATGTTCTACATACCCTCACCGAACAGCAGCAGGCTCAGGCAGGGACAAAAACTCTCGCGGAATACTTCAATAGCGAGCTTGCCGGGCGGACCATCGCAGAGTCCCTGCGCTATCTACGCCAGCTCCCAGGGGTTGGTCCCAAGACAGCCGCGTGCGTACTGATGTTTCACCTTGATCTGCCCGCCTTTCCTATTGATACTCACGTTGGCAGGACGCTGCAACGCCTGGGCATCATCGGCCCGAAAGTAAGCATCGAGGCAGCTCATACCCTGCTGGCAAAAGTGCTCCCCCCGCAGTGGGTCTATCCCCTGCATGTCAACCTCATCAGACACGGACGGCGCATCTGCCATTCCCAACGGCCAGAGTGTAGCGTCTGCCCCTTATACAATGACTGCGCCTATGTAGGGAGCGTGGATGCGCAGGACACTGCTATCCCAGGGGTATAGATACCTTAATCTCACACCGGTTTATAAAATACCATGCCTAAGCGCATTTAATCTGCTGGGGTGCTGCTGGCCAGCTTCAACCTTCGCCTGGGTATTGGCGTGGCGGACAATCAGCGAGCAGCCTTGCCATACTGCCAGTTTTTGTAACAATAGCATGAGGGAAGAGGCGCCCGGAATTACGCCTCTTCTTGTTCTACTTAGATCGCTGCTGCTTTGCGTCTGGAATTGCTCCTCTGTATCAGGTAGAAACCAAGAGCAAGGGCAAGCAAGCCCAGGACAATGTCCAGGATGTGGTCCGCGACACTGAGGTGCGTGAGACCAAGGAAGCGTCCGTTATCGTTCCCATAGACAGGGAAGTAGAGCGCAGGAATCAATCCAAGCAGCCCTACCAACGTATAGACGACTCCGAAGACGCGGTTAAAAAGAACGGACCAACCAGTGAAAGCTGCCACAAGTCCGAGCAGGCCGGTAATCAGAAGAAAGACATTCTGAAAGGTATCACTGTCGAAAATGCCTAAGATAGCTCGCACTCCTGTACTATTCTCTGTTGGTGTAATAAAACCAACAAGGCCGAGAATAAGAAAGACAATCCCGAGCACAAGCGCCAGTGTGCGATTCGGTGTCCAGCCTTTCTTTGTTTCCTGTATCATTCGAGGATCTCCTTTATGTACGAAGAGATTTTCTTCTTCATGGTAGTAATACGCCTCTGAGGCTTTTTCAGATCCACTGGAATTTCTGCTGCTTTCAAAAAGGGGTCTTTTTGGTATAGATCACCCTCGCAGGGTGATGTGTACTCACCCGCTTTGCATGTATGCTTTTTATAGCAATTAAAGAAGTGAGAGGATTCTTCAGGGTAGTAGATACTTATAGAGCATGTCTTATCACAATGTCATCAACAGCAGAGAAAGATATTTAGCGAGGTACATAACATGCAAGCAACAGAGACAGGCCAGAAAGGTTACAAAGGACTGGCGATGGAGGGCTTCATCGCGCGCTGGTACGCGAGGATTCGCCATTCCGGGAGCCAGATCGAGGAGTGGAGGAAGCAGGCCGCGCAACTCACCAGCGAGCTAGCGGATAACGCGGACATACTCGAAGTAGCACCGGGTCCCGGTTACTTTGCCATTGAGATGGCGCGTCTCAACCGCTTCCACGTCACCGGGCTGGACGTTAGCCACACCTTCGTAGAACTTGCCACAGAGCACGCTCGGCAGGCGGGAGTGAGGGGAAACTTCCAGCAGGGCAACGCATCCAATATGCCTTTTCCCGCGGAATCCTTCGATCTGATCATCTGCCAGGCAGCCTTCAAGAATTTTAGTCAGCCAGGCAAGGCCATCGACGAGATGTACCGTGTCCTGCGCAATGGAGGAACGGCAGTGATCCAGGATATGTGGAAAGATGCCACCGACGCCAGCATTCGCGAGGAGGTAAGCAAGATGCGGCTCGCTCCCGTAAACGCCTTTATGACAACCCGAGCTCTGAGCATGCTGCGCCGCCGTGCCTACACAAAGGAGCAGTTCCAGCAACTCGCTAACTCCAGTGCCTTCGGTGGAGGTATAGTCGAGGCAAGCGGGCTTGGCATGGAGGTAAGGATGATCAGGCGTGCATAGAGTTGCGCCAGCAGTCTTTCATATTTCGAGAGTTCAAGCAGCGAGGAACGATGGACGCTACTGCGTCCATCGTTCCTCGCTGCTTGAACTCTCGAATCTATAGCCATATACATCTATTTATGATATTCTGGGAGTGCCTTTAGAAGCAGAGAAACGAGGGATGCATTGGTGTATGCCAGAAGTAGCAAAACCAGAAATCAAGCTCTTTTATTGCTATGCGCGTGAGGATAAAGAGCTGCGCGACGAGCTTGAGAAACATTTAAGTGGTCTCAAACGTCAATATGGCCTGCGTAACTGGCATGATCGCGAGATTCGCGCGGGGGATGATTGGCAGCAAGCCATCAATCAGCAACTCGACGAAGCCCACCTGATCCTTCTGCTGATCAGCCCCGATTTTATGGCCTCTGATTACTGCTACGGTCAGGAGATGCAGCGGGCCTTTGAGCGCCAGCAGGAGGGCACCTGTCGCATTATTCCCATCATCCTGCGCCCGACCTATTGGGAGGACGAGCTTTTTGGCCAGTTGCAGATCCTGCCCACCGACGCGGTACCTGTGATTACCTGGCCTCACCGGGATCTGGCCTTCCACAGTATTGTCAAAGAGATGAGCATCATCTTCAAGGATCTATTGATCTCTCTCAAGACCAAAAAAGATTGGCTCAACCAGGGCATCGCGCTGCACGCGCTCAAACAACACGGGGAAGCCCTGGCAGCTTTTGAGCAAGCCCTCCTGCTTGATCCCCTCTACGTTGAGGCCTATCAAGAGAAGGGCACAACGCTGTATGATCTTGAACGCTATGTAGAGGCGCTGCCCGTGTTCGAGGAAGCCCTGGCCCTGGATGAGCATTTTCTGAAGGCCGCTGTGATGCAGGGGCATACACTACACGCCCTCCAGCGCTACACAGAGGCTCTCAGCGTTTTCGAGAAGCTTATTCAGCGTGATCCCGACCAGCTTGCGGCTTATATAGGCAAAGAGAAAGTTCTGCGTCAGCTTGGCGTATCTCTAGAAGCCTTTGAGCAACTCACCAGAGAACTGCAAGAGACGCGAGCAGGGGAGGAAAAAGCTGTGTATGAGCGGGAAGCCCTGAGGAAGAAAGCCGTTGAACAGCGAGATCTTATTGAGCGGCTTACAAAGCGATTGCAAGAGGCGAGGCAACACGAGCAGGAAGAACAGGTAAAATCAGGGCAACTACTCGGCCAACGGGAAGCGCTTACTCAGCAGGTCACGGAGCAGGAAGAACTTGTTGGGCAGCTTACAAAGCAACTGCAAGAGGCACGCCAGCAGGTGCGGGAAGAGCAGGGAAGAGCAGAGCAGATGTTCAGCGAGCAAGAAGCCCTGGAGAAGGAAGCCGTTAAGCAGCGAGAGGTTGCCGAGAGGCTGACAAAACAAGTGTTAGAGACTCGTAGGCTGCTAGCGCAAGCAATAATAAAGGTGCCATCGCAACCAGCGGGAGTAAGCGATCTGCTAACGGTCCCGATGCCGCCGAAAGTACCTGGATACAGTCTTAGCCTGGCGGTTGGCACGCGCAGCGATCCTGGAATCAAGCTCAAACATAAACCCAACGAGGACAGCATATTTGCTTATAAGTATGATGTCTCAGGCCATCAGGCTGGGCTGTTTGTGGTAGCCGATGGCATGGGTAGTCACGCCAATGGCCAGGAAGCCAGCCGCCTGGCGATCCAAATGATGATCAACATTATGTTGCCGCATCTCACTGGCGGGTATTTTGAGGATGACGCAGCTTTCTTAAAATTCATAGAGAATGGCGTTCAGGCTTCTAACCAGGCGGTCCATAATCGTAAAATGCAAGCGCACGCCGAGATGGGTACGACCATAACTGCTGCTCTGGTAATTGGCGCTATGGCCTATGTCGCCAATGTGGGTGACAGCCGTACTTATCTCTATCGCGAGGGTCAGGGCCTCTTAAAAATCACGCGCGATCATTCAGTGGCCGCCAACCTGGTAGATGCAGGTCTTCTTATGCCCGATGATGTCTATATAGATCCCAATCGTAAGAAGCTCTATCGCGGTCTGGGGGCGAAGCCAGTGGTTGAGATTGACACATTCCTGGTCGATCTCCAGCCTGGCGACAAGCTAATGCTTTGTTCTGCCGGCCTCTGGCATATGATGCGTGATCCCGTGATTCAGGGCGTGCTCAGCAAAACGACAATCGACCCCAACAAGACCAGCCAGGATCTGATCAAAGCTGCTCTTTACGGTGGTGGCGAAGATAACGCTTCAGTGATTGTTGTGCAGTTCGCTGCAATGGGCGAAGGCACCAGTCTGAGTGGTGTGCAACTGCTGGCCAGACCTGACACTGTCACCATGCCCGCTTCGTGAGTGTTCTAGAGGTAGGAAGAAAGCATCGCTCTGTGCTATGTTAATTGCAGTGTCCTCAAGTGGGTCGTCACCAGTTGACAGGCCAGACCGCTCACACCTTGAGGAAGCACCCAAAGCACAACCACAGAGGCCAGGTGATTTTTCATTAGAGGGATAAACAGCTATCTATTAGAAACGGGGAACAATTATGGCTATTTCTATGCTAGCATTTGGACGTAGCGGGCATATGAGCACGCGCACGCTTTTTGGCGCTGCCGCACTGGGCCCGGTGACGCAGCGCGAGGCCGATGAGACACTGGAGGTTTTGCAGCGCTATGGGGTTAATCATCTCGATGTCGCTGCCAGCTATGGGGAGGCGGAACTACGCCTGGCCCCCTGGTTGAAGCACCACCGGGCGGATTTCTTTCTGGCCACCAAGACGGGTCAGCGCACAGCTAAAGAGGCCAGAGAAGAGTTACATCGCTCGCTGGAGCGTATGCAGGTCGATTCCATCGATCTCTGGCAACTGCACAGCCTGGCTGATCCCATCGAATGGGATACCGCGCTGAGTCCCGGCGGCGCGTTGGAGGCTGCGATCGAGGCCAAACAGCAGGGATTGGTACGCGCGATTGGCGTGACCGGCCACGGGCTGCAAATCGCGGCCTCGCATCGCAGAAGCCTTGAGCGCTACGACTTTGACTCCGTTCTGCTGCCGTGTAATTACATCACCCTGCGCAATCCCTACTACGCCGAGCAGTTTAATGCCCTGCTCGCGACCTGTCGGGAGCGCAATGTGGCTGTGCAGACCATCAAATCCATTGCTTATAAACCCCTGTGGGGACGTGAGCGTGTGCATAATACGTGGTACGAACCACTGACTCAGCAGCAGGATATTGATCTGGCCGTCTATTGGGTGCTCCAGCAGCCAGGCATTTTCCTGAATACGGTTGGTGATATTCACCTCCTACCCATGGTTCTGGATGCTGCCAGCCGCTTCACTACTGGCCCCGGCTCGGAAGAGATGGAAGAACTGGTCACGCGCTCTGGTATGCAACCATTGTTTGTCTAGCTTTCTTCCTCAACCATGATTTTGAGCAAGCACTCTCCACATGCTACAATGCAAGACGCGCCTATTATTACAATGACACGCCCATAGGCGGCTTCCTCGCGTAGTGACCTGAGAACTTGAGTGAGCCATAGGTTCGCATTAGAGGACCAACTGGTTCTCCAGGTCGCTTTACAGGTTAGTACCATTGTAGGACTACGCTCTGTTTGGGCTTGAGGCGCTAAGATGGTTGAAGGTTGTGACAAAAAGTAGCGCACGCAAAAAACTGGGGAGAGAGCTATGATACAGTTGAGGATTATCTCGGCCATTATTGGCGTGATTTTTATTGTAATTACCGCGTTTGATGCATTCGAGACGGTCGTTTTGCCCAGACGGGTGGTGCGCAGAGTGAGGCTGGCCAAGATATTTTATCGTACCAGTTGGGCCTGCTGGGCGTTTGGAGGACGGCGTTTGCACGAGGGTAATCGGCGCGAGTATTATCTGAGCATCTATGGGCCACTTTCGCTGATTGCGCTGCTCTTCATGTGGGCGGCGCTGTTCATTCTGGGCTTTGGTATGCTGTCCTGGGGCTTGAATCTGCCCATGCAGGCGCCAGAGAAGATCATGGGCTTTGGAGGCTATCTCTATGTCAGCGGGACGACTTTTGTAACGCTGGGCTTTGGGGATATCACACCGCTCAGCCGTTTAGGCCGTTTCCTGTCAGTGCTGGAGGGAGGGTCAGGCCTGGGTTTTCTGGCTCTGGTGATTGGCTATGTACCGGTCATCTATCAGACCTTTTCGCGCCGCGAGATCAATATCTCTCTGCTTGACGCGCGAGCTGGCACACCTCCTAGCGCCCCGGAACTGTTAATTCGTCATTTTAAGGGCAACAATGCCGATGAGTTAATCCTGTATCTGCGTGATTGGGAACGCTGGTGTGCGGAACTGCTCGAGAGCCATCTCTCTTATCCCGTGCTGGCCTACTATCGTTCCCAGCACGAGAGTCAGTCCTGGCTAAGCTCGCTGACCGCGTTACTGGATACCTGCGCCCTCATTCTTGTGGGAATTGATGGGATACCGCTCAAGCCGGCCAAGTTTCTCTTTGGAACCGCGCGCCATACCGCCGTCGATCTAACACAAAGCTTTGGCCTCCAGCCCGTAGCACCGAAGCGTAGATACCTGCGCGCTGATTTTACACGCCTGTGCGAGGATTTTGCTTCTCATGGGGTGATTTTAAATGACGATGACGAAGCCTGGGATCATCTGCGAGAGCTGCGCCGCATGTACGAGCCTTTTGTCGAGGCCCTGGCTGATTATCTAATTGTTAGCCTGACAGATATGTATCTGGTCGCTGATCGCGTGGATGACTGGCAGACTAGCGCCTGGGATCATTTTCTGCCCTCCTCTCCACGTATCCTTGACCGCGCCTTCCGCAACGGCTAGCTTGCAGCGTTTTGCCTGTGCCAAAAGCAAAACCATTCGACGTTTTTTCCCGTCAGATGTTAAAATAAGAAAAGATATCTACGAAATGAGGAATTCCAGGCTTGTATATAGAACAAACTCTACAAACCTACTTGGATGATCTGGCCTCTGCTAAATCTGCTCCAGGTGGTGGCTCAGCAGCAGCCGTAAGTGGGGCGATGGCGGCGGCGCTGGCTTCAATGGTCTGCCGACTGACGCTGGGTCGAGAAAAGTATGCTGATGTACAGGAAGAGATTGCTGATCTGTTAAATCAGGCTGAAGAGAAGCGGGGGCGTTTTCAACAACTGATGAGCGCGGATATTGCCGCGTATACTAAACTTGCCGCCTGCTTTAAAATGCCGCGTGACGACGAGGACCAGCGCAGTATGCGCATGGATGCGCTTCAACTCTGCCTGACCGAGGCGGCACTGGTACCGCTGGAGATGAGCGAGCGCGCGGTACAGGTAGCGATCATTTGCCAGCGTATAGCGGAAATAGGCAATGTCAATGTCCTTAGCGACATTGCCGCGGCAGCCATGATGGCGGCCAGTGCTGGTACCTCGGCTGCCTGGATGGTGCGCACCAACCTCAAGAGCTTGCAGGATGACGAAGTTATCGAAACCCTGAGCTTGCGCCTCTCAAGGGCACTTGACGAGATTACCAGTCGTTGCCAGCAGGTGACTGCGCTAGTAGGGGAGCGCGCATGACGGCACAGCTTATTGATGGGAAGGCGATGGCGGCGGAACTGCGCGCGGAACTGCGCGTGGAAGTTGAGCAATATATTCAGCAACAGGGCCACGCACCTGAAATAGTGGTGGTCCGCGTGGGAGAAGATGCCGCTTCGGGCGTCTATAGCAAAGCCATTCTGCGCGCCGCTGAAGGGGTGGGCCTGAGCGCGCGCCTGGAGCAACTATCCGCGCAGATTTCGCAGCAAGAATTGCAGGAGTTGCTACGTCGGCTCAATCTGCATCCCCTGGTCCGTGGCATGATTGTGCAGATGCCTTTGCCAGCTCATCTTGCGCAGCAGGTAGTCGCCGATACCGTAGAGGCAGAGAAAGATATCGACGGCATCAGCCCACGTAGCGCTGGCAACCTCTTTCTGGGCCTACCCAGCTTTCTCCCCGCGACCGCTGCCGCGGTACTGGAGATTTTAGAGCGCACACATACGCCGCTTGCAGGCAAACGCGTTGTCGTGATCTCGCGCAGCAATGTCGTTGGCAAGCCGCTCGCGTTGATGTTGCTGCAGAAGAATGCCACTGTAACTATTTGCCATTCACGCACTAGCGATCTCGCCTCTCTGACGCGCCAGGCTGATGTGCTGGTGGCGGCTGCCGGGCGGATACATATGGTGACTGGCGAGATGGTCAAGCCGGGAGCGACCGTCATCGATGTCGGAATCAATGCCAACCCTGCTGGCGGTGGTATTACTGGTGATGTTGATTTTGCTTCTGTTGAGGCTGTGGCTGGCGCTCTCACCCCCGTACCCGGCGGGGTTGGCCCGTTGACCAATCTGTTGCTGCTCAAACAAAGCATGCAGAGCGCCTGGCAGGCCGCGGTAGTGCCTATCAAATAGTTGTGGTTAGTCAGGCGGGTGGTGTCTATGCTACTCAGTAGAGGAGAAGAGGGATGCGTATTGGAAAAGAGCATTTGCAAAGCACAACCTGTGTCGCGTGTATTGAGCGCCACACACTCTCTTATCGCGTGATGGGCCAGGGATCTCCTCTTGTGCTGATCCATGGTTTTGGTGTTTCGGGCCAGATCTGGCAGCCAATATTGCCCTACCTGGCTCAACAACACCGTATCTATGTACTCGATCTTCCGGGCTATGGCAGAAGTACTTTTACGCCACCCTGGCGTTTACGCGAGATGGCTCCTTTATTGCTCACCTGGCTGCGGGAGCTGAACCTTTCCTCTGTGGCGCTGATGGGCCAATCTATGGGAGGAGCAATCGCGCTGCATCTCAGCGCGCTGGCGCCTGAACTGATAGAGCGCGTGGTGCTTGTCAGTTCCGCGGGTATACCTCTCAATGCGAGCCTCTCTACCCTGTTCTGGCGTTCTCTGCTCTCAACGCTCCAGCCTGGCAATGGCAGCTATCCCTGGGGGCTGATTCGCGATGTTTTGCGACCCCGGCCTGTACTTTTTTGGCAGAATACCCTGGAGATGGCCCAGAGCGACTTTCGGGTTGAGATCGCGGACCTCAAAATCCCTGCCTTAATCATCTGGGGTGAGCGCGATCTGCTGCTGCCCATTTCTCTAGGACAAACTCTGCACGCGGCTCTTCCCCACGCTACTTTCGTAACCTTTTGCGGCTGTGGCCATCGTCCTATGCTGGCACACCCGGAGCGTCTGAGCGCTCTGGCTCTGGATTTTCTGGCCAAAGATGTTGTTTCTCGTGCTTCGCCCGGCTCTCACCCCAATCAAGCCAGAATGTTCTAACGCAGAAGCCTCTTGCTTTCCCATTCCACCTGGCGAACACCGCGACGGGCGCGCAGCACAGGTCAGGGCTATGCTGGCGTCCGTCTAAAAGTGTGCTTGCTCCTACCAGCTACAAACCCACACTCTTCTACTCCACCTGCCCCAGCCGCTATAGACCCAGCGGCAACGGGAGCTATAGCTATAGCGACTAAAGTATCTGGCAGGTCTGTAGAAGCGATAGCCTCTGTAGTACCGGTGGAATCTGTGGAAGTTGTATCTTCTGTAGTACCGGTGGAATCTGTGGAAGTTATACCTTCTGTAGTACCGGTGGAATCTGTGGAAGTTATACCTTCTGTAGTACCGGTGGAATCTGCGGAAGTTATACCTTCTGTAGTACCGGTGGAATCTGCGGAAGCGGTAGCCTCGGTTGAATCTGTTGAAGCGGTAGCCTCGGTTGAATCTGTTGAAGCGGTAGCCTCGGTTGTATCGGAAAGATCTGTTGAATCTATAGGGATTGCCGTATCTGACGAAACGACGGGCACTGGCCGGGCTGGCTGCCAGGCGTAGTGCAGTGGAAGTGGAGAACACCTGTCGGTCTGCTTCGCGTTGGCCGTTTTCCGTGACTATGATGGCACTGGTACCCGCGCTTTCCACGTTCCGGGTGCTAGACGTTTCTTCAGCCATGGCCCCTGAGGTCAGAAGCGTCAGGCTTAACAGCAGACCCATAACAATGGCTGTGCTGGTTTTTCCTGCTTTTAACATCGTACCTACCCTTCTTTGACTAGTGATGTTCAATCGTGAACGCGATACTGCGTGAACGAGGTTGGCTGGTCAGGCTTCCAGATATAGTTCTGATTGGCTTTGCCAACCTCTACTTTATGAAATATCGCAACACATATTTCAATATAGGCAGACCATGAAAACTGGACAATATGTGGGCTCATTTCGTTGAAGGAGAGAGAGTATGATGGGCATTTGTTTGGGCAGATAGGCCTTTTTCTTACTCCTGGCTTGTTCAGCTTGCCGGGATAGATGTCTGGCTGATACTATACACAAGGACGGCTAGAGAGGCCGGTCCCCATGAGTAGCTGTGTCTGACGGGAGCCGCTGGCTAATCAAACCCTCCTGACCTGGTACAGTGCAGAGAAGCAGGTGAGTTTATGTGGCGAGCGCTGGCTCGTTCTTTGATCAGCCATTTGTTTTCAGAATCTTCGGGCGTGCCAGGGCAGGACTTTGCATGGAACTGTTTTCTACAAGGGCAAGTGGAATCACGCTCGCCGCGAGGATCAGACAAAAATACATTAGAAATGTTGATTTCAGTGTGTACATGAAAGAAGAGAATCTTGATGAATGACCAACAACCGCCCATAACAACGACAGACGCGGGTATACCTGCGGCGAGTGACGAATATTCGCTTTCGCTCGGCCCCAACGGTCCACTTCTCTTACAAGATCATTATCTAATTCAGAAGATGGCGCAATTCAATCGCGAACGCGTGCCGGAACGCGTCGTTCATGCCAAAGGAAGCGGGGCATTTGGCTATTTCGAGGTGACAGCGGATGTTACCCAATGGACAAAAGCGGCCTTTCTCAATCAGATTGGCAAGCGCACTCCCCTCCTGCTGCGTTTCTCGACGGTCGCGGGCGAACTGGGTTCGGCTGATACCGCGCGCGATCCGCGCGGCTTTGCTATCAAGTTTTACACCGAAGAGGGCAATTACGACCTGGTCGGTAACAATACACCCATCTTTTTTGTGCGCGATCCCGCGAAATTTCAGGATTTTATCCATTCGCAAAAGCGTATGCCAGATACAGACATGCGCAGCAATAACGCGATGTGGGATTTCTGGTCGCTTTCACCTGAATCGCTACATCAGGTAACGTTCTTGATGTCTGATCGTGGCACACCGCGTACCTACCGGCATATGAACGGCTATGGTAGTCATACCTTTATGTGGGTTAATGCCGGTGGTGAGCGTTTCTGGGTGAAATATCATTTTAAGACAGAGCAGGGCATTCAGAACTTTACCATTGCCGATGCGCAGGCGATGAGCGCGGAAGATCCTGACTACCACCGGCGTGATCTGCGCGAGAGCATCGAGCAGAAGAACTATCCAGCCTGGCGTCTGGAGATGCAGATAATGCCCTTTGGGGATGGTGGGCACTATCGCTTTAATCCTTTCGATCTGACCAAGGTCTGGCCGCATGGAGACTATCCCCCGATCACCATCGGACGCCTGGTGCTCGACCGCAATCCTGAGAACTTTTTCGCGCAGATTGAGCAGGCGGCGTTTGAACCAGCGAATATGGTGCCCGGTATTGGTCCCAGCCCGGATAAGATGCTGCTGGGTCGTCTCTTCAGCTATCCTGATACTCACCGCCATCGCATTGGGGTAAATTATCAGCAATTGCCTGTCAATCAGCCCGCGGTGGAGGTCCATAGCTACAATAAGGATGGCGCGATGCGCTACCGGCATAATGGAGACCAGCCGGTGTACGCGCCAAACAGCTACGGTGGTCCAAAGGCTGACTCTGAGCGCTATACTGATCCCAGCTGGTTCGCCAGTGGGGAGATTATGCGTAGCGCCTACCAGCCACACGCCGAGGACACTGATTTTGTGCAGCCAGGCAACCTTTATCGTCATGTGCTCTCGCAGACGGAGCGCGATCACCTGGCCAGTAATATCATCGGCCATCTGGGCCAGAATGTTGAACTGTCTGTGCAGGAGCGCTCTGTCGCTCTCTGGCGCCAGGTAGATAAGGATCTGGGCGAGCGTATCGCCCATGGCATTGGTCTGACGCAGGCAGCATCTGCCCCGGCTGAATAACGTCTTTTGAGTAAGGTCGCGCTTAAAGATCTGGACGCAGAGAATGCTCCAGATCTTTAAGCGCGACAGACATGGAACGTCTTTAAGTCAGACTATGTAATTGCTCGGCTGGCGCGGCTGCTACCTGTGCTGGTACTTTGTACAGGAAAGCGGAGCGCAGTATGAAGAGAGAGATGACGAGCGCTGCTAGACCAACTGGTACAATGATCCAGGGGAGTAAGAAAATCTTACCTGCCAGCAGATAGGGAATGCTCATAAGCCCGCTGCATCCGTTAAAAACGGCAGCCATAATTGCGCTCAAAGGAATTTCCCGCCGGTCTATCCCTTGCTGGACCAGCAGCGAGAGAGCCGCGTAGCCCAGACAGGCCGCTCCTGCTTGACGCGCTATTCCGGTAACCCCCATTTGAAAAGGGAAGAGAGGGAAGAAGGGACCAGGCAGCACCAATGGTACGAGCCCGAAAATTGCGGCTGAGAGACCTCCTATGATCAGTCCTACTCGTAGCAGACCGCTCGGACGATAGAAATCCGGGCGCGGCGCGCTACGATGGCGGATGAGGAGCAAACTTGTTATAACTACAAAGAGCACAGAAGTACACAGGACAACGAAGACTGAAAAAGGCGCCTGGTGATCGTAGATGGAGGCCGCGCACGCGTAGAGGGAGGCGAGATTAAAGACCAGAACGCCAGCTACCGGGAGGCGCAGAGGGAGCCAGGCTTTCTGAAAGAGACCGATACAAAGGGTTACTCCATAGCCAAGCGTTGCCGCGCCAGCCAGTTGATAGACGTAGAGACTCTCTGCCGGGAACTGAATAAGATTGGCAAACATCACGGGAAAGAACAGCGGAGCGAAACCAAAGAAGAGTCCTGCCAGCGCCGGCAGAAGCAGCAAAGCGCGCTCCCAGCCGCTGAGAAGGGCTTTCGTAGATACGACGGTAGTAGATGTTGTGTTCATGAGACCTCCTGCCCAGAATACCCGCGTCTCGCGAGCGGGGAGGAATGGGCATTCTTTTTTCAAACCTGCTTCACGGCAAATACGTAGAAGAAACCTTTTTAGATCATTCGCGTCAAATAGCAGGGTCAAATTTGTAAAAAAAAGAGGAACGCAGGGGATTTCCCGCGTTCCTCTTTTTTAGTGGCCTTACGCTTTGCCAGCCTGGCGCCTGCGCGCGGCAGCGGCTTTTTTGCGCCGTTCCCGCTGGCGCTGGCTCTGTTTTTCTTTCTCCTGTTTGGAAAGCATAGCTTCCTCAGGCTGTGTCTGCGCTTGTATCCTGCCTACGGATGCCTGAGCACGCGCGCGATTGGCCTGTCCATTGGCCCGCATATTCAACAGCACGCGGCGGATTACCAATCCAGCAATGATGGCCGCGGGGATCAGCAGAAGAATGTAAATCACCCCTACAATGGATTTTATGCTGGGCGCGAGCGTGTTCTGTAAGGTGGCTGTTCGCAGGAGGAAGACAAAGGTGAGTAGAGTATACTCAATACCGGTCAGCAAGCTGAGTTGCTTATACCAGCGCGCCTGCTGGCCTGCTCTGCGCGCGTCGCGCCATTGCCGCATGCCTGTATAGAGGCTATACGCGGCCATTAAGGCAAAAACAAAACTGATAATGGAGAGGATGCGTGGATCGGTCATGGAAAATACAACTCCTGTCCTCGCCGGCCATCAGGCTGGCAGCTTGCACAAAAAACTTAACAGCAGATAAACAAGTATGCCTCCGATAGCGATCAAAAGCAGGGCAAAAAGCAGCCAGAAGCCGCTCCGAGATCTGGTGGAAGTCCTGGGAGTCAAACTCTCTCGCGCGTGCTCAGACGGGGACTGAGTGATCAGTGGCATGGGTACATCTGCCTGACCCCGCGAGACGTGGTGGGCCGGGTCCGCCTCCGTGTGCTGCCGCCCTTGCCAACTCTTGCGCCAGCGCTCCGCAGCCTGGATTGTCGCGGCGAAACGTTCAGGACTCATTTCCTCGTGTAAGTTTTCGCTCGCCAACCCGAAATGCTTGTAGACCTCTTCTTTGGGAATGGATGTGGTAGTATGTTCGCTCATATCCAGTTCATCATCGGCGCTCGCCGATGATGAACTGGATAAAGGCGCTGATTCGCTGGTTTCACCTGGCGCCGGCGTAATCTGCGCGTGGTCTGACGCCGGGACGGGAGTTGTGGGAGCGGTCGGGGCCATGCTAATGGGACGAAGCAGGCCACGCAGCGGTGGCGGCTCCTCGCCAAGCCCGGCTTGTGAGCGCGGTTTGGCAGGCAGACGGAGGCTGCCAGGGAAAACTGTTCCTGGTGAGCCGGGAGCAGGCTGTTCTGGCAGTAGAGGGGTGGCCTGCTGAGATCCCGGCTCAGGCGCGCCAGTTTTTCCATTGCCAGGCGTATATTTGCGCGTGGGGCGAATATTGAGATGCGCGCCAGCGGTCGGATTGCCACAAACAGGACAGAGAGAGGCCATCTCTGGCAGCGCTGCCTGGCAGATCTGGCACTGGTTCATAGCCATTAGCATCCTCTCCCTGAAGTATTAATGCGCTAAAATAACGCTCATATGCGCGCTAATTGCGCGCAACTGCTTGCTATTCCTCCTCTTCCTCTGCCTGCTCCTCTTCTGCCGTTGCTATGGTTTTGCTGCGTGGGCTGGTCCAGAGCTGGTACTGGCGCTTAACAATCAGTCCAATAAGCAGGCAGGCGAGCGTGCCAGTGAGCAGATTGAGAATAAATAATGCCGGGTTGAGTAAGTGGATAGTAGGCAACTGCACGAGCAGGGTTTGCAGTTGCAGTATGCCTTCCAATCCACGCAACAGCCAGAGGTTGGCTGGCAGGACCAGGATCAGGCCGAGTAGACTCTCCAGCAAGATGAGAATGCCCAGGGGCGCGGACTGGCGTTGCTCACCGAAGTTATCGCTGCGATACATCGTAATCAAGAGCAGCGCGAGGCCCGTCGCGCTGAAGACCGCGCTTTCTAGAGCCTGTACATCGAAGAGGTTGGGGTTGCCAAGTATGCTATCCGGGATACGCCAGAGCAAGGCAAAGACAATAAATCCCCCATTCGAGTTGTTCAGATTAATCAGGGCCACGAGCCTCCAGGGCAGCAGTCCGCTGAGCAAGCTCAAGGTGGGATAAAAGGCGGGCGCGATTGTATTAATATTGATAGCATTCATAATGAAATCGTAGGTTGCCGCGAACACATACCCCGCTATCATTGGCAACAGGCCAAGTAGCAGCACAGTGATCGCGTAATTGAGCAGCGTGTGCCCCCCTTGAGTCACAAGCTCTCCTGTTCGCTCGACCTCATCCTCGTCAGCCTCGTCGGCTTCCTGCTCGGTTTCTAGTTCGTCGTCAAGTTCAGTTGCCTCGTTGGTATCCTTAGTCTCTTCTGTTCCCAGTTCATCGTCAAGCTCAGCCTCTTGTTCATCCTCAACTTGTCCATCTGGCATGCTAAGGGAGGCTTGCTCGTTTTCTTCATCCGCTAGCAAGGCTAGTGGAGCCGGGTTCTCGGCGTCCTGCGCGTTGGCTGTGGCGCTGGTGGATTGAGTGTGCGCGTGCTCAGCCGCGCGTGAGGAGAGCGCGAGATCAGTATTTGCGAGCGTATCATTCTCATCCTCTGGTAGCATTGCATCTTCCTCTTCTTCCTCTGCCGTGGTAGCGCGCCGGGGGGAACGGGCAGGCAGTGGACGCGCGGGCGCGAAGGCCAGGTGACCGATGGTTGCTCCAGCCATACTCAGAATCACCGCGAAAAACGCGATCAGACCCCAGGTGATGAAAAAAGCGCGGCTATATTCAGGGGCTGCCGTGATAGTGCTGTAGACGCCCGGATAGGTGAAGGTCACAGCAAATTGCAGCAATGCCAGGCCAAAACCGCTCAGTCCAGCCTCAAGCAGACCCGCGCCTGGCAGTGCATGCAGCTTACGAATCGCTGTGACCAGCAAGCCGCAACCGCTAGCGCTAAAGATGGCTGCTGGTATGTAGGAGGGCGAGGGCTGGCTATTAAAGCGCGCAGTCGCGGCGAAGAACGCAGCTACCGCCAGGGCAGCGATCAGGGCCGACCAGGCAAAGCGCCTCTGCTGTGGCTGATTTAGCGTTCCCTCGTCCCCGTCAGGAGGCCCCTCAGCACTTGTTGGCGCGCTATCTGTCGCTGAGCTTTCAGTCTCACTGACATCGTCTGTAGTTGTTTGTTGCTTGGCATCGCCGGTAATAGATGACTCAGAAAGATTTTCTGCCTTCTCAATTACCCTGATGATTGCGGGTTGATCCTGTTGTTGCATGCCAAAAGTCCTATCGTCTTTTAAAGAAGTCTGTCACGATACTAGCATATCGACGAGATGGCGGCAAGAGGTTGTCAGCTAGCTGCATGCTTAAGGGAGATTTTGTTCGTTCTTAACTAAAGAGCGCTGATCGCTCATCTACACCTCACATCTGCGGTCAGAAAAAGCGGGATCACAGGAGCATAGTGCCTCAATACAGGCTTTAGCGTTGGTAGTTTACACGTGCTTTGCCGGGTATAAGAAGGAGAGTGGAAAGAAGGTTGCGCGAGTTGTTGGCTGGCAAAGGAATTGAGGAAAAGGCGAGAAATGGCTGGACCTGATGAAAAATAGGGTAAGCACCTGAGCAAAAATGGCCGCTATACTCTTGACTATCCGGGAAAAATCGCTAGAATCTCTATAGGTTTACGTTTTCATGAAGATTTTAAGAGGTTTGTGTGCATATTGTTTGTCTTGGCGTTGATCATCTATCCGCACCGATTGCCCTGCGTGAACGCCTGGCCTGCGCGCCCGGTCAGGTATCGCAGGTTCACCGGTCAGCGCGCCAGTTCGTTCGAGAGTGTGTTTTGCTCTCTACGTGCAATCGCCTCGAACTCTATGCTGTCTGCCTGGAGGTAGACGAAGGCGTAACCAATTTACAAAATCTCCTGTGTGTTCTGCGTGAAGTCCCGCCTGATGAACTGCTGGCCCACTCGACTGTTTTTGTGGACCAGGCCGCGGTCTCGCATCTGCTGGGTGTGGCCTGTGGACTCTATTCCCTGGTACCGGGAGAGCCGCAGATTCAAGGGCAGGTAGCTGAAGCACTGGAAATGGCCCGGCACGATGGGAGTGCGGGACCAGTCACATCGGCGCTTTTTCGCGCTGCTCTGGTGACTGGCAAGCGCGCGCGTAGTGAGACGGGGATCAGTCGTAATGCTGCCTCGATCAGTTATGTCGCTGTGCAACTTGCGCGTCGGATTTTTCCACATTTGCAGGATGCCAGCGTGTTGCTGCTTGGTTCCGGGAAAATGAGCGAGCTGGCCGCGCAAAATCTCTGCGCCCATGGGGTGCGGCATCTGACCATTATGAATCGTACCTCTCTGCGCGCCATCGACCTTGCGGGTCGTGTCGGGGCGCTCCAGCGCGATTTTACTGAATTGCCCGCCGCGCTGGTTGAGGCTGACGTAGTGATTTCTTCCACCACAGCGCCGAGTACACTGCTGACCTATGAGATGTTGCGCGAAGTTGTACATCAGCGCCAGGGACGCCCCCTGCTACTGATCGATATCGCTTTGCCGCGTGATGTTGAGCCAACAGTGGCGGACTTGCCTGAGGTCTATCTCTATAATCTGGATGATCTGCAACACGCGGTAGATGAAGGGATTCGTCTGCGTTTGCAAGAGGTTGAGCAGGTAGAGGCCATCGTCGCCGCCGAGGCAGTCGCCTTTGCGCGCTGGTTCTCCTCTCTAGGGATCGTGGACACCATTAGCGAATTGCGCAGCCAGGTCAACTCGCTGCGCGAGCAAGAACTGGCTCGCACTCTGGCTCAACTCGCGCCCAGCCTTTCTGAGCGCGAGACCGCTGCTGTCCAGGAATTGACCACGCGGCTGGTGAATAAAATTCTCCATATGCCAACTCGTCGCCTGAAAGACGCAGCAGCTGCAGGCCAGGGATACGCTTATGCTGAAGCTTTACGCTACTTATTTGACTTGAAAGCACAAGAAGATGAAACGCTTGATAATCGGCACGCGGTCCAGCAAACTGGCGATGATTCAGACGCGCCAGATTATAGCTCTATTAAAGCAACACTGGCCCGACCTGGAGATAATTGTTGAACAGATTCGCACGACGGGTGATGCCGTTACGCATGTTCCTTTGACAAAAATCGGTGGGGATGGTGTCTTTGTGGTAGAAATCGAGCGCGCTCTGCTTGAAAGGCGCATCGATCTGGCCGTACATAGTTTAAAGGATATGCCCACCATACAGCCGGCTGGTCTGCGCGTCCTCGTGCCAGGCCCACGCGAGGACGCGCGCGATGTACTGATTACACGCCAGGCCCCGGCTCTGGAGGTGTCGCCCGCGCGCATTGGCACATGCAGCCTGCGGCGTACCGCGCAGATTCGCGCCCTCTTCCCCCGGACCGAGATACTCTCGTTGCGCGGCAACGTCGATACGCGCCTGCGCAAGCTCGACGCCGGCGACTACGATGCAATCATCCTCGCCGCGGCTGGCCTGCATCGTCTGGGGATACCCACTGACCTGCAAGCACGCCTGACCTATTTCACTTTTGAACAAGTCTTGCCAGCTCCAGGCCAGGGCGCGTTAGGTCTGGAAACCCGCGACGAACCTGAACTGCTCGCTTTGCTGGAACCGCTCAACGAGTGCGTAACCCAGGCCGCGACTGGCGCTGAACGCGCGTTTATGCGCCATCTGGGCGCAGGTTGCTATTTGCCCGTTGCAGCTTACGCCACGCAGAATAGCGATGAACTGCACCTGAGCGCTCTGGTCAGTAGCCTGGATGGGCAAGAGCAGGTACACGTGCGGCGGTGCATCAACTGGACACCAGGAGTGGGGCTTGCGCGGGCCGAGCAACTGGGGATCGAAGTCGCTGAGGCCGCTCTCGCTCAGGGAGCTGATAGGATCATCGCTTCTCTCATGGGCAATAGACAGGAGCAATTACATGTCTGAACTACAGACGCGCGTGCTACGCGGCAAGCGTGTGCTGGTCACGCGTACACGTGAGCAGGCTGGGGTGCTGAGCGAGTATCTACGTGCAGCGGATGCTATACCTGTTGAACTACCAGTGATCCGCATTGTGCCGCCCGCCGATTGGCAGCCACTCGACCAGGCCTTGCAGACGCTAAGCCGCGGCGGCGCCTATGACTGGCTGATCTTTACCAGCGCCAATGGCGTCAAAATGGTCCTGGAGCGCTTGCGCGCATTGGGTCTGGAACTGGAGATTTTACGCGCCACGCGTATCGCCGCCATTGGTCCTGCCACAGCCGCCACGCTGACCGCTAACGGCCTCCCAGTTGCTCTGGTGCCGCCCGAATTTATCGCCGAAAGCGTAGCCGAGGCGCTGCGCGATGAAGCTGAACAGCGCGGCGCTACCCTGGCTGGTCAGCGCGTGCTGCTGGCCCGGGCCGCAGAGGCTCGCCAGGTGCTGGTGGACAGGCTGGCACAGGCTGGCGCGCTGGTTGAGGTTGTAGTCGCCTATCAGACCCTGCCAGTTGCTCAGGATGACGCGCGCGGACAGGAAATCATCGCCCTTTTGCGCGCACAGTTACTGGACATTATCACCTTTACGAGTTCTTCTACCGTCCATCATTTTATGCACTGGCTTAGCGAGTCAGCACCCGATATCGCCGTCTTGCTAGCTAATGCAGGCAAACAAGCGGCGCGTCCCTTGATTGCCTGCATTGGCCCTGTTACCGCTCAGACAGCGCGTGATTACGGCCTGGAAGTTAGTGTTGAGGCCCGCGAGTTTACCACCGCAGGCCTGGTTGAAGCTTTAATTACTTACGAGGAGACCAGATCATGACCGAGCAGATAATGGTAGCTCGAACCGCTCCCCAGGAGCAGCCCACACCCGCAAAGGCAAAGCAGCCGCGTCAGATGGTGCGTTTCACCTTCTATAAACTTGATCCTCAGTGGCAATTGCTGCCGCTTGAACAGCGCCAGCAAGGCAAAGCGCAACTGCTCCAGAGCGTCGAAGAACATAGAGAGCAGGCTTTAGTGCGCACCTATAGCCTCTTTGGCCTGCGCGCTGATAGCGATTTCTTGATCTGGCAAGCTGCTTACGATACTGCCGACTTGCAGGCGCTACACAGTAAGATCCGTCGCAGCCCCATGGGACCCTATCTGCGCGAGGTGCATGGTTTCCTCTCAATGACCAAACGCTCTGTCTACGTCGGGAAAAACGCGCGCGGCGCTCACGATCCTCGTCTGGTAATCTCACCCGATGACAAAAAGTACCTCTTCGTCTATCCTTTCGTGAAGACGCGCCCCTGGTACATGCTGCCGCTGGAAGAGCGCAAACGCATGATGGACGAGCATATCCGTATTGGGGTCAAATATCGCGAGGTTTCCATCAATACCACCTACTCTTTTGGCCTGGATGATCAGGAATTTGTTGTGGCCTTTGAGACAGATAATATTAGCGACTTCCTCGATCTTGTCGAGGAATTGCGCGGTACTGAGGCCAGCCAGTATACCCTGCGCGATACTCCCATGTTTACCTGTGTATTCCAGCCGCTCGACCAGATTTTAGAGGAGCTTGGGGCATAGTGTCATGTAGAAGTAGTGCTTGAGGGGAAGTCTATTCCAACTGCTCGACCAGATTTTAGGGGTGCTGGTAGCGTAGTGTCATGTAGAAGTAATGTTTGAGGGAAGAAAGTATGAGCGAAACAACTGACACCGGTTTGCGGCTTGACCGTTCGCATGAGCTTTTCGCGGAGGCACAGGAGTTAATGCCAGGCGGCGTTAGTAGCCCTGTGCGCGCCTTTCGCGGCGTAGGAGGCGAGCCCGTCTTTATCGCGCGCGCGCAGGGAGCATACTTATTTGACGTGGATGGCAATCGCTATCTCGATTATGTGCAGTCCTGGGGACCAATGATTCTGGGTCACGCTCATCCCGCCGTCCTCCAGGCCGTCAGCGCGGCGGCGGCTAACGGCTTTAGTTTTGGCGCGCCAACCGCGGCTGAAAGCGAACTGGCGCGCCTGGTCATCGCAAGCGTACCCTCGCTAGAGATGGTGCGTTTTGTCAATTCCGGCACTGAAGCTACGATGAGCGCGCTACGCCTGGCACGAGCGTACACCGGACGCGACAAAATTATCAAATTCAGTGGCTGTTATCATGGTCACGCCGATATGTTGCTGGTCCAGGCCGGCTCTGGCGTCGCGACCATGGGCCTGCCTGACAGTCCAGGCGTACCTGTTGGGACTACCAGCAATACGCTCATCGCGCCCTACAACGACGCAGCAGCAGTCGCGGAACTGTTTCGCGCCTATCCTCAGCAAATTGCCGCTGTCATTGTTGAGCCGGTCGCGGCCAATATGGGTCTGGTGCTTCCTTTGCCCGGCTTTCTGGCTGATTTGCACCAGTTGACGCGCGAGCACGGCGCATTGCTGATCTGTGATGAAGTGATGACGGGCTTTCGCGTGGCGCTGGGAGGAATGCAGGAGCGCGCGGACATCACGCCAGATCTGACCTGCCTGGGCAAGATCATTGGTGGTGGCCTGCCTGTGGGGGCATATGGTGGGCGACGCGAAATCATGCAACTGGTCGCGCCCGTTGGTCCGATGTACCAGGCCGGCACGCTCTCTGGCAATCCGCTGGCTATGGCCGCAGGCATTGCTACGCTCAAGGAATTGCGCAAACCCGGTCAATACGCCGAAATCGAACGCAAATCCGCGCTACTTGCTGCTGGCCTGGAGAGAGTTATTCAGGAGAGCGGCGTCGCGGCCCAACTGGTGCGTATCGGCTGTATGTTCACCATCTTCTTCACCACGCAGCCAGTCCACAACTATGCTGATGCCAAAACCTCCGACACCCAACGTTTCGCGCGCTTCTTCTGGAGTATGCTACGTCAGGGTATCTACCTGCCGCCTTCGCAATTTGAGGCTTGCTTTGTTTCACTGGCTTTTGACGACTCTATGCTGGAGGAAACGCTCCAGGCAACTCGTACAGCTTTAGCAGAAGTAGCATCGTAAGAGGTCACAACGGAAGATTGTGCTCAGAGGGCGCGCGCATAGCGCCTTTTGAGCACACTAACAAAGGTATTGCTCTTTAGAGCAGCCTCTCCGTTGTGTCTTTTTTATAGCAAAGGAAAAGAACAAAATGAGTAATTTCCCAATTGTACGCATGCGGAGAACGCGCCAGAGCGAACAGTTGCGCGGCCTTGTGCGCGAAACCCATTTGAGCGTTGAGCAGTTAATTTATCCCTTGTTTGTAGCCGAAGATCTGGCGGAACCGCGTGAAATTTCGTCCATGCCTGGGATCATGCAATGGCCGTTAGAGCACCTGGGGCGTGAAATTGAGCGCATTGCCGCGCTGGGTATCTCCTCCGTGCTGCTTTTTGGCATTCCCACGCAGAAAGACGAGGTAGGCTCACAGGCATATGCCGAGCAGGGCATTATTCAACGTGCCATCCAGCGTATTAAAGCAATAGCGCCGCAGCTCGTAGTCATAACTGATGTTTGCCTATGCGAATATACCAGTCATGGTCACTGCGGAGTTATTCACAATGGCAATGTCCAGAACGATGAATCGCTGGCTTTATTAGCGCGTATGGCCCTCTCGCATGTTGAGGCAGGCGCGGACCTTGTTGCGCCGTCTGATATGATGGATGGACGGGTGGGAGCGATTCGCCAGTGCCTTGATGAGCAGGGCTTTAGTGGATTGCCGATTATGGCCTATTCCGCCAAATATGCCTCTGGTTTTTATGGACCGTTTCGCGAGGCTGCTGGCTCGGCACCACAATTTGGGGACCGTCGCTCATATCAGATGGACCCGGCTAATGTGCGTGAGGCGCTGCGCGAAGTCGCATTGGATATCGCCGAAGGAGCTGACATTATTATGGTCAAGCCAGCCCTGGCCTATCTTGATGTAATTCGCCAGGTACGCGAGCATTATGATTTGCCTCTGGCAGCCTACAATGTCAGCGGCGAGTTTTCTATGATTAAAGCTGCCGCGCGTAACGGCTGGATTGATGAGCAGCGCATTGTTATGGAAGTGCTGACTGGCATTCGCAGAGCGGGAGCCGACATCATTATTACCTACTTTGCCCCAGATGTTGCTCTGTGGCTGAAGTAGGATGGCGGGCTATACTGGGTATATGGTTACAGATGTTGCTACTGGGCAGAGAACAATGTGCATAAATTTGTGCGAGATTGTTCTGCAATGCCAGCGCGGGACAAACTTTCAGGCTTGTTTTAAACACTTGCGTAAAGCCGAGAGAAAGTATGTCCATCATGAGTCCGAGTAACTGCCAGATGGGAAACATTTCCTAAATTTGACCGGATTGGTGAGCCAGCAAGAGGCCGGAAAAGTGCTACCTGCCGTAGTAACTCCCGGCCTCTCTAGTTCATTTTTTGCGGACACTCGTGTTACCATAGCACTGTGATAATATACATCACTCAAATTGGTGTAGGATGACCGGGTTCATTTTTGTTGGCCAGGAAATACATTCAGGTAGGCAAAATGTTATTCATAGTGGGTAGCAAATTTCGTGCAAGTGATATACAATGTATAGTGCGGACTGTTTCAAAAGCAGCAATTTGTAACAGTTTTGGGGACATGACGTAAAAATTTGTTACTTAGGCGTTATTTCTTCCGTTTTTTGTAAAGAGAACAAAGAAATAAATGCTGTGAGGAAATAATGTTGCATGGTAAACGTTTATTTCCTCACCAGATAGTAGTTGTACTATTCATAAGAAAAGGGAAACCTGGTAAATGGTTGGGACGAACGGACAAACACGCATGTATCAACCTATTAATGCCTATGGGGTCATCGGCGACTGCCATTCGGTTGTGCTGGTTGCCCCCGATGGGTCGGTGGACTGG
>JBEVTI010000023.1:0-81124 GCA_041156125.1 Candidatus Paraktedonobacter carboxidivorans
TGATCCAGGCCCTCTCCCTGCCGCTATATGCTGCAAGTTATAGCAGTTGCTTATTTCTTTGCATCAGGTATGAGATATTGCTTATACTGATCCCATAGCAAGACAATGCGCTTGCGTGCCTCTGCTCCACTGGTTGGCGCGAACAACAGAGCTAATAAAAAACCGCCCACCAGGCCCCAGCGAAACAGGCGACGCCCCCAGGCGCGTTTGCGCTGGTAGCTTTTGTAGCGCTGTTGCAGAGCCTTTTTAGTCTCTTTTGTATTGCTAGCCATCTGAGCCAGGTTTTTCTGGATCTGCGTTGAACCGCTCTCCAGGCCCTCCTGAGTCGCATTCCAACCAGATTCAAGGCTATCCTGTGCAGTCTCCCAGCCTGAGGCAATGCGCTTTTGGGCGGATTTTTGCACGCGCTTCAGCCTCTTTTGCGCCTGGTCAGCACCTTTTTGCCAGGTATCCTGGGTAGCTGCCAGGCCAGCCTTCAGGGTATCCTGAGTCGTTTCCAGACCGGCTCTCAGGGTATCCTGGGTAGCTTCTGCGCTGTCATGCAGCATATCTTGCGTTTTTGACCAGGCAGGACCAAGGGTATTCTGCGCTCTATCTTGTAAATTCTGCATATTTTTCTTGACCTTTCGCCGATTTTTCCGTGTTTTCTTCTCACCGTCGTCCATCAGATGCTGCAAGAGTGCCACACCACCAGCAGCCGCGATTACTGAGGCCTGTTGTAAAGCTGTTTGCGCCTGCTTATATTTATGCTGGCCTTCTTCATTAGCTTGTGTTGCCATCTTTTGCGCCTGAGCGCGCACTTTATCGCTGACCTCTTTTGTTTTGTCGAGACTCTTTTGAGGTATAGAAGGTGATTTTGCCATATATTTCTCCAAACTCTATTTCTTTGTAAGGAATGGCGTCTTTACGCGCCTGCTAGTCTGCTTATGGTAGCAATACGTGGACAGATTGCTATGCGTTTCAATTAGAGCTTTGCTTTTTCTTCTAGCCATCCGTGGTCTTCGCTGAAAGGCAAGCCTTGCTGCCTGGCATCGTCTGCTAGCACATAGGGCACCAGGTGGCCATAGAATGGCTGTTGAGCTTTGTACGCTTGTAAATTTTCCTGGGCTCGCTTGCCCATGAGTTGCATACCTTGCGCGGGATCTTGCAGGCTTTCTTGAACATGCTGCCAGGCGCTGAGCGTCTCTCGGTCCAGGATAGCCTGTTTTTCCGCGTTATCCTGCCAGATGCCCTGGATACCTGACCAGAGATTGGCCACCCCCACCGGGGAGGGTCTTTGCGCGGGTTGGCGCTGTAAAAAGATATTGAGCATGAATATCTCATCATCCGTAAGCAAGCCCAGATGTTCAGCCCATAAACGCAAACGCAGGCTGCGCGCCACTTCCGCGTCAAGAGTCGCTACATTTATCTCCACATCATCGCGTAGACCCCGGTTGTTAAGATTAGCCGAGCCAACTGTGACCCAGAGATCGTCAATGATGGCTACTTTGGCATGGACATAGATGGGGCGATAGTGTTCTTTGTTCTCCACACGCGCCGAATTTCCCAGGCAGAAAGCGTGAAAGCGTCCCGCGGCCACGGCTGGCGCTGCTTCGCGGCGAATGCGCGCGATGCTGGCATCAGAGAAGGCTCTGCCTGGATCTGGATGATCAGGCAAAACAAGAGCCACGTGAACTCCTCGCTGTAGGGCCGCGATAAGCTCTTGCATGATTTTTTCCATTTCCTGGTTATCTCTGCCCAGAAAAGGGATATCCACGCCGCTATAAGCGCGCACCCAGAGGTACTGATTTTCCAGGTAGATGAAGTGCTGCGCGTTGTGGATGGCTCGCGTATACAATTGAGCAATACCCTGCACTACAAGTGGCTGGAAATGGTATGTATGGCGCGGGATGGTTCTGGCAATCTGCACGGTCGTAGTACTTTTGACTACCTGAGGGGTATCAGCAGGCATGATATGTGCCTGATGATAGAAGCGCCGCTTCTCTGGCAGAATTTGCCAGTGACCATAGCGTTTTACAACTGCATTCCAGCGTTGAATAAAATTGTATTCAACGTCGGCCACTGCTGGCCCCTCGATCAGTGCATGTACATCGTGCCAGGGATGAGGCGTGTTACCCTCAGCGGTCTTGCGCAGTTCATTCAAGAAATGATGAGATGAATTATCCCAGCGATCGAAGTCATGCCCTTTTTCGGTCATGGGATCAATACCACCCACAAAAGCCCAGCGATTATCGACGACTGTGAGCTTCTGGTGCAACGACTCTACTGGATGGTGGAGGAGGCCCCTGGCACTGTTATCAAGCAAGCAGGTCACGCCAACCTCGCGCAGAGCTTTGCGCGTGGTGAGAGGGTAGTAATGAGAATAGCTCGGTAATGGCAGGCTATGCCAGAGCAATACTTTAACATCTACTCCCCGCTTGACCGCGTATCCCAGGACCTCTTTGACTGAAAGCTGGTGGGTACACCAGAAGGCGATAGCTTCATCATCCAGTTCTTGCGTGCGCAGCAGCGCCAGCAGTGCTTCTTGTTCAGGACTCCCATCCGCTCCCGCCCGGTGTTCTTTTCCGCGTACCAACTCTAACTCAGCCGCCAGGCCCCAGTTTGCCATATAAATGGATGAGCGCGCTTTCAGGAGGGTACAACACAAAGCAAACAAAGCGGAACAGCCGTCGATCAAGTAGCTCACGCGTGAGTCATTTTCGTGTACAGGGGTATCGTTTCTAGCCCACCAGGAAGATGTATCTTCTGATTCCTTTGTTAGCATCTTTAAGCCTCCTTTACTGCTTTTCTTGTCGCGGTCTTCCCACAGTTTTAGCACGATAAACACGAGAAAAAGAGACAGTTTTAGCAGAGTAGTTGCTCTGGTACTATATTGGCCACTTTTTACACGATTGTTAGTAACTTTATTTTGTTGTAAAAAAACAAGCGGGCAAATTCAGATATTATTGCTATATATAGTAGCCTATATTTGTTGTGTGATATACTGGACGGGTTGTCTGGCGCTTCTCGCGTTGTGAAAGTTTGAGCAGGAGATACATGATATCTTGCTGGGAGCGCGCGGTCTGGTCTATAACGCTGATCCCAACGTGCTGATCAAATTTTTACATTGGGAACTATCTGTGCTACTCTTGAATAGCGTCAAACACTTAGATTGCAGATAACCTGGAGGCTGTATGAGGTATTCCACGCCACCATTCCCAGGTTCAAATACCAGTCATGGGAGAGCAGTGGATCACCCCTCAGGTTCGAGTTCAAGCCTGCGTGTGGTCGGTCTTTTGCTCTCGCTGGTGAGTATGTTCCTGGCATTATTAGCCGTATTCTTTTCTTTGCAAAATGTCATCGTTCTGCTGTTAGCCGGGCTTGTTTTCTGCTTTGGAGCGCGCCTGTTCGCGCTCTGGCTGCGCGGACAGACAAAAACGCCAGTTCCAATTGGCATGAGATCTCGGCAAGCGCCAGCTCTTCCTCCCAGGCAGATGGGCGGGGATACCCCTTTTCCACCGCAACTCTGGCCCGCTTCTGCTCCCTCGCGCATGTCTCAGGGTGGGCAAGTTGAACCTGTAACGCCAATACCATCCACGGTAGATTTCTATGAGCAAGCGCCAGTTCTTCCTCCCAGGGGGTATGCACCTTTTCCACCTCAGCCCCTGCCGAATGCCGCCTCAGCCATCACATATCATAGTACACAGGTTGAGCCTGTACCGCCAGTTCCGCGGGCCGTTGGTTTATATGATATGGTGGAACTTGCTCCAGTTAGCCAGCCTGCAGCCTCTGCAACGGGACCTCTTAAATATCTTTCAATTGAACAGGATGAACTATTCGTTCTAGATCCACCTATCGCCAATGAGCGCTGTTTCTTATTACCAAAAGAGGGCGCGCCGCTAGTGGAATGCCAGGATCGTTATGCCCTGGCAGCACGCGACAACTATCGCTGCTACGCGGTGGCTGCCGGGGTCGCGGGCAGCTTTGTTGCCGCTCCCTGGGCCTCTATTGTGGCTAAAAGTTTTGTGCAAAGAAATGCCACTTTTGCCAGAAAAGAAGAGTTTCAACTCTGGCTGGAAGATTGTAGCAAGCAGTGGCATACCTGGATCGCGGAGCGCTGGGTACCCGCGATGAATGCCCTGCACGCCCAACGCGGCAATGCACCCCAGGATTGGAGCGAGCAGATTCGTAAGGGTGCGCAGACAACGCTGCTTGCTTGTATATGCGATTTCACCCGGTCACAAGCCAACAATCCTATACCGGTCACTATTTTATCTATAGGAGATTGTGAGCTTTTTCACTTTACGCCTGCGGAAAATGGGCAATGGCGTCTGCAGAAGGTTTACCCTTATCAGAGAAGCGCGGACTTTAACGCCCGCCCTCTCACGCTTATGACGGCAAAGCGTCAAGAACTTGTAGAAAATGCCTGGATGCTTCGCAGATCTACCATACTCAATGTCTACTCTGGCGACCTGCTGGTTCTGGCGACCGATACACTGGCTAAATGGATCTTGACGCAGATTGAGCGGCAAACGCAGCACTGGCAGTGCCTGCTCTCACCCCTCACACCCGCTGAATTTGCAGTCTCTATGCGGCGCGAATTTCAGCGCGATCAAAGCGAAGATGATGATATAACCATGCTCGTCATCCCTATATAAATTACTAAAGTGAACTGCATTATAAGCTACATCCTATACACGAGGAACGATGACACTATGAAAATTGTAGCAAAAGTCTGGCATAGCCGAATTATCTTTGGAGTGGCAGCCGGGCTCGTTATTGTTGGTGGCATAGCACTCCTGCTGCATTTTGTACCACATTTACGCAGAGTTGATGTAAACCCTTCTACGCTAACGCTCGCCGCACCAATCTGGCAGCAGATCCAGGTCCCCTGGCAGGCCAAGCCTGCTTCTCCAGCGCTTGCAGCATTGCCCTCTACCCTCAATCCTGACAACTGCACCGCTCACGGTACAAAGTGGACCTGTGATATCCAACTCAGCGCGTCACATATTCCAATTGGTGGTATAACCTGGGCAGTAAGTACGCCTGATCTGCAAATTTCTGTCAATCCCCCGGGTGGCCAGCTTTTACCTGGTAAGCCCTCTGTCGCGGTTACTATTTCTCATTTGCCTTGCTCCGCTGAAACGCTGACTTTTACGGGCATAGTTACAATTACAGGCAAGCCTGTCACCTCCGCTAGCGTTAACTGGCAATGTTCACTGCCAACACCTACGCCGACTTCCAAACCTTCACCGACCGCGAAGCCCACGCCAACTGCGGTTTCCAGGCCCTCGCCGACCGCGAATCCTACGCCAACTGCGAGTCCTACGCCGACTCCTATACCTACGCCAACGTCGCAGCCGACCGTTGCGCCTACTTCGACTCCCAGATCAACCGTAGCAGTGGGACCAGGCAGTTCACCGCCCACCGCAAAAGGAGGAGCGCCAACTCTACTATCGGGCGCTACATTGACGATTGCCTCATTGCTGATTGCTTTGTTGAGCCTTGGACTCTATCTGATGCCGCGGTCTGGAGATCAAAGAACATTACTGCGGAAACTACGCGCATTCATTCTACCAGGAGCGCCATGATTAGACCCTGCTAGTTTAAGGAACGCTTGCGCTCGCGTTCAAGCGATCTCCCTATACACTTTGGTCTCTCAAAACGTGTTAAACATAATGAAAAATGGTTGCTTAGAGCACGCGCAGAGCGGGAATTGCCGCGTTTGCAACAGTGGCGTTTTTGTAAAACAAAGCTTACAAAGAAAAAGCGCTTTTTATGTGTCTCGTGAGCAAAAGAGGAGCATAAGGCATGTTTACTGCGGCACAGCAGGGCCATTATTTTGGCAAAGAAGCACAGGAACATATCTGGCTGAATGGAGAGCAAGCAGAGACAAGTACCTGTTTATTTGCTGGCTCACTTCTGGGCAATGAGATTGTACGTGTCCGTTTTCTGCATACTGCCTATCCCGAAGGCTTACGCTTTCAACTGGTTGATAATGTAGAGGGTACACTGCCCTATCATTCCTGGATTGTTTCCGCGGGGGACGAGGCGTGGCAGACAGCCTTGAGTGAGGAGCAGCAGCAGGCCAGGCTCACGGCCTATCTGCGCGGTTTTGCCTATGGGGACAGGCAATTACGCTGGACGGGTCCCCTGGCCGGAGACGCACACGCATATGGGTTTGGAGAACATACGCGTGGCATGAATAAGCGCGGTGAACACTTGACGCTATGGAATTGGGACCCCGATATGGGTCATGGACCAGAGACAGACAAAATGTATACCGCGATCCCTTTCTATCTCACCGTTGCGCGAGAGACTGGCCAGGCAACTGGTCTGCTGGTCGATCATACTGGTCAGGTAGAAATAGATGTAGGACATGCAGCTCTTGATGAAGTGCAGATCACGGTGCGCGGTGATAGCCTGGTGCTCTATTTTCTTGCTGGTCCAACCCCTGCCGATGTGCTACGCCAATATACCGATCTGACCGGGCGCATACCTCTACCTCCTCTCTGGGCGTTGGGACATCACCAGGGTCGCTGGAGCTATTACACAGAGCAAGAGGTGCGCGCTATCGGGGAGCAATTTCGTACACGCAATCACCCATGCGAGTCGCTCTGGCTGGATATCGACCACATGGATGGCTTCCGCACCTATACCTGGAATACACAAAGCTTTCCCGACGTGGCCGGCATGACCAGTGACATGCTGGAGCAGGGGTTTCACATCATTCCAGTCATCAATCCAGGCATCAAATCGGACCGCGCTTACTCTGTCTATCGCGAAGGACTTATGCAGGGTTACCTGTGTCGTAGGCAGGGCGGCGATCTCTATATGGGTACGGCGTGGCCTGATGACTGTAATTTCGCGGACTTTTCACGTGGCCAGGTACGCGAGTGGTGGGGAAATCACTTTCATGATTTTCTTGCGCAGGGTGTCGCGGGAAGTTGGAACGATATGAATGAACCCTCGCAAGCAACCTTGATCGAGAAAAAATACCATAAACCCGCGCTAAAAACATTTGCCGACGATGTCATGCACATTGCCAGTGGAGAAAATATCACTGGTCCCGATGGTCCGTCAATTCTCCATCCATTTTTCCATAATGCCTATGGTATGCAGATGGCACGGGCAATGCGTGAAGGTACACAGCGCTTCGCGCCTGATCAGCGCCCCTTTGTCTTGACACGCTCCGGGACCGCCGGCGTGCAGCGCTACGCCGCGATGTGGACAGGCGATAACTCGAGCTGGTGGGAGCATATACCGCTGGCAATGCGCATGTGCCTGAGTCTGAGCATGAGTGGTTTGCCTTTTGTCGGCGCGAACATCGGCGGCTTCTGGGAGCATTGCAACGGCGAGTTGCTGGTTCGTTTTGCGCAGCTTGGCGCTTTCTTGCCTTTATGCTGGAATCATAACGCTGTCAAGGATGCGCCGCAGGAACCCTGGGCTTTTGGCGAACCCTATGAAAGCGCCTACCGTAGCGCTATCGAGCAACGCTATCGTCTCCTGCCCTATCTTTACAATCTTTTCCACGAGGCCTCGCGCAATGGCTCGCCAGTTATACGTCCCCTGTTTTATCACTATGCGCAGGACCCGGCGGTGTATGCGGTAGAAGATGCATATCTGGTTGGTGAAGCTCTACTCACCGCTCCTGTACATGTTGAGGGCGCAACGAGCCGCGCGGTCTATTTGCCGGAGGGAACATGGGTGCAGTATTGGGATGGCCAGTGCTTCGCGGGTGGCCAGACACACGAGATCGCAGCGCCGCTGGAGCAATGGCCGCTCTTTGTACGTGCCAATAGCATTCTCCCCACTTGCCCGGTGATGCAATATACTGGTCAGCGACCAGCTGATCCTCTGACCTTCACATGCTATATGACCGAAGAAGCGGGCCAGGCAGACTATACTCTCTACGAAGATGACGCGAATAGCATGGCCTATCAGCGTGGCGCATACGGTCAGACAAGCATTCACTGTCAGCTCAGCGTGGACGGCGCGACGGTCACGCTTGAAGAAGCACACGAGAATTATCAGCCCGCGCGCGAGTGGTACGAAATTATTGTGCTCAGCGGCGCGCAAACATTCAAGCAACGTATACGCGCGGGCCAGGGCAAAGTGACGATTGAACTCTCTCAGTCAACGGACGCTTGAAACAGAAGCGAGAGGCAGGTGGCTGGCGAGCGCGGCTGGGTTCGCCAGCCACCTGCCTCTCGCTTCTGTTTGGGAAGAATGGGAAGGCAAAAGCTGTTTTGGCCTGATTTTGCAAAATCAGGGCTGACTCATATGTCGCTGACGATAGACACGCGCTTTAGAGCGACTGCCGCAGCCAGTCATTGAGCACCATGCCCCGGAGCGATTTTTCGAGGCATCATAGAACGCTTTCTGACAGCGCTCATTGCGACAGACTTTAAGTCTGCTCCAGCTACCATCAATCATTGATGTGAAGACAATACCGAGCAGATGGGCAATCACACCATCTCCGCCAGCGATGTCTGGTGCGAGCGCTGGTAAACCAGCGCGCTGAAAATGCACCCTGAGGGGTGCATTGCCGGCAAGCGTATTGAGCAGTTCAACCTGCGGAGGAGCGTCCGCGCAATCATTATTTGTGCGCAAAAAAGTGCGTAGCGCTTCACGCACCTGTAAAATTCGCCGGAAATCTCCCTCTGCGATTGGTCGATCGGCGGTCAGCAGATCATGCTCTACCAGCCACGCGCGCAGTTGTTCAGGGTTGGCCAATTCGATGTGCATGCGCTGTGCCTGACCATACTGGGTATTCACAAAAGCCTGAATTAAAGCGAGTTGACCGGGCGCGCTTTTATTTTGCTCCTCAGACATGTCTCAACCTCCGTTTGTACCTACCTGGGTGCTCCATTGGCATAGGGCTTGAGCGCGGCGTAAATGGTCGCATTGAACGGTAAGGACAGAGCATGCTCCTGGCCCATGCGCACCATTGTCCCATTGAGTGCGTCGATTTCCAGGCGCCGTCCAGCCAGCAGATCAAAGGCCATCGACCCCATCGCCTGTCCGTCTAAGCCCTTTACGCGTGCCATATAGTCCTCAACAGTAGTATCTGACAGAGCGCTACCGTAGGCGCGAGCCAGAGCAGCTCCTTCTTGCATAGTGGCCGCGAGTAAATCACGCGTTTCTGGATAGGCGAGCACCTGGCCTATGGGCAGACGTGTGAGGGCGGTGACACCACTGAAGGCGCAGATAAAGAGGAATTTCTCCCACAGCGAGACGCGAATAGAGGCAGGCAATTTCGTATTGATACCAGCGTGTTGCAACACCTGCTGCACACGCTGCGTGCGCTCACTTTGTCCACCCGCAAGTTCGCCGATCTCCATACTGCCCGCGCCCGCCGTTTGCGCGACGACCCCGGGTGACTCGATCTGGGACGTGACATAGGCTACCCCGCCTATAAGATGCTGCTCGCCTGCCTCTTGACTGAGCAACTCGGCTGCATCGATCCCATTCTGCACCGGGAGCACGACCGTTTCCTCTCCAATCAGGTAGCGCAGTCCCTGGCTAGCTGCTGCCGTATCATACGCTTTGACGCAGAACAGGACCAGATCGACGGGTCCGATCTCCTGCGGATCATTTGTCGCGTGAACTGGCGCGGAAAATGTCCCGACAAGGCGAGACTTTACCGTCAGGCCATGGGCTTGCAGTGCCTCTAACTGCCTCCCGCGCGCCAGGAAAGTCACATCCTCTCCTGCTCTGGCCAGCAGTCCACCAAAGTAACCGCCTGTTCCTCCAGCACCTATGATAGCAATACGCATCTATTTCTCCTTTATTTGCTTGAACTGGGGCAAACGCGGCAGAACCCGGTCAGGCTACCCTTCCCTATGCCTGTCCCTCTAATATAAGGGGCAATTGCGCCTCCTCTTCCTCGACAGATATGGCACTGGCTTTTTTGCGAGCCTGGTTGCGCGTAAAAAAGACCAGCACCACCGCGCCAGCGCAGAGGATAAAGCAGGTAAGCGAGGTTAGCACGAAGCCTTGCAAAATGATCTTTTCAGTCAGCAGAGAGCTTCCTCCCTGGCTGGAGACCAGAAATTGCTCGGCTGCTGCTCGCTTGACTGCCAGAGATACAGGCAGAGTTGTATTGACATGGAAGAGATACACCTGGCTCAGCACCGCGACGCCAAAGGCCGTCCCGATATTGCGCGCCATACCCAGCGTACCTGAAGCCAGCCCTGACTGCTTTGTCGAAACCGAGCTTATTACAGCGAGTGTAGCACAGGAGACAACAATAGGGATAGCCACGCCGCGCATCAGAAAGGCCGGTAACAGACCAGTGCTATATGTACTCTGCGAATTCAGGGTCAGCGCTACATAGAGAAAGCTCAGCCCATTAAGTACCAAGCCACAGATAAGGAAGATATCGATCCGCGTTTTGGCTCGTTGGGCCAGTATACCCGACACGGGAGTCAGGAGAACAATCAGTCCGGTGGCGGGCAAGAAGGCCAGGCCGCCTTGTAGCGGGGAAAATCCCCACGTATTCTGCATAAGCAGGCTCCAATAGGGCTGTGAGCCAAAGAGCGCGGCTGAGAATAAGAAGAAGCTCAGGCATCCCACAACGAACTGACGATTGCGAAACAGCGCCAGGTCAATCAGCGGCCAGCGGACACGCTTTTCGGTGATGACAAAGAGTACCAGCAGAACAATGCCCACCAGGCAACTGCCAATGACCACACTATTGACCCAACCCTCCTCGCCCGCGCGCGTGACGCCGAATAAGAGCGAGAGCAGTCCCAGGGACAGGAACAAAAGGCCGGGCCAATCGACAGGCACCGCGGCGTTTTCTTCACGTGACTCCGGCACAAAGAGCACTGTCAGGATGAGCGCGACGATGCCAATGGGCACATTGACCAGGAAGATCCAGCGCCAACTCTCACCCTGTACGAGCAGACCACCGAGCACAGGACCAGCGATCAAGCCCAGGCCAGAGATGCCGCCGTAGATGCCAATTGCCAGGCCATGCTGACTGGGGGGGAAGGCGCGTACAATAATCGCCAGGGTGCCAGGTGTCATGACCGCCGCCCCGATGCCCTGGATCACGCGAAAGACAATCAAAGCCGTAATAGTAGGAGCCAGGCCACAGGCGAATGACGCCACGCAGAAGATCGCCAGACCTGCCAGATATACAGCGCGCTGCCCCCATAAATCCCCCAGGCGACCTATACCCATGGGCAGGACGCCAATCATCAGCGCGTAGCCCGAAATTGTCCAGGAGACTGTGCTAAGTGGAGCGCGAAAATCATGGCCAATGGTTGGCAGAGCAACATTGACAATAAACAGGTCAATATAAAGCATTAGTAGCCCGAAGCAGGCCGCAACCATGGTCAGCCATTTAGAAGGTGGTTGCTTGCTCATAAAACATTCTCCTTACACAGTCTCTTTTTCTTGCTCAGAAATAAACCATGTGCTTAAAAAACAGTAACTTTTTTCTTTCCTTAACTATACCCAATAAAAAGTAACCTGTCAATAGCCTTTGATGGTGATTAGAGATGTCAAAAGTCTTTTGTCCCACCCGTCCACCCTGAAGGCAATGTGGTAAAAAGCGCGAATGTTCGACGATTTTTAAGCTGAAATATGGGAAATCGGCGCGAATGTTAGGAATCGAGCATTAGCTACCTGGATGGTACATAAGCCCAAGGTTCATCCATTTTTTGGTTCAAGGGTGAGCCATTTTGTGAAGGTTCGCAAAGCAGAGCTTTTCGCTACCATAAAATGCCATGAAGGATGAAGCATAACGCGTTCGGCGTTCAACAAGATTGTAACGATTTTAAGACGGAGAGATGGTAATATGAAAGGCAGAAAAGAGACCGAAAGGATGAGACCAGATTGAAACAGATCCTATCCGAGAACATGGCCACGCCCAGGCCCGTCCGCGAGCGCTTGCTCATATGGTTCTTTGCGGCGCTTTTCTTCGTCAATCTCGGCTTTTTGCTCGTAGGTTTCGCTAGCCTGCCGCTGTATTATGAGCGTGTGACGACCTTGACCATTGAGCCATACCTTATCGGTACCCAGGATTTTATGAGCAGTGCCCTGGTGCGGAGTGGTGCAGCCATGCGTGGCCTGACGCTCCCGCAGTACGTAATTGAGCAAATCGTCTTTGATATCGTGTTTTCGCTGCCTATCCTGGTTATCGCGACCGTCATCATGTGGCGGGCGCGCCGGAACTGGTTTGCCTGGTATAGCGCCTTCATTGTCATTTTCATTGGCGAGTATGTGTTTAACAACCCGGTCTATGTCGCACGGTTGATGCCTCTTCCGCTTTACGAGGCCAACTCGATTTGTTGGCCGTTAGTCCTGCTCTATTTCTTTTTCTTTCCTAATGGCAAACCCGCCCCACGCCGCGCGGTGTGGCTGGTTGTGCCGTTGTCCTTGTTTCACCTGGCAACTCAAATACTGGGCCTGTTGACGGAGATCACTCCTCTGCCACCAGTGCTTCATGAAGAGTTTATCTCAACCCTCTTTAATGCTCTGCTTGGCCTGGAAGCATTCCTGATTCTGGGAAGCCAGGTGTATCGTTATTGGCGCGTCTCTTCTCCACTCGAAAAGCAGCAAACCAAGTGGTTTTTGTTGGGATTGGCGATGTTTGCCTTCTCGTTTTTCTTGCCTCAAGACGGTTGGGCATTCAGCCAGGAACTTGAATTGCTCCTGTTCGCATTTCTCCCCCTGGGTATTGGCGTGGCCATGCTGCGCTATCGCCTGTGGGACATAGACATCCTGATCCGTCGCACCCTGATTTATGGCATACTCACCGCTCTTCTGACGCTCATCTACGTTGGCCTCATCCTGGCTTTGCAGTCCCTCGCGCATGTTCTGACCGGGCAGGAGCAGGATCATCCGGTGTTCATTGTTGGCTCGACCCTGGCCAGCGCGGCCCTCTTCCTGCCTTTACGCCGGCGCGTTCAGCGGGTGATCGACCGGCGCTTCTACCGGAGCAGGTATAACGCGAGCAAAACGGTTGACGAGTTCGGCACCACGCTGCGCCAGGAGGTGGAGCTGGGCCAGTTGAGTGAGCGTCTGCTGGCGGTGGTTCAGGAAACGATGCAGCCTGCGCATATCTCGCTGTGGCTGCTGCCACCTTCACAAGAGATCGAAGAGCAGGTTGCCAGAAGTGGGTCGCTGGTTGTGAGCGGCGTGGATGAGTACGATTAATGAGGTGAGGGAGTTGGGTGGTTATTCCACGCATATTGCATCTGATGGAATGAGCAGAAAAGGCCCAAAGTGTGCGAACCTTCCAAAAATGGCTCACCCTTGAGCCAATAAATGGACGAACCTTGGGCTTATCTACCACTGGACACATGGCTCCAGAAGCGGCTCGCGGCACTCATCATATGTCAATTCGAGCACGAAGCTGAGAGAACATTTCAGGCTTCACCTGCACTTGTCTCCACAAAAACAGTGCGGGATCGGTTCGGTAAAGACTCTGGATCGGCAATTTCGTTTGCTCTTGCTCTCTCTTTGAAGCTCAAAGAAGCGAACAACGTTGCCGTGAATTTACAGAAACGGCAAGCAAACGTCCGCTTGTAGAGCAGCTTTCTCAGGTGATGGATGGTTGATTCCCATGTTTCACGCCAATTTCCTACCATTCACCTTAAAAACCGTCGAATCATTCACGCCATTTACCACAATGAGAGAGTGAGCATCAGCCAGCCATGGCTCATGCTCACTCTCTCACACTCTTTGGTGAGGGTCTTGCAAAACACTAAGGCGACCTTTAAAGGTGATTTTGCAGAGGTTTGGCGAGCGCGCAGTGTCCACTAAACCTCTTCTTGGGGAGACTACTTGAGAGTTTAGTAACGAGATCTTATTTGACTTGCTCTGCTGCCCAGCGGAGGCCTTCGCTCAATGTTGGATAGGGCAAAATGGTTGCGGCCAGTTGAGTGACAGGCAAGGCGCAATGCATGACCAGGACCAGGGATGCCAGTAGATCATCCGCGCGGGGTCCAAGGATATGACCGCCCAGGAGTTGACCCTCTTCATCGACCAGGAGTTTGATAAGTCCCTCTGTCTGTCCCATGATGAGAGCCCGCTCAATGGCCTTGAATTCCAGGCGAGCAGTCTTATAGGTCACGTTACTCTGCCGTAATTCCTCTGCGGTTTGTCCAACATGGGCCAGCGGTGGATCGGTAAAGGTTATCCAGGGGATAACACGATCATCGAAGTGTACAGGTTGCTCCGCGAAGGCATTCTGCGCCGCCAGTTTGCCCTGGTCATTCGCGACATGGGTGAATTGATAGGGAGTAGTAGCATCGCCCGCAGCCCAGATATGGGGAATATTTGTGCGCAGCGTTTTATCTACCGTGATGCCCTTTTTTGTGGTTTTAACGCCAATTTTCTCCAGACCCAGGTTCTCCAAAGCTGGCTGGCGACCCAGAGCCACAAGGATCTCATCAACCACCAGTTCGCGTTCAGCGGACTGAGAGCGCCGGTAGGTCAGTTGCTTGCCCGCGGACGTTTGCTCTACGCGTAGTAACTCGCTATCCGTGAGCAATTCGATGCCTTCGCGTTCCAGCAACTGGCTCAGCATCTCAGCCAACTCATCCTCCTCTTTAGCGAGAATGCGCTTATTGTGTTCGAGAACTGTGACCTTCACTCCGAAGCGCTGGAACATCTGAGCAAATTCCATGCCAATAGCACCTGCGCCGATAATCGCCAGGCTTTTCGGCAAAGTTGGCAGCGAGACAGCACTGACATTGGTCAGGAAGCCAGCCTCGTGTAGTCCCTCAATCTCTGGCACCATGGCCTGGCAACCGGGAGCGAGCACAATACGTTCAGCAGTGATGGTCTCTCCATTGACGCTGACTTCGTGTGCTGAAAGAAAGCGAGCTTCTCCTGAGATAAATGTAATGCCCTCTTGCCGCAGTTTTTCGCTTGCCTCTGCTGTATCTCCCCCACGCATGCTCTCAATGACATCACGCACATGTGCCTGCACCTGTGACCATACGAACGCGGGAGGCTGTATCGCTAGACCAAATTTTGCGCTGTGTCGAGCCTCGTGCAATTTTTGCGCGATCTCCAACAGCGTTTTCGTGGGATCACAACCATAGTTCAAACAGGTTCCGCCAATTTTATCACGCTCAATCTGAACTACGCGCGTGCCAGGTTTCACCGCGTGAGCCGCCGCGCTGCCCGCTGCACCGGCACCAACCACTAAAAGATCATAGACCTCCGTCATCTTGCCGCCTTTCTTCTGGAAGAGAGATTTCATTCAGTCATGTACTTGCACGACATACTGACCGGTTCCGTTTCCTTCTGGTCTCGCCAAGGCTTGCTGCTCTCTTCGCATAGGACGCGGCGCGCGACATTGTTATGCACGGCCAGTAGTCAGCCACTCAGCCCAATCGGCGCGTTGATTGTCGTATGCTACCCTGGCTGCATCTTCCACGGCATATGGTACCTGCACATGCTCTACCTGCCAGGCATTCTGCATACGCTGCAAAAGCGCATAGCGAGCATGAGAGCTGCCTGACTCCATGGCGTGAGGAACAGGATCGTCCATTGTGTAGGCAGGCAAACCAACGCTACCAGGATTGACGATCAGTTTTCCCTCCGGGAGATAGATTGTGCGAGGAATATGGCTATGCCCGCAGAGAATGACTGCTTGAGTAATCCCGGCTACGCTGGCCGCGATATCACGCGTGCTCCTCAAGAAGACGCCAGCAGTTCCGGCCTGTTCAAGCAAATATAGCGAGTCAAACAAATCGCCGTGACAGACAAACAGCTCATCCGCGACCACAACTGTATCTGGCAAGGCCTGTAACCAGGTCAGATGAGCCGGGCTAAGGCGTTCCTGGGTGTAGCTCAGGGAAGAAGACAACTCCTCCCCAGGGGTAAATAGCACGCGATCATCGTTGCCGCAAATGTTCAGCATGTCGCGCTCAAGCAACAGATCGGCTGTGCCTGCTGGATCAAGCGGACCCAGCAGGTGATCGCCCAGATTTATAGTCTGCTGGATACCTCTGCGCTCAATATCCCGCAAGACTGCTTCCAGCGCCCAGCGGTTCCCATGAATATCGGCAATCACAGCAAAAGGGAGCTGCAGGATCTTGTTCTCACTCATAGATCTACCTTTTTTCAGATAAGATTATTGGCGTTGCGTCCGGCATAGCGCTTCGCCTCTGCAAAATATATCACTTTTTCTCTGATCAATAGAGGCTATGAAAGTTAAGCGAGAGGCATAAGTTTACGTTTGCTGAGCCAGGCCTGATTTTGCCAAAATCAGGCCTGGCTCAGCAAACGTTGTATTACGCTGGTACGCTGAGAGTTGCGTCCATGACTTCGTAGAGCAATTGAGTCCTGCCACGCAGCTTACGATTGTGAGATTTATTCTGGATAAAGACGCGATATTCGTGCAGATGAGCTGGGCGGATGCGCGCGGTCTCGCCCAGAGGCAAACCCAGTATGACGCGCGCCTGGTTTCCTGTAAAGAAATCACCTGTCGCGAGATGCTGCAAAATGATCTCTTTGCTGGCCTGGATCGTCTCCGCTCTTTTGAATTCACAGAAGCCCTTGCCTGTTTTGAAGATCAGCCCGTTGCGCTGTACAAATGCTTTGATAGGCTCCGACTCCTCGACCTCAAGCACCTGGAAGCGACTGGCAGGTACGGCGCGCAGCTCTAGCGGCCCCTCCTCTAGCACCGGGCCTGTTCCCTTCATCGTGGCAAAGGCGCGTTTGAGCGAACGGCTCATACGCCCCTCACGCCGCAGTTCTTCCTCGTATGCCAGGAGCTTGAGATCGGTGTGCTGACGATAGCAGATTGCCAGCAACATCGCGGTGATTTCAGAAAATTGACCCAGGCTCAGATGGAAGCCGCCGGAGCTTTGGGCCATCTCGCTATAGAATGCCATGGCCGATGCTCTGGAGAGGGCCTGAACGGCGTAGATGTTGATGCCACGGGCTGCCAGGGCCGCGACCTCAGTACGCCAGTTTAGTTGCTGAGGATTATCTGCTGGCTCATGCGCGACATCGTCGCCAATCATAACGAGGACGCGCTTTGTATCAGGACGCCAGGAAAGCTCCTGCGCTTCGTGAAGCACCAGTTCGTAGCATTCAGGTGCGTCACCTCCACCTGTGGACGGAGTATGCTCAACGAAGTCTGTAATGCTAGCTATATCCTGAGTCAGATCAAGGTGCCGTGTGACATAGGTTGAATGCTCGTCGCAATAATCTCCGTGTACGATAATACCAATCTGGATATCCGGTAATTCACCCATCAGTCGCTCGACAGTTTGTTTGATTTTACGACGAACCTGAGCGAGGACAGAGGACATGCTTCCTGTTGTATCAAAGCTGATAACAACATCAATAGGGTCAATAGTTGATGTCATGTAGTATAACCCTTTCTTGATATTAGTAACATTTCCTACTCTACATCTATATTCTTTTTCAGCATGACAAAAGAGGAAGAGTTAGCGAAGATAGACCAGGGTCTCCTGCCGGGGTTTGGGGTCTCCTCAATTACATTTTTACTACTTTTTGTCGCTTTAGGGGCAACTGTTTTGCTCATTTCGTCTGAGAAGATGTAATTTCACCACCTGCCTGCCCTATAAATAAGCAACGAGAGTTGGCAGGTCGCTGGCGTCGGCCAGAGCTTTGCCGCCTTGCGCGTTCGGGTGGAGATGATCGCCACTATCATAGTCAGGCAAGAGGCGTGTCGGGTCCGCGGGATCAGCCATGATAGCGGCAAAATCAAACGTAGCATCAAACGTACCACTATGCAGTATCCAGTCGTTGGCGATCTGACGTATCGTCTCAGTTGTTGCATTCGAGGTCACCATCCCTCCAAAGGGCGTGATAGTGCAACCTATAACCTTGATCTCTCTGGCATGACAGGCAGCAATGACCTTTGCATAGCCCGCAATCAGTCCCACGGCGCTACACCTTTCCTTGATCTGTGGGGACATAGGTCCCATACCGGGCTGAATGATGTCATTGATACCCAGAGCCAGCACTACCGCCTTGCTTCCTGCCAGAGCGAACACATCCCAGTCCATGCGCTCCAGCCCTGCCTGACCGAACATCCCTGGCAAGAAACGCGCGCCAGTGTCCAGAAGCAGGCGGTTCCCACTGATGCCCATATTCAGCAGCGTGGCGGAACCCGCGTATGTACGCTGTAATTGCTCTCGCAGGGGATCGACCCAGTAGCCTGTCTGAGTAATAGAATCACCAAGAGCAATAACGCTAAAGGCGTTTTCTTCCTCGGTACACACGTCAAGCGCTCTAAGTGTGGTGAGTGGCTCAGGAAGAGAGGGGGAGGGACGAAAATATCTAGTGGCGGCAAAACGCAACGCCTGAGGCGCGAAATCACGCGCGGTATAGTCACCAGGCACCGAATGGGTCTGTATGAAAGTGCTGTTACCTGAGATAGGCCTGGTGCGCTGGGGATAATAGATAGAAACGCTGATCGGCTCTCCTGCGCTCACGGGCACTTCCAGGGCGTCAGTACACATTTCCTCGCCAGCCGCCAGGTGAATGGTCTCTTTGCCATCCAGGCAAGCCTGCCCTTTGTATTGACCCGTCTCTACCATCACCTTGCCCAGCACCAGGTTTTTTTTGCCATAATGATTGGAAAGGCGTAGCCGCAGACGCTTGCCATTGATGCCGCTGCTCACACTGGTTCGCGTCGTGCATCTTCCGACATTGGCACTGGCGCGGTCGCCGTTGCAGCAGGCCATGCCCCAGGCTGTAATCCACTTTTCACTCATATCCTTGCCCCCTTCGTTAAGAGATATGATAAACCATAAATGCATTCATAGTACTCGGTACAACCTGGCGAAAAAACAGATGAGCATATCCTTGCCATTAGCACCTGCCGTGAAGAGTGGGATGAAATTTCAAGGCCTCTAGCCTCAATTTTTAATGAAATACTCTGATTAGACATCAAGATGCTTATGTGGTATACTTGACCTGGCTGTAACGTGCAGGTATTGCTATAAAGAAATTTCATTAAGGTAATGTTGCGCACTACAGAGAGATGTATTCACAGTGCTGTTGAGCATGTGAGAAAGAGAGTCACCCTTGACTGACCAGACATTGTATTGTCGCAACTGTAACCAGGAGTTCACCTTTACGACCGGCGAGCAAGAATTTTACGCGAGCCGTGGGCTAACCAATACTCCTAGTCGTTGTCCCGAGTGTCGAGCCGCTCGCAAACAGGCGGCAGGTTCTTCATACGGACGAGGTGAAAACCAGCGCGAGCGCGAAGCGCGCCCTATGTACCCGGCAACCTGCGCCGGCTGCGGAAAAGAAACCACAGTTCCCTTTCAGCCACGCGAGGATCGTCCGGTATACTGTAGCGATTGCTACCAACCACGTCAGAGCCAGCGTGATACCAGCCGCTCGCGCTGGTAAGCATGACGTATTCGTTAGTTCCTGGTATATGCTCCCTGTAGATAAAGATCAGTATAGAAAAAGGCGTATGTAGATTGACACCCTGCACGCCTTTCCTTGCTCTTAGTGCTTTATTTATCCTTTGACCTGTTAGATTTTTCAGGCGTATTGCACAACGTTTCAGCAGAAAGAAGGCAGGTTTAGCCCCTGTCTCAAAAGGATCTTATGACCCTCTCACGTCGAAATGCTGTTGAGGAGCAACAGGAGGCGCAGCAGAAAGCCCAGCAGCTCACAGCAATATATGCACAGTTTAATATCGCGCTTGATCCTATCGACTGGCAACAAAGTGGTATGGAAGCCCTGGTAAAAGTGAACCATGTCGAGATAGCTTCTCTACGAGATCTCTGGCAACGCGATGAGAGTGACGTTCTGCGTCAGGCTCAGATCAAGCTGCTTGAACATGCCGCGCTCAAAGCATTGCGATCTCGCTCAGGCCTCAAGGTCGTGATGTGGAGTCCTGTTGAAGTGGTTCAGCCGCAAGAATTTTTGAGTCTGTGGATTATCACATTTGAAACAGATGAGCGTATCCCTATTATTGAATTCCTTAGCGATGGGCAGCGCGTCTATGCGCCTTTTCAATTTGATGAGGCCAATGAACAGCAACTTGCCATGCTCTTCGGACCAGCGCATACTGGAGAGTATTACCTTGGTGAGACAATAACTATAAAGGAGCGTGATCATCAATATACCGGAAAAATCATTTACATCCTTCCGCCCAGCAAAAAGCCTTTGAATAATAAGCAGGCTTCACGGAGGTATCATACTGTTTCGGGAGCAATCTATACAAACAATGACTCATCCAGGTACATTGTCAATTGCTGTGATGGTTTTCCCCACATTGTCTATCAGTCGCAAATTGTCAGATAAAGGGACTCATCTACCAGTTCATGTGCTCTCGCGCTTTTATCTTCACCTTTTCTCTTTGACAAGAGGGGCCTCAGCTACTTTCTCACCAATGTTGACATTGTTCCTGGCTTCACATGGGAACTGCAATCTGCTTCTTCAAGGACGGCTGGCTTAGAGTTCATGCAACGCTATCCGAACATTGTCAACGATTTCTGGCGTGAGATTGCTGTCTATGCGGGCCAAATCGGCGATTTTCCATGAAGCATCCCACTCTTTTTTATGCAGATTATTGTTTCCGACGTTCTTTCTTGTATACTCGCTCAGATATGCATCCAGGCGCATAGAAAGCCGTGTTTGTGTGATACTATCGCTCATCGTTTCACCTCAGCCAGAAAAATCCTGACGACGATCCTATTTTCTTTGCTCACAATGAAGTCTAGCCAACCATTAGAGCCGGCGCATTAGCATATTTTACCAGGGCCAGAGCGATAGATCCTTCAAACGGCTAACTGTTTGCTCGTACCGGTTTTCTGTATCATTATGGGTTGTTGTCTGTTCAGGAGATTGCTGGCGAAGTACTTTTAATGTTCGCTCTTGTCCTGCCTGCCAACGTTCTTCTGTATATCCCTGTAATACAGCGTCCATAATGGTCATCACAAGCGGATATTCTGCGGAGCGCAGTCGATCATATCTCATCGCTTCTTGGATGTGGGCGGAATAATCGCTGGCACGACCAATCCGGCGTTGAGGCAGCGGGGTATTTGTATCCATAAACTGATTCATCCCTTTGGTGCTCTTTCTAACCTTTAAATCATTTTTCTTGAGGGATAGTGCTCTCGTTTGAGAAAATAGTTCCATTCGTGCCTGGCTGCTTTTGCTACTCGTTCATGCTGTTAGCGTAGTTATAAGCATCGTAGCGGGCATCGAATGAACGGACAATAATATCGTCAGCTCCCGGCTTTCCATCAGGTGATTGGCACTCGCGGACTAAAAAAATGTGTTCGGTCAGGGTCTGTACATAGTAGCGACCTTCGCGCGCCGCGTTTCCTTCACTATTATCTGGTAAAGAGGAATGATGTGCTTTCTGGTTACTCATTTGTTTACTCATTTCTGTAATTGACAGTGTGGTCAATTGCATTACCCAGCCTCGTGTTTTGCAAGCAGGAAATGGCAGTGCAGACCACGAGGCATTAACCTATCTTTCCTTGTGTGCTTCCAGGGGCGTATTACGATCTCCAGCGTCGAGGTCTTGTAGAGACACCAGTGCTTCACTAATTTGTGTGTGCTTGAGAATGGCCTTTGTCAGGTCTGCCCCTAAGAGATCGGCTCCCCGTAAATCGGCATTGCTTAGATCAGCTTCCGTTAGATTAGCACGGCAAAGTTTCGCGCCACGTAGTTCAGCACCATGTAAGCGCGCCCTGTAGAGATTGGCATCACTCAAATCAGCATTCTGGAGATTGGCATGGCGTAAATCTGTTTCTTGCAAATTCGCGTTGCGCAAATCCGCCTGTTGTAGATTAGCTTCTGTTAGATCAACGCCATGGAAATCAATGCCAGACAAATCAGCTTTATAGAGATAAGCCTCATGAAGATCTGGCTCGAATGCCTGGACATCAGGATAGGTATGTCTCCATATGTTCCATTGCTTTTTCCCTGAAACCAGGATATCAAGCGACTTCTGACGAACCATAAATTTTACTTTCTGCTCTATAGCATGTGTTTCGTGAAAAGAGAAGAAAAAACACGTCAGTGATGCTGAGCGTTTCTTCTGGTATCTGAACGAAGCGATTGTTGCTCACTCTCATTTCCACCAGAAGCATATGTACAGCTGAAACAATCCCTTCTCCGTTAGCGTTATCTATCACCTGGAAATCTAGCAAAAGAAGAGCTTGAGATTGGCGCAAAAGAACCACGGAGATAAAAATCCATCATGGAAAAATGCTCCAATCACCATTTTATAGATGAAACAACATGCTTTGAGAGGAAATCGCTCAGAAAAATTTCTGAAGGAGCTCTTTGAGTATATATTATTTTTCCTAACAATTCAAATTTCAATGACTCATAACCCAGGAGAATAAGCAGTCAGGCGCGCGGCTGTCGCGCGCCTGACTGCTTATTCTCCTGGGTTATGCTTTGTTCCTGGGGTTGTACTTCTAGTTTCTCGTGTTTCTCTAGAGTCGCGTGCCCGACCGCGTAGGAGGTGGCTGCCTGGAAAATTTGCAGCACCGTATTGCCGGGACCGTCCCAGTACTCCGCGCTCATCGCGGTAACCTTGAGCAGGGCCAGGTCGGGATCATCTTTGCCCTTTGGAAACCAGGTAGCGTGTTCAGGCTTCCAGAACTTCTGCACCTTCTTTTGATCTTGCACAAGATGAGCAATACCTGAGACTGAAACATAGCGATTCTTCTGGAGGTCAGCGTAGCTTAGATTAACCTCCTGCTGCTCAGACTCGTCTACTTTATGGGTACTGGCCTGTGTTAGAAACCAGAGATCGCTTCCATCATTCTCACTGAGTGTCAGCATCGGACGGCTGTGGATTTTCCCACTCTCTGCATCGCGCGTGGTCAACATCGCGACGGCTATGTCTTTGATTTTCTCGTTCAGCACTTTTCCTTCATCGTGCCTTTTTACAGACGCGGCCATACTCTTTGTCCTCCCTTGCTCTGTATTATCAATAGACCCATATCTCTGATACGCATCTTTGCTCCCAAAAGTGACATGGTTGGAGGCAAACTTCGTGTGTTGACCACCGCTACCGCTCTAGAATCTGTTGAAGTATCCATTTTACGTCGAGCCTGTTTACCTGGTGAAGGCATACAGATTTCCGTTCTGCGCGCCCACAAACAGCCATCCCGCCAGGACCGCTGGTGAAGAACTGGTCGGGCTATGAACATTGGCGAACTGTAACAGTTGCCCATTCCGGGCGTTTACCACCTCGATACCACCAACGCCAGCACCGAAAGCATCACCAAGCGCGAGGTAGAGGGTCTGTCCGGCCAGAGCTGGAGAGGCATAGACGATCGCGGCAATGGGATGCTGCCAATTCGTTACACCGGTCTGGGCGGAGAGTGCCCGGCTGACCGCGCTACGGCCCACTGATCCAACTGCATAGAGCGTACCTTGCGCGAAGGCGGGCGAACTAAACACCTGATTTCCTACCTGCTCGCGCCAGATCACCTGGCCGGTTTGAGCATCCAGGCTATACAGAAAGCCATCTTTACCACCTGCAACGACACGCAGCTTTCCTTGTTGATCGTGATAGAGGATCGGTCCCGCGCCTATATCAGTATCCGCCACATCCTGTACGACCGAGCGCCAGTGCCAGAGCAGGTGGCCATCTTGCAGGCGCAAGGCCTGAACGCCATCATCGGGATCGCCAGTCGCCACATAGACCACGCTGTGAAGCAAGTCGAGCGCTGGCGAACTCCAAATGCCGCCGCCGGGCGCATCGTTGGCCAGCGTCCACACCTGCCAGCGCAATTTGCCCGTCTGGGTATCAAATGCCTCCAACTGTCCCGCAATCTTTGGTTGTTCATTGAGCGGCGAGGCCAGTCCGATCAGCACCAGTCCAGCAGCGACCGCGGGAGATGACCATAGCCTTGCTCCAGGCGTCCCAAGCTTGCTCTGCCAGCGCATGCGACCGGTTGCTGCGTCGAGCGCGTATAAAAAACCATCGATCCCTGCCGCGTAAAGCACACCGTCTTGCAAGGCTGGCGTGCTGTAAAATGGACTCTCTCCCCGGAAGCGCCAGACCATGTTTCCAGTGCGAATATCGAGCGCGCTCAGCGTCTTATCCGTTGATGCAGTATAGACAATACCATTCTGCGCGATCGGCGAGGAGAAGATCGGACCACCAGTGCAGTAGGTCCAGGCCAGTGTCAGCAGACCAGTCCCATTGCCGCCAACTCCAGCCCCATCGCGGCTAAGATCACCATGAAACAGTGGCCAACTCCCCTGTGCTGACGGAGTATTGGCGAGGGCAGAGGCAACATGCGTCTTGCCTGGAACTGAACAGCCGCTAGAGGCCTGTGGAGTGCCTGCTGCGTGAGAGGAGGAAGATGGGGAGGGAGATGAGCAGGAAGTAAGAATAAGGAGCAAGGAGAGCAGAAGAGAAGAAAGCCATGGCGAGCATCTGAAAGCCAGGACATCATATTTGTGCATCACGCGATAGAGAGTTCTTTGCTTCATAAGTCTGATCATACTCCCGCGCGCAACAAAGCGTAGCGCGCTTCTAGTAGCATCCTTGCTTCTGGCACTGTTTGCTATTCTTTAGAACGATCAACAATGATCTTAGCATTATTTGGATTTTCAAACAATATGAGAAAACAGTCTGGCTGGGGTCTGCCAAAAAAACTACCGGTGAAAGGTTGCTGCCCTCTGCACTCCTGCCTGGAGCCAGCTTGTGAGAAACCCGGAAAATCTGATACCGTTGGCATGCACTCCTGGTGAGCGGCAGGGCTGCTCACCGGGCCACATAAAAACAGGGGCGAGGCGCCACAGGCGGCGAGGAGTCCAGCAGAAGAGTTCACCAACGGTATCAAAATCTGGAATAAGAGATGAATCTTTGCTTGTTTCTGTTAGTGCGATAACGACGAACATGACAATTGTGGAGAAAAACGCTATGGTTTACCAACCTTTTCATATTCATATAGCAGACGAAGTGCTCAGTGATCTGCGGCGCAGATTAGAGCAGATGCGCTGGCCTGATGCTCTGGCCGATACTGGCTGGAGCTATGGGACAAATGCAGACTATTTACGGGAACTGACCACCTACTGGCGCGAGCACTATGATTGGCGGGCGCAGGAGAGTTTGCTCAATACGTTCCCACAGTTTCAAACTGAGATCGCGGGTATCCAGTTGCACTTTCTCCATGTGAAAGGGACAGGTCCCTCTGCGCTCCCCTTGCTCATCTCCCATGGCTGGCCCGGCTCCTTTTTCGAGATGTACAAAATCATTGGCCCGCTGACCGATCCAGCGCGTTACGGTGGAGATCCCGCTGACGCTTTTGATGTGATTGTGCCCTCCCTGCCTGGCTTTGGTTTCTCTGGCCCGACACGCGAACGCGGGATCACGATCGCGCGTATAGCTGAAGTTTTTGTCTCACTCATGCGTGAGCTTGGCTATCAGCGTTTTGCTGCTCAGGGAGGCGATTGGGGCAGCTATGTTAGCTCAACCCTGGGGCAAACCTATCCTGATAACCTGATCGGTATCCATTTAAACATGCTTCCATCTCGCTGGATGGTGGCCCTGGAGCCAGCAAACGCGGAAGAAAGACGCTGGCAGGAGCTGCGCGCTGAGTGGAGCGCTGAGGAAGCTGGCTATAGCCATATTCAGGGAACGCGTCCCCAGAGCCTGGCATATGGATTAAACGACTCACCTGGCGGTCTGGCGGGCTGGATCATCGAGAAATTTCAGGCGTGGAGCGATTGTCACGGCGACCTTGAGAGCGTCTTTACCAAAGATGAACTGCTCACGAATATCATGATCTACTGGGTTACCCAGACCATCAACTCCTCGCTGCGAATTTACTACGAAACAACTCATCAGAGTGAGACCCTCACCACGCGGATTGAGGTACCCACAGGCATTGCCGTTTTTCCGGCAGAGATTACCATTGCGCCGCGTTCAATGCCTCAACGCCTCTACAATCTTCAGCGCTGGACAGAGATGAGCGCGGGAGGACATTTTGCTGCTCTGGAACAACCGCAGGCCCTGGTTGAAGATATTCGGGCTTTCTTTCGTTCACTGAGAAGTGCAGAGGCGCACTGATCTGCATCTCTCTGCGCTCTTTATTGGACTTTGCCCCTGGCAGTCACCGGCCAGATCGCTGCCAGTTTGCCCGCGCGATGGGCATAGTACACATCGTGCAGATTGACGGTGGTATCGATATGGCTCGGGATCATTGCAAGACGAGTCCCCAACTCTAGCGAACTCCTGTCGATTAGCGCACCCTCCTCCCACATCAGGATGCCATGTTCATCCCCGCCTGGTCGATAGGTCACGCCTGGCAATCCCTGAGCTTCTGGCATGCCGCTGTCGGTGGATAATGACTTGAGGCCGGCATCAATCACTGCTCGCGTAGCAACTGGCCGGCTAATCACGGTCGAGAGAATAGTCAGCGCGTTGGCATAAAGAGGGCCAATAGCATTACGATAATCCGTATCCATAAATATGAACGAGCCGGGCTGCACCTCTGTGACCCCCTCGCAACTGGCACAGATCTCGGCGGTTCCCGTGCCACCCGCCGTGACGATTTCCAGCGCAAAGCCATCTGCCTGCAATTGCGCCGCCGTCTCTGTAAGTAGATGCATGGCCTGGCGGCAAAGCTGTGTGCGTTCTTCCGCATTATGTATATGCTGCAGGTGTCCTTCATAGCCCTGCACGCCTCTCAGGTGAAGGTGGTCCAGTGCGCGTAAGGAGTGAGCCAGGCGCAACGCCTCTGCCCCTGGGAGCACCCCGCAACGGTTCTGGCCAAGATTGAGATCGAGCAGGACATCGATGTGTTGTCCAGCTTCATGCATAGCCTGATTGAGTGCCTGCGCGCCCGCCAGACTATCCACCACCACCTTGAGGCGCGTGGACTGCTGCACCAGTCTTACGAGCCGCTCCAACTTGGGCTTGCCCACAATCTCTGTAGTAATCAACAGATCATCTATTCCCTCCCGCAGCATAACTTCCGCCTCGCTAACCTTGGCCACGCATCCCCCAACCGCGCCTGCCGCCAACAGCAGACGCGCCAGATCCGCGCTTTTGACCGTTTTTAGATGAGGTCTGACCTGTACTTTACTCCCCCTGAACTGCCCCATAAGCCTGCTAATATTGGCCTCCATCAATGTCAGATCAACAAGCATGGCAGGCGTATCGAGCACATCCAGGGTATCTCCCACTTGTGGTTGCGGCATGACTGTTTCCTTTCGCTCTCTTTACACGGATATTATACTAGCAGAATATCATTTCCTTGCTATTTTCAGTGAGATAATGACAATCTCCCAAAGGAATGGAAGAGTTTTTGCAGCCAGGGCGCCCAGCGCCCTGGCTGCAAAAACTCTTCCATTCCTTAAGGGTGGGGAGGCAAAATGTTTTTTCTGGTTTTATAAAATCGGGGCTGACTCCTAAGTAGGGGAAAACTTTTGAGAAACCCATAGAGGCTTATAAGCTCTCCTGAAAAGCTTATAAGCCTCTATGGCCGAGTAGTGTAGAGCCACAAAAGTTCAGGTTCGTTTGACTGCCAGAGAGCCGAGACCGAAGGCCAGAGCGTCTTCGGCAAGACCGAGCACCCATTGGGGTGTTTTGGTTGTAGAGAAGAGTGTACTACGAGCATAGTAGCCAGCGAAGGACCCCGCGCCTGCTCCCAGTCCACCGAGCAACGCGCCTGCGATCAGTGGTTTGTGATAGCGACGACAGAGGCTCATACCAGCCAGCGCTCCCAGTCCCAGGCGACCCAGCAGAGGAATTGGACTGAGACGACTGGGTGCAAACGGCAATTTGTCCGCCACCAGTTCACCTGCGGCAAGTGTATTGAACAGCACGCGAGCAGTTGGGGAGTCAAGAAACTGCTCAAGGTTGTTTGTCGCTGGCGGATTCTGCTCGTTTGTCAAATCTAGCAGAGCTAAGGGCGTTAGCGAACGTAAACCACCGACAAATCCCAATGTCAGTGCCCGCAATGCCACCTCGGCAGTCAGCTCTTCCCGCCAGGAAGCTATTTCTGCCTCCGCAGCTTGCGCTGTATCCTGTACTGCTCCGAGCGCGCGATCTCGACTCTCGCGAAGTTGATCTTTTGCCAATTTTAATCCCTTTCTCAGTGTATGTTTCTATAAGGTTATTTTTAGAAAGTCAGACATAGGCAACACGTATAATCCCGCTCTATCGTGACAGTCTCTCCGCTACCCTTCTGTCTATGCAGCGCCAGACCTGGATGCCTGAGCCGGGCGAGTTGGTCAGAAATTTTTTTGGAGGAGTTACTGAGCTTTGAGATGGCCTGACCACCTCAAAGCTCAGTAACCCTGGGAAAGAAGAGAAATGCTTATGGATGATAAACCGAGAAGAAAAGAGTTAGCGCATTTCCTCAGAACGCATCGCGAAAGCCTCTCTCCACTTTTATTTCATCTCCCGGATGGAGCGAAAAGAAGACGTACAGCAGGGCTGAGAAGGGAAGAGGTAGCTCAGCTTGGGGGCTTGAGCCTGACCTGGTATACAAAATTAGAGCAAGCTCAGGAGATTCAGGTCTCCGTTCAGGTACTTGAGGGCCTTACACAGGCCGGCGGCTCGTCCAGCGACAAGCAGGCGGGAGCGTGCATAGAAAAGTGCCTGGCCCTCCGGGGTCCAATGTGCTTGTAGATCCGCGAGGAAATCCAGTGGCCCAAGTGTCAGTCGCTCGACCAGTGGATGCGCGCTGGCAATGGCAAAAGCCTGCTCCACGCCCAGGCCACTTTCAATCAAGGGAATGATTGGTACACGCGCCGTAGCCAGTGCGTGGACCTCCGCTGGCTGCTCTATCTTAGGAGCGATGATTGCTGAAACCGGCAAATCTTTGAGCAAAGAGAGGTCATCGGCAAGCCAGGGACTTCTGGGGCCATTCACGCGAATGGTGACACGGCAGGCTGTCTGAGTCTGAACAAGGACCTCTTGCGTGCGTGTTCGTGCCTCCGGTTTTTGCTCGAGCGGAACAGCATCTTCCCAGTCAATAATTACCACATCCGCGCTGCTGGCCAGCGCTTTGCGTATTTTGTCTGGCTCATGGCCGGGCACAAAAGCCACGTTCTCAGCAATTTTGTTTTCATCAGCTCAGGACTCCATCGTCTCAAGATGGGCTTGCAATGCCACTTTGGCATGCTGGATATGGGTACGTAGCAGGTTCTCAACAACGGCTGGCTGCTTTTCGCGCAAGGCTTGGAGCAGATGGGCATGTTCATTCACCGAGCGCTCAAGTTGTCCAGGCACAGCAATGGGCGTCAGCGGAGCCAGGCCCAACCAGAGACTTTTAATCATCGCGCTCAACCGGCGTTGCTGGCTGAATTCATAGAGCGTCATATGATACGCCTGATTGAGGTGAACATAGCGCTCGATGTCTTGCTGATCCGCCATTTCTCTCAGTTCTTGCTCGATGCCTGCCAGTTCTTCAAAATCGCTTGCGGTCATGCGCTCCATGGCCTTCCCCGCCGCGTATGGCTCCAGTATCATGCGTAATCCATAGACTTCTTCGAGGTCCGCGCTCCCAAAGATGCTTACCATGTAGCTGCCGCGCTCGTCCAGCTTGACTAACCCTTCGGTTTCAAGCCGTTTGAGGGCATCGCGCACAGGAATACGGCTTGTCCCGAATTGCGTCGCGAGAACGTCCTGAATGAGCCGCTCTCCGTTAGCGAGACGGCGTTTGACGATGGCTGTTCTCAATTCCTGGTAGACTCGCGTTTCAAGCGTCTCTTTTTTGAGTGAGGAGAATGACATATATATGTCCACTGTCCTTTCGACTGTGTTTAGTGGTATCCATTATTTTTTGCAAACTCAGTTGCTCGACTATGCAGACTGTGTTTTGTATACGGTTGACAGTATACTTCTTTGTGTGTAAACTGTCAATTGTATACGGATAGCGTGGGCGTATGCATTCTGTGATGAATGGTTGTGCTGCAAAAACGCTGGGAGGCATAGAGAGGCAGAAAAACTATTGGCCTGAGGGCCAATAATGCATTCTTACCCGGGTAGCGTTGTACTACCTGTTAGGATGGCCTGCGTCTATGCATGCTCTGGCAGGAGAAGAGATGGACACATTTATACAGAGGCCGCTGGCTGACATCCTGGTGATTGCGCTTGAGCAAGCGGTTGCCGCGCCCTTTGCGACGCGCCAACTGGCCGATCTGGGTGCTCGTGTGATTAAAATCGAGCGTCCTGAGGTGGGGGATTTTGCTCGGCATTATGATCAAACGGTCCATGGTATGGCCAGCCATTTCGTCTGGCTCAATCGCTCTAAAGAGTCATTGGCTCTCAATCTCAAAGATCCGCAGGGTCTCGCTGTCATCGAGCATTTGCTCGCGAAGGCGGCGCACCGCTTTGTAGAGCAAGGGGCTCAGGTGGTCGTTGTTGACCTTGATGAGCACAAAGTTGCCAATGTTGTTCACGAGCTTGGCTCCGCTTGCTCGTTCGGATTTGTCGCTGATGTAACGAACGAGGAGCGTATCAGCCAGCTTGTTGCCAGTACGTTGGAACGTTTCGGAAAGATCGATATCTATTACAACAATGCTGGTATTCCGCTCTCCTCGACGCCTATCGAAATGCTTGATCTGGCGACATGGCAGCGCATTATGGATGTTAACACCACAGCGATCTTTCTAGCAGCCAAAGCCGTGCTGCCGCACATGAAGAGCCAGGGCGGAGGAAGTATTATTGTAACGGCATCAACAGCTGGCATCCGTCCGCGTCCGGGACTCAGCGCCTACAATGCCTCGAAGGGGGCAGCCATTCTGCTCACCAAGTCCCTGGCCAGCGAACTTGCCCCCCTTCAATATTCGCGTCAACGCTATCTGTCCCGTGGCAGCTAATACGCCAATGTTAGAGCAGTTTGGCTTTGGCACGACCAGAGAAGAGGCCGTGCAGCGCTTCACCGCGACCATTCCGCTGGGCCACCTGGTTGAGCCCGATGATGTCGCGCAGGCCGCGCTCTATCTGGCTTCAGATGAAGCGCGCAATGTCACCGGGATCACGCTCGAAGTCGATGGCGGGCGCAGTATATAAAGGCCATAAGCAGTGTAATCAAGATGGAGGTACTGATGCAAGTGATAGAGACTCCAGTTTCTGGAGAGGTACGCAACTATAAAATGCTGATTGGTGGTGAGTGGGTCGATGCTCATTCAAGAAAGACCTTCACGAGCCTTAATCCGTACACTGGCAAAGTCTGGGCTACGCTGCCCGAAGCCGATGAAACAGATGTTGACGCGGCTGTTCGCGCGGCGCGCTCGGCCTTTGACGAGGGACCATGGGGGCGCATGACGGGTACCGAACGGGCCAGGTTGATGCGCCGCCTGGCTGATCTCATCGCTGAAAACGCGGACCACCTGGCGATCATAGAGAGCACTGACAATGGCAAGCTCCTGCGCGAGATGGGTGGCCAGTAGAAGTCTCTGCCAGAATGGTATTACTACTTTTCTGGCGCTGCTGACAAGATCGAGGGAGCAACGATTCCCAGCGATAAAGCGAACTTTTTCGTCTACACGCGCCGCGAACCTATGGGAGTCGTCGTCGCGATCACACCCTGGAACTCTCCCCTGCTACTGCTTACCTTTAAACTGGCTCCCGCTCTCGCCGCTGGCTGCACCTTTGTCGTCAAACCCTCTGAACAGACCTCCGCGTCAACACTTGAATTTGCCAGGCTCTTTGCCGAGGCGGGCTTCCCCGCGGGCGTTTTCAATGTCGTTACCGGCTTTGGTCCAGGCACGGGAGGACCACTTGTGCGCCATCCAGGCGTCGATAAGATTGGCTTTACCGGCTCGACTGCGACCGGTATTCGGGTCATGAAAGATGCCGCTGACCATCTGGCCAGCGGCAGCCTGGAACTGGGTGGGAAGTCTCCAAACATTGTCTTTGCCGATGCGGACGAAGATGTCGTTAATGGGATTGTGTCCGGTATATTCGCCGCTGGTGGTCAAACCTGTATCGCGAGCTCCCGACTCTTTGTCGATGTGCGACTCCACGATCAACTGGTCAGCCAACTCGCTGAGCGCGCGTACCATCAAGCTGGGCGATCCGTTGCGGATGGAGACAGAGATGGGTCCGGTTGCCTTCAAGGAGCAGCGGGACAAAATTCAGCACTATATTACGGTGGCCCAGGAGGAGGGTGCCCGGCTGGTGCAGGGCGGAAAGATTCCGAGCGCTCCAGAACTCGCGCAGAGATTTTTCATCGAGCCGACCATCTTCACAGAGGTCGAAAACCGCATGCAGGTCGCGCAAGAAGAGATCTTTGGCCCGGTTCTTTCGGTGCTTCCTTTCCAGACGGAGGAAGAGGTTATCCGCCAGGCGAACGATATCCCCTACGGTCTCGCGGCTGGCGTCTGGACCCGCGATATTCGGCGCGCTCACAGTATGGCGCATGCCCTGCGCGCGGGAACAGTCTGGCTTAACTCCTATCGCACCCTTTCCTTTAACACGCCCTTTGGTGGATATAAGATGAGTGGCCTTGGCATTGAAAACGGCCTCGAAAGCGTGCGCGAATTTACCCGCACAAAATCCGTCTGGGTCGAACTCTCAGGACAAACACGTGATCCCTTCAGGATGGGATAACGCCTGTCTTTGGAGACACCGACCAGGACACACGACCTGGTAGAAAATGCTTCTCTACTCGCTTAATGGATGGATAACCCATTCATTGAGCGAGAGTGATTTGTTCAAGCGAGCTTGTAACCGTTTTTTTGCGAAGCGCGAGAATAGCTTATTCTTAATAAGCGTATAGAAAGCGCATTGAGCAAAGGAACAGTAATGAGCAATCAACGAGCATTTCACAATACTACGCAAATCAGGCAACTGCACGTAGAGCGTGTGCTGGCTCATCAGCTTGCCAATGAAATCATGCAGGGAACATCCTGGAGAGAGAAAGCCTCAGGCGCTGTAGGGTCCACGCTTGAAAGCAACCAGCATAGCCTTTATGAAGAGGAATTGGGCATTCCTCGGCAACTGGCTTATCTTGAAGATCGCATTTTTGAGGGCTTGCCCAACAAAGAGGCAAAAACGTTTCCGTTTGTCTTCCTTACAAGCATTCCTGTTGGGGCTGATCTCTCGCTTGTGTTGGCGCGTTTCATGGTCTGGCTTCTCATCGATTCTGCGAGAGGGGTTCTGCGCTTTGTAGGCAGCCAGGGCGCGGCAATTAGCGCAGTGGCTGCCCTCTATCAGCGCGTGATTGAGGGTGAAGCTGTTTCTACTCAGGAATGGCTTTCTGCTCTCAGTGCCGCCTCTGCTCGTGGACAGGCTGCCATGGCCGCTGCCAATGCCTTCTCTACCACTCGTGCATTCTCAGTTGCTGCCGCGGCTACCTCCGCAGGCCTGGCCTTCAATGCTACCGTTGTTGCCGCCGCGGTGGCTTACATTTCTTATGCTACTGGCGAGGTTGATCCCGCTGTCACTGGCGCTGTTACCGCTACTGTTGCTACTTTAGGCTATGGTAACATTGCTGCTGTGGCCGCTGATTACGGTGATGCAGCCGCTTTCATAGCTGCCTATGGCGACGACCTCGCGGCCTTTGCTGGTTTTGCCGCGGACCGCAGCGCCGCTGCCTGCGAGCCTGCAACAGAGAACAGCATTGTGAGAAAGGCCCACTATCAGGCGATGCGCGATAAATTATTGGAATTGCTAAGGGCAGCGCCTGCTGATGAAAGAGCGCCTGTTCCACTGAGCACACAACAGGAATGAGCAGCTTCAATGGCTCTTGTTGTTTTTTATCAATTTCTGGCAGCGCCGTTAGCTCTTCTGCAAAAAAGAGACGGCGCTGCTGGCAGGTACAATCTATAGACGAAAACTATTGTTCAGCCAGCTTTCCCATGATACGTGTAATGCTGCCCGCAGACAATGAGACACGCAGCGTTTGTCCTCTGACCTCGATAGTTCGAGCAGCAGAGAGTTGCACGCGCTCTGGCTGTTCAAACGTATTGTGCGCGTGAATATCGTCAGCGGCGAGTGTGACGATCTCTGCACCAGCGAGTTTACCTGAGAAGACCTCCAGGTCAAGCTCAACCGCTTGAGTAGGATGGTTGTTGACAACAGTCACACAAAGCGTTCCAGCGCGCATTGAGGCTGAACCATGGATCGCCTGGAGGCGAAATGGTTGTTTATCGAGATAACTATCCTGGCAGACCTGGGCTGCCCCCTCTCCATGGCTGATGGTTTCCGCTGTATTGATCAAACGAATGGCCTGCGCGCCCTTGTGGGGCTGATAGAGATCAAAGACATGATAGGTTGGCGTCTTGAGGCAGCGATCTTCCTGGACCAGGAGCAGCGCCTGCAGCACATTGATCAGTTGCGCGAGATTGGCCATCGCCAGCTTATCCGCGTGATTATGAAAGACGTTGAGCGTGAGCGCGGCCACACAGGCATCGCGGATCGTATTTTGCTGATATAATCCACCCTCTGGCTTGCCAGGCTCTACCGGGTGCCAGGTGCCCCATTCATCGAGGATGAGCTTTATCTTCCTTTGGGGATCGTATTCATCCATGATGCTGCGGTGACCAGTCACGATTCCTTCGACCGCGCAAGCTTTGGAGAGTAGCTCTAACCACTGCGTCTCAGTGTAGTCTAGAGCTGTGCCAGCCGTTCCACAATAGTAGTGAGCCGCGAGGCCTTGAATCTGCGAGAGGCGGCAACTGGTATGGTGATTTTTCATGTATTGTAAGAAGCGCCTTGTCCATTCCCAGTTATTGCCGTTTGGGCCACAGGCAATGGCCTCGATTGGTACACCAGGGTAATCGAAGACATAGGTTCGATAGCGCGCAAAGGCGGCGGCATACTCTTCAGGACTCATATGGCCACCACATTCCCAGTTTTCATTGCCTATGCCCCACCAGCGAATCCCAAAAGGTTCCTCGGCACCGTTGGTCCTGCGCTCATTGGCCAGCGTCGAACTGCCCGCGAAATTACAATACTCGACCCAGTCGCGTAACTCTGTCGGGTTACCAGAACCCAGGTTGCCTGCGCAATAGGGTTCAGCGCCAATGGCCTGGCAGAAGGCCAGAAACTCATGGGTGCCAAAATGATTTGTCTCAGCAGCCATGCCCCACCAGACGTTGACTCGTTCTGGTCGCTCAGCGCGAGCACCAATCCCGTCGCGCCAGTTATAGGTATCGGCGAAACATCCCCCTGGCCAGCGCAGCACGGGAATACCCAGAGGGCGCAGGGCCGCTATCACATCATGGCGTAACCCATTCGTATTGGGAATGCTACTCTGAGGATCAACATAGATCCCAGCATAAATTAGTTCTCCTAAATGCTCCGCGAACTGCCCATGCAAATTGGGATTGATCTCCCCTATCACTTCCTGAGGCACAACAATCACCTTTTGTGTCGTATCCATGTAGACCCTCCTCTTGGTAGCTAACCAATTCAAACCAATTTAACCAATTTAGTTTATTGGTTGAATCTGTTATATGGTACAATGTCTCCTCTATCCTATTGATCTCCCAATTCCTGCATCACTCGCGCTTCATGCTCAGAGATAAGTGACAGAAGAAAGTAGACTACTTAGGCTAATTGCTTTTCGTACAGGATCACCTCAAGCGCTTGATAGGTATCTTTGCCAACTTCCTGTTGATAGGTATCTCTGCCGATTTCGCGGTAGCCGTTTTTTTCGTAAAGCCTCTGAGCCGGAATCTGGAGGAGAGAGGTGTCGAGATGCAGGATCTGATAGCCAAGGGCGCGGGCGCGGACTTCGAGCTCTTCCAGAATATGCTGACCATAACCGCGCCCCTGATACTTGGCGGAGACTCGCATGCGTTTGATCTCGGCGCGCTTCGGACCTGTGCGTTTCAACGCGCCCATCGCCACAAACAGACCATCGTACTCACCAATCAGAAATTCTCCCCCATTTTTGAGATACACCTCTTCGATAGCATAGACATCGTCATCCCAGGGACCACGTCCCAGATAGGCCCCGGTCTGTTGAAGAGCTACCACATGCAGATCTTCGACGGCAGCCTGGTCGGTGGAAGTGTAGCGACGCAATGTAAACATGAAGCTTCCCTTTCTAAATAACTGGCTTGCTCCTAATGGCACGGATGTTGGCAAGAGACCTTCGTGGCCTGCACTATTGTCTGTAGCCACAATCGAGATGGTAGTGTGGCTATCTCTGGTCATGTCGTCTTACAAGATAAAGAGAATATACCTGGCGGCGCACTGCTCAGGGGTTGCGAAAGCGCTGGGACCAAAGAGTTGGTAGCGCAGACAGTCGCCAGGCCGTAGATCGTAGGTCTGCCCATTGAAGCTGACTTCCAATTGTCCCTCCATCATGAGCAGATGATGTTCCAGGCCCACTCTTGGCGCATGCTCATAGGTGATGCGCGTGCCAGGTTCGATCTCGCACTCAAGGGCCTCGGCAGCCAGAGCTCTGGTAGGTGGGGATACCGAACGCCGCCGGAAGCCGCTAGTCTGGTCTGTCCAGACCGCTTGCGTGTCGCGGCGGATGAGGGGGGCAAAGTCATCCTCAACCATGCGCATCAGCCGCGACATGGTCAAGCTATAGGCCGTGCAGAGCTTGCTCAGCACGCTCGTCGTTGGTTTCACCTCTGCATTCTCAAGCCGGGAGAGGGTGGCGCGGCTGACGTTGCTGCGTCTTGCAAGTTCGTCCAACGACCAGCCACGCTCAGCACGCAGAGCCTTGAGCCGCTGGGCAAGCAGTTGATCAATTGAGGTGTTATCCGAATAGGTATTTCCCATATATGAAATACTATCTCATATATGGGAATTCGTCAAGGCTATCGATGACTCCTTCCAGAGTTCCTCGAAAGTCGAGAGGAAGTCAGCAAAGGCGTGGGTGCAGGGAGTTTCCGATTGGCTAACTCGTGATGGGAAGCTCCAGGCTTCCCATCACGGCGCTATACGTCAGCGCTCTAATTAGAGTTAGCACCACCGATAAGCGAGGCCAGCATCCGAGCTTCCGCCGAAAGCGCTGATGACAACATCGTAAGACTGCCACCGCCTTCCATTCCACGATCCCGCGTCCCACCAGGTCACATTAATCTGACTAAGACTCGACCAATTCCACCAGCTATGACTGGATCTGTCACAGAATGTCACAGATGTGTCGTAGCTGCCCTCGGGTGGGCAGTTCCTGAAATTACATACGTAGGGGCATTGGTAAGGATTATTGCACCGTGAGGCCGAGTGCATCGGTTGAGAGGTGACCTGAGAACCAGTATGAAAGAGAACGCTGGCTGCAAACAGTGAATGAGAGGTGACCTGAGAACCAGTATGAAAGAGAACGCTGGCCGCAGACGCAGAGCCACTCAAAACAACAAAAGAAAAAAGTGCTGTTAGTACAGCAAGTACAACGAGTTTTTTGCGAGACACGGTACTTTTCCTTTCTCGCCTGCGGATAGCAGGCAGATAACCATGAGTAAAAATTAGGAGAGACAACCTTCCTGCCTCCCGGCAGGTCAACGTATCAAGTTTCACATTCCTTGCGATGTATCAAAGGTGTATATGTGAGTGATACGCATCTTTACTTCTCCTTTCTCATAGTAATAATGCATGTAGCGTAATGCATATGTTTTGCACTATACAGTGAGGAAAAATAATACAAGCGACTTATACTTATATCCATTTTTTCACTTAAAATGTGTGGTACTTGCCAGCAAGTGTACCTGTATAATGCTCCAATTTTCCAGGTCAAACCTGGACATTTTTGGGCACCTCGTTTTATTTCTTGCGTTTTCCGCTTTTCCCGTTTATATTAAGCGTAAGATATTTTCTTTCTTTCAGATCTGCTTTTGACGAAAGCAGATAGAACTAACCGAGGAAAGAAAAGGTATAGAGTGAAGAGGAAGGAACTGTAAAGAAACTTGCTCTCCCTCTATTTCTGGCTAGCAAGAGCGTGAAGGATTTTCTCCTCCACGATAATGCCTGCATACGAGCGGCTTTTAATCCATGTGAGACATTTCTGGAAGCAGGGGGGAAAAGCCGGTATCCGGGTCCACAGGTGCCTCGATTAGTGTTTGCATAGATGCTTGCCAGCGAAGGTTGACGGGATTCGTCGCAAGAAATGTGACCATAGCAGCAAAATCATCCCCGCCCCTTTTGTTGTGCAGCGCCTGCCAAATCTCTGCACAACAAAAGGGGCGGGGATGATCTCCGACTAGCTTGCAGAGAGATTAGCTCTGAATCTTCCAGAGATGGTCTGCTGTACCGTTATCTGTCCATTGCAGGGCGAGCGCTCCTGCCGAGGTTGAGGCACCAGAGATGCCCAGCATCAGGCCACTATTCTTGTTCACAAGCTTGACATAACCTCCACCGGCATCGACTATCTGCCAGAGATGGTCCGCCGTACCGTTATCTGTCCACTGTAGAGCAATAGCTCCCGCCGAGGTTGAGGCGCTCGTGATGCCCAATAGCAGGCCACTATTCCTGTTCACGATCTTGACATACCCTCCACCAGCATCGACCAGATGCCAGAGGTGGTCTGCTGTACCGCTATCTGACCATTGGAGCACTTGTGCTCCTGAGGAGGTTGAAGCACCAGAGATACCCAGTACCAGGCCACTATTCTTGTTCACAATTTTGTTATAGAGAGCAGTACCAGCGGGAGTAATCCGCAAATGATACCCTGCAGTGCTACTCATATTACTGATTGGCACGGTGATGGACCCATTGGTGATTGTGTAGTTTGCCACAGAGACCACGGTAGTGCCTGTGACCGCAGTGGTGCGACCGAGAGAGGGGACATATTCCAGGGTCACAGTTGCGCTGGAGCCAAAGGCGGAGAGCGCATTTAACCCATTGATAGTCACTGAGTTGGAGCCGCTGCCGCCTCCAAAGATGACGCTCACCTGATTGCCTGAACTTGTGACAGAGGCAGCCCCATCCAGACCCGTTTGCGCTGGCGGGGTAGTGACGAGCATGTTGCCTGACATGTCTCCATACCATTTGTACAGCCACCAGGCTCCGTTGGGTTGAGTATTATTGATCACCATATCATCAAACGTGCCATACTGGTTCCAGAAAGCCAGTTCGGCATTATCGACTTTTCCGCGCTCAAATTTCGCGATATAGCCAACCAGTGAGCCTGGAATACCGACTTCACCGGGCTGGGCGTATTCCTCAATCGCAATCGGCAATGGACTGATACCAAGGCTGGACTCAAGGCTACGATACGCGCTGATATCCGCCGCAATCCTGCTCTGACCGCTTAACTCGTGCCAACTGATGATGTTTGGTAACGCCTTGTTAGTTTTGGCGTAGCTGAGGAATGAGCTCATATAGCTCGCGTTATACACAGAGATACTTGGTCCCTGGATCGGGGTCGTGCTATCTTTTGCGCGTACCTCCTGGTAAGTGCGCACCCAACCAGCGTTGAACGAACCCGCGTTGGTCGTATCCCAGGTCCAGTCAGGCTCATTCCACAGTTCCCAGGCATTGATATTGGTCACACTGGTAGCTGCCTTGCGCGCTGCGACCTCTCCATCGACCACGCTGAGCCAGTTTGCCCAGCTCACCCATCTATAGGGAAAGTTGGGATAATAGTCGGGCATGCGAATTGTGACCACCGCTCCCGCGCGGGCAGCCTTGGAAGCAACCACCAGCGCGTCACCTCCGGGAGCGCTTGCGCCATTGGGCAACTGCTGACCATTGGGAGCCATCTGCACAAAATCGCGTGGATGTAAGGGTGTCACCATACTATCAGCAGGCGTCGCATCGCTGCCAAGCCCATACAGTCCCCCTGAGGCGACATGTGTGACTGAGCGAAGCACCTGATTGGCATTCACGACCAGCGTAGGCGTCGCAGCCTGAGCTGGTAACGCTGGTAAAAGAGACCATCCTGCTACGAGCAGGAGAGCCAGACAGATCCATCTCAAGAATCGGCCAAAGAAATGTTTCATTGCATTCCTTTCATTGCATCAAGCAAGAAAATGATTTGACCATACATGAGGCATCTTGCCTCAATTTACTTATGAGTCATCCTAATTTTGAAAAATCAGGCCAAACCTCTTCAAAACAAAGGGGGTGAGGAGTGGACGCGCTCATGCTGCTTAGAAAAAATCAGGGATAACTCATTGCTGAGTAGTATGCTGCTTTCCCCTCCTTTCTCCCTGTTTCTCTGGCATAGGAAACATTTCTATGCAAGGAAACGCTTCATAAAGAGGAGCACCAGGAATCAGCGAGTAGTACAATAACCTGTCTTCACATCGACCAGCGCGCTCAAAGAAAGCGCAGAAGGCTCTGCTTTTAGAAGCTCGTATAGTCATCATCGTCTACCTTTAGCCAGATGCACATCTCGCCGGGTTCACGTTGAGCCCACGCATAGTAAGGGATAGCAGTTAGCGTGAACGGCTGAAAAGTCGGCGGGAGCGTGCGGTACAGGGTGTCGTCCCAATCCGCCGTTTCCAGCATTCGCCCGGTGGCGTTTAGCACAGCAATTCCACCCAGAAGGTCAGGCACAAAGCGTTTCTCAAAGGTCGCGCTGGACGGCAGAGTAAACTGCTGCAGTGGGATAGGGTTATCCTGGCTTTCCAGGCAATAGATCAAGGGACCTGAGCGTAAGGCAACCTTTCCCACATTCTCGCGAATAGCTGGATGAGGATAAATCCGTTCAACGGGCATCGTCAGGTGCAATGTCAGGCTCTCGCCAGGCTGCCAGGTGCGTGTCACACGCGCGTATCCTTTGCGCAATTCATATGGGATCTCCGCGCCTGCCAGGGTGAGACGGGCCGCGGGACACCAGCCTGGAATACGCACGTGGAGTCCGAATTCTACAGGTTCATCACATTCAACCTCCAGGCGCACTATGCCATCCCAGGGATAATTGGTGTACTGATGCAGAGTAATAGACTGGCTGCCAACCGTCAGTGTACTGCTACTCTGCGCGTAGAGATGGACGAGAATGTCCGTTTCTGTGACGGTATAGAAATAGCTCCCGATTGAGAGGAGCAGACGCGCGATATTGGGAGGACAACAGGCACATTTAAACCAGGGCTGGCGGTGATGTGTGCCAGCGCTTTCCAGGGGATTGACATAAAAAAAAGAGTTTCCATCGAGGGCAATCCCGCTCAGTACTCCATTATAAAGGGCCTGTTCCAGTACATCCGCGTAGCGCTGATCCGCGTCCAGTTGCAACAGACGCTGGCTCCACATGACCAGGCCGATCGCCGCGCACGTTTCGGCATACGCGGCGGAATTTGGTAGATCATAATCAGCGGTGAAACCTTCATTGCCCTCGGAGGAGCCCAGGCCACCAGTAATATACAGGCGTTTAGCCTGCAGGTGATTCCAGACGTGCTCGCAGGTTTCGCGCAGACTCTCATCTTCCAACTCACGAGCCAGATCAGCGACCGCGCTGAACAGATACATTGCGCGAACCGCGTGTCCCACAATCTCATGCTGCTCACGCACTGGCACATGCGACTGATTATACTCGTAAGTCGCCATCTCGTAGTCAGCGGGTGCTTCGCCGCGAGCTTCGGCCTCCAGATCAAAGTATGAAGGACGCTGGCCGCGCTCTTCAATGAAGTAGTGGCTCAAGCGCATATAGCGTCGTTCCCCTGTGATGCGGGAAAGTTTGATCAACGCCAACTCAATCTCTTCATGACCACAGTAGCCACGCCGTTTGCCTTCCTCTGGACCAAAGGTCGCGTCGATATAATCGGCATAGCGGCATACAGCATCGAGCAGGATACGTTGGCCAGTGGCCTGAAAGTGCGCCACTGCCGCTTCGATCAGGTGTCCCGCGCAATAGAGTTCGTGGTAATCGCGCAGATTGCTCCAGCGCTGTTCAGGCTCTACCTGAGTAAACCAGAGATTCAGATAGCCATCAGGCTGTTGCAGCGTTAGCAGAAAGGCGATGGCCTCATCTACCAATGCCTCAAGGTCAGGGTCCGGTTGGAGCGCCAGACTATAGCTCGCGGCCTCGATCCATTTGGCGATATCAGATTCCCAGAACACATACGGAATAGGGCGCATACCAGCGTGCCAGCTCTCGTGAAATCCCGTAAAATGTCCATCCAGGCGCATCTGCTGGTAGATCGCAGGCAGGGTCTGGGTACGCAAGGTCTGCAAGCGAGACGCCCAAAACGTATCCTGAAAGACCGTAGCAGTATGCGGAACAGCGGATGAACGCAATACCTCGTGTGCATTCCCTTGTGTCTGGGAAGATGATGACAGGGACATTCGTGATCCTTTCCTCGGAAACAGGTGCCTGATGTGTCCGTTATCCTGGTAGACGGTGATTGAGTAAGCGGCGTCGGAAGCGCCTGGAGCAGACTGCTCTTTCAGGGAGCTAGCGCTCTTACGCGCCTTCTCCCTAACCTTTTACTGCCCCGGCAGTAAGACCAGCGGTGATATAACGCTGGAAAAGAACAAGCAAAATGGCCGCTGGAATAGAAGCCAGAGTAGCGACAGCCATCGCGCTATCCCAATGGTCACTGAACTGACCGAGATAGGTAAAAATGCTCAGCGAGACTGGCTCGATCACATTATTCGTTGAGAGTGTCAGCGCGTAGATAAAATCGCCCCAGGCAAAGAGAAAGGCAAACAGGCCAGCGGTCACCACGCCCGGCACAACCAGCGGCAAGATGATGCGCAGAAAAGCTCCCCATTCGCCTGTGCCATCGACATACGCAGCCTGGGCCAGTTCTTTCGGGATAGAGAGAAAGAAGGAGCGCAGGATTAAGACGGCGAAGGGGACAGCATAGGTGCTATCGGCCAGAATCAATCCCACATAACTATTGAGCAGACCAAACTGATTAAAAATCAGAAACATTGGCGTCGTCAATGTAACGGTCGGAATCATCTGGGTAAGCAAGAGAATAAAAACGAGAAAGAGCGTGACCCGCAGGCGAAAGTGCGCCAGAGCGTAAGCCGCGGGAGTCGCAATGATCACCGAGAGCACAGCGGTCCCTAGCGCGACCAGCAGGCTGGTCCCCAGGTGTGGTAACTGCGTTTGCCAGACATCGACATACGCGGCGCTGGTTATTTGCGTGGGGACCAGCGAGACCGGGATACTGAAAATCTCGCGGGTAGTCTCGAAGGAATTAATCACCATCCAGTAAAGCGGGAAAAGCATAATGGCGGTAAGCACAAGACCCACAAGAGTGGCACTGTACTGCCTGAACTGTTTTTGTAACAGGCCCATAGAACGGTTTCCTTTCAATGGAGAGCTTAGATCCATTTCGTTGTGCGTCGAGACAACCAGAGGTAGACCAGAGCCAGCAGCAGAGAGATCACAAGGATGATATTGGCCTGCGCGGCCCCTTGTCCGAACGATTGCTGAGTAAAGGAGAGCGTATAGGACCAGGTAGCAAAGGTCTGGGTATCATTGGCTGGCCCTCCCTGCGTGATCACATAGATCAGGTCGAAAACTTTGAGCGTATAAATAAAACCCAACATAAGGACAATCCCAATCACGGGTTCTAACATCGGCAAAATGATATAGCGAAAGCGCTGCCAGCGAGTCGCGCCATCAATCATGGCAGCCTCGTAAAATTCCTGCGCAATGCCCTGGAGACCGCTATAGAGAATCACCATATTAAAAGGAATACCCAGCCAGATATTGGCGATGATCAGCGCAGCCAGAGCCCAGCCGGGCGTAGTTAACCAGCCAAAGTGATCTGGCAGCAGATGCAAACTGGCCAGACCCTGGTCGATCAGCCCATTGGTCTCGTTGAAAAGCCACTTCCAGATCGTTCCTGAGACAATCAAAGGCAGCAGCCAGGGCAAAAGGAACAGGGCGCGTAAAAAACGGCTCAGGGGAAAATGACGAGAAAAGAAGAGAGCCAGGCCCAGGCCAATCAGAAACTGCGGCACCAGAGACAGCACCGTAAAGAAGAGGGTATGAAGGGCCGCGCTTTGAAAGGTGAAGTTGCTTATAACCGCAAGATAGTTTGCCAGACCAATAAAAGGCGCATTACCTGTGATCTCGGCCTGCAGATCATATTGTTCCAGGCTGATCTGCAGGCTATAGAACAGTGGATAGCCATAAAAGACGATTACATAGATAAGCAAAGGCATGAGGAATGTCAGCTGAATCAGCGGCTTACGCCAGCGTCGGCGTGGTCGAACAGTAGCTCCTGTTGTCCAGGACGGGGTCAGTTGATTGGTGACGGGACGAGTTTTGACAAACACAATGCTGCTACCTTTCTCGATGTAGGGAACCGGAGTGTCTCATGGAGAAGGCAGAGCAAGGAGAAACTCCTGATGTTCTGCAGATCATCCATGAAACGCTCCCCTATCAAGCCCGTCTGAGTTATTGAAGGATGCCGTTAATCTGTTGTTGTGCCTGCGTCAGAGCCGCCTGCGGTGATTGATTCCCGGTGAGTGCGGCCTGCTCAGCCGTCCAGATTGCCTGCGAAACCTTGGGATATTTGGCTCCCAATTGCGCAGTACGAGCACGCGCTGTATCCAGTTCGCTGGCAAAAACCTGGAGCTCAGGCTGACTTTGCAGCAGGGGTATCGCTACGCTTTTGATCGCCGGGATATAACCGAAGGCCTGATCTAATTGCTGTAACTGCGCTGGCTGTTGCAGCCAGTTGAGCAGATCCCACGAAGCTTTGACTGCGGCGCTATCACTACTCACTGGAATGGTCCATTCTTCCCCACCCAGTGGGCTGACTGGAGCCACACCAGCCTGTGGAACCGGCAGAGGCACGACGCCGAAATCGGTGCCAAATTTCATGTTGTACTGTTGCTCCAGGACCGGCAATTCCCAGGGACCATTCTCCATAATCGCGGCATGCCCTTCGCCGAATTGGGTAGCCACATCAGGTTGCCCCCAGTTGAGCGCTCCTTTCGAGGCTGAGCCACTCTGAACCAGGCTGGTCAAGACCTGCAGAGCTGCCACTCCCTGTGCCGAGTCAATGTGGGAGAGGTCTCCCTGATTGGCCCACAGATAGGGTTCAAACTGGAACGTGGCCTGCTCATCCGCCGGGGCAGAAAAGGCAAACCCGTAGGTATTCCCATGCGTCAGCGCTTTAGCATCCGCCAGCAAGTCGCTCCAGGTAGTTGGAGGCTTGAGTCCAGCTGCTTTGAGCATTTTCATGTTATAGAACAGGACGAGATCATTACTGCCAACAGGGAACGAATATGTCTTGCCCTGGTAGGTCATAGTTGAGGCAGGACCAGTATAAAAGTCCGCAGGACTAAATTTGCCTTGCATGTAGGAGTCAAGCTGGGTAAGAGCGCCTGTGGAAGCAAAGGCCGCGACATCAGGATTATCCAGCACGAGGATGTTGGGCAGAGTGTGAGATGCTGCCTCTTGATCAGCTTTGGGCAGGAGATTAGCAAAAGGAACGGCAGTACGCTGAATGGTGATATTGGGATGAAGCCTTTGGTAGCTCGCGAACAACGTCTGGAGGATTGTGCTTTGGGAGGCGATGCTCCAATAATCCATTTCGGTAATCGTGATTTTACTGTTTGTGGCAGACGATCCTGTTGTGGAATTCCCACAAGCGGCGACAATGCCCAGGATGACCAGCAGGAGACATCCAAGTGAAGACAACTTGAAAATAGACCGCAAAGGACGATAGTTTCCCGCATTGGTTACAAGGAGATAGTGAGGCTGTTGCTGCATTGCTGCACCTCTTTCTGTTCTTTTTCAAAGAACACTTCAATTTCTTTAGCTCAAGACAAGAAGCGTGTATGGAGAGAACCGTTCTCCATAACGATGCTCATACAGTAATCCTGACAAGAGGACATAGGTACTGTATAAAAAGTTACGCATCGTTAGCAGTGTCTTCTATAGAATGATAGTATTTCCTTCCTTGATGAAAAAAGCTCAGACGGTCTAGAAAAACGACAAAGCTTCTCTGCAAGTGTCAGTTATTTATCAGATGATCTGCTTGCTGAAAGCATCTGGCTCGATTCTCGGATAATCAGATTACAGGGGAGGCGCTTAATACCCGAAAGCAGTTTTCCAGCCAGCAGATCGAGTAGGGCCTGTCCAACATAGTAGCCGACAGCCTGCAGATTCATGTCAACGGTTGTGAGCGCCGGACGTGTAGCGCTGGCAATCGGCTCCCAATTATCGAAGCCAACGACCGCAACATCGTCAGGGATACGCACGCCCTGTTCATGCAAAGCCTCGACTGCGCCACGTGCCAGTTGATCGCTCCCGCAAAAAAGTGCATCGATAGATGGATCTTGTTGTAAGAGGTAGCGGGCTGCGGTATAGCCCCAGCTCTCCTGCCAGGGACCAGAGAGCACGTGTTGCTCAGAAAAAGGGATAGAGTGTTCGCTCAACACCTGGCGCATAGCTTGCTCACGTAAACGCACAGCGTCAAAATAGCCTGGACCCGTGATATGAGCAAAGTGACGCCGCCCGAGTTTGACCAGGTGCTCGACCGCGAGGCGCGCACCCTGAGCATCATCCGGGAGAACAGAGAGCGCTCCATGATCTGTCACCTGAGTATGAGCATAAATGATAGGCAGTCTTGCTTGCCCCAGATCAATTGGTGTGCGTGGATCTTCACGGCGGGCAGAAACGACAATGCCATCCACCTGACGATCCAGCAGCATCTGAATGTGGGCTTGCTCCTGCTCCTGATCGCGTGTAGCACAAAGAACAGCAGAGATAGAGCGTCCTGCAAAAGCTTCTTCCATGCCCATTAGCAGCGGGAGACTGAAACGTCCGTAAATATCTGAGGTCAGCACGCCAATCATAGCGCGTCGTGCTGTGGGCATATCCGGCTGCAGATGACGAAAACGAAATCCTAAGCGCCGAGCCTCATTACGTACCCGTTCGCGTGTCTCCTGGCTGAGCTTGCCACGTCCATTGATTGCCTTGGAAGCAGTGCCTATAGTGACGCCAGCCGCCTGGGCAACATCTTGTAATGTTGCACCTTTGCCCGCCAGGGGAACAGTGGATAGCTGTCCCTCTGCAGAAACGTTCATAAGTTGTTCTTGCCCTCTATCCATAGCCATTCACATCTTCAAGGAAAACTTTCCTTCACAAAAGGGAAATCATTCTTAATAGGATTGTAACATGCTTATAAAGAAAAAGTCAAGCATATTTCAGGGCCTCTCAGAGCGAGCAAAAGTCTTTTGTCCCACCCGCTCGCCCTGAAGAAATAAGAGAGTGGAGCATGGGGAAGCCACGGCTTCCCCATGCTCCACTCTCTTATACTCTGTATTTTCCTCTTTATGCCTTTTGCAAGGAAAATTTTCCTTGATAAAACGAGCGCAATGGTCGCGTTTCTATTCAGGCTGCCCTTATCAGGAAGAAATATTGCATGAGGAGCATTTAGCCTATCCTTGATCCAGCAGCAGGTCCAGGATACTGGTTTTATTTATGCTCTCAGGTGAAAGGTCAATCTCCGCTTCAGTCACGTCCGCAACCAGCTCCGCGCCAGCGGCTGCCAGGACATCATTCAGAACAATCGATGCGGTATAGAATTTGAGCAGATACTTCCGAGCTTGCTCAACATAGCCGCCTCCACGGGCGCTTCTGGAGCTACCCAGGTCCGCTTCGGCAAAGTAAAACTTGCAGCCAGTCTCATCAGCTATGATAATGCCCAGATTTTTCTGCCTGACCTGTATTGTCGTGCTGCTCAACGCCACGATCTTATTGGGATCTACCGTGTAATGGGTTGTAGGATTCACCGGCTTCTGCTGAGCCACTATTATCTTGTATGGCACTTCAATATTCTGGTCGAAGTTGAAGTAGTTCACGAACATAATGAAGGCGCCCCGCGCCTGCTTACCGATGTAGAACAGCTCTGAAGCCCCCTGTGGCTGCGGTGCGTCAGTCATATCTCCAGAAAACAAAATGCTTTTGTTACCGCTTCTATAAGCGCCATCCCAGCCGACCTTGCCGATCTCCGGTGACATCAGTGACAGATCGAGGTCGATACGGTTTCCTGAAACATTCTCCCAATGGATACCAGCCACCATATCCTCAGCCAACTCAACATAGGTGCCAGATGGCAGATTGCCAGTAAATTGCTTCTCGGTTGCGGGCAAACCGTATTTGATGCCCGCAGGGATGAAGATTTTTTTGCCAGCTACATTCTTCGCGATATCGTCCGTCAGCGATCTCAGAGTAACAGCGTATGCCTCCTGAGCGCCAGCCTGATTAGTGAAGTCGAACTTAGTAGCGTACGATTTGCCATTACGTATGCGGTAGAGAATAGAATCAGCATCGGTGGTGCGGAACTTCAGCGCATAGGCCAGACGGATCTTGCGGAAAAGCGAGGCCGTTTCCAGTGCCTGGTAGAAGTGGTCATTCAATACTGGCTGATCGTGCCGGAGCTGCGCTGTAACCATATTCAGTGTGTCTGCGGGCAGCGGCTTATGGTTCTGCTCCGCCAGGCGGCGTATCTTATTGATGCTCTGCTTCAATTTGCTGTTGGTGCGGAAGGCCAGGAATAGGGGCTTAAAGCGGTAGAATATCTCGGCCAGCCGGGCAAGGCCAGCTTCCTTCTCGTACAGATCAAAATAGCGCGCGATATCCAGATTGTTGCGGCCTTTGATCTCGGCAATCGTAGCGGCATTCTTGATTAGCAGCGTCTTATTCGTCGCCCGGTAGACCACGTAGCGTAGAAACTCGGTTGGATTGCTTGGTACGAGACCAAGGAAGTCATAGAGGGCAGCTTTCACCTCTTTATTGCGCACATGTTCAACGTCCTCATGGGACAGACGGACAAAGCTGGCAATATCCAGGACATCGTCGATGGTATTTTTGTGCAGCGCGACACCAGAGCTTAGCAACTCCAACAGCTTCTCCTGCAGTTCTTGCCTGGTGTAGCCTTTGATCACGACCAGCCTGATGCCATCCTGCAGCGCAGGCACTTCTAACTGCTCATTGGGAATATAGACAGTGTCTTTGTCGTAGATACCAAGCCGCTCAAAGCCGTACGTCGTCAGGTAGTGGATTAGCTGCTCAATGACCAGTTGTTCGCTTGAGGCGTCACGAACCCTGGCCCATGACTTATGGAAGGTCTGGTTGAGTTGCTCTGGGGAGCGACCATAGGCTTTGTCTACCAGGTCAATGATATAAGCGGTGTCAGGATAGTTATACACGATTTCCGGGGCGAATATGAAGCCTTTGCTAATCGTCTGTCTCAGCAAATCCTCGTTTGTTTTGCCTTGCTTGCTTGCTACAGGCAATGCCTTGAACAGTCGAATCGCAGACTCCATAAGACCCTTTCTGTGAACGGCGGGCGGTATATTTAAGCCGCCGCTCTACCAACTGAGCTACACTGACCGAAGCCAGTGGAGGGACTCGAACCCCCGACCTGCGGTTTCAGTTAATAGGAACCGCCTATGCCGAACAATTTATTATATAGTGGCCGATCGTAAAGTTGCAAATCTTCCCTGCCACCCGGCATGTTTAAATGCCGAGCCATCACTCATTCCGCCTACTCCTAAAATTTTAGCCACTAACTGGCAAAAAGCAACATTATAAGTCCTGAGCTTTTACGGAGGTAATCAATCCCGCCAACAAAGCACTACGTTGCGCAATACTACTCTTGACCAGGTATTCATCAGGACTATGATCGCGACCACCAATCGGTCCCAGACCATCAAGGGTTGGAATTCCACTGCCAGAAGTATAGCTGGCATCTGATGATCCACCAGTCATTACATGCTCCAGGGAGAAGCCAAGAATATGAGAAATTTCGCGGGCACAATCGACAAGAGTCAGGCTTTGAGGGGTGCAAAGCATTGGTTGCCTGCAATCGGGCCATGCTTCTAGCATTACCTCTGTCCCTACAATCTTGTTTTGCTGTATCATTCGCTGCCAAACATTCTCAACATCTGTTTTATCACGAAAATCACTAAAACGCAGGTCAATTTGAGCTTCGGCATAATCCGGTACAACGTTAAGAGCCACACCGCCTGAGCACATGCCGGCATTGATTGTCAGACCTTCGCGCCAGCCATTGAGGCTTTCAAATTGCAGAATCTGGTGGCTCAACTCCACAATCGCGTTGCGGCCTTTCTCTGGTTCAACACCTGTATGAGCCGAACGCCCTTTAACTTTGAGAGTATACCCGGCATTGCCTTTACGGGAGCTCACAATTGCACCGTTAGCCCTTGCCGCTTCCAAGACCAGTGCAGCCTGACAGCCTTGCGATATCTCACGTATAATGCCGAGAGAGTGTCGTTTAAGAATCTCCTCATCAGAGACGCAAAGAAATCGAATCTCTCCAAAGGAGCGGCAATTTGCTGCGAAGACCGCCTCAAGTGCATAAAGCGCAGACAGGATGCATCCCTTCATGTCGGAAGCCCCAGGACCGTAAATGGTATCTCCCTCTACTCTCAACGGGCGAGCCGCTGCAGTTCCGACAGGATACACGGTGTCCATATGGCCGAGCAATAATACATTGCCAGTACCGCTACCTTGTATTGTTCCCAGAAGGTCATTGCCACAATCCTCATGTTCAATGATGGTTGTGCTCATACCAAGCTTGCGCATGCGGTCTTCCAGATAAAGAGCAACCTCGTCAAGGCCAGGTTTATAATAAGTATTTGAATCAATGAGACAGAGCTCGCGTAATTCCTCAATATAATGCGGTAATCTGTGCTCAACATATTTTTCTGCACTTAAGACAAGGTATTCCACTTCTGTTGTAACTGTATCGGCTTTCATAATAACCTCTCCCAAAAAAAGAAACTGCTTCTACGCTTAAACGGAAAAGCAACCAGTGAAAAAAGGCTCGCTAGAGAGTAACTCCACGTGAATAATCAGGTGCTTTCCTTTATTACGACCAGATCATCAACCCGGATGCTTATACTACCTCTCCCAAGAGCTTTTAATACCTGGTGATGGCGACTGTTAACCCGGAACTCGTTCACACCAGGGATTTCTTTTGTCTTGCTCGCTCCCGCAACAAACACTCCTTTTCAAAGTTTTTATAAAAAAAAAGCATGCATTTCACTGCATCTGATTGAGAAAGCCTGGCGCTAAATAAGATACTTATATACCTTTCAGAAGATCTCGTCAAGAGGTAATCAGCAGGTCAGGATATTTTTCGTAAGTATTTGATATATGTTTGCAAAATTTTAGTCACCCAGAGGCAAGGGCAGGCCCTGTTGCACTTTTGTTTTTTCAGCGAGATACCTTGTGAGATCTCAAAAAAACATGAGAGGGCAGCAATGCAAGACAAGGACGATACGTCATTGGATGACGAACTTTATGCCGAATTGTACCAACGGTATGCGCCTGCACTCTTCGCCTACGCCTATCAACAAGTCTCTTCGCGGGAAGATGCTGAGGATATTGTGCTCAATACGTTTCTCTCAGTATTGCAAAATCAGTTGTTTCCGACATTCGAGCGAGTGAAACAAGAAGCATGGCTCTGGACAATTACGCGTAACAAAGTAGTTGATCACTTTCGCAGCACTACCCGGCGTCCGCAGATCTCCCTGGAATGGCTCTCCGAGCCACTCTATGCGGATGATGGCTCAAGTCCTGAGCAGATGAGTCTTGAGCACGAGGAGTATTCACATCTTGCCAGGGCGGTACGTAACTTGCCAGAACTCCAGCAGGACGTGCTACGTCTGCGCTTTGGCCATGGTTTGAACTGCGCTGAAATCGCCCCTGTCCTTGGCAAAAGCGGGTCAGCAGTACGCATGTTGCTGACTCGAACCCTGCGGCTTTTGCGCAGCCACTACAAGGACCAGGCGCAAGGGGGTCAACAATGAACGAAGAAAAGAATACTTTGGAATCCCAAATTATAAATCAGATGCTTGAAGACGGTAGCCTTTCACCGCGCGATCAGCAGACGACCCGCCTGATCCAGCATTTACAGGCATGCTCCCAGGAGTATGCGCAGGCGAATGAGCATTCTCTGGATCGCATCTGGAGCCGCCTGGTTCAACACCAGGATCAGCCTTTCTCTCTGCTGGCACAATGGAAGCCGTCTGAAGAGAAAATAATTATTCTCAAAGAAAGAAAAGCCATGCAAGATACTCCCATCTCTGGAGGCATGAACTCCTCGTCATCTTTATTCCAGCCAAAGAAACGTCGTTCGCTCAGGCGCGTGGTGGGACTCAGCCTTGTCGCTGCCGTGGTCCTCATCACGATTGTAAGCTTCACACTTTTCTCAGGTCTCCTGCGCTCAACCGCCCCAACAGCAAACAAGGGAGCAAAGACCATCACAAGCGCGCCAACACCGCAGCAGACCGCGCTCAGCCATGGAACGCTGGTGTGCAGCTTTAGCGCTGGCCCGGAAGTTATGCTGACCAATGTGCCCTGGAATCCCGCTCTCGCCTGGTCTTCGCAAGGAGAAATTGCGGTGGTGAGCTACGCAAGCGTCAAGGCATACTCCGCGCAGAACTGCACATCTACAACATTCGCGCAATCATCGATTCAGCGGACAGATAAAGCGCTCTGGTCTCCTGATGGGAAGAAACTGCTGGTGGGCGACGTGGGCGATAACAGTGTATATGTGCTAAACAGTCAGGGAATGATCATTGCGCATTTGAGCAATGCTAGCATGGCGATTACCTGGTCATCTGATAGCACGAAAATCTTTTTTGCTGCTCAGGACTCCAGGCAGGAACTGCATCTCGTTCAGAGCATGGATCTCAGCAATGGCAACCAGATAACAACTCTGGCAACGTTTCCTGGCAACTCGGTTATCATCAACCAATTGTCGCCCGATGGCAAACTTGCTCTGGTTGAGCAGGCCAATGCAATTAAAGGGAGCAAGTCTGTCTCTGCCTCAATCTGGGATGTCAACAGTGTAAAGAAGATTAGCGATCTCCCGTCGAATGTAGACAAGTACGGCATCGATGCAGCATTCTCGCCCGATGGTTCTCAACTCGCGGTGAGTATGGCAGGCGTGCTGCAAATCTATACAACAAACGGGCACCTGCTAACCTCATTCAAGGATACCTCTCCAGCGAACGAAGTACAGACGCTTGCCTGGTCGCCAAACAGCAAGTATCTTGCGAAGAGCTCCAATGCGATCAAGATTTATAATAGCGCTACGAAAAAGCTAGTGGCGACATTTGGTGCAGTTGATGCCCAACACCAGATCATCAGTCTGGCCTGGGCACCCGATAATACAGGGATTGCCTCTACAACGATAGTGCTGGCGGGTGGTATTCCTGATGATAATATGGTGAATGTCTGGAAACTTAGCTAAGACCCTGGCCAGGTTTTTGCACCCGGATTACGTCTTCTAGAACCGTTGTATATACTGATACACTTTTCAACCATTCACAAAACAGAGGAATAGCATGGACGACACATCTCTTGCAAAAGAACAGGTATGGGACAGAATTGTTCAACGCTTCTCTCAAGTAACGGATGGCCTTGGGAAGCCGCTTGACCCCGGCATTTTTACAACAGTTGTGGCCTTTAATGCGGTTGGGATGATTACGACAGCTTCCTGTGAGGGACATCTTAAGCGCGGCGTACCTGCTCCTTTTCTACTGTTCAATTCAGATGCACTTACAGCAGATTATAAGCGCGCTCGAGATGCGATGGCTCAGGCAAGAAAAGAGCGTCAAGCCCAACAACTTTCAACCGTTGAAGTGGAACGTATGTATGAAGAGGGGAAGCAATTACAAGCTGAAGTAAGGCGCAAGCATCTCCAGTCATTCGCGCCACTAATGGGCTATCTCAGCGCTTTTATGCCGAACGCCATGTTCCTTACGATCGACGGCTCTTTCTGATTGATGGCAAAGGTATTCTTGCAAGCTTGCAAAGCCTGGGTGCGCAATGTCAGCCCGTACGTTCATTTGAGCACCGCCAACAAAAATTGTTGGAATATCGACAGGAAATGCACGCTTTTAGTATGTTCCTCAAACAGTGTTATTTTTCAGAAGAAACCTTTCCTTCTCCAAGCGCTTCATCCACTACCAATAACCCTTCTTTGCTAGAACAAACAATGCCTCATCCACCTTCTTTTTCAGAGCATCGGGAACAGTGGCAAACGCTGATGGAGCAGGAAAAGCAACAGGCTGAGATCGAAGGGCGACCCCTGGATGCTGCCATCGCGGAAGCTACTGTCGTTCTCAATCAGCTTGGTATCGCTAATTATTATGGTCCCCCCGGCCTTCTTGAGCGCTCCCCTTATGCTCCCTGGATCAGTATTCAGCAAAACCTTCCGCGAGGAGAAGATGAAGAGGCAAGCATGCATTGATTTTCTCAAAGAGACCTTTTTTGCGCAGGTAGTGTCCTGAGCTAACGCTTTGCTAACGCACATCTGCATGGAAGTATCCGCCGAGATTTTAAAACAGCCTGTTATTCCGAGCTACCAAACGTTTTACTAACACCACTCGTGCTAATCTTCTTACAGTGACCTGCGGACATATATGAGAGTAACACTCGCCCTGTCTGATAGGCAAGACTTGCCTCACGCTGGGCATTTCCCGACATGGTGGTTATAGCGAGTATGCTCGTGTGCCTGGTGAGATGATTTTCCCCCTTCCTGACGACCTTGATTACAAGCAAGCCCTTGTGCTTTCGGCTGGCACAATGGCCATGATGGCATTGCGCCAACTCGAAAAGCATGGCTTGACTCCGCAACTTGGGCCAGTCCTGATCACTGGTGCTACGGGGGGTGTAGGCAGCCTGGCCGTTAAACTGCTGTCACAGCGCGGGTATACTGTAGCCGCAAGCACTGGCAAAGCAGAAGCCCATGAATATCTGATGGGCCTGGGAGCCAGCGAAATCCTGAGCCGCGAGGAGGTTTCAGCAGATAGTACCCGACCACTCGAAGCACAGCGTTGGGCTGGTAGCATCGACAATGTGGGTGGTACAACGCTGGCCTATCTGATGCGAACCACGCAAAAGGGGGGAGCGATTGCCTCCATTGGCGTAGCAGGCGGAGCAACATTTCATGCAACTGTTTATCCTTTGATTCTGCGAGGCATTAAGCTGCTGGGGGTCGATATGCCATCAACGCCATTGGAGACCCAGCACGAGCTGTGGGAGGAGCTGACGCGCGAAAAAACGCTCCTGAGTTCTACAGATGACATTGTGTCCGAAGTGGCCCTGGAGGACATTATAAGGATCACCAGGGCCATGCTGGACGGGCAGACACGGGGCCGCGTCCTTGTCAGACAGTAAGGACGATTTGCAGTCGTCGCCAAAGACACCAGTGACGATTTTCTCAGCGGGGATACCTGTCAACATTGAGACTATCTCCGCAATATCTTCTTAGGCGATGGCTTCTATAAACTCTTTATTTGCTAGATGCGTTAAATTGTTGCTGCTGGCGATCAATTTCAGCGTGAACCTCTGCAATGCTCATACCGATCTGGTGAGCGGTGATAAGCAGTTGAGTCACGGCGGGAGCGAGTTGCTCGCGCCGCTCTTGCTCGGAGAACGCTGGCAGGTGGTCCGCTACCTGCACCCCTTTGCGGGCCGCTGTCACGACCCAACCCTCCTGTTCCAGTTCATTATAGGCGCGTACAACTGTATTGGGAGCGATCCCCAGGTCTCGTGCAAGCTGACGCACGGAGGGCAACGCTTGCCCCGGTAAGAGATAAGCCGACGCAATGAGCCGACGCAATTGCTGGCTAATCTGTTCATATGGTGGCATTGAACTTTCATGATTGAGCACGAGGAAGTCGTTCACGAGACCACAACTTCTTTCCTCCATGGCCAGCCAGTCTTTTTTCCACCCAGGTACTTTTCATCGTCTGAATTCGGCAAGACCGTTGGTGCCCAGCACAGCAGGCAGAAGATCGTGACTGCACACTGCACGCTGAAGAGTATGGGAGACGAGAGAAGCCAGGGCAGGAAAAAAAACCACTGGAGTAGGAGATAGTTTTTGAGGGAGCCTACAACGCCTTTATGCGTATTGTTGATCGTCAGTGCTCGCAACAGATCGTCAGCGCGCCGGGCGAGCAGAGGATCTGGGATCACGACAAGGCGCGGCAACCTGACGATCTGGAGCAAGCATATCTCTCCAACCAGGACGGTAGCCAGCATGCTGCAGCAGATGATCAGACGCATCCATAAGAATGGTGCTGCCACAGGCAAATCAGTGAGACCGGACCTGGTTGGGAGCCACAGGAGCAGCAAACAGTTGGCGACGACTAGCAAGAGAAAGAGCCAGCGAAACAGGGGCGAACGATAGTCAGAGACATGGCGCTCACTCAAATCGGCGTAGGCAACACGCTGGCGCAGCGCTTGCTTGACACGCCAGAAACCCATACCAATCGTCAGCATGCGCTGCAGGACACTGCTGAGCGGGAAGATTGTTCCCAGCACCAGGAGCAGAGGCAAATTGTGAAAGATCGCGCCTCGCGTGAAAACAAAGAGGAACAGGTTGAGCAAGGAGAGCACGATCCATGTAAGACCCGCAACGAAAGCAAAAGGACTGCTCAAGAGGTGATCGGTCATACGTATCTCGTCGAGTGTCACGTTGTCATCTTGAGAGGTAATGCGGAAAGCGTGCAGACGGGTCTCCCACTGTTGCCGTTTTTTCTGGTCTGAGGCATCCCGGCTATTGATCTGAACCATTTTCATCGCCCCTTCCGACGACGCCATTTTTCTCGCGCTTGCCAGCAAGACAACCCCTCCCAGCAAAGTGCAAAACTGGCTAAGGTAGGCCAACACAATGAAAAGTGGAGAGGTAGTCAGAACAAGAGGAAAACCTGATAGTATGCTAAGCATAATTGTATTCTCCATACAAGGCGCTCTCATTGAAGAGAGAACTCCCGGCATCTATAATCTGTTTTGCTCGTAGAAAAAATTTTGCGAGACAGTGATCATCTGTCTCAGGTATATGATACAGCAAATCATTATCTGTGTCAAGAGCTTAATACAGATAACTGGAATTCCGCCAGACGTAGAGCACGTTATGCTTACTGGTCTGGCAAAAAATCTCAGGGCGGGTGTTCTCATGCCTGAAGCAGGAATTTCAAAATACCGCTGGAGGACCTTCTGATACCAATTTGCGTTCTAACTGATAATTTCAAACAACCCTCAAGGCAGGATGGTGCGAAGCAACGTTCTCCTTTTGAACCCCCATCGACATTAGCCAATCGCGAGCTTGATTTGCCCGATGCCTTGCTCGATTTGGGCAGATGAGAGGTGACCGTAGCCCAGAATAATTTCATGGAGATGTCGGCCTTTGACAATTGCGTGCCGCTCGACGGGATAAATGCATACTCCTGCACGCTCAATAGCAGCAATGATTTCTGGCGTGAATGTCACCTGAGGGAAGCGAGCGACGAGATGGAGCCCAGTCGCGTCACCGACAATTTCGACCTGATCTGAGAAATGTTGCTGAAGTCGCGTGATCAGGACATCCCGTCGCTTCTGATACACGCGCTTCATTCTCACAATATGGCGTTCCAGATTGCCAGATTCGATAAACTGAGCCAGAATGAGTTGTTCCAGCGAGGGAGAGTGGAGGTCTAGCGAGCGTTTGATGCTGCGAGCATGCTCGACCAGTTCTGTGGGAAGGACAAGATAGCCCAGGCGAAGTGCCGGAGACAGAATTTTCGAGAATGTGCCAATATAGATCACGCGTTCTGGGCAGAGTCCCTGAAGAGAACTGATGGGACTTCCCACGTAACGAAATTCGCTATCATAATCGTCTTCGACCACGTAACAATCGACTGTACGAGCAAACTGGAGCAGTTGCAAACGTCTCTGAATGGGCAGAACTCCGCCTTGAGGGAACTGGTGAGAGGGTGTCACAAAGATACAACGGGGTCGTTTGGTGAAAGGAAGAAGATCCGTTTGCATACCGTGTTCATCGACCGTGACAGGGAAAAGCTGTGCGCCTGAAGACGAGAGAATCAATTGCACCTCATAGTTCACGGGATCTTCAATCACCATTGCAGCGTTGGGGGAAAGCAGAAGCCTGTTCAGCAGCGAAAATGCCTGGGATGCCCCCGAGAGGATCAGGATGTGTGTTGGCTGGCAAGAGACCCCACGTGTGCGCTGAAGATAGCGGGCCAGAACTGTACGCAACTCCAGGCACCCTTCGGGGTGATCATAGCCAAATATGGCAGGCTCCACCGTTGCATAGACCTGTTGTGCAAGCTGGCTCCATTGCTTCCGTGGGAAAAGATCAAGCGCGGGCAGTCCCGAACGGAAATCGATCTGCTTGTTTTCCGTCTGAAATGATGCGACTGAGAGAGCCGACGAGGCGTCAAGCTCGCCTTGCCCTTTCTCAAAATGGATACCCTCTACAACGTAGGTGCCAGACCCGGCGCGGCTTTCAATATAGCCTTCTGTCTGCAACTGATCATATGCTTCCAGCACCACATTGCGCGAAATATGCAAGTTCGCCGCAAGCTCACGTGTTGATGGGAGTTGTGCCCCTCCTTGAAGTGCGCCGCAGAGGATTTGAGCGCGTATTTGCTCGTACACCTGCCGGATGAGGGGTTTAGTTGAAGGTCGTTCAATGGGAATCCAGAACATAGAGGATGCTCACCTTTTCTTCAAAGTGGTACCATCAATACTTGTTGGAACTGGCTCTACACCAGACCAGTCCTTGTATGGTATTGTAACACCTTAGGACAACGGAAATGGTTGAAGAACGTTTTCCAGGCAGGAAGAATGGGACAGGTGGAGGCGTATCTGAATAGGACCTTCCATTTGCGAGGATGATCTTCTAAAAAGGCTGAAAATGCCATCTGACACAGGAAAGGATCTCGTATGGCACAAATCAAAATCTATGGCTTGAAAGAACATCTCGCGCCTCTGAAAGAGAAGTTTTCTGATGTCCTTCACACTTGCGCTGTAGAGGCTCTCCATCTGCCTCCCGACAAACGCTTTCATCGATTTTTTCTGCTCGACTCATCCGATTTTTTCTTTCCCCGAGATCGCAGCACACGCTATACCATTCTGGAGATCAGTCTGTTTGAAGGCCGTTCTGTTGAAACGAAAAAGCAGCTCATACACTTGCTGTTTACCAGACTGCAAGAGGAATTGCTCATCCCTTCACAAGATATCGAGATCACCATCTTTGAGACGCCACAGCAGAACTGGGGAATTCGTGGGCTGCCCGGCGATGAATTGCACTTGAATTATCGAGTTGACGTTTGAAGATGGAGGCAGTGGAACTCATCTTCAGTAGAACCAGGCAGACGATGGCTTTCCGTGAGTTTCCCATTCCGTTCTTCATTGGGATACAAAACGAGCGATTTCTGAAAAGATCTTGTACTGGAGGTAAAATGCATATTTTTCAATATCACCCGGATATCCTGACGCGATACCCACAGATCGTTGGCGGAGCGATCCTGGCTCAGAATGTGACAAATGGCCCAACCCCGGCACCTTTGCAGGCGCTCTACCAGGCCGAACAGCAGCAGGTTCTGCAACGCCTTGGCAACACTCCCCTGAGCCAGATTGAGTCTCTGGCAGCCTGGCGTCGTGCTTTTCGTGGTTTTGGCGTAGATCCGACGCAATACCGGAGCGCCTCCGAAGCCCTTTTGCGCCGCTTAACCAAAAAAGGGAATATTCCGAGCATCAATCGGCTGGTCGATCTTGGCAATCTCGTAAGCATCCGCTATGGGCTGCCTGTGGCAGTGGTGGAGAGGCGTGCCTTGCAGGGGGCGGTGACGGTGCATTTTGCCAATGGATCAGAACTGTACAGCGATCTGGGAACAAACGATGAGGACCACCCTGAGCCAGGCGAGGTCGTGTTCTCTGATGAAAATGGGATGGTGATCGCACGTCGCTGGTGCTGGCGACAAAGCGAATCCAGCGCCGCTGTCGCACAAACGCAAGAGTGCCTGATTACGGTCGAAGCGCACCATGCCACAGGCCAGCAGGACATCGAAGCCGCGCTGCACGACCTGCTGGCTTTGCTGAAGGAATATGCCGGGGGAACCACTACATCGGCTATTCTGGATGCACACCATCCAGCATTGATTTGCTCGCTCCCCGAGTGAGCAGCGGTCTTGCTTTCCATTTGCGAGAATGATCTTCTAAAAGGGCTGAGAATGCCACCTGACACAGGAAAGGATTTTGTATGATATAGATCAAAATCTACGGCTTGAAAGAACCTCTCCCGCCTCTGAAAAAGATACTGAAAGGCGCCGGAGCATACATGACCACCGCTCAAATTTTGAGAACGAATGGTCCCAGGAGCAGAACAGGGGATGTGAGGATCGAAAAAGCAGACATGCGGCTTTGCTGCATCATCTGGGGGATATCTCATTCTGTCCATGCATAAGTATATGGCATGCATTAGCCTGATTATCCCAGGTTGTCACAAACTGACCACTGAGAGGAAGACAAGCAAGATTGAGCTCATATATTCAATGCCTGAGTTCTAACAGAACCCCTTCAAGATCCCTCTGCAGATTTATTGGTCTGGGCTGCCAGAAGCGTCAGTTGTCCGGTAGCCTGATTTATTGCCAGATAGAGAACTTGCTGGTTGTCTAACCAGAAAGGGGAACTGGCTGTACCCGTCAGTCTGGCGAATTGTATCGCGCTTCCTGACAGCGTATACGCGTGCAGCACACCACCATCGCTGTAGACCAGGGCGCGATTATCGGGGGACCAGTCCATACCTAGCAATGGATCTTGCAAGTTAAGGGTAAAAAGCGTCTGGTGATTGACCGGCTTCAGGGCGTGCAGGCTCTCCTGTCCTTGAGCGCCGATCTGCTCATAGGTCAGAATCTTGCCATCCGGTGACCAGGCGAGACTGCCAATGCTAAAGCTGCCTGGCATCACGAGTGTACGAACACTATTTTGCTCGGTATCAAAAAGATAGATGGCGTGGCTCGGTCCCTGTATGAGTTGCGCTGAGGGGCTGTTGCCGGGCGTGGCAAGGATTGCCAGGAAACGTCCATCAGGCGACCAACTCAGACGTTGCGCGACCAGGGGTAGCGTGAAGGTTTTAAACGCCTGAACTGATTTGCCGTCAGGGGTGCTGTTCCAGAGGGTTACCTGTGTCCCAGTTTCGGTAATCGAAGTGATCTCATTGCTCGCAGAGGGATGCCAACTTGCTGCTAGCGCTGTTGTGCCCAGCAGTTGCATATAATGTCCTGTATGTACCAGAGCCAGCAGTGGCACCGTCTCGTTCGCTGGATAGATGGTTGTGATAAGCGCAGAACCATCGGGGGCCCATGAGACATCTCTGGCATACCTCATTGCCAGCTTATTCTGTGCGATTGGATCGGCAAGGTCGGTCGTATACATCACGCCAGCCTCTCCTTTGTGGAGGATTGGCTTTGTTCAGACAGCTTTGCATCCAAAATCCAGGTCCTCGCTTGCTGGTTTCCTGGTGGTTTACCTGCAAGTATCTATGTGTTCAAACTGATAGTGGATTGTACCACTTCTGGCCTTTGCTTGCCTGAATTTTATTTTTAAAGCTTTGATCTGTTGCAGTCTGACAGCAAAAATTGGAGAAAAAGAGCTATTACTTTCCCGCAAACCCGGCGTCTCTATTACGTATCTCGTTCAACGCTGTTTGATACGCTATGGTTCTTTGTTGCTATTGGTATGATGGCTTTTACGTTTGCGCTGACACAATCCGCTGGCGCAGCTAAAGCTCAAAACGATGCGGCTGTGCGCGTCGTTCATGCTTCCCCAGGCGCGGGAACCGTCGATGGGTTTGTAGATGGTTCTACGCTGCTCAGCAATTTCGGATTTGGCACAATTCCCAAGTACGTGATGGTAGCGGCAGGTTCGCATACAATCAAAGTCGCTCCAGCGGGTAAAGGCATTAGCGCGGCGGTGATTACGCAAAGCGTCACTGTCAACGCCGGGAGCTATTATACAGTTGCCGCGCTTGGCACGAGCGCAAGTGATTTCGCACTTGCTGCTTTCGTTGATACCAACACAGTTTCGAGTGACAAGGCGGCTGTGCGCGTCTATCATCTTTCTCCCGACGCGGGTCCAGTCGATGTCGCCGCCGGGAGCAGTACGGTAATCAGTGGTCTGATATATAAAAGTGCCAGTAACTACCTGAGCGTGCCTGGTGGGTCTTATACATTCAATGTAACGGCGACTACCTCCGGTGCTAAAGTACCCTTGCCTGAGACGCTGCAAAGCGGGATGGTCTACAGCATCTTTGCTGTCGGTTTGCTCAAGGGAACGCCCGCGCTGGCCTTTAAGGTTGCCGCCGTCGCGAGTATTCCTGGCATGCCAAATACGGGCAGTGATCCTTCTGCCGCTTCTGTAACCCCGGGTATAGCCTATATTCCCTGGCTGCTGGGCGCTCTGTTTGCGGTACTGCTGGCCAGCGGGGGCTTTGTGATGCGCCGCTCTCTGCTCTCACGCCAGAAATAGCTTCTATCTGCTTATGATGGATAGTCTGTGAGTCATCTCTGATTTTGAAAAATCAGGCCAAAACAGCTTTTGCCTCCCAGTCCTGGAGAAAAGAAGAGGTTTGGCGGGCGCACAGCGCTCGTCAAACCTCTGCAAAACATATGTTGTTGGCGCATGCGCTTCTTGGGCGCAAGCTTCCCACGCGATGCGCAACGAAACACCAGGCTAGCTAGCAGACTCAGAGGGAAACATTTCCCTCAAGATCTGTTGCAATAGGTCCAGGGTTTCTCACAAGTCTTTTCCCCCGCCTACCCACCCTGAGAAAAACAGGGAGTGTGGAAAGATGGGCACCCCGGCGCCCATCTTTCCACACTCCTTGAACCCTCCAATTGAAACGTTTACAAAAGCGCAAGACGACTTTTGAGAAACCCTGCAATAGATCACCCATCTTTTGACAAAACAGCATAGATTCGCGATACTATTCTCATGAATCTAACACGACTGATGATCCTGGGATTACTTACCAGGAATGGGCCTCGACACGGCTATCAAATCCGTTATGATGCTGAAGTGACCAATGTCGGGCGCTGGGGAGGAGTGAGCGTGGGGGCATTGTATCGCGAACTTCGCCAGATGGAATCTGAGACGCTTCTTGAAGCTGTGCGTACAGAACAGATCGGGCACCGTCCAGTACGGACCATTTACCGTATCATGCCCGCAGGTCTGAACGCCCTGCGTTTGCTGCGCGAACAAGCGCTGACTGACCTGTATCTCAGCCCCGATGCAGTAGGCGTTGCCCTCCTGTTTGGGGGAATTGACGCAGCAGGGGACGTTTTAGCATTTCTGCGAGGGCGAAAGGAGACCATCGAACGGGAGCTTGCAGGCACCATTGCCGAGCGCGAGCGGCTGGAGGCAACTGGCATACTCGAATCCCTTGACCGCGCAGTCTTCCGGCGGCAAGAGTTCCTGCGTACTGCTGAATTGCTGTGGTTTGACGAGTTAGAACAGCGCCTGGCCGAAGCTAAGACAAAACGCTCCCTGGATGCCTCAGGACAAGAAGAGATTGAGGACCAAACCTCGCCCTGATTAGTTGATTGGAAAGGAAACTATGAAATGAGGAAAGAAGAGCCACAGAGCAGGGAAGCAGGCATCTCTTGCGCTTCTGCACGCGCTCTCAACAACCCACATGAGCAGATCACGCACCCTTCAGTCTCAACTGGCATATAGTATAGTTAGGCAGAGGGGTTGTGTGGGCAGTCAACATTGAGAGCTACCCGTTCTCCTCGGCAGGCTTAGAGATCGGGCATGAAAAGGAGGAAAGCCATCGCTGAAACGTATGAGCCGGGAATGAACTGGGCCGGTACCTACGCGTACCAGGCAGAGAAGCTACACCGACCGACAACAATCGAACAGGTGCAGGAGATTGTAGCCGGGGCAGCCAGCGTGCATGTGTTAGGTTCGCGGCACGCGTTCAATAGTATCGCTGACTCCTCTGAATTGCTCTCGCTTGAGGGCTTGCCCGCGGATATTATCGTTGACCATGAAGCACACACAATCTCCTTCTGTGGGGGAATCACGTATAGTACACTGGTCAAAACATTTGACGAGGAGGGGGTGGCCTTGCACACGCTCGCCTCGCTGCCCCATATCTCGGTCGCGGGTGCTGTGGCAACGGCCACGCATGGCTCAGGGGTCACCTGTGGCAACCTGGCGACAGCGGTCACAGGGCTGGAGATGGTGAGTTCCAGCGGTGAGATCATCAAGGTAGCCAGAGGCGATCCCGACTTTGACGGTCTGGTGGTCGGACTCGGCGCACTGGGCGCGGTGACTCGGATTACGCTGGAAGTGCAGCCTGCCTATGAAGTAAGGCAGCGGGTATTTGAGGGACTAAGTTGGCAGGCCCTCTACGAGCACTTCGACGAGATCTTTTCCTGTGGCTACAGTGTTAGCATCTTTACCCGTTGGGGCGAGACGAATGAGCAGGTTTGGGTCAAGAGCCGGGTAGATGAACCCCAGCAGGTAGATGGTGAGCTCTTCGGCGCAATGGCGGCAACGGCGCAGCTGCACATGATCGCCGGACTCGATACGGCTGCCTGTACACCACAGTTGGGACAGCCCGGCCTCTGGTCCCACCGCTTACCGCATTTCCGCCCGGACTACACACCGAGCAACGGCGCAGAAATCCAGTCCGAGTACCTCGTTCCCCGGCGGCACGCTCTCACGGCTATAGAAGCGCTACGCGACCTGGCAGACGAGATACGACCACTCCTGCTGGTGAGCGAACTGCGCCGGGTGGCTGCGGATCGGTTGTGGATGAGCATGAGCTACGAGGAAGACTGTCTCGCCATCCACTTTACCTGGAAGCGTGAGCCAGAGTCCGTGCGCGAGATGGTCGCCCGGCTTGAGGATGCCCTGGCCCCGTGCGAGGCACGCCCGCACTGGGGCAAGGTCTTCCACGCGGATGCAGCAGCGCTCGCTCCTCTCTACAAGCGGCATGCCGACTTTGTCCATTTGCAGCACCAGTGCGACCCACGCGGTGCGTTCCGCAACGTCTGGCTAAAGGCCCACGTGCTCGGCAATACATAAGGCAGCGGACAAAGCGCTGTCAGCAAGCCGGGTTTGCTGTTGCCAGGCTGCAAATTTAAGCCAATAGAAACATCAACACCGCTCGTTCTCTCCATGCATCTCGCTGCGTCTTTCAGATTTAACTCGGACGTTCCTGGATGGCTGCTAGCTGATGGGTTAGAGCGAGTGTAGCTGGATAGAGTTGTCGATATACTTCATAGAGTTCATCGTAGATCGGTCTGCTTGAGAGGTCTGGCTGCGTTTGCTCAAGAATAGGATTCCATAGAGCATCTCGTGACGTAAGACTGGCCGCCAGGGCCGCTAGAAAGGCATCTCCATAGCAGGCTCCAAGCGTTTTTTCAGGAATATCCTGGGGTAGGCCGGTCACGTCCGAGACAATCTGGGTCCAGAGACCCCCTTTTGTCCCGCCACCAACTGCGACCAGGCGTTTTATGTCTGCTCCCGCCCCCTGCATAACCTCCAGTGTATGGCGTATGCCATAGGCTGTCGCCTCCAGCAAGGCCCGGTAGATATGGCCGCGTTCGTGACGCAGCGTCAGGCCGCAGATAATGCCACGTGCCTGCGGATCAAAGATTGGCGTGCGCTCGCCAGCAAAGTAGGGCAAGACCACCAGGCCCTCGGACCCCGGCGTCACATTGCGAGCCTCCTCCACCAGTGTCTCGTAGGCAATGTCGCCCGCGATTTTCCGCAGCCAGGCGGTCAACGCGCCCGACGTTGCCATGCCGGCTGCCAGCGTATGAGTTCCGGCAAAGACCCCGGCAGTACTCCAGAGCGACGGATGGATCAGGGCCGCGCGCTGCACCTCAACCAGAAACATCGTCGTGCCATACATGAGCATCAGGTCACCTGGCTCACTCACGCCGACGCTCAGTGCCTCAACCCAGGCGTCAATAGTGCCAGCCGCAACCGGGATGCCAGCAGGCAAGCCGGTCGCGGCTGCCGCCGACTCAGTCACATAGCCCGCAACATCGGACGGCCAGAGGAGACGCGGCAGGGTCAGGCCAGGGGCAATCTGTGCCGCCCAGTCCTCAATCCAGCTATTCTCATGAATGTCATAGAGTGGATCGCACTGGCTGGCCGAATGATGGTCCAGAACATACTGACCTGTGAGTCGCTCGACGACGAAAGAACTGGCCATCAAGAGCTGGCGTGTCTGTTGCCAGACCGCCGGTTCATGATGCTGCAACCAGAGCAGTTTGGGTCCCACCGACTGCGTCGTGAGAGGTGAGCCGCCACGCGCGAGGATCTGCTCGGCTCCGTACTGCCGGGTCAGCTCTGCAATCTCTGCAGTGGCGCGTGTATCTATGCCATACAGAATCGCAGGTCGTAGAGGTCTACCATGCGCGTCTGCGGCCAGAAAACAGGGACCAATCCCACTGACGCAGAGCGCCACCACAGGCTGATCTGCCTGCGGCAGAAGTTCCTGGCAGATCGCCAGAAAGTCCTGCCACCAGATTTCTTCAGCGTCATGCTCAGCCCAGCCGGGACGTGGCAGAGAGAGCGTATGACTGCGTTCGCTGCTTGCGCGTATCTCGCCTGTAGATGTGACCAGTACGCCCTTGGAACTGGAGGTTCCGATATCGATGCCCAGCACAAGCTCGCTCATGCCGCACCTCCAAAACCATCGTAGTCTATGTCCAGTAACTTTGTCATCACGCGCAGCTCTTCTACGTAATTGCCAGGAATGGCATGAATGTGATTTGAGCCGTAGCGGCCAAGAAACTCCTCGTAAGGTGCGTCGAAACGCGCGAAAGCATGGGGCCAGCTATAATCACTTTGCCGCATCAACTGCTCATTCAATTCGTCATCGAACTGCTCAAAGGTACCACGCAACACATGCATACGGTAGCGCCCCTGCAGTCGTGTGAGCCGCGCAAACGTAAAATCGCCAGGCGCGGCAAGGTGATGAATGGACGCGCCGCCAGCTTTAAAATAGAAGCCCTCAGGATAGAGATGGACATGCCGCATGTTCTCTGCCGGATCAGCACTGCGAGCCGCGAACCATGTCGCGTGCTGTCCCGAATTACACAGATCCCAGATGTTCTGCGCGCTGTGATAATGGCGCACGTCCGCGAACAGCACAGGCGTATGTGACAGTCCCTTGAGCAACTGCATGGTCAGGGCAGCGTCCATATCTGCTTCGGTCGCGCAGACATGCGTGGCCTTGGGACCATCCCAATCATAGGGATCATTGAGAAAGGCCTCGGTCACATCCATGGTTGCAAAATGGGTTGTCAGTTCAGGCTGACCCTTGATGCCGGAAAAATCCAGATGCCATTCATCAATCAGTTCGCGCATAGCATAGTAGGAAGCAATCTGCCGTTCGAGTAGTTCAGGCGTGAGCTGTTTGCCGTCATAATGCACACAAGCCGCGTGTTTTTCGAGCCAACTGCGGGCCGCGCGCACACGCGACTTTGCCACCAGTTCAGAACGGCGCACCAGTTCCCATTGATCGATCTCCTCCACATCCACGCCGAACTTTTCCATCCACAGTTCGGTAGATGAGACCGCCGTATACATGCCCATCGGGCGACCACCGATGCGACCAAACGTGCTCCCGGAGAGTGCATGCACAGAGGCCGCTGCTCGTGTATACTGCTCTATGCTAGCGAGCACAGCCGGATCGGCGATATCGCCCCAGGCACGGCCATAGGTGCGGCCTATCTGGTCAAGACCTCCCGCCGCCGCTAGCATGCCGACCATACCTGGATAGCGAGGATTGAGCGTTGAAAAAAGCAGCAGTGTACCAGGCGTACTATGCGCGGCCAGCATACTAAAATGAGGAAATGCCCAGACAGGAAGATTGAAAATTGTCAGATCAGGACGAGCATCAGCTACATACCTGGCTTCCCGGGTTGCCAGTTCGTTGGTCCAGATCACCTCCCGTCCTTTGATAACCTCATGGCCACTTTCAGTCAATGTCGCGCTAATCTTCTGCTCGATATCCGCCAGGAAGCCTGTCAGATCGTTATGGACAAAATCTCGACCATCAGAAAAAGTCAGTAATCCAATACGGGCCATAGTTGTTTCTCCTTTGTTTAGTACAACACTGTAGCCTTTCACTTCGCCAGACCCTTCTCGCTACCACGCCCTCGAAAAAGATAAAAGCTCCCCAAATCCAACACAAGGTCATGTTAGACTCGTTTTCATTTCTGTAATCGTTGTCGCACCGAGCCGCGTTTAATCAGCTTCGTGGGAATAGTCCACTTGATCAGCGAAAGCGTCGTTTCCTGTCCAGGAAGATCGATCAGACCAAGCAAGCGTTCAGCTGCGACTTTGCCCATGGCTTCGCCGGAAACCTGCACAGAGGTTAAGGGAGGCTGAAGCACCTGGGCTTCCTCTATATCGTCAAAGCCAATAATAGAAATATCGCCGGGAATGGAAACCCCGCGCAGCGCCGCTGCTCTATATGCTCCGATGGCGGTTTTATCGCTTACCGCGAAGACAGCAGTTGGTGGATCGGGAAGATCGAGCAGGAGATGCATCTCGCCAAAACCTTTCTCCTCCCCATGAGAGACGCGCGGTGGGACCAGTTGAGGGTCGGGACCCAGGCCTGCTCGTTGCATTGCCAGCATGTAACCGGCCTGGCGTTCTCCCAGGGTCCAATATTTCGAGGGGCCGCGAATAAAACCAATGCGCTCGTGCCCCATTTCCAGCAAATACTGAGTGGCCGCGTAAGCTCCAGCGAAATTATCCGGCACAATCGCGGGCAGTTCTATACCGGGAAGAAAGTGATCAACCATAACGACTGGTAAGCTGCTCTCTACCGCAGCTTGCACCCACTTTGGGCTGAGATCGCCACCTCCCAGAATAATCAAGCCAGCGGTGGCGCTATGTTCCCAATGGCTGACAGGAGGAACATCCATAGGAGAAACAAACTCAAAGATCACGCGATAGTTCTCGCGGCGAGCCACTTCGTCGATACCAATCAGAATCGCCTTATTAAAAGGATCTGACGTAGGAGCTACAGGTAAGCGCTCAATCATAATATTGATGGTCTGTTGATTGAGAGAGGGGCGTCGTACTGGCGGCTCGTACCCTAACAGACGAGCGGTATCAAGCACGCGCTGGCGCGTTGCCAGGGCGATACCTTTTTTCTCATTCAAGACAAGTGAAACTGTGCCAACCGACACGCCGGCCTGTCCGGCAATATCCCGCAATGTAACCATGCGTAGCACTGTTGCTGGCTCTGTTTGTTTCTGCGATTCCAAAAGTGTTTCCCTGATTTTCCTAGTCGTTCTACAATACATTCCTCTAGAGTGTACCTTGAAAGAGCATAAACGTAAACTCCCCTTTTACTCGTCAGTTTGAAAATTCATGCTTTTTGTCCACATCTATCTGTGTTTTTTTGCTCTGGCAGAGATGCGACGGTTCTTTGGGTAACGGCTGCCAGAAAAACGCCCAGGGGAGCACTGAGCAGTGGTAGCAGAGTCGCGTTCAACACCCATAAAAGCGTACCCACAGCCAGGAAAAGCGCCAGGATTCCGAGTACTTTGCCTAATTGCAGCCGGGTGATTGCCAGCGACACACGCCACAACGTTCGGCCCTGTACGGAATGGGAAGAGAGCAGAGCAAACCCGGTCAGGCAGATAAGCAAGACCAGCGTCACCACGCAGCCATCGACGAACAGTGGTAGATACAGCCAGGTCATGTGTGGATAGGAGATAAGTACAGACCAGGTCCCCCCAAAGACCGTGAGTCCTCCCGCGAGCAGCGCGCTCAGACCAGTTGCTGGCTTCCAGTAACGGACGTACGCTCGTAGAAAATCGCGCCAGTTCGCCACATCACCACGCGCGAGGGTCGTGCCAAGCGCATTTGTCGCGGCCCAGGCAGGGCCAAGCAGCGGTACCGTCGCCCAGAGAGCCAGCAAGGGTGAACCAATCAGCCAGAAAATCGCCAGTGGACTGGCGGCCAGGCACAGCATCAGGTCCATAAAGAGGAGCAGGGACAGATGTTCCCACAGAAACCATAGAGCACGCAATGGTAAAGGTGCATCAGGCTCATGCAACGTTTCCACAATCCGCATCTTCATCGTGCTATCCTTTCAAGCCTGTCGAGGCAATGCTCTCCGTGATTGAACGCTGGGCAAAAACGAAGAGTAGCAGAATTGGTACCAGCACCATTGAAATAGACGCGAAGATGACCGTAGGGGGAGCACCACCACTGTAGGACCCCTGAAGTGCTACCAGTCCTACTGGCAGTGTCATTTTGCTGGGCGTTGACAGAAACAGATTGGGCCAGTAGAAATCATTCCAGGTTGCTTGAAAGATATAGATGGCCAGCGAAGCCAGGGCAGGCCTGGCCAGCGGAAGAATAATTTGTACCATGATACGGAAGTAGCTTGCTCCGTCCAGACGTGCCGCATCCTCAAGGTCCTTTGGGATAGTGAGGAAAAACTGGCGCAGCAAAAAAATGCCCAGTACATTGATCAGGGCAGGCAGATAGACCGCCTCGTGTGTGTCGAGCAGGCCCAGCAGGCGAATCAACACAAAGGTGGGGATGGCCGTCACCTGAGTCGGTACCATCAAGGCCGAAAGGAAGAGCACAAAAATGAAGGCACGCCCAGGAAAATTGAGACGAGCCAGTGCATATGCGGCCAGAGCACTGGTAGCCACGCCTCCCACTGTCACAATCAGGGTAATTTTCAGACTATTAAGCGCGAGCATACCAAAGGGAAGCAGTGTAAAGACCTGTTGATAGTTGCTCAACGTAAAAGGAATCGGCAACCATTTAGGCGGCAAAGTGAGCGCGTTATTGGGAGCAATCAGCGAGTTAACCAATATCCAAAAAAATGGGGTCAGCATCAACAGGCCAAGCAGGATAAGAAAACAATTCAATACCCAGCCACCAAGGCGGGGAACGGTCCTGGACCGCCTGTGATACTGCACTTGCAGTTGAGCCATACTTCTCATCTCGCCTTTCTAATCGTAATGAACCCAGTAGCGACTGATACCAAGCTGAAACACGGTTAAAAGCATAATAACGAAAAAAACTACCAGAGCCAGGGTAGAGGCATATCCCATCTGAAAGGACTGGAAGCCTGTCTGGTAGATATAGAGCACAATGCTTAGCGTTGCAATGCCAGGACCACCATTGGTCATGATAAACATGGGATCGAAAATCTGGAAAGCTCCAACGATCGTGATCACGCTGGTAAAAAGGAGAGTTGGCGACATCAGGGGGATAGTGATACGCCAGAAGCGCTGCCACACGTTCGCGCCGTCCAGGCGTGCAGCTTCATAAAAGTGTGCTGGAACGCTGCTTAACCCGGCCAGGAGGATGACAAAGGTGAAGCCCAACGTCCGCCAGAGATCGACAAAAATGAGCGCAGGTAACGCCGTCGAAGAGTTCACCAGCCAGTTAGGCGTTGGGAGACCTAACTTGCCCAGGTAAAAGTTTATAATCCCAAAGTTGGGATCAAGCAGGTAGAGCCACATGAGTGCCACTGCTGCCCAGGACATAATCAAAGGAAAGAAATAGACTGTGCGTAAAAAATACTGAAGTGCCCTGGATATTGCCCGGTTGATCGCCAGGGCGAGCAACATTCCGCAGATCAGATGCAGAACCAGGGACCAGAATGTGAAGATCGCGGTATTCGCCAGCGCGGTACGCGCCGATATATCTGTCAGAAGTTTCGCGTAGTTCGCCAGACCAACAAACTGTGGGGATGTAAACATATCCCAGCTAAAAAGGCTTAACGTGAACGCCCCAAGAAATGGTCCCGCGATAAAGATGAGGAAGAGGAGCAATGCCGGAGCCAGGAAGAGATACGCGGTGATAATCTCCTGGCGTTGCTGTTTTGTCCTCTTGCGTCGTTTCTGCTGGACTATCTGCGCTGGCGGATTGATCCGGGCGACCAGTTCAGCGCTGCCTTTGATGGCTAGCATGTCAGCGCTATGCTCTGTAATTTGTTTGTTCATATCATTTACCAGGGGACAAAGCACCGCGGACTAGCGCGGCGCTCAGTCTCCTTCTCCCCCTCTCATCTGCAAGATGGGTCAATTGCCAAAACTAGCAAGAGTCGTATCTACAACTCTTGCCTTACGCAAGAGAGGCCTGGATTTGCTGGTTGAGCTGTGTCACGCCTTGAGATACGCTGACATTGCCAGCCAGAATTTGCGTCAGGCTATTGACAATAGCCAGTTCCATGATATTCTCCTTGTTCGGGGCTGGTACGGGCGATCCATAGGATAGCGCCGCATAGAGCTTATCCGAGCCCACTGGAGCGTTGGCCAGGAACGCGTCACTGGTCGCAATAGAACGCCTCGGCGGCACGATTGTTCCCCCCTGTTCAGCGAAATACTGGCTGGCTTCTTTTGAGGTAATAAATTTCACAAAAGCCCAGGCTGCCTCTTTATTGGGCGAAGCCTGCATAATCGGATAAGCGTTAAAGCCAATGGGCGATCCCTGTTGCGTCTTGCGCGGCCACGCGACAATTTTGACTTTATTCGTAAAGCCTAGCTCGCGAATGTTCACAATGGGCCAGCGCCCTCCCCCAAACATCGCCAGCTTGCCCTGAGCCATCGCGCCAAAGGGATCGTAGGTGCCGCCTGGTAATGGGCTAATTTTCTGCGCGACCAGATCGCGCATAAACTGAATTGATTCCATTGCGGCAGCCGAGGTGATCGTAGATTGGGTCCAACTGCCGTTCAACGGACTCGCTCCGTTAGTTAATAGCCAGGGCATAATACCAGCGAAATAAGCAGCAGGGACCTGCATGCCGTAAACACCCAGGCTGGTCAACTTTTTCGCATTAGCCAGAAAATCATCCCACGTCCAGGTGTCATCAGGCTCATTAAGACCCGCTTTTCGATACAGATCAGTGCTGTACCACAGGCACATAGGATTGAATTCACCGGGGAGATAGTAGGTCTTGCCGTCAGTAGAACTGAGTTTGGCCCACTCTTTCAAACGGGGATCGATGTCGTTAAAGAAATCAGTTAACTCGTCCTGGTCACGCGAAATATAGGCATCGATTGGCTCAACCAGACCACGACTGGCGAACAGACGCTGACCCTCGGTCGCTACCTGGATAAGATCGGGGACCTTCCCTCCGGCGATCTGAGTCGAAATGGTGTTGAAGAAAGAGGCCCAGTTGTTTGAATTGTTGGCTTGCGCGATCAATTTCACATCTGGATATTGTTTCTGAAATAGTGCAAAAAGTGCCTGCCAGGATTTCTGCTGAGCGGCAGTACCCAGATAGGCGAGGGTTATCGTACCCGAAACTTTGGTACCTTTGGGTGCAATCGTTTTCGAGGTTGACGATTGGGTGCCACCACATGCTGCCAGAAGACTACTGCTCGCAGCAGTCAGGCCAGCAGTGTATCCGACACCTTTCAGGAAACGACGACGGCCAAAGCGTGAAATCTGGTCAAAATAAGAGGGTAGCTTCGTATCCATAGGTCTTGTCCCCTTTGAAATAGTGATCCTGGTACGTGCTCTTCTGCGAGCTTGTTTGATAACACAAGGAATATACCATGTGTTTTGTTAAAAGTCAATGCTGTTTTGTTAAATATATTGAAAATCCAGACGCGAAGAAGCCTCTCATCCTGATTAAATATATTGAAAATCCAGGTGCGAGGCAGCATCTTACCCTTGACTTCCAGATATTTATCAGGTACGCTGATTTGAAATGAGGGATTCAAGGCCGAATCAGGGAAAGCAAAGCCTCTAGCTGATTCCTTCTGCCTGCTCTCTTTTTACAAAATAATCAGCTATTGTTTTATTAAACAACTCTCAGCATCTGGCTATTTTAATGAGAGATGTATTCGATTGAGGAGCCAAGGAGCGTGCAATGGCAGAGACGCTTTTTAGACAACCAGGTATTTCAGAGGAGTCACGGGGGACTGAATACAAAGGGAAGGAGTTACGTCATGTCGCGATGCCTTTGGGCGGAATTGGAGCCGGACAAATTGCCCTGTGCGGAGATGGAGGTCTGAGGCAGTGGCAGATGGTCAATCAAATCAACCATCTTGGTTTCGTACCTGATAGCTTTTTTGCGGTGCGCATTGCCTCGGTTGAGCCGCCGCTCAATGTGATCCGTATACTCCAATCGCGTGAGATTCTGACCCGTGAAGACCGTTCTACTCCTTTGATCAACGACGATGTCATTCCAGCGGAACAACTGGCGTTGGTGCAGGCCCATCCTGGCGTTGAGCGCACACGTTTCACGGGAGAGTATCCCTTTGCCCGTGTCTCCTATGAAGACGCACAGCTTCCTGTAGATATCCAGCTGGAGGCCTATTCTCCCTTTGTCCCACTCGATGCCCATGCCAGCGGACTACCTGCCATTATTTTTACCTTCACCATCAAAAACAACTGGTCGCACCCGATACAGGGTGGCCTGGGCGCAAGTTTACAGAACGCGGTTGGTTGGGATGGTATAACGCCGATCAAGGGAAATCGCTGTCCTCTTTATGGAGGGAATGTGAATCGTCTGCGCGAAAGCAAGGGTACGACGATGCTCTTGATGGAAAATCCAACGCTGCCAGACGATCATCCAGGCATGGGCCAGATGGCCTTAACCAGTCTGGTGCCGGGTACGCGTGCGTACGAGTGCTGGACAGAGCCAGAGCACTTTATACGCTTCATAGAGGGTGCCAGTCTGGATCATCACCTGCAAGGAGTTAGCACCAACAAACAACGCGGCTACAGAAATGGTCCCCGCGTGGCAAACGGCACAAGCGGCTCTGGCGAAACCTGGAATGGTGGTCTGCTCGCGCCTTTCTGGCTCGAAGCAGGAGAGACAACAACCGTTACCTTTGTGATGAGCTGGTACTTCCCGAACCGTTATGTCAATTTCGACCAGTTTGGGCCGCGCTGTGATTATGGCAGGAGTCGTTTCTGGTTGGGCAACGCCTATGCAACGCGTTTTGCTGGAGCAAGCGAGGTCACAAACTATGTGCTGGAGCATCGGCAGTGGCTTGAGGATGCCTCGCGCAAGTGGTCAGAGAACATCTATGCCAGCTCGTTACCTGAGTGGCTTAATGAGACGCTGGCAGCGCAGGGAGCTATTGTGCGTAGTCCCACCTGTTTCTGGACCGAAGATGGTAGATTCTACGGCTTTGAGGGTTCGCTGGGTGCTTCTACTGCGATGTGGAATGCCGATTTCGGAGGCTCCTGTCCCCTAAATTGCACCCATGTCTGGAACTATGAGATGGCGCTTTCACGTCTGTTTCCCACGCTGGAGCAGAGTATGCGTGAGACTGATCTCAAGCATACTCAGGCTCCCGAGGGCTATATTCCTCATCGGACTATTCTGCCTCTTTACTTGCCTCAATTATGGAATGTACCCGTGAATGGACCATCCAATCCGGCCCTGGATGGGATGCTCGGCACTATCTTAAAGGTCTATCGCGAGGTTCGCCAGGGCGCGGATCAGACCTGGTTCGATACCTGCTGGCCACACGTCGAACGCCTGCTACGCTATATTATCGCGAAATGGGATGCGAACGAAGACGGCATCCTGGAGGGTGAGCAGCCAAACACCTACGATATTGCCTTCTACGGCCCCAATATGTATATCGGCGCACTATGGCTGGCAGCACTGCGTGCGGCTGAAGAAATGGCGCATCTTCAGAGCGATGAGTCACAGGCGGCGCTCTATCGCAAACTCTTCGAGGATGGTAGCCGCAAATATGATAAGCTTTTATGGAACGGCGAATACTATATCCAGATCATCGATGCAAACGCTCCTCTGGAGAATCAGTTTGGTGAGGGCTGCCTGGCTGACCAGATGTTTGGCCAGTGGTGGGCACATGTACTGGATCTGGGCCATATTCTGCCCGCCGAGCATGTGAAAAAGACGCTCCAATCCATTGTGTCCTACAATTTCCGTGCAACATTCCAGAACTTTACCCATGACTATCGAGTTTTCGCCGACCAGGACGATGCAGGTTTGCTGGTTTGCACCTGGCCCCATGGGGGAAGACCCGAGGTTCCTGTACGCTACTGCGATGAGGTCTGGACGGGCATCGAGTATCAGGTGGGTGCTCATTGTATTATGGAAGGTATGCTAGATGAGGGACTGAAGGTTCTGAAGGCCTTACGCGCTCGCTATAATGGAGCCAGACGCAATCCCTACAACGAAATTGAATGTGGCGATCACTATGTGCGTGCCATGGCTGGCTGGTCGGTCCTGGAAGCGCTAAGCGGCTTACGCTACAATGCCCAGGAGGACTCGCTGATCTTCGCTCCTGTGGGAGATGACGATGAGTTTCGTGTCCCCTTTATCACGAGGGACGGTTGGGGCGTCATGCGCAAACAACAAGGAGAGAATGGCTGGCTAGTAGAGTTAACCTGCTCATTTGGAGCAATTCATGTGCAACAATTGACTCTGGCGCTCGACGCGGATCAGGTGCAGGTCAGCAATGGAGAGATTACGCTCACTTGCGATATTCAGCGAGAGGATCGGTCATGCACGGTACGCTTCGAACATCCACTGCTTATCAGAACTGGAAAGATGCTGACAATTACCTCAAAGCGTTGATTGCTTTTGCCTTATGCCCCCTTCACCTCCTGGCGTCAAAAGCAAGTTCACCGCTCTTTTTTGAAAGGGGAGAATGTGGCAAATACAGATAATTTCAATGGTCTGGGCATGGGTCTGGGCAATCTAGCTCGTCTCTCGCAAGCCAGAACACGCTCTATTAGCGCGGAAAATCTCACCGGCGAAAAAGGCGGAGGTGGCAGGGCAACCGAGGGAACAGGTGCCAATAGCGCACGCGATCTGGGACAGGGCTGGAAAATTTCCCCCTCACTGATCATTCCAGCGCAGAGTACAGTGACGCTGGCCGATATCCAGGGATCAGGTGCCATGCAGCATCTATGGATGACGACCTACCCGACACACTGGCGCAGGCTTATATTACGTGCCTATTGGGATGAAGAGGAGTATCCTTCCATTGAAACGCCCTATGGCGACTTCTTCGCCAACGGCTGGTGCGAACGAGCTAACATTAACTCATTGCCTATCGCCGTCAATCCTGCCGGAGGCATGAATTCTTACTGGGAAATGCCTTTCAGACAGCATGCACGCTGGACCATAGAAAATATTGGCGTCGAGGATGTTACGCTCTACTACCAGTTTGATTATACCTTGACCGAGGTGCCTGAAGATGTTGGCTATTTTCACGCTCAATGGAACCGCAGCAATCCCCTGGCCTATAAAGAGGTTCACACGTTGCTCGCTAACATACGAGGACAGGGACAATATGTCGGTACCTATCTCGCGTGGCAGGTGAACAGCAATGGCTGGTGGGGCGAGGGTGAGATCAAGTTTTATCTGGATGGAGATAATGCGTTTCCAACCATCTGCGGCACTGGCACCGAAGATTACTTTGGCGGTGCCTGGAATTTTGAGCAACCGCCAGGACAGTATCAGCCTTTCTCAACACCCTTTCTCGGTCTGCCTCAGGTGATCATGCCTGACGGACTCTATCGCAGCCAGCAACGCTTCGGCATGTACCGCTGGCATATTATGGACCCGATTCGCTTTACTGAGGATCTGCGCGTTACCATCCAGGGACTTGGCTGGCGCAGTGGACGCCGTTATCTGCCACTCCAGGACGATATCGCCTCTACCTCCTTCTGGTATCAGACGGAGCCACATGTCCCTCATCCACCTCTACCCCACGCAGATGCTTTAGAGGTCGTAACAGGCGATGCCGCGGCTGTTTGACCAGGCGGACGACACATGCTTTTGCTTTCTTGTCTTGCGCTATTGCAATTGCTGATTGATCTCATCGATTTTATTATCGATCTGTCTTAGCATGGCCTCTTCCCGTAGAAGGTGCTGGTCATTCTTGAATTTGACCAGCACCTCGGTATCGAGAATGCTTGCCTGGCGCAGGAGTTTTACCTTTTCGTTTTGTAAAGCTCGCAATGCTTTCTGCTCTTCAAGTTCCTCTGCTAAACGCTGGCGTTGCCAGGTTGTCAACTTCGTGGAGATGGGAAGCGTTGGTGAGGATGACGCCCCCTCGCCTGGAGTGTCCTTGCTGCCACCTGCATAGTAGCAGAGAGAAAAATTATCGTTCAGATTGAGGATCTTATTGACAAATGGGTGCTGCCTATCCGATGTGCGCGAAGGAACGTGGTCAAAGAGGTAGGCTAACACATCAAGGATACGAGCGTAGCCATCTTTCTTACCGGACGCTTTTCCTTCGAGGGCCTCCATAAGACAGGCCGTGAAGACGCTATAGGGCGTACCAGTATAAGAAACTTCACTTTCGTTTGATGAAGCCACAACAACACGACCACTGCCCGCTTGCAAAACATTGAGCAGGCTGGGAGGCACAGGTGATTTTTCAAACAGCGCATCAGATTCTTTGACCAGGGAGACTCCACCGGCGTGACAACAATCCAATAGTACAACCAGCTTACGCGCTTCGAGCGCTTCGATTTTTGCGGTAAATTCCTGATCGGAGAGAGCGGTGCTCGCACGCTGGTTAGGATCATAGCCATGCGGCACCAGGAAGTACTCTGAGGAATGACCAGGAGCGGAAAATTTGCCTCCATGACCAGAAAAATACACGATTACAGTGGCCTCCGGGTCGCGATTGACCTGCTCGATCAGATGGTCAAACTCGGTCAGAATACGTCTGCGATCCGCCATAGCCTCGGTAAGCAAGGTTACCTGTGCAGTGGGGTAACCAGCGCGTGCAGGGTTAATCAATAGATCATAGAGAGCAGTTGCGTCTTTTACGGTGACTGGAAGATTGCCACCTACGCCGATAAGTAACGCATAACCATGGGCAAAGGTCGAGTTCGTCACTGATTTATTCTCCTTCAACACATTGGTACCTGTTTGTGAAGAACCAAGCAATTCATCTACTACTTTTCTCACACCCTCAGCTATTTTTGAAAATACGCTGTCTTTATTGCCGGCACTACTCACGAAATCCCCTGTAGCAGGTAAAGGAGCAAGGTCGCCGAAGGGAGCCTCCTGCCAGTAAACCTCACGAAGTAGAATGGGAATGACACGAAGTTCACCAGCTTGATGGCGCTTCATCAAGTCGTCCATCTCATAACTGTAAACGAACTGTGACGCCATAAAATCCGCCGTAATAAGGAGGAGGACAATCCGAGCAGATTGGAGATGTTGCAGGATCTCTCGGGCCGCCACAACTCCGGCTACGATCTGACGATCATCCCACAGGCTAACAGTATTCTTTCTTATCAAAGATCCCAAACGACCATGCAGTGCTTTAGTAAGAGGATCTAGATATTTTTCATCTGCGCGAGCATAAGATATGAAAATTTCTATTTTGTCCGCTTTATCTATCAATGTCTCTTATCCAATCTGTTCGCCTTATGCAATCGCAAAGGTCTGTATCAAGTATAGAAAAAATATGAAGTTATCAACACCTCTCACAGACACTGCCAGTATAGTACAATCCCCCTCGACTTGCAATATAGATGTTAAAAAGGCAACTGCTCATCACGTGGATTAAATGTGAACAAACTTTTCCTCAAAAGAAGCGAGGCTGGTTAACGGGGCGCATGCCCCACCACACAGACTCGCTTCTTCGTAAGAAAAGGGGATGGGGCGACTTTACAAGCCGCATAAAAGCAGCACACTAACCCCAAATTTTCCAATAGTACTACCATTCCAGCACGAAAAGAACAAAAAAAAAAGAAATCGCGATCTTATTATTAGAGATCTTCTATCGATGAAATAAATGGATCTCTATTTTCACAAAATATTCGAAAAGAAGGCGCAGAAACTATGAATGCTTTTTTTGCACATCGCAAGTACCTTGTGACCTCTCTGATCTTCACTCTCTTTATCTTTGGAGGAAGCCTGAGTTTCGCGGCACTGCACCAGGCACATGCTCAAGCAGCATCTTCCATTGCTCACCAGATCAGTAGCGATCCCTTCACCAATAGTACATCACAGCATCAAACGCAGGTAGAGCCATCTACGTTCTCTCAGGGCTCCACCGTTGTCTCTATCTTCCAGAGTGGACGCTTTGCCACATCAGGTGGAGCTTCAGGTATTCTCTGGGCCACCTCACTTGACGCTGGCCGAACCTGGAAAGGGGGCGCGTTGCCAGGCATGACGGTCTATACTGGCGGTTCCTATGCCCGCGCCAGTAACGCGGTCGTTGTCTATGACCAGGCTCATCATATCTGGCAGGCCTCTGTGCTGGTCGCGAAGACGACTTTCGAGAACTCTTCAGGCAGTAGCGCGATAGTAGTCAGTCGTTCCTCCAATGGACTCATCTGGAGCAAGCCAATACTGGTTGCTGCGAGTGGCCCAAACGATTACTACGATAAGGACTGGATCGTCTGTGATAATCATCCCACCAGCAAGTACTATGGTCGGTGTTACGAGCAATGGGACAACGCGAATGCGGACAACCAGATCCTGATGAGCTACTCAAACAATGGAGGTCTCACCTGGTCGCAGGCGGTTAGTCCAGCCAGTCAATCCTTCCTTGCTATCGGCGGGCAGCCTGTGGTGCAACTCAATGGCCATGTCATTGTCCCCATCTATGGCTATGACAAGGCAACGGGTGCCGAGGGCATCTATTCCTATCGATCAACTGATGGAGGCGCAACCTGGACCGATCTGGAGGAGATTTCACCTTCTACGTACTCCGGTACCGCGGACCCCTTCTATCGGGGCGGATCGCTACCCTCCGCAAGAGTCGATGCCTTTGGAAAGGTCTACGTGGTCTGGGCGGGCTGCTATTTCGAGTCGGATTGTCTTGCCAATGAAAGTGGCAATACGACTGACGATATTGTCATGACAACCACGAGGGACGGACTCACCTGGACGCCTTTGCAACGTATTCCGCTCGATGCGATCGGCAGCGATGTCGAACATCTCACCGCGGGTCTGGCTGTCGATAGCGCAACGGCAGACAGCCACGCGCACCTGGCCGTGACCTACTATTATTGGGGCAATGCTGGAAGTTGCACCGCCTCGACCTGTCAGGCCTATGTGGGCATGGCAACATCCACCAACGGCGGCACAACCTGGAGTCAGCGCCAGACGCTGGCAGGACCAACTATCCCGAACTGGTGGGCAATCACTGAATCCGGCTATATGACCGGCGACTATATCACCACTGCAATCTCGGACAATCAAGCCGTGGCGGTTGTGCCAGTCGCTACAGCACCCACTGGCACGACACTTCATCAGGCCATGTATGCTGGCAGCATTCCTGTGACAGGTGGATCACATGGTTGCGATACGCTTCGCGCTGCTGGCGTGACTCCGAATGCCGTAACAGGAGATAAATCGAAAAAGGATTACCACACTGGTGCTTAATGTGAGCCATCCCTGATTTTGGGAAAATCAGGCGAAAAGGTGTTCGGCCTGCTATGCAGGCCGCCCCCTTACCAGATTTTCAGGAGAAAGGGCTGAGTTTGGAAGCAGCTTTGCTGCTTCCAAACTCAGCCCTTTCTCCCTTTTCTCGGGGGAGCGGCTTTGCAAGCCGCAGAAAAGGGAGGGATGGTAACTACTCGTGTGCCCTCTGTTCGCCGCCTGTGGC